>CAZUKU010000012.1:0-89646 GCA_964621045.1 uncultured Gemmatimonas sp.
ATGTTCCCCTCCAAGGGAGAGTATGGCCCCACACACAGAAATCCGTACAGGCCCTTGGCCGGCTTTGTCGCTCCTGACACCCTCGGGATGGAACACCGGCGCCGGGTCCAGAGGCAGGAGTCGCAAGTACCCTCGCGACTCGCGGCTACCGACCCGCCGCTTGCGACCTCGTACGGGCGATCCCGCTCCAGCACCACCGGCAGTCCCCAGCCCCCACCGCGCCGAGCACCTTCACCCCGGCACCGCCACCACCGCCTCGCCATTGAGCACCACCTTGCCGTCCTGATTCCGGCACGTCGTGACCAGCCGCACCCACCGCCGGCGCACCATGATCTCCGCGACCTCCGCCCGCGCCGTGATCGTCTCCCCGAGCCGCACGGGCCGGCGGAACGTGAGCGTCTGCGTCACGTACACCGCCCCCGGCACACCGCTCGCGATCGCCGCCGAAATGAACCCCGCCGTGAGCATGCCGTGCGCGATGCGCTCCCCGAACCCGCTGGCCGCGGCGGCCTCGGCATCCACGTGGACCGGATTGAAATCGCCGGTGATCTCCGCATAGGCCCTGACCTCCGCATCGGTGACCGTGCGGCTCCACTCCCATGCATCACCCACCACGAGGGCCTCGAATGTCTTCGTCATCGTGTGCTCCGTCCGTTCGATCGTCGCATCATGCCCATGGATCGTCCACTGTTACACCTCCATCACCACGCGTACGTCGGGCGCCAGCGTCGCGTCCGCCGTCTCCCGCGTATACCACGACACGCCGAAGAACACCAGCAGCGCGGATACGAGCGCGATCGCCGTGGCCGTCACGCCGGAAGGAAACGTGAAGACGCGGGCATACGCGAGCGTTTCGAGCACGAGCGTGGTCACGAGCCCGGTGAGGATCGAGCTCACCGCGCCGGCGCGCGTGGCGCCCGGCCAGTTGAGCCCCACGGCGAGCGCGGGCACGAGCGTGGAGGCGAAGAGCCCCCAGCCGAAGATCCCGAGAAACGCCACCAGCATGCCCGACGCATGCGCGACGCCGGCGGCGAGCAGCGACAGCACCACCGTCCAGAAACGACCCCAGGCGAGCTCGCTCCGAAGCCGCGTGCCGAATGCCACCGGCAGATCGTGCGTACACGCCGCGGCGCCGATGCTCATGAACGAGTTCACCGAGCTCATGATCGCCGCCGCCACGCCCGAGAAGACGAGCGCGGCGATTGGAACCGGGGTGAACCGCAGGAGGAACAGCGGCGTGGCGTGGTCGGGCGATCCTGGGGCCGGCGTGACTCCGCCGAGCACCAGCGCCTTCATGGCCAGCCCCACGCTCACGAACAGCAGCAGCGTGACCGTGAGCGCGATCGTCATGAGCAGCGGATACCACTTGAGCCGCCGCGGATCGCGCAGCATGAAGAACTTGTGCATCACGTGCGGCTGTCCGAGCGCACCGAGCCCGAACACGAAGAAGAACGACAGCGCGGCGAGCGGCGAAAGCATGCCCCACGGCGCGAGCAGCGCCGGCTCGGCGGCGAGAATCGTGCGCGACATGCCCGCGAAGCCGCCGCCCGCGTGCAGCGCGTACACGAACACCGCCGCCGACGTGACGGCCATGAGCAGCCCCTGGAACACGTCGTTCCAGATGCCCGCGAGGATGCCGCCGGAGACGGAGTACGCGAGCACGACGAGGGTGCCGACCCAGATGGACACGCCGAGCCCGGGCGCGAAGATCGCGTCGATGACGAGCCCGAGCGCGAGCAGGTTCGTGGCCATGTAACCGATCACGCCGATGATGATCGCGACCGCCGCCAGCCCCTGCGCGAGCCGCGAATCATAGCGCGCGCCGATTGCGTCGGGGATGGTCATCACGTCGCGCACGTCGGCGAGCAACCGGAGCCGCTTGGCCATCACCCACGCGCCCATGGAGTTCGTGAGCGCGGCCGGCAGCACGATGAACACCGCGCCGAACCCCACGGTGTACACGAGCCCCGGCCCGCCGATGAACGCGAACCCCGACAGCGTGGACGCCATGGCCGCCATCGCGAGCGCGAACAGGCCGAGACTCCGTCCGGCCACGAAGAAGTCGGCCGCGGAACGGGTGCGCCGCGTGGCCCATATGCCGATGAGCGCGACGATCGCGAAGTACACGAGCGCCGTGGCGCCGATCACCGGCTGCGTCATCGGCGGCAGCGCGGCGGTCTGCGCCGCGAGCACGGTCCCCGGCATCATCACGGGCGCATCATCACGGGCGTGTCATCGCCCGCGCGGCCGCGCGCACACGGGCGATGTCATCGTCGGACAGCGTACACGATTCGAACGTGAACGCATACACGAGCGGCAGCACGAACAGGGGAAGCAGCCCCGTGCCGTAGAGCACGACGGCGGCGCGCGCGGGGAGGCCGAGCCAGAGCCGTGCGTCGGCGGATTCTGCGGGCAGACCGAGCGCGAGCAGGAACCCGCCGGTCACCAGCAGGAACACGAGCGCGAACGGCCACCACGGGAGCCCGGGGCCGCGATCGCCGCGCACCGCGCCGAGCAGCATCATCGCGAACAGCGTGACCGGCGTGGCCACGGCCATGAGCCACGGTCCCGCACGTGCCGCGGCGGGCGGAAGGAACGCGCTCGCGAAGGCGAGCGCAATGCCGCCCACGCCGAGCACGAGGACGCGAAACACCACGGCGCGCGCCGTGCCGCGCGCCGGCTGGTCGGGAGGCGAAGAGGAAGGCATGGGAATCGGCGAAATGTAAGGCGGTTCCTTCCACCCGGCGGTTCGTCACGTCAGTTTGCGCGCATGACCGCCGTGCCTCCTGCCCGGAACCCGTCTCCGGACCCCTTCAGCCGGACCCGGCCCACCCGGCCGACGCGGCGGCTCGTGTTCGCGCTCTCCCGCGCGTCGATGCTCGCGCTCGTGGTGGCCGTCACGGCCGCCGCCGTGGTCATCTCTCCGATCGGCACGCGTCGCACGGCACGCGTCACGACCGAGCGCGAGATCGACGCCCTGCTCGCTCCGGACGAGCGGATCCTCGCGCGGGCCTTCGCATCCCAGCGGCGCCCGTCGGATCTGTGGCGCCTCTCCCACGGCCTCCTCGTGGCCACCGACCGCCGCGTGCTCTACCTCGGCGCGCCGCCGGTCACCCTGCTCCGCCCCGCCGACGGCGGACCGCAGGCGCTGTACCTCGAATCGTGGCCCTTCAACGCCGCCTTCACCATCGACGTGGAGCAGCGCGACGAAGGGAACGGCCACGTCCTGCTCCGCACCCCCATGCGCATGGTGCTGCTCCGCGTGGACGCGCGCGATATCGAAGCCGCGCATGCCGTGCGCGGCATCGCCGAACGGGAACGGCGGCTGGCGAGCGAGGAAGCCGATCGCCTGCTGCGCGCCGGTTCCCCCACGCTGCTTCCGGATCGCTACACCACGCACATGGTGCAGCGCGGCGAAACGCTCACGTCGATCGCGCGCCGCTACACCACGTCCATCGACATCCTGCGTCAGTTGAACGGACTGCGGAGCGATGCGCTGCGCGCCGGACAGCGGCTGCGGGTGCCGGAGCCGATCGAACCGCGCGATCCTTTCGGCGAGCCGCCGGAGGAACACCCGCAGGTGGGAGACTCGCTGACGGACTACCGTGGGGTCGGCCGGACGGGGTTGCAGACCCCGGCGTTCCTGCACCGTACCGCTCTGCACGGACGGTAGGGCAGCCGCGAGATCGGCCGTACGAGGTCGCAAGCGGCGGGTCATTAGCCGCGAGTCGCGAGGGTGCCTGGCGACTCCTGCCCCTCGGCCGGCTTTTGCTGTTTCCAGGCACCCTCGCGACTCGCGACTAACGACCCGCCGCTTGCGACCTCGTGCGAGCAGTCTCCGCCCCGACTCCCTCGCCGGCTTTCCTGCACCCCACCGCCGGGTGGTACAGCCCCGCCTACTGCCCGAGCACCAGCGCGAACATGAGCGGCGCCACGATCGACGCGTCGGATTCGATGATGAACTTCGGCGTGTCCACGCCGAGCTTCCCCCACGTGATCTTCTCGTTGGGCACGGCGCCGGAATAGGACCCGTAGCTCGTGGTGCTGTCGCTGATCTGACAGAAATAGCCCCAGAGCGGCACGTTGGTGCGCTGCAGGTCCTGGTGCAGCATCGGCACCACGCAGATCGGGAAGTCGCCGGCGATGCCGCCGCCGATCTGGAAGAACCCGATGGTGGTGTCGCGGGTGGTTTCCGTGTACCACTCGGCGAGGTGCATCATGTACTCGATGCCCGTGCGCACGGTGTGCACGTGCTGCACGCTGCCGTCGATCACGTGCGAGGCGAAGATGTTGCCGAGCGTGGCGTCTTCCCAGCCGGGCACGTAGATGGGCAGGTTCGCCTGCGCGGCCGCGAGCAGCCACGAGTTCGCCGGATCGATCTGGTAGTATTCCTCGAGCGCGCCGCTCAGCAGGATGCGATACAGGAACTCGTGCGGAAACCGGCGTTCGCCCGCGCGGTCGGCGGCCTGCCACTCCGCGAGCACCGCCTTCTCGATGCGGCGGATCGCCTCCTCTTCGGGAATGCACGTGTCGGTGACGCGGTTGAGATGCCGGGTGAGCAGCGCTTCCTCGTCCTGCGGCGTGAGGTCGCGGTAGTTCGGCACGCGCACGTAGTGATCGTGCGCCACGAGGTTGAACACGTCCTCCTCGAGATTCGCGCCCGTGCACGTGATCGCGTGCACCTTGCCTTCACGGATCATGGACGCGAGCGACAGGCCGAGCTCGGCGCTGCTCATCGCGCCCGCGAGCGTGACCATCATCTTGCCGCCGGCATCGATGTGGCGGCTGTAGCCATCGGCCGCGTCGATCAGCGCGGCGGCGTTGAAATGACGGAAGTGATGGCGGAGGAACGCCGAGACCGGCGCGGACGTGGACTGGGCCATGATTCGGAGCGGAAACGAGCGGAAGCGGGCGCGAACACGCACACGGCGCGATCGAAGCGGACACCGGCGGGCGCGCGACGCGCGGCCCGGCACTCGCGCACAATCTAGCGCGGCGGATCGTCCGGTGTGACCGCGGCAGGTCGTCCGATGATCGCGAAGGCGCTAGCGTGACGGATCGTCCGGTGTGACCGCGCCCTCATGACCGGCGTGCGCGCGACGCGCGGCCGCGGCAACGGCCGAGCTCCGCAGCGCGAGCCAGCTCGCGCCCCCGGCGAGCGCGATGGCGAGGATGCCCTGGCCGTACACCATGGCCGCGAACGCCAGCGCCATGCACCCGAGCGCGAGCGCCCGCAGACGGCGTCCGTTCCGGTACGTTTCCGCGAGTTGCGCGAAATCACGCCGGACCGTGGTCATGTCCCGCTCGGCCGGCGCCCCGGTGACGGCCGCCCCTGCCACACCAGCCGCCGCCGCTCCCAGGGCGGCAGAGGCCTGCAGGGCGAACGCGGACGGAACGGCTCCCGGCACGGCCGGCGCCTGCGCGGCCAACGCCCCTGACACCGGCTCGGTCCAATGGCCGGACGACACGCCCCGTGCCGCTTCTCCCGGCAGGGACGCGCCTTCCCCCGCCCGGGCGATCCCGCCCCGCACGGCAAGCCCATTGGCCGCCCACCCGCCGGCCGGCGTGGCGTTCGCCGGGCTCGCTGCCGACCGCGCCTCCACCCGCGCCGACGCCTCCCGGAGCAGCGAAAGGCCGATGCGGATCGGCGTGAGCAGCGGGTCATCGGCGCGGGCCGGCCGCACCACGGGCTCCGCCCGGGAACCCGTTCCTGCCCTCGCGGTATCCGGCACGGGTTCGTCCGCTCCCGCCACCGCCGCGTCGGTCACGCCCTGCCGAGCCCCGTCGAGCAGCGTACGGAGCACGGCCGCGACCGCGTCGCCGTCCATGCCGGCCACTCGCGGGATCCACGTGGCCGCGTTCGTGAAATGGCCCACCCGCAGCGCTTCGAAGAAGGCCGCGCGGGGGCGGTTCACCGCGCCGGCCACGAGTTCGGCCGCGGGCACCGGCGCGCCCGGCGTGAGGCGCCATCGGCCGTCCGTGCCGACCTGGGCCTCGAGGGGCGTGGAGGCCGACGGCGTGGCGTACTGGGCGCGCCCTTCGCGGCGGGTCGCTCCCGGCGCCGGCGCTCCATGGACGGGCTGTCCCGGCACCGGCTTTCCCTGCGCCGGCGATCCGTTGGCGATGCCCGTATCCGTGGCCTCGTGGACAGCCGTACCAGCGGAGTCGATGGCTCTGCCCGCGCCGGTGACGGCGCTGGTGGCAGCGCTGGTCGCCAGCACGCCGAGCACGGCGGCGAGCACGCTCCGCACGGCCGGCACCTGCTCGGGGCGCGACGTACGATCGAGCGTCCCGCCGGGTGCGAGCGCCTGCAGCAGGGCGCGCACGTCCCGGCGCACCTCGTGGGTGGAGGTGCTGGCGAGACGGGCACCGAGGCGGCGCAGCGCGTCGTCGAGCGGAGTGGGAAAACGCTCTCCGGAAGCCCGGAGAGGCTCGTCCGCCTCCACCGCGCGATCCACGACACCGGTTTCCTCACCCGCCCACCCGCGCGCCGCCAGGGTGGCCCGTGCCGTATCGGCGCCGGCGGTGGCCACGGCCTGCCGGACCCAGGTGAGCACGGACTGCTGCGGTTCGGTGTCGGCCAGCGACGCCACCTGCCGGAGGGCACCGGGGCGGTCGCCGAGACGGGCCGTGAGCACGGCCTGCCATCCCAGGAGGACATGGTCGGCCGGCTGGCGCGCGAGCGCCGCGGCCAGCGCCTCCCGGGCGCCGGCCGAATCGCCGAGTCCGCTCCGCACGACCGACTGGAGGAAGTGGAGCGCCACGGAACCGCCGCGCAGCACGAGCGCCTGGTGCAGAACGCGTTCGGCTTCGCCCGGGAGGCCCAGGAGCGCGAGCGCGCCGGCGCGATAGTACCACCCGCCTTCGGTGCGGGCGGCGCCTTCCCACCCTTCGTCGAGCGCGGCCAGGGCTTCACCGGGCGCGCCCCGCACCAGGGCCGCGCGGGCGCGTTCGAGCAGGTCGGCGAGCGCGGTGGTGCCGGGGAGCGTGCGCGCGACGAGCTCGTCGGCGCCGGCCTGGAGCAGGGTGTGGAGGTCGACACCCGCCCGCGCCAGCTCCTCCGCCGGGCCGCCCAGGGGCGCGACGGGGCGAACGGGGACGAGGGGCGCGGTCGGGACGGTGCCGTTCACGCCGGCCGGGCTCGGGGGCACGTGCATGGGCACGAGTCTCGACCGGGGGGCCGGGCTCCTTGAGGGAGGCGCGGGGTTTCGTGCGGGAAACTGCGGGAGCGCGAAGGCAGACCGCCAAGCATCAGCAGGATCGGCGGCACGAGGTCGCCAGCGGCGGGTCGTCGGACTCGAGTCCCGAGGGTGCCTGGCGACTCCTGCCCCTGGGAAAGCTTACGCCAGCGCCTCCACGAGCGCGTCCTGCAGCGCCACGGGGCTGTAGTGCACGAGATCCGCATGCTGCCGGTACGCGCGCCCGTCGGCGTCGAGCACCAGACGCCCCCGCGTGCCGTGATGTTCGTAGAGCCGCAATTCTCCCACGTCGTCCGGTCCGTCGACGAAACCGACGAACCAGAACGCATTCGCGGCATCGCGCGCCATCTCCCCGTATTCACGGATGAGCGCGCGCTCGAGCGGAATCCAATCAGGTGACCGAAAGACCATGGAGTAGTGACAGAGGACGTGTTGCAGGAGGACGCCCGCTCCCCCCCGCGGTCACGCCCGCGTCACGTGCACGGCATGCACGTTTCGCCGGTGTACCCGACAGGTCCCTGCCGGCTCACGAACGGTGCTTCGGCACCCGTGCCATCACGTGCGTCAGATCACACGCCGGCACCCGATGCTGCACGAACGCGAACGCATCGTCGAGCGAATCCCGGGCCTCGGGAAGGAACCCGGCCAGGAACTGCCACACGTGCGGCACGGCCGGCCACAGCCGGCAGTGCACGACGGCGCCCGCGGCGCGCGCGCGTTCGGCCAGGCGCACCGTGTCGTCGCGCAGCAGTTCGTCCGCGCTCGCGTGGATGCAGAGCGGCGGCAGCGCGGAAAGGTCCGCGTAGAGCGGCGAAACGCGTGGATCGGTGCGCGGCAGGTCGCCCGCGTACAGGCGGGCCGCGGCGTCGAGCTGCGCGGGGCGGAACATCGCGCACCGTTCCGCGTTCTCGCGGCAGGACGCGCCCGAACAGTCGAGGTCGGTCCACGGCGAAAACGCCACCAGCGCGCCCGGCGCCGGCAAGCCGGCGTCGGCGCAGGCGAGCGCGGCCGCGATGGCCAGCCCGCCTCCCGCCGAATCACCGGCGAACACGGTCTGTGCGGGCGTGACGCCCAGCGTGTCGAGCATCCAGCGCCACGTGGCGAGAATGTCGTCGCGCCCCGCCGGAAACGGATGCTCGGGCGCGAGGTGGTAGTCGGGCACGATCACCGCGGCGCGCCACTCGCGGGCAAGACGCGCCGCGATGGGCCGGTGCGTGTCGGGCGAGCAGGCGATGAACCCGCCGCCGTGCACGTAGAGCACGACCCGCTCCACCGGGCCGATCGTCTCCCGGTGCCCGGCCGCCGGAGGCGCGAGCACTTCGAGCGCGTGCGTGGAGAGCGCCACGCCCCGCCGGTGCACCGGCGGCGTGACCACGCGCCGCATCCAGAGCGGGCGGCCGATGCGCGTGCGGATCCACGGCACGTCGAGCGGCCGGCGTGCATGCCGCTTGAACCGCCAGCGCACCGCGAGGTCGGCGAGACGCAGCCGCCAGTGAACGGGAGAAACGGACTCAGCGGACATCGGGCGACGATCAGGAAACGATTCGGCAATGGCCCGTGCCGTGTCGGGTGAACCGATACATCGTGTCGGGGTACACAGGCGCGCCGTGTCGGGGATTCTTCGCTGGCGGGTGCCGCCCGGCTGGTGAATCATACATCAACGACGCGCTACGGCTCCGTTTCCTCGTTCGCCCTCTGCCGGAGACCAGGATGCTTCTCGTCACTGGAGCGGCCGGAATCACCGGTCGCCATGTCGTGCACGAACTGCTCGACGCCCGGGTGCCCATGCGCGCCCTCGTGAGTTCGCGGGCCGCCATCACGCCCGCCGAGTTCGGCGCGGCCGAGCTCATGACGGGCGAGTTGACCGACGGCGCGGCGCTCGAACGCGCGCTCGCCGGCGTGGATACGCTCATCCTCATCACCCGGGTCGATCCGGAGCAGGTGGCGCTGGAGCGTCATCTGGTGGCCGCCGCCGAACGCCACGGCGTACGGCGGCTGGTCAAGCTGTCGAGCATCGGCGCGGCGCCGGATGCGCCGTTCCGCGTGGGACGCCGGCACTGGCAGACCGAACGGCTCCTCTCCACGTCGCGCCTCGAATGGGTGATCGTGCGCGCGCATCGCCCCATGCAGCATCTCTACGCGCAGCTCGGCAGCCTGCTCGGCCAGCAGGCGTTCTACGGCTGCCAGGGCGACGCGCCGAGCGCGGACGTGGATCTGCGCGACGTGGCCACGGTCCTGGCGCGCGTGGCCGTGAGCGATGCGTACACGCACACCACGGTCGAGGTCACGGGCCCCGCCGCGCGCACCGCGTACGAAACGGCCGGCATTCTGGGCACGCACATGGGCCGGCCCGTGGCGTACGTGGACTGCGCGCCGGCCGATTTCGTGCGCGGCCAGATGGCGGGCGGCGTGCCGCGCTGGCTCGCGGAAGACCGGGCCGCGTGGCAGCGCGCGGTGCAGAGCGGACGGTTCGACCGGATCACGTCGGAAGTGGAACACATCACCGGACGCCGCCCGCGCACGTACGAGGCGTTCGCCGCCGAGTTCGCGGCCGCCGTGCGCTATGCGGAAGCGCCTCGCGCGCGCAGCACGGCGACCGTGCGCACCGCCGAGTACGCCACGCCCGTCTGACCGGCCGGACGCAGCATCGGCGCGGCCGTCTCCCCGTGTGACGGCCGCGCGTACCGCACAGCTACGCCGCGCCCACCTGGCGTTCCACGCGATCGCGGTAGTGCCGGCTCAGGCGGAGCCGCGCGCCGCTTTCGAGGATCACCACATAGTCGCCGGAGAACCACTGCTGCATCTCGCGCACGCGATTGAGATTCACGATCGTGGAGCGGTGAATGCGCGCGAACATGCGAGGGTCGAGCGTTTCCTCGATGTGGCTGATGCGTTCGCGGATCGTGTGCGCCGTCTTGCCCACGTGCAGGCGCACGTAGTTGCGGTCGGCCTCGATCCAGTCGATGTCGCCCACCTTCACGAAGAACATGCGGCCGTCGTGCTTGACGAGGACGCGGCTCGCGTAGCGTGACGGCGCGGCCACGCCGGGCGACGTGCCGTCCACCGCGGGCGCGGGCACGCCGGCCGGCACCGACGGCGCGAGCGTCCCGTCGGACACCCGGCGCGCGGTATCGAGCAACTGGCCGAGCCGGTCGGCCGCCGACGACTGCTGATGCGCGCGCCGCGCGCGATCGAAAGCGGTGCGGAACCGGTCCGCGTCGACGGGCTTGAGCACGTAGTCCACCGCGTGCACGTCGAAGGCGCGCAGCGCGTGTTCGTCGTAGGCGGTCACGAAGAGCACCTTGGGCACCGGCCCGTCGCCGAGCTGCTGCAGCACGCCGAAGCCGTCGAGCTCCGGCATCTGCACGTCGAGGCAGACGATGTCCGGCGCGTGTTCGCGGATGGCCTCCACGGCTTCCCGTCCGTTTTCGCATTCGCCGATCACCTCGGCGTCGGGCTCGGCCTGCACGAGGCGCCGGATCCGCTGGCGCGACAGCCCTTCATCATCGACGATGAGTACCCGTACCTTCGACATGCCGTCCTCCGAAAATGACCTGGTCCCCGGAACCCCGGCCCCGTGCCGGCGATCCCGACCTCGTCGTGCGAGGGCCCCTTTTCCCCCTACGGCGCGGGACGCGGCCGGTTTCCGCGCCATGCCTTCCGTCCCTGGCCGCTCGCCCCGCACCCACGAGCCCGCTAACGTCCCGGTTGGACACCCCGATACCCCCGCGCGTTGCTTTCGCGCCCTGTTTCCGCTTGCCACCCGCTGCCGCCCGCTGCTGCCCGTCGTGACCGCTCCCCTGCCCGCTCCCGCCCGCCCCGCCTCCTCGAAAGGAGCGACGATCACCATTGCCGACGAAGGCCGTCGGCTGCGCCGGTGGACGCGCCTCCTCTTCGCCGTGCTCTGGCTCGTGCCCGGTACCATCGCGGGGTTCGCCGTGTGGGGGATGTCGCAGTCCGGACGCGCCCCGGTCCCCTTCGGCACCGCCATGGCCTGGCAGATCTCCTGCTGGATGCTGTGGGCCATCTGGTCGCAGGGCATTCTCACACTCGTGGACCGCGTGCCGCTCGTGAACGGCCGGTTCGGACGCTGGCTCGCCGTGCACCTCGCGGCCTCGGTGCTGGTGATGGTCCTGAGCGCGTTCGCCATCGCCTGGCTCGACTGGTATTTCGCGTCGCTCCAGCTCAGCGGCGGCAGCTTCACCGGCGCGCTCGCGCGCTACATGATGCGCCACCTCGATTTCGAGCTGATGATGTACTGGGCCGTGCTCGGCGCGGCGTACATGGTGGAGTTCGTACGCCGGTATCGCGAGCGCGACCGGGTGGCCGTGGAGCTCGAGCAGCGCCTGTCGCGCCAGCAGCTCGAGGCGCTCCGCATGCAGCTCAACCCGCACTTCCTGTTCAACGCCCTCAACTCCGTCACCGAGCTGATGGAAATGGACGTGCGCCGGGCGCAACGCGCGCTGAGCGCGGTGAGCGACCTGCTGCGCCTGTCGCTGCGGTCGGCCGCGTCGCCCACGATTCCGCTCTGGCGCGAGATCGAACTGGTGGAGCTCTACCTGCAGGTCGCGCGCGTGCGCTACGGCGACGGCCTCGCGATCGACATCGACGTGGATCCGGCCGCGGTGGATCTCGAAGTGCCGAGCTTCGTGCTGCAGCCGCTGGTGGAGAACGCGCTCAAGCACGGCCTCTCGCCCGGACGCACCGGCCAGTCGGTACACGTCAGCGCGCGGCGGCTCGGCCCCATGCTCGAACTGCTCGTGCGCGACAACGGGCGCGGACTCGACGGACGCATCACCGACAGCGGGCGCTTTCTGGCCGCGTCGCCGAACGTGGACGGGCTCGGCATCGGCCTCACGAACACCCGCACGCGCCTCGCCATGCTCTACGGCAACCGGTATGCGTTCCGGATGACGGACACCGCAGGCGGCGGGTGCACCGTGGAGATCCGGCTCCCCGTGCACGGCTGACGCGGGGGCGGCGCGGGGCCGCGGACATGACGTGCCAGACAATTGAGAATCACTCTCAATCACCGCTTGACCTGCTCCACCCCACTCCCTACCTTGGGCACTGGTCAGTTGTACGCAGGTAGTTCTATCAATAAATCCGACAAAAACACTCCCTTTCTTCTGCCCTTTTCCGCGATGCGAACCACCCGCCGATCCATCGGCCGCCCGTTTCTGGCCCTCTGCGCCCTTCTGGCCGCGGCCCCGCTCAGTCTCGCCGCCCAGACCGACCGCGTCGTCGGCACCGTGCTCATCGCCCATGGCGGCGAACCGGAGTGGAACGCCGAGGTGGAGCGCATCGCCCGCACCGCGAAGACCGGCGGTCCGCTGGAGATCGCGTACCTGATGGGACCGGCCGCGGCCACGCATCGCTTCCAGGACCAGGTCGCGAAGCTGGCCGCCCAGGGCGCCACCGAGATCGTGATCGTGCCGCTGCTCGTGTCCAGCCACAGCGGGCACTACGAGCAGCTCCGCTGGCTCGCCGGGCTCACCGACACGCTCGATCACGAGATGCACCACCATCTCCACATGGGCGGTCTCGACCGGCCCACCACGCGTGTGCCGCTGCGCGTGGCCCGCGCACTCGACGACGCGCCGGAGCTGGCCTCGGTGCTCGCCGAGCGGTCCAAGGCGATCGCGGCCAACCCGGCCGAACAGGCGCTCTTCCTCGTGGCCCACGGACCCAACTCGGCCGAAGACCACGCCCACTGGATGCGGCACCTGCGCGTGGTGGCCGAACGCGTGCAGCGCGAGACGGGGTTCCGCGACGTGCGCGTGGACATGGTGCGGGACGACGCGCCCGCGCACGTGCGCGCCGAGGCGGTGCTCCGCGTCCGCGAGCTCATCGGCATGCAGCAGCAGATCACGGGACGCCAGGTGGTGGTGGTGCCGGTGCTGATCTCCAAGGGGCGCGTGAGCCGCGAGAAGTTCAGCGCCGATCTCGAGGGGCTCGACATCCGCTACGAGGGCACGCCGCTCCTGCCGCACGCGCTGCTCGCCCGCTGGATCGAACGGCGCGTATCGGAAGTGACGGCCGGCGGAGTCGCCGAGGAGCGCTCGACGCGGTAACGTACGGGAATGATGAGCCATTCCCGTCAGAGCAGGTCGCGCCGCCGCGGCCTGCTCGCTCTCGCCGGTGTCCTGTTCGCCCTGACGAGCCTTCCTGCGACCATTTTCGCATGGGGCGCGAAAGGGCACCGCATCACGGGCACCGCGGCCGCGACCGCGCTCCCCGCCGAGATGCCCGCCTTCTTCCGGGCGGCCACGGATCAGCTGGCCTTCCTGAACCCGGAGCCGGACCGGTGGAAGGCGCGCGTGGAACGCGATCTCGATCCGGCCCTCGACGGCGCGTTCAACTCCGATCATTTCCTCGACATCGAGCTCGCGTCGCCGGAGGTGCTGCGGGCCGCGCTCGCCGCGCCGCACCGTTATGCGTTCGCCGACACGCTGCGCGCCGCGGGCGTGGACGCGGTGACGATGGGGTTCCTGCCGTTCGCGATGCTCGAGCTCACGCAGCGGCTGCGGCAGGAGTTCCGCATGTGGCGGTCGGCGCCCGATGCCGAAACGCGTGCGTGGATCGAGGCCCGCATCATCGACGACGCCGGCATTCTCGGCCACTACGTGGCCGACGCGTCGAATCCGGCGCACACCACGATCCACTACAACGGCTGGGTGGGCGCGAACCCCAAGGGCTACGCCACCGATCGCGGCTTCCACAGCCGGTTCGAGACGGCGTACGTGCAGGCGCACATCGAGCTCACCGACGTGCAGCCGCTCGTGGAGCGCGAGGCGCGCGTGCTCACCGACCTCCGGCGGGAGATCATCGCGTACATCGAGCGGAGCAACGCGGAGCTCGATCGCCTCTACGCGCTCGACCGCGCGGATCCGTGGGGGCCGGCCACGCGCTCCGCGGCGAACAAGGCGTTCACGTCCGAGCGCCTCGCGGCAGGCGCGACCATGCTGCGGGATCTCTGGTGGACCGCGTGGATCACGAGCGCGGGGACAGCGACGCCGGCGACTCGCTGAGCGCGTTTCGCCGAGTCCTCACTTCCGAAGCCATCGGTTGAACGCGTTTCGCTGAACGCGTTTCGCTGAACGCGTCCTGCTGAGCTCGCTTCGCCGGGTGCGCCCGACCTCGCGGGGCGCGTCGGGGTATCCCGTACAACGACCGCGGCCGACGCCGACTGCGCCGGGGTCTCGCCGCGGCCATGTTCCGGTCGCTCTCCCGATTCGACTCAACCTGCGAGGATACGCCATGCTCCGCACCATTCTCGTGCCGATCGACGGCTCTCCCTTCAGCGAGCGCGCCCTGACGCTGGCCGTGCCGCTGGCCCTGCAGCATCAGGCCTCGGTCGTGCTCACGCTCGCGCACCCCGTGCCGCCGCAGACGGGCGAAAGGGGCGGCGGCGCATCGGCGCGCGACCCCCAGATGGATCGTGACGTCCGCCAGTTCATGCGCCAGCAGCTCGAGCGCACGGCTCGGCGCATCGCCACCCGTCATCACGTCACGACGGCCACGCAGTTCCGCGAAGGGCCCGTGGTGGAGGAACTCGACGCGGTCATCGCCGACGTGTCGCCCGATCTCGTGGTGATGGCCACGCACGGACGCGGCGGCGTGAGCCGTCTCTGGCTCGGCAGCGTGACCGACGCGCTGCTCCGGCGCACCACCACGCCGGTGCTCGTCACCCGGCAGGCGCGCAAATGGACGAAGACCACCGCCGACGAGCCGCTCTTTCCACGGGTGGTCGTGGCCGTGGACGGTTCGCCGCTTTCGGAGCGCGCGCTCGAGGAAACGCTGCGCCTCCTCGGCGACATGCCGTGTCATGTCGTGCTCGTGCGCGCCGTGGACACGCCCATCACCGCGGTGACCGGCGCATGGATCGCGGAGATCACGCAGGAGATGACCGAGACGTATCTCCAGCCGCTGGCCGCGCGGCATCACGGGCTTCAGCGCCACTTCACCACGCGCGCGGTGGTACACGCCGATCCGGCCCGCGCGATCCTCGACGTGGCCAAGGAGGAGCGCGCCTTCATGATCGCCATCGCGACTCACGGACGCACCGGCGTGCGGCGGGCGGTGCTGGGAAGCGTGGCCGACAAGGTGATCCGCGCCGCGACCATGCCGGTGCTCGTGCGTCCGCCGGGGCCCGGCGAAGCCCCGGAGTAGACGAAGCGCCGCTGCGACGCGGAGAGACGGCCGCCGGGCGGCCCCGCCTCAGGACGCGGGGTCGCCCTGGCCGTGCACGCCGCGCTCGCGCTGCATCGCCGCCACGTCGAATCCCTTCGCCTTGAGCCGTTCGGCGAGGCTCGCCTTGTCCACGGCCTTGGTCCAGGCTTCGAGCGGATCCACCTCGCCGGCATTCACGAGATCCATCAACGCGTCGTTCAGCATCACCATGCCGAGCCGTTTGTTGGTCTGCATGATGGACGGGATCTGCACCGTCTTGCCTTCGCGGATGAGATTCGAGATGGCGCCGTTCACGATCATGATCTCGCGCGCCGCGATGCGTCCGCCGCCGTTGCGCTTGAGGAGCGTCTGCGACACCACGGCCTTGAGCGATTCGGCGAGCATGACGCGGATCTGCTCCTGCCGGTCGGCCGGGAACTGATCGATGATGCGGTCGATCGTGCCCGCCGCGGTGGCGGTGTGCAGCGTGCCGAACACGAGATGGCCGGTCTCCGCGGTCTCGATCGCGATCGCCATGGTTTCCAGGTCGCGCAGCTCGCCCACGAGCACCACGTCCGGATCCTCGCGGAGCGCGGCCCTGAGCGCGCTCTTGAAGCTCTGCGTGTGCACGCCCACTTGCCGCTGCGTCACCAGGCACTGCTTGTTCTGGTGCACGAACTCGATCGGATCCTCGATCGTGATGATGTGATCGTTGCGCGTGCGGTTGACCAGATCGATGAGCGCGCACATGGTGGTGGACTTGCCGGAGCCCGTGGGGCCGGTCACGAGCACGAGCCCCTTGCTGAGATAGCAGAGCTGGCGGACTTCCGGCGTGATCCCCATCTCCTCCACGGTCACGGTTTCCGACGCGATGGTGCGGAACACGGCGGCGGCGCCGTGGCGGTCCTTGAAGGCGTTCGCGCGGAATCGCGAAAGCCCCACGATCTCGTGCGCGAAATCGGTGTCGGAGCGTTCGGCGAACTCCGCCTCGTTGCGCGCGGGCATGATGGCGGTGATCATGGCCGTGAGGTGCGCGTCGTCGAGCGACGGCTCGTCGGCCATGCGTTCGAGATCGCCGCGGCGGCGCAGCACCGGCGGCTCGCCCACGCGAAGATGGAGGTCCGCGGCGCCGGATTCCACCTGCCGGCGGAGCAACTGCTCCATGGCCGCCACGGCGGCGGCACGGCTGGCGAACGGTCCCCAGCCGCGATCGCTTGCGCGGCGTCCGGGGTGATGGGTCGCCGTATAGGAGGGTGCGGCCGGGGATTCGGCGCCGTTGGTCGCGTGAGCGCCGTTGGTTGCGTGAGCGCCGTGAGCGCCGTTGGTACCGTGAGCGCCGTTGGTCTCATGAACGCCGTGAGCGCCGTTGGCGGCACCGTTCGTCGCGCCGTGTGACGCGTCCTGCCGATCCGTGTCCCGTCCGCGCGCCTCGGGACCGTCGTTCCGCCGGCGACGATCGACCATCGACGGCGCCACGACACCGTCGGTGCGCCGCCGGGCGAGCACGATCTCGAGCCGGTGCGGCGTTTCCGTCGGTTCCACCACGTCCACGGTAACGAGCCGGCCGTCGGCGAGCGTGTATTCGGACGGCCAGCCGTTCGGCGCCTCGTCGGCCTGCTGATCGAACATGCGCAGGATCTGCTCGCGGCCAAGAGCGTCGCGGCTCACGGGAAACGAACGGTCGCCCTTGCGCAGCAGCACGGGTTCGCCCTCGCGCAGCAGCACATCATCCATGCCGCGGTCGTGCAGCACGTGCAGGATCGTTTCGAGTGACGCGGAAAGACGGGACATGGAGTCGGAGTGAAAGTCACTCCGGGGACGCGAGGCGCGTGCGCACCGTCACGGATCACACGGCCGATCCGGCACGATCGTCACGGGGCGCGCACGGAAACGTTTCCGGACCGGCCGGCGCGGCACGGTGTGACGGTCGTGCCGCGGATGTGACGGGTGCCGGGCTGCGCACGAGAGTCAGCTTTGTCTCATATTACGCATTTCAACGTACTGCCACAACAGTAATTATAGAGAATTGATTCCTTGTCAACGTGGAGCTGCGGCGTTTCGGGGTCTGAAACGCGACACGGCCGGTCAACCGACCGGCCGTGCGGGAGCCTGCGATGTATCGTAACTGCCGGACTGCCAATCACATCGGGCGGATGGGCCTGGGAGGAGTTGAACCTCCGACCTCACGCTTATCAGGCGTGCGCTCTAACCACCTGAGCTACAGGCCCGATGTCCGAACCGGCACCCGCGACGATTCCGTCACGTGATGCCGGACAGACTGCGAACAGTAACGGCACGAGGCCCCGGCGTCAATCAACCGGGACCACCGATTCCCCGGACGGCTCAATCCTCGTCGACGGGACGCCCCGGACGATCGTCCTCGTCGTCATCCTCGTCGTACTCGTCGTCGAGATCGACGAGGAAATCGTCCTCGTCCTCCTCCTCGTCATCATCATCATCCTCATCGTCGTCGAGATCATCGTCGTCGTCCTCGTCATCGTCGAAATCGTCGTCGTCGAGGTCGTCGTCCTCGTCGTCGAGATCATCGTCGTCGTCGAAATCGACATCGTCGTCATCGGCCAGATCGTCTTCCTCGTCTTCGTCGTACGACGCGAACGCCACGGCGCTGCCGACCACGAGCGGGCCGGTCCAGCAGGACGCCCGACGCTCTTCGTCCGATGCATCCCGCGACCACGACCCGAACAGCTCCTGCATGAGCGGAATCTCCAGAAAGTGACGGTGGATGGCGGCTCGCGACGTACCCGGGGCGGACGTCGTGCCCTCCATCCTGCACCGATCGGGGAGCCGGCGCAATGCCGGTTCCCGCGGTGCCGAGGGGGGAGTATCGACTGCTGCAATGCGGCCCGCAACTGCCCTGCGGTGGAATGACGCATGGCGCAATACGAATGTTGCTCTCAGGGGGGATCTCGGGGTGTCCGACCGGCCGTGGAATACGGCACATCCACCGGTGCGCCGCCGAACGGCCAGTCGCGGGCACTGCCGGCAAAGGCCGCGCGCGGCTGCGCGTTGATGTACGCGGCCACGTCCAGCGCCTCCTGTTCGCTCAGCGTGCCCGGCCTGTCGTACGGCATGTTGGCGCGGATGAACGCGGCCGCCTTGCTCGGCCGCCCCATCCCGGCCCCGATGCTGTAGGCCCCCTCGCCCCACACCGGCGGCGCCAGCGGCGTTCCTTCCCCATCGGCGCCGTGACAGCGCACACAGTCGTTCCGGTACACCGCCTCCCCGCGCCCGGGATCGGCGGTCGTGACGGTCACCGGCGGAGCCCCCTGGCCGGCCATGCGCACGCCGGGCGGCACGCCACGGGAAAGAAACGCGAGATAGGCCGTCATGTCGCGCAACGCATCGCTGTCGTGCGGCAGCGGCCGGCCGGCGAGGCTGCGCTCGAAGCAGTCGTTGATGCGATCGGCGATGCGGTTCACGAGCGCATTGCGCGCGCGGTATTCCGGAAACCGCGCCACCACGCCCACCCACGGCAGCGCATCCGCCCGTCGCCCATCCTCGAGATGGCAACTGGTGCAGCGCAGCGCGTTCCCCACATATCCGGGGAGGCTGTCGCGCGTGGCGGCGAGCAGGGCGCGTCCACGGCGCACGCGTGCGCCGGCTTCGTCGGCCGGCAGGGTGTCGGCGAGCGGCACGTGCGCCGGCCACGCGAGCACGGGCGTGTTGCCCGCGGCCCCGTCCGCGGACGGCGTGGCCGCCGGCGCCGCGCATGCGGTCACCAGGCATGCGGTTACCGCGAACCGGAACGCCCCCCCCGCACGCCGGCACGACGGATCGCTGGAACGGCGCATGGCGCGAGCGGCAGGCATGCGCGCAACGTACCATGTGTGACCTCCGCGACGGTAGCCGCGCGGGTTCGTGCGGACCGGGACACGGCTCGTGTCGTCCACCTCACGGACGAACGGTTTCGGAGGGAACCCGGCGCACCCGACGTTTCGGGGGAACACAGGGAACACAGGAACTTCGGTCAGGGACCGGGTACGAGCGCTGACACGACATCCTGGAGGAATCATGCGTGCGGTTCATTGGGGGCGCCCGATCGGTGCTCCGCTGTTCGCCCTTGGCACATTCGCGCTGGCCGCGCTCATGCCGTGGACGGCGGCACGGGCTCAGACCGATTCCACGGCGTCGATCCGCGGGTCGGTGCGCGTGGCGTCGGGCGAGGGCGTGGCCGATGCGCTCGTGCTGCTGGAGCAGGATCGCCTGACCATCGCGCGTGCGCGCACGTTGGCGAGCGGCACCTTCGCGCTGCCACGGCTCCTCCCCGGCACGTACGACATCAGTGTGCGCCGCATCGGCTATACCACGGAGCGGCAATCCATCACCATCGAGGCCGGCGCCAGCACGTGGAACCCGGTGCTGAGCCCGCTCCCCACGCTTCTCGACACGGTGGCGGTGGGGGATGCATGGACGGGGATCATCGGCATCGTGGGAGACCAGGCGCGCATGGAGCCGCTCGACGGCGTGCGCATCACGCACATGGGCGGCGACGATTCGATCACCGTGGACGCGAACGGCCGCTTCCTGCTGCCGATCGACCGCGCGGGCACGGGCGCGATCCGCGTGGAGCGCGACGGCTTCCTGCCTCGGCTCGTGTCCTACACGGTGCGCGAAGGGGAGCGCCCGCTGCTGACGATCCTGCTCGACAGCGGCCGCGTGTCCGCCAACACGGAATATGTGTGGCGGGATCTGAATCAGCGCACCAGGTGGAGCACGCCACGCACGGTGCGCGTCTCGCGCGGAGAGCTGGCTGCCACGGGCGCCCACAACCTGCTCGTGGCGCTCGAGCGGACGCCGAGCGTGCAGGCGAGCGGCGTGATCATCACGCGCAGCGCCTGCATCTTCGTGAACGGGCTGCCGCGGCCCGGGTTTCCGGTGGACGCGATCCTGACCGATCGCGTGGAATACGTGGAAGCCTATCCCGCGCGCACCGATCTCTCCCGCACGCTGCCGCAGCGCTGGCCGGCGGGCGGGCGGTGCGGTGCCCCGGGCGGCGACATCGCGAACCGGCGTGCGATCGAAAGCGGCCAGGGTGCGCAATACGTGGCCATCTGGCTGCGCTGACGGGGCCCATGCCGAACGCGGGACCGCGCGTGCATCGCGCGGTCCCGCGTTCGTGCGCCGGGCGGATGTCCCGGATGCCCCGCCGGGCGTGTCGCGCTACGCCCGTTCCCGCTTGGCTTCGCGGTTGCTGCGCTTGCGATCGCTGGCGAGCAGGGTGCGCTTGCGCAGCCGGATGCTCTGCGGCGTGACCTCGATCAGCTCGTCCTCCTCGATGTATTCGAGGGCGGATTCGAGCGTGAGCTGACGCGGCGGCTCGAGCACGATCGCGTCGTCCGACGACTTGGAGCGGATGTTGGTGAGCTTCTTTTCCTTGGTCGGGTTGACGTCCATGTCGCCCGGCCGCGCGTTCTCGCCGATGATCATCCCCTCGTACACGGGCGCGCCCGGATCGATGAACAGCACCGAGCGCTCCGAGAGGCTCCAGAGCGCGAACGCCACCGACGTGCCGTGCTCCATGGACACGAGCGTGCCGCGCATGCGGCCGGCGAGCGGTCCCGCCCACGGCCCGTATTCGAGGAACCGGTGGTGCATGAGCCCCGTGCCGCGCGTATCGGTGAGGAACTCCGAGCGGTAGCCGAAGAGCCCGCGCGCCGGAATGCGGTACGTGAGCCGCACGAGCCCCTGCCCCGGGTTCTTCATCTCGAGCATCTCGGCCTTGCGGGGGCCGAGCTTCTCGAACACGGTGCCCATGAACTCCTCGGGCACGTCGATGGACAGCTCCTCGTACGGCTCGAGCCGCTCGCCGCGGTCACCCGTGCGCGTGATCACGCGCGGACGCGACACTTGGAACTCGAACCCTTCGCGCCGCATTGTCTCCATGAGGATGGAGAGGTGCAGTTCGCCGCGCCCCGACACGCTCCACGTATCGGTGGAGTCGGTTTCCTCGACGCGCAGCGCGACGTTCCGTTCGAGCTCCTTGAACAGCCGCTCGCGGAGCTGCCGCGAGGTCACGAACTTCCCTTCCTTGCCGGCGAAGGGCGAGTTGTTCACGAGGAAGTCCACCGAGATGGTGGGCTCTTCCACGCTGATCCCTTCCAGCCGCTCGGGGTGCGCGGGATCGGTGACGGTGTCGCCGATGTCCACGCCTTCGAGCCCCGACAGACACACGATCTCGCCAGCGCTCGCCGTGGGGATCTCCACGCGCTCGAGGCCGGAGAAGCCGAACAGCTTGGTGACGCGCGCCTGTTCGGGCTTCTTGGCGGTGTCCATGGAGTTGAGCAGCACCTGATCGCCCACGCGCACGGTGCCGCGCTCGACGCGGCCGATCGCGATGCGTCCCACGTACGTGGAGTAGTCGATCGTGGACACGAGCATCTGGAACGGGCCCTCGGCGTCGCCCGGCGGCGCGGGCACCACGCGCACGATCGTTTCGAAGAGCGGCGTGAGATCCTGGAGCGGCTGGTCGAGGTCCATCGTGGCGGTGCCGTCGCGGCCGGAGCCGTACACGGTCACGAACTCGAGCTGCTGATCGTTGGCTTCGAGCTCGATGAACAGCGACAGCACCTCGTCGTGCACACGGTGCGGATCGGCGCCCGGCCGGTCGATCTTGTTGATCATCACGATGGGCGTGCGGCCGAGTTCGAGCGCCTTGCGGAGCACGAAGCGCGTCTGCGGCATGGGGCCGTCGAACGCGTCGACCACGAGCAGCACGGCGTCGACCATGCGCAGGATGCGTTCCACCTCGCCGCCGAAGTCGGCGTGGCCGGGCGTATCCACGATGTTGATCTTCGTGTCGCGCCATTCCACCGAGGTGTTCTTGGCGAGAATGGTGATGCCGCGCTCGCGTTCGAGCGGATTGGAGTCCATGACGCGCTCTTCCACGACCTGGTTGTCACGGAAGGCGCCGGCCTGGCGGAGCATCTGGTCGACGAGGGTGGTTTTCCCGTGGTCGACGTGGGCGACGATGGCGATGTTGCGAATTTGCATAGCCTTTCAAGATAACGAGTTCCGGTCCGTGAAGGCAGTGGGGCGGCGGCCGGAACGGCCGTGCTTGCTTCCGCCGCCCGCGAGACGTACCATAACCGGACCACTCGTCTTCCCGGAGGATTTCCGATGCACGAGAAGGACAAGCACGTGGCCAGTGCCCCGCGCTACCCGACCGGTCGTGGATATGGTCACGACTACATGCGCGGGGGCGAAGTGTTCGGCGGTTATGGATACGCCGAACGACCGGACTACGAACGCCGTCGCGGCGAGGCGGCCGCCGGCACCGATGACCTGCCGCCGCCGGAGCCCACCCCGTAGGCCCGTGGCCGCCCGACATGAGGTCGTCCGGCCGCACCCCGCCATCTCCTGCCGCCCCGTGACGCCGCTTCGGCATCACGGGGCGGTCCCGTTCGGGTCGTGGCGACTACATCCGCTGCCTGCGCCGGACGAGATCGGCCGCAACGCGTACCGCTTCCCGGAAACTGGAAGGATCTGCCACCCCCCGACCCGCGATATCGAGCGCCGTACCGTGATCCGGCGACGTGCGGGGGAACGGCAATCCGAGCGTGATGTTCACCCCGTGCCCGAACGACGCGACCTTGATGGCCGTCATGCCGACATCGTGCACCGGCGCCAGCACGGCGTCGAACTCCCCCCGAAGCGCGCGCACGAACACCGTGTCGGCCGGCAGCGGTCCGATCAGGCCGGCGCGCCGTGCCGCGGGGGCGAGGATGCGATCGTCCTCGTCGCCGAACCGTCCCCCGTCGCCGGCGTGCGGATTGAGCGCGCACAGCGCGAGACGCGGTGCCGGAATCCCGAACAGCTCCACGAGCGCGCGCCGCGTGCGGTCCGCCGTGGCCAGGACCGCGGCTTCGGTCACCGCGTCCGGAACGTCCCGGAGTGCGAGGTGCGTGGTCACGAGCACCACGCGGAGCCGGTCGCTGGCGAGCATCATCGATGTCTCACGGCCGGTGAGCGCGGCCAGCATCTCCGTGTGTCCGGGCCAGTCGTAGCCGCCGTCGGCGAAGGCGCGCTTGTCGATCGGCGCGGTCACGAGCGCCCGCACCTGTCCGCTCATCGCGAGGGCCACGCCCCGCTCGATGGCACGGCCCGCGAGCGCGCCCGCCTGGGCCCGGTCGGCCGCGGCATCGCCGGTGGGAGCCCAGGCTCCCACCGATTCGTGTACCGGGCAATACGGCTGCTCCGCGCCCACCACCAGGGGCACGAGGTCCTCGCCGCCCACGAGCGCGCGCCACCGCGCGGGCTCCAGCACGTCGGCCACCAGCTCGGGCCCGATTCCCCGCGGATCGCCGACCGTGATGGCCAGAGCGGCCGTCATGCGAGCTCCATCACCGGCGCGTCGTGCGGGCCGGCTGGCCGGTCAGAAGCGGACCGACACGTACGTCTGCTTGCGCATCGAATCGAGCAGACGGCGCAGACTGTACGCCTCCTGCATGCGCGCCCGCAGATCGCGCCGGGCCTCCTCGAGCGTCATCGTCCCCGCCGGCTGCACCCGCGTGAGTCGCAGCACGATCCACTTGAGCGACCCGGACACCTGATCCTCGACCGCGAACGGGCCCACGATCGTGCCCTGCGCCGACTGGCCGATCGCCTGGCTGTAGGCTTCGGGCAGATCCGCCGTTCCAATTTCCGGAATGATAGCGTCCTCGCCGTTCCGCTCATCGTGGAACCGCTGCCGGAGCGAATCGAACGCCGTACCGCGCTCCCAGAGCAGCCGCACGCTGTCGGCCTGGACACGCGATCGCTCGACATCCGCGGAGTCGACGGCGGCCTTGATGAGGATGTGCCGCGCCTTCACCTCGGCCGGCTGCACGCGATCCACGCGGATGAGGTGCCAGCCGTAGCGCGATTCCACCGGTGGGCTCACGACCCCGGGGTTGATCATGAACATGACGCGATCGAACTCGGGGACCATGGCCCCGCGCCGGTTCCACCCCAGATCGCCTCCCTGCTCCGCCGACGCGTCCTGGGAGAACGTGCGCGCGACCTCCTCGAAGTTCGACGGTCTGTTGCGCAGCGCCAGATAGAGCGAATCGATCAGCGCGCGCGCGCGCTGGCGCGACTCCTCGCCCGGCAGCGTGGGGATGACGATCTGCTGGAATCCCACGCTCGCCGCGCGTTCGGGGAGCCGCCCCTCGAACTTGGCCAGTTCCGTGTTGACTTCACGCTCACTGACGTTCACGGTGACGTACTTGCCGCTCCGGCGCAGGGCGCCCATGTAGGCTTCCTGCAGCGACCGGCGGCGGAAGTCCTCGATCTGGCGCTGGCGGTATTCCTCGGGGCTGCCGAAGCCGGCCTCCACGAGCGCGGCACGATATTCCTGGTCGCCGGCGAAGTTGGCACGCACGCGGGTGATCTGCGCGTCGGCCATGCGCTCGATCTCGTTGCCGTCCACGAACAGGGATGTATCGGCCTCGGCACGCTGCACGAGCACTTCCATGTCGATGAGCTGCTCGAGCACCCCGCGCTGCATCTCGACCCGTTCGGCGGAATCGGTGGGGATATCGACCCCCTGGGCAATCAGCGCGGCTTCGATGTCGGAGACGAGGATCACCTTGGTGCCGACCACGGCCGCGATGCGATCGACGAGCAGGGGACTGCTCGTCTGCACCGGACGGTTCGCGGCGGGCTCCTGGGCACGGAGCGGCCCGCCGGGCAGCGCGAGCGGCACGAGCAGGGCGATCGCGCCCAGGGCGCGACGGGGAGAGAGAACGCGGAGCATCATGAGGAGAAATGTACCCGGCAGGGACGGCGGCGGATCCGGGGAGTGGCCGGAAACGCAGCAGGGACCGCCGCGAAGGCGGTCCCTGATACGCAGCCGGGCCGTGTGATCGATCAGTTCGACGGCGGCGTGGCTTCTACCGGCGCGGGGTCGGCCGGAGGTGCCGGCGGCATGGCGGCCGGGTCGGGGTTCTCGGTCCGGAGCTGGCGCGCCCGTTCGATGGCCCGTTCGATGCCCGCGTCGCTGATCGAGAAGCTGTACTTGCTCTGCAGGGCGTGGGCGACCGGGTAGGCGATGTCGGCGAACTGCACTTCGTTGCGCACGAGCTTGTCGAAGTACGCGTCGATGTGCCGTCCGGCGACCTTCTCGCGCTCACCCGCCGACGTGGCCGAATCGGCGAGCGTCGAGGGCTCGATGCCGATCGTGGTCCAGGCCATCGTGAGGTTGTTGCGGAACACCATGTGCAGGTTGGAGACCTCCGCGGAATCCACGACGATGCCGGCGCTGTCGGCGATGCGGAGCAGGAGCTCGTTGCGCACGACCGACCGCACGAAGCGTTCGGCGAGGCTGTCGTCGGCGTTGATGAGCTGGGGCCGGATCTGCTGCTGCGGCGGATAGGCCCGCACCCAGTCGGCCGTGCGGGAGGCGGTCAGTTTTCCGCCCTTGAACTCGGCGATGGTGCTGTTGTTCTTGCGGAAGTCGAGCGGGTTCCGGGCGATGTCCTTGACCGTGCCGGCGGCGTTGCGCCCGAGCTTGACGTCGGCGGCGTCTTCGATGCCGGCGAGGTAGGTGCTTTCGGCCTTGATGAGGCTGCGCTGCCGGGCCGGTTCGGTGACCTGGTCGCGCACTTCGCTGAACGGCTTGCGGTAGATCACGTGGAACCCGTAGTCGGAGCGCACCACCTCCGAGATCTCGCCGGGCCTGGTGGCGAGCACGCCGGCCGTGAACTCGGGCACCATGCGCTCGGGCGCGAACACGCCGAGGTCGCCGCCGCTCTCCGCGGCGCCCGGCTCGTCGCTGCGCGCGGCCAGCCGCACGAAGTTGGCCGGCGTGGCTTCACGGCGGATGGCTTCGGCCTTCTGGCGCGCCGCTTCCACCATGTCGGGGGGCGCGTCCACGCCGGCCTGGATCAGGATGTGCCGGGCGGACAGGATCTCCCCGCTCTCGTAGAACCGTTCGGCGGCGGCGGTGTCCACGCTCCACGTCTGCGAGATCTGGTCGTACAGCAGGCGCACGCGGCTGTTGTCGATGGCCGACCAGAGGCCGGCGTTCATCTCCGTGGTGCTGGTGATGGTATCGCTCCGCGCGGCCGCGACACCGGCGAGCTGATAGTTCACCCACAGCTCCGCGACGCTGCGCACGATCTCGGGCTCGAGCGGCACCTGGGCCACGTTGAGCACGTCCACGAGACGGTCGACCGTCAGTTCCTGCGAGCTGACCTTGGCCACGCTGTTCGCCCCGCCGACCGCGCCGCACGCTCCGGCAACGGCGGTGACGGCGAGGATCATCAGGACAGGAACACGAGACAGTTTCATCGAGACGACTCCGAATATCGGGCGTGCGGCGCGGAGGTCCGCGCCATGCGACTGCGCCCTGTGGTTGAAAAGGAACACTCTCTGACAGCCGTGCGCACTCATACCGTCAACGCACGCAGCGCGCGCACGAGACCGTCGAGCATCTCCGCGCCGCCGAGCCGGGTGAGCTTGAGCGCGAGCGGGTTGGTACGTCGGACGTCCACCTGGAACTGCACGTCGTGGAACGCGGCCGACAGCCCCTTGAGGCGGGGGACTGCGTCGGGTCGAAAGGTAACACGGGCATCGGCCCCCCGCACAAGCACCCCGTCCACGCCGATGGCCGCCCCGAGCACCCGCAGCAGCGTGCTGGCGAAGAGGGCTTCCGCGGCGGATGGCAGCGGGCCGAACCGGTCGCGCACCTCGGTGCGCAGGTCGTCGATGCTGCCGGCGCTCCGGCAGGCCGTGAGGCGGCGGTAGATGTCGAGCTTGGCGTCCTGCGCCGGAATGAAGTCGTCCGGGAGGTAGGCGGGCTGATCGAGCGAGACGTCGGCCGGCACGAAGGGACGCGCGCCGTCGCCCTGGGCGAGCTGGCGCACGGTCTCGTCGAGCAGCCGCAGATACAGGTCGAACCCGACCGCGTGCACGAACCCGGACTGCTCGGCGCCGAGCAGGTTGCCCGCGCCGCGGAGCTCCATGTCCTTGAGCGCGATGCGATACCCCGAGCCGAGCTCCGTGTGGTGTTCCAGCACCTGCAGGCGGCGCTCGGCGTCTTCGTCGATCTGGTCGGGCGCGATGAGGTAGCAGTAGGCGCGCCGGTGCGACCGGCCCACGCGGCCGCGCAGCTGATAGAGCTGCGCCAGCCCGAAGTGATCGGCGCGGTTCACGAACATGGTGTTCGCATTCGGCACGTCGAGCCCGCTCTCCACGATGAGCGTGGACACGAGGATGTCCACCTCGCCGGCCACGAACCGTTTCATCACCGCCTCGAGATCGCGCTCCTTCATCTGCCCGTGGCCCACGGCGATGCGGGCGCGCGGCACGAGACGCTGCAGGTGATCGGCGATGGCCTGGATGGTCTCGACGCGGTTGTGCACGAAGAACACCTGCCCGCCGCGGTCGAGCTCGCGCGAGATCCCTTCCTCGAGCAGCCCGTCGTCCCACGGCTCCACGAACGTGAGCACGGGCGAGCGGTCGCGCGGCGGCGTCTGCATGAGCGTCAGATCGCGCAGGCCGGCGAGCGACTGGTGCAGCGTCCGCGGAATCGGCGTGGCGGTGAGCGTGAGCACGTCGGTCTCGAGCTTGAGCTGCTTGAGCCGCTCCTTGTGCTTCACGCCGAAGCGGTGCTCCTCGTCCACCACGATGAGGCCGAGGTTCGCGAACGTGACGTCGGGGCTCAGCAGCCGATGCGTGCCGATCACGATGTCGATCTTGCCGTTCTTCAGCGCCGCGGCGACCGCCGCCTGCTCCTTCGCGGTCTGGAAGCGTGACATGACTTCCGCGCGCACGGGGAAGTCGGCCAGGCGATCGCTGAAGCTGCGGCCGTGCTGTTCGGCGAGGATGGTGGTGGGCACGAGCACGGCCACCTGCCGTCCGTTCTGCACGGCCTTGAACGCGGCGCGGATGGCGATCTCGGTCTTGCCGTAGCCCACGTCGCCCACGAGCAGGCGGTCCATGGGGCGGTCGCCTTCCATGTCTCGCTTGACGTCGTCGGTGGCCTTGCGCTGGTCGGGGGTGTCCTCGAACAGGAACGAGCTCTCGAGCTGGCGCTGCCACGCGCCGTCGGCGGCGTGCGGGGGGCGGGCAGCGATCTTGCGCCTGGCGTAGAGCTCGAGCAGCTCCTGCGTCATCTCGAAGATCGCGGCGCGCGTCTTCTCCCGCTGCTGCGCCCACTTCCGTCCGCCGAGCCGGTGCAGCCTGGGCGGCGGCGCGTCGCCGCCCACGTCGCCGGCCGACCGGTACCGCTCGATCTGGTCGATGCGATAAAGCGGCACGTTCAGCCGGTCGCCGCCTTCGTACTCGACGACGGCGGCCTCGATCGTCTGCTCGCGGAAGAACACCCGCTCGATGCCGCGGTAGATGCCGATGCCGTGCTCGAGGTGCACGACGAAGTCGCCGGGCTTGAGCGCGCCGATGGTATCCAGCGCGGCGCCGGTGCCGTAGCGGCGCGCGCGGCGCAGGCGGCGGTCGCGCCGGAAGATCTCGTGATCGGTGAGAACGCGGAGCTTCCCGGGCACCACGAACCCGCCGTCGAGCACGCCGATGGTGAGCGCGGCCGGCGTGGGGCCGTCTTCGCCGAGCAGCTCGTCGAGCCGTTCGGCCTGCCCCGCGTTGTCGCAGAGGATGACGGTGGGAAGACCGTCGCGTACCAGACGCCGCAGCACGCGGAGGTCGCGCGAGATCGATTCCGGCGGGCTGATCGCGAACTTGACGTCCGGCGGCGTGGTGTCGGCGTCCGCGGGCGCGGCGACCGTGGTCTCGTCGTCGCGGAGACGCCGTTCCACGCGGCGCGACGTGGCGCCGCCGGCGAGCGCGAGCCGGATGGTGGCGAAACGCGACAGCGCGGCGCCGATCTCGCGCGGACTCCGGAAGAGCGCGTCGCGCGGCGGCGCTTCCTCGCCGCGGCGGCGCGCGAGCTCGATGTGGTGCGCGCTCTCGTCCCAGGTGCGCTGCAGCTCCGGCAGCACGGTGCTGCCGGCGGGAATCACGATGAACGTATCGGGCCCGAACAGCTCCACGAGCGACACGCGGTCCGTGCCGCCCGCGACGTCGGCCACGCGGCCGTCCACCGGCAGCACGAGCGCGAGCTCGGCCGGCCGCGTGGTCCGCTGCGTGTTGAGATCGAAGTGCCGGAGCTCCGTGACCTCGTTCCCCCAGAACTCGAGCCGGACCGGATCGGCCATGCCGAAGCCGTACACGTCGAAGATGCCGCCGCGCACGGAGAACTGGGCCACGTCCTCGACCATGGGCACGCGTTCGAACCCGATGGATTCGAGATGCGCCGCGAGCTCTTCGGGGCGCCGCACGTCGCCGCGCCGGAGCTCGAGTCGTGCACCCTGGAGCGCGCCCGGAAGCGCGGTGCGTTCGAGCAGCGCGCGCGCGGTGGTAAGCAGCACGCGCACGTCGCTCCGGCCGAGCCGTTCGAGCGTTTCCACGCGCTCGCCGGCCACTTCCGCGTGCGGCTCGACTTCGCCGAACCCTTCGCGCGGCGGATAGAGCGCCACGGGCACGTCGTCGAGGAGCGTCTCGAGATCGGCCAGCCACCGCTCCGCTTCGGCCAACTGGTCGGCCACCACCACGAACGCCCGATGCGGGAGCTCCCGGGCGAGCGCGGCCACGAACACGGCGTCGGCGGAGCCCGTGAGCCCGCCCAGCCGGAGCGTATCGCCTGCCCGCGGCAACTGCGCGCGGGCGTCGTGCCAGGCGGGGAGCCCGGCCATGACATCGAGGAGGCGCGGCAGTCCCATGTCAGTGACGCGGCGACAGGGCCCCGCGGGCCACCAGCGCTTCCAGCAGGAGCGCGAGCAGGGCCACGAGCACGAGCGGCCACGTCACCGACCGTCCACCGGCCCGATCGAACACGGTCGAGGCCATGTCGCCCGCACGCTCTTCCACGTCCACCGACGTTCCGGTCACCCGGGTCCGCCACATCGCCCCGCCCCACGCCTCCACGTCCGATTCCTCGATCTCCGGATTCACCACGAGCGCGCCGACCTGGCGCGTGCCCCGGCGAAAAAGGTAAACGCCCTGCGCGGACGGCACGGTCAGGCGCGTGCCGGACACCGCCTGCCGGGTGCCGTCGGGCGCTTCGAGCGAGTCGGCGTCGACGGAAAGCGCGATCGTGTCGTCGGGCGCCGCGTGCAGCAGCACGCCGCCGTCACCCAGCCGCTGGCTGATCACGTCGCGCAGCCACGGCACGAACGCGGCCTGCACCGGCGCCGACGTGGCGGCCACCGACAGCGGCGAGGCCACGAGCACCCAGTCGCGTCCGCCCACCATCCATGGCGCGCCGCCGGCCACGGCGAGGGTGCGGCCGGAATCGTCGGCCGCGAGCGTCGTCTCCCGAACGAGCCGGTAGCGCCGCGTCACGCGCGTGCCCGCGAGGCTGGTCCCCCCGGCGCCCGCGCCCGGCGCGTCGGTCACCTGCACGGTATCGCGCAGCACGGCGCCGAACCGCCAGGGGATGCCGGCCCGTTCGAGCGCCCGGTTCGCGGCCACGACCTGGAGCGGGTCGTCGGGGGCGATCCGGATCGCGGGGCCGCTGATCTCGTCCGTGGCGCCGGCGATGGCCACGGCGCCCGGCGAGAAGCTGCCCGCGCGGCGCAGGCGACCATCGGCGACCAGCGCCTCGATGGCCGCGTCCACGAACGGACCGGCCGAACGCCGCACGTCCACGGCCGGCGGCGCGCCAGCGAGCACGGCGAAGACGCGCGCGTTGTCGCCGGGGAAATCGTCGGCGTCCACTTCCACGCGGCCGGCGAGCCAGCCGGTGTCGACCGCCTGGGCCGCGGCTTCCACGGTGACCGGCGCGTCGAAGGGCGCCGCGGCCGCCACGCCGCGGGCCACGGTGCGGGTGCCGAGCAGCACGCGCCAGGCGGCCGAATCGGGCGCGCTGAGCGTGAGGACGACGCGGCCGCCGGGTACCCAGCGCGGCGGCTCCGCCCGCGCCACATGCACCACGCGGTTGGCCGGCACGCGCACCGGCGGCGCGTACACCACCACGGGGACGCCGTCCAGGGCCACGGTGGAATCGAGCGCGGCGTGCTGCCCGTCGGTGAGCACCACGATCACGGGCGTGCGCGGCGCGCCCGCGTCCACCAGCGCGCGCGCGCGGCGGAGCGCGCCGTCCAGATCACCGCGGCCGGCCGCGGGCTGCGCTGCGTCGATCGCGTCCACGAGCGTGGCCGATTCGCCGGCCACCACCCGCCCGCCGCTCGTCACCAGCCACGCGCGGTCGTCAGGGGAGAGCCGGCCGGCGAGATCGCGGGCCACGCCCTGCAGCCCCGCGAACACCGTGCGCCCCTCCACCACCGCGCTCGTGCTCATCGACTGGTCGAGCACGAAGGCGATCGCCAGGGGCGGATGCCCGGCCCCGCCCAGCCGCGCCATGGGACGCGCCACCGCGGCCACGATCGCGAGCACGGCGAGGATGCGGAGGAGGAGCAGCAGCCGGTTCCGCACGGTGCGTTCGCGGCTGTGCTCGCGCTCCGTCTGCAGCAGGAACCGCACGGCCGGAAACTCCACCCGCCGCGTGACGCGGCGGCGAAGGAAGTGCACGAGGAGCGGAATGCCGGCCAGCGCGGCCAGCGTCAGAAAGAGCGGGGCGAGAAACGTCACGCGATGGGCATCCCGCCTCGTCCCGTGGCGCGCACGAGCGCCCGGAGCGGCTGTCCGAACGGCTGGTCGGTCATGGCCAGCGCGTAGCGCGCGCCCACCTGCACGAGCCCGGTGCGCCAGGCGTCGAGCGCGTGCCGCACGGTTTCCTGGTACGCCGACCGGATGTCGGCGGGCATGGCGGGCACGGCGGCGCCCGATTCGGGGTCGGTGAACAGCGCCTCGGCGCCCTCCGGAAAATCGCGCTCCACGGGGTCGAGCACGTGCAGCACCAGCACCTCGTGGCCGCGCGCGCGCAGGGTACGGAGCTGGGTCAGCACGGGCTCGGGCTCCACCAGCAGATCCGACACCAGCACCACGAAGCCGGGACGGCGCACGAGATGCGCGGCCTGGCCGAGGCCGGCCACGAGATCGCTCCCGCTGCCGCCGCCGCCCGCCGACAGCGACGCGGCGAGCCGGAACCACTGGCCGCGCCGCGACGTGGGCGGCACGACCGAACGCAGCGCGTCGTCGGCGCGCACGAGCCCCACGGCATCCCGCTGCCGGAGCAGCAGCAGGGCGAGCGCGCCGAGCAGATGCTCGGCGTAGGCGAGCTTGGTGAGGCGCGTGGCGTCGCCGGTCCAGTGCATGGAGGCGCTCACGTCGAGCACCAGCATGGCCCGCGTGTTGGTCTCCTCCTCGAACTGCTTCACGACCCAGCGGTCGGCGCGCGCGGCGATGCGCCAGTCGAGATAGCGCAGGTCGTCCCCGGGCTGGTATGGACGGTGTTCGGCGAACTCCACCGAAAACCCCTTGCGCGGGGAGCGGTGGAGGCCGGTGAGGAATCCGTCCACGACCCAGCGCGCCACCAGCTCGAGGTGACCGAGGGCGGCGAGGGCGGAGGGATCGAGCAGGTCGGCGCGGGCGGGAGGCATGAAGACGGGAAAGGTGGTATGGCGACACGCCGAGTCCAAGGGACACCACCGGACCCGCGGCCGGGCGGGACGAACGGCGCGGCATCATGGCCGGTGCGCGGCCGGCCGGGTGACGCGGGCGGATCAACTCGCGTCCGCGAGGGGTACGCGGATATGTTGCCCAGTGAGGACGCCTGCCTCGCCCGTTGTCTCCCGCCGTCGAGGATTCGAGTCATGGATCGTATCGCCTCCATTCGCAGCCGACCGCTGCCCGTTCTCGCGGCCGCCGTCATGGCGATCTCCGGCATCGCGACCGCGACGCCGCTGGCTCCGCTCTCCGCGCAGCAGGCCTATCCGCAGGTCGAGGTGCGGCAGGTGATGGGCTCCCGCGGGGGCGAGCCGTGGGGCGGCACGGCACGGGTGGATCTCGACCGGGACGCGTTCGTGGTGGTGCTCGAGATCGGGGCCGACTCGCGCGCGCGTGTCGTCTTCCCGGAAACGCCGCGGGATCGCGGCTTCGTGCGGGCCGATCGCCGGCTGTACGTGCCGCTGCCCAGCGCCGACGTGATGTTCATTCGCGCCCAGCAGGCACGCGTGCCCACGATCGTGGCGTTCGCCTCCGACGTGGCGCCGGATCTCACGGCCTTCGCCGCCAGCCGCAATCGCTGGGAATATCAGTTCGCGGTCGACGTGTCCAGCCGCCCCGAAGACGCGGTCCGCGACCTGGCCATGATCATCTTCGGCGATCCGGACATGCCGTACAGCGTGTCGCAGAGCGCCATCGCGCCGTCGCTGTCGATCGACGCCCAGCGCATGCTCGCAAGCTGTGGGTACAATCTGGGGACGCCTGCCTCGGCCGACTTCTACCGGTTCCTCTGGGACATGTACGGCCCCTTCCCGCTGAGCGGCAGCACCACGCTGCCGCCGGTGGGCGCCAGTTCGTGGTATTTCGGCAGCGGGATGAGCGCCTTCATTCCCTTCCCGCTGCACGGCTTCTCGCGGTCCACCGAGTCCACGCTGTGGAATGCCTACGGCAGCATGTGCGATCCGCTGATGCGGCGCCGGCCGCTCTTCATGGCCGTCATGCCGGTGCTGCCCGTGCTGCCGGGAGATTCGTCGGGGGTGGATACCACGGGAAGCAAGGTTCCCGTGCCGCGTGACCGGCAGGCCGACGGTCCGCCGTCCACGGTGGACGAGGTGGGGATCATCCCTGCTGCGCCGGCCGCGGCGCGCCGCGACCGGATCACGGCGTCTTCGGAGACGGGCGCCATGCGGCGCACGCCGCTGGTCCGTGAAGCGTCCGAGGAACTCATCCAGCGCCGCGACATGGCCGACCTCGTGGCTCGGCGCGCCGCGGGAGCGGGTGACGTGGCTGCCAACGGCCGCCGCGGGGGAAGCGGTTCCGGGTTCGGGCCAGTCGCCCGGAGCGGCCGCGGGTCAACCGGGAGCACCTCGCGGGCCGACGCGCCGGCCCGGGGCGGGTCGGCGAGCAGCGGCGGCAGTTCGAGCGCCCGCGGGAGCACGGCCGGCAGCGGCAGCGCCGGCAGCAGCAGCGCCGGTCGCAGTACGGAAACCCGCGCGGGTTCGGGCGGACGGTCCGAGACCGGGCGTCCCGGCACCGGCGGACGTCCCTGATTCCGCTGATCCCGCGGCGGCACGCTCACCGGCGTTGATCCCGTCCCACGGCCCCACCTGCTTGGTTCTGCGGGTGGGGCCGCTAGTTTTCCAAGGCTAGGCTCCTGCGCGGTGCGTCCGCCCGTGACAGGATCGCCGGCGGCGGCCCGTTCATGGCCCCGCCCCGTCCCGTCGCTCCCGTGTCCGTGCAGCTCGACCGTATCCGCAACTTCTGTATCGTCGCCCATATCGACCACGGGAAGTCCACCCTGGCCGATCGTCTGATCGAATACACGGGCACCCTGCAGAAGCGGGAGATGAAGGCGCAGGTGCTCGACACGCTCGACCTCGAGCGCGAGCGCGGCATCACGATCAAGCTGAACGCGGTGCGCATGGCCTACACGGCCGGCGATGGCATCACGTACGAGCTCAACCTCATCGACACGCCCGGGCACGTGGATTTCACCTACGAGGTCTCGCGCTCGCTGGCCGCGTGCGAAGGCGCGATCCTCGTGGTGGACGCGTCGCAGGGGATCCAGGCGCAGACGCTGTCGAACCTGTTCCTCGCGCTCGACGCCGGCCTCGAGATCATCCCGGTGCTCAACAAGATCGATCTCCCGGGCGCCGAGCCGGAGCGGCGGCGGCGCGAGATCGTGGAGCTCATCGGCTGCGCGCCCGACGACGTGCTCTCGGTGAGCGCGAAGGAAGGGCTCGGCATCCCGGAGCTGCTCGAGCGCGTGGTGGAACGCGTGCCGCCGCCCAAGGGCGATCCCGACGGCCCGCTCCGCGCGCTCATCTTCGATTCGTACTACGACAAGTATCGCGGCGCCATTCCGTCCATCCGCGTGGTGGACGGCGCGATCCGCAAGGGCACGAAGATCACCTTCGGCGCGTCGGACAACGTGTACGAAGTGTCCGAAGTGGGGTCGCTGCAGCCGCGACAGACGCCGGTGGCCGCGCTCGGCGCCGGCGAGGTGGGATACGTGGTGGCTTCGGTGCGGTCGGTGCGCGAGACACGCGCCGGCGACACGATCTTCGACGCCGCCAACCGCGCGGCCGCAGCGCTGCCCGGCTACCAGGAAGTGCGCAGCTTCGTGTTCGCCGGCATCTACCCCACCGACACGCAGCAGTACGAGACGCTGCGCGACGCGCTGGAGAAGATGAAGCTCAACGACGCGTCGCTCCAGTACGAGCCGGAAACGTCCACCGCGCTCGGCTTCGGTTTCCGCTGCGGCTTTCTCGGCCTGCTGCACATGGAGATCGTGCAGGAACGGCTGGAGCGCGAGTACGATCTCGATCTCGTCACCACCGTGCCGAGCGTGGAGTATCACGTGTACCGCACCGACGGGGAGATGGAGCTGGTGGAGAACCCCGCGCTCATGCCGCAGGCCGTGGTGATCCAGCGCATCGAGGAGCCGTACGTGAAGGCGCGCATCATGTGCCCCACCGAGTACATCGGCGCGATCATGACGCTCGGCACCGATCGGCGCGGCATCTACAAGAACATGACGTACGTGGATACCGCGCGCGTGGAGTTCGACTGGGAGTTCCCGCTCGGCGAGATCATCCTCGACTTCTTCGACCGGCTCAAGACCGTGAGCCGCGGCTACGCGTCGCTCGACTACGAGATGCTCGAGTACCGCGCGAGCAAGCTCGTGCGCCTCGACATGCTCATCAACGGCGATCCGATCGACGCGTTCTCCGTGATCACGCACGCCGACAAGGCGTACGAGTGGGGACGCAAGATCGCGGAGAAGCTCAAGGAGCTCATTCCGCGGCAGTTGTTCGAGGTGGCCATCCAGGCCACGATCGGCAACAAGGTGATCGCGCGCGAAACCGTGAAGCCGCTCCGCAAGGACGTGCTCGCCAAATGCTACGGCGGCGACATCTCGCGCAAGCGCAAGCTCCTCGAGAAGCAGAAGGAAGGCAAGAAGCGCATGAAGCAGGTGGGGAGCGTGGAGATCCCGCAGGAGGCGTTCCTCGCCGTCCTGCAGGTGGACTGAGCGCGCGACGCGTGGCCTCGCTCGTCATCCAGACCTCGTTCCTCGGCGACATGGTGCTCACCACGCCGCTCCTCGACCGCCTCGCGCGCCGCGGACCGGTGGACGTGGTCGCGACGCCGCAGGGCGCGCCGCTGCTCGCGGGACACCCCGCGGTGCGCGACGTGATCGTGTACGACAAGCGCGGACTCGCGCGCGGCTGGCGCGGGTTGATGCGCACGGCGCGCGCGATCCGGTGGCGCGCGCCCGGTGAACCGCGCGGCATCACGGCCGCCTACCTCGCGCAGGGGTCGCTGCGGAGCGCGACGCTGGCCGCCGTGGCCGGCGTGCCGGAACGCGTGGGGTTCGACACCTCGGCCGGCCGGGCACTGTACACGCGCCAGGTGCCGTACGAGCGGGCTCACCATCACGCCGAACGGTTGTGGCGGTTGGGATCACCGGGCGGCGACGATGCCCGCCCCGGCACGCCGCTCCATCCGCGCCTGTATCCCACCGCGAACGACCACGCACTCGCCGCCACGCTGCTGGCCACGGCCGGACTCGGCGCGGGCACGCCCATGCTCGTGCTTGCGCCAGGCAGCGTGTGGGCCACGAAGCGGTGGCCCCACTACGCGGCGCTCGCCGAAGCGCTGAGCAGCGACCCGCGCACGGCGCGCGCGCGCCTCGTGATCATGGGCGCCGCGGCCGACGGCGCCCTGGCCCGCGACATCGCGGAACGCGCGCAATCGCTCGGCATCCCCCTCCCCATCGACGCCACGGGACGGCTGCCGCTGCTCGCATCGGCCGCCCTGCTCGCCCGCGCCGGTGCGATCATCACCAACGACTCGCTTCCGCTCCACCTCGCGTCGGCCATGGGCACGCCCACGGTCGCGCTCTTCGGCCCCACGACTCCCGCGCTCGGCTACGGCCCGCTGGCGCCACACGCGGAATCGCTGGGCGTCGACACGATGCCCTGCCGTCCCTGTCACGCGCACGGCCCCAATGTCTGCCCGCTCGGCCACTGGCGCTGCATGCAGGAGCTGTCCGTCGCGCGCGTGGTCGATGCCGTGGCCGACGTCATGCGCGTGTCCCGCTGATCCGCCGCCGCTTCTTCCCTTCCCGACCGTGTCCATGTCCGCAACTCCCTATCTGCTCGGTGTCGATCTTGGCGGCACGAACATCGTCGTGGGCGCGATGCCCGCCGACGGCAGTGCGATGCACGCGGTGCACTCCGAACCCACCCGCGCCGAAGACGGCGCCGATGCCGTCAGCGCCCGCATCGTGCGCCTCGTCGAAGCGGCCATCGCCGGCACGATCGCCGAAACCGGCATCGCGCGCAGCGACTTCGCCGGCATCGGGATCGGCGCGCCCGGCCCGCTCGACCGCGACACCGGCGTGGTGCTCACCACGCCCAATCTCGGGTGGACCAACTATCCGCTGCGTGATCGCGTGGCCGATGCGGTGGGGCTTCCCGGCGCGCTCGACAACGACGCGAACTGCGCCACGCTCGGCGAATGGTGGATCGGCGCGGCGCGCGGCGCGCGGCACGCCATCGGCCTCACGATCGGCACCGGCATCGGCGGCGGGCTCGTGCTCGACGGGCAGCTCTATCACGGCGCGTCCGGGATCGCCGGCGAACTCGGCCACACGTCGATCGACGCCAACGGCCGCCGTTGCAAGTGCGGCAACTACGGCTGTCTCGAAGCCTACGCCTCCGGGCCCGCCATCGCCGTGCGCGCGCGCGAGGCGCTCGACGGCGAGGAAACCTCGATCCTCCCCGCGATGGTGGACGGCGATCTCGAGCGCATCACCGCGCAGACGGTGTACGAAGCCGCCGAGCGCGGCGACGCCGTGGCGCGCGACGTGGTGCGCGATACCGCGCAATTCCTCGGCACCGGCATCGCGAACCTGCTGAACATCTTCAACCCCGAAGTCGTGGTCATCGCCGGCGGCGTCACGCAGGCGGGCGACGCGCTCTTCGAGCCGCTGCGCGCGGAAGTGCGCCGCCGTGCGTTCAAGCCCGCGGTGTCCGTGTGCCGGATCGTGCCGGGCGAGCTGCCCGGCACGGCCGGCGTGGCCGGCGCGATCGCCGCGTTCAAGGCGTGGACGGGGATGTGATGCCGGGTTCGCACGCCGGGTTCTGCCCCCGCGCGTTCCACACCGTACGCTGCCCGCGCGCGTTTCACGCTGTACGTCGCTCCCCCGCGTCCCGGTGAGCACTCCGGTGTCCACACCTCGCCGCCGCGTGGGCGTGATCGGGTCGATCGTGTGGGACGTCATTCACGGACGCGACCGCCGCGCCGTGCCGGTGGAGGAGTGGGGCGGCATCACGTACGCGCTGTCCGCGCTCGACGCGGCGCTGTCCGACGACTGGGAGATCGTCCCGCTCCTCAAGGTGGGCGAGGATCTCGCGGATCGCGCGCGCACGTTCATCCGCGGGCTGCGCCGCATGGCCCCGGACGCGGCGCTGGTCGCCGTGCCGTACCCGAACAACCGCGTGGAGCTCCGCTACCACGACGCCGAGCGGCGCAGCGAGTTCCTGAGCGGCGGCGTGCCCGCGTGGACGTGGCTCGGACTCAAGCCGCTGCTCGAATCCGCACGCCTGGATGCGCTGTACGTGAACTTCCTGAGCGGCTGGGAGCTCGACCTCGAAACCATGCAGCTCATCCGGGCGCACTTCGCCGGGCCGATCTACTGCGACCTCCACATGCTCGTGATGGCCGTGCAGCCGGACGGGCTGCGCGTGCCGCGCCCGCTGCCGGACGTGGCCGCGTGGTGCGGCTGCTTCGACGTGCTGCAGGTGAACGAGGAGGAGATGGCCATGATGGCGCCCGACCCGATGATGCTGGCGGCCACGGCGATGGCCGCGGGCGTGTCCTGTCTCTGCGTCACCCTCGGGCGACAGGGCGCGATCTACGTGGCCGCGCCCGGATTCCGGCGGCTGGCCGACCTCCCCGCCCGCGCCGCGCTGGCCACCGGTCCGCGCGGCGGCAGCAGCCCGCTCGGCGCCCTGCGCACGGCGCGCGTTCCGGCGGTGGCCACGAACGTCACCGACGACGGCGATCCCACCGGTTGCGGCGATGTCTGGGGCGCAACCCATTTCTCGCGCCTGCTCTCCGGTGATAACTTGGAAGAGGCCATGGCGGCCGCCGCGCGGGCGGCGGCGCGCAACGTCGAGCACCGGGGCGCCACGGGGCTCGCATCCTACCTTCGGGGAGAGCTGTACACCGCGTGACGACCGTGATCAGCGTGCCACCATCGCTCGATGAACAGTCGTTCGAACAGGTCGTCGAACAGCTCGCGCCGCTCCCGCCCGACCGGAAGGTGCTGTTCGACGCGCGCCATGCGCGCTGGGCCTCGCCGTACGGGCTGTGCGCGCTGCTCTGCGCCGCCGAGTCGCGCACCGAGCGCGCGACCTTCACGGTGCCCGAACATCCGGACACGGCGTCGTACTGGGCGCGGGCGGGCTTCTTCCGGCATGCCGCCGATCTCTTCGAACTGCACGGCCACGTGCCGAAGCAGCGGGAAGGCCACGACTCCGACGTGCTGCTCGAGATCACGCGCGTGGCCCTCACCGACGACGTGCACGCGGTGGTGGAGCGCATCCAGCAGAAGGCCGCGGAGATCCTGCACGGACAGCTCCACCTCGAAACGGCCGCCACGATGGGGTTCGGCATGACGCTGAGCGAAGCGTGCCAGAACATCGTGGAGCACGCCGACCGGGGCGGGTGGGTGGCGGTGCAGACCTACAGCTTCCGGAAGCGCCTCGGGCGCCGCGTGGTGGTGATCGCCGTGTGCGACGCCGGCACGGGCTTTCGCCGGTCGCTCGAGAGCGCGCCCGGGCACCGGCGCGACGATCGCTGGGGCGACGCGCGCGCGCTCGAATCCGCGGTGGTGCACGCCGTGAGCCGCTTCCGGCACGGCGATGCCGGCCGCGGCCAGGGGCTGGCCGGCATCCGGCGCTTCATCGCGCGCTGGGACGGCAAGCTGTCCGTGCGCAGCGGCACCGCCCGCATTGCGCTCGTGCCGTCATGGGACGAAGATGATCCCATGCGAGAAGGACTGCCCGCATTCCCCGGTGCGCAGGTGCAGATCATGATCCCGGAGCGGCTGGCCGGTGATCCGCCGCCCGCGGCGCGGGCGCGCGGCAGCCGGGAGCGGGCGCGATGAGACACCACATCGACGTGAGCACCGTGCTGCGCGGCGCCGTGTGCGAGCTGTACTCCAACCTCGTCACGCGGCCCACGGGCGCGGCCGTGCGCACGGCCATCGAGGCGCTGCTCGCCGAGGGGCGTCCGCCCATGGTCACCACGATCGACTTCTCGCACGTCAACCTGCTCGACTTCTCGTGCGCCGACGAGATCGTGGCCAAGCTGCTGCTGCGGCACGTGGAGGCCGCGCACGACGACGACCGCTACGTCTGCTTCCGCGGCATGCGCGAGGACCATCTCGACGCGGTGGAGGCGGTGCTCGAACGCCGCGCGCTCGCGCTCGTATGGGACCGCGACGGCGAACCGGAGCTGCTCGGCGACGTGGACGAGGACGAACGCCGGCACTGGGACGTGGTGCGGGTGGGCGGGCCGGTGTGGGCGCCCGGCGTGGCATCCACCCTCGGCGCCTCCACCGATCACGCCGAGGCGCAGCTCCTGCGCCTCTGGCGGCGGCGCCTCGTGATGCGTCGGCCGGACGGGTTCGTGGTGCCGCGCGGCGCAGCCGGAGTGGCCGCATGACGGGCGCGGGCGGCGGAGGCGGCGCGTCGCGCATCGGCCGCGGCATCTTTTCGGGGTTCGCGCCCCCGCTCCAGGTCGTGGGTTTCATCGGCACGAAGCGCGGAGACCCCGATCGCGGCCCGCTCATCCGCATGCGCTCCGACGACGCGATCGTCCGCCTGCTCACCGATGGCGAGCTCGTGCGGGTGATGGGCCCGCGCCGCAGTGAATACGCCGTGCTCGTTCTCGACGACACGCTGCCGCGCGGCGGCGTCGTGGTGCGCGACATGGCCGGCGTGACCGTCACCGAGATCGTGCGTGTGACCAAGGCGGACTTCGACTCGCCGCGTATCACCTGATCCCTTCCCCGCCGTCCTCATGTCGGATCACCCGGATTTCCCCGACGCCGGCCCGCTGCGCCGCGCGACGCTCGCCATTCACGGAGGGCGCGCCCACGCCGCGCCCGGCGACGCCGTGGTGCAGCCGCTCGTGCAGTCGGTGAACCATGTGCAGCCGGTAGGCACGCCCGAGGGCGTGCTCTACACGCGCTACGCCAATACGCCGAACGCGCTGCTCGTGCAGCGCCGCATCGCGATGCTCGAAGGCGCCGAAGCGTCGCTCGTGCTGTCGAGCGGCATGGGCGCCACGGCGTGCACGCTCCTCTCCCTGCTCCGCCCCGGCGACCATCTCGTCACCAGCGCGTGGATCTACGGCGGCACGCGGCGGCTGTTCGATCAGGAGCTGCCGGCCATGGGCATCACGGTCACCACCGTCGACCCCACCGAGTCGCGCACCTGGCGGCGCGCCGTCACCGGCAACACGCGCGTCATCTTCCTCGAATCGCCCGTCAATCCCACCACGCGGGTGCTCGATCTCCGTCCGCTGAGCGCGCTGGCCCGCGAAACCGGGCTCGCGCTCGTGGTCGACGCCACCTTCGCGAGCCCGGTGAACTGGCGTCCGCTCGAACACGGCGCCGACGTGGTGATCCACTCGGCTACGAAGTATCTCAACGGCCACCACGACATTCTCGCCGGCGTGGTGAGCGGCACCGAGTCCGTGGTGGACGAAGTGCGGCAGAAGATGATGGTGTGGGGACAGGCGCCGGATCCGTTCGCGCTCTGGCTCCTCGAGCGTGGGCTCAAGACGCTCGATGTGCGCGTGCGGCGGCAGAACGACACCGCGCAGCGCGTGGCCGAGTGGGCGGAGTCGCATCCGGCGATCGCGCGCGTGCACTACCCCGGCCTGCCGTCGCACCCCGATCATGCGCTGGCCCGCGAAACGCTCGACGGATTCGGCGGCATGCTGGCGCTCGAGCTCGCGGGCGGCGGTGACGCCACGCCACGTGTGCTCGAACGCCTGCGGCTCTTCACGCACGCGCCCAGTCTCGGCGGCGTGGATTCTCTCGTGAGCGAACCGCGCTACACCTCGCACGCGCATCTCAGCCCCGCGGCGCGCGCCGCCATCGGCATCCCCGACGGGTTCCTGCGCTTCAGCATCGGCCTCGAGGATCCCGACGACCTGATCGCCGACCTCGCCCGGGCGCTGGAGTAGCCCGTGTCGGGAATCCTCCGGCTCGACGGCGTGACCAAGGAGTATCCGCGCACCGGCGTGGCGCTCCGCGACGTGTCGTTCGTGGTGCAGAAGGGCGAGTTCGTGTTCCTCACCGGGCCGAGCGGATCCGGCAAGAGCACGCTGCTCAAGCTTCTTTCCTTCGCCGAACGCCCCACCACGGGCGAGGTCAAGGTGAGCGGATTCTCGTCGAACACCCTGCGCGACGGCGACATTCCGCAGCTCCGCCGCCGGCTCGGCATCGTGTTCCAGGATTTCCGGCTGCTCACCGACCGCACGGTGGAAGCGAACGTGGCCTTCGCGCTCGAAGTCACCGGCGCGCCCGCGAAATCGATCGCGCCGAAAACGGGACGGCTGCTCACGCAGGTGGGACTGGCGTCGAAAGCCACGTCCATGCCGCACGAGCTCTCCGGCGGCGAGCAGCAGCGCGTCGCGATCGCGCGCGCGCTCGCCAACGACCCGTTCCTCCTCCTCGCCGACGAACCCACCGGCAATCTCGACGAACGCGCCACGCGCGGCATCATTCAACTGCTGCGCGAGATCAACGCGCTCGGTACGGCCGTGATCATGGCCACGCACGACCTGTCGCTCATCATGCGGAGCGGCTACCGCTATCTCGAGCTCGAACGCGGCGGACTGCTCTACGACGGCACCGACGCGCGCCGGCTCGCGAGGCACCAGTGAGACTCGCGCTCCGCGAGGCGCTGCTCGCCTTCCGCCGCGCCCCGCTCCTGAGCGTGCTCGGCGTGATCACCATCGCGTTCTCGCTCTTCGCCTTCGGGCTGTTCGGCCTCGTGGCGCTCAACATCCGCGAGGCGCTCCGCGTGGTGGAAGACCGCGTGGAAGTCCGCGCCTTCCTGGTGGACGGCACCACCGAAGACGCCCTGGCCGCCTTACTCGGCGACATCGGCGCGTTCCCGGAAGTGCGCGAGGTGGGCTACGTGAGCCCCGATTCGGCGCTCGCGCGCTCGCGCGAGGAGCTGGACGAGTTCCGGGACGTGTTCGACGCCTCCGTGCTCCCGGGCTCGCTCGAAATCCGCCTGCACGAAGGCTACCGCGATCCGCTCACCGTGCAGAACCTGGCCGACCGCATCGCCACGTATCCCGCCATCGACGACGTGCGCTTCGGCCGCGAGTGGGTGGCCAAGCTGCACCGCGTGCGCACCGTGTCCGTGCTGGCGGGCACCGGGCTGGGCATCGTGTTCGCGCTCGTGGCCGTGATGATCATCGGCAGCACCATCCGCATGGCCGTGCTCGCCCGCACGCGCGAGATCGAGATCATGCGCCTCGTGGGCGCCACGAACGGCTTCGTACGCCTGCCCTTCCTCATCGAAGGACTGCTCAAGGGCGCGCTCGGCGGCCTGCTCGCCGTGGGACTCGCGTGGCTCACGCACACCGCGGTGTCGCGCTCGCTCTTCGAAACCGTGTTCTTCACGCCCGCGCAGATCGCGCTCGGCGTGCTGGCCGGCGCCACGCTCGGATTCCTGGGCAGCCTGATGTCGGTGGGACGGCATCTGCGCGCCGTGTGGCGGGACGCCGGATGATGACGCGCGTCGCCCTGGCGCTGCTCCTCGCGCTCGGCAGCGCAATCGGTCCGTTGCACGCGCAGGGACAGACGCAGACCACCGAAGCCCGGCTCCGCCAGCAGCAGCAGGAGCTGCAGAAGCTGCGGCAGGAACGCGAGCAGCTCGAGCGGCGCATGAACGATCTCCAGCGGAGCGCGCGCTCGCTCGCGGACGAAGTCACGAATCTCGACCGGCAGGCCGAGGCCACGTCGCGGCTCGTGCGCGCGCTCGAGGACCAGCTCGCGGTCATGACCGTGGAAGTCGATTCCGCCACCGGCCGGCTCGTGCGCGCGGAAGACGAACTGCTCGCGAAGCGCGCCGTGCTGCAGCGCCGCGTCGTGGACATCTACAAGCGCGGACCGCTCTACACGGCCGAAGCCATGCTGTCGGCGCGCTCGTTCGGCGATCTCGTGGCGCGCTACAAATACCTGTACGAGGTGGCCCGCCACGACCGCAGTCTCGTCACGCGGGTGGAGTCGCTCCGCGACCAGATCGCCGGCCAGCGCACCCTGCTCGTACGCCTGCAGGACGATCTCGTGCGCAACCGCACCGAGAAGGCGGCCGAGGAGCAGAGGCTGCGTGCGCTCGAACAGCAGCGGCAGCGCCGGCTCACCGTGGTGCAGCGCGACGCCACGCAGACGCGTGACCGCCTGTCGCAGCTCGCGCGCGACGAAGCCCGTCTCACCAACCTCATCGCCACGCTCGAGGAAACGCGCCGGCGCGCCGAGCTCGCGCCCAACGCGCGGCCGGCCGCGCCGTCCACGCTGCGCACGTCGGACCTCGGCCGGCTCGACTGGCCCGTGGACGGCGAGATCCTCTACCGCTTCGGACGCGTGGTGAACCCCAACAACACCACCACCCGCTGGAACGGCCTCGGCATCGGCGCGCGCGCCGGCACCAGCGTGCGTGCCGTATCCGCCGGCGAGGTCGTGGTTGCCGAAGCGATCGGCACGTATGGTCTCACGATCATTCTGCAGCATGGCGGCGGCGACTACTCCGTATACGGCTCCCTCGCCGGCGTGAGCGTCCGAAAGGGCGCCATGGTCACGAAGGGCCAGGTCATCGGCACCGTCGGCGCCGCCGACCCCGATCTGCCTCCCCATCTGCACTTCGAGATCCGACCGCGCGGCCGCGCCGTCGATCCCCTCGAATGGCTCCGCGCCCAACGCCCATGACGCCCGCACGCAAAACCGCCGGCAAGGCTCCGACCGGCATTCCGGCATCCACCCCGACCATCGTCATCCCGGCCGTGCAGCCCGTGGGCGAAACGCCCGTGAAGAAGGCCGCGCCGCGCAAGACGGCCCGCAAGAGCACGCCGTCGCAGTGGACCGATCACGTCGTGGGCGAACCGCACCCGCTCGCCACGTCGCCCGCGGCCGATCGCACTCCGCTCGGCGCGCACGTGTCCATTGCCGGCGGCACGCCGCAGGCTGCGCTCCGCATCCGCGAGATCGGCGCGAGCGCGGCCCAGATCTTCACCAAGCAGGCCAACCGCTGGGCGGAGCGCGAGGTGGACGATGCCGAAGCCGGCGCCTTCCGCGCCGCGTACACGGCCACGCCGTCGCGGTGGATCTGCGCGCACGACAGCTACCTCATCAACCTCGCGTCGCCCGATCCCGATCTGCGCGCGAAGTCCATCGCCAGCTTCCGCGCCGAACTCCGCCGCTGCCACGCGCTCGGCCTCGACGCGCTCGTGTCGCACCCCGGCAACTATCTCGACGACCGCGCCTCCGGACTCGCGCGCAACGCCGACGCGATCATCGAAGCGCTCGAAGCGGAGTCCGGCCCCACGCGTCTTCTCATGGAGCTCACGGCCGGCCAGGGCACGGTACTCGGCAGCACGTTCGAGGAAATGGCCGACCTGCTCGCCCGCCTGCCCGCTGCCCAGGCGTCCCGCGTGGGCGTCTGCCTCGATACCGCGCACGTCTGGGCTGCCGGCTACGATCTCGTGCAGGACTACGACGGCGTCTGGGCCCGCTTCGCCGACATCATCGGGTTCGAGCGCCTCGGCTGCCTGCACCTCAACGACTCCAAGGCCAGGCGCGCGTCGCATCTCGACCGGCACGAGCTCATCGGCGAAGGCACGATCGGCGCGGACGCCTTCCGCCGCATCATGACCGATCCGCGTCTCGCCCAGGTGCCGCGCATCATCGAAACGCCCAAGGGAGACATGCCGGCCGCCACCGACTCGCGCATGCTCACCCTGCTGCGATCCTTCACGCTCGCGTAACTACGGACGCTGACGTGATGAACACGATTGCGCGCGGACGGGACAAAGACAACACGCCCCTGAACCCGGCCATCCAGTCACGGCATCGAGGGATGGGCCGTCGTGGCCTGCTGCTTGCCGCGCTCCTTTCCCTTGCGGCCTGCACCTCCGACGGCCCGCTGTTTCCCGGCGTGCCGCCCGGCGAGCTCCTCCTGGTTCCCGGAGCCGGCAATGCCACGCTGGCGGTGGTCGATGTGCGCACCGGGAAGCTGGTCCGTCGTGTCTACAAGGAGGATTTCTTCTCGATACGCGAGCTGAGGGCCGACGGGCGCATCATGTATGGCCGGTACTGCAACTGCATACCGGGCAGTGGTGTGCATCGCGAAGAAGTGGTGGCCGTCGATCTGCCGTCGGGGAACGTGCGCTGGCGCCTTCCGGTGCGTGACTGGCTCACGCCCAACGTGATCGACGGGATCGCGTTGTACAGTGCCGACTATCTGAACGTTTCGCACGACGGTACCGTGATCTATCTCGGCCAGGCTCAGCAGGGCGATGCGTGGGGCGTCGTGGCGCTGGACTCGGCGCCCCGGCGGCCGATCGCGTTCAGCGGGCCGTGGAATCTGTCTTCCTTCGGGCCGTTACCGCCGAGCACGCCCTACCCGGAAGGCGCACTGCTCGTGCTGGGGACGCCCGGTACGCCGGGATCATCGCACGGGCTCGCGGCCGCGTACCTGCTGCACCCGCGGTCCCTGGCCATGCTCGACTCCATCCCCACCGCCGCCGTGGGCGGACTGGCGCTGTGGCAGATCGTGCGCACCCCCGATCCCCACACCCTCTACCTCACGAACGCGCGTGAGCTGATGCGGTTCGATCTGCCCACGAAGACGGTGACGGCGAGCGTCGCTCGGGAGAGTCCGGGGCTGGTGAACTACATGCCCGGCCTCCGGCAGCTCGTGCTCTTCGATGCCGGCGCAAACCATCTGACGGCGGGATCCGGCCTGCTGCATGTCTACACCGACGATCTGCGCCCGCTTGGTGCGATCGATGTGGGCACGCCATTTCGAGGCGAACAGATCAGCACGTTCTTTGGGCTGGCCGGATCGGACCCCCGCTATCTCTACGTGAGGAGCGGATCCTATGGCATGGTCACGGAACCGGCCCGCCTCCTGGTCGTGGATCTGGTTCAGCGACGTTTCGAAGGGGCCTTCTACCTCAACGGCCCACCCGGGGGGAGGCTGTACCACATACCGCCGTCATGGCGGGAGTGACGGCGCCGTCACTCCCGCACGAAGCGCACGCCGAGCGCGCGCGACACGCTCACCGACAGGGCGTGCACACGGCCGGCGTCGTCGCGCAGGAACTCGAGGCGCATCCCGCCGGGGCCGGTGAAGGCGTCCCGCGCGAGAGCCGCGAGGGGCGCGCCGTCTCCGGGACCGCGTGAGAGCCGCACGCGGCCGCTGTCCGCGGTGATCGTCCAGCGCGCCGCGGCCTCGTCGCTCACGTACACACCCGCGTAGTCCCCGAACCGGGCCGGATCGGCCGGCTCGCGCGGAGCCGCGGGCGCCGCCGGAGCGTTCGTGCTCGACGCGAACGGCAGCATCTCGTCCAGCACGCGGCGCGCGAGCAGTTGCGGCACCGCATCCGCGGCGTTGCACAGTACGGCCGCGCGCACATCGGAGTCCGGAAAGTAGGCGAGAAACGCGCGGTACCCGCCCGTCGCGCCGGTATGATACACCGCCGGCACGCCGTACACGTCGCCAAGGAACAGCCCGCCGCCGTAGCCCGCGCCGCCTCCGTCCCGGAGCGTCCCTTCGGTGCGCATCCGCCCCGACACGTCCGGCGAGCCGAGACGGCCGGCCACGAGCGCGTCCGTCCACCGGTGGAGATCCGCCACCGTGGTCAGCAGGCCGCCGTTCCCGTGCACGTGCTCGAACGGCATCGCCAATTGCCACGCGCCCGAGAACGACCGCGTGTAGGCCTGCGCGCGGCCGCGCACGAGCCGCGACGGATCGTCACGCCACGAGGTCGACGTCATGGCGAGCGGCGCGAAGAACTCGCGGCGCGTGAACTCGGCGAACGGCAGGCCGCTCGCCCGTCCCACGAGAAGCGCAAGCAGGTTGTATCCCGTATTCGTATAGCTGAACGCCGCGCCCGGCGCGTGATTGAGCCCGCGCTGCCGGGACGCGATGGCGAGCGCGTGCTCCTGCCGGTGATCGCGCGTGCCGCGCGGCCACCCTTCGAGCCCCGCCACGGCGCCCCAGTCGCGCAGGCCGCTCGTGTGCAGGATCAGGTGCCGCACCGTGATCGGCGCCTCGTACACGGGCATCTCCGGGAACCAGCGCTGGATCGGATCGTCGAGCGACAGCACGCCCCGTTCGGCGAGGAGCAGCACTGCCGCGGCCGTCACCTGCTTGGACACGGAACCGGCCTCGAACACCGTGGCCGGCGTGATCGGAATACCGTGCTCCAGCTCCGCCTCGCCCCAGGCGCGCGTGAGCAGCGAATCGCGCCCGCGCCGGAGGTCGAGCGCGCAGCCGGGACGGCCGGCCGCGGCATACATGGCGAACACGCTGTCCGCGCGGCGTGTGAGATCGGTGGGCGAAGACACCGGGCGCTGCGCGGCAGCGGACACCATCGCCCCGCCCTGCAGCAGGCCGGCGGCGAGGAGCGGAACGAACAGGCGGGAGCGATGCATGGAGGCGCCGAAGCCGGTGAGAAGAGATGTGATGAGTGCTGTCACGCGAGGCCGAGCGGGGATCCGTCGCCCGCCGCTCTTGAGGGCAACGGTACGTCTGCGCATTCTTAACGGGTAACACCCGCCTGTCACCCCGAACAAAACCCGTCAGGGCGCGTCCGTCGCGCCCTTCCAATCCATGTTCCCATGGGATCGCGCGAGCCCCCCGGTTCGCGCGATCCCGCTTCGGAGAGGTCGCAATCAGATGGCGACACAGATCGTCCCCGGCTCCACGTCCCGCGGCAATGCCGACGGCCTTGCCAAACAGGGACTCGCCCCGACCGGTCAGGTCCACTGGAATCTCATCGCGCCGGAGCTGGTCGAAGCGGCGATCCGCCGCGACGAAGGCCGGCTCGCCGCCATGGGACCGTTCGTCGCCGTCACGTCACCGCACACCGGCCGCTCGCCCAACGATAAGTTCGTGGTCCGCGAGCCGTCGAGCGAAGCCGACGTGGACTGGGGCAAGGTCAACCAGCCCATCTCCGCCGCCCACTACGACACGTTGCTGGCCGACGTGCGGGCGTACCTGGAAGGGCTGCCGGAGCTGTTCGTGCAGGATCTCTACTGCGGCGCCGAGCCGGGCTCGCGCCTGAGCGTGCGGTACGTGCTGCCGAACGCATGGCACGCGAACTTCGTGCGCAACATGTTCATCCGGCCCGCGCTCGAGGATCTCGCCGGCTTCGATCCCAACTTCACCGTGTATCACGCGCCCGAGTTCCAGGCCGATCCGGCCCGGCACGGCACGCGCACCGGCACGTTCATCGTGCTCAACATCGCCGAACGCACCATCCTCATCGGCGGCACGCGCTACGCCGGCGAGCTCAAGAAGTCCATGTTCACGGTGATGAACTACCTGCTCCCCAAGAGCGGGCAGCTCTCCATGCACTGCTCGGCCAACATCGGCCCGGACGGTGACTCCGCGCTCTTCTTCGGCCTCTCGGGCACCGGCAAGACCACGCTCTCGGCCGACCCGGAACGCAGCCTCATCGGCGACGACGAGCACGGCTGGAGCGCCGACGGCGTGTTCAACTTCGAGGGCGGCTGCTACGCCAAGGCCATCAACCTCTCGGCCGAGCAGGAGCCGGACATCCACGCCACCACGCGCATGTTCGGCACCGTGCTCGAGAACGTGGTGCTCGACCCCGTCACGCGCGAAGTGCAGTTCGACGACCAGTCCATCACCGAGAACACGCGCGTCTCGTATCCCCTGCACTACATCCGGAATCACGTGCCGAGCGGACGCGGCGGCCACCCGCGCCACGTGGTGTTCCTCACCGCCGACGCCTTCGGCGTGCTCCCGCCCATCAGCAAGCTCACTCCCGAACAGGCGATGTTCTATTTCCTGTCGGGGTACACGGCCAAGGTGGCGGGCACCGAACGCGGCGTCACCGAGCCGCAGGCCACCTTCTCGGCGTGCTTCGGCGCCGTGTTCCTCGTGTGGCACCCCACGCGCTACGCCGAAATGCTCGGCGAGCTGCTGGCGAAGCACGGCTCGCAGGTGTGGCTCGTGAACACCGGCTGGAGCGGCGGCCCGTACGGCGTGGGCAAGCGCATGAAGCTCGGCTACACGCGCGCCATGGTGCGCGCCGCCGTGGCCGGCACGCTCGACGGCGTGGCCACCACGGAGCATCCGATCTTCGGCCTCCACATGCCCGTCGCGATCGACGGCGTGCCGGACGACGTGCTCGATCCGCGGCGCACCTGGAGCGACGGCGCGGCGTACGATGCGCAGGCCACGAAGCTCGCCGGCATGTTCCGCGAGAACATCGGCAAGTTCGGCGACGCGGTGAACGCCGCGATCCTCGCCGCCGGGCCCCGCGGCTGAGCGCCGCGGGTCGCCCCCTGGACATCCTGCGCGATCCGCTCTGGAACAACATCCGGCTGGACGCGCTGGCGCTGGCGCTGCTCGACACCTCCGTCGTGCAGCGCCTGCGCTACGTGCGGCAGCTCGGCCTCGCATACCTCGTGTATCCGGGCGCGTCGCACTCGCGCTTCGAGCATGCGCTCGGCGCCCACCATCTGGCCGGTGAGGCGCTGCGCCTGCTCGATGAACAGGCGCAGCTCGCGCACGTCGCCCCCGACGAACCCGCGATCGTGCGCGCGGCCGCGCTGCTCCACGACATCGGCCACTATCCGTTCTCGCACGCGCTCGAGGAGATCGGCGCGATGCACCACGAAACCGTGGCGCGGCCGCTCCTGCTCGACGGCCCGGTGGCCGATGTGCTGCGGTCGCATCTGGGCGGCGAGGCGCCGGAACGCGTCTTCGCGCTCATCACCGGCACCAGTGCGAGCCCGCTGCAGGGGCTGATCTCCGGATCGCTCGACCTCGACAAGATCGAATACCTCAAGCGCGACGCGCACATGTGCGGCGTGCCGTACGGCGAGATCGACGTGGACCGGCTGCTCAACTCGCTGGTGATCGTCGATGCGCCCGATACCGGCGCGCCCGGCGTGGGCATTCGCGAGAAGGGGCTGTCGGCGCTCGAGTCGCTGCTCTTCGCCAAGTACCAGATGTTCCGCAACGTGTACTGGCATCACGCGGTGCGGAGCGCGACCGCGATGTACAAGCGCCTCGTGGCCGAAGCGCTCACGGCCGGTCTCGTGGAAGCCACACAGGTCGCGCGCTTCACCGACGAAGGGTTGCTGCACCATCTCGACGCGCTCCCGCTGCCGCCCGTGGCCCGCACGCTGCTCGACGACCTCCGCCGGCGCCGCCTGCACAAGCGCGCGCTCGAACATCCGGCCGCCGTGCTCGGTGAAGACACCGGCGAGTGGCTGGCCACCGACTACGCCCTCACGCGCCGCACCGAGGACGCGCTGGCCGACGAGCTCGGCATGGCGCCCGGCTCGCTGCTCCTCGACTTCCCCGTCAAGACGCAGATGCTCGGCCTCGATCTCCCGCTCGTGCAGCGCGACGGCACCGTGAAGCACCTGACCGATCGCGGCTGGGAGGGCGCGATCAATCTGCCGCGGCTGAGCGACGAGCTGTATCAGTCCGCGCGGCGGCTCCGGGTGTTCACGGTGGATCGGCAGCCTGTCCCCGAGCAGCCCCTGCTGGCGCTCGTCGCGCGGTCCGCGGACGAGGTGCGCGACCGTCTCGATCGCGGCCGCCCGCTGCTCGACTAGTCCGACGCCCGATCCGCCGCCCGGGCGTCGGCGAGCTTGCGGCCGATCCCGCGATAGAAGGCCGCCTCCTCGAACTTGCGATCCTCCTCGAGCGCCATCGCGCACCGCTCCAGCGCGAAGAGGATGTTGCCGAGGTAGAGATCGGCCACCGCACCTACCGTGGCAGGTGCGGGCGCGTCAGCCATGGCTGGGCACGGGGTGTTCGCCCGTGGTGCGCGGGCTCGGCGACGACGACACGGCGAGCACCTGCACCACGATGGCCGTGATGTTGTCCAGGCCGCCGCGCCGGTTGGCGTCGGTGATCATGGCGTGGATCTGCTGGCCGGGCGTGCCGCGCGTTTCCATGAGCTTCTGGAGGTGCGCGTCGTCCACCATGCCGGTGAGCCCGTCGGAGGCGAGCAGGAACACGTCACCGGCCATCAGGTCGCCGTGCAGGATGTCGGGCTCCACGGCCGCGTTCGCGCCCACGCAGCGCGTGATCACGTTGCTGTAGGGGTGGTAGCGCGCCTGCTCGGGGGTGAGAAACCCGGCGTCCACCTGCTCCTGCACGTACGAGTGGTCCTTGGTGAGCTGGCGAAAGGCGCCGCCGCGCAGCAGGTAGATGCGGGAGTCGCCGATGTGGCCGATCACCCAGTGGCTCTGGCCGAGCAGGAGGCAGGAGGCCGTGGTGCCCATCCCCTGCTTGTCGGCCTCCACGATCGTGCGTTCGAAGATGGCGCGGTTGGCGAGCCGCAGCGATTCGGCCATGACCTGCAGGGCCGGCGCGCTCGCCACATCGCGGGTCTCGGCCAGTTCGCGGGCCACGATCTGCACGGCCATTTCGCTGGCGACTTCGCCGGCGGCGTGTCCGCCCATGCCGTCTGCGACGATGAACAGCCCACGCTCCTGATCGGCGTCGGCGTAGAGGCTGTCTTCATTGCCTGCACGAATTCGCCCGACATCAGTGCCGGCGGCGACGGATAGCTGCACGAGGTGTGGTTCGATCGGGTCCCGAGCGAAAAGGCCAGCGAGGCAGTGGGCCGAACCCCGGGGATCCGGCCCTCCGCTCGCACTCTCTGCCGAAGCTACGCGGGAGTCGCCGGGGTTGGCAAGCGTTACACGGGCGCCGCTCGGGGGGACGGCCCGGGCACGCTCCCGCTCTCCAGCCGGAAAAGCCGCTCGTACTGCCCGCCCGCCGAGAGCAGGGCGCGGTGGCCCCCGCGTTCCACGACCTCCCCGTGGTGCAGCACCAGGATCTCGTCGGCGTTCGCGATCGTGCTCAGCCGGTGGGCGATGGCGATGGTCGTGCGCCCCTCCATGAGGGTGGACACCGCGCGCTGAATATCCGCTTCGATCTCGGAGTCCACGGCGCTCGTGGCCTCGTCGAGGATGAGGAGGGCGGGGTCGGCCGCCACCGCCCGCGCGAAGGCCAGGAGCTGCCGCTCGCCCACGCTGATCCCCGCGCCGCGCTCCGCCAGCTCGTGCGACCAGCCGCCCGGGAGCCGTGCAATGACGCGGTCGGCCCCCACTCGCGTCGCGGCCGCTTCCAGCGCGGCCTGGTCGAGCGGCGCCGACAGCCGGATGTTCCCCGCGATGTCCCCGGCGAACAGGAAGATGTCCTGCTGCACGTACCCCATCACCGCCCGCAGCACGTCGAGCGGGATCGTGCGCACGTCGGTGCCGTTGAGCAGGATGCGCCCCTGCTGCGGCTCGTAGAAACGGAGCAGCAGGTTCACGATCGTGGACTTCCCCGCGCCCGTATGCCCCACGAGCGCCGTGGTCTCTCCGGGACGCACGGTGAACGAGATCCCGCGCAGCACCCAGCCGCGATCAGTGTCGGACGCCGGCGCCCCCGCCATCCCCGTATCGGTCGCCGGCCCGGAGGGCGCGTCGTACCGGAACCACACGTCCTCGAACGTCACCGTCACGCCCCGGGCCCGGAGCGCGGCCACCCGCGTCTCCAGGTCGGGCGTCGGGTCGGTGCCCGGCGCCGGCGGCGTGTCCAGCAGCGTGAAGATGCGCTCCGACGCCGCCATGGCCGCCTGCAGGATGTTGTACTTCTCCGACAGGTCCTGCAGCGGCTGGAAGAACCGGCGCACGAGCTGGAGGAACGCCGCCACGGTGCCCACCGTGAGCGTGCCGGTCTCCACGCGCCCGCTCCCGGTCACCACGAGGCTGGCGAGGGCGAGCGTGGTGAGGAACTCGATGATGGGGAAGTACAGCGCGTACACGCGGATGGAACGCAGGTGGGCGTCGAGATGCTCCGTGTTGAGCCGGTCGAAGCGCGCCCGTTCGTCGGCCTCGCGCCCGAAGAGCTGCACCACGCGCACGCCCACGATCCGCTCCTGCAGGAAGGCGTTGAGCCGGGCCAGCCGCGCGCGGATCTCGCGGTAGGTGACGCGCACGTGCGTCTGGAACACGCGCGACACCACGAGCACCAGCGGAATCACCAGGAACGCCGCCAGCGCGAGCCGCCAGTCGATCCACAGCATCACCACACTGATCGCCCCGAGCGTGAACAGGTCGCCCAGGCCGGCCACCACCCCCGACGTGAAGAGCTCGTTCAGCGCCTCCACGTCGCTCGTGGTGCGCGTCACCAGCCGGCCCACGGGCGTGCGATCGAAGAACGACACGGGCAGCCGCTGCAGGTGCGCGTACAGCTCCCGCCGGAGGTCGCGCATCACGCGCTGGCCGAGGAGCGCCGTGAGCAGCGTTTCGCCGTAGGTGGCCACGAACTGCATCACCAGCACCGCCGCGAACCCGGCCGCCGCCGCGGTCACCATCCCGAGGTCGCGCGCGGGCAGCGCCGTATCGATCACCCAGCGGGTGAGCAGCGGGCCCACGAGCTGGAGGCCGGCCTGCAGGGCGATCAGCGTCAGGGCGGCGGCCACCAGGAGCCGCCACGGCCGCACGTAGGCGAGCAGGCGGCGCACGAGCCGGGCGTCGTACGCCCGGCCGCGCGTCTCGTCGTCGGGATCGGGCGCGGGCACCATGGGGCGCAATCTAGCGGGGGCTCCACGGCATCGACGACGTGCCCATGCGGCGTGGTCGGCCCGATAGTTTTCTCCCGGTGGAGCACACCGCATGAAGGACTGGATCCGCATTCGCGGCGCGCGGCAGCACAACCTGCGCGGCATAGACGTCGACATTCCGCGCGCCGCGCTCACGGTCATCACCGGGCCGTCCGGCTCGGGGAAGTCGTCGCTCGCCTTCGACACGCTCTACGCCGAGGGACAGCGGCGCTACGTGGAGTCGCTCTCGGCCTACGCGCGCCAGTTCCTGGAGCGCATGGAGAAGCCGGACGTCGATCACATCGAGGGCATTTCGCCCGCCGTCGCCATCGAGCAGACCAACCCCGTGCGCTCGTCCCGGTCCACCGTGGGCACCGGCACGGAGATCTACGACTACCTGCGGCTCCTCTGGGCGCGCGCGGGGCGCACGTACTGCCGCGTGTGCGGCCGCGAGCTCCGCCCCGACACGGTGCGCTCCGTCACCGACGCGGTCGCGTCGCTTCCCGCCGGCACGCGCTTCATGGTCACCGCGCCGCTCATCCGCTCGGAGCGCGTGACGCACGATGTGCTCGTGGAGAACCTGCGCGCGCGCGGTTTCGTGCGCGTGGCGGTGGACGACACCGTGCTCCACCTCGACGACCTCGGCACGCGCGATCTCGCCGCGGCCGGTGACGTACTCGTGGTGATCGACCGCCTGCAGGTGGACGCCGCCGCGCAGGGGCGCGTGGCCGACGCCGTGGAAACCGCCTTTCGTGAAGGCGACGGCGAAGTGGTGCTCCTCTTCTCCGATCCCGTACCCGCGCCGGCCGGCCACACCGGCCGCGACGCCGGCCAACTCGTCATGCGGCTCCGCTATACCGAGCGGTTCGAATGCCCCGACGACGGCACGCGCGCGCCGCATCCCACGCCGCAGCTCTTCTCGTTCAACAACCCGCGCGGCGCCTGTGTCACGTGCAACGGATTCGGCGCCGTGCTCGGCTACGACGAAGCGCTCATCGTGCCCGACGCCGAGCGTTCCCTGCGCGACGGCGCCATCGATCCGTGGACCAAGCCGCGCTACGAAAAGCAGCGGCGGCTCGTGCTCGACTTCGCGCGCACGCTCGGCGTGGATCCCGACGTGCCCTGGCGCCGCCTCCCCGCGGCCGCGCGCGAACAGCTCCTGCACGCGCGCAAGCGCCCGTACACCGGGATCTTTCCGTTTCTCGTGGCGCTCGAGGAAAAGCGCTACAAGCAGTACATCCGCGTGTTCCTGCGGCAGTACCAGAGCGCCACCCCCTGCCCCGCCTGCGGCGGCGCGCGTCTCACCCCCGACGCGCTCGCCGTGCGTGTGGACGGACGGCGCATCAGCGACGTGACCGCGCTCCCCGTGGACCAGCTCCGCGCGTGGCTCGACACGCTCGCCCTCACCGACACCGAACAGCGCATCGCCGACACCGTGCTCCGCGAAGCCCGCGCGCGCACGCGTTTTCTCTCCGACGTGGGGCTCACGTATCTCACGCTCGACCGCGCCACGCGCACGCTCTCCGGCGGCGAAGCGCAGCGCATCAGCCTCGCGAACGCGCTCGGCGCCTCGCTCGTGGACGCGCTCTACGTGCTCGACGAGCCGTCCATCGGCCTGCATCCGCGCGACATGGAGCGGCTGCTCGGCCTGCTGCACCGGCTGCGCGACACCGGCAACACCGTGGTGATGGTGGAGCACGACCTCGACGCCATCCGCACCGCCGATCACATGATCGAGCTCGGGCCCGGCGCGGGCGAGCACGGCGGACGCGTGGTGTACGGCGGCCCGCTGTCGCTCGCCGGCGAAAGCCCGCTCACCGGACAGTATCTCACCGGCGGCCGCACCATTCCGCTCCCCGCCGTGCGCCGCGCCGCGGGGCCGCGCTGGCTCACGCTGCAGGGCGCCGCCGCCCACAACCTGCACGGCGTGGACATCCGCATCCCGCTCGGCACGCTCACCGCGGTCACCGGCGTGAGCGGCTCCGGCAAGAGCACGCTCGTGCACGACGTGCTCTACCGCGCGCTCGAAGCCCGGTTCGAGGGCGAACATTCCGCCAAGGAACACCTCGGCGAGACCGTAGGCGCGTTCACCGCGCTCGAAGGGCTCGACCATCTCGATGCCGTGGTGCTCGTGGACCAGAGCCCCATCGGCCGGTCGCCGCGCTCGAACCCCGTCACGTACGTGAAGGCGTACGACGACATCCGGAAGCTGTTCGCCGACACACCGCTCGCGCGGCAGCGCGGCTTCGGGCCCGGCCACTTCTCGTTCAACGTGGCCGGCGGCCGCTGCGATCACTGCGAAGGCGCGGGCGCGCTCGAAGTGGAGATGGTGTTCATGGCCGACGTGTTCGTGCCGTGCGAGTCGTGCGGCGGCCGGCGTTTCAAGCCCGAGGTGCTCGAGGTGACCGTGCGCGGGCGCAGCATTCACGACGTGCTGCAGCTCACCGTCGACGAAGCCATCCGCGCCTTCCCGCGCGAGGACAGGCTCGCGCAGGCGCTCTGGCACGTGCAGCAGGTGGGACTCGGCTATCTGCGCCTCGGACAGCCTGCCACCACGCTTTCCGGGGGCGAAGCGCAGCGGCTCAAGATCGCGCGCGAGCTCGCGCTCACCGCCAAGGGCGGCGGCCGGCGGCTGTACATCATGGACGAACCCACCACCGGCCTCCACCCCGAGGACATCCGCCGTCTCGCGGGCGTCTTCGAGCGCCTGCTCGACCAGGGGCACACCCTGCTTCTCGTGGAACACAACCTCGATGTCATCAAGCTGGCCGACTGGGTGATCGACATGGGACCGGAAGGCGGCAGCGGCGGCGGCCGCGTGGTCGCCATGGGCCGCCCGGAGGAGATCGCGGCACACGAGGCTTCGCACACCGGACGCTGGCTGCGCACGGTGCTGCCGCCCGGGGGCGTGCCGGCGGCCACGGGCGCCGCCCCCGGGCGTGCGGGGCGGGCCGGCCGCACGCGGCGCGGTCTGTGACCGTACCGACGGCGCTCCTCCACTGCGCCGCTTGACTGAGGTCCGTCAACTGGCGATTATCAGGGATCTTCCCGAGTAGCTCAGTCGGTAGAGCAGGTGACTGTTAATCACCGGGTCGGGGGTTCGAGTCCCTCCTCGGGAGCTGTCGCAAATTTCGTCTGGCCTGAATACGTGACGCGTCCAAAGCCCCGGTCTTCATTGTACCGGGGCTTTGTCGTAGCCGTCACCCTCCTCCGTGGCATCTAGCTTGCGTTGGTCGACCCGCGTTACCTTTCCCGGGTTATTCCTCCCTCGCGTCCCCTCCCTCACCGTCACACCGCCGTGAACATCTGCCCGCGCTGCGGGGACCAGTTCGAGAGCGATGTCGCCTTCTGTCCAAAGGACGGGTCGCGGCTCTCGGCGGCGCGCGGAGAAGCCGATCTCGTCGGCACCATCATCGCCGAGCGTTATCGCATCACGTCCCGCCTCGGCGGCGGCGGCATGGGACAGGTCTTCAAGGCCGAGCACATCCGCATGAAGCGGCAGTGCGCCATCAAGGTGCTGCGCGCGTCGCTGGCCGGTGACCCCGAAGCCACCCAGCGCTTTCAGCGGGAAGCGGAGAACGCGAGCCAGCTCAGCCACCCCAACGTCGCCCAGATCTACGACTTCGGGGAGCACGACGGGCTGGTGTACCTGGCCATGGAGTTCATCGCCGGCGAATCGCTCGCCGCGATGCTGCAGCGCCAGGCCGCGATCCATCCGGACGTGGCCGCCGACATCATCGCGCAGTCCGCGGCCGCGCTCGAAGCCGCCCACGTCCGGAGCGTGCTCCACCGCGACGTGAAGCCGGACAACATCATGCTCGCCAAGAACACCGACGGCACCTATCAGGTGAAGCTGGTGGACTTCGGCATCGCGCGCGCGATGACCAGCGAGGAGCAGCGCGTCACGCGCACCGGCCTCGTGATCGGCACGCCCGAGTTCATGAGCCCCGAGCAGATCGCCGGCGAAGAGCTCGACGCCCGCTCCGACCTGTACGCGCTCGCGCTCGTGGCCTTCCAGTGCCTCACCGGCAAGGATGCGTTTCCGGCCACGTCGTCCAAGCAGAATCTCATCATGCGCCTCACCAGCCGCCCGCGCACGCTGGCCGAGGTGCGGGACGACATGACGTGGCCGCTCGCCCTGCAGACCGTGTTCGACCGCGCGCTGGCGCCCGATCCGGCGGAACGGTACGAATCGATCGGCCTCTTCGCCGAGGAGCTGTCCACGGCCATCAGCAGCATGACGCCGTCGGAGACGTCGGCGCTCTACCGCAAGGCGCTCGATCAGCGCGTGGTGAGCGTGGCGTCCCGCACGCCGCACGGCGACCTGGGCGGCGCCATCTCGAATCCGTCGGCGGTGCCCGCCGCCGTCGTGCCCGGGCGGGTGAACACCGGACGGGTCACCGATCCCGCGATGGCGCAGCCCACGATCGAGATGACACCATCGGCAGCGCACACGGCCGCGCATACCGCGCCGGACCCGGCGATGCCGCCCCCGTACAGCCCGTATCCCACCGCGCACCACACCGGGCCGCCGGGCTATCCCATGGGCTATCCGCCCACGGCCGGCTACCCGCCGCCGGGCTACCCCATGCCGCCAGGGTACACCACCCCCGGACAGGCGCTGGGACCGTATGGCGGCTACCCGGCGCCGGTCGGCCCGTACTCCGGGACCGCGGGGTTTCCGGCCCCCACGCTCCCCACGCCGGCCGATCCGATGCCCATGCTCCGCCGGAGGCGCCCGCGCCTCATGCCGTGGGTATTCATCATCGGCGTCGGCGGGTGGGCCTACATCGTGGCCACGGGGAAGACGGCCGAGGCCAAGGCGGTCTTCGACAGTGTGGTGGAGAACGTGAGCGGGTTCGTGCGCGCTTCGAAGGACCGGATCAAGGGCGAGTCCGAACCGGCGGCCGTGCCGCCCGCCAAGGGGCCGGCCGCGCCCGCCACGCCGCGCGAGCGCCCCGGCACCACCACGCCCGCGGGCAAGACCAACCCCACGCCGCCCCCCGCGGTCACCACCGATTCCTCGGCCACCGCCAACGTCCCGGTGCTCGACATGCCGCCGCCGGTGGTCAAGCCGCCCACGGGCGACTCGGCCGCCCGCGCGGCGATCACGCCTGGCACGCCGTTCGACTGAGCGCGGGACGGCCGCCACGCGGCGGCGTTTCGTCCCATATCGCTTGATCCCGCGGGCGCACTCGCCGAGGTTCCGGGAGTCTCCGTCGGCCGCGTGCCGACCGTCTTTCGCCCACCGGGAACGCCTCGTGTTGCCGATCTCTCGCCCGTCCCGCTCCACGGCCGCCGTCGGACCGCTCGCGGCCGCCGTCGCCGCCCTGCCGCTCGCGCTCGCCCTGCTCACGGCGCTGCCGGCCGGACCGCTGGCCGCGCAGTCGGCCCCGTCGATTCCGTTCGAGAAGTACACGCTGCCCAACGGACTCGAGGTCATTCTCCACGTCGACCGCTCCGTGCCCATCGTGGCGGTGAACACGTGGTACAAGGTGGGCTCCGGTGACGAAAAACCCGGGCGCACCGGCTTCGCGCACCTCTTCGAGCACGTCATGTTCATGGGATCGCAGCACGTGCCCGTGGGCAAGTTCGACGAATGGCTCGAAGCCGCCGGCGTGAGCAACAACGGCTCCACCAACTACGACCGCACGAACTACTACGAAACCGGGCCGAGCAACGCGCTCCCGCTCATGCTCTGGCTCGACGCCGACCGCATGGGCTTCCTGCTCCCCACCATGGACCAGGAGAAGCTCGACCTGCAGCGCGACGTGGTGAAGAACGAACGCCGGCAGAGCGTGGAGAACGTGCCGTACGGACGCGTGTGGGAAACGATCCTGCCCGTGGTGTATCCGGCCGGCCATCCGTATTCGTGGGAGATCATCGGCTCCATGGCCGACCTGAGCGCCGCCAGCGTCGACGACGTCACCGGCTTCTTCCGCACGTACTACGCGCCCAACAACGCGTCCATCACCATCGCCGGCGACTTCGTGCCGGATTCCGCGAAGGCCTGGGTGAACCGGTGGTTCGCCGACATCCCGCGGAGCGCGCCGCCGGTGCGGCCCGTGGCGCCCGACACGCGCCGCACGCGCGACACCACGCTCGTGCTCGAGGACCGCGTGCAGCTCCCGCGCGTGTACCACGTGTGGCCCACCGTGCGCGCCCTGCACGATGACGACGTCGCGCTGCAGGCGCTCGCGCAGATCCTTGCCGGCGGACGGAGCTCGCGTCTCTACCGCACGCTCGTGTACGAACAGCAGGTCATGCAGGACGTGGGCGCGTTCCAGATGAGCAACAAGCTCGACGGCCTCTTCATGCTCTCCTCCACTGCCAAGCCGGGACAGCACCCGCGCACGGCCGCGGCCGCGTTCGACGCGGAGATCGCGCGCATCGCCCGCGAAGGGATCACGCCGCGTGAGCTCGAACGGGTGAAGAACGGCGTGCGCGCCCGCATGCTCGACGAACTCTCCTCGGTGCTCGGCAAGGCCGAGCGTCTCAACTGGTACAACTACATGGCCGGAACGCCGGACTGGGCCGCGCAGGATCTCGCGCGATGGGAAAAGCTGTCGGGCGCCGACGTGCAGCGTGTCGCCCGCCATCTCCAGCAGGCCAAGATCGTGCTCACCGTGGTGCCGCAGGGGCGCACCGAGCTCGCGCTCACCGGAGGAGCGAACTGATGCGCCGCCACCTCGTTCCCTCGCTCCTGATCGCCGGCTTCGCGCTCGGCGCTGCGCAGCCGCTCGACGCGCAGGGCGCGGACCGCAGCACGCCGCCGCGGCTCGCGCCGCCCACGTCGGTCACCATGCCGCCCACCGTGGAACGCACGCTCCCCAACGGACTGCGTCTCGTGGTGGTGAGCCAGCGCAAGCTTCCCATTCTCGACGCGGTGCTCGTGCTCCGTCACGGCAGCGAAGCCGATCCCGCGGGCAAGGACGGACTCGCCGCGCTCACCGCGAACCTGCTGCGCGAAGGCACGGCCTCGCGCACCTCGCCCGACATCGCGGATCAGCAGGCGTTCCTCGGCATCCGCGTGGGAAGCGGCGCCGGGCTCGAACAGACCACGGTGTCGCTGCACACGCCCACGGCCGTGCTCGACAGCGCCTTCGCGCTCATGGCCGATCTCGTGCTCCGTCCCACCTTCCCCGATGCCGAGTTCACGCGGGTGAAGAGCGAAACCGTGACCGGCCTGCTGCAACTGCGCGACCGCGCGCCCGCCATCGCCGACCGCGCGTTCGCGTCCATCCTGTTCGGCGAACAGCATGCGTACGGGCGGCCGAGCAGCGGCACGGAGCAGACGGTGGAATCACTCACGCGCGACGATGTGCTCGGATTCTGGCGCACCTGGTATCGCCCCAACGCGGCCACGCTCGTGATCGTGGGCGACATCACCGTGGAAGATGCCGAGCGGCGCGCCCGCGCTCTGTTCGGCGCCTGGGAGCGCGGCACGCTGCCCGCGATCGCGGCGAAGAGCGCGCCGGCCGTGTCGCAGACCGTGATCTCGCTCATCGACAAGCCGGGCGCGCCGCAGTCGTCGTTCCGCCTCGGCAGCGTGGGCGTGACCCGCAACACGCCGGACTACTACGCGCTCACCGTGCTGAACACGCTCCTCGGCGGATCGTTCACCAGCCGGCTCAACAACAACCTCCGCGAGACGAAGGGCTACACCTACGGCGCCGGCTCGTCGTTCTCGATGCGCCGCGAGGCCGGGCCGTTCACCGCGCGCGCCGAGATCGTGGCGGAAAAGAGCGACTCCGCGCTGCTCGAGTTCATGAAGGAGCTCCAGGGCATTCGGGAGCCGGTCTCCGCGGCGGAACTCGAGAAGGCCAAGCAGTACCTCATCCTCGGCTTCGCGGAGCGGTTCGAGACCACGAGCGACGTGGCGTCCCAGATCGCCCCGCTCGTCACCTATGGCCTGCCGCTCGATACGTGGTCCGGCTTCCAGCGCGGCATCGAGAGCGTCTCGAGCGCCGACGTGGAGCGGGTGGCGAAGCAGCTCCTGGATCCGGGCCGCATGCACATCGTCATCGTGGGCGACCGCGCGAGCATCGAGGAGAAGCTGCGGGCCACCGGCGTGGCGCCCGTGCAGATCCGGGATCTCCAGGGGCGCGAGGTGCCACGGCCGTAGGGCGGACCGGATGCGCCTCCGGTTGACAGCGGTTGCGAACGCGATGGATATTACGTACGTTTTTCTGTACAGAATTCGCTTGCCTCCGGAGGCGATATGCCCAAGCTCAAACCGAGCCGTGATATCCAGCCGCTCACGGCGTTTCGTGCCAATGCGGCGCAATTCATCGAACAGGTCCAGACGACTGGAGAACCGGTCATCCTGACCCAGCACGGTCGGAGCGCAGCGGTGCTGCTCGATGTGGAGTCGTACGAGGGGCTGCTGGACGAAATTGCGTTGTTACGCGATGTCCGGACCGCCGAACGTCAGGTCGCGGCTGGAAAGGGCGTATCGCACGCGGCAGTGGCCAAAAAGCTGCGAGCACGGCTCGCCCGGTGAAGGTCGTCTGGTCGCCGCTTGCGGAACGCCGCGCACTCGAAGCAGTCTCGCACATCGCGAAGGACCGCCCGGGGGCGGCCACTGCATGGCTCGAGGCGTTACTGGATCACGTCGCGCACCTGGATCGACTGGAACAGCGTGGTCGCATGGTCCCGGAGATCGGCCATCCGGCGTACCGGGAGCTGCTGCACCGTCCATACCGCATCATTTATCGGGTTGATGCGACTCAGGTGGTGATTCTGACATTGCGGCACCAGCGTCAGGCGTGGGACGCGGCTGACGTGGCGGACAGTGACGAATGAAGCATTGCTGCCGTGCACCAGCCCCCCGTCGTGCAATGGCGTCGGCTCGGGACATGACCGGACGCTCTTCCCCCCTCAGAACGCGTACTCGAGTCCCACCGTCCACGTGTGCTTCGCGCGCATGCCGCCGTCGTTCAGCGGGATCAGCGCGTTCGTCACCAGCAGCAGGTTGCGTGACGCGCTGAACTTGAACCCGAATGCGCCGTTGATCAGGTCGTCGCGGATATCGGGAATGGACACGGGGTTGATCACCCGCCGATACGGCGCCTCATACACGATCGACCCCGGCAGGACGAGCATGTTGGTGCCCACCTGAAACTCGCTGACGATATCCACGGCGAGTGTCACCCTGGGGCCGAGCAGGTGATCGAAGCCGGCGGTCGCGAGCACCGCGTGGTTCTGTTCCTCGCTCGCGCGATACAGGAACCCCACGTTCAGGTGCGGGGAGAAATCCCCGAACCGCGAGGAGATGATGGCCTGGCTGCGCAGCACGAAGTGGCCGAGCCCCAGGAAATCCTCCTTGTCACCGGTGGGAAATCGCGCGTCGGCCAGCAGGGCCACCGCCGTGTTCTCCGAAGAGAAGGCGTTGATCTTGAGCCGTGCGGCCACGTCCCCGATGCCGAAGGCGTTTCCCTTCGACGTGTTCGTGGCGTGCAGCACGGGATTGGCGGGCGTCCCCGCGAAGAAATGCGATGCGGGCAGGCCGCCGAACGATTCGATCTGCGCGAAGTTCGAGCCGCTGAACGCGATCTGCTGCAGCGGAATGACCACACCGAAATCGATGTGGTCGCTGACGCCGAACGTGGTGTAGAACGTGGTGACATCCACCGCGATTCCGAGATCGATGTCGAAGCGCGTGTAATCGTTCTCGTACGCCGGCACGCCGTACTTCGAGCAGTCCTCCCCTCCGTGCTCTTCGCTGCACCCCGGGTAGTCCACGTTCTCGTGCGTGAGGAGCAGCTCGATGTTCGAGAGCGAACGCCCGCGCATCGTGGAAAACCGGAATGAACTGCGGTTCATGCCGGCCAGCACACGGCCGCGCCCGAGCGTCTGGCCGCGCTCGGCGAAGATCGGGCCCGCCGAGGTCGCGGTGCGCACCGGCAGCCCGCGCTCGAAGCGGAACGTCTCCCCGCTCGTCGTGGCGCCGATGGGCACGTTGGAGACGGACATGGCCAGCGCGCTGCCGAGAAACCCGATGGCGGGACTCTGCTGGATTTCCCCGGACGGAACGGAGCCGTGCTCGTGGACGCCGGCGGACCCGTCGTTGAAGACGAAGAGCCGCGCGATCTGTTCGCTCAGACGCTGCGCTTCCGCGGTGGCCGGCAGGGCCAGCACCACGAGCGCCAGATACAGGGGGAACCGGAAACCACGCATGGGAGAAGACGGAAGAGGGCACACGTGCCCGGACATCCGTCCGCAGCGTCGGCATGGCAGCGTGTACCCGGTCCTGTTCGCACCCGTAGGGCGAGTGACGCGGCCGTGAGGTAACACCGACCGATGCCCGCAGCGCCCGTTCCCCCTCTGCGCTACCGGGCGCTCCGAAGACGCAGCAGCAGCACCCCGGCCAGCCCCATCCAGACCAGTTGCGCCAGCATCGTCATGCCGCCGAGCCCGTGCAGCGCCAGCCCATGCCCGCTCGCGATGCCGCCGAGCACGACGATGCCCGTGACCAGACCGAAGACGCCGAGGCCGCGGGAGAGACGGGCGCGCAGCATCGCGACCGACCAGAGCGTGATGGCGATGGCCACGAGGGAGAAGCCGATGGCCGCAAACGCCTGGTTGATGCGCCCGCTCTGCCGGAACAGGGCCATCGCGACATCCGTCACGTCGCCCTGAGGGGTGACGCCGTTGACCAGCGCGCCGGGCGCAAGCCACCCCGACGCCACGGCCGCGATGATGAGCGCCATGGTCCCGAAGGCATAGGCAACCAGCGCGCCTACCGCGAGATCACGCTGGTCGCCAAGTCGCACGGAGAGCGCGACCGCCCCGAAAGCCAGCAGTATCTCCGCCGCGATCGCCACCGCATGCACGATCGTGGTCGACCCGGCGGAGTCGCGCCCGGCCGCATCGATGATATCGCGGCCCGTGGGGTGGAAAGCCATGACGGCGAGGGCGATGACGCCACCCAGAATGAGGGCGAAGCCGGAGATGCGATCGTCGGACATCGGCAGGTCGATGGATGGAAACGGAGCATGAGGCGTGACGGCACGCCTGGCGTCCGTTCAGTATTATTCCAGCGCATCACAGCGCGACGACGAACTCGAACATTCCTCCGATGTCTGTTCGGAAACGACCGGATCCCTCCCCCGACCCCCGCGTGCAGCGCAGTGTGCGCGCGCTTGGCACGGCGCTCGTCGAGCTGCTGCACGAGCGGGACTTCGACGCGATCACCGTGCAGGACGTGCTCGATCGCGCGGGGGTGGGGCGCGCGACCTTCTATGCGCACTACCGGAACAAGGAGGACGTGCTCTTCTCCGAGTTCGAGAAGGTTTTCACGCGCTTCGGGAAGATGCTCGATCAGCCGTCATCGTCGTCGGGGCGACTGGTACCGGTCACGGAGTTCCTGTCGCATATCGGCGAGGTGGGCCGCTTTCTCGACGCGCTTCGGGCATCGGGCAAGCTCGACACCATGATGAGCCTGACGACGGATGCGATGGCGCGGTTGATCGAAGAGCGCATCGTGCCGGTGCCCGGAACGCAGCCGGCAGTGCCTCCTCGGCTGCTTGCGCGCATGCTCGCCGCGGCGTTCATGGAGATGCTGCGGTGGTGGACCGAACAACGCGAACCGACTGCGCCGGAGCGCATGGACGCCACGTTCCATGCGCTGGCCTGGGCGGCGCTGCGACGCGAGCGATACGGGGTTCGAGGGCCGGAGATCGCGGCGAACGCCTGACCGCTTACTGGCGGCGGACTTGGTGACTGCGGGCATTGACATTCCGGAGCGCGGGCAGCCATGCTCGTTCCCATGAGCGTCATCGTCGTTCCTCATGATCCCTCGTGGCCGCGACACTTCGACGTCGAAGCACGACGGATAGCCGAGCGTGCGGGAGACATCGTCGTCCGCCTGCATCACATCGGGAGCACCGCGATTCCCGGGATTCACGCGAAGCCGATCATCGATATCCTGATGGAAGTCACGGCTCTGCAGGCACTCGACGCAGTGACTCCGGAACTCGAAGCGCTTGGCTACGAGGCCAAGGGAGAGTTCGGCATCCCCGGACGGCGGTACTTCCGGAAGAACGATGCCCTCGGACGGCGGACGCACCACGTGCATGCGTTCGAGAGCGGGACCCATGACGTGCAACGACACCTCGCCTTTCGCGACTACATGATCGCGCATCCGGCGGCGGCACATGCGTACGGCGAGCTGAAACGCGAGCTGGCCCGGCAGCATCCGGACGACAGCAAGGCATACATGGACGGCAAGGATGCGTTCGTGAAGCAGGGCGAGGTCCAGGCGATGGCCTGGTGGCGTGCGCCTGACGGATGAGCCGCGTGTCCTGCGCTGAAGGGGCCGGGACGCCCCGCCCGGCCCGACGCCCTACAACGTCCGCTTGCCCAGCGCGCTGGCGATGAGCTCCACCGCCAGCTCGGCCGTGCGGTTCTCCCGGTCGAGCACGGGGTTGATCTCCACGAGGTCCATCCCCACGAGCCGGCCGGTGTCGGCCAGCAGCTCCATGGCCAGATGCGCTTCGCGGTACGTGGCCCCGCCCGGCACGGGCGTGCCCACGCCCGGCGCTTCGCTCGGATCGATCCAGTCGGCGTCGCACGAGAGATAGATCCCGCCCGTATCGCCCCCGGCGCGCCCGATCGCCTCGTGCAGGATCGTGGGAAGGCCGCGCTCGTCCACGTCACGCATGGTGTACGCGCGAATGCCGAGGGAACGGATCAGCTCGCGCTCGGCGGGATCCACGTCGCGCAGCCCCACGTACACCAGATCCTCGGGGCGGACGGCGGGGGACGGCGCCGCGATCGACGCGAGCGCGGGATCGCCGTGGCCGAGCAGATGCGCCACGGGCATGCCGTGCACGTTCCCCGAGCCGCTCGTGGCCGGCGTGTTGATGTCGCCGTGCGCATCGAGCCAGATCACGCCGAGCCGGTGCCCGCGTTCGGCCAGCGCCGTGGCCGCGCCCGCAATGGAGCCGGCACTCAGGCTGTGATCGCCCCCGAGCACCACGGGAAACACCCCCGTACGCACCGTTTCCGCGGTCCGCTCGGCGAGCGCCCGGCAGACGCCCGTGATGGCCTCGAGCTCCGTTTCGCCGCCGGGACGCCGCACCGACTCGCGCTGCGGCACGGGAAGGTTGCCGGTGTCGTCCACCACGCAGCCGAGGCGTTCCAGCGCGGCCCCCAGGTTGGCGATGCGGAGCGCGGACGGCCCCATGTCCACGCCGCGGCGCGATGCGCCGAGATCGAGCGGCACGCCGATGAGCCGCACGGTGCGATGAGCGCTGGTGGTCATACTGAAAGCTGTCGTCGGGAATGGTTCGAGCCAGCAGAGGCGCGGGGAGGTGGCGGTCCGCAGCACCGGACGGGGATCCCTGTCGGGCCAAGCCAGGCTGTCGTGCGGTCTGAAGCGCGGCAAACCCGTGCACTATGGAGCGTCCTTAAGCCTCGCAATGAGCCCGTACGATCGCCCCCGGCCAACGCCAGGCATCGATACGACAGGAGCTTCTCGAAGCTGCCGGGCGAGTGGAGCCACGCTCGCGGCAGCCTGTGCATCAAGCACCCGTCGATGTGACCGGTGAAATACGGTGCGGATCTCCCGATCGACCGATTTTCCCTGTCGCTGAGCCAGCCGAACAGCGATTTGCACCCCGAGCAGTATATCCGTCGGTTCGAATCGGGATTCCGGAAGCACGATGAGCGGGACACCGGCATCTCCTGGACGCCGTACTACGATGGCCACTGTATCGGGACCGCCCGGGAAATCTTCGGCGAGAAAGAGTATTACTCGAGGGTGCCCTTCATCAGCAGCGGGCCTCGGCTCCGGACGGTCCAAGATGCGATACCGGCTGGCACGGAGCTCCATCAAGGCCTGGAACAACGGACGGATGGCGGGATCAACGCGCGACCAATCCCCATTCACCGGAGTCAGCGCCGTATACAGTGTTCCCTCTGGAAGCGTCAGCGCCGCACGAACGTCGTCACGCTGTTCAAAGGGAAGCTGCCCTGTGATTGCCTCGACGAGTCGACCATCAAGGCGCAGCTGTTCATCCAAGGATAGCTGCCTATGAGATGCAGACGAAACGAGTGAAATCAGATCCGCGTGGCCCATTGAATCCAGATCCATACTCGATGGGGGGCTATCGGCGCATGCGCTCAGCAGCATCCAGCCGAAAGCTGATATTGGTGCCGTGAGCAAACGCAGTTTGATAAGCCATGGCCGACGGGAGAGATGCATGTTGGGGGGTCCTTGGCTGAAGAGCTCACGATTGGTTAACAGGAAAGCACCATTCTTCAAGCACGACTTCCCAGTAATGGCCGTACTCGTCGTAGCCATACATCACAAGCTCCCAACACTCCATTCCTTCGCCGGTACTTCCACCCGGCCGAACGTCCGTTTGTTCTGTCCCGGGAACACCTAGCAGCCAGCTCGGCCAAGCGACTCCGATGTACGCACCTGTCAATCGTATAAAGTGGAACTCCATGCCAAACAGCGTACGTTTGGTACATTGGGCGCGGACAGCGGGGGGGCCGCCGTCGGCAATCCACTGCCACTCGCCTTCGGATGTTGTAGTTGTTACAGGTGCCGGCTGGTACCAACCGAAACCGAACATGGTATGATACTGCTCGATGTAACTGTATGTTGAGACAGTGAATAGTACTTCCGCCCCCGCAGGCTGGCCCCATTTTCGCACATGATACTGACTCGAAGCGAATCCTACGAGCGATCCACTTGGGCAAAGCGCCGGAGTTTCGTCTTCCTCTAAACTGTATCCCTTTGCATACGCATGTTGCGCAAGCGACAGAACGCCAGCAACCACAACGATTGCGAGCAATGCCTTTGAGGCTAGGTTCAACCCAAGATGGCGTGAGGTGCATCGTATGAACATGAGCCCGTCCTCAAGTGGTGGCCAGTTCTTCTACCTCCATGCCCAAGCTACACAGCTTGCTTGAGCTTGTCGAGGCGTGCGGTCTGCCACGACCTACAGCGCGATTCGCTATGTTTACCTGAGTCTGAGCTCGTTAACCCTCACCCCCCTCCCGTGCCCCCCACTCCGCCCGACCCGTCCGCCCCATCGCCCCTCGTGGGCGTGGTGATGGGCAGCGCCAGCGACTACGACACCATGGCCCCCGCGTGCGAGGTGCTGCACGAGCTCGGCGTGCCGTACGAGGCGCGCATCGTGTCGGCCCACCGCACCCCCGACCGCCTCTTCGCGTACGCCGAAGCGGCCCGTGAACGCGGATTGCACGTGATCATCGCGGGCGCCGGTGGGGCCGCGCACCTGCCGGGGATGCTCGCCGCCAAGACCACCGTGCCCGTGCTCGGCGTGCCCGTGCCGGCCACGGCGCTCCAGGGAATGGACGCGCTGCTCGCCATCGTGCAGATGCCGGCCGGCATTCCCGTGGGCACGCTCGCCATCGGCCGTCCGGGCTCTGCCAACGCGGCCCTGCTCGCCGCGCAGATCCTCGCGAATCACGACGCCGCGCTCGCCACGCGCCTCGAGGCCCGGCGCGCCGCCAAGGCCGACGAGGCCATCGCCCGGCCGCTCCCCGCGCCCGGCGCCATCCCCGCGCCATGACCCCACCGCCTCACACGTCGGAGACGGCCGCCGTCTCGCCATCCACCTCGACGCCGCACGCCCCCATCCTCCCGGGCGCCACCATCGGCATCCTGGGCGGCGGACAGCTCGGCCGCATGACGGGGCTCGCCGCGCGCAGCATGGGCTACGACGTGCACGTCCTCGACCCCGATCCCGCGTGCGCCGCGCGCGCCATCGCATCACGCACCATCACGGCGCCGTTCAGCGACGCCGCAGCCGCCGCCGAGCTCGCGCGCGCGTGCGACGTGGTGACGCTCGAGATCGAGCAGATCGGCCGCGACGCGCTCGACGCGGCCGCCGCGAGCGCGCCGCTCCGCCCCGGCGCGGAGGCCGTGTACATCATCCAGCACCGCCTGCGCCAGAAGCAGTGGCTCGCCGAGCAGGGGTTCCCGGTGGGGCCGTTCCGCGAAGCCGACTCCGCGGCAGCGCTCGCTGACATCGTCACTGCGTTCGGTCCGTCCATCGCCAAGTCCTGTCACGGCGGCTACGACGGACGCGGCCAGGTGCGGCTCGCGCACGCGCACGAAGCGGAAGCCGCCTGGACCGCGATCGGCGCGCGCCCGTGCCTGGTGGAGCAGCGCATCGATATCGCAGTGGAGCTCTCCGTGCTCGTGGCCCGCCGGGCCGACGGCGAGCACGTGGTGTACCCGCCGTCGCGCAATCATCACACGCAGGGCATCCTCACCTGGAGCGTGATCCCCGCCGAGCTTTCGTGGAGCGTGGTGCAGGCCGCCGAGGCGCTCGCGCCCGCGATCGCCGCCGCGCTCGACATCCAGGGACTGCTCGCGGTGGAGCTCTTCCTCACCACTGACGGCCGGCTGCTCGTGAACGAGCTCGCGCCGCGTCCGCACAACACGTACCATCACAGCGAGCGGGCGTGCGTCACGAGCCAGTTCGAGCAGCTCGTGCGCGCGGTGTGCAACCTGCCGCTCGGTGGAACGCAGGTGATCGCGCCGGGCGCGATCGTGAACCTGCTCGGCGACGTATGGCTGCACGACGCGCCGCCCGACGTCATCGCCTCGCTCGGCGTACCCGACAGCCGGCTGCATCTCTACGGCAAGCACGAAGCGCGCGCCGGACGCAAGATGGGCCATCTGTCCGCGACCGGCGGTTCGGCGCAGGAAGCGCTCGACCGCGCGATCGAGAGTTACCGGCGGCTCGCGCCCGCGAACGTCGACGCCGCCGGACTCGCCGGCCCCACGCCCGCGCTGCACATCGATCTCGACTGACCGCCCTTTCCCTCCACCCCCAGACTCATGTTCTCACGCGAGTTCTACGAAGTCCTCCACATCATCGGCATCGCCTTCATGTTCGTGGTGATCGGCGGCGTGTCGATTCATGCGGCGAACGGCGGCACGAAAGCCGTGAGCACCACACGCAAGCTCGTGTCCATCGTGCACGGCATCGGCGCGCTGCTGGTGCTCGTGGGCGGGTTCGGCATGCTCGCGCGCATGGGCTTTCAGCACGGCGCGAACTTCCCCGGCTGGCTGTGGGTGAAGATCGTGATCTGGCTCGTGCTCAGCACCATCATGCTCATGCCGTACCGGAAGCCCGCGCTCGCACGGCCGTTCTTCATCGTGCTGCCGCTGCTCGCCGGCGTGGCCGTGTACATGGCGCTGTACAAGCCGTTCTTCTGACGCGACCGGGCGCACCCATGCACGTGCTCGTGCTCAACGCCGGGTCGGCCACGCTCAAATTCCAGGTGGTACGCACCGACGCGGACCGCATCGCGGCGAGCACCGATGAAAAACTCGCGCGCGGACAGATCGAACGCATCGGCGGTGAAGCGGTCATCACCGTGCGCGGCCTCGACGGCGTGTCCACGCGCCGCACGGCCGCGCTCCGCGACATGGGCGCGGCCGTGGAGTGGGTGGTGGCATGGGCAACGTCGGACGAAAGCGGCACCGGGCTCACGTCACGTGCCGACCTGCACGCCGTGGGGCATCGCGTGGTGCACGGGGGCGAGCGGTTCTCGCAGTCGGTGCGCGTGACACCCGACGTGGCGCGCGCCATCGAGGACATGATCGAGCTCGCGCCGCTCCACAATCCGCACAACCTCGCCGGCATCATCGCCGCGCAGCACGCCCTCGGCGCCGGCGTGCCGCAGGTGGCCGTGTTCGACACCGCCTTTCACCAGACGCTCGGCGAACACGCGTATCTGTACGCCATTCCGTATCCGCTCTACCGCCGGCACCGGGTGCGGCGCTACGGCTTCCACGGCACGTCGCACCGGTCGGTGGCCTATCAGTGGCGGCGCATCACCGGACGCGCCAAGGCCGACGTGCGCATCATCACGCTGCACCTCGGCAACGGCTGCTCCGCGTGCGCGATCGCGGGCGGGGAGTCGATCGACACGTCCATGGGGTTCACCCCGCTCGAAGGGCTCGTGATGGGCACGCGCTCGGGCGACATCGACGCGGCCGTGCTCGACTTCATCGCCACCAAGGAAGGGCTGTCGCTGCCGCAGGTGGACGCGCTCCTCAACTCGCAGTCCGGGCTGCTCGGCGTGTCCGGCCTCACCAACGACATGCGCGACCTGCTCGCCGAAGCGCGCGAGCACGACGACCGCCGCGCCAAGCTCGCCATCGAGATGTTCTGCTGGCGCGCGCGCAAGTACATCGGCGCGTATCTCGCGGCCATGGGCGGCGCCGACGCGGTGCTCTTCGCCGGTGGCATCGGCGAGAACGCGCCGGAGATCCGGTCGCGCATCTGCGACGGCCTGCAGTGGGCCGGTCTCATGGTGGACGCGGACGCGAACGCCGCGCTCACGGGAGGCGCCGAGGGGCGGTTCAGCACCGACGACTCCCGCCTGCAGGCGTGGGTGGTGCCCACCGACGAGGAACTGCTCATCGCCCGGGATACGTACCGCGTGGTGGGCCGGACTTGACTTTTCCGACCCTGGTGCCGATAGATTAGGAAGTAGGCCGCGTGAGTGGTCTGCGCAGCACACAACTGAAGGGAAACGCAGCCAGCGTACCGGCTGCCGTGGTGATTTGCCGCCTATTGCCGCCACGCAAAACAAGGAGCTAAAACGCGTACGCGCCCGGTGGCCCCCTGCTACCCGGGCGCGTGCTGTTGGGGCGGCACTCGTCAGCGATGGCGGGTGCCTCCGAACCGAACGAGTCGGTTCGCGCACCCGCCGGTGTCTTCGCCCCGGAGAGTGCCCGATGTCCAGTTCCGTCTCGTTCCGCCCCGCCACGCTCGCCCTGCACGCCGGCCAGGAGCGCCCCGATCCCGCCACGGGTGCGCGCGCCGTGCCCATCTACGCCACCACCAGCTACGTGTTCGACGGCCCGTATCACGCCGCCGAGCTGTTCGGCCTGCGCGCGTTCGGCAACATCTACTCGCGCATCATGAATCCCACGACCGACGTGTTCGAACGTCGGGTCGCGGCACTCGAAGGCGGTGTGGCCGCGGTGGCCACGGCGAGCGGCCAGGCCGCGCTCACGCTCGCCATCCTGAACCTCGCGCAGGCCGGCGACAACATCGTGGCCTCGCGCACCCTCTACGGCGGATCGGTCGCGCTGCTCGGCCACACCCTGCCCCGGCTCGGCATCACCACCACGTTCGTGGACATCCACGATCCTGACGCCGTGCGCGCCGCCATCGACGACCGCACGCGCGCCGTGTTCACGGAAACGATCGGCAACCCCGCGCTCGACGTGCCGGACCTGCGCGCACTCGCCGACCTCGCGCACGCGCACGGGTTGCCGCTGGTGGTGGACAACACCTTCGCCACGCCGATCCTCGCGCGCCCCTTCATACACGGCGCCGACATCGTGGTGCATTCGGCCACCAAGTGGATCGGCGGACACGGCACGAGCATCGGTGGCGTGGTGGTGGACGGCGGCACCTTCGACTGGGCCACGGCGCCGCGCTTCCGCGCGCTCTACGCCGAACCCGAGCCGGCTTATCACGGGCTCGTATTCGGCACCGCGTTCGCGAACATCGACGGGGCGAACCTGTCGTACGCGATCCGTCTCCGCACGGTGCTGCTCCGCGACGTGGGCGCGGCGCTCTCGCCGTTCAACGCATTCCTCTTCCTGCAGGGGCTCGAAACGCTGCCGCTCCGCATCCGGCAGCACAGCCGGAACGCGCTCGCCGTGGCCCGGTTCCTGGAAACGCATCCGGCCGTGACGTGGGTGTCGTACCCCGGGCTCGCATCGCACCCGTCGCACCAGCGCGCCAAGGCGCTGCTCGACGAGGGGTTCGGCGGCGTGCTCTCGTTCGGCGTGTCCGGCGGTGAAGAGGCCGCGCGCGCGTTCGTGGCGAACACGCGGCTCTTCTCGCTGCTGGCGAACGTGGGAGACGCGAAGAGCCTCGTGATTCACCCCTGGAGCACCACGCACGAGCAGCTCGACGATGCATCGCGCCTCGCGGCCGGCGTCACGCCGGACCTCGTGCGTCTGTCGATCGGGCTCGAGGACGTGGGCGACCTGCTGTCGGATCTCGAACAGGCGCTGGGCGCGGCCGTGAACACGCCGGTGCCGGCGGGAGTGGGCGCATGAGCGGTCTCGCATTTCCGCAGCAGACGCGTGGCGCCGCCGGTACGGCTGGCACGGCGGGTCACGCGAAGTCCGATGCGCGTTCGTACGCGTACGCAAAGCCCCGTGCCTCCGACGCGCTGCCCGCCGGCGAACTCGTGGCACCCGGTGTCCGGAGCGGCACCTGGTGCACGCCGGTGGTGCGGCTCGAGGACGGCACCATCCTGCACAACGTGGTGCAGCGCTGGACGCTGGTGGGCACGCCGAACGCGGCGCGCGACAACATCGTGCTGGCCACGCACGCGCTCACCGGCACCGCCGACGTGCACGAATGGTGGGCTGATCTCGTGGGTGACGGACGCGCGCTCGACACGTCGCGGTACGCCGTGCTGTGCGCGAACGTGCTCGGCGGGTGCGCGGGGAGCACCGGCCCGTGCGTGGGCGGCTGCCCCCCCTTCCCCGCCATCACCACGCGCGACCAGGCGGCGCGGCTGTGGGAGCTGCTCGACGCGTTCCATGTGACGTCGCCCGCGCTCGTGGTGGGCGGGTCGCTCGGCGGCATGCTGGCGCTGGAAGTGGCGGCGCTTCGCCCCGCGCGCATCCGCGAAGTGGTCGTGCTCGCCGCGCCCGCAGTGCAGACCGCGCTCGGCGCCGGCTGGCACACGCTCATGCGCACGGCCGTGAAGGTGGGCGGCGCGCGCGACGGGCTGGCGCTCGCGCGCATGGCGGGGATGCTCAGCTATCGATCGGCGGCCGGGTTCGAATCCCGGTTCGGACACGCCACCACCGACGACGGCACGCCGGCCATCGCGACCTGGCTCGCGCATCACGGCGAACGGCTCGTGCGGCGGTTCGATCCGGTCAGCTACGTCGCGCTCATCGACGCCATGGACCGGCACGACGTGGGCCATGGACGCGGCGGCGTGGCGCGTGCGCTCCGCGACGTCGCCCCGCGCATCACGGGCGTGGGCATTCCGGGAGACCTGCTCTATCCCGCCGAGGTCGTGCAGCAGTGGACGCGGGAGAGCGGCGCGCGGTACGTCGAGCTGAACTCGCTGCACGGACACGATGCGTTCCTGCTGGAAACGGAGCAGGTGTCCACGATCCTGCGCGACGCGCTGGCGCGGAGCTCCGCGACGCACGCGCAGCGAGCGCCGCACCGTGATGCGGTCACGACACGCAACGTGGGCAAGATCGGTGGCGCGAGCATCAGGCCCGTTCCGCGCATCGCGCTGGCCGGCTGCGGCACGGTGGGGGACGCGCTGGCCGCGCTCATCGCCGACCGGGCGCGAAGCGGCTGGCACGCGGCGTATCTGAGCAGCGTGCTCGTACGTGACACGGGGCGTGCGCGTCCCGGCCTGTCGGCGCTCATCGCGCAGGGGCTCGTGGCGCCGCAGGCCGTGACGCGCGATCCCACGGCCGTGCTGCGCGATGCGCCCGACATCCTCGTGGAAGCGATCGGCGGCATCGAGCCGGCGCGCACGCTGGTGGAATCGGCGCTCCGCCGCGGTATCCGCGTGGTCACCGCCAACAAGGCGCTGATCGCGGCGCACGGGCCCGCCCTGCTCGCGCTCGCGCGGGCGTACAACACCACGCTCGACTTCGAGGGTGCCGTGGCCGCATCGGTTCCCGTGGTGCGCGCGCTCCGCACCGGCAGCGCGGGCGGCGACGTGGTGCGCATTACCGGCGTGCTCAACGGCACCACGAACGCCATTCTCGACGCGATCGCGTCTGGCTCCACGTTCGAGGCGGCGCTGGCCGCCGCGCAGGCCGACGGATTCGCCGAAGCCGATCCGTCACGCGATCTCGACGGCCGCGACGCCGAGGACAAGCTGCGCGTACTCGCGTGGCTCGCATTCGGCGTGGCGCCGCAGCAGCTCGTCGTGGAACGCCGCGGGCTCGACGCGGCGGTGGTGCGGTGGGCCGGGCGCGTGGCCGCGCAGGGCGGACGTGTGCGACTGATCGCGAGCATCGCGCGCGACGGTGATCAATACCGGGCGCGCATCCACCCCGAGCGTGTGGCCGCCGATGATGCGTGGGGCGGTGTGCGCGGCGCGCAGAACCGGGTGGAGATCGTGAGCGCGTTCGCGGGCACGCTCACGCTCGAAGGGCCCGGGGCCGGCGGGCACGCCACCGCGCTCGCGATTCTTTCCGATGTGCTGACACCCAACCGGTGAGGAGTGGACGATGCCGGATCGTTTCGTTGAGCCGGACGAGCCGGTGGAGGCCGTTCCTGCGGAAAACGCGGATTCTCCCCCGGAGGAACAGCGGATTTTTTTCCGTCCCATTGAGGCAGGTGACAGCCCATTCACACAACCGGGGCGCCCGTTCCTCGCCATTGGGAGTGCTGCGATCAGTGCATCCGAGCCAAAGAGGTCACCTTCCAACGGGCCCTCGCCGCAGACGCTGGAAAGACTGCGCAAGGAACAGGAACTGCTGGCCAGAAAGGTCCCGGACGCGGAGCGGTTGGCCGTCACCCGGCTCATGGACACCCTGCGCGCCAGCGTGCAAGCCGACCACACACTGCCCGTCGCGCGCTCTCAGGCGCTCGACACGGCCGTGCTCGCGCTCTCCGGGCTGCCCGCCAACACCTACGCATCCGCCCACGCCTACGCCGCGGCCCTCAACGCGCTCCCGGGCGTGGAGGAGACTGTCGTGACCCCGGTGTTCCGGACCATGCGGACCGTCCGGCTCACCGGGCGGTACTACCGAGCCCCGTTCTCGCTCGCGCTCCCGCGCGAGGGAGACGACGAATGATCTCCCGAGTCTCGATCACCGACCAGCACGACGGCTTAGCGGAGCCCGTGGATCTGCGCGCCCTGGTTTCTTCCGAATCAGAACCCGATGCCTCCCGGCCATCTCGCCGTTCTCCGGAGCCTGCTCGAACACGCTGGTATGTCGGGATCTTCCGGTTCATGGGGAAGGTGCTCGATCGCTGGTTTGTACTGCAGGGCTGAGCTGCGATTCCATGTCCGCTCCGGCTGCTGTATCTTGATCGTAGTAACGGAGTTTACGCGGGCCATCGAAGGACTACGGAGAGATGGTCGATCCGAATGAAATGAACCCCACCCTGCACGGCTCCCGCACCATCCTCCGCCCCGTGCGCGACGTCGATCTCCCGCGCCTGCTGGAGATCCTCCGGGAGCCCGATGTCGCGAGCCGCTGGAGCCAGCCCGATGACGACTTCGATCGGCACGAGCTCCTCGCCGGAGACGATACCGACGGCGCCGAACGCATCACCACCTTCGCCATCACCGCGAACGGTGAGACGATCGGCTGGATCGGCGGATGGGAAAAGCTGCAGCCCGACTACCGGCACGCGGGCATCGATCTCTTCCTCTCCACGCCGTATCAGGGCAAGGGATTCGGAACCGAGGCGATCCGCCTGGTCTGCCGCTTCCTCTTCGAGGAACGGCAGCACCACCGGATTACCATCGATCCCGCGGCCGACAACGTACACGCCATCCGCGCGTACGAGAAAGTGGGCTTCAAACGGGTCGGCATCATGCGGCAGTACGAACGGGGAGCCGACGGCACGTTCCACGACGGCATGCTGCTCGACCTGCTGCCCGGCGACCTCACGCCGGAGCTCTGACCATCAGACGCGAACCAGAGGCCGGCGCGAAACGGCTGCATGAGTCAATGCTCACGATCCATACGCTCGGCCACTCCACGCATCCGATCGAACGGTTCCTCGCGCTCCTCCACCAGCATGGCATCGGCACGCTGGCGGACGTGCGCTCCCGTCCGTATTCGAAGTGGTCGCCGCAGTTCCAGCGCACGCCGCTGTCACACGCCGTCGAAGCCGACGGCATCACCTACGCGTTTCTCGGCGACACGCTCGGCGGTCGACCGGAAGGCGCGGCGTTCTACGACGCCTGGGGATATGTGAACCGCGAGCGCCGCAGTCAGGCGCCCGACTTCCTCGCCGGCATCGGCCGGCTCATCGAAATCGCCAGCGGCAGTGTCACGGCCATCATGTGCGCGGAGGAAGATCCGAACCGGTGTCACCGCCGGATGCTGATCACGCCGGCGCTGCTGCAGAGAGACGTCACCGTGCTGCACATTCGCGGCGACGGCCTCGTGCAGTCCGAAGAGGAGCTGCGCCGCGCCACGGTCCAGCTTCCGCTCTTCGAATAGCGCTTGGCGTTCTGCCGCTATGCGACGGAACGCTGGCAGATGAGCGAGTGCAGAGACTCGTTCGAGACGCCGTACCGAACGCCGTCAGGAATCCCGCAGTGCTTCGGTGGGCTGCACGGCAAGCGCCCGGCGCGTCGGAACGATGCACGCGATCAGGAACACGACGGTCATCAGCGTTGTGTACGCTCCGATCGTAAGGAGCTGTTTCGCCGTCGGCCAACCGTTGTCCATGCCTCCCTGAAACGCCCATACCAGCACGGTGCCGGCGAGCAACCCCATGCCGAGCTGCCGCAACGGCTGCTTGAACACGGCTCTGACGATACGCCACGGGCTCCCTCCGAGCGCGACGCGCACGCCGATCTCCCGTGTCTTGCGTGCAACGGCAAACGACATCACGGCATAAATCGAAACGAGAGAGAACACGAGCATCATCGCGCTCACGAAGGTCGTCATCCTGACCCAGAACGCGTGAAAGTCGGCCTCCCCGTTCTCGACGTCTCTCAGGGGCATCAGGTCCGTCAGGCGCAGCGTCACATCGACGTCCGTGGCGATGGCGCGGAGGCGCGGTGCGAAGACGTTCGGGTCGCCCCGCACATGGACGGCAACATTCATCGGATACATCGAGGCGCGGACGAGCGGACGATAAATCCCCGCAGCGCCCCACCCCGACCGGATGCCCACGTTGGGCGCGACACCGATGATCTCGAACCACGGCTGCGGTGCGGGATCCCAGACATACCGTAGACGCCGGCCGATCGGGTTCTTCCCACCCATCACGCGATCGACGAATGCCTTGTTCACGACGACCACTCGCGCGTCGGGACTGGCCTCGCTGCTGTAGAACCAGCGCCCCGACAACATCGAAACACCGAGAACGTCGAGGTACTTCGGATCGACTTGCGACGATCCCACCCGATGACCACGTTCGTCCTGTGGGGCGACCGCGCCCTCGTCGATCTCGACCTGGTTGTTCGGGTGATACTGGCGCGGCAGGTGCTGGGCGAACACCACGCCCGTCACGCCGGGTTCCGACGCGAGTCTCGTTTCGAGTGTCTGGGCCGCGGCGATGTAGCGCGCCTGAAACGCAGCCGCGCTCGTATCGGCATCGGGTTCGGTTGACGGTTCCATTTCGAGTCGAACCGAAAGGTACTGATCGACGGGGAAAGGCAGTTGCCTGTTCTCTGCCTCGGGACGCACGTCGCCCTTGCTCACCATGAACGTGACAACGGGAAAGCCCATGGTCACGGCGATCTGCAGGACGATCACCGCCGTCCACAGTCCGCCGAAGTGCGTGCCACCCACGCCGGCGGTCGTGCGCTTGAGACGATCGCCAAGGTTGCGCGTGATCCTGAGTCCCGGAAAGATGCCCGCAATCGCAGCAGCCAGAAGTGTGAGCAGCGCGGTGTACAGGAACGTCAGCGGCGAGAGCTTGCCGTCCACCCAGAACGGAAAATTGCCACTCCCGTCTGTGAGCACTGCGCGCATGAGATCCAGCCCCCACCGCACTCCCCACGCAGCCGCAGTCAGCCCCACAACCGCTGCGACACTGCCGAGCACCAGCGCTTCGGCGAACATCTGCATGACGATGCGCCGTCTGCTGGCGCCGAGCGCGGACCGCACGGCGATCTCGGTCTCGCGCGTTGCCGCGCGCGCGAGCATCAGCAGTCCGACGTTGGCGCACACGAGCACGAGGAGCATCATGACGTAGAGGTTCCCCGCCAGCAGCATCATCGACTCGCCCGGTCCGTTGATCGCGCGCACCGATGCGGCAAAGGTGAACAGTTGCGGGCGGAGGTGCTGGTGAGTGTGCGGGAAGTCGACGGCCGCACTCCGTCCGAGATTCGTGAGCTCCGTGCGCGCCTGATCCAGTGAGGCGCCCGGTGCCAGACGGCCGAAGATCTGGATCGCCGTTCCCTGACGCGGTTCGTATCCCGGGACATCGATCCTGAGCGGCGTCCACAGCTCCTGGGTACGCGGAAAGGCGAATCTCCGCGGCATGACGCCGACGATGGTCGCGGGAGCTCCCGTCACCCGGACCGTGCGCCCGATGACACCGGAATCGCCCTGGAATCGGGTCTGCCACACATCGTATCCGATGACCGCAACCAGCGGCGCCCCGGCTCTCTCGTCCGCTTCCGCGAGCGTTCGTCCAAGCAGCGGTGGGACGCGCAGGACACGGAATGACGATGCCGTCATCTCCGCGACGGAAACGGGTTCGGCCAGCCCCTCCGTGACCATGAGGTTGCGGGTGACCGTGCGGTACGCGGCCAGGTCGTCCACCGACGTGAGCGCGTCGCGCCAGACGACGAAATCGTGCGTCGCCCGGCGTTCCGGACCGTTTGCAGCCGCGTCCCAGTTCTGAAGGACGACGATCCGATCGCTGTCGGGGAGCGGGATCATGGGAAACACGAGCTGCCGGATTGCCTCGAAGGTGCCGGCGCCCACCCAGATCGCAAAGGCCATGGAAAGGCCGCCGACGATCGTGAGCACCGGGTACTTCCGCAGCATGCGGCTTCCGAGCTTGAGGTCGAGCCACGAGAAGCGCATCTCGTCGAACCACCTCAGGCCGCGCGCCGTGCGCGCTTCCTCGCGGTGATGGTTCATGCTCCCGAACTCGGCGCGTGCTTTTCGCATCGCATCGGCGGGTGCAACGCCGGCCCGTATCAGGTCCGAAGCGCGCAGTTCGATGTGGAGACGGAATTCCTCCTCGAGATCAGCGTTCACCTGACGTGTGCGGACGATACCCCGCCAGAGCGAGCGCACCCTGGCCATCAGCTCGGCAATCATCGATCACGCCTCCCCTGGTTTTGCTGCGAGAGCAAGGCCGATCGCATCCGCCAGTCGCTTCCAGCTCGCGGTTTCCTCCCCGAGCGCGCGACGTCCCGCGGCTGTCAGGCGATAGTATTTCGCTCTGCGGTTGTTCTCCGAGGTGCCCCATTCGGAGTCGAGGAGACCTCGATGCTCCAGCCGCGCGAGCGCCTGGTAGAGCGCGCCCTGCTGCACGAGAAGCGCCCCGCCCGAGATCTGCTCGATACGGAGCAGCACGCCGTAGCCGTGCAACTTGCCGAGTGAAACGGCTTTGAGGATCAGGACGTCCAGTGTTCCCGGCAGAAGCTCGGCAGTCGACATGTGCTCTCCTTAGCTGTTAAGGAGAACAACGATAGCGCCTCCGCACAAGTTTCAAAGGGGTCGACGGTACCTCCGGGGCGACGGACCGCGGCCGAGGCACGGTGGGAGCCCGTCGCACTGGAATCGCCGTTACCGCCCCACCCCGTACCGCGCCAGCACCTCGCGCACCCGGCCAAGATCGATCGCCTCCAGCGTGCCTGCGCGCGACTGCTCCGTGGTGGCCATGAAGAGCGCGTTGTAGATCGCCTCCTCCGTGGCTTCCACCACGGCCTGGAACAGCGCCGACATCGCCTCGTTCGCGAGCTCCGTGGTGGTGACCGGCGCGGTGCCGGCGCCGCGCCGCACGTCGGTCGCGGTGGAGAACGCGATCACGTAGTCGCCCGATCCGTTCGACGCGCTCGATCCGGTGCGTGACAGCCCCATGATCGCACGCGACGCCACACGCGACAGATTCCGGTCGAGCAGCGGCGCGTCGGTCGCCACCACGATCATGATCGAACCGTCGCCGTGCTCGGCCTGCGCATCGCCCGGCCCGCTGCCGGACGGCGTGACGAGCCGCTGAAACGCATGCCGTCCGAGCGCGGAGCCCACCGGCGCGCCCATCACCTGCAGCACGCCGCCGAAGTTCCCCTGCACCAGCACGCCCACGGTATACCCGCCGGCCGCGGCCGGCAGCACGCGCGAGCTCGTGCCCATCCCGCCCTTCCAACTGAACATCGCCGTGCCCGTTCCCGCGCCCACGCTTCCTTCACGCACCGGCCCGGTGTCGGCCGCGGCCAGCGCGGCGCGCAGTGCGTCTCCGATCCCGGGACGGAGCCGCGTGGCATTGAGCCCGCCGTCGTTCGTCTCCCCCACCACGGGGTTGATCGATCGCACCGACGCATTCTCCGGCCGCGTGAGCATGTGCTGCGCGAGCGCGTCGCCCACCGACCAGATGCAGAGCGTGCAGGTGAGCGCAATCGGCGTTTCGAGCTCGCCGAGCTCGTGCACCTGCGTGACGCCGAGCAGCTTGCCGAATCCGTTGCCCACGTGAATCGCCGCGGGCACACGCGAGCGGAACAGGTCGCCGTCGTGCGGCAGCACCACGGTCACGCCGGTGCGGAGCGAGTCGCCCGCGCGCACGGTGGCATGCCCCACGCGCACGCCGCGCACGTCGGTGATGGCGTTGTACGCGCCGGGGGCGAAGACGCCGGGCGCCACGCCGAGCGCGCGGGCGCGGAGGCGTTCACCGTCCCCCGATTGCGCGGAGAGGGCGGACGCGCTGGCCACGATCATGGCCATGAGCACGATCGCGAAGGCCAGCGGCCGGAGAGCGGAACACGAAGAGCGCAACCGCTCGCGGGACGGGTTGGACCGGGGCATATTCGAATGATGCCGCTTCGCCCCCTGTACGGCCACCACGCCCTGCGTGCCCGCCTCGCCGCCGCCATGCACGGCGGACGGCTGCCGGCGAGCCTGCTCCTCACCGGTCCGGCCGGCGTGGGCAAACAGCGGCTCGCGCTCTGGCTGGGGCAGCGCCTGCTCTGCGACGGCGCGGCCGCGCAGGGCACCACCGAGCCGTGCGACACCTGCCTGCACTGCCGCTATGCCCGGCAGCTCCAGCACCCCGACCTGCACTGGTACTTTCCGCGACGGAAACCCAAGTCGGGCGACGTGTCCCCCGAGGAAGCCAAGGCCGACCTCACGGACGCCATCGCCGACCGCATGACCGCGCAGGGCCTGTGGGCCGGTTCGGACGGCATGGCGCTGCTGTATCTCGACCTGACCCGGGCCCTGCTGCAGGCCGCGTCGCTCCGCCCGTCGATCGCCGCGCGCACGGTGTTCGTGGTGGGCGACGCGGAACGCATGGGCGCGCAGGCCGGATCCGAGCAGGCGGCGAATGCCTTCCTCAAGCTGCTCGAGGAACCCCCGCCGGGCACCACGCTCATTCTGACGAGCAGCGAGCCCGGCATGCTCCTCCCCACCATCCGCTCGCGCGTGGTGACGCTCCGTGTGCCCCCGCTCCCGCCGGCCGACGTGGCCGCGTTCCTCGACGACGAGGCCGTGGCCACGCGCCTCGGCGCAGCGGCGCTCGACCGTTCGGAGCTGCTCGCCCGGGCGGCCGGCGCTCCCGGCCGGCTGCTCGACGACGGCGCGGACCGCGACGCCTTCGACGCGGCTCGGCGGCTGCTCGAAGCCGCGCTTGCCCCACGCACGCCGGCCGGGGAGGCGCTCCGGGCCATCGCGGCGGGCGCCCAGGGCATCAAGGAAGCCCGCGGCGCGTTCTCCGACACCCTCGACGCGCTCACCGTGCTGCTGCACGAACACATGCGCGACAGCGTGGAACAGGGCTTCGACCGCCACGCGCGGCGGTCGGCCGCGGCCATCGCCGTGCTCGAGGAAGCCAAGACGCGCACGCGCCAGAACGTCACGCCGCTCCTCCTGTCATGGACCCTGATCGACGATCTTTCGGCGCTGCTCGCGAGCCCGGCATGACGGCACGGGCCAATCCGATGCACCCCTTCGCGAGCCCGGAATGACCCCTGACAGCCCCTCCGGCACCCCTCCGGAAGACCCGGCCGGCCCCGCCGATGCCGAGGTCGCGCGCGCGCTCAGCCACCTGGACGCGAGCGGCGCGGCCCGGATGGTGGACGTGTCCGACAAGCCGGAAACGGTGCGAACGGCCGTGGCGTCGGGGCGGATCCGGATGCAGTCACAAACCTGTAAGTTGATACAGGACAACGCCTTGCGCAAGGGAGACGTGCTCCAGGCCGCCCGCCTGGCCGGGATCATGGCCGCCAAGCGCACCGCCGACCTCATCCCCCTCTGCCACCCCCTGCCGTTGTCGTCCGTAGAGGTCCGGGTTAGCGTTGATGAGTCGCTCCCGGGTGTGGTCGTCGAGGGAGCGGTCCGAACCACCGCCAGGACCGGGGTGGAAATGGAAGCGTTGACTGCCGTAACCGTGGCGCTCCTCACGGTGTACGACATGGCCAAGGCAGTCGATCGTGACATGATACTGACCGACGTGATTCTGCGCGAGAAGCGTGGGGGCACGCGCGGGGATTACGTGAGAAGCTTCGAACCGGACGTCGGCTGATGTCCTGATTCGCCGCCCTTCCGCGCACGGGATCATGGCAACGCTTCCTTACTCGCTGATTGGAAGGGACTATGACCGATAGCAGTACACAGGGCGGACGCGTGACCGCCGAAGCACGCAGGACACGCATCCGCCGCCGCCGGGTTCAGCGCCAACTGGCGCGGCTCTCGGCCCTCGGGTTCCTGGGATATCTCGCGGCCCTGTTCGTGGGACCCGATCGTCAGCCGCCGGCGCAGTCCGCCGCGGGGACGGAACACACGCTCGAAGTCGCACCGCTGTGGCGCCCCGCCGCCCAGGTGCTCGACCGGCCGGTTGCCGGCGCCCCATGGAAGAAGCGCTACACTCCGCGCCACGCGGCCATGGAAGAGTCCACGCAGGAGCTCCTGCGCTGGAATACGGTGTTCACCTACGCCCGTCGCTACCAGATCCCCATGGAACTGGCCGGGCTGATCCACGACATTGCCGTCGAAGAAAAGATCGAGCCGGAGCTGGCGTTCCGTCTGGTGCGGCTCGAATCGCGGTTCGATCCCGACGTGGTGAGCCGCGCCGGGGCCATCGGCCTCACCCAGCTCATGCTCGGCACGGCGCGCTACTTCCAGCCCGGGGTCACGGCGGAGGAGCTCACCGATCCGGCCACGAATCTCCGGATCGGGTTCCGGTACCTGCGCGGGCTCGTGCGTGAGTACAAAGGCGATCTCAAGCTGGCGCTGCTGGTCTACAACCGCGGGCCGACCGCTGTCATGAATGCGATCGCCATCGGCGAAGACCCGGCCAACGGGTACGACCGGGTGCTGATGCGCGGGTACACCGGACGGGGCGTGCTGGACTGACCGGACATACCCGGTCAGTCGCTCTTCGCGCTACCCCTGCCGCACCACGAGGCGCTGGCCGGTCTTGATCCGGTCGGAGGTGAGCCGGTTCATGCTCTTGAGCCGCGCCACCGTGGTGCCGTAGCGCTGCGCGATCACGCCGAGTGATTCGCCGCTCCGCACCACGTGGGTCGTGGCCGCCGACCGGCCGGCGCTCGCGCTCCGCGAAGCCGTGGCAGCAGCAGGCCGGCTCGTGGTGGTGGTCGCGCGGCTGGCGGTGGAACTGCTCGGAGCGGCACCGGTGCGCACCACGAGCGTCTGCCCCACCTGGATCCGGTCGCTCTTGAGCCCGTTCAGCGCCTTGAGCCGTGCCACGGTGAGGCCATATCGCCGGCCGATCACCCCCAGCGACTCCCCGGACCGCACCACGTGCACCCCGGCCGATGCGCCGCCGTAGCGCTCGATGGCGGGATCCGGCACCACTCGGGCGGCGAGGATCGTTTCCCGCGTGGGCACACGCACGGTCTGTCCGGCCGCGATCGCTCCCCCCTTGGCCGTCCGCAATCCGGGGTTGAACCAGCCGATCTCGCGCGCGGAGACATCATGCCGCTTGGCCAGCGCGGCCACCGTCTCCCCCTTCTGCGGCGTCACCGTGGTCCACGCCGAGCGCTCGCCCGGTGCCATGTCGCCGTAGGCCGCGGCCACGAGGGAGTCGGTCCCCACCGGCACACGAAGCCAGGTCGCACGGTCCGGCGGCGCCGCGCCGCGGAGGAGCGCCGGGTTGAGCTCGATCAGGGAGTCGAGCGGAATCGCGGACGCCCGTGCCACCGCGCCCACCGACGTGCCGGGATCGACGAGCACCGAGTCGTAGCCGTAGGGCTCCCGCTGCTCGACCGTGAGCCCGAACCGGTCCGGCGTCTTGGCCACGATCGCGGCCGCGATGAGCTGCGGGACGTAGTTCCGGGTTTCGCTGTGCAGATAGTTCTGCTCGGCGAGCGCGAAGAATCGGTCATCCCCCTCGGCGTCACCGATCGCCGACGCGAACCGCGTGAGCCCGCGCGCCACACGCCCGGGGCCGCCGTTGTAGGCGGCCGCGGCCAGATACAGCGAGCCGCCGAACTGCCGCTGCAGGCTCCGCAGGAAGCGGATGGCCGCGTCGGTGGAGCGCGCGGGATCGCGGCGCTCATCCACCCACCAGTCGATGCGAAGCCCCACCCCGCGGCCCGTGGCCGTCATGAACTGCCACATGCCCACCGCGGCCGCGCTCGAATAGGCGTGCGGATCGTATCCGCTTTCGATCAGCGCGAGATAGAACAGATCCTCTGGGAGTCCATTCTCGCGCATCTTCGAGCGGATCATGGGCTCGTAGCGCGTGCCGCGCGACATGCGCTCGGTCATGCGATCACGCGCCGCGCCGGTGAACACGCGGATGTAGTGCTCCACGCGCTCGTGCGTTTCGTAGGAACGCACGTCGATGTCCCACGTGGGTTCTTCGTCGAGCGGGGCGTCGGGGACGCCGTCGAAGTGGGTGGAGTCGCCGAAGACGCTCGCGGCCGTGCGCAGGAGCGCATCGGACGTGGTGGCGGTGGCGATCGCGGCTTCGGTCGAAGCCGCGGGATCGGTTTCTGTGGCGGCCGGACCCGGAACCGGGGCGGGCGCATCCAGAGGGCGGAGGACGGGCTGGCAGGCGCCGAGCGCGATACCGAGCAGGCCTATCGACGCCATGCGGAAGGGGGGGCGTACGTACTGCATGTCGGAAGGTACCCCGGAGTTGCCGTGAGGTACACCGGGCGGCCAGGTATTTCCCGGGACGAAACGCCTTGCCCGGGGCAGGTCCCGGGCACAGGCTACCGGCATGGCTCTCTTCCCGTCCCTCCGACGCCCTCCGGCGGTCGTCCGCGCCGGTGTGTATGCAGTCGCGCTCACGACCGCGCTTGCCGGCGTGACGCTTGCCGGTGCCCAGGTCCCGATCACCTCCCCGGACTCACTGGAGGCCCATATCCTGGCGCGGGTGGCGCAGCTTCCCGGCGCCGAGGTGGGCGTGGTGGTTCACGATCTCGGCTCCGGCCGCCGGCTCTCCATTCATGGCGGCCGCGTGTTCCACGCGGCGAGCACGATGAAGGTGCCGGTGCTCATCGACCTCGTGCAGGAAGTGGACGCCGGACGCCTGAGCCTCGACCAGGAGATCCTGCTGGTGAACGCGTTCCATTCCATCGTGGACGGATCGCCGTATCAGCTCCAGGCGTCGGATGATTCCGACAGCCTCGTGTTCGCGCGCGTCGGGGAGTTCGTGCCGCTGCGCTGGCTGGCCGAGCGCATGATCACGCATTCGAGCAACCTGTCCACGAATGCGCTGATCGCGATTCTCGATCCGGCGCGCATCACGCGCACGATGCATTCGTATGGAGCGCAGCACATGCAGGTGCTGCGCGGCGTGGAAGACGGCGTGGCGTTCCGCGCGGGACGGAACAACGTGACCACGGCCGACGATCTCGCGGCGGTGCTCGCGGCATTGCAGCGGGGCGAGACGGCCTCGCCGGCGTCCACGCAGGTGATGCGGGACATCCTGCTCCGGCAGGTGTTCGATCGGCAGATTCCGGCCGGCCTGCCGCCAGGCACGCCGGTGGCGCACAAGACCGGCTGGATCACGGCCACGCTGCACGATGCGGCGATCGTGTATCCGCCGGGTCGCGCGCCGTTCGTGCTCGTGGTGCTCACGCGCGGGATTCCGGAGGCGCAGGCGGCGGAGGTGCTCACGGCGGATATCGCGGCCCTGGCGTGGAGCTGGCTAGTGCCGGGAATGCCATAACTGTGTTCCAGGCACCCTCGGGACTCGTGACTGACGACCCGCCGCTTGCGACCTCGTTACGGACGGTCTCCACTGGCGAGCTGCCGGTTGCCGGAGTGAGCCGGGGAATAAGGGAGCAGGATCGGCCTTGGCCTTGGCAGCAAGCGGCGGGTCGTTAGCCGCGGGTCGCGAGGGGTACATGCGACTCCTGCCTCGGGGACCGATGTTGCTGTTCCCAGGCACCCTCGGGACTCGTGACTGACGACCCGCCGCTTGCGACCTCGTTACGG
>CAZUKU010000012.1:89746-120524 GCA_964621045.1 uncultured Gemmatimonas sp.
CTCCTGCCTCGGGGACCGATGTTGCTGTTCCCAGGCACCCTCGGGACTCGTGACTAACGACCCGCCGCTTGCGACCTCGTTGCGTCTGATCTCCGCCGGAAGAAGCCGAGCCTCGGCCTCCCGTCCTCACCGGTCCGGCAGCAACCCCACCTCGAGCGCGAACCGCGTGAGCCCGGCCACGCTGTGGATCTCGAGCTTCCGCATCAGACTCTCGCGATGCGCCTCCACGGTACGCCGCGAAATGCCGAGCTGCGCGGCAATCGCCTTGTTCGTGTGCCCGTCGGCGATCCCCTGCAGCACATCGCGTTCCCGAGGCGTGAGTTGCGCGAGCTGGGTATGCGACGGCGGCGGCGGTGCTTCGGCGGCCGCGGTGAGCCGGCGCACGACGGCGGGGCTGAAGAACGTGCCGCCCGCGTGCACCGCGCGGATGGCGGCCCGCAGCTCCTCGCCCGCGCTGTCCTTGAGCAGATAGCCGTGCGTGCCGATGCGCATCCCTTCGCGCACATACTCGGCGTTGTCGTGCATGCTGAGCATGAGGATGCGGGCTTCGGGCATCGCCTCGCGGAGGCGCGCCGCCGCGCGCAGGCCGTTCTCGCCCGGCATGGTGATGTCGAGCAGCACGACATCGGGCCGGTGCTCCAGGGCGAGCGTGACCGCGTCGGCGCCGTTCGATGCTTCGGCCACCACTTCGATGCCGGCTTCGGCGTCGAGCACGTGCCGGATGCCTTCGCGCACGAGCGCGTGATCGTCCGCGAGCACGACCCGCACGCGCGGGGTTTCCTGCCCTGCTGCCATCAGTTCGTCTCCTGACTGATCAAGGGAACCGCCACCCGGACTTCCGCTCCGGGTGCGGCGTTGTGCATGCGGACCGTGCCGCCCACGGCGTGGATGCGTTCGCGCATGCCGGTGAGCCCCATGCGCGACTCGTCGGCACGCACGTGACCGCGGGCATCGACGGGAAGCCCGCGTCCGTCGTCGCGCACCACGAGATCCAGATGTCCTTCGGTGCAGCGCAGCATCACGCGGACCTCGCGCGCGCCGGCGTGCCGCACCACGTTGGACAGCGCCTCCTGCAGCGCGCGGAAGAGCGCGAGCTCCGTATCGGGCGCGAGCGGCGGCACGTGCTCCGGCGCGTCGAACGTGACCGACAGGCCGGCGCGCTCGGCGAAATCGGCCACGAGCGAGCGCAGCGCGGGCACGAGCCCGAGGTCGTCGAGCAGCGAGGGACGCAGCTCGTGCGTGACGTTCCGGATGCTGCGGATGCCGGTGTCCACGAGCTGCGCGAGCCGGTCGAGACGCGGCGCGTGCTCCGTGCTCATGATCGGACGAAGCGCCTCGAGCTGCATCTTGACGGCCGAAAACACCTGCGCCGTCTCGTCGTGCAGTTCGCGCGAGAGATGCCGCCGTTCCTCCTCGTGCTGCCGGACCATGCGCGTGGAGAGCCGTTCGAGGTCCTCGGTGCGTTCGGCGAGCCGGCGATCGAGATCGGCCTGTTCGAGCGAGGCGCCGACCTGCTGGCCGAGCGCGCGCAGGAAGTCGTCGTCGAGCGCGGTGAAGGGGTTCCGGATGTCGCTGGCCATCACGAGCGCGGCCACCACCCGGCCGCCGCGCGTGACGGGAAGTGCCGTGATGTACGGGTGATCGGGGTGCGCCGATGCCATCTGCAGCGTGCCGCTCGTGCGCACGCGATGCAGCGCGCCCTGCACGTCGCCGGACGGCGGCGTATCGGCCCACGTGGCGCACACACCGGCACCGCGGGTGAAGCGGCCCGTGACCGGCGCCGTGGTCGCATCGGGCGCGGGCTCGTCGAACGTGTACACGGCGCTGCCGCGCACTCCCGGGAGCGTGAGCGGACGGCGGAGGAGGTCGCCGAGCAGCTCGTCCTCGCCGCGATGCCGCTGCTGCAGGTCGCCCGAGAGCAGCGACAACGCGCGCACGCCGCGGCCGAGGTCGTCGAGCACGAGCAGCACCACGCCGAGCCCCACGAGCAGCTCGAAGCAGATATCGAGATAGTAGCCCCACGGCGTCCATGCGCCTTGCGCGCGCAGGAACGGATAGTCGAGGTGATGCAGCGCCCAGGTGAAGAACGCCACCGCGAGAAGCCGCGCGCCCATGGAATCGGCCACGCGCTGATACTGCCAGAACACGCGTCCCGTCCACAGCGTGGCGAACGCCAGGAACAGCACCGACGGCAGTGCGGCCCACAGGAAATGGTCGAGCACGTAGATCGCGACGTACGACCAGAGCGGCGGGAAGAGCAGCACGAGCGCGTGCCACGGGCGCGTACGCGGCTGCCGCGAGAACACGAGCGATGCCCAGAGCAGGACCAGCGCCGTCCACCCGGTGGTGACCTGATGCCAGTACAGCCACGCCCAGTGCTCGGTGACGAGAAACGCCGAGATGCACGCGAGGCGGAGCACGTAGATGCCCCACGCGAGCGCGAACCACGCGAACCACGGCCGGCGATAGCGGTGATAGAGATGCAGGCAGAGCGCCGCCAGTCCGCTCGTGATCACGCCCTGGAGGAGCGTGGCGGCGAACTCCGACGCGAGGAGCGGATTGGCGTCCGGTTGCACGACCACGTCAGCCGGTGAGGCGCGCGTCGGCCAGCAGATCGTCGGGCGTCACGTCGGCGAGCGCGTCGATGAGCCGCACGCGGAACGTGCCCGGGCCCGGCGCGCCCTCCGCGGCCCGTTCGCCGCACACGCCGAGGAACACGAGCGCCGCGGCGGCTGCCGCCAGCGCATCGGGCTCCACGGCGCATGCGGCGGCCGTGAGCGCGGTAGCCGTGCATCCCACGGCCGTGACGCGCGCCATGAGCGGATGGCCGTTCGTGATCGCGATCGTGCGCGTGCCGTCGGTGACGTAGTCGGTGGAGCCCGTCATCGCGACCACCGATCCCGTGCGCGCGGCCAGCCCGCGCGCGACGTCCACCACGTCGTCGGACGCATGCGACGCGTCCACGCCGCCGGTTCCGGCCGTGCCGGCCGCGAGCGCGAGGATTTCCGACGCGTTGCCGCGGATCACCGTGGGGCGCCGCGCCATCAGCGCGTGGCTCGTGTGCGTGCGATAGGTCGTGGCGCCGACGCCCACGGGATCGAGCACCCACGGAATGCCGCGGGCGACGGCTTCGTCGGCCGCCAGGTGCATGGCTTCCACCCACGCGGGCGAGAGTGTGCCGATGTTGAGCGCAAGTGCCCGGCTGATGGCCGTGAACTCCCGCACCTCCTCGCGCGCGTGCACCATGGCCGGTGACGCGCCCGCGGCCAGCAGCGCGTTCGCGCTGATGTCCATGGCCACGTAGTTCGTGATGTTGTGCACGAGCGGCCGTTCCGCGCGCAGGCGCGCCAGCACGTCGGCGCAGGTGAAGACGAGCGGGTGCGGAGTCATGACCGGGGCGGCGGCGCGGGAGACGATGGCGCTGACGGTGCGGCAGGCGGCGGCGGTGTTTCACCATCCGGGCCCACGAGCAGCATCGAACGCGAGGGGAACGCGAGCTTCGCGCCGGCCGCGGCGATGATGTCCATGGCCGCGAGCAGCGTTTCGTGCTGCGCCTCCAGGAACTCCGCGTGCGTGGACACGTCGAACAGCGCCTGCATGCGCACGAGGATCGCCGAGTCGGTGAAGCCGGTCACCCGTACGACCACCGACCCCGCCCAGAGCGCCGGATGTTCGTTCAACCGCGTCTCGAGCGCCTTCACCACCGCGCGCAACTGCTCCGGCGTGGTGCTGCCGTCCAGCCGCAGGTCGTGCTGCATGAGGAAGCGGTCGCGCGGCCCGAACGTCTCGATGCGGTCTTCCGCGAGCCGGCCGTTGGGAATGCGTACGACCGTGCGCGACGACTTGCGGATGCTGGTGGACCGGAGCCCGATGCGTTCCACCGTGCCTTCCACGTCCCCCACGCGCACCACGTCGCCCACGCGGAACACCTTGTCGGCGGCGAGCGAGATGGAGCCGAACAGATGCTCCACCGTCTTCTGCGACGCGAGCGCGAGCGCCACGCCGCCGATGCCGACACCGGCGAGCAGCGCGCCCACCGGATAGCCGAACTGCGCGAGCACCACGAGCAGCGCGACGATCATGATCGTCACGTACAGGAACCGCGTGAGGAGCGGCACGAGCGTGCGTGCCTGCGACTGTCCGCTGGCCCACGAGCTCCGGAGCAGGCGGTCCTGGATCAGCGCGATGATGCGGAGCACGCCCCAGAAGAGCGCCGCGACCACGATGCCGCGCGCGCAGGCGGTCACGAACCCGCTCACGCGCGCGTTGAGACCGAGCATGCCGAAGAGCGGCGTCATCAGCACGCCAACAAACCAGAGCCGGAACGGCCCGCGGAGACGCGCCACCAGCAGGTCGTCCCAGTTGGTGACCGTGCGCGCGACCACGAGCCCGGTCATGAAACGCAGCCCCAGCGTGAACAGCGCGGCCAGCAGCACGCTCGCCGAAATGGCGATCAGCATGCCGAGCCATTGCCAGTAGTGCAGGCCGAGCGGTCCCTGCCGGAGCAGCGGCGCGGGGAGACGGCCCCGCAGCCACGCGTCGGGAAGCTCCTCGTACCACCCGTCGATGTTCGCCACCGTTTCCTGATCGAAGCGCCACCGCCGGATGCGGTCGCCGTCGAAGCGCCGGAACAGCACGGGTTCGGGCAGCCCCGACGCGCCGGGAATCACGCCGAGCCGGTCGACGAGCTCGTTGCCGTCGGCCGTGTCGCCCACGGAGAGCGGCGACACGCGTCCGATCACGATCCAGAGCCGCTGGTCGAGCACGTCGCGCAGACGGCGCGCGAGCTCCGGCGCCCGCGCGCGCAGCGCCGCCGGCACGTCGAGATACTGGGCGGCCTGCTCGTAGTTGTGCCGCTCGGTCAACTGGATGAACGCCACGAGCGACGCGCGCGGTGATTCCGGCGACATCTGCGACGCCGCGGCCGCCGAGGAATCCTGTGCCGACGTGGGCGCGCCGGGCATGAGGAAGCCGAGCTGGGCGTGCGCGGGGTGTGCAGCGGCGAATGTGAGCGCGATGCACGCCACGGCGATCCGCAGCGAGGCGGCGAACCAGGATGCGGTGCGCGCGGGAAACCGACGATCGGCGCGCGCGGGAGTGCGCAGGAGAAACCGACGATCAGCGCGCACGAGGCGGCGGCTCGGTGGAATACGGGAAGCCGGCGGCGAGCCGACGGGCCAGTTGCTCATCGAATCCGTAGATATCCGGGTAGAAGCGGGTTTCGCCGTCCTGGGTGGTCATGGCCGTGGCATACAGCAGGAACACCGGACGGGGCCGGCGCAGCCGTACGTACACCGGCCGCGTCCGGCTCATCGCCTCGGCGATCCGTTCGTCGGTCCACGACGGATCGTCGGCCAGGAGCAGCCGGGCGAGCGCCACGGGATCGGCGAGGCGAATGCATCCGTGACTCGCGTCACGACGCGCCCGTTCGAACACCGCCTGCGCCGGCGTATCATGGAAGTATACGTTGAAGGAGTTCGGGAAGAGGAACTTGACGCGTCCGAGGGAGTTCTGCGCCCCGGGCAACTGCCGGAGCCGGGCCCGGCCCGCGGCAAGTTCGGCCACGGCGTCGGGACCGGTGCCGAGCGATGGCGCGTCATCACGGTCTCCGCGCACGATGTCGTACCGGTTGCGTGCCAGATAGCCGGCGTCACGGCGCGCCCGCGGCAGGATCTCGCCGCGCGTGATGCTCGCGGGCACGTCCCAGAACGGCGAGAAGGCGATCGTGGTGAGGGTATCGCTGAAGATCGGCGTGCGCGTGTCGAACGCGCGGCCCACCACGACATCCATGCGCAGCAGCTCCTGCTCGTCGTCGCCCTCGCCGGCAAAGGCATAGAGCCGGAACGCGGGCACGTTCACGATGAGCGGCGGCGCGCCGAAGGCGTGCGGCAGCCAGCGCCATCGTTCGAGCGTGAGCTCGAGCGCGCGCACCTTGTCGGCCACGGGACGCGTGAGCATGGCGTACGTGCCGCGGCCGAGCACGCCGTCGGCGTCGAGGCCGGTGCGGCGCTGGAACCGGCGCAGCGCGTCGATGACCGGCGCGGTGAGCTGCAGGGTGTCGCCGGCGGCCATGCTGTCCGGCGTGGAGGGCACGGACGGCAACGGCGCATCGCCGAGCGCGGAGAGGAGCCGGACGAGCTGGGGTGTGCCGAGCCAGGTGTCGGCTTCGCGGAGCGCACTGTTGTCCGGCAGCGGCGGCAGGCGCGTGAGCGTGGTTTCCGCGGCCAGGGCGCGCATGCGGGCGAGCGACGCCTTGACCAGGGCGTAGTGCACGAACGGCGGTTCGTGCGCGGCCACGTCGGCCGCCACATCGCGGCTGCTCGCGAGCGCGCGCACCGCGGCGCCGGCATCGAACGGCGGACGCGGAATCTTGAGCGCGGCGTGCGCATCCCGCGGATCGATGCGCCCTTCGTGCAGGGCGCGCAGGAAACGCACGGCGTTGGCGGACAGCGCCACGTCGAATGCGGCGCGGTGATACGGGGTTTCGAGCCAGGTGGCGAGTGCGCCAAGCCGTCCGGCGTCGTAGTCGGCGGGCGCGAGTCCCGCGGACGACGCATCACCGAGCACCCGCATCAGCGCGCGTGCCTGCTCCGTGAGCGTGCCGTCGGCGAGCCAGAGCGGCTGTCCGACGCCTCTGTCGCTGCTGTCGTACAGCGCGGTCAGCGTGTGCCGGACATCGTCGAGCCGCGCCCAGCGCATGGCCGGATGGACGCCGCTCTCCACGAGGGCACGCCGGGCCGCGCGTTCGGCGGAGTCGGTGGGGGCACGGCCGATTGCATCGTGATGAAGGCCAGCCGCGGCGCGGCCGCTTGCATCATGACGGGGAGCGGCCGCTTCACGGGAGAGCGAGACCTCCGGCAACGCGAGCAGCACGCCGGCCGCCACGGGCAGCACGACACGCAGGCGGCCTCGGCGCCATGTACCGGCCCATCGGGAAGACGGAGGAGTCGTCGACATGTCGCAACTGCGATCGTGCCGGCTAGTGGTGTCCATTCTGGTGACCGAGACGCCATATAGCTCGAAACGGCATGAGGCCAGCGCTCGTAAGTCGTTGTGCAGCCAGTGACCCGGGTGGGGCTCGAACCCACGACCTACGGATTAAAAGTCCGCTGCTCTACCAGCTGAGCTACCGGGTCGCAATCACCGCATCCCGGTGATCGTTCGGCGCAATATAGCGCATCATCGGCAGTCGCCGTGAGCGCGCGGACGGCTCGGCCGGTCAATCGCCGGCGGCGGCCACCGAAGGCTCGTATCCCGCGTCGGCCACGGCCTCGGTGATCTCGGCGACCGATACCTGCGCCGCATCGTACCGCAGCTCCGCCACGCCCACGTCCACGCGCGACACGTCCACCCCGGGCAGGGCGTCGAGCGCCTCGCGCACGGCGCGGATGCAATGCTGGCAGCTCATGCCGCCGATCGTCAGAGCGACCGTTCCCATCGTATGCTCCTGTCAAGGGTTCTTCCGAAAGGATAATATACCCCCACCCCCTATGTCAACGCGCAGGCGGCGGCTGTGCGGCGCGGCCGGAACGCACGACGCCCGCGCAGTCCGGAGACATGCGCGGGCGCCGGCACACAGCCCGGCGTCGAGGCCGGACTGCGTGGTGCGGATGGTGTTACCGCATCGTGATGGCGGCCACCGTGGCTTCGGCCGGCGTTTCGATCACGAACGCGACGCGCCGGTTGAGCTGGGCACCCGGATCATCACGCATGGCGCCCGGACGCACCTGGCGCGCGCTGCCGTAGCCCACGCTGGTCACGAGCGACGGAGGAACGCCGCGGCCGGCGAGGAACTCACGCACGGCGTCGGCACGACGCTGGGAGAGGTCGAGGTTGTACGCACGCGATCCGGCGGGATCGGCGAACCCTTCCACGGTGATCGCCGCGCCGTTGTAGTAGGTGCGCACGACTTCGGCGAAGCGCTCGAGCGCCACGCGGTCTTCTTCCCGCACATTCGCGTCGTCGAACCCGAAGTGCACGGGGAAGGCGAACTTCACCTGCCCTTCCATGGCCGTGATCCTGGCCCCGAACTCGTCGCGCAGCGCCGTGAGATCCGCGCGCAGCGCCGCGAGGTCACGCGCCACTTCGGCACGGACCGCGCTGTCACCCGCAATACGGCCGGCCCGCTCCGTGGCGATCTCCGCAGACAACGCCGAACGCTGGTCCTCGAGTCCCTGGCGGACGAACCCCTTGGTCGCGCAGGCACCGAGCGACGTCGCCGCCAGCGCCGCCATCCCGAACAGTCGCAGTTGACGCATACAGCCCTCCTTCATTGTGTGAAGGTGCGCGGCGCCATGCCGGCACACTGCATTCAAGAAACGAAGGGGGCCGGGGCGCCGCAGTGACCTGGCGCACCAACCTTCAACTCCTGGCCAGCCACTCCCCCCCGTCGACCACGAAAATGGCCCCGGTGATCCAGTCGCCGGCCGGCGATGCGAGATACGTCACCATGTTCGCGATGTCGCGCGGCGTACCCCAGCGGCCGAGTGGAATGCGGTCGCGCGCATAGGCGTCCATGTGCCGGGCAATGGCCGCGGACATGTCGGGCACGTTGCTTCCCGGCGGCGGGGTGAACGCCTTGCGCACGCCTTCGGTGGGAATGGGCCCGGGTGCGATCGCGTTCACGCGGATGCGATCGGGCGCCCACTCCACGGCCAGCGTGCGCGTGAGCGCGTCGACACCGGCCTTGGCCGCGGTGGCGTGCGCCATCTGCGGCCAGCCGCGATAGTGCAGCGTCATGGACGTGCTCACGATGCGTCCGCCGCCCTGCGCCTTCATCACGGGATACACGGCCTGCGCGCAGTGGAACGTGCCGTACAGATCGATCTCCACCACCGAACGCCACGCATTGGGCGACAGTGTCGCGCTCGGCGCGTAGAAGTTGCCGGCCGCGTTGTTCACGAGCAGGTCGAGACGACCGTGGCGTTCGGCGACCTCGTCCACCACGGCGCGCACCCGTTCCTGGTCGCGCACGTCGAGCGCCACGCTGCTCACCGACGCGCCCGTTGCCTCGATCCGCTCGCGCGCGGTGTCGAAATGCTCGGGTTTGCGGCTGGCGATGACCACGTGCATGCCGAGCGACGCGAGCAGCTCGGAAATGCCGAGTCCGATGCCGCTGCCGCCGCCGGTGACGAGTCCCACCTGACCGCGGAGCAGATCGGAACGGAAGATCGACTGATCATCGAGCATGCGCAGGACTCCTCGAAGAGGAAGGGGAACGAACGGGAGAATGGACGGTCGTTTTCGGCAGCCGCGCGGCGAGCATGTCGCGCAGCGCGCGCGCCTGCTCGAGCGGGAGATCCACCATGCGGGCATGCCCGCCCGCGCCAGCCGTGGTGAACTGCAACGTGGCCACGCCGAACCGGCGCTGCAATGGTCCCTGCCGAAGCTCGATGAGCTGCAGCTTGCGTTCGGGCACGATCACGGTGGTGCGCGCGAGCCCGCCTTCGCGCACGAGCAGGTAGCCCGGCACCATCGCGAGTCCGCGGGCACGCCAGCGCGCGCCGGCGAGCAGCCAGGCCGCTGGCAGCAGCCACAGCAGCGCCCACCAGTCCGCACCGCGCCAGAGCACCAGCGCGCCCGTGATCGCGACCAGCCATATGGTGGAGTCGAAGGCGAGCCGCAGCCACGAAAGCGGCGCGGCGCGGCGCCACGTGGTATCGCGCCGCCCGGCGGCCAGCGGTTCGGCCACGTCGGCATCGGGGAACACGACGGAAACGAGTGACGCCACCCGGTCGTCGCGCACGATCGGCATGAGATGCTGCACACCGCCCGACGCGCCGTCGGCGCCGCCCGACGATCCGGCGGACACGAGCAGCAGTTCCCCGCGCCGGAACGGACGGCGCAGCATGGACTGCCGGAAGCGGATGGCCTGCGCGCGCGCCATGGGCACACTCGCCTCCACGCGGCTGAACAGGCCGTGACGACGCCGGAGATCGGATCCCACGCGCTCGAGCGTGAAGCCGTACCACCGCACCACGGCGCCGGCCACGGACACGAGCCACGACGCGAACAGGATCGGAATCACGATCACGAGGAGCAGCACGAGCAGCAGCGACACGTTGCCCATGGCGGAGACGAGCGCCGAGATCGGGCCGTCGATGTGGTCGGGCATGCGCAGCCGTTCGAAGAACGACGACCCGAACCGTTCGCAGCCGCTCACGAGCACGGCAATGAGCACGCCGATGTTGTTCGACGTGCCGCCGGCCACCATGAGCTCCTCGACATCGAGCGTGGCGATCGGTTCCGCGACCGGCGCGGAGGTTTCGGCCGGCGCGGTCGTGTCGCGGTCCGTTGTCGACGCGATGCGTTCGCCGGTGCGTTCCGCGGAGCGCGTCGTCAGCGCGCTCCGGCGTTCGGCCACGAGCCGTTCGCGGAGCGCCTGGGCGTCGCGCCACGAGAGCACGCGGAGCGCGGCTTCGGCATCCTTTCCCTGCGTGGCGGTTTCCACGCGCAGTTCGGCCATGCCGAAGAGCCGCTGGAGGGCCGACTGGCGCACGTCGACGCTCTGGATGCGGCCGAACGGAATGATGCGCGACTGCCGGCGCAGCACGCCGCTCCGGAGCACGAGCGCTTCGTCGGTGACACCGTAGCGCGTGGCGAGATACGACAGCACCGACCACACGGCGGTGGTGAGCAGGATGCCGCCTCCCAGGATCGGCAGCACGTATCCGCCCTGTTCGCGCGGCCGCATGAACAGCACGAAGAGCGGGATCACGCTGCGCGCCAGCGACGCCACCCACTGGAGCAGCACGCTGAAGAGGTGCAGCCGGCGGAGCGGCACACCGGCGGCGTCCGTGTCCGCGGAGGCCGTGCCGGCCGGCGGCGCGGCCGTGTCGGAATCGCCGGTTGTGGTCACAGGGTGATCACAGGGTGGTTACAGCGGTTCGACGACGCCGGCGAGCAGGGCCAGGCGTTCGCGGAGCGCGGCGGCGTCGGCCGGCGCGAGGCCGGGGATGGTGAGCGCGCTGCCGCTCCCCGACGCGGTATGCACGGTCACGCGCATGAGGCCGAGCAGTCGTTCCACGGGGCCCTGTTCGGTGTCCACGTGCTGGATGCGGGTGTACGGCACGACGCTCTCCACGCGCACCAGCACGCCGCGGTCGAGCCGGAGCGCGTCGGCGGCCACGCGGTAGCGCCAGGCGGCGTAGCGCCGCGCGGGAAGGCGCACGGCGAGAAGCGCGGCGATCAGCCACGGCAGGAGCACGGCGACCACGGTGAGCCACGGCCGCTCGTCGAACCAGAGCGCGCCGGCGAGCCCGCCGAGGATCAGCGAGGGCATGAACGCCTGGAGGAGGAGACTCAACCGCCAGAGCGTGCGCACGCGGGGCTCGAGCGCGCGGGGGGCGTCGTCGAGCAACTCGTCGGAAGGCGGCGGGGAGACGTCGGACGAGGCCTCGGGAGCGAACGCGTCCGTGACCGGTTCATCGACCGGTTCATCCGGGGCGGGCGCGCGGTGCGCGGCCTCGAGGGGATCGTCGGTCACGTGAGCTCCAGCGTGGTTTGCACCGAGAGGCAGAAGGAGCGGCGGTGGTGCGGGGTGAGGCCGCGGCACCGGATGGCGTCGCGGTGCACGGGCGTGCCGTATCCCATGTTGCTGTTCCAGGCGTATCCGTCGTAGCGGGCGGCGAGGCGCTGCATGAGATCGTCGCGCAGCACCTTGGCCACGATCGAGGCGCAGGCGATGGAGTAGCAGGTGGCGTCGCCGCGCACGACGGCGGTGTGCTGGACTCCGAGCCAGCGGAGCGGATTGCCGTCCACGAGCACGTGGTCGGGGGCGCATCCGAGCTGCCGTTCGCAGTGGGCGAGCGCGCGCTGCATGGCGCGCACGGTGGCGTGCAGGATATTGAGGCGATCGACTTCGCGGGCCGAAGCCGCGCCCACGCCGATGGCCACGGCGGTGCTGCGGATGCGCGCGGCGAGGGCGACGCGGGTGGCAGCATCGAGCTGCTTGGAGTCGTTCACGCCGGCGATGGCGCGGACGCCGGCGGGCATGACGACGGCACATGCGACGACGGGGCCCGCGAGGGGGCCCCGTCCGACTTCATCCACCCCGGCGAGCACGGGACCGTGCCGCGTGCGCAGCGTGGTCTCGAGACGGCTCCAGCGGGCCATCAGCGATTCCGCTCGACGGGGGCCGTCGCGGGTCAGCTCGTGGCCGGCCCCTTGGGGGGACGCACGACCTTGCGCTCCTTGATGCGGCCGGCCTTGCCGACGACGTCGCGCAGGTAGTAGAGCTTGGCGCGGCGCACGACACCGCGGCGCACGACGACCAGGTTGCCGATCATGGGGCTGTGGAGCGGGAAGATGCGTTCCACGCCGACGCCGTTGGAGATCTTGCGCACGGTGAACGTTTCGCTCACGCCGCCACCGCGACGGGCGATGCATACGCCCTCGAACGCCTGCAGGCGCTCCTTGTCGCCTTCCTTCACGCGCACGTTGACGCGCACGGTGTCACCCGGACGGAACGGCGGAATGTCGCTGCGCAGCCACTCCTGCTGCGTTTCGATGAACGGATGCATATGACTCTCCCGGACGCGCGGCGTCCGCATACGAAGGACAGCGTGATCCATGCGGCCGGCGCTGGGCGACGGGACATGGGTGCGAGAGGCCGCGCCGCGCGGCCGGAGCCAGTCTCCGGATGCGTTGTCGGCGTGGCATCGCCTTGCCGGCGACGGGGCCGGCACGGGCCTGGGTCGCGGGGACGCGAAGACCAAGCCTTTGAAGGTAGCAGGGGCTGGGGTCGGGGCGCTAGGGGTGGGGGGGGCTCCTCGAGGGAGCGGGATCGGCCGTACGAGGTCGCAAGCGGCGGGTCGATAGTCCCGAGTCGCGAGGGTGCCTGCGACTCCAACCTCCACACCCGGCGCCAGCGTTCCATGGCCCTCTCGAGGGTGCCCGCCAGGAACGATAAAGCCGGCCAAGGGGCCCGAGTCGCAGGCACCCTCGCGACTCGGGACTATCGACCCGCCGCTTGCGACCTCGTGCGGGCGGTCCCGCTCCCCGGCCGAGGGGTGGCCCTCTCGCCCCCCTACAACCGCACGATCTGCACCGTGGTAGCCGTCCGCCCCGGCCGGACGTACAGCTTCACCACCACCCGGCCGCCGTCCCGGTACCAGCTCTCCCCCGTGCCCGCGTCCACCTGCGCCAGCGACGCCGCCATCGGCATCCGGCTCCCGGAATAATCCCGGTGCACCGCCACGCTGTCCCCGGCGACCGGCATGCTCAGCCTCACCCACTCCCCCGCCCCGGTGTGCTGCAGCGTGATCCGGGTCTTCGCCCCCGGCGCCGGGGCCTGCACGATCTCGTACCGGCGCTGCAACGGCAGCGTCATGCTCACCTGCACCGGCCCGCTCGGCAGGCCCACGAGCCGCACATCCACGCCGTCGTCGCGACGGAGCACGAACGGCGCCACCGGCTCGCTCGACTCCGACACCACGCGCAGGTTCGCATACCGGTGCGGACAGGCCCAGGCATTCCACGCCGTCCGCTCCTCGCACTCGGCCGTGCGGAGGAACGGCAGGTTCGGCACCACCGTCCACCCCGCGCGCCCGGTGAGCGTGCCGTCCTGATCGTGGATCGTGCCCGACTTGTCGCCGTCCTTGTCGGCGGCGGGCGTCTCGAGATACACGCCGTTCGTGTTCCGCAGCGTGACCGAGCGGCTGAAGTTGTCCACGGCCGTGGGCCAGCCGTTGGCCCGGTTGTAGCCGAACGCGCTGGCCGGCCGGTTGGCGCGCGCCACGAAGTTCACGAACGTCACGTCGGCCGATCCCACCGTGCCGTCGTAGAACTCGAACCCGCGGATCGGGAACGTGGCGTTCGGCACCGACGTCACGTTCTCCGTCTCGCCGATGACCACCGATCGTTCGATCGTGCTCGCGCTGTTCGCGAACGTGCCGCCGATCATGTTGTCGGACAGCACCGCGCCCGTCACCTGCTGCGACCAGCCGCGCAGCCAGATGGCGCGGTTGCGGTGCTTGTATCCGCGGAATCCTTCGAACACGGCGATCACGGGCGCGGCATTCGCCAGGGCGCCGACACGCGGATTGTAGCTCGTGACCTCGGTGGTGCCGTCGGGGCGCGGACCGTCGTCCACCTGCAAGCCCGGCCGGTGATTGGAGTGCGCCACGTTGTTGCGGAACACGCCGAGCGGTGTGAACCGCGGCCGGTCGGGTTGTCCGGTGGAAAGCCCCGTGGGCGCAGCGGGAAGCGCATACCAGAAGCCGAAGCCCACGGAGCCGGCGGCCACGTTGCCTTCGACGTGATTGTCGGGGTGCGTGATCCAGAAGGTGGCCGGGTTCGCATCCGAGGCGAGCAGGCGCACGGCCGGCGCGGGCACGCGCGAGACGAGCCCGAGGTTGCGCTCGATGCGGTTTCCCGATTCCGCGCCGTCCTCGAGGAAGTAGCCGTGCCCGAGGTGATCGTAGCACACGTTGTGCGACGCCACGGTGTTGTCGGTGCCGTGGATGGTGAGACAGCGGTTGTTCGTCTTCCAGATGGCCGAGTTGCGCACGTACTGCCCGCTCGCGTCGCCGAGCATGTGCCAGTGCACCGCGTAGCGCGCGAGCCGTCCGCGCTGGCCCATGCGATGGAACTCCACGCCGTCCACGCGCATGGTGCCGCCGGGGAGCACGATGAGATGCCCGCCGAATCCCTGGTTGGCGAAGCTGTCGCTCTGCACCACGATGTTGCGCGTGAGAAGACCGACTTCGGCGCGCTGGTCGACCGCATGGCCGTCGATCTGCTGCACCGTACCCCAGTGTCTCCAGGTGAGCGCGCGCGCGAGGGTGACGGTGCGGCCGTCGGCCGTGGCGATCTCGGCTTCTTCCGCGTGATTGGCGTCGAAGTCGGTGGAGGCCACCACGAGGCGTTCGCCGGCGCGCCAGGCCACGTCGTCGGCGAGCTGCAGCGTGGTGGCGCCGGCATTGGCGGTGGCGGCGAGGTGCGTCCACGACACGCGCGGCTCGCCGTGCAGCTCGAGCGTGCCGCCGGGAAACACGGCGAGCGCCTTCGCGCCGGCGGGCTGATGGTCCGGCACTTCGGGGCCGGTGAGCGTGATCGTGAAGCGCCGCTGGTGCGGCGCGGCGGCGGTGCCCACGCGGAGCGTGCCGCGCACGTGGATGTCCGTGGCGGAGAGCGCGATGTCGACATCCGGCCGCACGGTCAGCGTGCCGTCGATCCGGAGGTGCGTGAGGGGCGGCGGGGACACGTCGAGGATGACCGTGCGGCCGGCGGGGATGATGAGGCCGTCGTTCGCCGAGGGCGGCGCGGCGGGCGCCCAGGTGGCGGGATCGGACCAGCGCATGCCGGCCATGGTATCGCCGGGCGGCGGCGGTGGCGGATCGGCCGACCGGTCGGGCGCCGTGGCCCTCGGGTCACAGGCCCCGGCCGCCAGACAGACCGCCACCACACCCAGCCCGCGAAATCCCCTCATGACACACCTGATCCGGAAGACGTTGTACGATGCCCGCGCGGCCGGCGCGCACCGGCCGCGCGAGAACGATGATGCCTCACCGTCGTTCACGCTGTGACGGGCGACGCATCCCACGCCATGTCGCCGGTGGTCCGTACCCTCACATCGGTCGCGCGCGCTCAGGCGGACGCCATCAGGCCCGGAGCTGCATCGACGTCGCCGACCTGAAATATGGTATCAGCTCAGCAGCGAGGCCACGCGGGCGAGGTACTCCCGCGCATCGAACGGCTTGAGGAGAAACGCATCCGGCCGTTCCTGGGCGATGTCACCGAGCTCGGCGGCCGAAACGTCACCGGTCACGAAGAGGAAACGCGGCACGAGCGCCGGCTGCTCGGCCTGCACCCACCGGTACAGCGCGATCCCGCTTTCCCCCGGCATCTTCACGTCGGAGATGACCACGTCGAACGGCCGCGCTTCGAGCAGCGGCCGGGCTTCGGCCACGCTGCCGGCCACGTGCACGTCCACGTCGAGCCGGGTAAGGAGCGTGCGGTGCAGCCGCTGCAGGTGCGGTTCGTCTTCCACCACGAGCACGTGCTGGCGCCGCGGCGCGCGGCGCAGCGGAAGCGCCGACGCATGCGGCGGCGTATCGAGCGTGGTCGATGCCGACGGCGCGTCGTCGGAGCGGGCGAAGCGCACGATGAAGCGGGCGCCGCCTTCGGCGCGGTTCTCCACGCTGATGCCGCCGCCGAACGAGTGCATGAACCGTTCGGCGAGCGCGAGCCCGAGCCCGGTGCCTTCCCCCACGCCCTTCGTGGTGTAGAACGCCTCGAACACGCGCGACGGGTCCGCGAGCCCGGGGCCGTCGTCCTCGAAGCGCACGGTCACGCCGGCCGCCTCCACGCGTCCGTCCACGCGCAGCACGCCGTGGCCGCGCGGCGCCATCACGTCGAGCGCGTTGTTCATGATGTTCAGGAACACGGCCTGCATGCGCTGCCGTTCGGCGATCACCACGGTATCGGGGATGTCGTCCACGAGGAGCCGCACGCCGGCCTGCTCGAACGCGAAGCGGCGCAGTTCCACCACCACGCGCAGCGCATCGCGGAGCCGCACCGGGCCCACTTCGCTGTCGGAGCGCCTGGCGAACTGCAGCAGGCTGCGCACGAGCAGCCGCGAACGCCGGGCTTCGCGCAGGATCGGCTCGACGTAGTTCGTGCGCAGCTCAGCGACCGGCGTGGCGGGGTGATCGTCGAGCGTGGCGGCGAGCAGTTCGCTGTAGCCGAGCACCGTGGCGAGCGGATTGTTGAGCTCGTGGGCGAGACCGGCCGTCATCCGGCCGATCGCACCGAGCTTCTCGGCCTGCAGCAGGTCGGCCTGCGTGGTGCGCACCTTGGCGAACGCTTCGGTGAGCGCCTCGTTCCGGCGTTCGAGATCCTCGCGCGCATGCGCGAGACTCGACGACATGTCGTTGAAACCGTCGGCGAGCGTATGGAACTCGGCGTCCCACGTGTTCGGCACCTGCACGCCGAGATCGCCGCGGCCGATGCGGACCGCGGCCCGCGTGAGTTCGTCGAGGGGATCGGTGACGCGGCGCTGGAAGAAGCGCGCGATGAGCACCACGCCGCCCACCACGAACACGGCCACGCACACCGCGCCGCCGAACGACAGCCATTGCAGCACGCGCGCCTGGCGCTGCAGCAGCCCCGCCACCGCGTGTTCGCGCATGCGCACGAAACCGTCCAGCGCCTCGAGCAGCCCGGAGGCGTGGCGCACGACGTCGTCACGGCGTTCCGACGCCGCGGCATCGTGCACCACGCCGGAACGCAGCGCGCGCTCGGCCGAGACCTCGAGCTGCTGGTGCTCCTCCTTGACGCGCTCGATCTGCAGCCGCTCCTCCACCGAGAGCGGGCGGAAGAGATACTGCCGCAGCCCGTCGTAGATCGCGCTCCCCGCTTCCTCGAACTCGCGCCGGAGCGCCGTATCGGATTGCGTGGCCGACATCGAGACCGCCGCGAGCTGTCGCAGCATGCCGTGGATGATCGCGTCGGCGGTGCGCTGTTCCTCGATCACGGCGTCGGTGGCGGCCCGGAGCTGCACCTGCTGCCGGATCCCGACACTGACGAGCACCACGAGCCCGAGACCCGTGAAGATCGCGATCCCGACGCCGACGGTGAGGATGCGCCGGCGCAAGGAACGCCGCGCGGACGCCGGCGTCACGGGGTGCGGTCCGGCGGAGGCACGGTGAGGAGCAAGTGCGGCCGTTCGACGTCGCCGTCGGCGGTGAACGACAGCGGCCCGGAGAGCCCCTCGTAGACGGGACGCTCGCGGCCGAGCGACTGGAGCCAGGCGCGCACGGCCGGGCCGGTGGTGGCGCCATCGGCGATCGCGGCCAGGAGGAGACGCACGGCATCGTAGGTAAGCGCATCGCCGCCCCCGGCGGCCGTGCCGAACGCCTCGCTGTACCGCTGCCGGAATGCGCGAAGCTCCGGCGACGCGTCGAGATCCACGAAGTCGACGTACTGCACGCCGGTCCACCGGCCATCGGCATTGCCGGCGTGCGACCATGACGACACCGCGTCGCCGGCGATGATCGGCGTGCGGCCGATCGCCGCGCGCAGGCCGGTCAGATATTCACCGAGCATGGAAGCACGGCCGAGCCAGAGCACCACGTCGGGTCTCGCGGTGCGCGCGGCCTGGATGGCCTGCCGGATCACCTCGTCCGGTTCGCCGAGCTCGGTGTGCGGGATGTCGAGCACGATCGGGAACGGGGCGTCCAGCGAGGAGCGCACGCTCGCCCGGAGGCCGCGTCCGTAGTCGTCGTTGACGTAGTACACGGCCACCCGCGCCCCGCGGGGAAACCGGCGCGCCACTTCGCCGGCGAGGAACCGGCCCTGCTGGTCGTCGGGCGGCACCATGCGGAAGCTGTACGGACCAGCCTGCGAATAAAGCACGGCCGTGGAGGTGGGCGCGAGCTGCACCACCTCGGCTTCGTTGTACACCTGCGACGCCGCCAGGCTGGCGGCGCTGTTGGAGTGCCCCACCACGGCGATCATGCCGGGCACGTTCACGAGCTCGCGGGCCCGCTGGATCGCGGGGCCGGCGAGACTGGTGCTCTCGGACATCAGCACCGTGTCCACACCCGAAAACGCGCCTTCCCCGGTGGCGTCGGCGATCGCGAGACGCGAGACGTTGAGGAAGGACGCGCTGACGGCAATGCCGACGGCGGGGTGATCACGTGATCCACAGCCGACGACCGCCATCGGAATCGTCGCATAGAGGGCCAGCCGGCGTACGCACCGTCTCATGGGAACCGGTCCGGAAGCGAAGGCACCTGCACGGCGGCCGGATATCGGCCGCGTGTCTGCAACGATGCGCGTTCCGCAGCGACTCCGCCAGCCGGCGGCGCCGGATGTGTGGACGCATTACGTCGCGGGCCCGATGTCCACCCGGATGTGACGCCACCGTCCCTGCGAGAAGCGCCAGGCGCTGAGCACGCAGCGGGTCACGTGGCCGGAGAGGATGGCCAGCCAGATGTGGGCGGGTTCGAGGGTGCCGAACCGCTGCACGGCGAAGCAGATCCCGAGCGGCAGCAGTACCTGGGACACGATGGAGATGTAGAGCGGGCTCCGCGTGTCGCCGGTGCCCTGCAGGCCGCCCGTGTACGTGAGCGCCACGGCGATGAAGAGCCCCGACACGCTCAGGTAGCGCAGGAGCTGCACGCCGATGTCCACCACCACGGGCTCGGTCATGCCGAAGGCGCCGAGGAGCACGCGCGGGATGGAGAAGTAGAGCAGCCCTACGGCGACCGCGCCGCCGAACGCGATCCGGGCGGCGAGATGCACCGCCCGTTCGGCCCGGGCCGGGTTGCCGGCGCCGAGGTTCTGTCCCGCCACCGCGGCCACGGCGCCCATGAGGCCGGTGGAGGTCCAGGTGATGAGACTGAAGATCTCGGTGTAGGCCACGGCGTAGGCGGCCTGGGCCTGCGCGCTCAGCGCGAGCGAGCCGATGAAGCCGAGCAGGAGCACGCCGCCGATGTTCATGGCGATTCCCTGCATGCCGGCGGGGAGTCCGAACCGGAAGAGCGCCCGGATCACGGTCCAGTCGGGCCCCCACGGTCCCCCGCGCGGAAACCGCACCACCCACGAGCCGCGCAAGAGCGCGACCAGGGCGTAGATGGCCGCGCTGCCGGTGGCGATCACGGTGCCGACCGCGGCGCCCGTGGTGCCGAGCGCGGGGATGGGGCCGAGCCCGGGAATCAGGATGACGTTGAGGGTGATGTTGAGCGCCGTGACCACCACGCCGATGCGGAGCGGCGTGCGCGCATCGCCGGCCGACCGCAGCGCGCCGCCGAGCATGAAGAAGATCAGCATGCCGAAGCTGAACACGAACATGATGCGGAGATACGGCAGCGCTTCGGCCTGCACTTCGGGAGCCGCGTTCACGACGTCGAGCAGGGTGGGCGCAAGCACGTATCCGAGCGGCGCGAGCACGCCCACCGAGAGGATCAGCGCCGTGAGGAACGCCTGGTACACCGTGCGATTGACCTTCTCGCGGTCGCCGCTGCCGGCGAAACGCGCCACGAGCACGCTCATGCCGGTGAAGATCGAGGAGATGAACACCACCACGACGAGGAAGAGCTGCAGGCTCACCCCGATGGCCGCGTTGGCGGTGTACCCCACGTAATGGCCGACCATGGCATGGTCGATCACGCCCTGCAGCCCGCCGATGACGTTGTGCAGCATCGTGGGCCAGGCGAGACGCCACACGGCCGGCAGCAGCGGTCCCTCCACGAGCGACCGGTCGAAGGCGGGGGCATCTCGCGTCTCGCCCTTCGGCGAACGAGCGGAGGTCATGGCAGCACGCGGGAGGGGCGGGCGCCACGGGAGAGCCGGGCGCGGGGAGGTGGCGGATGGCGAACGCAGAATAGTAGCGGGGCATCCGGCCAAGGGGCATGACCGTGCGCTACGGCCGGCAGCCCTCGGTGGGCCCTCGACCGGGGCTCACCCGGTCAATGCGCGGCGCAGCAGGGCGATCTGTCCCCCGTGATACACGCCGTGCTCCACGACCCCTTCGAGCATGTGCCGCACGGTGTGCGTCTGATTGGGCGGCTGGCCGGGCACGGCGGTGTCGAAGGCCGTGTCGGAGAGCCCGCCGGCGAGGGTGGCCAGCGCGAAATAGGCGTGTTCGAGCCGTTCCCGCGCCTTCGCCCAGGCCGGCGCCGAGATGCGGGACGGCATGGGCGCCCAGTCCACCTCGTCGTCCGGATATTCGAGGCCGCGTCCCTCCACCCGCTCGGCCGCGATCTCCGCCCACACCGCCATGTGCGCGACGAGTTCCCAGACCGTATGCGCGCCGGCGACCGGGCGCCGCGCCGCCTCCGCCGCCGTGAGGTCGGCGAGGAGCGCATCGAGAGCCGGACCATGCCACATCGGTCCGCGAATGACCTGGCGCAGTTTGCGCGCGAGAGCACGAGAGGTGGACATGACCCGAACATACACCGGCACAGCCAGCACCCGCAAGAGCGCCGGCTGCTCAGGGTGCTATCTGAGCGGATAGACCACGTAGGCGCCGAGCTGCCGGTCGGCGCCGGCCTTCACGGTATCGAGATCCGCCCGGGGCACGAACATGATCACGGGGAACGCCGACGCCCGGCGCGTGGTCTCGCCCGCCTTCACGCGGCGCACCACGCGCTCCACTGTGCCGAGCCCCTCTTCCACGTGGAAGCCGCCGGCCACGTGCACGAGCACGGTGCCGGGATGCGCGTCCAGCGCCCGCGCCACGCTTTCGGCCATGGTTTCGTCCTTCACGCACTGCGCTTCGTAGAAGCGGCCGAAGGCCTCCGGCGGCATGGCGGCGCTCCCGTGCCCGCCCATGTTCTCCATGGTCTTCATGAACTTCTTCGCGTAGCGCTCGCCCGCGCCGCACCGGCGCTCCGCGGCCACCCAAGGCGCCCGGTCGGCGGCGAGCGTATCGAGCGCGGCCAGGCCGCCGCGCGAGACCATGGAGGCGATGGGCCGCGGCACGTTGGACGCGATCACGGGCCACCCCTGCTCCTTCGCGAACTCCACGAGCGGCCGGTAGTCGGCCGCGTAGTTGGGCCACGGACGCGCTCCGGCCAGGAACGTGCTCTCGGGGAGCGTGCCGGCGAGATACGCGTCGAGCGACGCCTGCACGTCCCGTTCGAACATCTCGAGCGAGAGCACCACGCGCACGTCGCGGCGCGCGAGCCCTTCGAGCACGGCGAGCTGCAGCACGTGCGTGCCCCGGTCGTCGTGCTGCTCGCCGAGGAACACGGCGTCGGCGCGCGCGACCTCGTGCAGCATGGCTTCGAAGTCGGACCACGACTTGCCGCGCGTCACCCGGTGCGGCACGTAGCGGGCGCCCGGCGGCAGCAGCGAGCGGGCGGCCGCGCTGTCACGCGCCGCGGGAGCCGGGGCGGAAGCCGGTGCACCCTGGGCCGAGGCGTCGCCGACACCGATCACCGCCGCCGCGGCCAGCGCGGCGCCCCATCGGATCGAAGAGGCCACCCGTCTGCTCCACATCGTCACCATGCGCGTTCCACCCCTGTATAGTCGAAGAAACCGCCGCTCTGCGCGGCGGTGATGCCGTCGGTCACCGACAACAGACCGGCCGCCGATTCCTCCATCGGAACCGGGAGATCCGCATGCTCGGGCACGGCCTCGCACGGGCCGGTATTGCCGGTCAGGCAGAGAATGCCCTGGTCGGCCACATCGCGGGCCAGCGTACGCACGAGCATGTGCAGGCCGGCGGCCGCGGCGCACGCGGCGTATCCCCCGCCCTCCTGTTTCCCGGCGAGCGAGCCGAGCCACGAACTCACGAACAATACACGCGCGCCCCGCTCCTTCTCCAGCAGGGGCAGCAGCGTGCGCACGAGCAGGATCGGCGCCACGGCCACCCGCCGGTAGTGCTCCACGAGCCCGGTGCCCGACATGGTCGCGAAGCGCGCGTCGCGCTCGGCGTCCGCGAGCCGCTCGTGCGGGCCGGGCTCGGCCGGTGCGACGAGCAGCAGATCGATCGACGACGCGAGCGTTTCGAGCACGGGCACGGCGTTCGCCACCGAGGCCGCGTCGGCCGGATCGAGCGGGAGCAGGTCGAGCCCGCCATAGCGGGCGCGCAGGTCGGCGAGCATCGACACGCGCGCCGGGCTCCGCGCGGCCGCGATCACGCGATCCCCGCGCTCCAGGCAGGCCCGGACGAGTGCCAGGCCGTACGGCCGGCTGGCGCCGGTGATGAGGGTACGGCGTCCCGGAGGCAGCATCAGCGTGAGGGCGGCATCGGCGTGAGGGCGCGAGAGGAGCGGACATGTGCACGGCACGATATCGCGGCCGCCGGCCACCTGTCCACCGTGCCGGCCCCGTCCCGGCATCCCGGCATGCCCGCGCCCTGTCCCCTGCACCGTCCCGAACGGTACCTTTGAATCGTCATCCTTCGCGGCGCCGCATCATGCCGCGATCGTCCTCATGCAAGTGGCCCATGTCCGTGACTCTCGCCGTACCGTCCGACGCCGTCGTCCCGTCCGTCCCGCATCCGCTCCCCGCGCGGCTGCACGGGCTCACGCACCTCGCGAACAACATCGCGTGGAGCTGGAACCGCGACGCGCGGCACCTGTTCCGCCTGATCGACGAAACGCTCTGGCATCAGTTGCGCCACAATCCGATCCTGCTGCTGCAGCAGGTTTCGGCCGAGCGGCTCGCGGTGCTGGCCGCGAATCCGGACTTCTGCGCGCGCTACGACCGCGTGATGCACTGGCTCGCGGCCGAACACTCGGACGAGCACACGTGGTACGCGCGCACGTACCCGGAGCTGCGCGGCCGGCCGATCGCGTACTTCTGCGCCGAGTTCGGCTTCCACGACTCCGTGCCGATCTACTCCGGCGGCCTTGGCGTGCTCGCGGGGGATCACTGCAAGACGGCCTCGGATCTCGGCGTGCCGCTCGTGGGCATGGGCATCTTCTACCGCGACGGCTATTTCGACCAGCGCGTGCGCCCCGACGGCTGGCAGGAGGACACGCCCGACACGTTCGATCTCGCATCGGTGCCCATCCAGCCGGTGCCGGGCATCGGCGGCGAGCGGCACCTCACCACGGTGCGCACTTTCGGCCGCGACGTGCACATCCGCGTGTGGCGCATGATGGTGGGACGCGCGCCGGTGTACCTGCTCGACTCGGACCTCGAGGAGAATCACGCCGACGACCGGCCGCTGCTCTCCAAGCTGTACGCCGGCGGCCCCGCGCTCCGGCTCCGCCAGGAATGGCTGCTCGGCGTGGGCGGCGTGCGCGTGCTGCGCGCGCTCGGCATCGCGCCGTCGGCGTGGCATGCGAACGAGGGACACGCCGGCTTCATGCTGCTCGAACGCGTGCGCGCGCTCTGCGCCGACGGCACCGCGTTCGACGAGGCCGTGCGGCAGGTGCGCGCCTCGAGCGTGTTCACCACGCACACGCCCGTGCCCGCGGGCCACGACCAGTTCAGCCTCGATCAGGTGAAGGAGTGCGGCGGGTCGATCTGGGACGAGATGGGCGTCGATGCCTCGCGCGCGCTGCAGCTCGGCTTCCATCCGTCGGCCGGCCGGCAGGTGTTCCACATGACCGCGGCCTGCATCCGCATGTCGCGCCGCGTGAACGGCGTCTCCGAGCGCCACGGCGCGGTGTCGCGCGAGCTCTGCGGGCCGCTCTGGCCCGGCCGGCCCGCGGAAGACGTGCCCGTGGGTCATGTCACCAACGGCGTGCACCTCGCCACCTGGATGGCGAACCCCATCATGCAGCTCCTCGACGAACACCTCGGCACCCACTGGGGCTCCGAGCGCGACACGGGGCTCTGGGAGCGCGTGCTCACGCTCGACGACGAAAAACTCTGGGGCACGCACCTGCGCCTCAAGCACGTGCTCATGCGCCTCGCGCGCGAGGAGGCGCGCCGCGCGTACGGCCGCCGCACGCTGCAGGCGCCGCAGCTCGTGGGCGCGGGCACGCTGCTCGATCCGTACACGCTCACCATCGGCTTCGCGCGGCGCTTCGCCACGTACAAGCGCGCCAACCTGCTCTTCCGCGACGTGGAGCGCCTGCGCCGGCTGGTGACCAACAGCGCGCGGCCCGTGCAGTTCGTGTTCTCGGGCAAGGCACATCCGGCCGACAACCCGGGCAAGCAGGTGCTGCAGGAGGTGTACCAGTTCACGCGGGATCCGCAGTTCGAGGGGCGCATCGCGTTCATCGAGGACTACGGCATGCACCTGGCGCACCTGCTCGTGCAGGGCGTCGACCTGTGGCTCAACCTGCCGCGCGTGCCCATGGAAGCCTCGGGCACGAGCGGCATGAAGGCGGCACTCAACGGCGTGCCGCAGCTCTCCACGGTGGACGGCTGGTGGGAAGAAGGCTACGATGGCACGAACGGCTGGGCGATCGAACCGGAAGTCGACGACGACACCGGCGACCGCACCGCCGACCGCCTGTACACGCTGCTGGAAACGGAAGTGGTACCGAGCTTCTACGATCGCGGTCCCGACGATCTGCCGCTCCGCTGGCTCGCCACGATGAAGAACGCCATCCGCGTGGCCGGCACGCAGTTCACGGGCCGCCGCATGGTGGAGCAGTATGTCCGGGCCTATTACGCACCGGCGATCCTCGGGGACGCGCTCCAGGACGATCCGCCGATCAACTGACGGACTCTCGATGACGACCATCGCCCAGCCCACGCCGTCGCTTCCGCTCACCGCCATCACGTCCACGCCCGACGGCTCGCCGACGATCGTGCACCTGTCGTCGGAGTACGCGCCGTACGCGCGCACCGGCGGGCTGGCCGAGGCCGTGCGCGGCCTGGCCACCTTCCAGGCGCGCGCCGGCGCGTCGGTGGTGGTATTCGTGCCGCTCTACCGCACCGTGCGCGACCACGCGCCGGATCTCGCGCCGCTCGGCCGCCCGATCCGCGTGGACCTCGGCTACCAGTCGGTGGAAGTGCGGTTCTTCCGCGAAGTGCACGCCGCCGCCGGACCGCGCGTGGTGTTCGTGGACGCGCCCACGTACTTCAACCGGAGCGGCCTCTACGGCGAAGGCGGGCGCGACTATGCCGACAACGCGCGGCGCTACGCCCTCTTCTCGCGCGCCGTGCTCGACGGCATCAGCCGGCTCGTGGCCGGCCCCGTGCTCGTGCACGCGCACGACTGGCACACGTCGCTGGCGCTCATGTTCATGCGCACCTATGCCGACCTGCGCGAACGGTTCGCCGGCACGCCCACCGTGCTGTCGGTACACAACGCCGGCTATCAGGGACACTTTCCGCCGAGCGTGCTCGGCGAGTGCGGCATTCCGCCGGAGGTGTTCAACTGGCGCATGGCGGAGTGGTACGGCAAGGTGAACTATCTCAAGACGGGACTCGCCTTCGCCGACGTAGTCGTGACCGTGAGCCCCGGGCACGCGCGCGAGCTCCGCACGCCCGACGGCGGCTTCGGGCTGCACACCACGTTCCAGTGGCTGGGCGACCGGTTCGGCGGCATCACGAACGGCATCGACCAGGCCGACTGGAATCCGGCCACCGACGATCAGATCACGGCCAACTACACGCGCGAGGATCCGTCGGCCAAGGTGCGGTGCAAGGCCGCGCTCCAGCGGTCGTTCGGCCTGCCGCAGCGGAAGCGCACGCCCCTCTTCGGCATGACGAGCCGCATGGTCACGCAGAAGGGGCTCGACCTCGTGCTCAACTCGCACCTCGTGTGGAACATGGACGCGCAGTTCGTGTTCCTCGGCCAGGGCGAACCGCGCTACGAACAGGCGCTCACGCGGCTCGCCGAAGCGCGGCCGCGGCACGTGGGCGTGCAGCTCGATTTCACCGATCGCCTGGAGCACCGGCTCATGGCCGGCGCGGACATGTTCCTCATGCCGTCGCAGTACGAACCGTGCGGGCTCACGCAGATGCGCGCGCAGCGCTACGGCTCGCTGCCGATCGGGCGCCGCGTGGGCGGCATCGCCGACACGGTGGAAGACGACGTCACCGGGTTCCTCTTCGATCAGTTCACCGCCGGCGCCTTCGACCACGCCATCTCGCGCGCGCTCGTGCGCTTCGGCGACCAGGCCGGCTGGGCGCAGCGCATGCACACGGCGATGGGCCGCGACTTCGGATGGGAGCGGTCGGCCGAGCGATACGCGCAGGTGTACGAACGCGCGCGCGCGCTGGCCCGGAGCCGGAGCTGACGATGTCCGCGCCGGACGCACCGGTGGTGCGTTCCGTGATCGTGCACGCGCACTGCTATCAGCCGCCGCGCGAGGATCCGTGGCTGGAGCTGGTGGACGTGGAACCGTCCGCCGCGCCCGACCACGACTGGAACGCCCGCATCGACCGCGAATGCTACGCACGGCTCGCGGCCACGGAAGTGCGCGTCGCGCCCGCGCGCCCCGACGAGGATCCGCTGCCGGCCGAAGTCTCCGCGCTCGGCGGTGATGCCCGGTCGCGCGCGCTCGCCGCGCTCATGCGCGAGCTCGGCCCTCCGCCGGCGCCCGATGCGCCCGGCGGGCTGGCGCGCATCGTGAACTGCTACGCGTGGTGCACCTTCGACGTGGGCGCCACGCTCTGCGAGTGGCTCGAAGTGCACGCCCCGGACACGTACCGCGCCATGCTCGCGGGCGATCGCGCGGGCGCCGAACGGCTCGGCGGACACGGCAACGCGATCGCGGCACCGTATCATCACGTCATTCTTCCGCTCGCCTCGCGCCGCGACAAGGTCACCGAAGTGCGCTGGGGGATCGCCGATTTCACGCGGCGTTTCGGACGTGCGCCGCGCGGATTCTGGCTGCCGGAAACCGCTGTGGACGAAGAGACGCTCGACGTGCTGGCCGAAGAAGGGATCGCCTTCACCGTGCTCGCGCCGTACCAGGTGCGGAACCCCGATCCCACGGGACGTCCGCTCCGGTGGCGCGGACCGAACGGGCGTGAGCTCGCGATCTTCACGTACGACGGTGGCCTGGCAGGCGAAGTCGCGTTCGGCGGGCTGCTGCGTGATCCCGTGGCGCTGTCGGCTCGGCTCGCGCCGGACCATGCCGAATCGGGCGTGCTCGCCACCGTGCTCGCCACCGACGGCGAAACATTCGGGCATCATCATCGCGGGGGCGAGGTCACGCTCGCGCGGGCGATTGCGCGCATCGCGGCACGGCCGGACGCGCGCATCCACAACTTCTCGTCGCTGCTCGCCGAACTGCCGCCGGAGCGTGACGCCGAGCTCGTGGCCCCGAGCTCGTGGAGCTGCGCGCACGGCGTGGAACGGTGGCGGAGCGACTGCGGCTGCAAGCTCGACGCGGGCGCCGGCACGTCGCAGCAGTGGCGTGCGCCGCTCCGCCGCGCGCTCACGTGGCTCGCGGGCGAAGCGCACGCGATCTACGCGCAGGAAGCCGCCGCGCTCTTCGACGACGACCCGTGGTTCGTACGCGACGGGTACGGACAGGTCGTGGCGCTCGACGGCGACGTGCTGGACGCCTGGGTCCGCGAGGTGGTCCGGCCCGAGCGGCGTCACGATGACGCCGCGGTGCAGCGCGCGCGCGAACTGCTCGAGCTCGAGCGCGCGGCGCTGCGGCTGTTCACCTCGTGCGCCTGGTTCTTCGACGACGTGGCGCGCATCGAAACGCGGCAGGTGCTGCGCTACGCGGCGCGCGTGCTCGAACTGAGCGGACGCGCGGCGCGGCTCGAGTCCGGGCTGGTGGAACGGCTGAGCGACGCGCACAGCAACGACAGGCGCGCGGGCACAGCGGCCGATGTGTTCGTGCGCGGCGCCCTGCCCCATCGCAGCGTGGAAGCGCGTGTGGCCGCGGCCGTGGCCGCGCTCGCGGCCGACGGGCTGCTCGCCGACACACTCGGCGCGCCGGCCCGGCTCGGCGCCTACGACGTGGAGATCGTCATGCCGTCGGCAGCCGCCGATCCGTTCGTGGTCACGCTGCATCACCGCCGCACCGGGCGCCGCAGCACACACCAGGCCGTGCCGCTCGCCGGCGATGGAGCGGGCGTGCCGCGCGTGTCGCTCCGCACGATGGTGCGCGGACGCTTCGAGACGCCCGCGCTGTACGACGTGCGCGACTATCCGGAAACGGCCGCGCGGGCGCTGCTGCGGCCCCGCGCGCTCACTCCGTTCCCCGATGCGCCGTTCACCTCGTTCGAGCCGCGCTGAGGAGAACCGGGTCATGCATTCGGCGCCTGTTCCGATTTTCCCGATGACCGCGCCGCGCGATCCGGCGTCCGTTTCGATTCCGTCATGACCACCCCCGCTCCGCTCGATCTCTACTTCGCGCTGCACCTGCACCAGCCGGTGGGCAACTTCGGCGAGGTGTTCGAACAGCATGTGCGGGACGTGTACCGCCCGCTCATCGCCGCGTTCGCAACGCGCCCCGAGTGGCCCGTGACCGTACATGTGTCCGGCCCGCTGCTCGACTGGTGCGCGCGATACGACGGCGCCCTGCTCGACGACCTCGGCCGCCTCGCCGCCGACGGGCGCGTGGAGTTTCTGCTGGCGGGCTATTACGAGCCCATCCTCGCCACGCTGCCGCGCACGGATCGCCTGCAGCAGATCGCGTGGCTTACCGAAGCGCTGCACACGCGGTTCGGCACGGCCGGGCCCGGGCTCTGGCTCACCGAGCGGGTGTGGGAGCCCGATCTCGCCCGCGACCTCGCCGACGCGGGCGTGCGCTACGCGCTCGTGGACGACCGGCCGCTGCTCGCCGCCGGCCACACGCCGGAGTCGCTCGGCGCCGTGTTCCGCACCGAGCACGACGGGCGGCAGCTCGATCTGCTCCCCATCGACGAGCGGCTGCGCTATCTCATTCCGTTCAAGCCCGTGCCGGAGATAGTGGCCGCGCTCCGCGCGCGGCGCGTGGCGGAGGAGCGGCTCGCCATCTTCGCCGACGATGCCGAGAAGTTCGGGGGCTGGCCCGGCACGCACGACTGGGTGTTCGGCGACGGCTGGCTCGACACGTTCCTCGACGCGCTGCTGCAGTTGCAGGCCGACGGCGAAATCCGTCTCGTGAACGGGCCGGAGGTGCTCGCGTCCGCGCCGCGCGGCGGGCTCGCGTACCTGCCCACGGGGTCGTACCGCGAGATGGAGGAGTGGTCGCTGCCGCGGAGCGCGGCCGAGCGGCTCGATGCGCTCCGGCGTGATGTGCGTGAGGCGCTGGGCGACGACCGGATCGACGGCCCCGACGGCATCTTCGTGCGCGGCGCACACTGGAAGCACTTCCTGGTGAAGTACCCGGAAGCCAATCGCCTGCACAAGCACATGCTGGCGCTGTCGGCGCTGTGCCGCGTGCGCGGCAATCCGCCGGAGGTGCGGCGCGCGATCGGCATGGGCCAGAGCAACGATCCGCTCTGGCACGGCGTGTTCGGCGGGCTGTACCTGCCGTGGCTGCGCGAGTCCAACTGGCACCATCTCGCCCGCGCCGAGGCGCTGCTCCGGCAGGGCGAGCCGCTGGTGATCGAGCGGCGGGATCTCGACGCCGACGGCCGCGACGAGCTCTGGATCCACGGCGCGCACGTGTCGCTGGTGATCGCACCGCACCGGGGCGCCGCGGTGGAGACCTGGCTGCTCCTGGATCGCGCGGAGAACGCGTGCGACGTGCTCACCCGGCGGGTGGAGTCGTATCATGTGAGCGCGGTGGAAGCGCACGAACGGCTGCGGGCGGCGCAGGAAACGGTAGACAAAGATCAACCAATTGACCAAACAGTAGATCATAGCGACGATGCAGAACCCGGCGGGAGCGGTGCGCCGTCCATCCACGATCTCGAACACGCGCATACGCTCGAGGCGCTGCCGCCCGCCGACCTCGACGTGCGGGCACTGGTTCAGGTGCGCGCGATCGCGCCGGATGTCACCGCCGAACAGTACGAGGCCGCGGAGTACGTGCCGGTGGCGACCTGGACCGGCACGGCGTTCGCGAGCGCGGCGCGGGAAAGCGATGGCGAACGGGTCGTGCTGGCCTTCACCGGCGATGGCCTCGCACTCGAGCTCACGGTGCACGCGGACGGCGCGCTCGCCTGGACGGCCGATTGGCGCGACGCGGCACTCGCCGAAAATGTGCGCCTCGCGATCGAAGTGTCGCTGTCGGCACGGACGTCCGTGATCGTGACATGCGAGGAGGCCGAGCACGTATGGCGGTATGACATCGTCACGCGCGCCAAGAGCGAGCGCGGGCTCGAGACCACCGTGCAGGGGCGAGCCGTGGTGTGCGTGGTGCCGGCAGGGGCCGGTACGGCCACCGTGTCGCTCGTGCCGGAGAGGGAGACAGCGACGGCGTAAGACAGGGTCGACGAAAATCCTACGGTCGCAGCCCGTTCTTCGTCCAGAACAGCACCACGGCGCAGTCATTGCGCGCGACCATGATGAACCGGGCCG
>CAZUKU010000013.1:0-117414 GCA_964621045.1 uncultured Gemmatimonas sp.
GGCAGGTGGGCAGTTTGACTGGGGCGGTCGCCTCCGAAAGAGTAACGGAGGCGCGCGAAGGTTCCCTCAGCGCGGTCGGTACTCGCGCTTTTGAGTGTAACGGCATAAGGGAGCCTGACGGTGAGACCGACAGGTCGAGCCGCCACGAAAGTGGGCCGTAGTGATCCGGTAGCCCGTTGTGGATCGGCTATCGCTCAACGGATAAAAGGTACGCTGGGGATAACAGGCTTATCGCGTCCGAGAGTTCATATCGACGACGCGGTTTGGCACCTCGATGTCGGCTTGTCACATCCTGGGGCTGGAGAAGGTCCCAAGGGTCCGGCTGTTCGCCGGTTAAAGTGGCACATGAGCTGGGTTCAGAACGTCGTGAGACAGTTCGGTCTGTATCCGTCGTGGGCGTTGGAGGGTTGAGGGGAGCGGACCTTAGTACGAGAGGACCGGGTCGGACGGCCCACTCGTGTCCCGGTTGTGGCGCCAGCTGCAACGCCGGGTAGCGATGGCCGGTGGCGATAACCGCTGAAAGCATCTAAGTGGGAAGCGCCCCCCAAGATGAACCCTCCCTGGAGCCTTGAGCTCCCTGAAGGGCCGGAGGAGACTACTCCGTCGATAGGTGGCACGTGGAAGCGCTGTGAGGCGTTCCGAGCGAAGCCATCCTAATCGCCCGTGAGGCTTGACTCCCCCATGGTTTTTCCATGGGAATGTTGATCAAACCTGCAAAGCACAATAGCTATCGTGAAGCGCGGATCTGGGATCCCGCTTCCACACGATCTACTTCCCCGTTCGTTGCTCACAATCAGCAACACACACATTTCCAGTTCGCTGGCAACCAGAGCGTCAGGGCCACACCCGTTCCCATTCCGAACACGGTCGTTAAGCCTGACAGCGCCGATGGTACTCCGGTCGAGAGACCGCGGGAGAGTAGGCCGTTGCCGGCACCCCCTTGCGAAGCCCCCGTCACGTCACCGTGGCGGGGGTTTCGTCGTTTCAGCACCTGTCGATCATCCTCGCGCCCGGCGGTGACGATCCACCCCGCCGTGGGGTATGACCTCGGACAGCGCAGAGCCGGGGCAGCGAAATACCGCCACCCGTTGCGCGACGCCGAACCACGCATCCATCTTCTGCCTCTCATGTCACGCGCCGGCATCGTTACCGTCGCCGGCAAACCCAACGCCGGCAAATCCACGCTCCTCAACCGACTCGTCGGGGAGAAGCTCGCCATCACCAGCCCCAAGCCGCAGTCCACCCGCCACCGGGTGGTCGGCTTGCGCACGGAGCAGGACACCCAGATGGTGATCCTCGACACCCCCGGGCTGCTCGATCCGCGCGATCTCCTGCACGAGGCCATGCGCGCCGCCGCCCTCGCCGCGGTGCGGGACGCCGACGTGATCGTCTATGTGGTCGACGCTTCCGCACTCCGTCCGGATGCGCTTCGCGACTGGGCGCAGACCGCCGCCACGACCTCTCCCCCCTCACCCCCCTGGCCGAGCTTCACAGAAGCCGCCGGCCTCGAGCGCCCGCCGCGCGCGCCGGTCCTCACCGTGCTCAACAAGAGCGACCGTCTGCCGCTCGACGTCGTGGACGCCCTGCAGCAGCCCGTCCCCGGTGTGGTCATCCTCTCGGCCCTCACCGGCGACGGACTCGATCCCTTGGTGAGCGCCGTCACGGATCACCTGCCGGAAAGCCCCTATCTCTATCCGGCTGATGAGATCAGTACGCTGCCCATGCGGTTCTTCTGCGCCGAGTTCGTTCGGGAGACCGCCATGGAGCAGCTCGGGGACGAGCTGCCGCACGCCCTCGCCTGTGTCATCGACGAATACCGCGAAGGCTCGTCGCCGTTGTACATTCGAGCCGTACTCCATGTCGAACGCGAAAGCCAGAAGGCCATCGTGATAGGTGCCGGCGGACAGCAGATCAAGAAGCTCGGACGCGCAGCTCGCGTGAAAATCGAGCAATTCGTCGGGGAGCCGGTGTATCTCGATCTCTGGGTGAAGGTGCTGCCCAACTGGCGCCGCAAGCGGGGCGCCGTGTCCCGCCTCGGCTACGGCGACCCGCCCCCTCATCGTTCCGCGTGAGCTCCTGTCGACACATTGCCGCTCTGCTGGTGATCGCGGGTGGCTTGCTCGGAAGTCCCATGAGATACGGCGTTCTGCATGCGCAGAACGCCGGCGCGGCGTTTCTGCTGCTCCCGGTGGGGGCGCGCAGCGTAGGCACCGGAGAAGCCGCCGTGGCCGATACGCTCGGCGTGGACGGTGCCTGGTGGAACCCCGCGTCCCTCTCCGGCATGCGGCGCTCCGAACTGTCGCTCAACCTGTCGCAGGCGTTCGAGGGGACCAGCGCGGCCATCGGCTTTGCCCGCGCGTCCCGCGTGCTCGGCACCCTGGCCGCCTCGGCCACCATCCTCGACTACGGCAGCCAGACCGTGACCGATACGACCGGTGTCAACGTCGGCGAGGTCGCCATCCGCAGCTCGATCGCGATGGTGTCCTACGCCACGCCGATCGGTGACCGGCTGCGCCTCGGGCTCAACTACAAGTACGCGCGCCTGGCCTTCACCTGCAGCGGGGAGTGCGGCCCCACGCCGCAGTTCGTGGGCTCCAGCAGCGCGCTCGATATCGGCGCGCAATACGTGGTGCCGTCCACGATCCCGCTCACGATCGGGGCCGCGGTGCGCCATCTGGGGCCGGATTTCCAGGTCAAGGACGCGCCGCAGGCCGATCCGCTCCCGCGCACCTGGCAGGTAGGCGCGAGCGCGCGCCTTCCCATGGCCGCGCTCGATTCCGTGGGCGTGGCGGTCGACCTGATGGCCGATGTCCTCGGCAGTCTGGCCTACGAATCCATGAGTCTGCGGCTGGGCGGCGTGCTCACGTATCAGGCGCGCTATTCGCTGCGCGCCGGCTATACGCTCGTCGAAGGCGAACGGGGCGGCCCCGCGCTCGGGCTCGGCGTGTTTCTCTCCGATGGCATGATTCTCGACATCGCCCGCCGGTTCGACAGCTTCTCGGCGCAGACGGGGCAGACGCCCACCTATGTCGCCCTGCGCTTCCTGTTCTGAGCGCCCCGTGGCTTTCGTCCCGATCGACCACCTTCTCCGCTTGCGCGTGCATGCCGCGAACGCGTTGCTGCTTGGCGCCCTGAGCGCGGCCGGGCTGGCCGCCCAGCCGGTGCTGCCGCGCTCCGCGACGCCCGTGCCCGGAGCGCGTGCGTCCGCGGCTCACGCCGCCGAGCGTGGCGATACAGCGGTGTTCGTCTCCGTGTGGCCGTCCCCTCTGCAGCCGATCCTTGCCGCGACGCCCGTCACGGGAGTGCTCCAGCCGACGCTGCCGAACGGCGTGTCTCCCTGGTTCGCACCCGTGCTGTCGGCGCTGGTGCCCGGTGCGGGACAGGGGCTGCTCCGGCAGCAGCGCGGGGTCGCGTATCTGGTAGCGGAAGGCTATCTGATTCTGCAGGCCGTGCGTTCGCAGCGTGATGCCACGCGCGAACAGAACGCCTATCGCGAGATCGCGCGCACCGTCGCACGTGCCGGCGTGGCCGGCGACCGTCCGGACGGCCCGTGGCCGTACTACGAGCGCATGCAGTACATCCTCGAGAGCGGCGTGTACAATCGCACACCTCACGCCGGATTCACGCCCGAGACGGATGTGCAGACGTTCAACGGAGCGACGTGGCGGCTCGCGCGCGAAATGTTCTGGGTCGACCCGGACGTTCCGCCGGATGTGTCGTCGGCCGAGTATCAGCGGGCGATCGCGTTCTACAAGGACCGCGCGGCCACGGATGCGTTTCAGTGGAGCTGGCGTGATGCGCAGCTCGAACAGGATCTGTTCCGGCAGACGATCCATCGGAGCAACGAGGCGTCGCGTCGCGCGCGTCAGATGACGGGACTGCTGCTCGCCAATCATGCCCTCAGCCTCGTGGACGCCTACATCAGCGTTCGCCTGCGCGTGTTCGGAACGGTGGGAGCCGACGGCACGCAGCAGTTCGGCGTGACCGGGCAGGTGCCGCTTCCCGGCCGCTGAAGCGTCTCCGGCACCCGCTCTCCCCGTTTTGGGCACCCGTCATCCCCGCTTCAGGCCTCGTCACCGCAGCGGCCGCGCCTCCGCGTCACACCCCCGGTGACGCGCGTTACATCGTGGCGAAGCCCTCCGGCCGATCGTCTGGTATTACAGGCGCGGCCGGGTGAACATCCGGTACGCGAGCCGCGGCATGGCGGCACTTTCCTCGTTGAGCCGACCGCATCGGTCGTACGGATGACCTCACCACGTATCACGGAAGAGACGATCGTGGTCGTGACCGACGGTGCGCCGCTGCCGGCGTGGCTGTCGGCGTGGTGGACCGACACGAGCGGTGACGTGCTGTCGTGCCCGGACGGGGAGACGGCCATCGCCTGGGCGCTGCGCGCGCGTCCTCGCGCGATCGTGCTCGACGGACGTCCGGCGCCGCCGGCGCTGGCGACCTGCCGGCGGCTCAAGCGCGATGCGTGGACCGCCATCGTGCCCGTGGTACTGGTGGGAGACGTCGTGGACTTCGCACTCGCGTTCGACGCCGGTGCCGACGAGGTGCTCCGCCTCGATCTCGATCCCCGCGAAGCCAAGGCCCGCCTGGCGGCGCTGCTGCGTCGCTCGGACCGGGATACCGACGTCCACCCGTCCACCCGCCTCCCCGGCACGCGCGAGATCGAGGCCGAGATCGGGCGGCGTCTGGCCACCAACGAGCCGTTCGCGGCCTGCTACGCGGATCTCGATCACTTCAAGGAGTTCAACGACCGGTACGGCTTCTACCACGGCGACCAGGTCATCCGCCTGCTGGCGCGGCTGCTGCACGACGTGGTGAAGGGGCTCTGCGGCGCGGAAGGGTTCGTGGGGCATATCGGCGGCGATGATTTTCTGTACATTATTCCCGTTGCGGCCATGCCGAGGGTGTGCGATGAAGTGATCCGGGTGTTCGACGAGCTGGCGCCGCTGCAGTATTCGGAAGCCGATCGCCGGGCCGGATATTTCCTGGGCAAGGATCGGCGGAATCAGTTGCACCGGGTGCCCCTGATGACCCTGTCCGTCGGGGTCGTCACCAACCAGCGCCGGCGGTTCACGCGGGCGGTCGAGGTCAGTGAGCTGGCCACAGAGATGAAGAGCTACGCCAAGACGCTATCGGGTTCGGTCTGGACCGTGGACCGCCGCCGGGACGACGAGCCGGAGCATGTCGCGCCGGCGAATGAAACGTCGGTCGTTCCCCCGTCGGCTTTCCCCCGTCGCACGGGGACTGGCCGATGACCGTGTCCTGTCCCGACTGCCGGTCGGTGTTCCGCGTGGATCCGGCCAAGGTGCCGGCCACGGGCGTCCGGGCGCGGTGTTCGGTGTGCGGCGGGATCATTGCCGTGTCCGGAGGAACCGGCGCGCTCCGGACGCCGGCGCGCACCCCGGTGCCGGCCATGGCGACGGCCGGCCTCGCCTCGCCTGCGCGTTCGGCGACGCCTCGCGCGCCCGGGCCCATGGTCACGCCGTCGATCGCTGCCTCGGCGGTGCGGGGTACCCCCGGGCTGGGGACGCCGACCCCGCGGGGCACGGTGCCGCCGGCTCCTGCTGCACCTGCGGTTTCTGTTGCACCGGCTTCCGCGGTTCCCACGCCGCGCGCTGTCCCCACACCCCGTGCCGTTCCGGCTGCCCCGACGCCCCGCGCCGCGGCCCCGGCCGTTCCCGGTACACCCACGCCGAGGGCCGTGGCTCCGGCGGCTCCTGGAGCTCCCACGCCGCGCGTCGCGGCACCCGTCGCTCCGGGGATGCCCACGCCGCGTGTCGCCCCGGCCGCCCCCACACCCCGCGCCGCGGCCCCGGCCGTTGCCGGATCCCCCACGCCCCGGGCTGCCACCGCACCCGCCGCCCCGCCGGCTCCGGCCGTGCCCACGCCGCGCCGTGCGATCAACCCGTTCCTCAACGCCGACCCCGGCCAGCGGGCCCGCCGCCTCGCCCGCGCGCTCGTGTCGGACCTCGTGGCCTATCACCCGAAGAAGCGCGACGAAGGGCTCGCCCAGGGCACCCTCCGGCAGCTCTTCCGCGAGGACATCAAGAAGAGCTACGAGGAATACGTGGACCAGGTGGGCCGGGAAATCGCCGAGTCCACGCCGCACTTCCAGGAAGCGCTCAACGACATCCTGGCCGGCGGGCAGCGCCTGTTCTGACCCTCGCCCGGCCGACTGGAGCGCGGGCGCGCCGGGCGCTATCTTTCAGGAAGGCAACGTGATCCTATCCTGCGAGCCGCGCTCCATCATGGAGCGGCGGCTCGTGTCGTTCGTGGAGGCAACATGCTGGACGGAAATCGCGGGGCGATCCTGGAACAGGCCGCCACGAAGCTCGATGACATGCGGAGGTATCTTTGACCTGGAGGCCAAGCGGCACACGCTGATGGCCCTCGAGAACGAAATGGCCGAAGGGTCATTCTGGAACTCGCAGGAACGCGCGCGTGACGTCGTGCAGCAGGTGAAGGTGCTCAAGGGGTGGGTCGAGCCGTATGACGCACTCGGCGCGCGCGTGAACGCGGCGCGCGAGCTCGACGAACTGCTCGCGCTCGAGCCCGACGAGGCCATGGACGCCGACCTCGACGCGGAGGTGCTCGCCATCCAGACCGAGCTCGAGGCGTTCGCGCTGCGCACGCTGCTCCGCCATCCCGACGACGTGCGCGACGCGCAGGTGGAGATCTCGGCGGGCGCCGGCGGCACCGAGGCGCAGGACTGGGCGCAGATGCTCATGCGCATGTACACGCGCTGGGCGGAGAAGCGGGGCTACTCGGTGGACATCCTCGACGTGTCCGATGGCGAGGAGGCGGGGATCAAGGGCGCGGTGCTCGAGATCAAGGGGCAGTACGCCTATGGTTTCCTCAAGGCCGAGTCGGGCGTGCACCGGCTGGTGCGCATCTCGCCGTTCGACGCGCAGGCGCGGCGCCACACCTCGTTCGCGTCGATCTTCGTGTACGCGATGGTGAACGAGGAGATCAACATCGAGATCCGCGAAGAGGATATCAAGATGGACGTCTTCCGCGCGTCGGGCGCCGGCGGACAGCACGTGAACAAGACGTCGAGCGCGGTGCGGCTCACGCACATCCCCACGGGGCTCGTCGCATCGTCGCAGCAGGAGCGGTCGCAGCTCAAGAACCGCGGCCACGCCATGAAGATGCTCAAGAACAAGCTGTACCAGCTCGAGCTCGACAAGCAGAACGCCGCCAAGGCGGCGCTCGACGCGAACAAGATGGACGTCTCGTTCGGCAGCCAGATCCGCTCGTACGTGTTCCAGCCGTACACCATGGTGAACGACCACCGCACCGAGCTCAAGATCGCCGACGTGGAGAAGGTCATGCTCGGCGGCATCGATCCGTTCATCGAGGCGTATCTCAAGCAGGCGGGCGAAGAACCGCAGCGAGGCGCAGCGTGAGCGAGACCACCCACGACGAAACCGACCTCGGCTTCGTGATGCGCGACCGGCTCGCGGCGCTCACCCGGCTCCGCGAGCGCGGCGTCGAGCCGTTCGCGTATGCGTTCGACCGCACGCACACCACCACCGACGCCCGTGCGCTCCTCCCCGACGGCGCCGAGGAAGGGCCGGTCGTGCGCGTGGCCGGCCGCATCGCCTCGTGGCGCAGCCAGGGGAAGACCGCCTTCGCGCACCTCGTGGACCAGGAGGGGCGCATCCAGCTCTATCTGCGGCGCGACGAGATCGGCGACGAGGCCTGGGCGCTCGCGAACGAGCTCCACGTCTCCGACATCATCGGCGTGGAAGGGCCGCTCATGCGCACGCGCACCGGCGAGATCACGGTCAAGGTCGCAGCGCTCACGCTGCTCGCCAAGGCGCTCCGGCCGCTGCCGTTCGGTAAGGAGCAGGTGGTGGATGGCCAGGTCGTCCGCTACTCCGCGTTCAGCGACACCGAGCAGCGCGCCCGCCAGCGCTACGCCGATCTCGCCGTGCACCCCGAGGTGCGTGCCCTCTTCACGGCCCGTTCGCTCCTCACGCGCACCATCCGCCGTCACCTCGACGACCTCGGCTATCTCGAAGTCGAGACGCCGGTGCTGCAGCCGCTCTACGGCGGCGCCGCGGCGCGGCCGTTCGTGACGCACCACAACACGCTCGACATGCCGCTCTATCTCCGCATCGCGGACGAGCTGTATCTCAAGCGCCTCATCGTGGGCGGCTTCGAGCGCGTGTACGAGATCGGACACGACTTCCGCAACGAAGGCATCGACCGGACGCACAATCCGGAGTTCACGATGCTCGAGTTCTACGAGGCGTATGCCGATTACACCGACATGATGACGCGCGTGGAGACGCTGCTCGTGGCGGCGGCCGATGCGCTGCGCACGCTGCCGGGCCTGGGGGGGAAAGTGCCGGTGCTCACCACGCCGTTTCCGCGCATCGAATGGGCGCCGTCGCTGTCGCAGGCGGCCGGCGTGGACGTAATGGCGCTCGACGATGCGGCGCTCGCGAACGTGGCCGCGCGCGTGGGCGTGGAACGTCCCGGCACGCTCAGCCGCCCCAAGCTGCTCGACGAGCTGTTCCAGGCGCTGGTGGAGTCGCGCATCGATACGCCCACCTTCGTGGTGGACTATCCCAAGGCGCTCTCGCCGCTCGCCAAGCCCAAGCGCGGCGATCCCGCGCTCACCGAGCGCTTCGAGCTCTTCGCGCGCGGCAAGGAGCTCGCGAACGCGTTCTCCGAGCTCAACGATCCCATCGACCAGCGCGAGCGCTTCGAGGCGCAGGCGCGGCTCCGCGCCGCCGGCGACGACGAAGCCACGCTCGTGGACGAGGATTACCTGCGCGCCATGGAGTACGGCATGCCGCCCACCGGCGGCGTGGGGATCGGCATCGACCGGCTGCTCATGTATCTCACGGACACGGCCAACATCCGCGACGTGATCCTGTTCCCCACCATGCGTCCCGAATGATGCGCCGCCTCCTGTCGGTGCCTCGCGGTCGGTCGGACCGGGCCGCATGAGTCGCGCCGCGCCGTCGATGCGACGCCTCGAGCTCGCGATCGCCTGGCGGTATCTGCGCAGCCGGCGCGGATCGCGCCTGCTCTCGCTCATCAGCGTGATCGCCATCGGCGGCGTGCTGGTGGGCGTGGCCGCGCTCATCGTGATCATGGGCGTCATGAACGGCCTGCAGCGCGATCTGCGCGAGAAGATCCTCATCGGCTCGCCCGACGTGCGCATTCTGCCGTTCGGCGACGAACTGCGGCTCTCGCGCTGGGATTCGCTGCTCGCCATGTCGCGGCGCGTGCCCGGCGTGGTCGCCGCCGCGCCCTTCGTGCAGAGCCAGGGGCTCATCACGAGCACCGGCGGACACCGCACCGGCGCCCAGGTCGTGGGACTCGACGAACGGCACCCCGAAGGGCTCGACGTCACCACCATCCGCGACCGCGCGATCCTCGGCCACTTCACGTTCCTGCGCGACGGTCGCGCCAACGGCGCCGTGGTGGGGAAACTGCTCGCGGCCAAGCTCAACGTGTGGCCTCTCGACACGATCTTCCTGCTCGGCTTCAGCGGCGTGCAGGTCAACGCGGCCACCGGCGTGCCGTCGTTCAAGCAGGACACCTTCGTGGTCACCGGGCTCTTCGAGACCGGCATGTACGAGTACGACAACGTGTACGTGTACGTGAACCTCGACGCCGGACAGCGCTTCGCCGGCCTGGGGAACGACGTGACCGGGCTCGAGCTGCGCACGGTCGACCGCTGGGAAGCGCCGGCGATCGGCAGTGCCGTGGTCGCCGCGCTCGGCGCCGACGTGCACTCGGTGGACTGGCAGAAGCAGAACAGCTCGCTCTTCCAGGCGCTCAAGCTGGAAAAGCTCGGCATGGGCGTGATCCTGCTGCTGATCATCATGATCGCCGCGTTCAACATCGTGTCCACGCTCACGATGGTGGTGAGCGACAAGACACGCGAGATCGGCATCCTGCGCGCCATGGGCATGCCGGCGCGTTCGATCCGTCGCATCTTCCTGCTGCAGGGCGTGGTGATCGGCGTGGTGGGGACGGCGGGCGGCGTGTTCCTGGGACTCGGACTGGCCGTGATCCTCGAATACGTGTTCCCGATTCCGCTCGATCCGTCGGTGTACTTCATCGATCACCTGCCGGTGTTCACCGAGCCGCTCGATGTGCTGCTGATCATCCTCGCGAGCATCGCGGTGGCAGCGCTCGCCACGATCTATCCCGCCGGGCAGGCCGCACGCCTGTATCCCGTGGACGCCATCCGGCACGACTGATGACCCACGCGCCCTTCTCCGACCACGACGTGGTGATCGAGGCGCGCGGCGTCACCCGGGAGTATCCGGGCGGCGACGGCGGGATCGTGCGCGTGCTCTCGGGCGCCGATCTGGCCGTCCGCCGCGGCGAGATGGTGGCGATCGTGGGCGCGAGCGGCTCGGGGAAGAGCACGTTCCTGCACGTGCTGGGCGCTCTCGAGCGGCCCACCGTGGGCGAGGTACTGCTCGCCGGCGTGCCGGTGGCCACCCTCGGCGACGACCATCTGGCCGCGCTCCGGAACCGCACGGTGGGGTTCGTGTTTCAATTCCATCATCTGCTGCGGGAGTTCTCGGCGCTCGAGAACGTGATGTTCCCGCTGCGCATCGCCGGGGAGTCCACCGCGATCGCGCGGGAACGGGCCGAGTCGTTGCTGGAGCGCGTGGGCATGTCGGCCCGGATGCACCACCGGCCGGCCGAGTTGTCCGGAGGCGAACAGCAGCGCACGGCCGTGGCACGGGCCCTGGCGGCCCGGCCGGCGGTGCTGCTCGCCGACGAACCCAGCGGCAATCTGGATCAGCCCAACGCCGAGCGGCTGCACGATCTGTTCGCCGCGCTGGCGAGCGAGATGGGGCTCGGTCTCGTGGTCGTCACGCACAACCTGTCGCTGGCGGCCCGGGCAAACCGGGTGCTCTCGCTCGAGGAGGGCCGGCTGGTAGCGAGTCCCCTGATGGAGCGAGTCGTCTGATGCTGTGCGATCATTGCCGGGAACGGGACGCCATGGTGCACCTGACGCGCATCGTCGACAATGCGGTCACGCAGCTGCATCTGTGCGAGCAATGCGCGGCCGAGAAGGGCGTGGAAACCACGATTTCGCTTCCCAAGCATCCGCTCGGCGAGATCCTGCAGGCGGTGCAGCAGCAGGCCACGCCGGCCAGCAGCTCCGACGCCGCGGTGTGCGCGTTCTGCGGGGCCACGGCGCGCGATTTCCGGGCCACGGGACGGCTCGGCTGCGCGCACTGCTACGACGCGATGGAATCGAGCCTGCGCGAGCTGCTGCGCCGGCTCCACGGCAGCAGCAAGCACGTGGGGCAGCGGTACGAGCCGCCGCGTCCCGAATCGCTCGCCGAGGCGGATGCGCGCAACGAACTGCGCGATCGCCTGCGGCGCGCCGTGGAGGCGGAGCAGTTCGAGCTGGCCGCGGAGCTGCGCGACCGGCTGCGGGTGCTCGAATGACGCGCCGCCCGTCTCTGGACCTTTCGCTCCTGCCCGACGGCGGGGTGCGGTGGCTGGATGCGTCCGGCCCGCACGCCGATATCGTGATTTCCACCCGGCTCCGGCTGGCCCGGAACGTGGTGGGCTACGCGTTCACGGGACGGGCGCGCGAGGGGGAGCGGCTCCGGATGCTGGCGCAGGTCCGGGAAGCACTCGTCCAAGTGCCGATCCTCGACGGGAGCGTGCTGCTCCGTCTCGACGAATCCACGTCGCTCGACCGGCAGTTGCTTCACGAGCGTCACCTCGTCTCCAAGGAACTGGCCGGTCTCGACCCGCAGCATCCGCTCCGGACGGGCGCGGCAGTGTTTCTGGGCGAGCAGGTCGGGGTGCTGGTCAACGAGGAGGACCACCTTCGCCTGCAGGCGATGCGGAGCGGGTTCGACGTGCCGGCGGCGTTTTCGATGGTGTCGCGGATCGACCGGGAGCTGGGCGCGCGCGTGCCGTTCGCGTTCCACCGGGAGTTCGGGTACCTGACGGCCTGTCCCACGAACGTGGGCACGGGGCTCAGGGCGTCGGTGCTGATCCACCTGCCGGGGCTGGTGCTCACGAAGGAGATCGGCAAGGTGCTCACCGGCCTGCAGCAGATGGGGCTGACGTACCGGGGACTGTACGGCGAGGGGAGCGAGGTGGTGGGGAACTTCTTCCAGCTCTCGAACCAGACCACGCTGGGCCGGTCGGAGGAGGAGTTGCAGGACCTGCTCGTGCGCGTGGTGCGCCACGTGATCGAGCGGGAAGAGGAAGCGCGGCGGGTATTGGTGCGTGATGCCGGGTATATTATCGAGGACAAGTTGTGGCGCGCCTACGGTACGCTGCGGTTCGCCCGCAGCCTGTCGTTCGACGAGGCCATGAACTTCCTCAGTGGAGTACGGCTCGGGGTCGGCCTGAAACTGATCCCCGGGCTCAGTGTATACACGCTCAACAAGCTCCTGATCTTTGCACAGTCGGCGCACCTGGCCCACCACGAAGGGCGGACGCTGACGGATGGCGAGAGCAACCTGGCGCGCGCACGGTACGTGCGGCAGGTGCTCGCGACGGAGGGGAGCGGCGTCGAGTGACTGCTCCGGCCCTGGCCTGAGGAAACGATGAACGGCTACAACTTCACCGAGCGCGTGCGGAAGGTGCTCGCGATGGCTCGCGAGGAGGCCGCCCGCCTCCACCACGAATACGTGGGCACGGAACACATCCTGCTCGGCCTCATCCGCGAGGGTGAGGGCGTGGCGGCGGCCGTGCTCCAGAATCTCAACGTCGACCTCGACGAGGTGCAGCAGCGCATCGAGGAGACGGTCAAGAAGGGGAAGGCGGCCGCGGCCACCGGCCCGGATCTGCCGTACACGTCGCGCGCCAAGAAGGTGCTCGAGCTCGCGATGGCCGAAGCGCGCGATCTCGGCCACTCCTACGTGGGCACGGAACACCTGCTGCTCGGCCTGCTCCGCGAGGAGAAGGGGATCGCGGCGCAGGTGCTCACCGACGCGGGCGTCAATCTCGAGGCCGCGCGCACGGAAACGCTGCGCCTGCTCGGCACCGAGATGCCGCAGGGCCAGTCCGGTCCGGCGTCGGCCGAGAAGCCGAGCAGCACGCCGCCGGCGTCGGCGCCGTCCAAGGGCGACAAGAAGTCCAAGACACCGGCGCTCGACCACTTCTGCCGCGATCTCACCGCGCTCGCCGCGGAGGGGCAGCTCGATCCCACGATCGGCCGCGCCAAGGAGATCGAGCGCGTGGTCGAGGTGCTCTCGCGCCGCAAGAAGAACAACCCGGTGCTCATCGGCGAGCCCGGCGTGGGCAAGACGGCCATCGTGGAAGGGCTCGCGCAGATCATCGCCACCGGCGACTGCCCCGAGCCGCTCCGTGATCATCGCGTGCTGTCGCTCGACATGGCGGCGGTCATCGCGGGCACCAAGTACCGCGGTCAGTTCGAGGAGCGCCTCAAGGCGGTCATGAACGAGATCGCGCAGAACAAGCAGATCATCCTGTTCATCGACGAGCTGCACACGCTGGTGGGCGCCGGCGCCGCCGAAGGCGCGATCGACGCGAGCAACATGCTCAAGCCCGCGCTCGCCCGCGGCGAGCTGCAGTGCGTGGGCGCGTCCACACTCAACGAGTACCGCAAGTACATCGAGAAGGACGGCGCGCTCGAGCGGCGGTTCCAGACCGTGGTGGTCGAACCGCCTTCGATCGACGAGACCGTGCAGATCCTGCAGGGGCTCCGCAAGAAGTACGAGGATCATCACCGCGTCTCCATTCCCGACGACACGCTGGCCGCGGCGGCCAAGCTGTCGGAGCGGTACATCACCGACCGGTTCCTCCCGGACAAGGCCATCGACGTGATCGACGAGGCCGGCGCGCGCGCGCGTCTGGCGGCCCAGGCGCCGCCGCCGGAGGTATCGGCGCTCAAGACGCGGCTCGAGCAGATCAACACGGAGAAGGACACCGCCGTGCGCGATCAGAACTTCGAGCAGGCGGCCGCGCTGCGGGACACCGAGCGCGAGCTCCAGTCGGAGATCCGCCGCAAGCAGGAGGAGTGGGAGCTGCGGCGTCAGTCGCACCGCCCGGAGCTCGGCGAAGAGGAGATCGCGTTCATCGTGAGCCGGTGGACGGGGATTCCCGTCACGCGCCTCCAGGAGGCGGAGACGTCGCGTCTCCTCCGCATGGAGGATGAACTGCACGGCACGGTGGTGGGGCAGGACGAGGCCATCAAGGCGCTCGCCCGTTCCATCCGGCGGAGCCGCGCCGGTCTCAAGGATCCGCGTCGTCCCATCGGGTCGTTCATCTTCTCGGGGCCCACGGGCGTCGGCAAGACGGAACTCGCCCGCGCGCTCGCACGGTTCCTGTTCGCCGATCCCACGGCGCTCATCCGCGTGGACATGAGCGAGTACATGGAGAAGTTCTCCGTGTCGCGGCTCATCGGCGCGCCGCCGGGCTACGTGGGCTACGAGGATTCGGGCACGCTCACCAAGGCCATCCGGCGCAAGCCGTACAGCGTGGTGCTGCTCGACGAAATCGAAAAGGCGCACCCCGACGTGTTCAACATCCTGCTGCAGGTGCTCGACGAAGGCCATCTCACGGACAACTACGGCCGTGTGATCGACTTCAAGAACACCGTGGTGATCATGACGTCCAACGTGGGCGCCAAGGACATCACGCGCGGCCGGTCGCTCGGCTTCGGCTCGCAGGACAGCCGCGCCGACTTCGAGCGGATCTCCGAGAAGGTCAAGGAGGAGATGAGCCGGGTGTTCAATCCCGAGTTCCTCAACCGCCTCGACGACGTGATCGTGTTCCACCCGCTGGGCAAGGAGCACATCGCGCAGATCGTGAGCATCCTGTTCCGCGACGTGCAGAAGCGGCTCGAGGAGGAGGAGATCCGGATCTCGCTCACCGAGGCGGCCACCGAGTTCCTGGTCGGCCACGGCACCGACGAGCACTTCGGCGCGCGGCCGCTCAAGCGGGCGATCCAGCGCTACATCGAGGACCCGCTGTCGGAGAAGATCCTCCTCCGCGAGTTCTCCAAGGGCGACGAGATCGAGGTGGACGTGGGGCCGGACAAGGAGAAGCTCGAGTTCCGGGTCCTGACGCCCACCACCCAGAGCTGACCCCCCGGGGGGCGCCGAACGCCGGCCGGATCCGTGAGAGGGTCCGGCCGGCGTCGTGTTCCGTTATATTTCGAGGCTGAGTTGTTCGGGGTCCGAGCCGGAGGCACCATCCGGCGTTTGCCGGTGTCCAACCGTCGGACCCTTTTCCCTGAAACTGTGCTTCCTGTGCTCCTTCGGTCGTGGCGCGCCGTTCGCCGGTGCGCATCGTGGGTGGTCGTCGTGGCGTGCGGTATCGTGCTTCCCGGTCGGGCGGTCGCCCAGGACGCCGAGTCGGTGCTGGCCGGTCGCTGTGCCACACCGGACTCGATCGCCGTGCGCGGGGCGAGCCGGGTAAACGAGGCGGTGATCCGGACCGCGGGAGGGCTCATGGTCGGCGAGCCGCTCAACTTCCAGGTGCTCCAGCGGGCGCAGCGGGAGCTGTTCGCGCTCGGGCAGTTTCACGACATCGCGATCGCGTGCGATCTCGCGTCGGTGCCGGGGCGCACGCTGATCGTGTACGAGCTCCAGGAGCGCGCGCTGCTGGGTGACGTGAGCGTGACCGGGGTGTCGGCCGTGTCGGAGCGCGCCGTGCGCGACAAGGTCTCGCTCCTCATCGGCCGTCCGGTCGATCCGGCCCAGATCGCGACGTCCCGCGCGCGGATCGATTCGCTGTATGCCGCCGCCGGGTACTACCTGGCGAAGGTCACCCCCGATTCCACCGAGCTGCCGGACGGCCGGCTCGCCATCACCTTCCGCATCGAGGAAGGGCGGCGGCTCGCCATTTCGGGGATCGAGTTCGTGGGCACGGAGGAGGTCCGGCCCGGCACGGTGGCCGGTTCGATGGCCACCAGGCCCGAAGGGTTCTGGTTCTTCCGCAAGGGCGAGTTCGACGACGAGAAATACGCCGCCGATCTCGGCGAGCGCATTCCGGGGCTGTACGCGCGGCTCGGCTACATCGACGCCCGCGTGCTCGAGGACACGCTCCTGGTGGATTCCGATCTCGGAAAGGGCAAGCTCCGCATCACCGTCGAGGAGGGGCCCCAGTACCGCATCGGCAGCTTCGGGATCACGGGCAACCGCGTGGTCCCCACCGACGTGCTCGACGGGCTGTATCGCCGCTCGGGGTCGGGGCTGTCGCTCCGGCAGCGGCTGTTCTCGCTGGTGCGGCGGGAGGCGCGGGCGGAAGAAGGCGTGTTCGACGCGGACCGGTTCGAGAAGGCCACCGAGGAAGCGGGCAGCATCTACCGCGACCGCGGCTACATCTACGCCAATATCTACCCGGTGATCGAACGGACGGTCTCGGCCGATTCGCAGCCCCTGGTCAACCTGCGCTGGGAAGTGGACGAACGACAGCCGGCGATCGTGAACCGCATCGAGATCGTGGGCAACGACTACACGTCGGAGGACTGCATCCGGCGCGCCATCATGCTCGTGCCCGGCGGCGTGTTCAACCAGACCGCGCTCATCAACAGCTATCAGCAGATCCAGAATCTCGGATTCTTCGAGACGCCGATGGCCTTTCCCACGCCGCGGCAGGTGAACGACGCCGGCGACGTGGACCTCATCTTCACCGTGAAGGAGAAGCGCACCGGCAGCTTCAACTTCGGCGCCTCGATGGGGCAGGGCGGGGTGGGGATCGGCGGTTTCATCGGCGTGGAACAGCCGAATCTGTTCGGCCAGTGCAAGCGCGGCTCGCTCAACTGGCAGTACGGCCGGTTCTTCAACGACTTCCAGCTCACGTTCCAGGATCCGGCGTTGCGCGGGTCGCGCACGTCGGGCACGGTGAACGCCTACCGGTCGCAGTCGCGCTTCGTCGTGGGGAATCTCGGACAGAACATCCGGACCGGTGCCCAGTTCCGGCTCGGGTTCCCGGTGCCGTGGTCGTACAACTCGGCGTTCTCGGTCACGTCCGGAGTGGAAAACGTCTCGTTCCTGAACGGACAGCTCGAAGGATCCTGTTCGCGCAACTGTCTCCGTTCCCACGTGGGATTCGACTACACGTTCGACAACCGGCTCGGTATGCCGTTCCCCTTCACCGGATCGCTCCGATCGGCGTCGGCGGACTTCAGTGGGGGACCGCTGGGCGGCACGGTGAACTTCCAGCGCTACATGCTGGAAACGCGGTCGTATACCCAGATCGCGCAACTGGGCCGCTCGTCGGGAGCCCAGCCGCTGCCCATTCTGCTCGGCCTGTCCACCCGGGCCGGCGCGCTGTTCGGCAACTCCGGGCCGTTCTTTTTCCAGCAGCAGTTCGCCGTGGGCGGCGTACAATTCGGACAGATGCTGCGCGGCTACCCGGAGTTCTCCATCACGCCGCAGGGGTTCAACCCCAACACCGGGCAGTTCCGGTCGGAGCCGGAGTCCTTCGGCAACGCGTTCATGACCGTCTCCGGTGAGCTCGGCGTCCGCGTCAGCTCCATGCTGTATGTGAATACCTTCTTCGACGCCGGCAACAACTGGGCGTCGGCCAGGCAGTTCAACCCCACCCGGCTGTTCCGTTCGGCCGGCTTCGGGGTATCTACCGTTACCCCCCTCGGGCCACTCGGGCTCGATCTGGCGTATGGCTTCGATCGCGTGGCGATCGAGCCTACTACCCTCCGCGTGCGGCCGGACCCGCGGTGGCAGTTTCATTTCCGGCTCGGACAGCTCTTCTAGGCAGGCATACCGATGCGTTCTTTGATGTTTGGCGGCGCGCTCGCGCTCGCGGTTCTCGTGCCGGCCTCGGCCCATGCCCAGGCGGGCGGGCAGAAGTTTGCGTTCGTGGACACTCGGGTCATTCTGCAGTCGGCGCCCGGTGCCGCCGAGGTGCAGGCGCAGTTCCAGAAGGAGATGGACACGTTCCGCACCCAGGTGCAGCAGCTCAGCGACTCGCTTTCCCTGCTGGAGCAGGCGTATACGCGTGAAGCACCGGCGCTCAGCCCCACGGCCCGCGAAGCGCGGGAAAAGTCGTTGCTCGAAAAGCGGGAGAGTTACCAGAATCGTGCGGAACAACTCGACCAGCAGGCCCAGCAGCGCCAGGTGGATCTCATGCAGCCCATCATGGACAACGTGCGCAAGGCGCTCGAGGACATGCGGGTGGAAGGCAGCTACTCGTTCATCTTCGACGTCGCGAACTCGGCGTTCATCGTGGCGGCCGACAAGAATCTCGACATCACCGAGCGCGTGATCGCGAAGCTGCGCACGATGCCGCGCGCCACGACACCGGCGCCCACGGGGCCGGCCGCGCGCCCGGCCGGCGTGCAGTCCCGCCCCCCCACCCGGCCGCCGACGCGGTGACCTCGGCCGATTCCGGCCTGGAACGTCCCGGCGGTGACGGGCAGGCGCCCGTCACCGCCGCGGCTATTGCGGCCCTCGTGGGCGGCGAACTGCTCGGCGACGGCAGCATCGAAGTGCGCGGCGTGGCCGCGCTCGACCGGGCCGAAGGCGAGCATCTGAGCCTGCTGTCACATCCCCGGTACGCCGCCTGGTTTCGCGACACGCGGGCCGGCGTCGTGCTGCTCGCTCCCGCGTTTCGCGACGCACCGGGTACGCCGGCGGCGCGCATCGTGGTCGAGCGGCCCATGGAAGCCATGCTCGCGGTGCTGCCGCGCTTCCACCGCGCCGTACCGCGCGTACCCGGCGTGCATCCCACCGCGGTCGTGGCTCCCGATGCGGTGCTCGGTACCGACGTCACCATCGAGGCGTATGCCGTGATCGGCGCCGGCGCGGTGCTCGGCGACCGGGTGTGGATCGGAGCCCATGCCGTGGTCGGCGACGGCTGCACGCTCGGCGCCGACACGCGTCTTCATGGGCACGCCGTGTGCTATCCGTTCAGCGAACTGGGCGCGCGGGTCGTGCTGCACGCCGGCGCGCGCGTGGGACGCGAAGGGTTCGGCTGGGTACCGCAGGGCGGCGCCGCGCACCGCATTCCGCACGTGGGACGGTGCATTCTGGGCGACGACGTGGAGATCGGCGCCAACAGCTGTGTGGACCGCGGCAGTATCGATGACACGATCATCGGGGCCGGCACCAAGGTGGACAGCCTGGTGCAGATCGGGCACAACGTACGGATCGGCCGCGGGTGCATGATCGCCTCGCAGGTCGGGATCGCCGGGTCCACGCGTGTGGAGGATGGGGTGCAGCTCGGAGGGCAGGTGGGACTCGCGGGGCACCTCGTGATCGGCGCCGGCAGCACGCTGGGCGCGCAGGCCGGCGTGGTGGGCAACGTGCCCGCCGGCGAAATCTGGTCCGGCTATCCGGCGCGTCCGCACCGGGAACAGCTCCGCGCGTCGGCCGCGCTGCACCGTCTCACCGCGCTCCTGCGTCCGCTCGAGCAGTTGCTCGCCCGGAACAGCCAAGTGGCCGACGCCCCGCCGTCACGCGACGGAGACGGCGCGTGACCGTGTCCGCCCCGCCCGCCCCGCCCGCCGAAACCGGAGCATGGGCCGTGCCGCTCCCCCCGCTTCCCGTCACCGGGGAGCGCCGCACGATCGGCCGCGAAGCCGGGGTCTCCGGCATCGGGCTCCATCTCGGGCGTCAATGCCGGCTCCTCTTCCGGCCGGCACCGACCGGCGCCGGCGTGTATTTCCGGCGTCTCGATCTTCCGGAGGCGGCACCCGTGCCCGCGCACGTGCGCGTGGCCGTGGAGGCCGAGCGGCGGACGCAGCTCGGAACGGGGCCGTCGGCCCTGCACACGGTGGAGCACGTGCTCGCGGCCGTGGGCGCGCTCCAGCTCGACGACCTCGAGATCCTGATGGACGCCCCGGAGCCGCCCATCATGGACGGGAGCGCCGCGCCGTTTCTCGCCGCGCTCGCCGAGGCCGGCGTGGTGGTCAACGGCGGCCGTCCCGACTGGCTGGTGCTGCGGCGGCCCCTCCGGGTGGAGGACGGCGAGTCCGTCTACGAGGCGGAGCCGTCGTTCGATCTGGCCCTCGAGGTGCGGATCGGCTTTCCGCACCCGTTGATCGGAACGCAGGCGGGGACGTATCATGTCACGCCCGAGCGGTTCGCGCGGGACCTGGCGTCCGCACGGACGTTCGGCTTCGTGCACGAGGTGGACGCCCTGCGCGCCCGGGGGCTGATTCAGGGGGCGTCGCTCGAGAACGCCGTGGTGCTGGATGCGGACGGGCTGCGGAGCGGCCCGCTGCGCTGGGCCGACGAGTTCGTGCGCCACAAGGCGCTCGACTGCGTCGGAGATCTGCTGTTGGCCGGTGCGCGCGTGCGCGCCCGGATCGTCGCTCATCGCCCGAGCCATCGCGGCACCGTCGCGTTCGTCCGGGAGCTGGTTCGCACCGCGGTGCGGGAGTCTGCCGTGTACACCGTCGAAGACATCATGAAGGTGCTGCCGCACCGCTATCCGTTCCTGCTCGTCGATCGCATTCTGGAGATCGAGGAGGGGAAACGGATCGTGGGGCTCAAGAACGTCACGATCAACGAACCGTTCTTCCAGGGGCATTTTCCGGGGCATCCGATCATGCCCGGCGTGCTGATCGTGGAAGCGATGGCGCAGGTGGGCGGCATGCTGCTCATGCGAACCATCGAGGATCCGGAGAGCAAGGTCGTGTACTTCATGTCGCTGGACAACATCAAGTTCCGGCGTCCGGTGAAGCCGGGTGATCAGATCCGGTTCGAGCTCGAGGTGCTCCAGCTGCGCGGAAGCATCTGCAAGATGCGCGGCATGGGCTATGTGGACGGTGAGGTGGTGGCGCAGGCCGACATGGCCGCGATGATCCGCGATCGATGACTGCACGCATTCATCCCACCGCGCTCGTCGACCCGTCGGCCGAGCTCGGGACCGACGTGGAAATCGGGCCGTGGGCGATGGTCGGGCCGCGGTGCGTGATCGGCGACGGCACGGTGCTGTCGCCGCGCGCCACGCTCGAGCGCGATGTCACGCTCGGACAGCGCGTGCGTGTGGGCGTGGGGTCCGTGCTCGGCGGCGATCCGCAGGATCTCAAGTACCGCGGCGAGGACACGCGCGTCGAGATCGGCGACGACACCGCGATCCGCGAGTACGCCACGATCAACCGCGGCACGTCGCACTCGCTCGTCACGAAGGTGGGACGCGGCTGCTTCCTCATGAGCTATGTGCACCTGGCGCATGATTGTCAGCTCGGGGACGGCGTGATCATCTCCAATGGCACCCAGCTCGCCGGCCATGTGATCGTGGACGACCGCGCCACCATCTCCGGCCTGTGCGCCGTGCACCAGTTCGTGCGCATCGGATCGCACGCGTTCATCGGCGGCTGCTCGCGCGTGGCGCAGGACGTGCCGCCGTACGTGAAGGCCGTGGGCAACCCCGTGAAGCTCTTCGGGCTCAACAGTGTGGGCCTGCAGCGGCACGGGTTCAGCGAGCCCGTGGTGAAGGAGCTCAAGCGGGCATACCGCCTGCTCTTCCGCTCCGAGCACAACGTCTCGCAGGGCCTCGTGCGCGCGCGCGCCGAATGCGAGGCGCTCGCCGAAGTCACGAGCTTCCTCGACTTCGTGGAACAGAGCGAGCGCGGAGTGGGGTTCTGATGGGCGCGCGGATCGGCGTCGTGGGCGTGGGCGCCCTCGGCCGGCATCACGCGCGCATCCTGCGCGATCTGGCGGGCGCGGATTTCGCGGGGCTCCACGATGCCGATGCCGCGCGCGCCGCCGAGGTGGCCGCCGAGCTCGGCGTCACCGCGCACGCCACGCTCGACGCGCTGCTCGACGCCGCGGACGCCGTGTCGATCGTGGTTCCCACTACGGCGCACCATGCGGTGGCGTCGGCGGCGCTCGCGCGCGGTTGCCACGTGTTCGTGGAGAAACCGTTCACGGTCACGCTCGAGGAAGCCGACGCGCTGCTCGCGCAGGCACGCGAAGCCGGCCTGCTCGTGCAGGTGGGACACGTGGAACGCGTGAACCGCGCCGTGCGCGCCGCCATGCCGTACGTGGATGCGCCGCGGTTCATCGAAAGCGATCGCCTGGCGCCGTTCACCCCGCGCGGCGCGGACGTGGCCGTCGTGCTCGATCTCATGATCCACGACATCGACCTCGTGCGCACGCTGGTGGGCGACCGGGTGACCGAAGTCCACGCCACCGGAATCCCGGTGCTCACACCGCAGCTCGACATCGCGAATGCGCGGCTCGTGTTCGCCAACGGCGCCGTGGCCAACGTGACGGCGAGCCGCGTGTCGCGGGACCGGGTGCGCAAGCTGCGCCTCTTCCAGCGGAGCGGCTACCTGTCGCTCGATCTGGCGGCGGGAGTGGGCGAATACTTCCGGATGCGCGACCTGGATCCGGTGCTGCTCGCCACGCAGCCGCGCGCGCTCGAGGAGTTCGTGGAGCGCATTCCGCTCGAGGCCCCCGAGGCCGAACCGCTGCAGCTCGAGCTGGCGCAGTTTATCGACGCCATCGCGGGACGCGCTCCGGTCGCCGTGACCGGCGAAGACGGGCGTGAAGCGCTGGCCGTGGCGCTCCGCATCATGCGCGAGATCGAGCGGACGTTGCCGAGCATGCAACCGCCGGAGCAGGCGTCCTCCGCGCGCGTGGTGCAGGCCGCGGATGCCGCGGGTGCGTGAAATCCTGTTCGTCGTCGGCGAACCGTCCGGCGACCTGCATGCGGCCAAGGTGGCCGGAGCGCTCCGCGCCGCCGAACCCGCGCGTCCGCTCGTGGGCGTGGGCGGCGAACGCATGCGTGCGGCCGGCGTCACGCTGCTCGAACACAGCGAGCGGCTGGCCGCAATCGGCTTCACCGAAGTCCTGCGGCACATTCCGGCGCACTGGCGGCTGTTCCGCCGGCTGAAGGAGCGGCTGGCCTCGGGGCAGGTGGGCCTCGTGATCCTGATGGACTATCCCGGCTTCAACATGCGCGTCGCGGAAGCCGCGCACTCGGCCGGTGTGCCGGTGCTCTACTACATCACGCCGCAGGTGTGGGCATGGGGCGCGGATCGCCTGCCCAAGCTCGCGCGCTGGGTGACCAAAGCCGCCGTGATCCTGCCGTTCGAGGAGGAGCTGCTGCGCGCGCACGGCGTGGACGCCACGTTCGTGGGGCATCCGCTCCTCGACCGCGCCGCGGAGCTCCCCGACCGCGCGGCCGCCCGCGCCACGCTTGGCCTCGACCCCGACGCGCCCGTGCTGGCCGTGTTCCCCGGCAGCCGGCGGAGCGAGCTCGCGCGCCATCTTGCACCGTTCACCGCCGCGGCGCTCGAACTCCAGCGGCGCGTGCCGTCGCTCCAGGTGATCGTGAGCGCCGCGCCCGGCATCACGATCGACCCCGCGATCTGTCCGTTCCGCGTGGTGCGCGACGCGTCGTTCACCGTGCAGCGCGCCGCCACGGCCGGACTCCTCAAGAGCGGCACCACCACGCTCGAAGCCGCCGTGGCCGGCCTGCCGCACATCATCGCCTATCGCACGAGCGCGCTCAGCTACGCCATTGCACGGCGCGTGGTGAAGATTCCGAACATCGGGCTCGTGAACGTGGTCGCCGGCCGCGAAGTCTCGCGCGAGTTCGTGCAGCATGCGATCCAGCCCGCGGCCATGGCCGACGCTCTCGAACCGCTGCTCCGCGATGGCGATCCGGCGCGTACCGCGGCACTCGAAGGGCTGGCCGAGGTCCGCGCGCGGCTCGGCGCGCCCGGCGCGTCGGAGCGGGCCGCCGCCTTCGCGCGTGAACTCGTGCGATGACCGCGACTGCCGCGTCCACCCTCGATCGCCGCACGCGCTGGTCCATCCGGCTGGGCACGTGGCTGCTGCGGGCGCTCGCGGCCACGTGGCGCATCCGGGTGCACGGCCGCACGCCGGCCCGGGAACGCGCGGCCCGCGGAGACGACGCGGTCATCCTCTGTCTCTGGCACGGGCAGATGCTGCCGATTCTCTGCGCGCATCGCGGCGAGCCGGCCACGGTGCTCGTGTCCGAACATCGCGACGGCGAGATCATCGCGCGCATTCTGCAGGCATTCGGATTTTCGGCGGCCCGGGGGTCGTCGTCGCGCGGCGGATCGCGCGCCCTGCTCGAACTCGTGCAGCTCGTGCGCGGGGGACACGACATCGCGATCACGCCCGACGGCCCACGCGGTCCGCGCCGCCGGATGGCGCCGGGCACGCTGCTCATCGCGCAGCGCACCGGCGCCGCGATCGTACCGCTCGTGAGCCATGCCGACCGCGTGTGGCGCCTCCGCACATGGGACAGCTTCGAGATCCCGAAGCCGTTCACGCGGGTCACGGTGCTGTACGATACGCCGCGGGTGGTGCAGGCCGGTTCGGCGCGCGAGGCCGCGGAGCAGGTGCCGGCGTACGAAGCGATGATGGAGGCTGCGCTCGCGCGGTGCGCGGCGCTGCACCGGGGGCATGACACCGCCTCGGAGATCTCTTCGGAAGCCGCCTCGAAAGCCGCCGGGGAGCGGTCGGTGTGAGCCGAGGCGCCGCGGCTGCCCATTGGGTCTGGTACGGCACGGGCGCCGCGCCGGCGATGGTGCGCGCGGCCCTGGCCCCCGCGGCGTCGCTGTTCGGGGCCGTGGTGGCGCGGCGCAACCGGCGGTTCGATGCCGGCGTTGGTGTCGAGCCGCTGGCACTCCCCGCGCTGAGTGTGGGAAACCTGTCCGTGGGAGGCACCGGAAAGACGCCGGTGGCCGCCTGGTGCGCGCGCGAGCTGCAACGGCTTGGCGCCACCCCCGCGGTGGTGCTCCGCGGCTACGGTGATGATGAATGGCGCGTGCACACCCTGCTCACGCCTGGCGCGGTGGTGGTCACGGATGCGGACCGCGTGCAAGGCGTCGCGGCCGCGGCGTCTCGCGGCGCCGACGTGGCCGTGCTCGACGACGCGTTCCAGCACCGCCGGGCCGCGCGAACGGCCGATCTCGTGCTCGTGTCCGCCGACGCCTGGACGGGCACCGTCCGCCTGCTCCCGGCCGGCCCGTGGCGCGAGCCGCTGTCGTCCCTCCGGCGGGCGTCCGTGGCCGTGATCACCGTCAAGACGGCGTCCGAGGCTCGGGTCGCCGAAGTGGCGACCGCCGTGCAGTCGGCCGCGCCGTCCGTTCCCGTGGCGGTCGTGGCGCTGGCGGCGGGCGCGCTGCACGCGGTCGTGCCCGGGGCGTCGCTGGATGCCGTGGCCGCCGAATCCGGGCCCGAATCCCGGGCCGAATCCAGGTCCGAATCCATGCCGCTGGACACCTTGGCCGGCCGCGCGGTGACCGCCGTGAGCGCGATCGCCGATCCGGCGCCGTTCCTGGCGCGGCTCATCGAAACGGGCGCCCGCGTCGAGGCACGGTCGTTCCGCGACCACCACGCCTTCACCGCCGCCGACATCGCCGAACTGGTCGCGTCGATCCCGGCCTCGGGCGTCGCCGTCTGTACCCTCAAGGACGCCGTCAAGCTGGCGCCGCTCTGGCCTCGCGTGGCCCCGCCCCTGTTGTATGTTTCGCAGACCATCGAGGTCCGCCTCGGTGCGGACGCCCTGCACACGACGCTCGCGCGCGTGTGCTCGGCGCGCCGCCGTCCGCATGCGGCCTCACGCTCAACTGCCGGCTGAACCGGCCACCCTCCCGCCGCATGGCCATCGACCTCCGACTGCCCACCGATTCCATCGTCCGCCCGGACAAGGATCGGTTCCTGAATGAAGACAATCCGTTCGAAGCGATGATGTCGCGCTTCGATCACGCCGCCGAACTGCTCGACCTCGAACCCGGCATCTACCGCATCCTGCGGCACCCCGAAAAGCAGCTCATCGTGTCCGTGCCGGTGCAGCTCGACAGCGGGGACGTCGAAGTGTTCACGGGATATCGTGTCATCTACAACTCGTCCCGGGGGCCTTCCAAGGGCGGCATCCGGTTCGACATGCAGGTCACGCTCGAGGAGGTCAAGGCGCTGGCCGCGTGGATGACGTGGAAGTGTGCCGTGGTCAACCTGCCGTTCGGCGGCGCCAAGGGCGGCGTCATCTGCGATCCGCATCGCATGAGCATCGGCGAGCTGGAGCGTCTCACGCGGCGGTACACCTCGGGGATCATGCAGCTGCTCGGCCCCGACACCGACGTGCCTGCGCCCGACGTGAACACGAACGAGCGCGTGATGGCGTGGGTCATGGATACGTATTCCATGCGCGTGGGGCGCACCGAGAACGCCGTCGTCACCGGCAAGCCGGTGGAAATGGGCGGGTCGTACGGTCGCCGCGAAGCCACGGGGCGCGGGTGCATGCTCGTCACGCGCGAGGCGCTGGAACACCTCGGGCTTCCCATGCAGGGCGCGACCGTGGCGGTGCAGGGGTTCGGCAACGTGGGATCGGTGGCGGCGCGCCTGCTGGCGCGCGAAGGGTGTCGCATCGTGGCGATCGGAGATCGCACGGGCGCGTACCACAACGCGAACGGCATCGACATCGATGCCGCGATCGCCTGGGTGCAGGAACATCGCACGCTCGAGGGATTTCCCGGCGGTGATGCGATCGACAACGATACGCTGCTCACGCTCGACGTCGACGTGCTCGTGCCGGCCGCGCTCGAGAACGTCATCACCACCAAGGTCGCGTCGAACATCCGGGCCAAGGTCGTGTGCGAAGGCGCCAACGGCCCCACCACGGCGGCCGCCGACCCGATTCTCGATGCGAAGGGCGTCTTCGTCATTCCGGACATTCTCGCGAACGCCGGCGGTGTCACCGTCTCGTACTTCGAGTGGGTGCAGGACCGCATGGGCCACTTCTGGTCGGAAGACGTCGTCAACGAGCGGCTCGCGGACATCATGGTGCGCAGCTTCCGCGACGTCCTCCAGCTCGCCACGCAGCACAACGTGAACATGCGCACGGCGGCGTACATGCTGTCGATCAGCCGCGTGGCCACGGTGCATCGCCTGCGCGGCATCTACGCCTGAGCCGCGGAATCGCACGCGGTGCGTGTGTCGGTGATCGTGGTCGGACGGCCGAAGCAGCGCGGACTGGCCGACGCGATCGCGGAGTACGAGACGCGCGCCGCGCGCTACTGGCCGCTCGACGTCCACGAGGTGCGCGAGGAGTCGTCCCGCTCGCGCACACCGCGGGAGGTGATGACGCACGAGGCGGAGCGTCTGCTCGCGCGCGTGCCGCCCGGTGCGCGGCTCATTGCGTGCGATCCGGAGGGAGACATGCTCGATTCGGAGCGGTTCGCCGCGCTGCTGGCGGCCGCGCGTGACGCCGCGGAAGACGTCGCCTTCGTCATCGGCGGCGCGCACGGACTGGGCGAAGCCGTGCGCACGCGCGCCACGCGGCGGCTCGGCCTCGCGCCGTGGACGCTGCCACACGAACTCGCCCGGCTCGTGCTCGCGGAACAGCTGTACCGCGCGGGCACGATCCTGCGCGGTGAACCGTATCACAAGTGACCGGCCGGTGAGATGCCGCATTCCGTGACCGGCGCAGAGCACCTGCGCCTCGACACCGCACCGCTTGGCGGCTCGCCGCTCTCGCGCGCCATTCAATCGGGCGACGTGCCCGCGGCCTGGCAGGTGCACGCACCGCGCGGGCTCGCCGCCTGGCGCGCGCACGTGGAGCGCGTGCGTCCGGCTGGCGGCGCATGGCTCGACGCGGTGCAACCCGCCTTCGGAGCGGCTGCGCACACGGCGGCGCGGCGCCGGCTCGTGGAAGCAGCGCGGGACGGCGTGGTGGTCACCACGGGACAGCAGCCGGGACTCTTCGGCGGACCGGCCTACACGCTCACCAAGGCGCTTTCCGCGCTCGCCCTGGCCGACGAGCTTTCGGCGCATCTCCGCATTCCCGTGGCGCCGGTGTTCTGGGCCGCCACCGACGATGCCGACTGGCACGAAGCCGTCGTCACGCACATCGTGGGACGCGAAGGGCTCGAACGGCTGTCGCTCGTGGGGCCGGCCACCGACGGCGTGGCCATGGCCGATGTGCCGCTCGGCGATGTGACCAGGCTGCGCGAGGCGCTGCGCGCCGCGTGCGGCTCGGTCGCTGATCCGCTCGTGCTCGATCTCGTGGATTCGGCGTACGTCGACGGTGCCACCGTGGGCTCCGCCTACGTGACCTGGCTGCGGTCCATGCTCGAGCCGTTCGGCATCAGCGTGCTCGATGCGTCGCACCCCGCGATGCGACAGGCCGCGCACCCGGTGCTGTGCGGCGCTCTGCAGCACGCCGCGGCGATCGACGCCGCGTTGCAGGAGCGGAACGCGGCGATCGGCGGCGCCGGATTCACACCGCAGGTGGAATCGGTGGACGGGCTGTCGCTCGTGTTCGAAACAACGCAGGGGACACGCACCCGCGTGCCGATCGCCGATGCGGCGCGCACCGCGTCATCGGCCACGGCCGGCGCGCTGGGCGCGAACGTGCTGCTTCGCCCGGTCGTGGAGCGCGCGCTGTTTCCAACGGCCGCGTACGTGGCGGGCCCGGGCGAGCTGGCCTACTTCGCGCAGGTCACGGCCGTCGCCGAGGCCGCGGGGCTGGCCGTGCCCGTGGCCGTGCCGCGATGGAGCGCGAGCTGGCGTGAACCGCAGGTGGACCGCGTGCTCGACCGATTGGGTGTCACCGCCGATGCGCTGCAGACGCCGCACGTGCTCGAAGCAAAGCTCGCGCGCGCGGCCATGGACCGTGATGTGTCCGATGCCGTGGAACGGCTCCGCGTGGCGCTCGACGTGCAGATCGCCGCGCTCGGCGGCGCGGTGGCGGCCGACGGCGCGCTCGTGCCACCGGGTGTGATCGAAGGGCTCGCGCGTGATGTGGGCCACCGGGTGTCACGTGTGGAACGCCGGCTCGTGGCCGCGGTGAAGCGGCGGGAGCAGGCCACCGCGCGCGACATCGCCGTGGCGCGCGCCGCGCTGCATCCACTCGGCTCGTCGCCCGAGCGCGTGCTGTCGCTCGTGCCCACGCTCGCCCGGCATGGGCTCGGCGTGCTGGATGCGATGCGCGAACTCGCCGCTGTCTACGCGCGCACGATCGTGGGCGGACAGACGCCGTCTCCATGATGCGCACGCCGCGCGAGGCCTTCGCGGCGCGCGGCCGGCCCCCGGTCCGTTCATGACCGCGCCGGGACGCGAGGCCGCTTCCGGACGCGCCGCCGGTCTCGTAGGGGCCGGCATTCTCGTCAGCCGCCTGACGGGATTCGTGCGCACGTGGTTCATCGCGCGCTTTCTCGGCCTCAGTGACGAGAACGACGCGTACATGATGGCGCTCCGCATCCCGAACGCGCTGCGCAATCTGTTCGGCGAAGGCACGCTGGCCGCTGCTTTCGTACCTGTCTACAGCGGACTGCTCGCGCGTGGAGACGAACGGGCCGCGCGCACGCTCGCGAACGCCCTGCTCGGCGTGCTGCTCGTGGGCGTCTCCGTGCTCACGCTCCTCGGGATTGCGGCCGCACCGTGGCTCACGGCCCTGTTCGCTCCCGGATTCGATCCCGTGCGGGCCGAGCTCACCACGCGCATGATCCGCGTGCTCTTCCCGATGGCCGGTCTGATGGTGCTTTCGGGATGGTGCCTCGGCGTGCAGAACTCGCACCGCCGTTTCTTCGTGTCGTATGCGAGCGCGGCCATGTGGTCGGTGGCGCAGATCCTGCTGCTCGTGGTGGGCGGACCGCGTGCGGCATCACTCACCGAGCTCGCGTGGTGGCTCGCCTGGGCCACGCTGGCCGGCGCGGCGCTGCAGGTGGCTACGCAGTTGCCGGAAGTATGGCGCCTTGCCGGTCCGCTTCGCCCCACGGTTTCGCTGCAGGCCGACGGCGTGCGCACCACGCTCCGCAACATCGTGCCCGTGGTGGGTGCGCTGGGCGTGGTGCAGCTCTCGGGATTCGCCGACGGATTCATCGCGTCGTTCCTGCCGAGCGGTTCCGTGACGGCGCTCGGATACGCGAATCAGCTCATGCTGCTGCCGGTGGCGCTGTTCGGCATCGCGGTGTCGGCCTCGTCGCTCCCGGAGCTCGCGCGTGACCGGAGCGCACTCGATGCCGCGGAGGCCGCGACCGCGCTCCGGGAACGTGTGCGTTCCGGCTGGCTGCGCATTCTGTTTCATGTGGTGCCGAGCGCCGTGGTGTTCATGGCGTTCGGCGATCTCGTCATCGGCATGGTGCTCCGGTCGGGTGCGTTCGGTCTCGACGACCAGCGGCTCGTGCACGCCACGCTCGCGGCCTATGCCGTGGCGCTCGCGAGCTTCTCGTCGAACCGGCTCTTCTCCGCCACGTTCCACGCCATGCAGGACTATCGCACGCCCCTCCGTCTGTCGATGGTGAGCGTGACGGTCACCGTCGTGAGCGCGGCCGCGCTGTCGCTCCCCTGGCGCGACCGGCCGATGGCGGTGGCCGGCATCGCGCTCGGTGCCGCGCTCGGATCCTGGGTGAACTTCGCGCTGCTGACGTCGCGGCTCCGCCGCACACTCGGCTCGCTCGACGCGCCTGTCGTGCGCGTCACGTTCCGACGGATCCTCGTGGCCACGGCGATCGCGGCGGCACTTGCCGCGGTTCCGCGGGTATTGCTCGGCGGACAGCATCGCTGGGTGCAGGGCCCCGTGGTGCTCGGGGTGTTTTCGCTCTGCTATCTCGGCGTGTCGTGGTGGGCGGGATCGGCCGAGGCCGCGCGCTGGCTCCGGCTGCCGGTGCGACAGAGGCGGGAGGAGCAGTCGCCGTGAGTACCACGGAACGCATGCCGGAACGGGTGGCGGGCAAGGTGCCGCACCTTCCCGAATCGCCGGGCGTCTACATGTGGAAGGACGCCGAGGGCACGATCCTCTACGTGGGCAAGGCCAAGCGGCTGCGATCGCGCGTGCGCAGCTATTACGCGCAGGATCTCGTGAGCCCGCGCACGATTGCGCTCGTGCGCCGCATCGCCGACGTGGAAACCCTCGTCGTGCCGGACGAGGCGCACGCGCTGATCCTCGAGGCGAATCTCATCAAGGAGTATCGCCCCCGGTTCAACGTCGCCCTGCGCGACGACAAGTCGTATCCGTACATCAAGGTCACGGTGCAGGAGCCGTTCCCGCGCGTGCTCGTGACGCGGCGCCTGCTCGACGACGGGGCGCGCTACTTCGGCCCGTATACCGACGTGGGCGCGATGCGGCGCGCGCTCAACGTGGTCAAGCGCCTCTTCACGGTGCGCTCGTGTCACTACGACCTGCCGCGTGAAGCGCCCGAGCGTCCGTGTCTCGACTACTTCATCAAGCGGTGCCTCGCGCCGTGCGTGGGGTGGCAGGACGCCGCGTCGTACCGCATGATGATCGACGACGTGGTGGCCTTCCTCGACGGGCGCACCGGCGAGGTGATCGCGCGGGTGCGCGACCGCATGCTCGATGCTTCCGAACGGCTGGACTTCGAAACCGCCGCCGAGCTGCGGGATGCGCTGCGGCATCTCGAGGCCATGGAAGAGCCTACCGTGGTGGTGGACGTGGAGGGCGGCGACCGCGACGTGGTGGGGTATGCGCGCGACGGCGAGGATGCCTGCGCCGTGGTGCTCCGCATCCGGGACGGCAAGCTGCTCGCGCGCGAACAGCGCCTGCTCGAACACACGGAAGACGTGGACGATGGCGCCGTGCTCGCCGCGTTCCTCCTGCAGTGGTACCGCACCGCGCCGGGCCGGTCGCGGCATCTGCTGCTGCCGCTCCCCGTGCCGGAACAGGAGATGGTGGAGAGCGCGCTGGAGGGCACGTCGATCCGGGTGCCGCAGCGCGGCCCGAGGCGCGCGCTCGTGGACCTGGCCGATCAGAACGCGCGTCACCTGCTCGAGGAGTTCAAGCTCGCCGCGCTCGAGGCCGACGAGCGCGCCACCGATCCGGTATACGAACTGCAGCGGGAGCTCGGTCTGCCGCGGCTTCCCCGTTCGCTGGTGTGCTTCGACATCTCGCACGCGCAGGGCAAGGACACCGTCGCCTCGTGCGTGTGGTTCGAGAACGGCCGTCCCAAGCGCAGCGAGTATCGCAAGTTCACCGTGCGGGACACGGCCGGCATCGACGACTTCAAGTCCATGCACGAAGTGGTGCAGCGTTTCCTGCGCCGGCGCCGCGACGAAGGAAAGCCGCTCCCCGACCTCGTGGTCATCGACGGCGGCAAGGGGCAGCTCGGCGCCGCGCTCGATGCACTCGCGGCGCTCGACCTCGCGGGTCAGCCGATCATCAGCCTCGCCAAGCGTGACGAGGAGGTGTTCGTGCCGGGGCGGAGCGACGGCATCCGGCTGCCGCGCCGCTCGCCGGCGCTCCGTCTCCTGCAGCAGGCCCGCAACGAGGCGCACCGGTTCGCGATCACGTTCCAGCGCACCAAACGGGCCGCGCGCACCATCACGTCGGAGCTGCTGCAGATTCCCGGTGTGGGGCCCACGCGCCGCCGCGCGCTGCTGCACCGCTTCGGCAGTGTGCAGGGCGTGCGCGAGGCGTCGCTGGAGGACCTGGCCGCGGTGCCGGGCTTCGGAGAGGCGATCGCGCGGAAGGTGCTCACGGCGCTCGGTGTTCCGGTGCCGCCGGTGGGGCAGGGAACTGCAACAGAATCCGCAGATGACGCAGATGCGACGGCGGATGACACAGATGGGATCGTGGTGGAGTCCGCCGATGACGCTGAGGGAATTGAGAAGGAAACCGCAAAGGCAACTGAAAATGAATCCGCAGATGACGCAGATGACGCAGATGACGCAGATGACGCAGATGGCATTATTGAGGGAACGGCCGATGATGTCCTGTTGACTTCATTTCAAAACACTCCTATGTCATCCTCCACAACGCCTCCCACACCATCAAGAACGAATCCATCTGCGTCATCTGCGTCATCTGCGGATTCTTCTGCAGTTTCATCTGCGCCATCTGCTGTTCCATCTGCGTCATCTGTGGATTCTGTTGCAGTTCCCCCGGATTCCATTCCCACGTCCCCGAACCGTCCTCCCGACCCGTGACCTGGTCTCTCACCTGCTCCTCCTGCGGAACCGCGCCCGCCACACTCGCCCGCGCCACCGCCTGTCCCGCCTGCGGCCAGCCGCTGTTCGCCGCGTACGACCCCGTGTCCCCCGATCTCGTACTCCCGTCGCGCTGGGACATGTGGCGCTATAGCGCATGGTTGCCGCTCGCCCCCGGCGAGTCGCCGATAACCCTCGGAGAAGGACTCACCCCGCTCATCGAGGCGCCCGAACTCGCCCGGCAGGCCGGCGTGCGCCGTCTGCGGATCAAGGACGAATCCCGGAATCCTACCGGCTCGTTCAAGGCGCGCGGCATGAGCGCCACCGTCACGCGGGCGCGCGGTGACGGCGTGGAAGGGCTCGTCGTGCCAACGGCCGGGAACGCCGGGGCCGCGATCGCCGCCTACGCCGCCGCCGCCGGAATCCCGGTGCGCGTCTTCGCGCCCCGCACCACGCCGCGCGCCATCCTCGATACGATCGATGCCCTTGGCGCCCAGCTCGTCCGCATCGATGGCCACATCGGGGACGCGGGAAAGGCGGCCGCCGCGTATGCCGCCGAGTCCGGCTGGTGGCCCGTGGCCACGCTCCGGGAGCCGTATCGCGTGGAGGGGATGAAGACCATGGGCTTCGAACTCGCCGAACAGTGCGGCTGGCGGCTACCCGATGTCGTGGTCTATCCCACCGGCGGCGGCGAAGGCACCGCGGGCATCTGGAAGGCCATCAACGAGCTGATCGCCGGCGGCTGGCTGCCCGCCGGTACCCAGCAGCCCCGCTACGTGGTGGCCCAGGCCGCGGGGTGCGCGCCGATCGCCCGGGCGTTCTCGGCCGGGGCCGGTCATGCCGATCCTTGGGTCGACCCCGAAACGTATGCCGCGGGGCTCCGCGTGCCGTCGCCGTTCGGCGACCGGCTGCTGCTGCGCATCCTGCACGAAACACAGGGGCTGGCCGCGAGCGTGGACGACGGGACCACGCACGTGAGCACGCGCCGCCTCGCCGAATCCACCGGGATCGATGCCGCGCCGGAGGGCGGCTGCGCCCTGGCCGTGCTCGAGGTGCTCGTGCGGGAAGGGAAGATTGCCGCGGATTCCGATGTCGTGCTCTTCAACACCGGAGCGGGCGGGTCGTACCGGCAGTAGCCAGTCTCTCCGGAACCACTTTGGAAGGCATGCCCGAAGTCCATGTTATTTCTTGACTTCGGGCAGGTGACCTCCTTAACTTTCTCAGATAGGCCGCCCACTGCGCGGCACCCGATCCGGGGGGCGGACCGTGCCGCGGTCTCGGCCCCCGTTGTGTTCTGATTCGTCCTCGTCCGCCCGGCGCTCCGTTCGCATGGTTCGTGTCACCGCTGTCCACCCCGAAAGCATCGCCGACGCGATCGGTATCGAGCCGGGGACCGAACTGCTGGCCGTCAACGGCCGTCCGCTGGACGACTTCCTCGACTGGGAGTTCCTCACGGCCGACGAGGCGTTCGTGCTGGCCGCGCGCCTCCCCGACGGCACCGAGATCGAGTACGACATCGAGCGCGATCCCGACGACGTCATGGGCGTGGTGCTCGCGCCGCCCACGGTGCGCCGCTGCGCGAACCGCTGCGAGTTCTGCTTCATCGAGGGGCTGCCCAAGGGGCTCCGGAAGCCGCTCTACATCCGCGACGACGACTACCGGCTCTCCTTCGCCTACGGCAACTTCGCCACGCTGAGCAACGTCAAGGAACGGGACATCCAGCGCATCCTGGAGTACCGGCTCTCGCCGCTCTACGTGTCGGTGCACGCCACGCCGTGGGAAGCGCGGAAGGTGCTCCTCAACAACCCGCGCGTCCCCAACATCGTGGAGCAGCTCACGCGCCTGGCCGACGGCGGCATCCGCTTCCACGGCCAGATGGTGATCGTGCCGGGCTACAACGACGGAGACGTGCTCGAGGCCTCGCTCCAGGATCTCTGGAACCTGGGCGACGCCATGATGTCCGTGGCCATCGTGCCCGTCGGGGTCACCCAGTTCTCGCACCTCTACACCGGCAAGTCCATGGACGCCGGCATGTCGGGCACGCTGCTCGATCATGTCGACCGCTGGGCCACGCGCGCCCTCGCCGAACGCGGCGAGCGGTGGGTGTACGGCTCCGACGAGCTGTATCTGCTCGCCGGCCGGCCGCTGCCCGAGCCGGAGTTCTACGGCGAGTTCCAGCAGATCGAGAACGGCGTGGGCGCCGTGGCGTCGCTCCGGCAGCGCGTGGCGCGCGGGCTCGACCAGCTGCCGCGTCTCGACGGACGCCGTATCGGGGTGGTCACCGGCGTGTCCATGGCCCCGCTCATGCCCGACCTGCTCGGCCAGCTCACCGAACGCACCGGCGCCACGTTCGTGCTCCTGCCGGTGGAGAACTCGCTCTTCGGTCCCACCACCACCACGGCAGGGCTGCTGGTGGGCGCCGACATCCGCCGCGCGCTCGAGGGTCGTCACGACCTCGATCTCGCCCTCATTCCGGCCGAGTGCATCAATGACGACGGCCTCTTTCTCGACGACGAGCCGTTCGTGACCGTTCGTGAGCTGTTCCCGATGCCCGTGTATCCCTCGTACGATTTCATCGACGCGCTCGTCCCCGAAGGCAGCTGCGCCTGGCGGCCGGCCGCATGAGTCTCCCCGTGGTGGCGCTCGTGGGGCGTCCGAACGTCGGCAAGTCCGCGCTGTTCAACCGCATCGTCGGGGGCACGGCCGCCATCGTCAGCGACGAGGCCGGCACTACGCGCGACCGGCACTTCGCGCAGACCGACTGGGCCGGCCGGCACTTCTGGCTCGTGGACACCGGCGGCCTGACCGACGATCCGTCCATCCCCATGGACGTGGAGATCCGGCGCCAGGTGCTCATGGCCATCGACGAGGCCGACCTGCTCATGCTCGTGGTGGACGCCAAGGCCGGACTCCATCCCAGCGACCGCCGCGTGCTCGACCTGCTGCGCGACGCGAGCAAGCCGTGGGTGCTCGTGGTGAACAAGGTCGACGATGCCTCGAACACCGACTGGTACGAGTTCTACGAGCTCGGCGCCGGTGATCCGGTCCCGGTGTCCGCGCGGAACGGCACCAGCACCGGCGATCTGCTCGACGTGGTCGTGGAGCGCATCCCAGAGGCGCCGGAAGAAGTGCCGGACGCGCTCCGCGTGGCCGTGATCGGCCGGCCCAACGTGGGCAAGTCGTCGTTCATCAACCGCATCCTGGGCGAAGACCGGCTCGTGGTGGCAGACGAGGCGGGCACCACGCGCGATTCCATCGACACGCCGATGAAGTACCACGAGCGGGAGCTCATCTTCGTGGACACGGCCGGTCTCCGGCGGCAGTCCAAGGTGGACGAGGGGATCGAGTTCTATGCCACGCTCCGCACGCGGCGCGCGATCGACCGCGCCGACATCTGCGTGCTGCTCGTGGACGCGGTGGACGGCATCCACAACCAGGATCTCAAGGTCGCGACGCTCGCCTGGGAGGCAGGACGCGGGCTGATCCTGGTGGTGAACAAGTGGGACATCTTTCCCGAGAAAGGGGACAAGAGCGCCGACCGGTTCCGCAAGGACATCGTGGAGAAGGCGCCGTTCCTCGGGCATGTGCCGTTCCTCTTCACCTCCGCGCTCACGGGGCAGCGCGTGCAGCGCATCCTCGATCTCGTGCTCGAGGTCGACGCGGCGCGCAACACGCGCATCTCCACGAGCGACGTGAACGAACGCCTCGGCGAACTCGTGCAGCGCCGTCAGCCGCCGCAGGCCGCCGGCCTCGAGGTCAAGCTCAACTACGCCACGCAGGTGGAAGTCGCGCCGCCCACCATCGCCGTGTTCGGCAACCATCCGGATCTCGTGGCGGAGCATTATATCCGCTTCCTGCACAACGGCTTCCGCGAGACCTTCCCGTTCACGGGATCGCCGCTCCGCATCGTGCTCCGGCGGAAGAACGCATGACCGCCGCGCTGCCCACCGGTCTCGTACTGTCGTGGCTGCTCGGCTCGCTTCCCACGGCGTATCTCGTGGGACGCGCGTACGGCGTGGACCTGCGCACCGTGGGGTCCGGCAATCTCGGCGCCACGAACGCACTCCGCACGCTCGGCTGGAAGGCGGGGCTGCTCGTGTACGCCGTGGACACGCTCAAGGGCGTGCTTCCGGTGTTGCTGCTGCCGCGCCTCCTCCCCACCGTGTTCGGCGGCGTGGCCCATCCGCACTGGGGGCTGGCGTTCGGGCTCGCGGCCATCGTGGGGCATGTGCGCCCCGTGTTCCTGCGCGGCAAGGGGGGAGGGAAGGGCGTGGCCACGGCGAGCGGCGCCTTCTTCGCGCTCGTGCCGCTGCCGGCGCTGTTCGCGTTCCTCACGTTCGTGGCGGTGGCCGCGGTGTCACGCTACATCTCGCTGGCGTCGCTCGTGGGCGCGCTCGTGCTCGTGACCGCGGTGGGTGTGCAGTACGGCGTGCGGGCGCCCGTGTTCGGATTCGCGGCGCTCGTGGCCGTGTTCGTGTTCTGGACGCACCGGGAGAACATCGGCCGGCTGCGGCGGGGTACGGAGCGGCGGCTCGGGGAGCGGACAGCAACAGCAAAAGAATCCGCAGATGTCGCAGATGGAACAGCGGATGCCGCAGATGACCGAAGAGAAGAATCCGCAGATGTCGCAGATATCGCAGATGAAATTCTTCATGGCATGAGAGACGAGGGCTCACCGCCGGACTCCAACCCGCCATCAACAAGAACCTCATCTGCGCCATCTGCGTCATCTGCGGATTCCTTCTCCGCGCCATCTGTGTCATCTGTGGATTCCGTTGCAGTTCCCCCGATGCCGCGCGATTCATGACGTCCCACACACCCTCCGCGTGCATGCACTGCGCCGTGATCGGCGCCGGCGCCTGGGGCACGGCCATCGCCGACCGCCTGGCCCGCAACGGCCACGCCGTGCGCCTCTGGGCACGCGAAGACGATGTCGTGGCCTCCATCAACACGCGCCACGTCAACGACCGGTTCCTGCCTGGCGCCTCCCTGGCGCCCACGCTCACTGCCACCTCGGACATGGCGCAGGCGCTCGCCGACGCCGTGCTCGTGATATACGCCGCGCCGTCGCACGTGCTGCGTCTCGTGGCCCGGGCCGCGGCGCCGCACCTCGCGCCGTCCGCCGTGCTCGGCGTGGCCACCAAGGGGATCGAGCGCGATACGCTCGCGCTCATGACCGATGTGGTCGCCGAGGAATCGCCGTCGCATGCGACCGTGGCCTTCAGCGGACCGAGCTTCGCGGCCGAAGTGGCGGCGCAGCAGCCCACGGCCATCGTGGCCGCCAGCACCGTGCCGTCGGCCGCCGCGCTGCTCCAGCTCGCCACGAGCGCGCGCACGCTGCGCGTGTACACCACCGACGACGTCACCGGTGTGGAACTCGGCGGCGCGCTCAAGAACGTCATGGCCGTGGCCACCGGGATCCTCGAAGGGCTCGGGCTCGGCTTCAACCCGCGCGCCGCGCTGATCACGCGCGGACTCGCCGAGATGACGCGGCTCGGAGTCGCGCTCGGCGCGCGTCCCGAAACGTTCGCCGGGCTCGCGGGGCTGGGCGATCTCGTGCTCACGTGCACCGGCTCGCTCAGCCGGAACCGCGCCGTGGGCGTGGCCATCGGCCAGGGGCAGACGCTCGAACAGGCGCTCGCCGGCAAGGACACCGTGGCCGAAGGCGTGCTCAACGCGCAGAGCGCCCAGGCCCTCGCCGCGCGCGCCGGCGTGGAGATGCCGATCGTGGAAGCCACGCACCGCATCCTCTTCGACGGACAGCCGCCGGTGGAGGCCATCGCCGAGCTCATGGCGCGCGAGCTGCGCGCGGAGCGGGACGGCGCGTGATGCTCCGCGGCGAACCGGTGCAGGAGTTCTACTCCATCGGCGAGGTGTGCGCGCTCACCGAGCTCAAGCCGCACGTGCTGCGCTACTGGGAGAGCCAGTTCAAGGTGCTGAGCCCGGCCAAGAACCGCTCCGGCAACCGCGTGTATGCGCGGCGCGAAGTGGAGCTCATCCTGCTCGTCAAGCAGTTGCTGTACGTCGAGAAATACACCATCGACGGCGCGCGGCAGAAACTCGAGGAGCATCGGCGGGGCGGAACGCTGCGCACGTCCGCGCGCGCCGCGCTCGAACTCGAAACCGTCGAAGCGCTCGAACGCGAGCTGCATGCCCTGCAGGCGCTGCTCGACGCGCCGCTCACGTCACCCAACGCGCGTCCGGGACACCGGGTGTCGCCGGAGACACCCTCGAATTCCTGACATGCGCATTCTTCTCAGCAACGACGACGGCATTCTCGCCCGCGGACTCGGCGTGCTCGAACGGGCCTGCGAAACGCTCGGCGAGCTGTACGTCGTGGCCCCCGACCGCGAACAGAGCGCGACCAGCCATTCGCTCACGCTGCACCACCCGCTCCGACCGGTGCGCCTCGGTGAGCGCCGCTGGCAGGTGGACGGCACGCCCACCGACTCGGTGCTGCTCGGCGTGGGCGCGCTGCTTCAGGAACGTCCGGACTTCGTGATCAGCGGCATCAACCACGGTCCCAACATGGGCGAGGACGTGCTCTATTCGGGCACCGTCGCCGCCGCCATGGAAGGACTCGCGCTCGGCATTCCGTCCATCGCCGTGTCGTTCGCCGGCTCGGTCCTGCGCGCCGACGCGCTGCTCGATTCGCACGTGGGGATGCTGCGCACGCTGCTCGAGCATCTCACGTCGCTGCCGTCGTTCCCCGCGGACACGCTGCTCAACGTGAACCTGCCGGCCCTGGAGGCATCGCAGGTCAAGGGCGTGCGTCTCACACGGCTCGGCCGCCGCGTGTTCTCCGACTCCATCATGCCCATGAAGGATCCGTGGGGGCGCGAGATCTACTGGATCGGCGGCGGCTCGGTGGAGTGGAGCGGCGCCCCGGATTCCGATTTCGCGACCGTGGCCGAAGGTTACATCTCGGTCACGCCGCTGCACCTCGATCTCACGCATCGCGATCAGCTCGATGCGTCGGCGGACTGGTGGCGGGAGCCGTAGAACCCGGCTTCCGCGGCGCGCGGCGTCGTCTCGTCGAACTGCTGCAGGACAAGGGCATTCGCGATCTCGCCGTCCTGCGCGCCATCGACATGGTGCCGCGCCACAGGTTCGTGCCGGAATCGGTGCGGCACCGGGCCTACGACGATTCCGCGCTCCCCATCGGCGCCGGCCAGACCATCTCGCAGCCGTACGTGCATGCGCGCGCGCTGGAGCTGCTGGAGCTCACGGGCAGCGAACGCGTGCTCGAGATCGGCACCGGTTCCGCCTACCAGACCGCGCTGCTCGCCGAGCTCGCGTCGCAGGTGTTCTCCGTGGAGCGGGTGGGCACGCTGCTCGATCGCTCGCGCGCCTTGCTCGCCGAGCTCGGCGTGCGCAACGTAAGCATGCTGCTCGGCGACGGGACGCTCGGCTGGCGCGACTATGCCCCCTACGACGGGATCGTGGTGGGGGCCGGCGCGCCGCACGTGCCCCCCGCGCTCGAGGAGCAGTTGGCGGAGGGCGGGCGGCTGCTGCTCCCCATCGGGGACCGCGAGGAGCAGATGCTGGCCGTGTTCACCAAACGGGAGGGGCAGCTCGTGCGCCGTGACATCACCCCCGTCCGCTTCGTCCCATTGATTGGAGCCGGTGGCTGGCCGTCCGGCTGAGGCACCCGTTGCCGTCTTCCCGGTGGAGCGGGAGCGGCCCGTTTCGATCGTCAGCCCGAGCGTCCCATGCCCTCGCATCAGCAGCCGTCGTCGCTCCTCCCTCCGTATGCCCGTCCGGTGACGGGTGAGTCGGCCACGTCGTTGGCCGGCCCGGTCGCCTTCCGCCCGTTCGTGCCGCCCACCTGGGTGGGAACGCCGGGCCATGGCGTCGGGGCGGTAGACGCAGGCAGCTTCGGCGCCGTATCGGCCGCGGATCCGGAGCTTCGCGAAGCATTCGCCGAAGCCGGATCGGTGTCGCTCCCCATCGCCGACCCCGAGCTCCGGGAGGCGTTCGCCGAGACGGGCGAGGTGGAGCTGCCGTGGATCGATGCATTCGCGGCCGAGCCGGAGGCCGAGGCTGCTGCCGGGGACGCCCTGCCGGCGTCCGAAGGAACGGCGCCCGAGGAAACTGCGTCCGACGATGCCTGGGCCATCGCCGACGCGGGCGAGCACATCGCCCACCTCGCCGAGGAGATCTCGGCCGCGGGCTCCGAGTCGCACGCCGCGTCCTCCACGGCGGAGACGCATCAGCCGTGGCAGGACGACGAGGCCTGGATGGACATCATGCCGGCGCTGCCGAACACCGGTGCCAACAACGCGGCCGCCGAGGTGGCGTGGGCACGCGCGTTCGCGGAGCCGCCGGCGCCCCTGGTGCCGCCTGCTCCTCCGGTCGGTGATGCGCAGGCCGCCGCCGCGTCGCTCGAGGCCGTGGCCCGTCGTCTCCGCGCGGGAGACCTCAGCGTGCCGGGATTCCATGCCGATCGCGGTGACGCGGCCGCGCTGGCCGCCGCACTGGCTTCGATTCTCGGCGCACGCGGCTGAACGAATGCGTTCTGTCGGCACGACGGCGATTTCGGTCGTGCTGTTTGCTCTGTCGGCAGGCTGTGCATGAATCGTCGACGTCCTGCGTCGACAGGCCGTGCTCTGGGATCTTCCATCGAACACGGCAAGGACGCGCCTGCCGATCCCCCGACTTACCTCGCCACTCGTCCACTCTCGAGGATCGCTGCATGCAGCGGCCGCTGACGTCGAGCAGGGCACGGCCGGGCTTCGCTGGCGCTCTCCATCGGGAGAGCCGGAACGCCTCGGTAGAATGCTGGACGTCTATCGCGACCTCTCTGCCGCCATCTGGGGGACTGTCTCGATGGATATATCCGGCGACAGCCTGATCTATTTCGGAGGACCTTCGGAATACGTGATCGTTGCCGACAGCAATTGGAATCCTCGCGATTCATTTCCGATTCCGCGCGTGAGGCGAAGGGGGGATTCCTCGCGAGATCGATTATGACATTCGCGAAGGTGGCAACATATACGATGTCATGCGGCAGCTTTCGACACCCTTCGGGCTCCGCCACCTCTCCGGCGGCCGATATGCGGTGTTCCATCTCGATGCGGATATCGTCGACAACCGCGATCGTTCGGCTCGTGCTGGACGCGACCGCTCGCGCAGTGGGATGGAGGGGCGGGCTCGTTGCCCGCGCGGCGCGCCGGGTGCATCATGAGACGATGACACGGGCAACCGCGGGACGAGAGACATGAGCGACCGGCCGGCGCCGCCGCGCGGGCGGCTCGCCTGCCGGGTGCACGGGCGCGTGCAGGGCGTGGGATTCCGCTGGTTCGTGCGCGACCGGGCACGGCGTCTCGGGCTCACGGGCACCGTGCGCAACAACGCCGACGGCACGGTGGACGTGCAGGCGGCCGGTGCGCATACCGCGCTGGCGGCGCTCCGCGCGATATTGTACGACGGTCCGCCGGGCGCGGAAGTGGAACGCGTGGAAGAGCTGACGCCTGGGATCGATCCACTGCCTGATTCCTTCACCATCCTGCGCTGATGTCCGAATCGACAGCCGAACCAGTGACCGAGGCACCGCTCGTGCAGCGGGTGCGATATGCGATACGCGATGTCCCGGATTTTCCGAAGCCCGGCATCGGGTTCAAGGACATCACGCCGCTCCTGGCCGATCCGGTGCTGCTGCGCGACGTGGTGCGGGCGATGCAGGCGCCGTTCGCCACCGCCGACGTGACGCACGTGGTGGCCGTGGAGAGCCGCGGCTTCCTGTTCGGCGTGCCCATGGCGCTCTCGCTCGGCGCGGCCTTCGTGCCGGTGCGGAAACCGGGCAAGCTGCCGTGGCGCACGGCGCGGGAGAACTACGCGCTCGAATACGGCGCCGATGCCATCGAGATGCACACAGATGCGCTCGCGCCGGGCGCGCGCGTGCTCGTGGTGGACGACGTGCTCGCCACGGGCGGCACGGCCGCCGCGACATGCCGGCTCGTGGAACGGCAGGGCGGGGTGGTGGTGGGCGTGTCCGTGCTGATGGAGCTCGGATTTCTCCGGGGGCGCGATGCACTCGGCGAACGGCGCACGCATGCCGTGTGGAACGTGGCGTGACGTGCGCCTGATGCGCTGAGGAGCCGCGGGGGATGGGTGCTGTCGGACGCGCCGCCGAACCGCGGCTTACTCTCGCGCCCCGGGCGCGTTAAATTTCGAATTGGGCACTGTCGCGGCTGGTGCATTCCACCCAATGCCCCCGTAGCTCAGTTGGATAGAGCAGCGGTTTCCTAAACCGTTGGCCGGCAGTTCGAATCTGCCCGGGGGTACTACAATCGTGCGGCGAGTCCTCCGCACGGCCTGATACGAAGCGGCCGGAGCCCTCATGGCTCCGGCCGCTTCGTCGTTCGTGACTGCGTGCCTCACGGCGCTCCGCCCTGCTCAGTGCCTGGGCAGCCTGATCCGCGTGTACATCGTGGCCACGCCCACGGGGCCGTATTCCGCCATCCCGGGCTCCCACGCCGAGCCCGCCGGCGGCTGCACTTCGATGCGGAAGCGCGACATCGGGATGTTCGTGATGCGAACGAAACCGGCGGTATCGGTCACGGCCGTGCCCACGAGCGTGGGCTGCGAGACACGAGCCGCGCCATCGGGCACCACGTCCGTGGGGCGGAGCGGCAACTGCACGACGCGCACCGTGGCCCCCACCACCGGTTCACGCACCCACAGTGCGAGCAGCGTCGTGTCGACCGCCGTGCTCACGTCGATCACGGCATCGAACACGATCGGCCATGCGCTCGGCGGCGGTGGCGGTGCGATCGTGTCCACCGGCGGTGGCGGCGGCGCGATGGTGGTGTCCCCCGGCGGCGGCGGGGTAATGATCGTATCCACCGGCGGCGGGGCGGGCGTGGAGTCGACGGGGATGGTGCGGGCGAGCACGGTGATCGTGACCGTGTCTGCGACATTGCCGTACGACGCGATGACCCGGGCCGTGCCGGCGCTTCGCGCAAAGACATGCGCGCGATCATCGCCCTCGTCGGTCCGGACGGAATCCGGGAACGGGTAGACTGACAGCACCGCCTCGTCGGTCGACCGCCAGGAGGCGCGCGCATTCGGCAGGACATGGCCATCCGGGCCGGTGATGCGCGCCTTGATCATCAGGGCGCTGCTGACGGGAAGGGTCGCCGTCCGGGGATCGATCACGAGCGCTTCGCCGCCATCGCCGTCGATCCGCATGGACATCACGTTCGTTTCCTGCTCCACTTCGCTCGGCAGCGCGCGTCCGTCGCCGCACGCGCTGCTCGTCAGCATGAGTGCGGCCACGAGGCCGGTGATCATGAACCGCAGCGACATGCGCGGCATCTCGGGTACCATCGGTTGCATCTGCTGCTCCTGGATCAGAGAAATCTCGAGCCGTTGCCGGCTGCTGTGTCGTGATACCTTCGTAGCCCCGTGTCGCGTCACGGCCTGCGGTCGATTTCCCGCAGCACGTTCCGGAGTCCGCGCTCGGCGGCTTCGGGCGGCGCGACCCCGCGCCGGCGCTCCTGGTCCACGATCTGCCGGAAGGCGCCGAACTCATCGTCGCGGGCGCCGCGGGAGAGCAGCGACTCCACCGTGCGCAGCGCGAGGTCGGGCACGACCTGGTACGACGCCAGTTCCGCCACCACGGTGAGCGGAATGGTGAGCGAGCTCTGCGCATCCCGGCGCCGCTGCGCCGCGGCGAACCGCGCGATCGCATCGGCCGGCACACCCACGTACAGCGCGCTCGCGGATGCGATGAGCTCGTCGTCCCGCGCGCGGTCGCCGAGGATGGCGCGGGATTCGCGGAGGCGGCCGGCAAGCGAGCGTACCGCCTCCACGATGCGCCGGTCGTCGGCGCCCTTGAGCGCGCCTTCGGCAGCCTTGTCGCGCAGCGCCGACGCGGGGAGCTGCTCGGCGCGCAGGGAGTCGACCAACCGTTCGATCGTGCCGCGCGCGGCCGGGCCGAGCCGGTCGGGAAGCGGCGCCATGGGACGGGGCTGCGCGTGCGCCGCGGCCCCGGTCATGACGAGCCCCAGGAATGCCGGCGCGATACGATGACGCAGCATCATGGCGCGGCACTCACGAGCACGAGCGAGCTCGGGCTGCCGAAATCGTCGTCGGGAGCGTTTGGCGCGGTGGGATCGGCTTCCACGCGGCCATCGATCATGAAGGCGTACACATAGCGGCCTTCCGCGAGCGGGAGGAGTGTCGTCCACGTGCGGCCGTCGGCGGATGCCGTAAGCGGCGTGGCATCGGGATCCCATCCGTTGAAATCACCCACCACGCTCACGCGCGATACACCGGGCGCCACGAGCGCGAACCGCACGCCGATCCGGGTCGTGCCATCGGAAACCATGCTGAACGCGGAGGGCGACGGATCCGCGGGCACTCCCGTGCCGCGGAGCAGGAACGCGGTGCCGGCAGCGCCGGTGAAGAGACACGCGAGTCCCGCGGCGAGCGCCAGGGCCGGCCGCACATGCCAGAGGCGATGCGTGACGGGCGCCGGCGTTTGCGCCAGCTCCCGTTCGAGCGCCGAACGCCATGCCGGCCGGATCGGCACATCTTCCCGGAGCGACGCGATGAGTCCGCCGAGGCGTCCTGCATCGTCGCGGAGATCGTGGCCGTCGTCGTGCTCATTCATGATTCGTACTCCTGAAGTTCCTGCCGGAGCTGCCGGCATGCCCGCTGCACGCGCATCTTGAGGGCGGACACCTGCACGCCGGTCACGGCCGCCATTTCCGTGTATTCGAGCTGTTCCACGTGCTTGAGCAGAAACGCCTCCCGGTGTTCTTCCGACAGCCGGTCCATCGCACGCGTCAGCTCGACGCGCAGCTCGGTGCGGCGATCGTCCGCCTCCACCGTGGCGCGGTCCATCTGTTCCGGATCACTCCGCACCCGGCGTTCGCGTCGCGTGCGTGCCGTCAACGCGCTGCGGCACCGGTTCACGAGAATGGCGAACAGCCACGTGCGGAACGCCGACCGGTCGTCGTACACCGCGAGCGCGCGATATGCGCGCACCAGCGCATCCTGCGTCACGTCCTCCGCGTCCTGCACGCTTCCGAGCATGCGCGTGGCGAAGCGGAGACAGGCCGGGGAGTGCCGGTCGGCGAGCTCCGTGAAGGCGGTTCTGTCTCCATCCAGCACGCGGCGCACGAGTTCGGCGTCTGTCATGGTTCACGGGATGATACCCCGCGGATCGGGCGCGCGTCACAACGTTCATCGCACGGTGACGATGCCGACCTCGCCGTCGAACTCGTCACGCACCACCGGCACGCCAGGCGGCGCGCTCCACTGGCCGCCGTTCACCCGCACGTTCACCCGGTAACTGCCGGGTGACGCCGGAAGACGCGTGGTCCACCAGCCGTCGGCCGCCTGCCGCATGGCCACCGGTTCCCATCCGGACAGCTCGCCCGAAAGCTCGACCGTGCGCGCGTGCGGCACGTGCAGGCGCACCACGATGTGCGACGGATCGTCCCGCGTCACGGCGAATGCGGCGGATCCATCGTCACGCTCCGCGATCCTCGGTGTGGCGCGGCGTCCGATCCCGTTCACGCCGAGGCCCAGCATGACCATGCGCCGCGACATGTTGCCGAACACGGGTTGCGGAGGGAGCGCGGCCGCGCCGACATGCATGGCGACGGTCGACGACAGGGCCACGCGCGCGTCCACGCGTCCCCAGGGGCGCATCAGCCGCCTCATTGACGGAGCCACTCTGATATCCAGGGGAATCATCCCTGCCGAGTCGGGCGGGCGGGATGCGTCGAATCGCGTGGTGCTGTCGACCGTTCCGCCGGCCGTGAAGTCGAGCGTAAGCCGCCCCGTCTGCCAGTGGAGACGGGTGCGCAGATCGAACGGACGCGTCTGATGTCGCACCGGCGTGGTATCGGAGACGTTCTCCCATGCCCACTCGGGCTCCCACCCGCCCGGCATCGTGTCGTTGCGGCGGGAACCGATCTGGCGCCGCTCGGGGCGTGTCGTGATCTCATGATCCCATGCACTCTGCGTATACGACCGCGCGCCGATCTCGAGGCGCGCGGGGCCGAACGTGCGCCAGAGGTCCACGGCGATGCCCTGCTGATCGCGCGCGGGGTCGAGCCACGACAGGCTGCGCGCGGCGGCCGACAGTTGCACCCCGCCGCGTCCGATCCGCCGCGACAGCGTGACCCGGGCGCGCGAGTGCGCCGAGAGCATCGCGCAATCGGTATTCGACGGCCCCACGGCACCGGCGGCGGACACGCGCCATCGGTGCTGTGCGGGCGACCGCCAGGCGAGCGCCACGGCCGGTGTTTCGAGCCGGCCGCCCGCGTTGGTGAGCGGGGCAGGGAGGACCGTCAGGAGCCCGCCGAGATAGCGGGCGTCGGCGGTGGCCGTGACCGCGTGGAGGCACTGGGCGCCGTTGCCTGAACTGAATCCGCTCGCCACCCCCAGTTCCGGCGCAGACTGGGCCGGGAGCAGGGACGGCGAGCCGGTGAGCAGCGCCGCGGTCAGGAGGACCCGGCGGGCATGGCCGGTGGGTGCGATGGCGGACATGAAGACGGAAATCGTCACGGGGGAACGGTACACGACGGGTGATACCGGTATATACCGGCCGATCGGGGTGTCGCGTCACCGGCGGGTTGTTACTGGAAATACAGTTGACAGGAGGTCGGGAATTTCGTATTCTCCGGAATAAGCCGTATTTCCCGGCTACATCTTCCACAGGCATCGGCGATGTGCCGGCGCGTCTGGACGGCATCGCTGATGCGGCGTGTGGGCCGCGGAGGGCTGGACGTGCCTTCGCTGGTCCGTCACCGCATGGATCCTCCGAACGGAGAACAGCCATGACCCGCACGCTCCTGCTGATGGGACTCGGCGCCGCATGGTCGGCAGCGGCGGCGCAGACATCGCTCACGGTGGTCGAACTGCACCGGTCGCAGGGCAGCGCAGCCGCGCCGTTCGGTACGATCGGCGGCATGCTCGAAATCGCACCGGGGACCGTGCTGATCACGGATGACGTCAACAAGGCCGTGTGGCGCTGGGAACCGTCTGGGGGTCGCGTGTCGCAGTTCGCGCGCGATGGACGCGGGCCGGGCGAAGTGGCGACACCGGTCCTGTTCGCACGGCGGCCGGGAGGCGGGTTCGCGCTGTACGATCCGGGCCATGCGTCGGTGCTTTTCTTCGATGATGCACTGGCCTTCGAACATGCCGCTCGTCTGCAGCAGGGGATCGTGTCCAATCCGAAGAGTCTGGCCATCCTCGCGGACGGCTCGTTCATCGTGTCGGGCGGACGTCTCCGCGATCCGCGCCATCTCCACCGGTACGCGCCATCAGGAGCATGGATCGAGAGCTACGGCGACCCGTCGCCGCGCATCGTCTCGGACATGGCGAAGATCCAGTCGGCCGGCGGGGCCGTGCGCAGCATGGCACGCGGCTTTCTCTTCTCCCATGGAGCGCCGCTTCGCATCGTGCGATTCCCGGCGAACGATTTTTCGTCGCCCCGACGTCTCGTCGAAGACGTGCAGTTTCTGCCGGAGCTGACGGAGGACGGGCTGCATGGCCCGGTGCGTACGGTGGGGCCGGGGCTCCGCACACGGCCGTTCCTCTGGTATCACGATCGGACGACCGGCGTCTTCGTGCTGTCCGATGGCCGGATCCTGAACGTCGTGACCCGGTTCGACCGCGGCGATTCGGTGTGGGACCTGTATGCCGCCGACGGACGGCGCATCGCGCGCACCGTGGTGCCGCGCGCCTGGTATGCGTGGGATCTCGGACCGGCAGGACACGTGCTCGCCAGCTACCGCGATCCGGATACGGACGAATCGATCGCGGCCGTGCTCCGCATCGATATGCGATGATTCATGCGGTGATTCGCGGCTCTCTCGTACGGAGTATCAGCCGCTACCACGCAGGGATGCGGGAGCACCACGACACCCGGCGGTGCAGCGCGACAACAGAAAACACGCGGTATCGTGTGAAATGTCACGAAACCGGTTTTGTTTCATCCGCTCGACGATTCTACCGCATCGTTCATGCCGGAGTCGCGCGCGCATGCCGGCGTTCCATCGACTGGAGCCAGGCCGCGAACAGCACCAGCGCCGCCGCCGTGTAGCCGATGCCGGCCGGCACCCACATGATCAGTCCGCCGAGCTGCTGGTCCTCGAGCAGCGTGAGTCCCCAGGGTTCCACACGCCCCGCATACACGGGATACAGCGGCGTGGACGCAAAGACGAGCAGGGCGCCGAGGATGCTGCCGTGCACGGCGGTGGAGAACACGCTGAGGAGGGCGATCCCACGCCCCCGGACCGCGCCGCCTCGCGGATGCACGATGGTCCACCAGAAGAGCAGGGCGGAGCCGAAGAACGATACGTGCTGCGCGAAGTGGATCCAGCCGTTGTCGAGCGTCTGCTGATAGAGGAACGGCGCATGCCACACCCAGATCGCAGCCGCGTGCAGTGCCCACGCCATGGCGGGGTGCATGAGAGCACGCCATGGGCGCGAGCGCGTGATCCGGTTGCCGAATGCGCCGAGGGCGCGTCGCTGCGGGGGCGGGAACGCCCAGACCATCGCGGTGGTGGGAGCGGCGAGTATCACCAGCGGCGCCGCAGCGACCATCAGCAACTGGTGCTGCGTCATGTGCGCCGAGAAGAGGGCGCCGCCCATTTGATCCAGCGGTGAGACGAGCGCGAGGATCAGCACCAGCAGACCGGCCGCGCCGCACCACATCTGCCATGGCCGGATGCCGCGCCCGTATCCCGAGCTCGTCCAGAGCCGTCGCGTACCGCGCGCATAAAGCCAGGCCGGGAGTACGAGCGAAGCGAGCAGCCACGGATCCAGCGTCCAGGCGCCGGCGAGTTCATGGGGCTGCAGGGCAAGGCCGTGGGCCGCAAGCGGCCGCACAGCGAGCATCAGCGCCACGATCACGGCCGCTGCCCCGGGAACCGTTCGTGACGAAAGGCACGGACGCGACGAGTTCATGCGTGTTCGTGTGAGTTGAACCGGCCTGTATGGAACGGCTCTTGCGAGCTGATCCGCCATACGACAGCCCGGAGGAGTGCGATACATGATGATGGCCGTGATCGAGAAGTCATTCCGGATCGTACGATGCACGTGCCGTACCAGTGGATTCGCGATCGCGGCAATGGCCTCGACCACCATGGGATGCCGCGGGGAAGCCTCGGCCACGACGGACGGCGCGGATCGTGTCATGGTGGCCTACATCGCGCCCGATTCCGCCACGGCGGCGTCGGCGCTTCTCGGCGCGCGGCTCGGTGCCGAGGAAGCCGAACGGACCGGTGCGCTGCTCGGACGCACGTTCGTCGTGCAGACCGCGTACGGGAGCACGTCGGCCGAGGCCGTTCGCGCAGCCGAACGCCTGCTCGATGACGGCGCGTTCGCGATCGTGGGCGGCTTCGATGACGAAACCTGTGCCGCGCTCGGCGATCTCGCGGCCGCGCGCGGCGTCATCCATATGAATGTCGGGTGTCGGGCCGATCACCTGCGCGGCGCCGCAACTTCGGCCAATACGTTCCATGTGGAGGCGTCGGATTCCATGTATCTCTCGGCGATCGGCGCCATGCGGAGTGCGGGCGGCGCGGCTCCCGTGCTCTGGCACGGCGGACTCGCGCGATACGGCGCCGCGCAGCTCAACCGGCGCTTCCTCGAGCGGTTCGGGCAGCCGGCCGACGCATCGGCATGGGCGAGCTGGATGGCGATGAAGGTGCTGTGGCAGGCCTCCTTCGACACGAAGACGGCCGACCCGGCGGAGCTCCGCGCACGCCTCGCGGACGCGCGTACCGAGTTCGATGGACACAAAGGAGAGCCGCTCCGTTTCGATGTCGCCACGCGGCAGCTCCGGCAGCCGCTGTTCCCGCCGTATGTCGCACCCGCGAGCGCGGACCGCGAAGCCGGTGAACGCATCCTCGAAACGGCGAGCGAGAGCGAACGTGCGGCACTCCGCCGAGCGGTGATGGCGGGTGAGCCTCTTCTGATCGTCACGAACGAAGGATCGTCCGATGTCACCATTCTCCAGGCGGCGCGGGAACAGCCGCTCGCAACGATCCGGTTCGCGGAACGTCCGCGCGGGCTTCAGCTCGACCGGGAAGGGCGGCATGGCTGGGTGGCGCTGAGCGACGAACGGCCCACGGAGGAAGGGGACGGCGATGCCATCGCGGTGATCGACCTCCGCGAAGGGCGCGTGATCGCGCGACACGCGGCCGGCAGCGACCCCGAGCAGTTCGCGGTGAGTCACGACGGCGCGGTCCTCGTGGCGGCCAATGAGGACGCCGGGACCGCGACGCTCACCGACATGCGCCGCGGCACCGTGCTGGCCACGCTGATCGTGGGGATCGAACCGGAGGGTGTGGCCATGAGTCCCGACGGACGCTGGGCCTACGTCACGGCCGAAACGAGCAACACCATTTCCGTCATCGACGTGCCGGCGCGAGACGTCACGGCCTCGTTCCTCGTGGGCGAGCGGCCGCGAGCCGCGGTGTTCGCGCCCGATGGCCACCGCGCGTACGTGACCAATGAAATCAGCGGCACGCTCACCGTGGTGGACGTGGCGCGTCATGCGGTGATCGCCACGGTCGAGCTCGCGGAAGGGCGGGCGAAACCGGTGGGAGTGGTCGTGTCTCCGGACAACCGGACCGTCTACATCGCCAACGGCCATGCGAACTCGGTCTCGGTGGTGGACGCGGGCACGCTGCGTGAAACGCAGGTGATTCCCGTGGGCCGGCGTCCGTGGGGACTGGCGCTCTCGCGCGATGGAACGACCCTCTACGCGGCCAACGGCCTCTCCAACGACGTGTCGGTGATCGACACGCGGACGGGCCGCGTGACCTCCACGATCGCGGTGGGAGAACGCCCGTGGGGCGTGGCGGTGACGCGATGACACCGCGCACGGGATTCGTTGCGCTGGGCGCACTGCTCGCCGTCACGGCGGCCTGCGGCGGCAGCGAGCAGCGGGAAGCGGAGGTCCGGCGTGGCGGAACGCCCCCGGATACCCGCGACATCAGCGCGCTCATGGCCGACGACGGTCAGTGGGTGATGGCGGCACGCGACTACGCGAATACGCGATTCAGCGGACTCGCCGAGATCGACACGGCGAACGTGCGGAACCTGCAACTGGCGTGGACCTTTTCCACCGGACAGCTCCGCGGGCACGAGGCCGCGCCGGTCGTGGTGAACGGCACGATGTACGTCGTCACACCGTTCCCCAACAACGTCTTCGCGCTGGACGTGCGCGACGGCACGATCAAATGGCAGTATGAACCCGGCACCGCGCGCGGCGCGCAGGGCGTGGCCTGCTGCGATGTGGTGAACCGCGGCGTGGCCTACGCCGACGGGCGCATCATCTTCAACACGCTCGACGTGCATACGATCGCGCTCGATGCCGAAACCGGGCGCGAGCTCTGGAAGACGAAGCTGGGCGACATCAACATCGGCGAATCGATCACGATGGCGCCGCTGATCGTGGGGAACAAGGTGTTCGTGGGGAACAGCGGCGGCGAGTTCGGCGTGCGCGGCTGGCTCAAGGCGCTCGACACGCGCTCCGGCAACGTGCTCTGGACGGCATACAGCACGGGGCCGGATGCCGACGTGCTCATCGACCAGAACACCTTCCGCCCGTTCTACGAATCCGATCGCGGCGTCGATCTGGGCGTGTCGTCGTGGTCGGGCGAGCAGTGGAAGATCGGCGGCGGCACGGTGTGGGGATGGCTGTCGTACGACCCGGAGCTGGAGCTTCTCTATCATGGCACCGGCAATCCGGGCGTGTGGAATCCGGCGCTCCGTCCGGGCGACAACAAGTGGTCGGTGGCGCTCTTCGCGCGCGACGTCAACACGGGGCAGGCACGCTGGGCCTACCAGAAGGTGCCGCACGATGAGCACGACTACGACGGCGTGAACGAGAGCCTCGTGCTCGACCTCGAGATCGACGGCCGCCAGCGCAAGGTGCTGCTGCACCCCGACCGGAACGGTTTCATGTACGTGATCGACCGGGCGACCGGCGAGGTGCTCTCGGCCGACGCCTTCGGTCCCGTCACCTGGGCCACCGGGATCGATCTCACCACCGGTCGTCCGATCCTGAATCCCGAGGCAGCCACCGGCAACCGTCTCGCCACGCGGGTCTGTCCTGCGGCGCCGGGCATGAAGGACTGGCAGCCGTCGGCCTGGTCGCCGCGCACCGCGATGCTGTACGTCCCGCACAACCATCTGTGCATGGACTACGAAGGCGTGGAGGCGAACTACGTGGCCGGCACGCCCTATGTGGGCGCCGAAGTGCGCATGTATTCCGCCGAAGGGCGCGACGACCGGTCGCACCGCGGCAACTTCACGGCCTGGGATCCCGTGGCACGGCGCATCGTGTGGCAGATTCCGGAGCGGTTTCCCGTGTGGAGCGGTGCGGTGGCGACCGCCGGCGACGTGGTGTTCTACGGCACCATGGACCGCATGTTCAAGGCCGTGCACGCGCGCACCGGCGAAGTGCTCTGGCAATTCCGCACCGGTTCCGGGATCATCGGCCAGCCCATGACCTATCGCGGTCCGGACGGCAAGCAGTACGTGGCCGTGCTCTCCGGCGTGGGAGGATGGGCGGGAGCGGCTGCGCTCGGCGTGCTGCCGCGGCTCGATCCCACCATCGCCCTCGGCTTCCCCACTGCCGTGCCCGACCTGCCGGAGTATACGCCGCAGGGCGGCATGCTCTACGTCTTCGCGCTCCCGTGATCATGCGCCGCGCGTTTGCGCCGGGAGCGCTGCTGCTCCTCCTCATGGCCTGCGCCACGCGCACGGGCGATGCGCACGCGCGGGTGCTGCGCGTGTGCGCGGATCCCAACAACCTGCCGTTCTCCAACGAGGCCGAGGAAGGGTTCGAGAACGAGCTGGCCCGGCTCGTGGCACACGAGCTCGGCGCCCGCGTGGAGTACACCTGGTGGGCACAGCGGCGCGGCTTCATCCGCAGCACGCTCACCGCGAACACCTGCGACGTGGTGATGGGGATGCCCACGAGCATGGAGCTCGCGCTCACCACGCGTCCGTACTATCGCTCCTCGTACGTGTTCCTGACGCGGCGTGATGCCGGCCTCCCGGTGCGGTCGCTCGACGACTCGCTGCTCCGTCATGTGCGCGTGGGCGTGCAGATCATCGGCGACGACTATGCCAGCGCGCCGCCGGCGCACGCCATGGCACGCCGCGGCATCGTGGACAACGTGCGTGGCTACAGCGTCTACGGCGACTACCGCGAACCGTCGCCGCCGGCCCGCATCGTGGATGCGGTGGTGAACGGCGAGGTGGACGTGGCGATCGTGTGGGGCGCCATGGCCGGCTACTTCGCGGCGCGGCAGCCAGTGGCGCTCGATCTCGTGCCCGTTTCGCCCGAAATCGACCTGCCGTTCCTGCCCATGGTGTTCGACATCTCGCTCGGCGTGCGGCGCGAGGACGTCGCGCTCCGGGACGAGCTCGATGCCGTGCTCGCGCGCCGGCGCGCCGACGTGGAGCGTCTGCTCGACCGGTATCATGTGCCACGCCCGGGCACGGGCCAGGCACAGGTGGGGCTCGGATCCACGTCCACGGGAGAGCACGTGCCATGAGATATCGGCTGAGATACCCGCGCACAGGGCTCGCTGCATTCGTCGTGTGTGGCATCCTGGTGGCTGCCTGCGGGGGTGAGTCGCGGAGCGACGGAAACACCCGCGTCTCCGAAGCCTCGGTCGCGGCCTCGAACGCACGCACAAGCACACTCCAGGCCGGAGAAACCACGGCGGAGGAGCTCGTGACCAATCCCTACGAAGGCAACGCACGCGAGATCGCCGAAGGACGCCGGCTCTATCTCTGGATGAACTGTCACGGCTGTCACGGCGCGCTGGGCGGCGGCGCCATCGGCCCGCCGCTCGCCGATGCCGACTGGATCTACGGCGGGGAGTCCGTGCACATCTATCTCTCCATCATGCAGGGACGGCCGAACGGCATGCCGGCCTTCCGCGGCAAGCTCACCGACGAGAGCGCGTGGCGCATCGCCGCGTACGTCCGCTCCCTTGCCGTCGAGGATCCCCCCGAACCGGAGCAGCAGGGTCCGACCGACCAGGGAGCGCTCGAGGGGACGCGCAAGTGAGGTGGCTGCAGTCGGCGCTCGATCCCGGGGGCGCGGGCGGGGCCGATGTCGCGCGGCTCTGGTGGGTGATGTTCACCCTCGGCGCCGTGGTCTTCGTTGCCGTGGCAGTGGCGCTCGTCATGGCCTTCCGGCGGGGCAGGGGGCATGCGCCCACACCCCCCGGACCGCTCGACGACTTCGCCGTGCTGATGCATCTGGACCGCCAGGTGGAAATGCGTGCCGTGCGCATGGTCGCGCTGGCCGCGGCGGCGACGATCACCATCCTCCTCGTCACGTTCGGCTTCAGTCTCTTCACGAGCCGCGCGGCGGCGGCGCTGGCCGTGAGCGGCGCCGACGAAATCGAGGTGACGGGCGGGCAGTGGTGGTGGGAGGTGCGATATCTCGATCCCTCGCCGCAGCGGGTGCTGCGCACGGCGAACGAGATTCACCTGCCCGCCGGCCGGCCCGTGCGGCTCCGTCTCCGCTCGCGCGACGTGATCCATTCCTTCTGGGTACCGAGCCTGCACGGCAAGATGGATCTCATTCCGGGACGCGAGAACGATCTCTGGATCCGCGCGGACCGTCCGGGCACGTATCGCGGGCAGTGCGCCGAGTTCTGCGGCGTGCAGCACGCGAAGATGATCATCACCGTGGTGGTGCATCCGCCGGAGGAATACGACGCCTGGCGCGAAGCCATGTTGCAGCCGTCGCGGCCGCCCGTGGATTCGCTGGCCCGGGAAGGGGAGCGCGCCTTCGAACGACTGGCCTGCGTCACCTGCCACTCGGTGCGCGGAACGAACGCCCGTGCGCAGGCCGGCCCGGATCTCACGCACTTCGCCCGCCGTCTCACGATCGCCGCGGGCGCGTTCGAGAACACGACGGCCAACCTCGGCGCGTGGCTCGCCGATCCGCAGACGCTCAAGCCGGGCAACCACATGCCGCGCGTGGTGCTCACGCCGCAGGAAGTGCAGGCGCTCGTGGCCTACCTGGAGCAGTTGCAGTGACGGCGCGGCCCGACCGGGAGCGTGACATGATCGCGGCCGATGCCGCCACGCTCGACGCGGCCGCGATCGACGCCGCGGGCACGCCGCACTACGACGACATCGCCGAACTGCATCGCACGTGGGACACGCCGCCGGGGATCCGGGGATGGTTCAGCGCCGTGAATCATCGGGTGATCGGCGTGCGGTTCATCGTGACCGCGTTCGCCTTCCTGCTCCTGGGCGGCGCGCTGGCGCTGCTCATGCGCACGCAGCTCATCACGCCCGACGGCACGTTCCTTTCGCCGGAGCTGTACAACCAGATCTTCACCATGCACGGCGTCACGATGATGTTCCTGTTCGCCGTGCCCATGGGCGAAGGGGTCGCGCTCTACATCACACCGCTCATGATCGGCGCGCGCGACATGGCGTTTCCGCGGCTCAACGCCTACGGCTACTGGGTCTATCTGATCGGCGGCCTGGCGCTCTACGCCGCGTTCTTCATGGGCTTCGCGCCGGACGCCGGCTGGTTCAACTATCCCACCCTGGCCGGCGCCGAGCACTCGCCCGGATTTCGGATCGACGTCTACACCACGATCATCACGTTCGTGGAAGTGTCCGCCCTCGTGGCGGCGGTGGAGATCGTGGTCACGATCCTCAAGCAGCGCGCGCCTGGCATGTCGCTGCACCGCATGCCGCTCTTCGTGTGGGCCATCCTGATCACGGCGATGATGATCCTCTTCGCCATGCCGGGCGTGATCGTGGCGAGCGTGATGCTCGCCGTGGACCGGATGGCCGACGCGCAGTTCTTCGTGCCCGCGGGCGGCGGGGATCCGCTGCTCTGGCAGCACCTCTTCTGGTGGTTCGGGCACCCGGAGGTGTACATCATCCTCATGCCGGCGCTCGGCTTCGTGTCGTCGATCGTGGTGACGTTCTCGCGGCGGCCGGTGTTCGGCTATACGGCGCTCGCGCTGTCGCTCGTGGCCACGGGGTTCATCGCGTTCGGCCTCTGGGTGCACCACATGTTCACCACGGGGCTGCCGGAGCTCGGCTCGTCGTTCTTCACCGCGGCCAGCATGCTGATCGCCATTCCGGCCGGCGTGCAGATCTTCTGCTGGATCGCCACGATCTGGCTCGGGCGCCCCGTGTTCCGCACGCCGTTGCTCTTCGTGGTGGGGTTCATCCTGATCTTCGTGATCGGCGGCATCAGCGGCGTGATGGTCGCGTCGGTGCAGTTCGACTCCCAGGTGCACGATACGTACTTCGTGGTCGCGCACCTGCACTACGTGCTCTTCGGGGGCATGGTGTTCCCCATGTTCGGGGCGTTCTACCACTGGTTCCCCAAGGTCACGGGCCGGATGCTCTCCGAGACGCTCGGCAAATGGCACTTCTGGCTGCTCTTCGTCGGGTTCAACGTGACGTTCTTCCCGATGCACCAGCTCGGCTTCGAAGGCATGCCGCGGCGCATCTACGCCTGGTCCGACGGCATGGGATGGAACACGGAGAACCTCGTCGCCACGATCGGCGCGTACGTGATCGCGGCCGGCGTGCTCGTGTTCCTGGTGAACGCGCTCCGGAGCTGGTGGCACGGCCCCGTGGCGGGCGCCGATCCGTGGCACGCCGATTCCCTCGAATGGCTCACGCCCTCGCCGCCGCCGCCCTACAACTTCGCCCACATTCCCGTGGTGAGCTCCCGCTGGCCGCTCTGGGATCAGCCCGAGCCCGGGGTACAGGATTCGGTGCAGGGAGTGCGCAGTGATCGCCGCGAAGTGGTGGTCACCACTGCGCTCGATGCCGAAGTGCAGCGCCTCGCCGTGGTGGCCCGGCCCAGCCTCGCGCCGCTCGCGCTCGCGTTCACGAGCTCCGTGGCGTTCATCGGCGCGATCTGGAGCCTCATGTGGGTGCCGGTCGGCCTGGTGCTCTCCTTCCTCGTGATGGCCTGGTGGCACTGGCCGCGTCACGACGAACGCACGCCGCCGTGGAAGGGAGGAGGAGATCGCGCATGAGATTCCGTCCCGTGATCGACGTACGCGGGCTCAGGCCCTACGCCCATTCCACCGACGGGCTGCTCTGGTGGGGCATGATCGGCATGATCGTCGTGGAGACCGCCGTCTTCTCGATTCTCATCGCCGCGTATTTCTATCTGAAGACGCAGAGCCCCGCCTGGCCGCAGGGCGGGTTCGCGCCGCCGTCGCTCCTGCTCCCCACGGTCAACACGATCATTCTCGTGTTCAGCAGCGTGGTGATGCACTGGGCCGATACCGGTATCGAGAAGAACGACCAGCGGCGGCTTCGCACGGGACTGATCGTGGCCGCGCTGCTCGCCCTGCTGTTCCTCGTGCTCAAGGTGGTGGAGTACGCCGACGTGCCGTACCGGTGGGACACCAACGCCTACGGATCGATCGTGTGGACGATCGTGGGCTTCCATTCCGCCCACGTCATCATCCTGCTCCTCAAGACGATCGTCGTGACGGCGCTCGCGCTGCGCGGCTACTTCGATCCGGAGCGCCGGCTCGGCGTGATCATCAACGGCATGTACTGGCACTTCGTGGTGGCCGTGTGGCTGCCGCTGTACGTGGTGCTCTACTGGACGCCGCGCGCATGAACGCCGGCGAACACCGGAACGGCGGCCTCCCCACGGAGCCGGTGACGTCGGCACGCGCCGTCTCCACCGCCGACACGCGCGCGCCGGAGAAGACCGAGCACGAGGCGAAGCTGCTCGTGGCCGGCATGCTGGCCGCGCCGGTGGCGTGGCTGCTCCACCTCGTGGTGAGCTATGCGATCGTCGAGACCACCTGCGAGCACGGCGCCTACTGGCTGCACCACCTCGTGACGCTCCTGGCGCTGCTGCTCGTGCTGCCGGGCGGGTGGGCCGCCTGGAAGGAATGGAGCGTGACCCCGAAGGACGTGGAAGATGCACCGCGCGGCCGTCACCGCACGCACTTCCTCGCCATCGCCGGCATGGTGAACACCGTGTTCTTCGGATTGATCATCCTGCTCGCCTGGTCGGCCGCGATCGTCGTGGGACCCTGCGATTTCATCCACCATTTCCCGGGAGAAGGAACATGATGACACTGGAAGCGGCCCGTCGAATCATTGCCGCGGCGGAGCAGCACGCGGAAAGCATCGGCCAGCCCATGAACATCGCGGTGGTGGATGCGGGCGGGCACCTCGTGGCCCACGTGCGCATGGACGGCGCATGGATGGGAAGCGTGGACATCGCCATCAACAAGGCCTGGACGTCACGCGCGTTCGACATCGCCACGCTGGAGCTCTCGCGCATGAGCCAGCCCGGCAAGGATTTCTACGGCATCCACTCGTCGAACGGCGGCAAGGTGATGATCTTCGCCGGCGGCATTCCGCTCGAGGACGGCGACGAGGTCGTGGGCGCGATCGGCGTGAGCGGCGGCACGGGCGAGCAGGATCAGGCGGTGGCCGAGGCGGGCGCGCAGGCGTTCTGAGCCGGACAGTACCGGCGCTCGAGGCGCGCGCCGGCTGCTGTCACCCGGCTGTCCTCGTCGGCACATGGCCGATCCACCGGATCACGAATCCGGCAGATCGGCCATGCCGCGTTCCCGCGTTCACCGCGTCAGAATGTCCACTGCACCTCACCGCGCGCCATTCGACGCACGCCGGTGTAGATCCCTTCGTTGCGCTGCGTGATGTACACGCGGTCGAAGACATTCCGCATCGAAAGACGCACCTGCAGGCGCGTGGCCGGAATCCGGTACGAGCCGAACGCGTGCACCACGGCATACGACGGCAGGAGCCCGCGCTGCCCGTCGCCCGACGGGGCCACGGTATTCTCCTCGTCGGCGAACTGTTCGGCGGTATACTCCAGCGACGAACCCACGCTGAGTCCCGAACGGTGCGCGAACGTGGCGCTCGCCGAGGCCAGGTGCCGCGGCGCATAGGGCAGACGGTTGCCCACGACCTCGTCGCCGCGCCCGTCGCCGCCGGCGAAGGCGGCGGTGGGGAGGAACGTGTAGGCCGCCGAGAGCGTCAGATCGTCCGGCAGACCGTACACGGCGCCGAGGCTGAGCCGCGAGGCGAGCTCCACGCCCTGATGCACGGTGCGTCCGCCGTTGATGAACCGCTGTCCCGTGCCCGCGGGCGCTTCGATGATCTCGTTGTCGAAGTCCATGCGGAACACCGTGGTTTCCAGATGGAGACCGGCACGCGGGGTGAACCGGCCGCCCAGCTCCCAGTTCCAGCTCGTTTCCGGATCCACCAGCACGATCGACTGGCCCGGCTGCGGCTGATAGATGTCGGCCGGACGGGGCGGGGCGAAGCCATGGTGGACGCCCGCGAAGAGGGTGGCCCGGGGATCACGGCTGTACGTCGCGCCGAGCCCGGGAAGGAGCTGGGTGTACGTCTGCCGGAGTTCCGCTTCGCGTCCCGGGAACCGGTTGCGATTGTCCTGGCGCACGTGCTCGATCCGCAGGGCGGGCGACAGGGTGAAGGCATCGGTCATGCCCAGGCGTGTGAGCAGAAATCCGGAAATCGCCTGGGTCGCGATCGCGTTGTCGCGCGTGAGCTCCGCGTCGCCCTCCCGTGACGTGGGTGTATTGCCCACGAACTGCCGGCGTCGCACGTCTTCGGCGTAGAGGCGCACCCCGCTTTCCAGCATGACCCGTTCGGCCTGACCGAAGCTGAGCGAGAGGCGCGGCTCGATGCCCATCACCCGATACGTGCGCGGCCGCCCCTGATTGCCGCACTGCTCGTAGCTCACCGCGCCGGGGGCGCAGTTGAAGTCGTCGGCATAGTCGTCTTCCTCCAGCCGTTCCTCCGACTCCCCCGACTGCCGCCACGAGGCACGGCTCGTGGTGGAGATGAAGGCGTTGGTGCGCAGATGGGCGCGTCCGATGGCGGCATCGTGCACGGCCTGGGCCATGTAGCGCTCCACATCGAAGCGGCCGTTCGCGGCAAAGGGCAGGGAGAAGGGAGCGGTTTCGAACTCGTCCTGCGTGAGCCCGGTTTCGGAGATGCGCGACGCCTCGTTCCAGGCGCCGGCCTTCAGGAGGAGCATCTGGCGATCACCGAGCGGCAGGAGCCCCTTGACCACGGCGTTGTGGAAGCGGTGTCCCTGTTCACTGCGCACGCCCGCGCCTTCGCGGAAGGTGTAGTCGACCGAGAATCCGCGGCCGTCCCGGCCCGCGCCCACGCTCACGTGCCCGTTCCGGTAGTCCAGGGCGCCGCCGCCCAGCGTCACCATGCCGTAGCGCCCGTCGGCGGGGGGAAGCCGGGTCACGAAGTTGAGCACACCGCCCACGGTCTGCGGCCCGTTCATGATCTGTCCGGACCCCTTGACCACCTCGATGGACTCGATTGCTTCGACCGGCGGGGCGTAGTGCATGGAGGGGTCGCCGTACGAGCCGAGCAGGATCGGCATGCCGTCCTCGAGCAGCAGCGTGCGGGACGAGCGCCGGGGGGGCAGCCCGCGGAATCCCACGTTCAGGTTGAGGCCGAAAGGGTCCTCGTCGGCCGTATGCAGGCCGGGCACGGTGCGGAGCGCGTCCATGGCCGAGAGGGGCGCGCGGTCCCGCAGCACGGCCGGTCCCACGATCGCGATGGCACCGGGGATCCTCCCCAGTCCGTCGGCGCGGCCGATGATGCTCACGGCGGGGAGGATGGGGTCGGGGCGTTCCTGGCCGGCGGCGGCTCCCGCCGGTGCGGCCACGAGCAGGGCCAGGAGAGCGGCGGCACGCCAGTGGGCGGGGATGAGGAACGGGGCAGGGGGCATGGGAGCTCCGGGTGGCGGGTTGCAAGGAGAATCACTCCGTGCCGTTGCAAGGATCGTGCGCCCGCGCCCCCTTGGTGACCAATGTCCCACTCTATAGGTTGCATCCCGTTGTCCGGCACCGGTTTTTCCCTCCCTCCTCCTGCCGCTTCCCTCGTGAAACTTCACAACAAGATTCTGCTCGGTCTCGTCGTCGGGGCCGGGGCCGGTGTCGTTTCCAGACTTGCGTTCGGAGACGCTCCCCGGCTGATGTGGGTCGTCGACAACGTGGCCACGCCGGTGGGGCAGGTATTCCTCCGGATGCTGTTCATGATCGTGGTGCCGCTCATCTTCGGCTCGGTCACCCTCGGCGTGGCATCCCTTGGCGACCTGAGCCGCATCGGGCGCATCGGCGGCAAGGCGATGAGCTTCTTTCTCGTCACCACGGCCCTGGCCGCCACGATCGGCCTCACGCTGGTGAACCTCGTGGGTCCCGGTGAATCGCTCGCCCCGGAAGTGCGCACTCAGCTCCTGCAGCAGTATGCCGGTGAAGCCACGGCGCGTGTTGGTGCCGGCGCAACGTTCGGTATCGAGACCTTCGTCAATATCATCCCGCGCAATCCGGTGGATACCGCGGCGCGCGGCGACATGCTCGGCCTCATCTTCTTTTCCCTGATCTTCGGTATCGCGCTCACCCAGATCAGCAGGGAACGCGCGCAGCCGATCATCGGCATGCTCGAAGGGCTGGTGGACGTGGTGACGCGCATCATCGGCTACGCCATGCGCATCGCGCCGTTCGGCGTCGCCGGCCTCATCTTCGCCGTCACCGCGCGGTTCGGAGCCGAGGTCCTGCAGTCCCTCGCTCTCTATGTCGGCACCGTGCTGTTCGGACTGGTGCTGCATCTCTTCGGCGTGATCGGCCTGATCGCACGATTCATCGTGGGCGTTCCGTATGGCCGATTCTTCGCCAAATGCCGCTCCGTGATGATCACGGCGTTCTCCACATCCAGTTCAAACGCGACGCTTCCGGAGAACATCCGGACGGCCGAAGAGCAGTTCGGCGTGCCCCGGGAGATCGCCTCGTTCGTGCTCCCTCTCGGCGCCACGATGAACATGAACGGGACCGCGCTCTTCGAAGGGATGACAGTGCTGTTCCTCGCGCAGGTCTTCGGTATCGATCTCAGTATCACCAGTCAGGTGATCGTGATCGTGATGTCCGTGATCACTGCCATCGGCGCCGCGGGCGTCCCTGGCGGGTCCATTCCGCTTCTCGTGCTGATCCTCGAAACCGTCGGGATTCCGGGGGAGGGGATTGCGCTCATCCTGGGCGTGGACCGCATCCTCGACATGTCACGGACCGTGCCGAACATCATGGGTGATCAGGTGACAGCCTTGGTGGTGGCCAAGAGTGAAGGGGTCGCACTCAAGATCGACGACTGAGGTGGCCGGGGCTCCGCGCTAGGCGTCCGGCGCGGGGCCGTGGCTCGCCTCCACCGAGGGGGTTCACACCCGCCGGCGGGTGCTCTTTCGATCAGAAATGAGTATGTTTCAGGATTGGCCCCGATTTCTGCCACGCGGGACGGGGCCCTCACGGCCGACGCCGGATGACCGCGTCGACCTCTCCGTTCCGTTCACCAGTCGTTGATTTCATGGCGAAGCACACCTCCGACGATCCCCTCGAGAACGTTACCCTCTGGCTCCAGGCCAACGGCAAGCTGCTGGGTATCGGCGCGGCCGTTCTGGCGGCCATCGGCCTTGGCGTCTATGGGGTTCGGGCCTCCGATGCCCGGAAACAGACGAACGCGTCCACGGCACTCTACGCGGCTCAGGGACCGCTGTACGAAGGCAAGACGGACGTGGCGCGCGAGGCGCTCGGCAACGTGGCCTCGCGGTACAAGGGCACCAGCGCCGGCGACCAGGCCGCGCTGCTCGTGGCGCAGACGTACTTCGAAGCCGAGGAGTTCGAGGAAGGCCTCCGGCGGCTCGAGTCGGCCCGCTCCGGGGCATCCTCGGCCTTCGTCCCGGCCATCGAAGGGCTAATGGCGGCCGGACACGAGGGAACGGCGAACTTCGAGAAGGCGGCGGAGCACTATGCGAAGGCTGCCAAAGCGGCAGCTTCGGATACCGAACGCGACGGATTCACGCTGTCGCAGGCACGGGCGCTCATGCGAGCCGGCAAGCGGACCGAGGCGATCACGATCTTCGAAGGGCTGCTCGCGAAGGAGGGTTCACCGTACGCGCAGGAGGCCGCCGTCCGGCTGGGTGAACTGCGGGCCGTGGCCCCGACGGGCTGAGCGCTTTCAGGCATCACGGCTGGACCGTGAAAGCCGGAATCGCCTGAAGGCGGTTCCGGCTTCGTGTTCCCGGGCATCCCATCCCACCGGTTGCCTGACACCGGGTTGGAGCAAGGATCGCGCCTGAGGCGGTCTGTCGGCTACCTCCGTGGAGATAATGGGGAAGAGTTGCCTGAGTCGACACTAATGGGACATTTTTGGAACACTATCTGACATCTACGGTTCGCCAGCGACCAGAGATAATGCCGATAATATATGTTATGTAAACCAATCACCGTGGATAACTGTGGGAAAAGCCGATATCCACAGGTCCTTGCGGATTGGGTAGTGTGTTGTATCTGATCTACCGACAACATGTTACGACGTTTGCTTCACGTCGTTTGTCGAGGTCGCGCTCACGTTCGTCTCAGGGCGTCGATCTCTCCACATTCCCGAGGTGAGAAATCACCCTTCGGATTTTGCCGAATGGACGCCGAGCAATGGCCTCGAAAACGTCCGTTTCAGCCTAGGCGATCGATCGTGCCGCGGAAGACCACGCGTCCTTCGCCGCGAAGGGACGGATGCCAGCGCCTGCCCCCTTCCCGAGGCCCCGATTCCGCTCGGAACGAGACTTCCACGGAGCGCCCGGACCGCGTGATCAGCCCCACGGGAGCTTCCGCGAGCCCCCACTCCGTGAGCAGAATGGCCGCCGCGATCGCCCCGGTTCCGCACGCCAGGGTCTCGTCCTCAACGCCTCTTTCATACGTACGGTACCGCCAGCGTCCGTCTCCGGCGGGCATCACCCAGTTCACATTGGCCCCGCTCGGCCTCAGTGCGTCATGCTGCCGAATTGGCCGCCCTCGGCCGACTACGTCCACGTGCTCCAGGTCATCCGTCACGAGCACCACATGCGGTACTCCGACGAGCGCGAACCCCGCCCGTTGCTCGCCGGTCTCGAGCGGAATGCCCTCCAGGGCCGGCTGAACCGATTCCACGGGCGCCAGATCGATCTCCGGCCATCCGTTCACGACCCGGGCCGACACCAGCCCGGAATCCGTATGAAGCCGCACCCGATCCGCGGGCGCGAACCCGTTCAGGACGGCCAAGGTGGTGCTGCACAACGTCGCATTGCCACACAGCTCACCCAGCGTCCCATCCCTGTTGAAGTACCTGAGCCGGATGGCGTCCGTCGGATCGCCGGCGGTGGACGCCGGCTCGAGCAAGACCAGACCGTCCGCGCCTATCCCGTTGTGCCGATTGCAGATGGCCATGATCACCTCGGGTGCCGTGGCAAGCTCAGGTGATACATCACGTCCATCCAGCACCACGAAATCATTCCCCGAGCCGGTCATCTTGGTGAACGGCACGCCCGTGAGGGCTTCGAGAGGGATCTGTCGGGGTGCGGACATGCGTGCTAATACCGCCCGGTGATTCCCCACCACCGGAGCCGCCACACCATCCACACCGCCTCGCGCACGATGCGCTTCGACATCTTCGATTCGCCCTCCGTGCGGTCGTTGAAGACGATCGGGATTTCGGCGATGCGGAAGCCGCGCTTCCACGCCCGATAGCTCATCTCGATCTGGAAGGCGTAGCCGTTGGATCGGACCTGATCGAGCGGGATCGCCTCGAGCACGCGCCGGCGGAAGCACTTGAAGCCGCCCGTGGCGTCGCCCAGGTGGAGCCCCGTGACGATGCGCGCGTAGATGTTCGCGGCGTAGGACAGGAGGAGGCGGGTCATGGGCCAGTTCACCACGGTCACCCTGCCCTGCCGGTACCGCGAGCCGAGCACCAGGTCGGCGTCCTGGATCGCGTGCAGGAACTCGGTGAGATGCGCCGGATCGTGCGAGAAGTCGGCGTCCATCTCGAACATGTAGTCGTACTGGCGCCCCAAGGCCCACTCGAACCCCGCGAGATAGGCCCGGCCCAGCCCGGCTTTCCCCGGACGGTGGAGCACGTGCACGCGAGGATCGGCGGCGGCGAGCTCGTCGGCGAGCCGGCCGGTGCCGTCCGGGGAATTGTCGTCCACCACGAGCACCTCGAGCCGCGGATCCTGCTCGAGGATGCGCGGCACGATGCGGGTGATGTTGTCGCGTTCGTTGTAGGTGGGAACGATCACAAGCGCGCGCTCACCATCGGGCACGGCCGCCTGCGGGGACCACGGAGTGGGACGCTCAGGCACGGGCGGCGCTCCGGCGTTCGGTCAGGGCTCCCGCGCCGGCCCACGCCAGCGCGAGTACCACGGCGAGCAGGGTGACGAGCTGGCCCGTGGCGTTCTTGCTGTTCTCGAAGCGGAGACTCACCGCCCTGGCGCCGGCGGGCAGCACCACGCCGGTGATCACGTAGTCGGCGCGGCCGATCGGCGCTTCACGACCGTCCACCTCGGCGCGCCAGCCGGGATAGTAGTTCTCCGAAACCACGAGCGTGGCCCCGTCCGGCACGTCGCCCTCGAGCACGAGGTCCACGGCGCCGGGAGCATACCGGGTGACGCGGGCCGAGACCAGGAGCGGCTCGGGGAGCGCGGAGATCCGGTCGGCGGCGGGGGCGTCCACCGCGGCATCGTCAGCGAAGAGCACGGCCCGCGTGAGATCGAAGCGGGGGTCGAGCACCGTGGCGAGCGTGCTTTCGTCGTCGGCTTTCACGCGGACCGGCACCACCCAGGCGTACGGGTTCTCACCCGGCATGCGGTAGAGGTGCACCGTGCTGCCGGCGGCATTCTGCGTGGGCCCGGCGAGGCGTTCCGTGCCCTCGAAGGGGACCTCGGGGTAGTTCGTGTAGAAGTAGCGCGTGTTCGTGAGCGCCCAGACGTTGGGATTGCTCAGGATGCCCGTGCCGGCCGTCTGGATGAGCCGGCGATAGCGCCCGAGCTCGTTCCCCTGATAGCCGAGCACGTTGCGCACATCGTGCGCCATGAGGGCCGAGCCGCCCAGGAACGGATCGCGGCGCACGGTGCCGCCGCCGTCGAGTTCGAGCGCGAGCACGCGCCCCGGCTGATCCTGCGCCTTGATGTAGTCGATGGCGGCATCGGTGCCGTACAGCCGCTCCGCCCGGTCGCTGAACAGCCAGTAGTGGCGTCCGATGCTCCAGAGATCGAGGGTCACCACGGCGAGGAGCGCGAAGCCGACCGTGCGCGCGGGCAGCCTTCGCTGGAAGCTCAGTGCGGCCAGCGCAGCCACGGCAAGCGCCACGAGCGCGACGCGCCACCCGCCCGCTACCACCGCCGGCGCGTTGGCGTCGATGAGCGGGACCACGGCGGCGTTCCACATCACGGCTTCGGCGATGCGCGTGAAGAACCCCGCGGTGGCCAGCACGCCCGTGAGCACGCCGGCCGTCGCCGCGCCGATGACGAAGCGCATGCCAAGACGGCCCGCGAGCAGACGCTCGGCGCCGAACGCGGCGAGCATGGCCGTGGCGAACGAGACCACGTAGAGAATCGTGCTCGGCGCGCGGAAGTACGTGGTGCCCGGCACGAGCCGGTACACGAGCTGGTAGAACGGCGTATTGCCGCCCCAGGCCCAGAACAGCGTCACGATGGCGGTGCCGAGCCAGAACCAGGCGTGGGCCCGGGCATGGCGATGCACGCCGCCGGACAGGCCGGCCACGGCGAGCAGGATCACGGCCACGCCGAGATACTCGCTGTGGAAGTGGATGCGATTCGCCCCCCAGTAGGCGTCGAGGATGCCGGAGAACTGGGGGAGCCACATGTTGATGGTTTCCTCGATCGGCATGGAATACGACGTGGCGTGGTCGTATCCGGTGCCGCCGGCGCGCGGCGACCAGGCCACGTATTCGCTCACCGGCAGGTACTGCACCGCGCCGATCACGAATCCGAGGCCGATCGCGCCGAGGGCGATGCCGAGTCGCGTGAACCGGGTCGTGCGCGGGTCGGATGCGGCGACCGCGCTGCCACCGGCGGGGTGGGACGCGGTGTGAACGCCCGCGGCCGGCATCACGGCATCGGGCTTGAATGCGATGAACAGCGCGAAGGCGCCGGCCGTGAGCAGCAGGTACTGCAGCAACTGCGGATGTGGCGAGAGCACGCCGAGCCCCACCACGATCGCCAGCAGGCCCCAGGCCCATTGGCGCCCGTCTCGGATGCCGCGTACGAGCAGCCAGAGCGTGAGCGGGAGCAGCGTGCTCACGAACAGCTTGCCGTCGTGACCAGGTGACGGGAACGAGGCCAGTTGTCCACTCAGCATGTATGCCACGCCGCCCACGCTCGCGGGCAGCAGTCCGAACCCCACGGCGCGCAGGAAGCCGATCGTGAAGATCCCCGCCAGCATGGTGTGCACGACGAAGCCCCACGTCATGGCCACGTCGGTGGGAAGGATCAGGCGCAGCAGGAACGTGGGATAGAAGATGTCGCCGTGCATGGCGGCCACGTACGGAAGGCCACCCTGCAGATACGGACTCCACTGCGGGAACCCCTCCCCTGCCCGGAGCATCCGGGCCGCGAACTCGCGATACGGATAGCCCGCGATGTACTGGTCGGAGTGCGGGTTGACGAGGAATCCGCCGCTGAGCGCCGGCCAGGCGAGCAGCATCGTGCAGATCACGCAGGCGAATGCAGCCCAGGCCCAGGCGTGACGAGGTGTCCAGTCCGGCAACGTGGCGTCGGAACGATCCATGCGAACGTCGAGAGAAGACGAGGAAACGCGCCGGTACACGAACGATCCGTCCTCAGGGACGGAATCGTCGCGCAGCAGGCGCGAGAGCGAGACTGACCAGACCGGGCGTCACTTCGAGCGCGGTCAACCAGAGCCGTGATGCGATCGCGAGTACGGTGGCTTCGGCCGAGGTGGTCAGACCGAGGGCTACCATCGCGATCGCCAGGGCACCGTCACGCGCCCCGATCCCGCCGGGGGCGATCAGCATGAGATACCCCACGAGATAGGATGCCGTCCAAATTGCGATGAAGGACGGCAGGGCGCCACTGATACCGGGCAGGATGCCCCGGGCGAACAGCGCGAACGCCGCGCCGTAGCCGAACCACGACAGCGCGTTGATGCCCACCGCCAGCCAGAGCGTCCGGTTCGGCAGCGCCTGCGCAGGCGGCGCAAAGGTGCCGCGCTGCCGGCCGATCCATGCGAGGACCCCCGGCAGGATGCGCGGGAGCGCCAGCACGCCGATGGCGAAGAGTACGCTGCCGGCCCACGCGATCCAGCGATACCGCGGGTCGAGCACGTCGAGGACGGCCGCGCCTGTGAGCGTCACCACGCCGAAGCCGGCGCCGATGTTGATGAGTGTGCCGAGCATGGCGGCGCCGGCCGCGGCCACGGGATTCACCCCGTTGCGCTGCGCGAGCACCACGAGAGCGCCCACGGACCACACCTTGCCCGGGATGTAGCGCCCGAGGTTGGCAATGGTCCAGATGCGTACGGCCGCGCCGAAACCGAGTGAGCCGCCCCAGCCGGCCATGAGGAGGCGCCAGCTCTGGATCAGGGCGGCATAGGTGGCGAGCACGATCAGGCCGGCCGCGACCACGAGCTCCCAGCGTATCGTGAGCGACATGGCGGTGTCGCGCAGCGCGTCGCGCTGCGCGGCGACGTACTGCGCGATGTACACGAGAAGCGCGCCGAGCAGCACGAGCTGCAGCGCCGTCCACCAGAGGCGTCGGGTGCCGGGTGCTTCCGGCGAAGCGGCAACGAGGGACGGTTCAGTCATGGTCGCCGGACGGGGGAGGCGAATACCACGCGAGATAGCGCCGCGCCACGTTCACGGGGCTGAACCGTTCGAACACACGCTGCCGCCCCGCGGCGCCGAGCGCGTCCGCCTGCTCCGGTGCGTCGGCCAGCGCGTCGATGGCGCGCGCGAACGCAGGGATGTCGCCGGAGGGCACGAGCGTGCCGCCGGCGGCGGGGTCCACGACATCGGGAAGGCCGCCGGACGCATAGGCGATCACGGGCGTGCCCGAGAGCTGCGACTCCACGGCCACGAGGCCGAGCCCTTCTTCGCGGGACGGCATGACGGTGGCGAGCGCGCCGCGGTAGAACGAAGACAGCGCGTGCGACGGCAGCGCGCCGTGCCATCGGACACGCGCGTCGATGCCGAGCGTGCGCGCGCGCTGGTGGAGCGCTTCGCGATCGGGGCCGTCGCCGATGATGTCGCAGGACACGGCGTGACGCGTGTGCGCGAGCGCGTCGAGGAGATCGGCGACGCCTTTCTGCGCGTTCAGCCGCCCCACGAAGAGGAGGCGTGAGGTGCGGGCAGTGGCGTGGGCGTCGGTCTCCGGCGGCGTGAACTGCGTGATGTCCACGGGCATGGGCGCCACACGTACGGTGACGCCGGGAGCGATCGCCATGGCTTCGTCGGCGAGCCAGCGCGATACGGCGGTGACCGTGTCGGCCTGTGCCAGCACGCGACGCATCACCGGATGCGCGAGCGGCGTGTTGCGCGCGAGTCGCACGTCGCTGCCGTGCATGGTGATCACGAGGCGTGGCGCGCCGGCGCGTCCGAACCCCGCCCCCCAGAGCGCGAGGCCGGCGGGGAACCACCAGTGCGCGTGAACGGCGTCGAAGGGCGCGCCGGCACGGTGTGCGTCCACGAGCGCGCGCTGCGTGGCCCGGCGCAGGTGCCGGAGCAGGCCGAGCAGCGCGAACCGTCCGCTCCAGGAACCGCGCACGGTTTCCGCCATGGTGCCGGTATAGGCGAGCGTCTGGCGGTCGTCGCGCGCGTAGCGCACGCGCTCCACGGTGATGTCGTGAATGGTGGCGCGGTCCGCGAGGCCGGGAGCGGCAGGCGCGAGCACGTGCACATCGGCGCCGGCGTCCATGAGCGCGCGGGCGAGTTGCAGCACGAAGGAGCCGGCCGCGTCGCCGACGTGTCGCGGAAAGTTGTGCGTGACGAAGAGGACGCGCGGAGATCGCGACACGATCGGCCGGCGGATCAGCCGTCGCCGCTCGCGCGGGCGCGTTCCCGCGTCACGCCGCGTCCGGCCTCGTCCTCCCTCACCAGGCGCGCGGTCTCGCGATCGGCGAGCACTTCGTCGAGCGTGCGGCGGATATCGCGCAGTTCGGCGCGCTGCTGGGCGATCTGCTCGCCGAGGAGCCCGGTGGCGAAGAACACGCTGCCGAGCAGCAGGCACGTTTCGACCAGGGTGAGGAGCGGGCGGAACCCCACGCCGCCGATCACGCGTACGCCCACGGCCACGAGCCCGGTGATCACGCCGATCGCGAACAGCCCCGCCCCGAGCATGCCGAAGGCGAGCAGCGGCTTCTGGCCGAAGCGCAGCTCGAACCAGACGGCGAGCATGTCGAGCACGCCCACGGGAATGCGTCCGAGTCCGAACTTGGAGCGTCCGGCATGCCTCGGATACAGCGGCACCGGGATCTCGCTCACCGTGTATCCCTGGTTCGCGGCCACCGCGATCATGTACCGGTGCCAGTCCTGCCGCATCGGGAGCGCCGACATGATTTCGCGCCGGTACGCCTTCACGTTGTTGAGATCGCGCACGGACACGCGGAAGAGACGGCGGCTGAGCCCGTTGTAGATCCGCGACACGAACGCCTTCTCGTACTTGCCCTGCTTGTAGCCCGTGACCATGTCGGAATCGCCGTCGAGGATCGGCGCGACGAGTCGCGGGATGTCTTCGGGACGGAACTGCAGGTCGGCCGGATAGAACACGAGCACGTCGCCGCGCGCGTGCAGCCAGCCGGTGCGCAGCGCTTCGGCGATGCCGCGCTGCGTGCGATGGCGCACCGCGCGCAGGAACGGGTACCGCTGCTGCAGCTCGTGCAGCACGGCCCACGTGGCGTCGGACGAGCCGTCGTCGATGACGAGCACCTCGAACCGCGTGTCGTGTCCCGCGAAGGCTGCCTCGGCCTGCTCCATGAACAGCGGCAGGTTCTCGGCTTCGTCCTTCGCCGGCACGAGCACGCTCACGTCGAGCGTGGCGGGCGCGGACACGACGCGCCGGCTGTCGGCGAACGCGGGTACGGCGGCAGGACCCGCGTTCATACGCGCCGCCGCATGCGCGCGGGCAGAATGCCGAGCTGGTCGCGGTACTTCGCGACCGTGCGCCGCGCGATCTGCACGCCGGTCTTCTGGAGGATTTCCACGATGGCCTGATCGGTGAGCGGACTGTGCGCGTCCTCGCCGCCCACCAGCTTCGCGATCTGATCCTTGATGCCGCGGGCGGACACGTCGTCGCCGTCGGCGGTGGAGAGGCCGGAGGAGAAGAAGAACTTGAGCGGGAGCACGCCGCGCGGCGTCTGCACGAACTTCTCGTTCGTGACGCGGCTGACGGTGGATTCGTGCATGCCGACCGCTTCGGCCACCTCGCGAAGCGTGAGCGGGCGCAGATACTGGATGCCGCGTTCGAAGAAGTCGCGCTGCCGGTCCACGATGAAGTGCACGACCTTGAGCATGGTCTGGCGCCGCTGCTCGATGGCCTGGATCATCCAGTTCGCCGAGTTGAGTTTGGATGCGATGAAGTCCTTGCTCTCCGTGTCGAACCGCTTGCGGTCGCGTGCGAGCTCCTGGTACGAACGGCTCAGCTTGAGCCGCGGCAGGTTGCCGTCGTTGAGGAACACGTGATACTGGCCGTCGATCCGGTCGATGACGAGATCCGGCACGATGTAGTCCTCGCTCGCCGACGCGAAGCGCAGCCCGGGCTTGGGGTCGAGGCGCGCGACTTCGTCGGCCGCGGCCTGCACCTCCTGCACGTTGATGCCGAAGCGCCGGGCCACCTCGCTCCACCGATGCGCGATGAGCTCCTCGAAAGCCTCCTCCACCAGACGCCAGGCCAGGGATCCCCGGAGCCCCTGCGCCTGCAACTGCAGCAGCAGGCACTCGCGGAGGTCGCGCGCACCCACGCCCGGCGGATCGAGATCCTGGATGACGCGGAGCATCGCGAGCACTTCGGCGTCGGTGACGGGCGCGGTGGGCGGCAGGTCGTGCTCCTCGGCGGCTCGCGTAAGCACCTCGTTCACGCCGTCGCGGATCTCGTCGAGCGTGGCCGCGAGGTGGCCCGCCTCATCGATGTTGCCCACGAACTCCTCGGCGATGAGCTCCTGCCGGGGGGTGAGATCGAGCAGCGCGATCTGTTCCTTGAGATGGTCGGACAGGTCGTGCACGGCCACGGTGACGGGCTCGTACCACTCGCGCTGTTCCGTCTCCTCCCGCTGCCCGCCGGTCTCGAAGCCGTCCAGGAGCACGCTTTCCCAGTCGACATCGTCGTCGCCGGATTTCTCCGGTTCGGGCTCCGCGCCTGTTTCCGCTTCGGCGAGGTTCTCCGGTTCCGCGACCTCGTCGGTATCCTCGGCCGCTTCCGCGTCTTCCTCGTCGGGTTCGACCAGCTCGAGGAACGGATTGGTGAGCAGTTCCTGCTTGAGGTGCTGCTGGAGGTCGAGGAGCGGCATGTACAGCAGATCCATCGCCTGGTACAGGCGTGGATTGACCTTGAGCTCCTGACGGAGCGATGCACTCTGCTGCAGGCCCGACTTCATCACACGGTCGCCTCGGCGGCAGTCTCGGCGAACCGCGCGCGGAGACGCGCGGTGAGGGTGGGACCAAGATAAATCCGCGACACCGTATCGTCGAACACCAGATCGCGCACCGTGCCCGAATACTTGACCTGTCCGTCGTACATGATATAGGCCCGGTCCACGATGTCCAGCGTCTGCTCCACGTTGTGGTCCGAGATCAGGACGCCGATCCCGCGATAGCGCAACTCGGCCACGATCTTCTGGATGTCGTCCACGGCGATCGGATCCACGCCGGCGAACGGCTCGTCGAGCATCATGAACTTGGGCTCGGTGACCAGCGCGCGCGTGATCTCGAGGCGCCGGCGCTCGCCGCCGGAGAGCTGGAACGCCCTGCTGTGCCGCAGGTGCTTGATCTTGAGCTCGTCGAGCAGCGTTTCGAGCCGTTCCTGTCGTTCGCGCGCCGAGAGATCGAGCGTCTCGAGGATGGCGAGAATGTTGTCTTCCACCGACAGCTTGCGGAAGATGGACGGCTCCTGCGCCAGATAGCCGATGCCGCGCTGGGCGCGCTTGTACATGGGCGTGCGCGTGATGTCGTCGCCGTCGAACGTGATGCGGCCGAGCAGCGGCGCGATGAGGCCGACGATCATGTAGAACGTGGTCGTCTTCCCCGCTCCGTTGGGGCCGAGCAGTCCCACGATCTCTCCCTGCCGGAGCCGGATCGCGACGTCGTTCACGACCTTGCGGCCGCGGTACATCTTCACGAGCCCCTCGGCCGCCAGCTCGCTGCCGCCCGGCACGGGCACCCGCGCCGCAGCCGGACGGCGGGTGGTGTGATGGGCTTCCGTGCGCTGGAGCTGCGCCAGCACCGCGTCCGGCGACCGCGTCATCGCGTCGCGGAGCGCGGGGTGGAGCTGCACGCGCGCGTCGGGCGCCGACAGCCCCTCCGTGGGCAGTGCGACGAACTGCTCGGCCTCGAGCGCCGGGAGGACGACCGCGGAGAGATGGTGGCGCACTTCCTCGTCGCTCAGGCGATCGGAAGCCGAGGCGATGTCGCGGCCCTCGGCGGCGAGCGACGCGAGCTTGAGGTTCCGGTACGCCGTGGCGATCGCATGCAACGGCACGCCGTGCTCGGCGCTCCTCTCGACATCTTCGCCCAGAGCGACGAGCAGCGCATGGGTGGTCACCGTATGCGACAGATCGCTCGCCTCGAGCTGCGCAAGCAGTTCCATGGCCGCGTCCGGGAGGCGGTCGCCGCCCATCGGGGCATCGCGGCCGGATTCCGTGCCGTCAGGAGGAGGATGATCAGTCATCGCGCGGGAAGTCGATCCGGAAGGGTTGCTCGGACGAACCCGTCCGTGCGAACGCCTGTCGCCGTCGGGGCACGTCGAACGGGGCCGATCGGGTGGAGAATTCGAAAGGTAGTGAACGCAAGGGCGTCCGGGAGGACGGAGAGGCGATCGCCGATACGCTCGGCGGGATGGTATCGGGGGGGACGGTATCCGGACGCGTACTGTCACGTCGGATGCTGTCGCGCCGGAGACTGTCGCGTCGCAGGCTGTCGGCGGTCGCGCTGTCGGCCGGGGGGCCGCACTGCAGTCGGCGTCCGCCATCGGCAAGCGAATCGGGTACCGGCTCGAGATAGACGCCCGACGCCTGTGAATCGACCGAGACGCTCTGCACGGCGCCGGAATCGAAGTCCACCACGATGCGCCGGCCGCGCACGTAGTTGATCGACGGAGGACAATCGGGCCCGCCGCTCGAGGCCATCTGATACTGAGCACTCGCCCGCAACGTGGCCGTCACCTGCCGGATCACGCTCTTCGGGGTCGTATCCGGCGGCGTTGTGACCGTGTCGAACGCGGCCACGATCGTATCGCCGCTCAGGACGTCCCGTTCGGCGTTCCGGATGCGCGTGGTGTCGGGCACACCGAAGGCGAGCGCCTGTCCGATGGCATGCAGCGTCTGCACGACCTGCCCGGGCATCACCACCTCGATGGAATCCGCTTCGAGCGACTGCGTGGTGGTTTCCGCGTACGCGCGCCCCGGCCCGTAGGCCCAGGCGCGGTCCACCTGCTGCGAATCGAGCCGCATCTCCACCCGTTCGGCGCGCATCGTGACGTCGCTGCTGATCGCCTGCGCACGGTGCATGGCGACCACGCGTTCCAGCACCCGATCGGTGCTGAAGAGATCGATGGAGTCGCCCGTCAGGCGGAACGCACGCGTCGTATCGCGGGACATGATGAACGCATTCCGGATCAGCCGGGCCCGTTCGGTACGCTGGTCGAAGGTGGCGCTGTCGCTCTGCCCGGTGATCTGTTGGCGGTCGATGAGCACGCTGCCCCATCCGACCAGCACCGTATCGCCCACGTACTCGAACTGATTCGCCGTGACACTCACCGGCGGCAGTTCCTCGCCTGCGGAATCCCTCTGCACGAGGCGCATGGTGGGGCGCTGCGGCGCATACAGCCGCGCGAACGGGCGCATCCGGCCGGCCCGGTAGTATTCGGCCGTGGGGCCGCTGAAGGTGGAGCCGGTGGGCACGTCCGTTCCCAGCACGCCGCCGTACAGCACGAGCTTCTCCTCGCCCGTGAAGTACGTGGCCGTGGGCGCGGTCACGCGCGTCTTCCCGGGCTCGTCGAACACCACGTTGCCAATGAGTACCAGCATCCCGGCGTTCTCGTACTGCTCGGCGCTGTCGGCGCTCACGACCTGCGGATCGCCCTGACACCGGACCACGAGTCCGCCGCCGATGAACGTGGTGCGCGTACCGTCATTGAGCAGATTCGTGACGAGCCGCGACTCCGGCGGACTGTCGGTGAAATCGAGCACGCATTCGCGCGTCGTGGGCCTCGCCGGCGGCGGCGGTGTGCGGCGCGTGGTGTCGGCAGCACGCGCTGTCGTGTCCGTCGTGTCACGCACGAGCGAATCACCGCCCAGCGAATCGCGGGCCGCCTGCGCCACGGAATCGCGGCGCGCCGAATCGGCGCGTGCGAGCGAATCCGGGATCGCGACGGTGTCGCGCACGCCGGTCGTATCGGCGAGCGTGTCCCGGTCTGCCGGGAGCGGCGCCGGCGGTCTTCCGCGACGACCGCCAAGGCACCCCGCCAGCAGTACGGTCACGGCGATCGTGCCCATCAGCACCGCGCGCACGAGACGGCTGTCCGGCGTCACGGATTCTCCATGGTCACCGGCGCAACGCCCTTGAACTGCCGGAGCACCCGGAATCGCGTGAGCTGGGGATCCGATTCGAAGCCGATGCCCGTGATCTGGCGTCTCGGCGGTTCGTTGAGCACGAAGCTGCTGTCGCTGAAGATCTGGTTGCGCAGTTCGTCGTACACGAGCTGTTGCGTTTCCAGACGGGTGCCGTCCTCCCGCACCACGACCACGTTGCCGCGGGCCTCGAGGCGGTTGAGCCGCAGATTGTACGTGCCTTCGCGCGCGGTGAGCTGCCCGTCCTTCGCGCCGAGGGAATCGTAGAAGGTGACGTGCACGACGAGCAGCTCGAGACGGTTGCCCTTGTCGTACGTGTAGGCCTTGTCGGACAGCAACTCGCCCTTGGCCACCGAGCGGTCGGTGAGACGCATGCGCAGCCCGATGATCACCTGCTCCGCCGAATCCGGGAGAATTGTGTCACCGGTGGCCTGGGGCGTGGTGCCGGAGTCACCGCAGGCGGCGAGCGTCATGCCGCCGCCGATGAGCATACCGAGCAGTGCGGCGCGGAACACGCGCGCGGAACGTCGGGGATCGCGCATCAGGCTGCTCCTGCCCGCATGAGATCATGCAGGTGCACCACACCCACGAGCCCGTCGTGCTCGTCGAGCACGGGCATGGCCATGATGCCGTGCGTCTCCATGCGATGCACCACCGCGCTCCCGAGCTCCGTTTCGCGGGCCGTGCGCGGGTCGCGGGTCATGACCGCCGATGCGGGCAGCGCCAGCGCGTCAGGCTCCCGTTCGAGGAGCCGCGCGAGATCGCCGGCAGTGATCACGCCGAGCATCCGCGTGCCGTCCACCACGATCGCGATGCCGCGCCGGCCGGCGAGGCAGACGGTCGCTTCGCGCATCGTGGCATTCGCGGCGATGGCAGGCAGGGGTGTCGTAACCATCACGTCGCGCACGCGCGTGAGGAGCCGGCGTCCGAGTGCGCCGCCGGGGTGCAGCCGGGCGAAGTCCTCGGCGCCGAACCCGCGTTCCTGCAGCAGCGCGACCGCGAGCGCGTCGCCGAGCGCCAGCGTGACCGTGGTGCTGGTCGTGGGCGCGAGGTCGTGCGGACAGGCTTCTTCGCGCACGCCGAGGTCGAGCACGACATCGGCGTGGCGGGCGAGGCGCGACGCGGGCTCGGCGGTGAGCGCGATGATGCGCACGCCGAGGCGCGCGAGCGCGTCGATGAGGCCGAGCAGTTCGGCGGTTTCCCCGCTCTTGGAGAGCAGGATGGCGATGTCGTCCGGTCCCACGATGCCGAGGTCGCCGTGCACGCTTTCCACCGGATGGAGGAACATCGCGGGTGTGCCGGTGGACGTGAGCGTGGCGGCGATCTTGCGCCCCACGAGCCCGGACTTGCCGACGCCGGCCACGATCACGCGGCCGCGGCTGGCGGCGATGAGCTGCACGGCGCGTGTGAAGTCCGCGCCGAGCGCGGCGGCGGCGGCGTCGAGTGCGTCGCGTTCGAGGGCGAGCACGCGGCGTCCGCGGGCGATGATCGTTTCGTCCACAGCCTGTTGTTCCATTGCCACGGGCGCGCTCACGTGAGCTCCTCGGTCCGGCTCTTCACGTAGCGGGCGACGGCCTCGTGCCAGTCGTCGCGTGCGTCCAGCAGCCCTTCGGCGAACTCGCGCACCGCACCCTGGCCGCCGCGGCGACCGAGCTGCCACGTGCAGACGCGCTGCACCTCGGGCACGGCATTGCCAACCGCCACGGGAAGGGCGACCCGCTGCAGGATCGGAAGATCGGGCAGGTCGTCGCCGATGAACGCGGCTTCGGTGTCGTCGCAGCCGAGTTCCGTGAGCACGCGCTGCCAGGCGGCGAGCTTGCGCGCCGAGGCGTCCTGGATGACGAGATCGACCTGCAGCTCGCGCGCGCGCTGGGCCACGCTCGCCGATTCGCGCCCGGTCACGATGGCCACCTTGAGGCCGGCCTGCCGCAGGAGCGTCACGCCGAGCCCGTCCTGAATGTCATAGCGTTTCAATTCGAAGGGGATGAGGCGATCGCCGTCGACGCCCGCCCCGAGATACACGCCACCGTCGGTCAGAGTGCCGTCCACGTCGAGGCCGACCACGCGGATGCGGCGGGCCACGGCAGGATCGATCACGGGCGCCGCCAGCCGGATCGGCGGCAGCACCTCGGGCGTGTTACCGGTCATGCGCGAACCCGGGCCCAGATGTCGACGGCCCGCTCCACGAGCGTCCCGAGCGCTTCGAGCGGCAGCATGTTGGGTCCGTCGCTCGGCGCGCGGTCGGGATCGGGGTGGGTTTCGAGAAAGAGGCCGTGCGCGCCGGACGCGACGGCGGCCAGCGTGAGGGTGGCCACGTATTCGCGCGCGCCGCCGCTCGCGCCGTCGGCCCCGAGCCCGGGGCGCTGCACACTGTGCGTGCCGTCCATGATCACCGGCACGCCGCAGCTCACGTGCATCCGGCTGAACGCGCGCATGTCCACCACGAGGTCGCCGTAGCCGAAGAAGGTGCCGCGCTCGGTGACGGCGATGCCGTCGCGGGTGGGCGACGGCCGGCTCCCCTCGACCTTGCGCACGGCGCCGAGCATGCCTTCGGGGTGCATCCACTGCCCTTTCTTGATGTTGACGGGCAGTCCCGTGGCGCCGGCGGCTTCGAGCAGATCGGTCTGCCGGCAGAGGAACGCGGGGATCTGGAGCACGTCCACCACCTCGGCGGCCGGCGCGCACTGCGACGCGTCGTGCACGTCGGTGAGGATGCGGAGGCCGGTTTCGGCGCGCACGCGCGCGAGCGCCGCGAGCCCGGCGTCGAGCCCGGGGCCGCGCGCGGCGCCGGGATTCGACCGGTTGGCCTTGTCGAACGACGCCTTGAAGATCACGCCGCCGGGAATCCGTTCGCCCACGCGCGCAAGCGCTTCGGCGACGCGCAGGTTCAGCGCATCGTCTTCGAGCTGGCAGGGACCGGCGATGAGGAACAGCGCATCGGCCGGGAACGGCGAGGCCGGCACGTCAGCGTCCGGCCGCGACCGGCGCGTGCGCGGCAGCCCCGTTCCGGGTATCCGCCGCGTCGTACGGACGCGCGGCCTGCTCCGCGCACGCCTTCACGAACCCGGTGAAGAGCGCGTGCGGCCGAAGCGGACGCGACTGCAGTTCAGGGTGGAACTGGCACCCCACGAACCATGGATGCGCGGGGAGTTCGATCATCTCCACGAGCGAGTTGTCCGGCGAGAGCCCGCTCAGGCGCAGCCCGTTCGCCACGAACGTGTCGCGGTAGCGGTTCGACACTTCGTAGCGGTGGCGGTGGCGCTCGCTCACCGCTTCCGCGCCGTAGGCTTCGGCAGCCCGGGAGCCGGGCTGCAGACGACAGGGGTACGCACCGAGACGCATGGTGCCGCCCTTGTCGGTGATCTCGCGCTGCGAATCGAGGAGTGCGATGACCGGATCGCTGCACTCGGGCGCGAACTCGCTCGAGTTGCTGTCGTCGAGTCCCACCACGTGCCGCGCGAACTCGATGATCGCGGCCTGCATGCCGAGGCAGATGCCGAAGAACGGCAGCGACGTTTCGCGCGCGGCCCGGATCGCCTCGACCATGCCCTCCACGCCACGCACGCCGAAGCCGCCGGGCACGAGCAGGCCGTCGAAGCCGGCGAGCAGTTCGCGCGCCCGCTCGGGCGACGTGAACTCGTCGCTCGAGCACCACGTGATGTCCACGCCCACATCGTTCGCGATGCCGCCGTGGATGAGCGCTTCCTGCACGCTCTTGTAGCTGTCGGCGTAGTCGGTGTACTTGCCCACCACCGCGATGCGCACGCGCTCGCGCGGATGCGTGATGCGCTGCACCATGGCGCGCCACGACGAGAGATCGGGGGCGTGACCGGTGAGGTGCAGCCGCTCCATGACGCGGTCGGCGAAGCCCTGCTGCTCGAACACGAGCGGAATCTGGTAGATCGAGCTCACGTCCGGGCTTTCGATCACGTTGCCGAAATCCACGTTGCAGAAGAGCGCGATCTTGCGCTTGACGTCTTCCGTGAGCGGACGCTCCGACCGGCAGATGAGCACGTCGGGCTGGATGCCGATCTCCATGAGCTCGCGCACGGAGTGCTGCGTGGGCTTGGTCTTCACCTCGCCCGCGGCCGCGATGTACGGCACGAGCGTGAGATGCATGAACATCGCGTTCTCCTTCCCCACCTCGCGCCGGAACTGCCGGATGGCCTCGAGGAACGGCAGCGACTCGATGTCGCCCACGGTGCCGCCGATTTCGGCGATCACGACGTCGTTCTCTGGGGCGATGCGCTTGATCGCCGACTTGATCTCGTCGGTGATGTGCGGGATGACCTGCACCGTGGAGCCGAGGTACTCGCCGCGGCGCTCCTTGGTGATGACGTTCAGGTAGATGCGGCCGGTGGTGATGTTGTTCGCCTGCGACAGCGAGCGGTCGAGGAAGCGCTCGTAGTGCCCGAGATCGAGGTCGGTTTCGGCGCCGTCGTCGGTGACGAACACCTCGCCGTGCTGGAACGGCGACATGGTACCCGGATCCACGTTCAGGTACGGGTCGAACTTCATCATGGTCACGCGCAGTCCGCGCTCGACGAGCAGCCGGCCGAGCGAGGCGGCGGCGATCCCCTTGCCGAGCGACGAGACCACCCCGCCCGTGATGAAGATGTATTTCGTGGGGTGTGCGTTGGTGACGGCCATCAGAACGGACTCGACGTGGAAGAGAACGCCGGCGGCGCGGAGCCGTCGGACGACAGATGAGGGAATGCGGTGAACCGGGTTTCGGCCTGCCGGAGGTCGTCCTCGGTATCGATGCCGCCGGCGGCGGCCGTCGCTACCGTGGCGACACCCATGGCGAAGCCGTGCGCCAGCGGCCGCAACTGCTCGAGTCGTTCCACGAGCTCGAGCGGATGCGGCGCCAGGGCGACCCACGCGGCGAGCGCATCGCGCGTGTAGGCGTACACGCCGATGTGCTGCCGGACGAGCGCCTCGTGGTGCGGGGCGTCGGCCGGGTCGCGCAGGAACGGAATCGGGGCTCGCGAAAAGTACAAGGCGCGCTGGTCGTCCGCGCACACCACCTTCACGACGTCCGGACGGGCGAGAATGGCGGCGTCGGCGGGCGCGGCGACCGTGCCGAGCGGAAAACCGCGGGCGGTCACCATTCCGGCGGCGCCGGCCACGGCGTCGCGCGACACGAACGGCTCGTCGCCCTGCACATTGATCACCACGTCGCAGTCCGCGTAGTCGGGGCGGGCCGCCACCTCGGCCACCCGGTCGGTGCCGGACGGATGGTCGGCCCGGGTGAGTACCGCGGGCACGCCGGCGGCGGCGCAGGCGGCCAGCACCTCGTCGCTGTCGGTGGCCACGACACACCGGTCGGCCAGCCCGAAGGAGGCCACCCGCTCCGCCACCCGGACGATGAGCGGCACCCCTCCCAGCAACCGGAGCGGCTTGCGCGGAAGCCGCGTCGCGCCCAGGCGCGCGGGAATCACGGCGAGGACGGTCATGGACGCAGAGGCTCCTGCCCGGTTGCAGCAAGTTTCACGCCAATTAAGATACAGGGTTGTATTGGCGAAGGCAAACCGCCCGCGCCGCTGTTCCCTTCGCTTAGGACGGCATGTCCAACCCCTGGTGGTGGGTGGCGTTCAACGCCCTCGTCCTGTCACTGCTCGCGCTCGATCTGGGCGTGTTTCACCGGCACGCCCGCGCCGTCACTCTGCGCGAAGCGCTGTCCTGGGTCGTGGTCTGGGTATCGCTCGCCATCGCCTTCGGGTTCGGCATCTGGGCGACCATGGGCCAGCAGGCGGCGCTCGAGTTCTTCGCCGGCTATCTGGTGGAAGAGGCCCTGTCGGTCGACAACCTCTTCGTCTTCATTCTCATCTTCGGCTTCTTCCGGGTACCGCCGGAGCTGCAGCACCGCGTGCTCTTCTGGGGCATCCTCGGCGCGCTCGTGATGCGCGGGGCGATGATCGCCATCGGCGCCGTGCTGCTCGCCCGGTATCACTGGGTGATCTACATCTTCGGCGCCTTCCTCGTGTATACCGGCGTGCGCATGGCGCTCGCCCAGGAAACGGCGATCGAACCGGAGGCCAATCCGGTGATCCGGCTGGTGCGGCGGCTCTTCCCGGTCACCTCGAAGTACCACGGCGAAAAGTTCTTCGTGCGGGAATCCGTGCGGCCGGGTGAGCCCGCGCGCCTCGTGGCCACGCCGCTGTTCGTGGTGCTCGCGCTCGTGGAGACCACCGACCTCGTCTTCGCGCTCGATTCCATTCCGGCCATCTTCGGGGTGACGCGTGATCCGTTCCTCGTGTACACGTCGAACGTGTTCGCGATTCTCGGGCTCCGCTCCCTGTATTTCGTGCTGGCCGGCGTGGTGGGCAAGTTCCACCTGCTGCGCTACGGCCTCTCGGTCGTGCTCGCGTTCGTGGGCGTGAAGATGCTCCTCTCGGAGCATTATCCCATTCCGATCGTCATAGCACTCGGCACCGTGGGCGGCGTGCTGCTCGCGAGCGTGGGGCTTTCCCTCCTGATCCCGCCCCGCACACCGGCCCCGGCGCCGGACCCCGCTACGACGCCGGGGTTGCTGCCCGATGAGCCGCCGCCAGCGCCAGAAAGTTCGCCAGGATCCGCTGACCCTCCCGGGTGAGGATCGACTCGGGGTGAAACTGCACCCCGAACACGGGGTGCTCGCGGTGCCGGAGCGCGTGAATCTCGGCGGGCTCGTCGGCCGCGACCGCCAGCACCTCGAGCGTCTCCGGGAGCGAGTCCCGCTCCACCAGGAGCGAATGGTAGCGCATCACGGAGAGCGGTGAGGGCAGGCCGCCGAACAGACCGGTGCCGTCGTGCAGGATCGGCGACACCTTGCCGTGCATGACCCGCGCGGCGCGCACCACCCGGCCGCCGTACGCCTCGCCGATGGCCTGATGCCCGAGGCAGACGCCGAGGATGGGAATCTCCGCGCCCCAGCGCCGGATCACCGGTACGGAGACGCCCGCCTCAGCCGGCGTGCAGGGGCCCGGCGAGATCACGATCGCCTCCGGCGCGAGGGCGGCGATGTCGTTTACGGCGATCGCGTCGTTCCGGCGCACGTCGAGCACGGCGCCGAGCTCCCCGAGGTACTGCACGAGGTTCCAGGTGAACGAATCGTAGTTGTCGATGACGAGAATCATGACCGGCCGGCGAGCGTCCTACGGACGCGGATGGAACGAACGGTGGACACTCCGAAGATACTCGCGGTCGATGTGCGTGTAGAGCTGCGTGGTGGCGATGTCGGCGTGGCCGAGCATTTCCTGCACAGCGCGGAGGTCGGCGCCGCCCTCGAGCAGGTGCGTGGCGAAGGAGTGGCGCAGCGTATGCGGGGACACGGGGCGTTCGATCGCGGCCTTGTTCACGTACTTGCGCAGGATCTTCCACGCGCCCATGCGCGTGAGCGGCTCGCCGCGCGCGTTCAGGAACAGCACGCCGGCGCCCGCCCCTCGCTCGAGCGTGGGGCGGAGCTCGCGCAGGTACACGGCCAGCGCACCGATCGCCGACCGGCCGATCGGCACGAGGCGTTCCTTGCTCCCCTTCCCCATCACGCGCACCAGCCCTTCCTCGAGCAGCAGATCGCGGATCGCGAGCGTGATCCACTCCGACACGCGGAGCCCGGCGCCGTACGCAAGCTCCAGCATGGCGCGGTCGCGGAAGGCGAGCGGCTCGTCGAGGCCGGGCGCGCCGAGCAGGCGCAGCACTTCGTCCACCGTGAGCACTTCGGGGAGCGTGCGCCAACGGGCCGGCGTCTCGAGCCGTTCCGTGGGATCGTGCTGCACGAGCCCCTCGGCGAGCAGCACGCGGAACCACGTGCGGAGCGCGGAGACGTTCCGCCGGATCGTGGCGCCCGAGAGCCCGAGGTCGCGCAGCGTGTAGACGTATTCGCGCAGGAGCCGCGGCGTGAGGCCGGCGGCGTCGGTCACGCCGTGATCGCGTGCGAACGCGGCGCAGCGGATCACGTCGCGGCCGTAGGCTTCTATCGTGCGCGGCGACGCCCCGTGCTCCAGCACGAGCACGTCCTCGAACCGGCGGAGAAAGAAACCGCGGTCGAGCTCGGCGCGCTCCTGTTCTGCGCGTGCCGGATCGGTCATGACGACGGCAGGGCGGTCACGAGCAGACGCAGCACGTTCTCGCCCATCACCTTCGCGATCACGGGTTCCGGAAGACCGGCCTCGAGCAGCGCGCCGGTGATCCGCACGAGATCCGTGGCATCGAAGCTCGTGGTCACGGCGCCGTCCCAGTCGGATCCCAGCGCGACGTGGTCTTCGCCGGCCACGTTCACGGCATGCACGATCGCGCGCGCTATGCTCTCCGGCGAGATATCGCACACGGCCCCGTCCCAGTAGCCGATCCCCACCACGCCGCCGGTGGCCGCGATGCGCCGGAGCTGATCGTCGGTGAGGTTGCGCGGGCCCGGACAGGTGGCCTGCACGCCGGTGTGCGACACCACCACCGGCCGGGTGGCCATGGCGAGCACCTCGTCGATCACGGCAGGCGATGCATGGGCGACGTCCACGAGCATGCCGAGCCGTTCCATGCGGGCGATCACGCCGCGGCCGAACGCGGTGAGTCCGCCGCGCGACACGCCGTGGGCCGAGCCGCCCACTTCGTTGTCGAAGAAGTGTGTGAGCCCGCCCATGCGGAAGCCCAGCGCGAAGAGGCTGTCCACGTGGTCGAGCCGGCCTTCGAGCACCTGCATGCCTTCGAGCGAGAGCACACCGAGGAGAATCCGCTCTCCGCGCGCCCGGGCCGCGAGGCCGTCGATCAGGTGGTCCTGCGACCGGACCACGCGAAGCGCCCCGTTGCTGCGCGCGGCCGCGGCATCGAGCGCGCGGGCGGTGCGACGGGCCCGCGCGAACAGGCTCGACCACGTGGCGACCGGCCAGCGCTGCGTGATGGCGAGCAGGGTGATGTTGTCGGTGCGGTCGTCGTTCCGGTCGTAGTTGAGGCCGCGCGGCGTCTTGGAGACGGTGGAGAACACCTGGAGGGCGACGTTGCCGTCGAGGAGCCGCGGGATGTCGGTCTGGCCGCGGGTGTGGCGCGTGACCGGATCCCGGAGCGACCAGAGCAGCAGGTCGTCGTGGAGATCGGCAATGCGGAGACGGGCGTGCAGAGCCGCGGCCGCCTCGGAGACGGCGACCGGCGCGCCGGCCATCACGCGATTCATGTCGTGGTCCACGTACCGCGGGAGCACCGTGAACGCGCCCCCGAGCGCGATCAGGAGCAGGACGGCGAGGGCGAGCAGGAGACGGCGCATACGGGAATCCTCAACGGGAAAGCCGCGTCCGCAAGCGGATCCGCCCGGGAACGGGCAGAACCCGAGTCCCCGTCAGCGCCGCCGCCGCTTCATCCACCACACCGTCGCCACCACGGCCAGCACGCCGATTGCCACGGCGCCCGCCACCCGCTGGCTGCTGCCGACGGCGGCCAGCAGTTCCTCCGCGTTCGCGCCGAGCGTGAAGGCGAACCAGGTGATCAGCCCGTACCACACGGCCGAGGCGAGGCTCATGGCGATCATCGCCCGGCCCAGCCCCACCCCGAGGGCGCCGGCCAGCGGCGGCACCACGGCGCGCACAGCGGGCACGAACCGGCTCACGGCCAGCGCCCATACCCCGTGCTTCGCGTACTGCGTGACCACGTGCGCGACGGCATCCGGTCCGCCCAGCCTGGGCAGCTTGCGCGCCAGCCACGCCGCGCCCAACCGGCGTCCCAGCACGAACATGAGCAGCGCCCCGCCGAGGTTGCCCACCATCGTGGCGGCCCAGGCGCCGATCGCCGAGCCCTCACCGCGCGCGGCCACGAAGGCGCCGAGCGCGATCGCCGTGTCGGCCGGCAGCGGCGGAAACACGTTCTCCACGAACGCGGCGGCCGCGATCACGAGGTACAGCAGCGGCGCGGGCAGCGCGCCGAGCCAGTCGAGCAGATCGAGCACGAGGGGTGCGCGGGAAGTGGGCGGTATCCGGCGCGGCGCGTCAGCCGCCGGCGGGCACGAGCGTGGCCACGGCCACGACGCCCAGTCCTTCGCCGCGGCCGATCCAGCCCATGCCTTCGTTGGTCTTACCCTTCACGAACACATCGGTTACGTCCACGCCCAGCGTGTGGGCGAGCCGCGCGCGCATGGCCTCGCGATGCGGGCCGATCTTCGGACGTTCCGCGATCACGGTCACGTCCACGTTCCCCACCACCCAGCCGGCCTCGTGCACGCGCGTGACCGCGGCCGCGAGCATGGCGATGGAGTCGCGCCCCTTGTTGGCCGGATCCGTGTCCGGGAACAGCGCGCCGATGTCGCCGAGCGCCGCGGCGCCCAGGATGGCGTCGGTCACCGCGTGACAGATCGCATCTCCGTCGCTGTGGCCGGCGCAGTGGCGATCGTCGGGCACGTCGATGCCGCCGAGGCGCATCGGGCCGCCCGGCGCGAAGCGGTGGGAGTCGTAGCCGATGCCGGTGCGGACGGGGAGCGCGCGCACGCGTCAGGCGGCGGCGGACGGAGTGTGCGCCGGCGGCAGGATGGTGTAGTCCTGACGACGCCGCGCGGGGGTGAACCCGGCGTCCACGATGAGATGCTCGAGCTCGTCGGTGGTGGTACGGTGCGTGGTGTTCGCCGCCGACACCACGTTCTCCTCGATCATGAGCGAGCCGAAGTCGTTGCAGCCGAAACGGAGCGCCATCTGCCCCACCTTCATCCCCATCGTCACCCACGACGACTGCAGGTTGGGCACGTTGTCGAGCACGATGCGCGAGATGGCCACGGTGCGGAGATACTCCGCGGCATCGGTGCGCGGCATGTGCGACATGGTGGGCGTGTTCTCGGGCTGCAGCGGCCAGCAGATGAACGCCGTGAATCCGCCCGTACGTGCCTGCACCTCGCGCACGCGCTGCAGGTGCTCGAGGCGTTCGGCGAGCGTTTCGCCGATGCCGTACATCATCGTGACCGACGTCTTCATGCCGGCCTGATGCGCCAGCTCCATGATCTCGAGCCAGCGGTCGGCGCCGGCCTTCTTGGGCGCCACCTGGTCACGCACCCGCTGCACGAGGATCTCGCCGCCGCCGCCGGGAATCGAATCCAGGCCGGCCTGCTGCAGTTCGCGGATCACCTCGGTGGCGTCCATGCGGAAGCGCGTGGCGAAGAAATCCACCTCGCTCGGCGAGAAGCCGTGGATGTGGATGGGGTGGTACGCCTTGATGTACCGCAGCAGGTCGAGGTACCACGCGAACGGGATGTACGGATTGTGCCCGCCCTGGATGAGGATCTGCTGGCCGCCGAGCGCCTTCGTTTCCTCGATCTTCTCGCCGATCTGCTCGAACGACAGCGTGTATCCCTGGCCGTGCCCGGGCCGGCGGTAGAACGCACAGAACCCGCAGTCGGCCACGCACACGTTCGTGTAGTTGATGTTGCGATCCACGATGTACGTGACGATGCCGTGCGGATGCTTTGCCTCCCGCACGCGATCGGCCTCGAGGCCGAGCTCGAGCAGCGGGGCGTTCGTGTAGAAATCGAGCAGGTCGCGCATGCGCACTCCGGTGGCCGCGCTCAGGCGGCCGGGAGAAAGGCCAGCGATCCGTCGGGGACGCGCCCCGCGGCCACAAGACGTCGGAAGAACTCGGTGAGGCCGGCCAGATGAGGATACGACAGGCGATAGTCCAATCCGGAAAGATAGCCAAGGCAACGCTCGCGTCCTACGCCGCTGGCGGTCGCGGCCTGGTCGGCGAGCGTGTCCAGGTTGGCGAGCCCCCAGTCGCGTGACATGAGGAGCGAGGCGTGGGCGGCGAGGCTCGCCTGCACCGGCGTGCTGCGCTGGGCCACCCATACCGCGAACACGAACGGCAGCCCGGTCCACGTCTTCCAGGCGGCGCCCAGATCGTACCGCCAGGGGTAGAGCGCGGGCCACGGGCCGTCCTGCTCCGCCGCGTCGTGCAACCGGAGCGCGGCGTCGCCGATCACGAGGCGCGCCTCGTGCGGCTCGGTGGCGAAGTGCGCGATGTCGGCCACCTCGGCGTCACCGGGCACGAACTCCGGCTGCGCGTGCCAGACGTGCGCGAAGAGGAGCTCCAGCAGCGCCACGCTCGTCATGCTGCTCCGGCTCACGAGCACCCGCGCGCCCGTGAGCTCCTCCACGGGCTTCCGGCTGAAGAGCATCACGCTCTGCACGGGCCCGTCGCACGAGATGGCGAGCTCCGGGAGCAGCAGATAGCGCTGCGCATCACGCGCGTATTCCACCGCCGATACCACGCTCACGTCGAGGTCGCCGCGCGCCATGCGGTCGTTGAGCGCGGTGGGCACGCCGTCCACGAGCAGGCCGTCGAGCGGCACGAGCCCGCGGTCGATCGCGCCGTAGACCGGGTAGCAGTTGATGTAGGGGATGCGGCCGATGCGCAGCATGATGGGACGTCTCGCTCAGGCCGTGGCCAGCGCGGCCGCGCCGCCCACCGGCTCGTCGGTGCCGTCGAACACGCGCAGCACGCGATAGAACGAATCCCGCTCGGCGGGCACCTTCCCCGCCCCGCGGATGAGCGACAGCAGGTCCGGCAGCGTCATCCCCTGCGGCGTGGTGGCGCCCACGGCGTGATAGATCTTCTCGCGCACCACCGTGCCCTCGATGTCGTTCACGCCGAAGTGCAGCGCGGTCTGCGTGACGAACGGCGTGACCATGATCCAGTGCGACTTGATGTGCTCGATGTTGTCGAGGAAGAGCCGCCCCACGGCGAGGTTCCGGAGGTCGTCGAAGCCGGTGGACGCGGTGCCGCGCCGCCCCAGCCGTTCGCCGAGCACGTTGTCGTCGGGGTGGTAGGCGAGCGGAATGTAGGCGAGGAAGCCGCCCGTCTCGTCCTGCAGGTCGCGCAGCATGGCGAGGTGCGCCATGCGGTCCTCGATCGTCTCCACGTGGCCGTAGAGCATGGTGCAGTTGCTGCGGATGCCGAGCCCGTGCGCGGTGCGGTGCACGCCGATGTAGTCCGCGCCGCCGAGCTTCTTGCCGGCGATCTCGTCGCGCACGGCCTCGCTGAACGTTTCCGCGCCGCCGCCGGGCATGGTGTCGAGCCCCGCGTCGCGGAGCGCGATCAGCACGTCGGCCCACGACATCTTCTCGATGCGCGCGATGTGCGCGATCTCCACCGCCGTGAGCGCCTTGATGTGCACGTGCGGCAGGCGTTCCTTGAGCGCGCGGAACATGGCCGTGTAGTACGCGAGGCCGGCCTGCATGTCGAGTCCGCCCACGATGTGGAACTCGCGCGTGAGCCCGTTGTCGGCCTGCTCCGCTTCGGCGAGCACCTGCTCCAGCGAATACCGGTACGCGCCCTCTTCCTTGGGCAGACGCGCGTAGCCGCAGAACGCGCACGTCTTCCGCAGCACGCAGATGTTCGTGGGGTTGATGTGCTGGTTGGCCGCGAAGGTGACCTGGTTGCCGTGACGCGCGCGGTTGGCGGCGTCGGCCATGAGGCCGAGCCCCAGCAGATCGGAGGACCGGAACAGCGTGACGCCGTCAGCCTCGGTCAGCCGCTCGCCGCGGCGGAGTTTCTCGCCGATGGGGCGCAGCGCCGGATCACGGAGCCGGGAGAGATCGAAGTCGACGGCCAGCGGCATGGGACGTTTCCTCGGAGCCGGCATACCGGCCGGCCCGTCGTGTGAAACCCGCGCCCGTTCAGTCGTGCCAGCGTCTGAGCGCGAGCGAAGCGTTGTGTCCGCCGAACCCGGAGCTGTTGTTGACCACGATCTCGATCTCCCGGCGCGTGGGCGTATTGGGAGAATAATCGAGGTCGCACTCCGGATCCGGCGTCTCGTAGTTGATCGTGGGCGGTACGATCTGGTCCCGCAGGGCGAGCAGGCAGGCCACCGTTTCCACCGCCGTGGTGGCGCCGAGCATGTGCCCGTGACACGACTTGGTGGAGCTGACGGTGAGACGGTCGGCCTGGTCGCCGAACACGGCCCGGATGGCCCGCGACTCGTTGGGGTCGTTGAGCGGCGTGGAGGTGCCGTGCGCGTTCACGTACTGCACGTCCGACGGCGAGACGCCGCCGTCCTCGATCGCGCGCCGCATGGCCCGCTGCAAGCCCTCGTGGTTCTCGGGCTGCCCGGTGAGGTGGTACGCGTCGCCGGTGGCGCCGTAGCCGATCACCTCGCCGTAGATGCGCGCGCCGCGCCGCCGCGCATGCTCGAGCTCCTCGAGGATCACGATGCCGGCGCCTTCGCCGAGCACGAACCCGTCGCGTCCGGCGTCGAACGGGCGCGATGCCCGCGCGGGATCGTCGTTCCGGGTGGAGAGCGCGGTCATGTTCGCGAACCCGCCGATCGCCATGGGCGTCACGGCCGCTTCGGCGCCGCCGGTGATCATGACGTCCGCGTCGCCGTACTGGATGGCGCGGAACGCGGTGCCGATGGCGTGACCACCCGTGGCGCAGGCCGACACGGTGGCGAAGTTGGGCCCGCGCGCGCCGTAGCGCATGGACACCACGCCGGCCGCGATGTCGGAGATGAACATGGGCACGAAGAACGCGGAGATCTTGCCCGGCCCCCGGTCGCGCAGCATGTCGTGCTGCTCCTCGAAGGTGCGGATGCCGCCGATGCCGGAGCCGATGATGACTCCCGTGCGCTCGGACACGAACCCGCCGTCGGCCAGCCCGGCGTCGGTCATGGCCTGCACCGACGCCGCCATGGCGTACTGGGTGTAGGGATCCGAGCGCCGCGCTTCCTTGCGGTCCATCGCGACGAGCGGATCGAATCCCTTCACCTCGCAGGCGAAGCGCACCGAGAAGTTCGACGCATCGAAATGCGTGATCGGCGCGGCGCCCGACACCCCGTCCAGCAATCCCTGCCAGGTCGTCGCCACGTCGTTACCGACGGGCGTGACGGCTCCCAGTCCAGTGACGACGACCCGACGGCGCATCAACCAGCGACCTTGGCCTCGAGATAGGCGATGGCGTCACCGACCGTGCGCAGCTTCTCGGCGTCTTCGTCCGGAATGTCGATGCCGAATTCCTTCTCGAACTCCATCACGAGCTCGACGATGTCGAGCGAATCCGCGCCCAGGTCTTCGATGAAGCTGGCTTCGGGGGTCAGCTTCTCGCGCTCGACGCCCAGCTCCTTCTCGATGATGTCCTTGATCTTCGCTTCGTGCTCCGCCATGGGAACGGTTCCTCGTGAATGTGACAGGAAGGTGAACAGGGAAAGTTAGCCTCGAACACACGTTCGAGGGAGGTGGTGCGGGACGATTACATGGCCAGTCCGCCGTCCACCACCAGGACCTGCCCGGTGACGTACGACGCGTAGTCGGAGGCGAGGAAGGCCACCATGCCGGCGATGTCCGCGGGGGTGCCCAGACGCTCCAGCGGGATACTCGCCGACAGGGCGCTCTTCGCCTCGGGCGGCATGGCGGCGGTCATGTCGGTGTCGATGTACCCGGGCGCCACCACGTTCGCCAGCACGCCGCGCGAGCCGAGCTCCCGGGCCAGCGACTTGGTGAGGCCGATGAGGCCGGCCTTGCTGGCGGCGTAGTTGGTCTGCCCCTTGTTGCCCATGATCCCCACCACGCTGGCGAGGTTCACGATGCGGCCGCTGCGGCGCTTCATCATGCCGCGGCTGGCCGCCCGGCAGGTGGCGAAGGCGCCCCGGAGGTTGGCGTTGACGACCGTGTCCCAGTCCTCGTCCTTGAGGCGCATGATCAGGTTGTCGCGCGTGAGCCCCGCGTTGTTCACGAGGATGTCGAGCGTGCCGAAGTCACGCTCCACGGCCTCCACGAGCGCCGTGCACTGGGCGATCTCGCCCACATCGCACGCGTAGCCGCGCACGGTCCCGCCGTGTGCGGCCGCGATCTCGGCGGCGGCGGCTTCGGCACGGGACTGATCCCGTCCCGTCACGGCCACGGAGGCGCCGGCCGCGGCGAGCGTTTCGGCGATCGCGCGGCCGATGCCGCGGGTGGAGCCGGTGACGAGGGCGACGCGTCCGGTCAGGTCGATGCGCATGGGAAGGTCTCGGCGGGGATCACGAGGAATGGGCCAGTTCGAGCAGCTTCTCGATGTCGGCCAGCGTGCCGCCGGCCATGGTGCGGACGTCGGGCGCGATGCGCTTCGCGAGGCCGGACAGCACGGCGCCCGTGCCCAGCTCCACGTAGAGCGCGTCGGGGAACGCCTCCACGAGGTTCCGCATCACGCGCGTCCACTGCACGGGCGCGGTGAGCTGTCGCACCAGGAGCGGGCGCGCTGCCGCCGCGGTCGTGACAGCCGACCCGTCCACGTTCGCGAACACGGGGACGTTGGGGTCGCGGAGCGTGGCCGCGCCCAGCGCGGCGTCCAGGCCGGCCACGGCCGGCTCCATGAGCGGCGAGTGGAAGGCTCCGCTCACGGGAAGCGGGAGGCAGCGCTTGGCGCCGGCTTCCTTCGCGAGCACCATGGCGCGCTCCACACCGGCCGTCTCGCCGGAGATCACGACCTGCTCGGGGCTGTTGTAGTTGGCGGGGACCACGAGCCCTGCCTCGCCGGCCTGCGCGCAGATGTCCTCGATGGGAGCGCCGAGCACGCCGAGGATCGCGGCCATGGCGCCTGGGCGCGACGTGCCGGTCTCGTACATGAGCTCTCCGCGGCGGCGCACGATGCGGGCCGCGTCGGCCAGGTCGAGCATGCCGGCCGCGTGGTACGCCGAGAACTCGCCGAGCGAGTGGCCGGCCGCGGCGCGCACGTGCGGGGCGAGTACGTCACGCACCATGGCCCACGCGGCAGCGCTGTGCGCGAGCAGCGCGGGCTGCGCGTTGTGCGTGCGGGTGAGTTCGTCGGCCGGGCCGTCGAAGGCCAGCGACGAGATGGGCGCGCCGGTGGCGGCATCCACGGTTTCGAAGGCCTCGCGCGCGGCGGCCGACGCGTCGAACAGGTCGCGTCCCATGCCGACCTTCTGCGAGCCCTGGCCCGGGAGAAGCAGTACGATATCCATCACGTTATCGATGATGCGTGCGAGATGCCGGAACGCTCGGAACGCTTCAGAAGCGGACGACGAGCGAACCCCAGGTGAACCCGGCGCCGAAGGCGGCGAAGAGCACGAGCGTGCCGTCGGGAACGCGTCCCTGCGCCTTGGCATCGGCCAGGGCGATGGGGATGGAGGCGGCGGAGGTGTTGCCGAACCGGTCCACGTTCACGAACACGCGCGACATGTCGATGCCGGCGTGCTTGGCCGTGGCTTCGATGATGCGCATGTTCGCCTGATGCGGGATGAGCAGGTCGATGTCGGCGGGGGTGAGCTTGGCCGCGTCGAGCGCGCGATCGGTGGCTTCGGCCATGGACCGCACGGCGTGCTTGAACACTTCCCGTCCCTGCATGTGCACGTACTGCCGGCGCTGGGCGTAGACGGTGTCGCTGAACGGCTCGGCCACGCCACCGGCGGGACGCCAGAGCAGCTCCGCGAGGTTGCCGTCGCTCCGGCCGTAACTGGAAAGAATGCCGCGTTCGCGCGCATCGCCGCGCGGGAGCGTACGGACATGGCGAATGATCGTGGCGCCGGCGCCGTCGCCGAAGAGCACGCAGGTGTTGCGATCGGTCCAGTCCACGATCGTGCTGAGGACTTCGGCGCCGATCACGAGCACGGTTTCGGCCATGCCGGTGGCGATGAGCCCTTCGGCCACCTGGGCGCTGTAGAGCCAGCCGCTGCACGCGGCGCCGAGGTCGAACGCCATGGCGCGGCCGGCGCCGAGCGCGGCCTGCACTTCCACGGCCGTGGCAGGGAGAAGATGGTCCGGCGTGGCCGTGCCGAGCACGATCACGTCGATTTCGCCGGCGTGCACGCCGGCTTCGTCCATGGCGATGCGCGCGGCCGCGGTGGAGAGCACGGTGAGCGTTTCGTCCGGGGCGGACACGTACCGCTGCCCGATGCCCGTACGGTCGCGGATCCAGGCGTCGTTGGTGTCGAGCCCCTGGGCGGCGAGGTCGTCGTTGGTGACGGCACGGCGCGGCATGGCGTGTCCCGTGCCGGCGATGTACGCGATGGGACGCTTCACGCGGCGGATCCCGTGGGGGCGGTGTCGTTCGCGGGCACCGAATCGGCGAGGCGACGACGGATGTGGGCGGTCATGTCGGATTCGTGCGCGCGCTGCGCGACGCGGATCGCGTTCTTGAGCGCGGTGGGCGAGCTGCGGCCGTGCGAGATGATGCTCACGCCGTTCACGCCGAGGAGCGGGGCGCCGCCGTATTCGTCGGCGTCGAGCTCGCGGAGGGTGCGGCGGAGGTTGTCGGGGTCGAGCCCCGCGTGCGCGGCCACGATGCCCAGCAGCGAAGGCGCCAGCGCTTCGTAGAACTTGAGCAGCACGTTCCCCACGAAGCCGTCGCACACGACCACGTCGATGGGGCCGCGGTCGCACGTGCCGGTGGCGATGTCGCGCCCTTCCACGTTGCCGATGAAGTTGAGCCCGGAGTGCAGGAGCCGCTGGTGCGCGTCCTTGACCACCGTGTTCCCTTTCTCTGCTTCCTCGCCGATGGAGAGGAGGCCGACGGCGGGTTCGGGCCGGCCGAGCAGGTCCTGGGCGTACGTGGCGCCGATGCGGGCGAACTGCACGAGCTCCTGCGCGGAGCAGTCCACGTTCGCGCCTGAATCGAGCACGAGCACGGGGTGGTGCGCGGTGGGGAAGATGGTGCCGATGGCGGGACGCGTGAGACCCGCGTGCAGCTTGAGCAGCACGGTGGACGCGGCCATCTGCGCGCCGGTGTTGCCGGCGGACACGAACGCGTCGGCGAGTCCGTCGGCGACGCGCCGGAGCCCCATGATCATGGAGCTGTTGGGCTTGCCGCGGAGCGCGGCGGCCGGTTTGTCGGTCATGGCCACGACATCGGGCGCCTCGACGAGGACGAGGCGTTCCCGGACGTGCGCCAGCGCCGACAGCTCACCGGCCAGGAGGTCGGTGAGCGTGGATTCGATCACGGCCGTGGGGCCGATGAGCTGGATTTCGAGAGGGGACGGCAGCTCCGCGAGCGCCTGGAGCGCGCCCGCCACGGGGGCCCGGGGGGCGAAATCGCCCCCCATGGCATCCACGCCGATGCGCGCCAACGCTTACGCTTCCTGCGCGGCCACTCGCTGCTCACCGGCGTAATACCCGCAGTCCAGGCACACGTGATGCGGGCGCTTCATCGCGCCGCACTGCGGGCAGGTCTGGATCGCGATTGCCGGCGCGATGTTGTGCGTGTTGCGCGCGCGCTTCTTGCGCTTGGAGGTGCGGCGCTTCGGGACGGCCATGGGAACACCCTGAAAGTAGAGATCGAAGATCAGCGCGCGTCAGGACGACGTGTCGCGCAGCGCGCGCAACGCATCCCACCGCGCATCCGTGCTGTCGGTGCCGCAGGCACACGTCATCACGTTACGGTCGGCACCACAACTCGGACACAGCCCCTGACAGTCGGGCCGGCAGGTCACGAACGACGGGGCGGCGAGCAGCCACGTCTCCCGGATCGCGGGACGGAGGTCGATCGTGCGTGCGCCCGCCGGAAGCGGATACACGTCGTCTTCCCCTGCCTCGTCGAGATCGGATTCGGTGAACAGCGCCGTGACCTCCTCGGCCACCTCCGCCGCCACCTCCACCAGACAGCGCCGGCAGCTCACCACCGTGGCGCCGGCGAGCCGGCCCGCGAAGTAGAACCGGCCCGGCCCTGCCACCGACAGGCGCCCGGTGACCCGCACCGCATCTGAAGGGCGCGTGTCGCCGTCTTCCCAGATCGGGTCGGTCGCGGCCAGCGCACCTTCCACCGGCTGCGCGCCCGACTCGATCGCTCGAATGTCAAAATCCAGCATAAGCCTGCCCAGCACGCGCTGTATCACATGATCCAGCACGCGCTCGAATGTCAAAGTCCAGCATAGCCCGGAAAGCTAGGGCATTCGGGCCCCGAACACAAGGGTGCTCCCCTGCCCCGCGATTCGTGGCAAGTGCCGGTCGCGCCACGAGTTACGCGGACTCCACAGACCCCGCTCAGACCGTATCGGCGCCCGCGAAGAAGAACCCGGCCTCGATCACCGCGTTCTCGTCCGAATCCGAGGCATGGATCGCGTTCCGCCCCTTCGACTCGGCGTAGAGCTTCCGCACCGTCCCCTCGGCCGCCTCGGCCGGATCGGTGGCGCCGATCACCGTGCGGAGCGTGGCCACGGCATCGTCGCGCTCGAGCAGCATGGGCATGCAGGGACCGCTGGCCATGAACGCCACCAGCTCGTCGTAGAACGGACGGCCCTTGTGCACCGCGTAGAAGGCGCCGGCCTGCGCCGTGCTCAGGTGCAGCACGCGGGCCGCCTTGGCCGTGAAGCCGTGCTGCTCGAGCAGCGCGAGGATGAGTCCGGCCTTGCCCGCGCCGAAGGCGTCGGGCTTGATGATCGTGAGAGTGTGACGTCCAGCCATGTTCAGGATCCGATGAATTTGCGCACGATGTCGCCGCGCGTGAGGAAGCCCACCAGGGTGCCGTCCCGGACCACCGGAACGCGCTCCACGTCCTTGTTGAGCATCAGGGATGCCACCTCGGCGAGCGGCTGGTGCGGGGATACGCACAGCACGCGGCGCGACATGACGTCGCGCACCGTGCGCCGGGTGGAGGCCGACGGCGGCCCGATGGGCTGACCGGCGGCTCGCGGAAGGTAATGGCTCAGCAGGTATCGCAGCAGCTCCCGCTCGCTGAGGAGGCCGATCACGCGGTTCTCCTCGTCCACGACCGGCAGGGCGCCCACACCGGCGCGCCGCATGTCCATCACGGCCGAGCGGAGCGGCGCATCGGGCCCGATGGACCGGGGCCGCTCGCTCATGAGGTCGCGCACGGTGAGCTGCTGCTCGACCCCCACTTCCTGCCAGCCGGCGGAGGCGAGCAGCTCCTCGCTCGACCCGGCCTGTTCGAACGCATGCACGACCGCCGGCCGGGCCAGCAGCCGGCCGAGCGCGCCCACCACCTGGAGGTGCCGGGCCGCGTCCCGCCGCGGGGCCACGACCAGCGATACGAAGCGGGCGCACTGCGTGTCCTCCCCGTCGCCGATCTCCCGGCAGACGGGGCGCGGGGCGACGCCCACCGCGAGCGCCAGCTCCGTGACCGCGTCCGTGCGATAGTGCAGCACGAATCCGCGGCCACGGTACCCCACGACATCCTCCGGACGGGCCTCCTCGAAGCGCTCCCGCAGCCCGTCGGGATCGGCTACGGCGCCATCGGCCTCGAGGGCGGCCACCAGCGCGAAGCCGGCGTCGGCCAGCGTGGTGGCCTCGATCGGCACCAGACAGCGCGCCGGCGACAGGAGCTCGGAGAGATGCATCGCGGGAGGCGCCGTCCGGGACGCGCGGCTCAGGAGAGCCGCGCGCCGATCAGCTCCACGAAGTCCACCGGGCGCTGGGCCACGCCCATGCCGGCCGCCTTGAAGGCATCGATCTTTTCGGCCGCCGTGCCCGACGAGCCGGAGATGATCGCGCCCGCGTGGCCCATGCGACGCCCGGGAGGCGCCGTCTGGCCGGCGATGAAGCCCACCACCGGCTTCTTCATGTTCTCCTGGATGAAGCGGGCCGCGTCCTGCTCGTCGGTGCCGCCGATCTCGCCCATCATGGCGATGGCCTTCGTGTTCGGATCGGCCTCGAACGCCGCGAGGCAGTCGATGAAGTTCGTGCCGTTGATCGGATCGCCGCCGATGCCCACGCAGGTGCTCTGGCCGATGCCGGCGCGCGTGAGCTGGTGCACGATCTCGTAGGTGAGCGTGCCCGAGCGGCTCACGATGCCCACGTTGCCGGGCGTGCAGATGCGTCCGGGAATGATGCCCACCTTGCTCGCGCCCGGCGTGATGAGCCCGGGACAGTTGGGGCCGAGGAGACGCGCGCCGTGCTCCTTCACGAAGGGGTACACGCGCGTCATGTCGAGCACGGGCACGCCTTCGGTGATGCAGACGATGAACTTGATGCCGGCGGCGGCCGCTTCCATGATCGCGTCGGCGGCGAACGGCGGCGGCACGTAGATCACCGACGTGTTCGCACCCGTGGCCGCGACCGCGGTGTGCATGGTGTCGAAGATCGGCACGGTGTCCTCGAACTGCTGGCCGCCCTTGCCGGGCGTCACGCCGCCCACGACCTTCGTGCCGTACTCCATCATCTGCTTCGCATGGAACGAGCCGTCACGGCCCGTGATGCCCTGCACGATGAGCGTCGTGTCGTTGTCGATGAAGATGCTCATCAGGCGGCCCCTCCCTTGGCGAGCGCGACGGCGCGCTGCACCGCCTCGTCCATGTCCGACGACGCGGAGAAGCCGTTGTCCTTGAGAATCTGCACCGCGATCTCCTCGTTGGTGCCGGTGAGTCGGATCACGATGGGCACGGTGAGCGGGTTCTGCTTCGTGGCCGTGACGATGCCGTTGGCCACGTCATCGGTGCGGGTGATGCCGCCGAAGATGTTGAACAGGATGCACTTGACGTTCGGATCCGCGGTGATGATGCGGAGCGCGTTCACGACCTTCTCCGGATTCGACGAGCCGCCGATGTCGAGGAAGTTCGCGGGATCGCCGCCGTAGTACTTCACGAGATCCATCGTGGCCATGGCGAGGCCGGCGCCGTTCACCACGCAGCCCACGTTGCCGTCGAGCTTGATGAACGTGAGGTTGGCCTTGCGCGCGTCCACCTCGCTCGGCGCTTCCGACGATTCGTCGCGGAGCGCGGCGATGTCGGGACGGCGGTCGAGCTCGTTGTCGTCGATGACCATCTTGCCGTCCACGGCGATGAGCTCGTTCGTGGTCACGCCCACGAACGGGTTGATCTCCGCGAGCGAGCAGCCGGCCTTGATGAAGGCCGCATAGAGCTGCTGCATGATCCTGCCGGCCGCGCGCGCGAGCTTCGCGTCCTGGTACAGGAAGAAGCCCATGCGCAGCGCTTCGTACGGCAGCAGGCCGTAGCGCGGGTCGACGGGGAGATAGAGGATCTTCTCCGGCGTGGTCGCGGCCACTTCCTCGATGTCGATGCCGCCGGCGGCGCTCACCATGAACACGGCCTTCTTGGTGGCCCGGTCCACGATGATGCCCACGTACGCCTCGGAGGCGATGTCGGCGGCTTCGGTGACGAGCACCTTCTCCACCGTGAGCCCCTTGATGTCCATGCCGAGGATCGCCTGCGCCTTGTCGCGCGCATCGGCCGGCGTCTTGCAGTACTTCACGCCGCCCGCCTTGCCGCGGCCGCCGGCATGAACCTGCGCCTTCACCATCACGGGCACGCCGTATTCAGCGGCGATCGCCTCGGCTTCGTCAGGGGTGCGGGCGATGCGGCCCGGCGGAATCGGCACACCGGCCGTCCGCAGCAGCTCCTTCGCCTGATACTCGTGTAAGTCCACGCGTTCTCCAGAGTTCGGGGATTTCAACCAGCCTTCAATGCTACGTTGCCGCGCGCGGTCCCTGCAACCCGCGCGCGGCGGTGTTCACGGCACCCGGCCCAGCACCCGGCCGAGACTGTCGAACGTGGCGCCGAACCGCGGCCAGTCGCTCTGGCGGAGCGCGGCACGCATGGCGTCGTAGAGGCGCCGCGCCTCCGCCTGGCGTCCGGCGTCGGTCCGGTCGAAACCGGACGGATCGCCGGCAGGGTCACCGAGCAGGGCTTCCAGCGAGGGGCCGGCCACGACGGCCGTGTCGGTGACGGCGGCGACCGCGACCAGCCGTACACTGCCCGCGTCGTCCGTGTACGCCGGCCGCACGAGCACCGGGCGGCCGGCATGCGCCCGCACCCGGATGACCCCGCGGTCGACCGGCCCGTCGGTCTCGTCGCGGGCATGCGCGGCGGCGCTGTCGAGCGCCATGGTGAGCTGGCCGGCGAGCGCGCTCCAGCGCGGCAGCGGCTCCGCCATGGGGTGCCAGCGCGTGGCCCGTTCGCTCCCGCCCGTGGTCTCGAAGATGCCCACGAGCTGATCGGCTTCGTTCACCAGCGGCACCGACCAGCCGACGACACTGCCGGACGGGCCGGCGGTGGCCACCGGAACGGGCATCATCCCGGGGAGGCTGTCGGGGACGTAGCTCGGCGCATGGCCGGTACGCCGCGACCCCACCCGGGTGAAGGCGCGGAGCCGGGCTGCCGCGGCATCGTTCAGAACCGGCAGGCTGGCGCGCAGCGAGGCCGGGATCTCCTGCTCCGTGAGCATGAGCACGGGAAGGCGCGCGAACCATGTCCGGGCGATCGGATCCACGGACGCGGGAGTCACGAACCGGACGCGCCCCGTGTGCGCGTCCACGAGCGCGGTGGCGGCATGCCGGAAATAGCTGCGGGGAGCGCCGACGAGGTGGAAGCGCAGGCTGAGCGGGTAGTGTTCCGACGCGCTGTACAGCTCCACCGCCCAGAGCAGCGCGCCGCCGTGGACGATGGGCGTGATCGCGTCTCCCTGCACGAGCATGGGCGCGAGGCGGTGGACGCGGCCGCGCACGTCACGGTGCATCACGACGGCGTCGGGCTCGGCGGCGCTCGCTGTGGTGAGCAGCGTGATGTCGCGCGTGGTCCAGGCATGCACGAGCCGCGCGCCCATGTGGGAGAGCGCGGCCGCGGGGATCGTCCGGTCGGCGAACGGATCGCCGCGGGCCGGGACGCGCGGACGTTCGTCGGAAGATGCGAGCAGCGCGCCGGGCACGACACGGTGATCGGTGAACCCCGGGGCCACGAGCGGCTCCGGCAGGCTCGCGGCCCCGAGTCCGCGGTGCCGCAGCAGGAGCGGCGTTCCGCGCGCGTCGGCGAGCGTCCCCGGAATCACGCGCACGTCCCACACCGGCGTCACGGCCGTGCTCCGCATGACCACCACGGCCTGCGGGCCCTCGGGGCCGGCCATCCAGACCGGAGGCAGCACCGGCGTGAGCAGCGCGTCGGATCCGCCCCGGATTCTCGACAGCACGTCCGCATCCCAGAGCGCGACGCCCTCGAACGCCGAAGCGGTCGGGGTACCGGAAGTGTCGGAGGTCGGCTCGCCGAAGCGCATGCTTTCGACATCGTACGCGCGGCGGGTGAACAGCGCCCGCGTGGCTTCGTAGTCGCGATCCCGCGTCGCGATGTCGCCGGCCATCGTTCCGTTCGCCACGATGGCAGGCGCGGCCTGGCGCAGCACGAGCGCGCCCACGAGCACGAGCGTGACCGTCACGAACGCTGCCCGGACCTGGCCCATCCAGCCGGCGCGCAGCACGATCAGCGCGGCCGCGAAGGTGCCGATCGCCAGCGCAAGATCGATGCGCGTGGTGTAGGCGTGATCGACGTGCGTGAAGAGCCCGTCGAAACCGCTCCCCCAGAGCAGCAGTTCGTACGCGTCCAGCCGGTAGCTCCACGCGAGCAGGCCGAGCACGAGCGCGCCGAGCGTGGTGAGATGCCGCCGGACGTGCGTGGAGGCGACGAGCTGCCGTCCCACGAGGCGCAGATCGCGCGTGATCGTGTAGAGGAGCGTGACGAGCGCGGTCGCGACCACCACGGTAAGCAGCGCCCAGGTGTACAGCGCCGCCTCGAACGGCAGCCAGTACACGTAGAAGCCGAGGTCCCGATGGAAGTAGAACTCGTACTCGGCGAAGGCCACGCCGTGGCGGGCCATGGAGAGCAGCGTCCAGTCGTCGAGCAGGATCGTGAGCACGGCGCCCACGAGCGCCGCGGTGCCGAGCGTGACGGGCAGGAAACGGCGGGCTGGAATCTCTTCGGCGATCTCGAGATCGCCCACGCGCGCGGGCACGGCGATGGCGCGGATGGTGCGGCGCACGGCCCACAGGTTGGCGAACGCGAAGGCGCTGCCCAGCAGCCAGGCGCCCCCCTTGAGCAGCAGCAGGGCGAGCATCTTTTCGCGCCATACGCCGCCCGCGTCGAGCGCGGCATACCACGCATGGTCCACGGCCACGGCACTGAAGGCCCGCCCCACGAGCAGCAGCACCGCGAGCACGGCCACGGCCGCGATCAGTCCGAACCGTCCTCGCATCATCGGCGGCGGGCCGTGCCGGCGCTCACGCGCCCATCAGTGCGCGCCCGGAGTCGGATCGACGCCGCGTTCGCGCAACCAGGTCTCGAACACCTCGCGAATTTCGGTCAGCCGGGCCTCCGTGCGGGCCTCGAACCGCAGCACGAGCACCGGCTGGGTGTTGGACGCCCGGATGAGTCCCCATCCGTCGCCGAAGAGCACCCGCACGCCGTCCACGTCGATCACATCGTAGTGCGCGCGAAAGTGCGCCACCGCGTCGGTCACCACGTCGAACTTGATCGCGTCGTCGGTATCCACGCGGATCTCCGGCGTGGACACGAACGCCGGCACGTCGGCGAGCAGCGTGTCGATCGTGGCGTCCGCGTCGGCCAGGATGCGGAGCAGCCGCGCGGCGGCATACAGCGCGTCGTCGTGCCCGTAGAATCCTTCGTCGAAGAACATGTGGCCGGACATCTCGCCGGCGATCGGCGCGTGCGTCTCCTTCATCTTGTCCTTGATGAGGGAGTGGCCGGTCTTCCACATCACCGGCACGCCGCCGGCCGCGCGGATCGCATCGGGGAGCGCCTGGGAGCACTTCACGTCGAAGATGATCGACTGCCCTGCTCCGGTGCGCGCGAGCACATCGCGCGCGTACAGGATCAGGAGATGATCGCCCCAGATGATGCGCCCCGCGCCGTCCACCGTGCCGATGCGGTCGCCATCGCCGTCGAACGCGACGCCGAGCTCGGCGCCCGTCTGCCGCACCGCCGCGATGCAGTCCGCGAGGTTCTCGGGGACAGTGGGGTCGGGGTGATGATTGGGGAACGTGCCGTCGCTCTCCGTGAAGAGCCCGGTCGCGTCCACGCCGAGACGGGCGAACAGCGCCGGCGCGACGAGCGCCGCGGCGCCGTTGCCGCAGTCGTACACCACACGGATCGGCCGCGCGAACGGGCCGATGCGTTCCACGATGTCATCGATGTAGCGGTCGATCACCGGCGCGTGGCGCACGGCGCCGGGCGCCGGGGCGTCGGTCGCGTCTCCCGTGGCGAGCGCGTACAGCCGCTGGATGCCGTCCCCGTGCAGCGAGGCCGATCCCACGCAGATCTTGAAGCCGTTGTACTCCGGCGGATTGTGCGAGCCCGTGATCTGGATGCCGCCCGCCACGGGCTCGTGGTGCAGCGTCCAGTACATGAGCGGCGTGGGCACCACGCCGATGTCCACCACGTCACGCCCCGCCATGGTCAGGCCGTGCACGAGCGCATTGCGCAGCGCATCGCCGCTCGGCCGGTTGTCGCGGCCCACGACCACGGCACCGTCGAGACCGCGCTCCGTGAGCAGCGCGGCGAATCCGCGGCCGATCGCTTCCGCCACCTCCTCGGTGAGGTCTCGGCCCACGATGCCGCGCACATCGTACTGCCGGAAGATCGAGGAGCTGATGGCCATATCGGAATGACGCTCGGAATCGGAAGACGAACGCGTCCGCGCCGTCCGGAACGGAGTGCTCAGCGAGGAGCCACGGAAGAAACGGTCGTGGATGCTGCCTCCACGCCCAGCGCGCCGGCCGCTGCCCAGCGCGCCGCGGGCGTGGGATAGACGCCGAACACCAGCAGCAGCACCACGCTCACGACCATGACCGCGCCGGAGAGCGCCGGCGTCTGCATGAGCGGTGCGGCCTGATCAGGACGCGGCTGATTGAACATGGCCGCGATGGCGCCGAGGTAGTAGCCGGCCGATATGACACTCGCGAGCACGAGCACCACCACGAGCACGATGAGCGGCGTGTTGGACGTGAGCGCGGCCTGGAGCACGTACCACTTGGCGAAGAATCCGGCGCCGCCGGCGAGCGGGAAGCCGAGGAACGCGAGTAGGCATACCGCGAGCGACACGGCGAGACCGGGGCGGACGTGCCAGAGCCCCGTGAGATCGTCGATCGTGGCCGGCTGATCGCCTCCCTTCCCCACGAGGCCGAGCACCGCGAACGCGCCCATGGTCGCGAGCGTGTACGCGAGGAGGTAGAACACGATCGCCGACACGCCCGCGGTGGAGTACGCGAGCACCGCGACCAGCAGATAGCCGGCGTGCGCGATGCTCGAATAGGCGAGCATGCGCTTGAGGTTCCGCTGCGCCAGCGCCACCACGTTGCCGATCACCATGGTGAGCGCGGCCAGCCACCAGAGCGCGGGATGCCAGTGTTCGACCGCCGGTCCCACCCCTTCGACCATCACCCGGACGACCATCGCGAACGCGGCGGCCTTGACGCAGGCGGACATGAACGCGGTGATCGACGTGGGCGCGCCGTCGTATACATCGGGGGTCCAGAGATGGAACGGCACGGCCGCGACCTTGAACGCGAAGCCCGTGAGCACCAGCGCCACGCCCGTGAGATAGAGCGGGCCGGGCGCCGCGGCGGTGATGCTCGACAGCCGCGTATCCCCGGCGGCGCCGTACAGCAGCGCGATGCCGTACAGCAGGAACCCCGATGACAGAGCGCCGAGCAGGAAGTACTTGAGCGACGCCTCGGCGCTGCGCGCGCTGCTCCGGTTCGCGCCCACGAGCACGTACACGGCCAGCGACATCAGCTCGAGGCCGAGGAACACGAAGATCAGATCCCGCGCCGCGGTGAGGAACATCATGCCGCAGAGCGCGAGCAGCATGAGCACCGGGATCTCGGCCTGGAAGGCTTTCGTGCGCGCCTGTTCGGTGTCGAAGAGCGCCAGCGCTCCCGCGGCGCCGAGCAGCAGCACGAGATCCATGGCGTAGCGGAAGCCGTCGCCGGCGAGCCGGCCGTCTGGTGTACCGCCGTGACCGCGGAGCCACGCGGTCACGACCACCGCCGCGGTCACGGCCACGAGACCGATTGCGTAGCGGCTGATGCGATGCGTCGTGGCCGGGGTGTCGCCGCCCCACGCGCTCATCAGCAGCAGCACGAGTGCGCCCACGGACAGCGTGATCTCCGGCAGGAGCGTATGCAGCAGGGCACCGGGCAGTACGAAATCCGTCATGGCGTGACAGCTCCGGAAGTCATGGCGGTCGCCGGCGCGGCGCCGTTCGGCGCACGCCCTGGTGTGGCGTATCCGGCGGTCTGTCCGCGCACGCGTTCCACGAGCGCGCCGCTGGCGTGCTCCATGCGCCGGAGCACCGGTTGCGGTGCGAGGCCGAGCCACAGCATCGCGATCGCGAAGATGCCCATCACCGCGAGCTGGCGTCCCCGCAGGTCGCGCAGCTCGCCGTTGACGGACCGGTCGAGCGGCGCGAACAGGAGCCGCTGCACGGCGCGCAGCGCATACACCGAAGCGAACACCACACCCGACGTCGCGATGATCGCGAGCACGGGCTCGGTGCGATAGGTGCCGATCAGCACGAGGAACTCGCCGATGAAGCCGTTCGTGCCGGGGAGTCCGATGGTGCTCAGCATCGAGAGCGTGAGCATCACGGCGAAGAGCGGCACGGCGCGGGCCAGTCCGCCGAACGCGTCGAGCCGGTCGGTGCCGCTCCGTTCACGCAGCACGCCGGCGAGCAGGAAGAGCGCGCTCGTGGTGATGCCGTGGTTGACCATGATCATCACGGCTCCCTGCACGCTCTGCTGCGTGAGCGCGAAGCAGCCCAGCATGATGAAGCCGAGGTGGCTGATGCTCGAGTACGACAGCACCTTGCGGAGATCGGGCTGCACGATCGCCACGAGCGCGCCCCACACGATCGCGATCACCGACAGCGTGAGGATCACGGTGCGCAGGGTCTCGTGCATCACGGCCGCCGGGAAGAGCGGCATGGCGAAGCGGAGCAGCGCGTACGTGCCCACCTTGAGTCCGAGCACCACGGCGCCGATCACGGGCGCTTCGAACTGGGCGTCGGGCAGCCAGGTGTGGAACGGCACGAGCGCGGACTTGATCGCGAAGGCGAGGAAGAACGCGCCGAACAGCCAGAGCTGTGCCTCGAGGCCGGGCGTGAGGCGCAGCAGGTCGTCGAGGTGGAACGACGTGCCGCCGCCCATCACGTACAGCGCCACGATGGCGGCCAGCATGAGCAGCGAGCCGAACATCGTGAGGATCACGTACTTGAGCGCCGCGCGCGTGCGGCCGGCCGTGCCCCAGATCCCGATGATGAAATACATCGGAATGAGCATCAGCTCCCACGCGAGATAGAACAGCAGCAGGTCGAGCGCCGCGAACACGCCCACGAGCCCGCTCGTGAGCGCGAGCAGCAGGGCGCCGTAGCTGGACACCCGGGTGGTGATCTGATTCCACGTGGCCAGGAGCGCGAGCGGCATAAGGCACGTGGTGAGCACGAGCATGGGCAGCGACAGGCCGTCCACACCGAAGCTGAGCTTCGCGCCAAGGTCGGGGAGCCACGTCCAGTCGGTGCGGAGCTGCCAGCCGGTGACGTCGGGGTCGAAGAGCAGCCACGCGGCGAGCCCCAGCACGGCCTCCACGAGCAGCACGCCGAGCGTGAGCACGCGCGCATCGGGACCGCCGCGGCCGAGGGCATCGGTGGGCAGCGCATCGCCGTTGGGCGCGGGACGGAGATCCCGTCCGAGCAGACGCACCAGCGCCGCGCCGATGAGCGGCCAGAGCACGAGCGCGGGCAGGATCCATCCGGCGACGCCCATCGCGGTCAGGGATTCACGCATGGATCACCGCAGAGTGAAGGCCGCGAGCAGGGCGAGCACGCCCAGGGCAATGACCCACGCATACCGCCCCACGTCGCCGGCGCCGATGGCGTCGTGGGCCTGCCCCGCGACGCGGGCCAGCAGCTGGCCGCCGGTGACGAACGCGCGATCGAGCCGCTGATCGATGCCCTGCCAGAGAACGCGGGCCGAGAACGCGCCGATGGGTCGCACGACAGCGCGTTCGATGCCGGCATCCACGCGATACGCATCGGCCAGGAGCGCGGCGACACCGGTTTCTGGCGGCGCGTTGTCCTTGGTGGGAACGGGCGTGCGGTACCGCGCGAAGGCGATGCCGATGCCGAGCAGGGCCACCGCGACCGCCGTGCCGATGAGCACGAGCTCCGTGCCGTGGTCGAGGTGCGCCGTGCCGCCGAGCGCGCGCGTGGCACTGCCCGTGACCGGCTCGAGCCACGTGCTCAGGAGATGCGCAGGGCCGAGTGGCAGCAGTTCAGGGAGGTTGAGCCAGCCGCCGAAGGCCGTGAGCACCGCCAGCACGATGATGGGGATCGTCATCACGCGCGGCGCCTCGTGGAGTCCGGCGGCCGCGTGTTCGCCCGTGCGGTTGTCGCCCGTGAACGCGAGCAGCATGAGGCGGGTCATGTAGATGGCCGTGAGCAGCGCGGTGATGATGCCGAGGCCGTAGATGAGATAGAGCACGGTGCTGCCGGGAATGCCGAGCACCGATGCGGACGCGATCGGCGACCCCTGCGCGCGGGTGAACACGGCGGCGAGGATCTCGTCCTTGGAGAAGAACCCGGCGAGCGGCGGCACGCCGGCGATGGCGAGCGTGGCCAGCCACATCGTGAACGACGTGACCGGGAGGTAGCGTCCGAGTCCGCCCATGTTGCGCAGATCCTGCGCGTCCTGGTCGTGCTGGTGCGAATGGTGGTACGCCGCGTGCATGGCGTGGATCACCGCGCCGGCTCCCAGGAACAGCAGCGCCTTGAAGAAGGCGTGCGTCACCAGGTGGAACACGCCGGCCGCGTACGCGCCCGTGCCCACACCGATGAACATGTAGCCGAGCTGCGAGACGGTGGAATACGCGAGCACCTTCTTGATGTCCCACTGCCGGATCGCGATCGTGGCCGCGAAGAGCGCGGTCACCGCGCCGATCAGCGCCACGAACAGCGACACGTCGGGAGCGCCCGCGAACACCGGCGCGGCCCGGGCCACGAGATACACGCCGGCCGTCACCATGGTGGCGGCGTGGATCAGCGCGGAGACGGGCGTCGGGCCCGCCATGGCGTCGGGGAGCCAGATGTAGAGCGGAATCTGCGCGCTCTTGCCCGCGCAGCCGAGAAAGAGGAATAGCGCCACGGCCGTGAAGACAGCAGGAGTGGCGGCGCCGAGCCCCGCATGCGCGCCCACGAAATCGAGCGCGCCGGTGGTGCTGAAGAGCAGGAACATGGCGACCAGGAACCCGAAGTCGCCGATACGGTTCACGATGAACGCCTTCTTCCCGGCGTCGGCGTTGGCCTTCTCGCTGAACCAGAAGCCGATGAGCAGGTACGACGCGAGCCCCACGCCTTCCCAGCCCACGAACATCACCGCATAGCTCGAGCCGAGCACCAGCACGAGCATGGCGGCCACGAACAGGTTGAGATACGCGAAGTACCGCGCGTATCCGGCATCGCTCGCCATGTACCCCACCGAGAACACATGGATGAGGAAGCCCACGCCCGTGATCACGAGCGTCATCAGCATGGAGAGCTGGTCGAGCTGCACACCCCAGTCGATCACGAGCGATCCGGCCGGCATCCACGACGCGTAGGTGCGGATGAACGGCGTGGCGAGGTCTCCCGCGCCGCGCATGGTGAAGAACAGGGCCGCGGCGAGCGCGAAGGCGGCGAGCATCACGCCCGGGCCGATCACCGTGGTGAGCGAGTGCGTCCCGGCGAGCTGTCGGCTCGCCGCGGCTTCCCGGTCGTCGAGCGAGCCGTCGGTCCTCGACAGGCGCGGCCACAGCACCAGCGCGCCGTTCAGCAGGGCGCCCAGCAGCGGCAGCAGCGGAAGCAGCCACACCCACTCGGCGAGCGTGCCGTCGAGCGGGTGACTGGAAAGAGTCTGCGTGGTGGTCATCAGCGGCGCAGCAGCTTGAGGTTCTGCAGATCGACGGACCGGAAATGCCGGAAGACCGAGATCACGATCGCCAGCCCCACCGCCGCTTCGGCCGCGGCAATGGTCATCACGAGGATGACGAACACGTGGCCGCCCACGCCGTGCAGCTTGGCGAAGGCCACGAACGCCAGATTGGCGGCGTTGAGCATGAGCTCCACGCACATGAAGAGGATGATCGCGTTCCGCCGCGTGAGCACGCCCACGAGACCGATCACGAACAGGATCGCCGAAACGATCAGCGCGTCTCCGAGGATCACGGCGTGGCCCTCCGCTTGGCGAGCACCACGGCGCCCACGATGGCCACGAGCAGCAGGATCGAGGTGAGCTCGAACGCGAGCAGGTATTCGGTGAAGAGCGACTGGGCCACCGGCGTCACCACGTTGTCCACGGCCGGCGCCAGTTCCACGGACGGCAGCGCCTCGCGGCGCATCGCGAGCAGGTTGGCGAGCAGCGCCACGCCCACCAGGCCGGCCCCGATCCGCACACCCGTTTCGCGCATGTCGGGCAACTGATCCGGCCGGCCCAGGTTGAGCAGCATCACCACGAACAGGAACACCACCATGATCGCGCCGGCGTACACGATGACCTGCACGGCGGCCACGAAGGGCGCGTCCAGCATCACGTAGAGGCCGCTCAGCGCGAACATCACGTTCACCAGCCACAGCGCGCCCGCCACCGGGCTCCGGCGCGTGACGAACAGGAGCGCCGCCACGATCGCCATGATGGCGAACAGGTAGAACTGGAAGCGATGGAACGGCGTCATTCGCCCGTCGGGTCGGCAGGGTCCCACAGGGTGCTCACCGGGTGCAACTGCGCGGTGAGCCGTTCCAGGTCGTACACGAACGCCTCGCGCGAGAACTCCGCGTTCTCGTAGTGACGGCCGAGATGGATGGCCTCCTCCGGGCAGACTTCCTGGCAGTAGCCGCAGAAGATGCAGCGGAACTCGTCGATCTCGAAGATGAGCGGGTAGCGGTTCCCTTCCTCGTCTTCGCCGGGCACGAGCTTGATGCAGTTGGCCGGGCATACGGTGGGACAGAGGCCGCACGCCACGCACTTGGCCTTGCCGGTCTCCGTGGTGAGCATGCGATGCGTGCCCCGCCAGCGCGGCGACAGATCCCACCGCTCCTCGGGGTACTGCATGGTCACCTTGTGGGGATCCACGAGATGCCGGAACGTGGTGGCGAGCCCGCTGAGCGTGGCGCGCACGTAGCTCACGTCCTCGATCGGACGGTCGAGCACCTTGACGCGAATGGCCATTACTCCGTTCCCTCCAGCATGGCGGGTGCATGACCGGGTGACGCGACCGAGCGCGCGCGTTGACGTGCCAGTTCGCGCGGTCCGACCCGGGCACTGGCCGGACTGAGCAGCTTGCCCTTGTCTCCCCACCAGAGCAGCACGGCGCTCAGCACGATGTTGAGCACCAGCAGGCTCAGGCCGAACCACCCGTTGCGCGGCACGCCGAGCGCGTCGAGCGCCAGCGTGGCCGTGGCGATCACGAGGATGTAACACAGCGCCAGCGGCAGCATGACGCCCCAGCCGAGCGTCATGAGCTGGTCGTAGCGGAACCGCGGCAGCGTCCAGCGCACCCAGATGAAGAGGAACAGGAAGAAGCCGGTCTTCACCGCGAAGGCGCCGAACGTGAGCACCGTCTTGAGCACGGTGAACGGCCCGTCATTGTCCCACTTGGTGAGCGGGATGTCCCACCCGCCGAAGAAGAGCGTGGCCATGAGCGCGCTCATGGTGATCATGTTCGCGTATTCCGCCATGAAGAACATCGCGAACTTCATGCCGCTGTACTCGGTGTGATAGCCGGCCACGAGCTCGGCTTCCGCTTCGGGCAGGTCGAACGGCAGCCGGTTGGTCTCGGCGAACGCGGACACGAGGAAGATGAACCAGGCCACGGTGAGCGTGAGCACGTTCCAGCCCATGTGCGCCTGCTGCGCGATGATCGCGGTGAGCGACACGTTGCCGGCGAGCAGCAGGATCGGGATCGTGCTCAGGCCGAGCGCGATCTCGTACGACACCATCTGCGCGCTCGAGCGGAGCGAGCCGAGCAGCGCGTACTTGTTGTTCGACGACCAGCCGGCGAGCACCAGGCCGTACACGCCCAGCGACGAGATGGCCAGCATGAACAGATATCCCACCGGCAGCGACGCCACCGCCATGTCGATCCGTCCCCACGGCGTGGGAAGCGGCGACGCGAGCGGCAGTACGGCCCAGGTGAGCATCGCCGGCACGAAGGCGAGCATCGGCGCGATGATGAACAGCCACTTCTCGGCGTTCGCCGGACGGACCTCTTCCTTGAGGAGGTTCTTGATGCCGTCGGCCACGGGCTGCAGCAGCCCGAACGGACCGGCACGGTTCGGACCGCGCCGGTCCTGGATCCAGGCCGAGACCTTGCGTTCGGCGAGCGTCATCATCGCCACGCCGAGCATCCAGGCCGCGAAGAGCACGCCCATCTTGATCACGCTCGCGACCGCGAACGTGTAGATGGACTCGGGGGCAATCTGCGGATCCTGGCGCGGGAACCACGTCGCCAGATCGAGCGCCAGGGGCGGGAGCGGGATCATACCGCCGCCTCCTGCAGCGTGAGCCCGCGCGCCCCGGCATCCACCACCGGCAGCCCGCGCAGCGCGAGCCGCGCATACGAGAGGCCGGCGAACGACGCGTGCGTAAACGCGAGCGCCGCGAACACGTCCGACGCGGTGTGGAAGCCTTCGGTGGCGCCGAGGCGCTGCGTGAGATCGCCGAGCACGAACCAGCCCGGCCGCGCGACGCCCGGCGCGGTGCGCGCCTGCAGGAACCGCTGCACGCGGCCGCGCAGGTTGGTGAACGTGCCCTCTTCCTCGGTATGATTCGCGATCGGGAGCACCACGTCCGCGCGTGCGGCGACTGCCGCCGGCAGCGTGGTCCCCACGTGCACCACCCGGGCGCCGCGCGTGATCAGATCGCGCACGGCCGCGGGCAGCTCGCCCTCGAGCTGGTCATCGAGCACGAGCAGCGCGTCGTCGGCGCCGGCTGACGGCGCGCCGTCGGCCAGATCGTGATATCCGAGCACGCGCGCGCCCGTGCCGTTGGCCGCGCGTTCGGCGCGGAGCGACAGGTCGGGCACACCGGGCAGTGGCGCTTCTGCGCCGAGCGTCACGCGGAAATATCCCGTGCCGCCCTGCTTCGCCATGATCCGCTCGGCCAGGAACAGCGCTTCGTTGCTGCTGTTCGGCGAGGCGAGCACGGTGACGCGCCGGCCGGCCAGTGCCTCGGCTGCCGCGTCGAGCGCGTCTTCCCAATCCATCTCCCGCAGCACGCCGTCCACGCGGACCTGCGGCTGATCGAGCCGGTCACGGCGGTTGATCCACCGGTAGTCGAGCCGGCCCTGCTCGCAGAGATAGTACCGGTTGACGTCGGCGTTGGGGCGCGGCTTGAGCCGTACCACCGTGTCGTCGCGCGTTTCCACGGTCACGTTGCACCCCTGCGAACAGCCGGTGCAGATGCTCGCGCTCCGGTCGAGCTCCCAGGCGCGCGCCTTGTTCAGGAAGTCCTTGCTGAGGAGCGCGCCCACCGGGCAGAGATCCACCACGTTGCCCGCCCACGCGTGCGTGAGGTCGTGCCCCTCGGCCTTGCCGATGAACGCACGATCGCCGCGCTCGGACACGTTGAGCACCGGATCATCGGCCACGTCGTCCATGAAGCGCACGCAGCGCGTGCAGAGGATGCACCGGTTGGGCACGTACATCACGTCCCCGCCGAAATCCTCCACCGGATTGAAGCGCTTGGGCTCCTCGTAGCGCGACTCGGCGCGTCCTTCCTGGAACGTGTAGTCCTGCAGCTCGCACTCGCCCGACTGGTCGCACACCGGGCAGTCGAGCGGGTGGTTGATGAGCAGGAACTCGAGCACGCCCTTGCGAGCCTCGCGCGCCTTCTCGCTGTGCACGTGCACCACCTGCCCGTCCATCACGGTGGTGGCGCAGGCCGGCGCGAGCTTGGGGAACTTCTCCACGTCCACCAGGCACATGCGGCACACGCCCGCCACCGGGAGCCCCGGGTGGTAGCAGTAGTGCGGAATGAGCACGCCCACGGTCTTGGCCGCTTCGATGATCGACGTGCCTTCGGGCACCACGGCCGTGCGGCCTTCGATCGTCACGGTGACCATCTTCGGTCCGTTCGCGTCGCTCACGCGGCCACCGTCCGGTTGGAGGTGAGCAGCACCGGGACCACGCCGCGGCTGTGATCGGGACCGAGCTTGGCCTCGAACTCCTCGCGGAACTTCGCGAGCCCCGACACCACCGGCGTGGCGCACGAATCGCTGAGCACGCAGATCGTCTTCCCGGACATGTTGTCGGCGATGGAGAGCAGCGTGTCGAAATCGCGCGCTGTTCCCTGCCCGGCCGCGATGCGCTCCAGGATGCGCGTGGTCCACGCGGTGCCCTCGCGGCACTGCGAGCACTGGGCGCAGCTCTCGTGGGCGTAGAACCGCGCGAGACGGGCGATCTGCCTCACCATGTCCTGCCGGTCGTCGAACACGATCACGCCGCCCGAGCCGAGCATGGTGCCCGCGGCCACCATGCCCTCGTAGTCCATGACCACCTTCTCCGCTTCCTCGCGCGTGAGAATCGGCACCGACGATCCGCCCGGGATCACGGCCTTGATCTCGCGCCCAGGCGGCGCGCCGCCGCAGAGCTCGTTCAGGAACTCGCCGAACGGGAAGCCGAGCGCGACTTCGTAGTTGCCGGGGCGCGTGATGTTGCCGCACACGGAGAAGAGCTTCGTACCGCGGCTCTTGGGGTTGTCCTCGCGTCCGAACGCCTGGTACCACGCGGCGCCTTCGCGCACGATGTGCGGAATGGCGGTGAGCGTTTCCACGTTGTTGATCGTGGTGGGCTTGCCGAAGAGGCCGGCCACGGCCGGGAACGGCGGCTTGATGCGCGGATTGCCGCGGCGCCCTTCCAGCGAGTTCATGAGCGCGGTTTCTTCGCCGCAGATGTACGCGCCGGCCCCGCGGTGCACGTGCACGTCCACGCGGCGGCCGCTTCCCATCGCGTTCGCGCCGAGGATGCCCGCGGCGTACGCCTCCTCCACGGCCGCGGTCATGCGCGCGATGGGTTCGGTGAACTCGCCGCGGATGTAGATGTACGCCGTTTCCGCGTAGATCGCGTGCGCGCCGATCGCCACGCCTTCCACGAGCGCGTGCGGCGTCCAGCGCATGATCTCGCGATCCTTGAACGTGCCGGGCTCGGATTCGTCGGCGTTGCAGCAGAGATAGTGCGGCTTGCCGTCGGGCTTCATGAACGACCACTTGATACCCGTGGGAAAGCCGGCACCGCCGCGGCCGCGGAGCCCGGAATCCTTGACGAGATTCTGGATCTCCACCGGGTCCATGCCGAGCGCTTTCTCCAACGATGCGTATCCGCCGCGCGCGCGCCAGCCCGCGAGCGTGCGCGCCTCGGCGTCGCCGAAGTACTTCGAGAGGACCGGCGTTTCCCGGGAATGGGACGGATGCGGATACCCCATCAGTCGTGCTCCGCCACGATCCGCGCCACCCGCTCGGGGGTCACGGATTCGATGAACTCGTCGTTGATCATCACCGGCGTGGCGAAACCGCACGCGCCCAGGCACTCCACCTCGATCACCGTGAAGCGCCCGTCGGGCGAGGTGAGGCCGAGGTCACCGCATCCCGTGGCTTCGAGGAACGCCTTCGTCACGTCCTCCGCGCCGCACACGTTGCACGGCGTGGTCGTGCACACCTGAACGAAGTACTTCCCCACCGGATGCTGGTGGTACATGGTGTAGAACGACAGCACGCCCTTCACGTACGCGGGCGTGAGCTCCAGCACCTGGGCCACCTCCTCCACCGCGTGCTCGCTCACCCAGCCGTGCGTGTCCTGCACGATCCAGAGGGCCGGCAGGAGCACCGCCATCTTCGTGGGATAGCGCGACAGGAGCGTGTCGAGTTTCTCCCGGCGCTCGCCCGTGAACACCGGCACGTACGGCTCGTCGTGGTGGTGTTCCGGCGGACGCACGAGTTGCCCCGCGCTCGGACCGTACGTCATCGGTCGATCTCTCCCATCACGATGTCGATGCTCGCGTTGATCGCGATCACGTCGGAGAGGAGGTGCCCCTCCACCATGCGCGGAATCGCGGACAGGTTCACGAACGCCGGCGGACGGATGCGCCAGCGCACGGGCTTGGACGTGCCGTCGGACACGAGGTAGTAGCCCTTCTCGCCCTTGGGGCTCTCCACCGGCACGTACACTTCGCCGATCGGCGGACGCGGCCCTTCCATCACCAGCTTGAAGTGATGGATCATGCTTTCCATCTGGCTCGTGGCGCGCGTCTTGGGCGGCAGGATCACGCGGGGATCGTCCACGTTGACCGGGCCGTCCGGGAGCCGCTGCACCGCCTGCTCCAGAATGCGGATGCTCTGCCGCATCTCCTCCACGCGCACCAGATACCGGTCGTACACGTCGCCGTTCGTGCCCACCGCCACGTCGAAGTCGTACGTCTCGTAATCCAGGTACGGGAAATCCTTGCGCACGTCGTACGCCACGCCCGACGCGCGCAGCATCGCCCCGGACATGCCGTAGTTGATCGCCTCGTCGGCCGTGAGCGCGCCGATCCCGATCGTGCGTCCCATCCAGATGCCGTTCTTCACGAGGATCCGGTCGGACTCCTCGAGGGTCTTCGGGAAGTTCCGGATGAACGCGTTGAGCCCGTCCATCCAGCCGTCGGGCACGTCGGCCGCCATGCCGCCCACGCGCGTGGCCGACGTGGTGAGCCGCGCGCCCACCCAGGCCTCGAGCAGGTTGTACAGGTTCTCGCGCTCCTGGTACAGCCAGAGGAACGGCGTGAACGCGCCGATGTCGATGCACGTGGTGCCCATCCACACCAGGTGCGACATGATGCGCGAGAGCTCCATCGCGATCACGCGCAGCACCGTGCAGCGCGGCGTGATCTCGATGCCGAACAGCCGCTCGCAGCCGAGCACGAACGCCACGTTGTTGCCGATCGAGTTGAGGTAGTCCTCGCGATCGGTCCACGGGATGATCTGGTTGTACTGGCGATACTCGCCGATCTTCTCGAAGCCGCAGTGCAGATAGCCGATGTGCGGCACGCAGCGCACCACGGTCTCGCCGTCGAGCTCGAGCACGAGCCGGAGCACGCCGTGCGTGGCCGGATGCTGCGGCCCGATGTTGATCAGCATGTGATCGCCTTCGAGCTCCGGCTCCGGCGGCGCCTCGAGCGCCAGCCCGCCGTGCTCCCGCACCGTGAGCGGCGCGCGGATCGGCTGCCCGAACTGGTCCAGCCCGGACGTGCCCACGGCCATTTCCACCGTGCGCCGGCTCATGGCGCCTCCTCGGCGCCCGGCACGGGCGAGAGGCCAACCGCGGCGCGCCGCTCGCGCAGCCGCTGCTTCATGTCCTCGGGCAGGTCGTTGTACGCCTCGGCGATCGTGAGCTCGGTCATGGAATAGCGGCCGATCGTGTCGATGGACAGCGCCTGCGAAAGCTGCTCCGAGCGGCTGAAGCGCCCGCGGAGCGGGAAATCCTTGCGCAGCGGATGACCTTCGCGGTACGTGTCCCACATGAGGATGCGCCGGAGATCCGGGTGTCCCGTGAACGTGATGCCGAACATGTCCCAGCACTCCCGCTCGAGCCAGTCCGCGGCCGCGTAGAGATCGGTCACCGACGGCACCTCCAGCGCCTCGCCCGGCTGGAACTCCACCTTGAGACGCAGGAACCGCTGCCACGGCAGCGAGCGCAGGTGCCATACCACTTCGAGCGGCTGGTCCGCGTCGCGATACTCCACCGCCGTGACGTCCACGAGGTAGTTGTAGGCGCGCGCGGGATCGTCCCGCAGGAAGCGGATGATGTCGTGCACGGCGCGGCGCGTCACCACCACCGTGCTCTCGCCCCACTGCACGTGCGAGCGCACGACGTCGTTCGGGAACCGCTCGCGGAGCGCGGCCACGCTCGGATTCTCCGCGCCGCCATGATGCGGCACGTCACGCGGGGTGACCGGCGCGGGCAGGCCGGCCGCCTCGCGCGCACTCCCCGGCAGCGGGGAGTGATACGGGGGCAGGGACGCGGTCACGGCGCGCTGCGGGTCTGGTGCACGGAGTTGCCGAACGGCTCCGACAGTTCGTCGATGCGCGACGGCGGGATGTAGAGCTGGCTGTCGGGATCGGGCTCGATCTCGGCGCGGAGCGATCCGTCGCGGAGCCGTTCCCCCTGCACCTTCTTGTGCAGCATGAGAATCGCGTAGATGAGCGACTCGGGGCGCGGCGGGCAGCCGGGCACGTACACATCCACGGGTATTACCCTATC
>CAZUKU010000014.1:0-7458 GCA_964621045.1 uncultured Gemmatimonas sp.
TGCGGCCAAGCCCTCGCGCGATCTCTCCGCAGGCGGTGGTTCGCCGGCCGAGCCCTCACCCGATCTCTACCGACCGACAGCTCACCCACAGAGCAGCGCCACCCGCACCGTATCCGCCCCCGCGACCAGGGTATCCACCCCTTCGAACGGCGCGCACGCCCGGGCCTCGACCCGGAGCCGCCACCCGCCGGCCCGCAGCACCGCCGGCGAGAGCCGGTCCGCGTTCCCCGACAGCACCGTGGTGCCGTCCGCCTCGAGGAACGTCACCCGCGCGTCCCGTGGTGTGACATCGAGCCAGACCCGGGTGCACCGTCCCAGATCCACCGTGTGGACGGTGGTATCGCCGACGCCCACGGTGATCGTGTCGACCCGCTGGTTGAACCGGCACCCCACGAAGACCCCTTCGCCCCCGGTCAGCGTCGAGGCGATGATGTGCTGGCCCGCGGGCAGGCGCTCGGAGAGCCACGGCGCGAATCCCACGTTCTGGCCGTCCACGGTGAGCGAAGCGGCATCCCCGCCGGCCACCACGGACAGCCATCCCGTGCGGGGCGCGGGACGCGGCCTGGTGGGAGGCGTGACATTCGGGATGGTGGTGACCGCCGTGCTGTCGGCGCCCGTTACGGGGCGCTGGAGCGAATCACCGCCGCCGGGGCCGGTCAGGGTATCCGGAACCGTTCTTCCACTGTCCGCGGTGGCAGCGGCGCGCGTGAGCAGCGCCCACGCGGTGCGGACCCGCGGGCGTTCCCGGGCGAGCCACACGGCCAGGGCCACCAGGGCGGCCGATCCGAGCAGCACCAGCGCGCGGCGCCGCGTCCGGCCACCGGGCGTGATGGTATGCGCCGTGGTGGCGTCCCCGGCGCCGAGGGCGAGGCGCGAACCGGTGGTGGGCGCGCTGGGGAGGCGTGCCAGCGCGTCGGCCAGGGCCATGGCCGAGGGGTAGCGGTCGCCGGGGCGCTTGGCGAGCAGCTTGAGGATGATGGCCTCGAACGCCGGAGACAGCGCCGGCACGTGCTTGCGCGGCGGCACGGGCGTGGCGTCCACGTGCTGCCGCGCCACGGCGTACCAGTCGTCCCCTTCGAACGGCAGCCGTCCGGTGGCGGCCCGGTAGAGGGTGACGCCGAGGGTGTACAGGTCGCTCCGGCCGTCGAGCGGTTCGCCGCGGGCCTGTTCGGGGCTGAAGTAATGCGGGGTGCCGAGCACCTGGTTGGTGGCGCTCAGGTCGGCGCCGCCGCTCAGGGCCCGGGCCAGCCCGAAGTCGCAGACGATGGATTCGCCGCTGGCGCCGATGAGGATGTTGTCCGGCTTGATGTCGCGATGGATGACCTGGTCGGCATGGGCCATGGCGAGAGCGCCGGCGACGTCGAGCCCCACCCGCACGACGTCCGTCTCGGGCAGGTAGGGAAGCACCTGGAGCCGACGGGCGAGCGAGGTGGGGACGAGGTCCATGGCCACCCAGGTGACGCCGTTGCCGCGGCCCACGTCGCGCACGGTGACGATGTTGGGGTGCCGGAGCCGCGCCGCGGTGGTGGCTTCACGCCGGAACCGGGCCTCGACCGTATCGTTGCCCGTGTGCTCGGGGCGGAGTACCTTGACCGCAACCACGATCTCGAGCTCGGTGTCGACTGCCTCGTATACCCACGCGTACGCGCCCGCGCCGAGGAGGCGCGTGAGGCGATAACGTTCGCCGAGGGTCTGGCCGAGGAAGCGCTCCGGCACGGTCAGGGAAGGGAGGAAGAAGTGGAGCCCGGGGGTCCTTTACAGCCCGAACGAAGGGCGTTAACGTACAAGGCTGACATTACTTGCGATAATATACCGCGATCCTGCACGGGATACACGCATCTCGCGGTGTCGCACCCACATACCGCTTCCGGAATGGCTCCAGGGATCGCCCCTGGTCGCTGATCCGGGTAGCGCGGAGAATATTACGACGATGGCGTTCGACAAGGCACCCACGATCGAGAAGTACCGTACCCACGGCGAGGACACGGGTTCGGCCCGCGTGCAGATCGCGGTGCTCACGGACCGGATCAACTACCTCACGGCCCACTTCCGGGCGCACCACAAGGACCATCACAGCCGGCGCGGCCTGCTCAAGATGGTCGGCAAGCGCCGCCGCCTCCTCGATTACCTCAAGCGCACCAACGTCGAAGGCTACCGCGCTCTGGTACAGGAACTCGGCCTCCGCTACTGAGGCTTCAGGCAGGACCGATCGCGCGGGGGCGTGCTGCCACCCGCGCGATTTCTTTTCCGGCAGCCAGCAACCACAAAGCAACCAATGATGCAAAGAATCGAGCGGACCTTCGCCGGCCGCCAGCTCGTCATCGAGACGGGCCGCATGGCCAAGCAGGCGGCCGGGTCCGCCCTCGTGCAGTTCGGCGACACCGTCGTCCTCGCCTCCGTCACCGTCAGCGACAACGAGAGCCATCTCCCCTTCTTCCCGCTGACGGTCGAGTACAAGGAGCGCACCTACGCCGCCGGCAAGTTCCCGGGCGGCTTCATCAAGCGCGAAGGACGCCCGCACGACCACGAGATCCTGGCCTGCCGGATCATCGACCGCTCCATCCGGCCGCTCTTCCCGGAAGGCTTCAAGAACGAAGTCCAGGTCTTCGTGTACGTCATCTCCGCCGACCAGGAGAATGACGCCGACGTCCTCGCCCTGCTGGCCACCTCCTTCGCCCTGAACGCCTCGAAGATCCCCTTCAAGGAGCCCATCGGCGGCGTCCGCATCGGCCGCGTGCAGGGCCACTGGGTCCTCAACCCCACCTTCCAGCAGCGCGAGTTCTCCGACATGGAGCTCGTGGTCGCCGGCTCCGAATCGTCCATCGTGATGGTGGAAGGCGGCGCGCTCGAGGTGTCCGAGGAAGACGTGCTCGAGGCCCTCACGATCTCGCACACGGGCATCAAGGAGCTCGTGAGCATGCAGCAGGAGCTGCTCGCGAAAACGGCCCAGCCCGTCATGACGTGGCACAAGGCCGAAGCGCCCGAAGGCATCAAGCTCCGCGTGCAGGAGCTCGCCGAAGGCCGCATCAGCGAGTCGCTCAACCAGAAGGACAAGCACACGCGCATCGAAGCCGTGGAGCGTGCCAAGAAGGAGCTCGCCGAAGGGCTGCTGGCCGAGTTCCCCGACAACGCCAAGGACATCCAGACGCTGCTCGGCGACGTGGAGTACTACGCGCTCCGCAACCAGGTGCTCGACACGAAGAAGCGTGTGGACGGACGCGCCGTCGATGAAGTCCGCGACATCACCATCGACACCGGCCTCCTGCCGCGCACGCACGGCTCCGCGCTCTTCACGCGCGGCCAGACGCAGGCGCTCGTGGTGGCCACGCTCGGCACGCAGGCCGATGCGCAGCGTCTCGATTCGGTGAACGAGCCCAAGGAGCAGCTCAAGACGTTCATGCTCCACTACAACTTCCCGCCCTTCTCCACCGGCGAAGTGCGCCCCGTGCGCGGCACCAGCCGCCGCGAGATCGGCCACGGCAACCTCGCCGAGCGCGCGCTCCAGGCCGTGCTGCCCGCGTTCGAGGATTTCCCGTACACCATCCGCATCGTCTCCGACGTGCTCGAGTCCAACGGCTCCTCGTCCATGGCGTCGGTGTGCGGCGGATCGCTCGCCATGTTCGACGCCGGCGTGCCGCTCCGCGCGGCCGTGGCCGGCGTGGCCATGGGTCTCATCTCCGACGGCAAGCGCTACGCGATCCTCACCGACATCCTCGGCACCGAAGACCATCTCGGCGACATGGATTTCAAGGTCGCCGGCACGAAGGACGGCATCACGTCCATCCAGATGGACATCAAGATCGAGGGGCTCGACCTCAAGATCATGAAGGAAGCGCTGGCGCAGGCCAAGGCCGGACGCCTCCACATCCTTGGCGAGATGGACAAGGCGCTCGCCACGCCCAACGAGGAGCTCTCCGCCTACGCGCCGCGCATCGTCACGATGAAGATCCCCACCGACAAGATCGGCGATCTCATCGGCCCCAAGGGCAAGACCATTCGCGGCATCCAGGACGAGACCGGCGCCTCGCTCAGCGTGGAGGACGACGGCACCGTCACCATCGCCGCCGTGGGCGGCGAATCGATGGAGCGCGCGCGCCAGATGATCGCCGCGCTCACCGCCGAGCCCGTGGTGGGCGAGATCTACGAGGGCGTGGTGAAGAGCACCACCGCGTTCGGCGCATTCGTGGAGATCATGCCGGGCACCGAGGCGCTGCTCCACATCTCCGAGCTCAAGCACGAGCGCGTGGCCAACACCGAGGACGTCGTCAAGAAGGGCGACACGGTGCGCGTCAAGCTCATCGATCGCGACGAGCGCGGACGGCTGCGGCTGTCCATGAAGGCGCTCGAACCGCGCCCCGAAGGGATGCCGGAGCCGGAACCCTCGGCGCCGCGTCCGCCGCGCAGCGAAGGCGACCGGGACTCCGGCGGCCGTCGCGGTGGCGGCGGGGGCCGCGGACGGGAGCGCCGCTGAGCGCGCGCACACTGCTCGCCTCGTCCGTGCTCGACCACGTCCACCGGCCGGTGTCTCTCGAGACATCGGCCGGTGTGCGTCGCACGGACTGCGCGAACGGGCTCACGGTGCTCTCCGAGTTCGTCCCGGGGCGCCGCACCGTCGCCTTCGGCGCGTGGGTGCGCTACGGCACGCTGCACGAGCCCGCCGGCCAGACGGGGCTCGCGCATCTCCTCGAGCACATGGTGTTCAAGGGCACCCTGCGCCGCACCGCGCGGGAGCTCGCGCTCGCGCTCGAAACGCTCGGCGGCTCGCTCGACGCGTACACCGAACGCGAGTTCACGTCGTACCAGGCGCGCGTGCTCGACCGGCACCTCGGCGTGGCCGTGGACGTGATCGGCGATCTCGTCTTCGGCGCGCGGCTCGCCGAAGAGGATCTTGCCCTCGAACGCCAGGTGATCCTCGAGGAGATCGCCATGGTCGACGACACGCCCGACGACGTGGTCTTCGACCAGCACAACGAACTGCTCTGGGGCGATCACCCGCACGCACGCCGCATCCTCGGCACGCGCGACACGGTGCAGGGGCTCACCGCCGAGCACCTGCGCGCGCTGCGGGACACGCACTATCGTCCCGCGGGGCTCGTGGTCGCGGCCGCGGGCAACGTCACGCACGAGGAGCTGCTGGACGTCCTGGCCGCGCACGGCTGGCTCGCGCAGCCCGCCGTGGAGGTGCCGGCGCTCCCCGTGTCCGCGCCCGTCCCGCACACGGGGCTGCGCGAACACCACGCCCGCAAGGACATCGCGCAGGTGCACGTGGTGCTGGGCACGAACGGGCCGCGGCACGGCGAGCCCCGCCGCTACGCCTTCGAACTGCTCGGCACGCTGCTGGGCGGCGGCATGAGCAGCCGGCTCTTCCAGCGGGTGCGGGAGGAGCTGGGCTACGCCTACAGCGTGTACCACTTCCACTCGCCCTACTCCGACACCGGGCACCACGGGGTGTACCTCGCCAGTGCGCCGTCCACGGCGCAGAAGGCCGTGGACGCGGTCCGGGAGATCGTGGCCGAGGTGGCCGCGCACGGGTTGCCGGAGGAGGAAATCGCGGCCGGACGGCAGCAGTTGGCCGGCCAGCTCGTGCTGGCGCTGGAAAGCGTGAGCGCGCGCATGTATCGCGCGGCCACGGCGGCATTGTATCATGAACCCGTGCGGACGGTCGACGAAATGCTGGCCGAGGTGGACGCCATCGATCAGGGATCGGTGGCCGAGGTGGCCCGCGAGTTCTTCGATCCCGCTCGTCTGACCCTCGTCAGCCATGGCCCCAAGGCCGTGCGCTGACGCGACCCTTTCCCCCATTCCGTCTTCAGGCAGCCATGCGTATCGGCGTACCCAGCGAGATCAAGACGAACGAGAACCGTATCGCTCTGGTGCCGGCCGGCGCCGAGGCCCTCGTGTCGACCGGCCATCAGGTGTTCATCCAGTCCGGAGCCGGTGTCGGCAGCGGGTTCGAGGATGCCGCCTATGAATCGGTCGGCGCCACCATCGTGCCCGACGCCGCGTCGGCGTGGGGCGAGGCCGACCTCCTGCTCAAGGTGAAGGAGCCGATCCAGTCGGAGTGGCAGTACCTGCGCCCCGAGCTCACGCTGTTCACCTACCTCCACTTCGCCGCCGACGAGGCGCTCACACGCGCGCACCTGGAGAGCAAGGCCACCTGCATCGCGTACGAGACGGTGGAGCTGCCGTCGCGCGAGCTGCCGCTCCTCACGCCCATGTCGGAGGTGGCGGGGCGCATGGCGGTGCAGCAGGGTGCCAAGTACCTGGAAAAGCTCTATGGCGGCCGTGGCGTGCTGCTGGGCGGCGTGCCGGGCGTGGTGCCGGGGAAGGTGGTGATCCTGGGCGGCGGCGTGGTGGGCACGAACGCGGCCAAGATGGCCGCCGGCCTCGGCGCCAAGACCGTGATCCTCGACCTGTCGCTGGAGCGCCTGCGCTACCTGAGCGACGTGATGCCGGCCAACGTGCAGCTCATCCACTCCAACCGGCACAACATCCTCGAGCAGATCAGCACGGCCGATCTCGTGATCGGCGGCGTGCTCATCCCGGGCGCCAAGGCGCCGCGGCTCATCCGCCGCGAGGACCTCGGCCTGATGCGCAAGGGCGCCGTGATCGTGGACGTGGCCGTGGACCAGGGCGGGTGCGTGGAAACGATCCGGCCCACCACGCACGAGAACCCCACCTACGTGGTGGACGGGGTGATCCACTACGGCGTGGCCAACATGCCGGGCGCGGTGCCGCGCACGTCCACGCTGGCGCTCACGAACGCCACGCTGCCGTATGCCCTGCAGCTCGCGAACAAGGGATGGAAGGCGGCGCTCCGGGACAACCCGGCGCTGCTCAAGGGGCTCAACATGACCGGCGGTATGGCTACGTACCGGGCCGTGGCGGAGTCGTTCGAACTGCCGTACCAGGACGCCGAGCTGTTCCTGAACTGACCGGACGGGGTGTCGGAAGCCCACCGGCCGAAGTCGGGTTCGGTGGGCTAGATCACGCTCCCACAATCGCTTGTGCCCTGTCGGGTAAACCGATAGCTTAACTGGATAGTCGTTTCCGTCGTCGCGTCGTGCGCGGGCGGTTCGTTGGAAGCCGGCGCCGGCCTCGGGTAGCGTCGGCGCATCCAATGGGTCGCCCCGTCGCGTTTCGCGGCCCGGCCGTTTCCGCGCCCATCGCGTTCCGCGCTCCCCCGGTATCCGGATGTTCTGGCCCTTCAAGAAGGCGTCGCTGTTTCCCGCCAATGCCATTGCCGTCGACCTCGGCACGGCGAATACGCTCATCTACGTGAAGGGCGAGGGGATCGTGCTCAACGAACCCTCGGTGGTCGCCCTCGATCGCGAGACCAAGAAGATCAAGGGCGTCGGGCTGGAGGCCAAGCGCATGCTCGGCCGCACGCCGGAAGGGATCATGGCCGTGCGTCCCATGAAGGACGGCGTGATCGCCGACTTCGACGTCACGGAAAAG
>CAZUKU010000014.1:7468-116616 GCA_964621045.1 uncultured Gemmatimonas sp.
CGTGATCGTGTGCGTGCCGTCGGGCATCACCGAGGTGGAGAAGCGCGCCGTGCGTGACTCCGCGCTCGGCGCCGGCGCCAAGGAAGTGTTCATGGTGACCGAGCCCATGGCGGCGGCCATCGGCGTGGGGCTGCCCGTCGACTCACCCACCGGCAACATGGTGATCGACATCGGCGGCGGCACCACCGAGATCGCCGTGATCGCGCTGAGCGGCATCGTGAGCGACACGTCCATCCGCACCGGCGGCGACGAGCTCGACACGAGTATCGTGCAGTTCATGCGCAAGAACTACAACCTGCTCATCGGCGAACCCACCGCCGAGCAGGTGAAGATCCAGATCGGCTCCGCGTATCCCGTGGGCGACGAGCGCGAGATGGAAGTGAAGGGGCGCGATCTCGTCTCCGGCATTCCGAAGACGGTGCGCGTGCACTCGAGCGAGATCCGCGAAGCCGTGCAGGAACCGATCCAGCAGATCGTGGACGCGGTGCGCCGCGCGCTCGAGATCACGCCGCCCGAACTCGCGTCCGACATCGTGGATCGCGGCATCGTGATGACCGGCGGCGGCGCGCTCATTCGCGGGCTCGACGTGCTGCTCAGCCAGGAAACCGGACTGCCGATCCACGTCGACGAGGATCCGCTCACCTGTGTCGTGCGCGGCACGGGCAAGATCCTCGACGACGAAGAGAAGTACTGGTCGGTCCTCACGACCTGACCGTTCGCCGTGCCGACCCGTCGCGCGCGCAGCAGCAGCAACAGCCGGCTCGACACGGGATTGCTCCTCGCGTGCTGCATCCTGTGCGTGGTGGCGCTCGTGCTCCCCGCGCGGTTGCGTGAGCCGGTGGCCACCGCCATCCGCCGCACCGTGCTCGCGCCGCTGATCGCGGTGCAGCAGCAGTCCGAAACCATGCGGTCCGCGATCGTGGCGCGCGACGAGGAGCTCGTCGTGCGCGGCGAGGCCACGCTCCGTGCCGTGACGGCGCCGGCTCTCCAGAACGAGAACGACGCGCTGCGCGACCTGCTCGGCCTCACGCGGCGTCTGCGCGACGGGTTCGTGGTGGCGGAAGCATTCCATCCCGTGGGCCTCACCGACGACTTCACGCTCACCATCGCCGCCGGGAGCCGCGTGGGCGTGCAGCGGTTCACGCCCGTGGTCACGGCCGACGGGCTCGTGGGCGTGGTGGAATCGGTCGACCCGGCCATGAGCCGTGCGATCACGTGGGCGCACGCCGACTTCAGCGTGAGCGCCATGAGCGCCGACGAATCGGCGTTCGGCATCGTGAAGCCGCATCTCGTGAGCGGGCCGGAACGCTATCTGCTCGAACTGCGCGGCGTGCCGTTCCGCGCCACGCTCGATTCCGGCACGCTCATCGTGAGCTCCGGCCTCGGCGCCACGTATCCGCGTGGCATCGCGGTGGGAACGGTGATCACGGAACTCCCCACCACCGAACGGTGGGCCCGCACGTACCTGCTCAAGCCCAGCGTGCTGCCGTCGGCGCTGTCGGCCGTGGTGCTGCTGCTGCCGGACCGGGTGGCGTCCGGCGTGTCACGGGTGTGGACCGACGTGGCCGCCGCCGATTCCGCCGCACGCGCGATCGTGGCGGCGAGTGATTCGGCGGCCCGGCAGGCCGCGCTCGACGAGCTGCGCGCCCGCCGCGCGGCGGAGGCCGCCGCGGACAGCGCCCGCATCGATTCCATGCTCGCCCCGCTCGGCCCCGTGCCCACGGTACGCCCGCCCACGCTCGACCCCGGCGTCCGGCCCCGGCCGGACTCCATCGGACAGCCGCGATGAACCCGATGAACATGCTCCGGTCGACGGCATCGTTCGTGCTGCTCGTGGCGGCGCACTTTTCGATCCGTCCCCTCATCGGGGGGCCCGCGCAGGTTGATTTCCTCTGTCTCGCGGTGCTCTTCGCCGCGGTGCGGGTACGACCCGGTGCCGCCGCGGTGATCGGCTTCCTGAGCGGGATCGGCCTCGACTCGCTCGCGCTCGATGGATTCGGGACCGCGGCGCTCGCGCTCACGGTGGTGGCGTTCGGTGCGTCGTGGCTCAAGGCCGTGTTCTTCGCCGACAACCCGGGGCTCACGGCGCTCTTCGTGTTCCTGGGGAAATGGGCGTATGATGTGGTACATGTGCTCGTCAGCGGCGGAGTCCCCGACGGACGGGTGCTGGTCCAGTTGCTGCTCTGGTCGCCGCTCGCCGCAGCGCTGACGGCGTTCACGGGCGTGCTGCTCCTGCTGCTGGCGCGGCCGATGTTCGGCTCGCGGCGCACCGGGCCGCGGTCGCGCTGAAATCGGAGGTGCCGTGAGTTTCCACCCCAACGAAGTCGCGCGCCGCTCGCGCGCCGTGCGCACCGTGGTGACGCTCGCGCTGTCCACACTCGCGCTCGGGTTCTTCCGCGCGCAGGTGCTGCGGAGCAGCGAGTACGCGCTCCAGGCCGACGGCAACCGGCTGCGCGAAGTGCCGCTCGTGGCGCCGCGCGGCATCATCTACGACCGGAACGGCGAGATCGTCGCCGAGAACCTGCCCGGCTACACGGTGTCGCTGCTGAGTCCCACCACGGACTCGCTCAACTCCGCGCTCGACGCGCTGAGCAAGGTCATCCCGATCGATCAGGCGCAGCGGAACCTCGTGCTGCGGCGTCACGAACGCGCGCGCAACCGGCCGGCCGTGATCTTCAACGACGCCTCCTTCGACGTGGTGTCGGCGCTCGAGGAGCGGCGGATCGAGTTCCCGGGGCTCATCATCCAGAGCAGCCCCAAGCGCTACTATCCCGACGGCGAGGCGATCGCGTCGATCATCGGCTACACGAACGAGATCAGCGAGCAGGAGCTGCTGCTGCCGCAGTTCGACACCACGTACAAGGCCGGCCAGCATATTGGCAAGACCGGCCTCGAACGGCAGTACGAGCACCGCCTGCGCGGCATCGAAGGGCGCCGCTTCGTGGAAGTGGACGCGCGCGGCCGCGTGGTGCGCGAGCAGGGCGTGCGCCCCGACATCCCGCCCGAGGCGCCGCCGCCGATCCGGAGCACGATCGACCTCGACCTGCAGCGCTTCATCCACGAAACGTACGGCGACTCGCTGCGCGGGGCGGTGGTCGCGCTCGATCCGCACACCGGCGGCGTGCTCGCGATGTACAGCGGGCCGTCGTTCGACATCAACCGGTTCACGGGCGGCGTGTCGGCGAGCTACTACAACCAGCTCATGGAGGACCCGCGCCGCCCGATGTACAACAAGGCGGTGCAGGGCACGTATCCGCCGGCGTCCACCTGGAAGCTGGCCACGTCGATCATCGCGATGGAGCACGGAGTCGCCGAGATCGGAACGCACATGGAAGTGCCGTGCACGGGCGGCTACCAGTTCGGCAACCGCCGGTTCCGGTGCTGGAAGGCCGCGGGTCACGGCAACCTCACGCTCGGCCAGGCGATCGCGAACTCGTGCGACGTGTACTTCTACCAGCTCGGGCTCAGGATCGGGCTCGAGAACCTGGTGGTGGGCGGGCTGCGGCTCGGATTCGGGCAGCGCACGGGGATCGATCTGCCGTCGGAAACGCGGTCGATCTTCCCCGACTCCAACGTCACCAAGTACTACAACGACAAGTACGGCCGGAACGGCTGGTCGCGCGCGGTGATCCTCAACCTGAGCATCGGACAGGGGGAGAACACGCAGACGGTGATGAACATGGCGCGCTTCTATACGGCGCTGGCCACCGACGGTGCCGCCGCGCCGCCGCATCTCATCGAGACGGAGGTCGAGCGCCAGCAGCTCTTCAGCCTGCGCCCCGACCAGATGGCCGCGCTCCGCACCGCGATGGTGGACGTGGTCTCCGGCCGCGGCACGGCGGGGAGCGCGGCGCTCCAGGGGATCGTGGTGGCGGGAAAGACGGGTACGGCCGAGAATCCGCCGCATCCGGACCATGCCTGGTTCGTGGGGTTCGCGCCGCACGATGAGCCGCGCATCGTGGTGGCCGTCTTCGTGGAGTACGGCCTGCACGGTTACGTGGCCGCGCGCATCGCCACCAGGGTGATGGAACACTATCTCAAGGTGACGCTGGTCAACGCCTCCGCGAGCACGGCCGCGCAGTGAGTCACCGGTGAACAGCCGTCTCGCACGCCGCACCGGTATCGACTACCCGCTGCTCGTCATCGCCCTGCTGCTGTCGGCGTTCGGCACAGCCATGGTGTACTCGGCGGGACAGACCGACGTGCCGGTGTCGTACATCCAGACGGCCTGGCAGCGGCAGCTCGCATGGTTCGTGCTCGCCATGGGCGCCGCCCTGGTGATCACGAAGTCGTCGGTGCGCCTCATCGAGTGGAGTGCCTGGCCGGCGTATGCGTTGAGCGTCGCGCTGCTGCTGGTCACGCTGATCTTCGGCTCCGGCGCCGGCACGGCCGAGAGCATGAAGGGGTGGCTCACCATCGGGGGGGTCCGGCTCGGCCAGCCGTCGGAGCTGGCCAAGATCACGGTGGTGCTCATGCTGGCCAAGGTGCTGGCCGGCCTGCGCTCCACGCCGCGCTCGCTGCTCGATCTCTGGCAGCCGCTCCTCGTGGTGGGCATTCCGTGGCTGCTGATCATGAAGCAGCCGGACCTCGGCACCGGCATCGTGTTCATCGGCATCTGCTTCGTGATGCTCTTCTGGGCCGGCACGCCGTGGCAACTGCTCGTGATGCTGGCCAGCCCGGGGATCAGCCTCGTGCTGGCATTCAGCACGGGCGTGTGGGGCGCCTGGTTCCTCATTCTGCTGGCGCTGGTGTTCTGGTATCGTCCCCACCTGATCGAAGGGGTGGTGCTGGTGGTGGTGAACGTGGTGCTCGGGGTGGTGGCACCGCTCATCTGGGACGGCATGCCTATATACCAGCGACGACGGCTGCTCGTCTTCCTCGACCCCAACTACGATGCGCGGAACGCGGGCTACCAGGTGCTGCAGTCGCAGTTCGCTATCGGCTCCGGGGGGCTCACGGGCAAGGGGTTCACGCTCGGCAGCCAGAAGCGGCTTGGGTTCCTGCCCGCGCACCACACGGACTTCATCTTCGCGGTGGTGGGGGAGGAGCTCGGATTCATCGGCGTGGGGATCGCGCTCGGCCTGTTCCTGGCGCTGTTCTTCCGCTGCACGCGCGTGGCGCAGCGGGCCAGCGAGCCGTTCAGCAGTCTCGTGGCGATCGGGATCGCGGCCGGCTGGTTCGTGCACGTGATGGTGAACGTGGGCATGACGCTCAACCTCATGCCGATCACGGGGATTCCGCTGCCGTTCTTCAGCTATGGCGGGTCGTTCCTGCTGATGTGCTGGCTGGCGGTGGCGATTCTGCTCAGGATCTCGGCGGAGGGGCGGGGGCAGGCGGACGGGCTGGGGTTGTAGGGGGTGTGATAGGGCGGGGATCGGCCGTACGAGGTCGCAAGCGGCGGGTCTTTAGCTGCGAGTCCCGAGGGTGCCTGGAACAACAAAACTGGCCAAGGGGCAGGAGTCGCCAAGCACCCTCGAGACTCGGGACTAAAGACCCGCCGCTTGCGACCTCGTGCGACCGATCTCACCCTTCAGCGAGGGGTCGTGTCTCGCAGCACCCTCAAGAACGGGGCACTCTCCGGCGCCTGAGGTACCATGATGCCGTGTACGTCGTTTCATACCCGCTGCGTCGCCTCGATAATGCTTGCCTCGTCTCTCCTGCTTGGCGCATGCGGCGATGATCCTGTCAGCGTATCGGATCTGCCGGATCTCAGCGAAGTTCTGACGAGCCGTGCTGCCCGGTCCGTCGGTCGGGACGGGAAGTTCGTTCTGGATGCTTCTCCGGCACCGGGAGAGATATCGGCCGATCAGGCCAGAGCGCTTGCGTTGGCCTATTGGAAAGCGGCCGAGCGGCTGCTCGTCGGATCGATCGAGGGTGACCGGGGGGCGCCGATTTCTGCCGCCGGAGCGCTCTCCACGTGCCCGCGCGCGTACTACGCGGCTTCTGCCTACACAGCGGTTCCCGAGGACGTGCATACGTCGCTTCGAAAAGGGACGGGATCGCAATGGCTGGTCGGGCTTTGTCGAGGCACCGTGCAGGAAATGGTGATCGCGGTTTCTGCAAACGCTGTTGACGCAGAGTCGGGAGAGCATGGCAGACCTTTCAATCCCGGCACAGGGAACTTCATGGCGATGGGTGTTCCCGTGGGCGTTGTCGTGCCGATGCTTCCCGAGATGGCCGCTGCTTTCGTGGCAGAGCGAAGTGGCACACGCATCGATGCGGTGCCGCGACTGGTCATGCGGCCGTATCCGTTCAGTGGCATTGCGGCGGTCTGGCATTTCGATCTCGAGTCGCCGGTCACCGTCAGAGGGGACGTGAGCCAGACGATGCGAACCCTCTCCACCGTGATTACGGGTCACCTCGACGGCTGGGGGCGACCGCTCCTCGTGGCCGGCCAGCCGGAAGACTCCCGGGTCGACGAGGTCCTCATCGCCGGGCCGTCGGGGCCCCCGCTCCAGTACCGGTTCATTCGCCGGCCCGATGTGCCGCGGGCCCTGGAACCGGTCCGTCGCGTGCCGATGGATTGACGCGGGAAACTGCTGGAGAGCAGCTCCTGCGTCGCCGCCGGGCGGGACGCGCCTCTGGCCTTCCGGGCGCCGGCCACCGATCTTCCCACCGGTAGACGGGGGTTGTCATCGGACATGACAGAGTCTGTCCGTCGGAGCCAAGTCGGGGAGTACGCTCATGATCCGCACACTGGTACAACGTGGCGTCGTCGCGCTTCTTGCCGGCACCCTGGCGACGTCGGCGGTTCACGCGCAGAGAGGGCAGCCCGTGGATGTTTCGCGTATGTACAACGCGCCGCGGGACTATGAGCATATGCTGGAATGTACCGCCACCCCGCTCACGAAGGACCTGCAGCTCGACGCGGAGCAGTGGACTGCGCTCCGTCAGGCGATTCGTGTCTACAAGGATACCACGACGAGGGTTCGGAGTCAGGCAGAGGCGAATCGGCGGCAGGCAGTCCGTGATTCCACGATCCGGAGCCTGCTGCGCACCCAGGCCGACTCGGCCACCTTCAGGCGCAACCTTGGTCGAGAGCGGTCCTGGTGGACATCGGGAGGCTGCAACGGGTTGCCGGTGCCCAGAACTACCCGACCTTCGTAACAGTCCGTCGCAAATATCTGGAGGTGAGCCGTGAGAACCATGCCCCCTGTCCCCCGGCGTGTCCCGAGAGCCGGGCGAGTGCTCGTTCCGCTGTTCCTGGGTTTTTCCAGCCCTCTGGCCGCACAGGAAGTCTTCGGCACGCTGCGACAACTGGAGACGGGCGCGCCTGCGGCAGGCGTGATAGTGACGGCATCACTCGCCGCCAACGACTCCACGGTCGGCCGCACGATCACCGGCGCGCGCGGCACCTATACACTGCGCGTAGTGGATGCCCCGGTGATCCTGCGCGTGCTCCGGGTGGGACAGCAGCCGTTCGAGCTCGCCCGGCTCACGGTGGCCGCCGGAACGCGGCAGGAAGCCAGCGCGGCGTTGCCGGATATCCCCGTGCGACTGGCCATCGTGGACGCGCGCGTCGATACCCGATGCCGCGTGAATCCGGTGAACGGTACGCTGGTGGCGCAGCTCTTCCATGAAGCCCGGAAGGCGCTCTGGGCCTCCCGGCTCGCCGCGTCGGAACGACCGGCCGCGTCCCGCCTCCGTCAGACGGTGCAGCAGTTCGATGCGCGCGAACGTCCCGTCGGAGAGCCGTTCGTCAGTGAAGGCGTGGAGCACACGCTCCGGCCGTTCGCGAGTGTCGACGTGGGAATGCTCCTCGAGCACGGGTTCCGGGAGATCACGGGCGGCGACGCGATGATCTACCACGCGCCGGACGCGGAGGTGCTCACCGACGACCGCTTCCTCGCCGAGCACTGCATCCGGCTCAGTCCGGATTCGACCTCACATCCGGAATGGCTCGGCGTTGCGTTCGAGCCGGCGCGCGCACGTCGCGGCGTCGTACAGGTGCGGGGCACGGTGTGGCTCGACCGCCGTTCCCATGAGCTCCGCAGTATCGAATACGGCTACCGCGGCCTCGAGCCCGCGCTGGCCCGCGCGACGCCCGGCGGCGTGGTGGAATACACGCACCTGCCGAACGGGGTGTGGTTCGTGGATACGTGGTCGATCCGCATGCCGCGCGTCACGGCCTTCACGCGCCGCACCCTCAACGCACCGGAGCTGGAATACGTGGTGGTGAGCGGTGTGCAGGTGACGAGCGGGCAGGTGCTCGAACTGTTCGACGACGGCGAGCTGGTGTTCACCACTGGTGATGACGCCGTCGCGCCATCGGCCGACGCGCTGGTCACCCCATTGATCTCGCTGCGGGATGATACCGAATGCGACACGACGGGTGTGGACACGCCGGACGTCCGCACGGCGGCTGCCGACACGTTTGCCACGGTCTCCGGCGTGCTCCGGGACGCATCGGGACAGCCGCTGGCGGGCGTGCTCGTGCGCGCCACCTGGACGGAGACGATCCGGACGGGGGAGCTCGACAAGTACAATGTCCAGTACTACGACGAGGATCGCGAGCTGTTCACGCACACGGGACCCGACGGCGTCTTCCACCTGTGTGACCTGCCGCGCCGGGTCCGGATCCAAGTGGCGGCCGGCCCCGCGGAACGTGCCGTGGCACGCACGACGATACGACTGCGGCGCGACGCGCGGAGCACCGTGATCACCCTGAGCGCCCGGGCCGGCCGTTAGTCCGGGCTCGCTCCGGTAGGAAGAGGTGCCGTCCATCCGAGGGACACCGCGGCCTCTCCGTATTGCCCACCCCGCCACTAGCCTTCCGGCTGCCGGCCACCGATCTTTCACCGTCTATGGCTTGGTTCCGGAAAGAAAAGAAACCGCGGCAGCCGCCGCGCGAGCGCCTCGAAATCCCCCGCGATACGTGGGAGAAGTGCGAGGCGTGCGGGCATACGGACATCCGCGACAAGTTCCTGCGGAACCACAACGTGTGCCCCGAGTGCGACTACCACCGCCGCCTCCGCGCCCACGACTACGCCGCCATGCTCCTCGACGAGAACTCCCTCGCCGAGGTGGGTCTGGAGCTCCGCTCCGTGGACCCGCTCGGCTTCCCGGACTACCCCGGGCGCCTCAAGCGGGCCTGGACCAATGCAGGCGACGGCGACGCCATCCTCACTGTGGCCGGCACGATCGAGACCATGCCCGTGGGGCTCGGCATCATGGACTTCGCCTTCATGGGTGGCTCCATGGGAAGCGTGGTGGGCGAGAAGATCGCCCGCCTCGGCCAGCGCTGCCTGGAGCGCAAGCACCCGCTCGTGATCATGTCCGCCTCCGGCGGCGCCCGCATGCAGGAAGGCGTCCTCTCCCTCATGCAGATGGCCAAGGCCTCGGCCGTGCTGTCGCAGCTCGCCGAGCGGCGCATTCCGTACATCAGCGTGCTCACCAACCCCACCACCGGGGGCGTGAGCGCGAGCTTCGCCATGCTCGGCGACGCCATCCTGGCCGAGCCCGGCGCCGTGATCGGCTTCGCCGGCCCCCGCGTGATCAAGCAGACCCTCGGCCAGGACCTCCCCGAAGGATTCCAGACCGCCGAGTTCCTGCTCGACCACGGCATGGTGGACCAGGTGGTGCACCGCAAGCAGTTGCGTGAGACGCTGGCCCGCCTCATGCGCCACATGACCGGCCGGCCGGCCGGCGCCGGCTACGCCGAAGCCTGACCCACGATCCGCTCTCCCCGTCGCCGCGCGGGGCGACGCCCCCTCCCGGGGCCTCGGACGACTATCGGCGCGCGCTCGCGGCGCTCTTCGCACGCACCACCGGCGTCTGGCGGCTCGGCCTGGAGCGCGTGGGCGCCTTTCTCGACGCCATCGGGAACCCGCACCGTGCGTACCCCGTGTTCCATGTGGCCGGCACCAACGGCAAGGGGAGCGTGGTGGCCACGCTCGACGCCGTGCTCCGCCACGCCGGCCACCGGGTGGGCCGCTACACGTCTCCCCACCTCGTGGACTTCCGGGAGCGCATCGTGGTGGACGGCGTGCCCATGCCGCCCGCCGAGATCGTGCGCTGGCTCGACGAACACGCGCCGCTCGTGGACCGGCTCGGCGCCACCTTCTTCGAAGTCACCACGGCCATGGCCTTCGACTGGTTCGCCCGCTCCGGGGTGGACGTGGCCGTGATCGAAGTGGGGCTGGGCGGCCGGCTCGATGCCACCAACGTCGTGATCCCGGTCTCGGCCGGCGTCACGGCCATCGGCTTCGACCATCAGGAGTTTCTCGGCGACACGCTGGCCCAGGTCGCGGCCGAAAAGGGCGGGATCTACAAGCCCGGCGTGGGCGCCGTGATCGGCGCGGCCCAGCCCGAGGTGCGACCGGTGCTCCGGCAGGCCGCCGCACAGGCCGGCAGCACACCGGTGCTGAGCGTCGGTGAGGACTGGGGCGTGACCGACGTGTCCGTGGCCGCCGACGGCACACGTTTCACCATGCACGGCCTGTTCGACGCGCCGCGGTCGCTCCACACCGCGCTCGTGGGCGCCTTCCAGGCCGACAACGCGGCCACCGCGCTTGCCATGCTCAAGGCCGCCGGCCCGCCGTGGTCCCGCACGCTCGATGCGGTGGACGCCGTGCTTCCCACCATCCGCCTCGCCGGACGCTTCCAGCACGTGGGCCAATGGATCTTCGACGTGGCCCACAACCCCGACGGCGCGCGCACGATCGGGGAGACGCTGGCGCTCACACCCGTGCCGCGGCCGCTCTGGGCCTTGGTGACCGTGCTGCGCGACAAGGACTGGCGCGGGATCCTGCACGCGCTCGCGCCGGCGGTGGACGGCTTCGTGATCAGCGATGCGCCCACGGCACCCGTGAGCCGCCGGTGGGACTCGCACGAGGCGGCCGACGTGGCCCGCGCCACGGGCCGGCCGGTGCATCTGGAGCACGATTTCGAGGCCGCCATGGCGCTGGCGCTCCGCGAGGCCTCGACCGTGCTCGCCACGGGCTCGTTCCACACCGTAGGCGACGTGATGGAACGCTTGCCGGTGGATCCGTTGGCTGGATAACTTTCAGGGATGCCCCCGAAAGCCCTGCCCGGATTTCGCGACTTCTATCCGGCCGAGTTCGCCATACGGGCCCACGTCCTCGATACCTGGCGCCGCGTCGTGCGGCGTTACGCGTTCATGGAGTACGACGGCCCGCCCCTCGAGCCCCTCGATCTGTACACCCGGAAGAGCGGCGACGAGATCGTGGGCCAGCTCTATGCGTTCGAGGACAAGGGCGGCCGTGCCGTGGCCATGCGCCCGGAAATGACCCCCACGTTCGCCCGCATGGTGGCCGCGCGCGCCCAGGCGCTCCGGAAACCGGTGCGCTGGTTCTCCGTGCCCCAGCTCTTCCGCTACGAACGCCAGCAGAAGGGACGGCTCCGCGAGCACTTCCAGCTCAACGTGGACATCGTGGGCGAGTCGGACGTGCTGGCCGACGCCGAGCTGCTCTCGGTGGCCATCGAGATCTGCCGGGCGTTCGGGCTCGACCGCTCGGACTTCTACGCGCGCGTATCCGACCGGCGGCTGCTGAACGCGCTGCTCACCGATCTCGGCATCGATGCGGATGCCTGGCCGGCGGTGTACGCGGTGCTCGACAAGCTCGATCGCCAGCCGCGCGCCGTGTCGGCCGAGAAGCTGGCCGCGGCCGGCCTGTCGGACACCATGCGCGACGTGGTGCTCGACTTCGGCGCGTTCGATTCCGTGGACGCGCTCCGGGAGCGCTTCGGCGCGTCGCCCGACGTGGCCGTGCATCTCGATCGGTTCGCCGAATACGCGTCGCACCTCGACGCGCTCGGCGTGGGTGATTATCTGCGCCTCGATCTCACCATCGTGCGCGGGCTCGCGTATTACACCGGGATCGTGTTCGAGCTGTTCGACGCGCAGGGGGAGTTCCGCGCCATCTGCGGCGGCGGACGGTATGACGATCTGCTGCACGCGCTGGGCGGCGTGAACCTGCCCGCGCTCGGTTTCGGCATGGGCGACGTGGTGCTCGCCGAACTGCTCGCGGCACGCGGCAAGCTGGCCGAGGTCGGCACGCCCGTGGCCGACGTGTGGCTCGTGCCAGCCGAAACCACGCCCGTGGCACAGGTGCTGCGCGTAGCATCGTACCTGCGCGCGGCCGACGTGAGCGTGGAATACACGCTCAATGCGGACAAGCTGCACGGCCGCAAGGCGAACGCCCAGCTCAAGGATGCGCAGAAGGCGGGCGCCCGGGTGGCGCTGGTGTTCAGCGATGCCTCGCGCGTGGAGGTGATGCCGCTCCACGGGGATGCCACCCTGCCGCACGAACGCATGGTGCTCGATACGGACGACTGGTCCGCGCGACCCGATGCCGTCACGCCCCTGTTGTCCCTGCTCGGCCGCTGACGCGCGGCCGATCTCCTCCGTCCCACTGTCATGTCCGACGACAAGAAACTGACCACTCGCGCCGACGATTTCAGCGCCTGGTACAACGAACTCGTGCTGCGCGCCGAGCTCGCCGACTACTCTCCGGTGCGCGGGTGCATGGTCATCCGCCCCAACGGCTACGGCGTGTGGGAGCGCATGCAGCGCGCGCTCGACGACATGTTCAAGGCCACCGGCCACGTGAACGCGTACTTCCCGCTGTTCATCCCGGAAAGCTTCCTGAGCAAGGAAGCCGAGCACGTGGAAGGGTTCGCCCCCGAGTGTGCCGTGGTCACCCACGGCGGCGGCAAGCCGCTCGAGGAGCGGCTGGTAGTGCGTCCCACGTCGGAAACGATCATCTACTCGATGTTCGCCAAGTGGGTGCAGAGCTACCGCGACCTCCCGCTCCTGTACAACCAGTGGGCGAACGTGGTGCGCTGGGAGATGCGCACGCGGCTCTTCCTGCGCACCATGGAGTTCCTCTGGCAGGAGGGGCACACCGCGCACGCCACGCACGACGAGGCCGAAGAGGAAGCGCGCCGCATGCTCGGCGTGTACCGCACGTTCATGGAGGAGTACATCGCCATGCCCGTGATCACCGGACAGAAGACCGACGCCGAGAAGTTCGCCGGCGCGCTCCGCACGTATTCGTGCGAAGCCATGATGCAGGACAACAAGGCGCTGCAGGCCGGCACGTCGCACAACCTCGGCCAGAACTTCGCCAAGGCGTTCGAGCTCTCGTTCCAGACGGAAACGGGCGATCAGGCGTTCGCGTGGAACACGAGCTGGGGCGTGTCCACGCGCATGGTGGGCGGCATGGTGATGACGCACGGCGACGACAACGGGCTCCGTCTGCCGCCGCGGCTCGCGCCGATCCAGGTGGTGATCGTGCCCATCTGGAAGACCGACGAGGAGCGTACGGCCGTGGTGGAGAAGGCGCGTGCGATCGCCGAGGAACTGGGCAGCTTCCGCAAGCCGGAGCACGAGCGGCTGCGCATGCATGTGGACGATCGCGTGGGCATCAAGCCCGGTGCCAAGTACTACCACTGGGAGCTGCGCGGCATTCCGCTCCGCCTCGAGATCGGACCGCGCGACCTGGCCGCCAATCAGTGCGTGCTCGTGCGCCGCGACACGCGCGAGAAGACGCCGGTGTCCATCGACGCGCTCGCCACCGAGCTGCCGGCCAGGCTGGAGCAGATCCAGCGCGACATGCTGGGCGCGGCGCGTGCGCGCATGGAGGCGAACTCCATTCGCGAACGCATTTCGTACGACCGGTTCAAGGAAGTGATGGAAGGAGACGGCGCCTTCGTGTACGCCGGCTGGTGCGGCGATCCGGAAGTCGAGGCACAGGTGAAGGCCGAGACCAAGGCCACGATCCGCGTGATTCCGGACGCCGAGTTCCGGTCGCCGGACGCGCCCACCACATGTCTCGTGACGGGCCGCCCCGCGGTGGCCGAGGTGATATGGGCCAAGGCGTACTGAGCCCCGGCTTTCCGCGGGTGGACGGCGTGCTGCACGCCGAAGGCGTGCCGCTCGAGCGCATCGCCGAGGCCGTAGGCACACCCACGTACGTGTACAGCGCCGGCCGCATCCGGACGCAGTACGGGCGGCTCGAGTCGGCGCTCGCCGCCGCGCTGCCGGACGTGCCGCACCGCATCCACTTCAGCGTGAAGGCGAACTCCAGTCTCGCGGTGCTGCGCACGCTGCAGGAGCTCGGCGCGGGCGTGGACATCGTGTCGGCCGGCGAGCTGTACCGCGCCGTGGAGGCGGGGTTCGGCGGAAGCGACATCGTGTTCAGCGGGGTGGGGAAGACGGCCGAGGAGCTCGCGCAGGCGCTCGCCGCGCCGGTGCTGTTCATCAACGTGGAATCCGAAGGAGAGCTCCGGCTGCTCGATGCCGTGGCCGCCGAACGCGACGTGATCGCGCCGGTCACGCTGCGCATCAATCCGGAAGTCACGGTGGAAAGCCCGCACGAGTACATCCGCACGGGCGAGAAAGGGCACAAGTTCGGCATTCCGTACGACGACGCGGAGCATGTGGCGCTGCTCGCGCACGGCCTGCGGAACGTGCGCCTGGTGGGACTCGACATGCACATCGGGTCGCAGGTCGCGACTTGGGAGCCGTACGCGCGGGCGCTGGCGCGCATCCGGTCGCTCGTCGAATCGCTCCGCGCGGCCGGCGTGGACACGCTCGAATGGCTCGACATCGGCGGTGGGCTGGCCGTCACGTACGACGGCGAAACGCCGGCCGACGTGGAACGTTTCGCGGACGGTGTGGCCGAGGCCGTGCGCGGGCTGGGGGTATCGCTCGTGTTCGAGCCGGGGCGGTTCCTCGTGGCCGAATCGGGCGTGCTACTGGCGCGCGTGCTCTATCGCAAGCGGAGCGGCGGCAAGGAGTACATCATCACCGACGCGGGCATGAACGATCTCATGCGTCCGTCGCACTATCAGGCGTATCATCGCATCGATGCGGTGCGCGAGCCGGCGGGAAGTGGCGCGCACATCGTGGCCGACGTGGTGGGGCCGGTGTGCGAATCCGGCGATTTCCTCGCGCTCGCGCGCACCATGCCCGATGTCGCGCCCGGCGACCTGCTCGCCGTGCACACCACGGGCGCCTACTGTTTCGTGATGGCGTCCAACTACAACTCGCGTCCCCGTCCCGCCGAAGTGTTCGTGGACGGCGACCGCTTCGCCGTGGCGACGGAGCGGGAGCGGCTCGAAGACCTGGTGCGGCTCGAACGGGCGCACCTCCAGTGGAGGAGTGCCTGAGTGCGCATCGGCCTGCTGTCCGACAGTCATGACCGTGTCCCCGCCGTGCGTGCGCTCGTGGAGCGCATGATCGGCGAAGGCGTGTCGGTGATCATCCACGCCGGCGACTGGTGTTCGCCCTTCACGCTGCGCGCGCTGCAGGACCTGCAGGTGCCGCTGCTCGGCGTCTTCGGCCGGAACGACGGCGATCGCGAGGGGCTCATCGCGGCCGCGCAGTCGGGGCTCGGCGTGGAGCTGTACGAATCGCCGCACAGCTTCTCGTTCGGCGGTCAGCAGATCCTCGTGGTGCACGACATCAACGACGTGCACGAGCGATCGCTGGCGCAGCACCGGGTGGTGGTGCACGGCTTCACGCACGTGGCCGAAATGAAGACGCGCGGTGAAACGATCATCGTGAACCCCGGCGAGGCGTGCGGCTGGGTGCACGGCGAGCCCACGGCCGCCATCCTCGATCTCTCCACGAAGGCCGTGGAGTTCCTCAAGCTCACGGGACCGGAGTGGAAGTTCTGATGGGAAGCCGGATTCTCATTCTCGATTGCGGGTCGCAGTTCACGCAGCTCATCGCCCGCCGCGTGCGCGAGGCGCGGGTGTATTCCGAGATCCACCCCGTGGCCACGCGGTCGCTGGAGTGGGTGCGCGAGTGGAAGCCCGACGGGATCATCCTGTCCGGCGGTCCGAACTCGGTCACCGACGAGGGGGCGCCGCGCGTGGATCCGGCGCTGCTCGACGTGGCGCCGGTGCTCGGCGTGTGCTACGGCATGCAGCTCATCGCGCACCTGGAAGGGGGGCGCGTGGCGGGCGGCGGCCGGCGCGAGTACGGCCGTGCGGAGATCGAGGTGCTCGAGAACGCGGGGCTCTTCGGCGGCTTCGAGCCGGCCGAACGCAGCACCGTGTGGATGAGCCATGGCGATCACGTGGAGGATGTCCCGCCAGGGTACGTGGCCACGGCGCGGAGCGGACACACGCTGGCCGGTTTCCGGCATGAATCGAAGCCCGTGCACGCGATCCAGTTCCACGCCGAGGTCGCGCACACCGCGCGCGGCGCGGAGATCATCGGGAATTTCCTGTTCGACGTGTGCCGTTGCACGCCCGACTGGACGCCGGGGCACTTCATCGACCTCGAGGTCGCGCGCATTCGCGAGCTCGTGGGCGACCGGCACGTGATCTGCGGGCTGTCGGGCGGCGTGGATTCCTCGGTGGCCGCGGCGCTGGTGCACAAGGCCATCGGCGATCAGCTCACGTGCATCTTCGTGGACACGGGGCTGCTGCGGCTGCACGAGCGCGAGCAGGTGGAGCGCACGTTCCGCGCGCACCTCGGCATCAGGCTGGTCACCGTGCGCGCGGAGGACCGGTTCCTGTCCGCCCTCGCCGGCGTGGACGAACCGGAACGCAAGCGCACCATCATCGGCCACACGTTCATCGACGTGTTCGAGGATGCGGCCGCCGAGGCGGGGAAGGATGCCGAGTTCCTGGTGCAGGGCACGCTCTATCCCGACGTGATCGAGAGCGTGAGCGCGACCGGCGGCCCGTCGGCCACGATCAAGACGCACCACAACGTGGGCGGGCTCAAGCCCGGCATGAAGTTCAAGCTCATCGAGCCGCTGCGCGAGCTGTTCAAGGACGAGGTGCGGAACGTGGGGCGCGAGCTCGGCCTGCCCGAGGAGATGGTGGGGCGGCATCCGTTCCCCGGCCCCGGTCTCGCCATCCGCGTGCTTGGCGCGGTGAGCGAGCGCGCCGTGGACATCCTGCGCCGCTCCGACGCGATCTATCTCGAGGAGATCCGCGCGGCCGGGCTGTACGACGACATCTGGCAGGCGTTCGCCGTGTTCCTGCCCGTGCGCTCGGTGGGCGTGATGGGCGACGGCCGCACTTACGAGCACGTGATCGCGCTGCGCGCGGTGACGAGCACGGACGGCATGACGGCCGACTGGTTCGCGTTCCCGCACGACGTGCTCGGCCGGATCTCGAACCGGATCATCAACGAGGTGGACGGCGTGAACCGGGTGGTGTACGACGTGAGCTCGAAGCCGCCGGCCACGATCGAGTGGGAGTGAGACAGGGCTCTTCGGCAGTAGCCGGAACTACGCCATGTGCGATGCAGGCATTGGATCGATCATTCGTGCCTCGTCATAGTCCGCGCGCGCCCCGCAAGTCGTCATGCTCGAAGGCGCTGGCCATGCGATTGATTTCGGCAGATCGCGCGCCGACTTCCCGGGCGGTGTCGCGCCAGGTCGCCGTTACCGCCGCGACCTCCTTGATGATTTCGCGTGCCTGAAACAGCGTGAGTCCGAAGAACTCCGCGGCCGACTGCAGCAGGTCGAGGGAGCAGGTGCCTTCATCGAGGTCGATGTTGGTCGTCAGGACGCGGGCCTTGAGATCGGTCGGCACCGGGTTGAGATCGTAGGCCGGCGAAAGAGACCATCCCGTCTTTCCGAACCACAGGAAACCATGGTTGCGGAGGTGATCGTCGACGTTCGAGATCAGGACGTTGAAAACGACACGCCGATAGAGGGCGTGGGCATCGGTCTTCGCCTGGGCACCGTGCCTGACCAGGGTATCGACGATTTCCGGATAGCTGCCGCGCTCGCCGTCCCTGGCGGCCATCATCGCCATGGCCGACAGGAACGGAATCCGGATGGCGCCGGCGCGGTCGAAGCGCCGCGACAGCAATACGGCCTTGCCGGCGACCTGTATCAGTTCATGCCCCGGCGTGGCAATGCCGGCCCGCTCGGCCAATCGCAGAGCGATCTCCTCCCAGGTCTCCATGCTGTAGTCATCGGTCTCCTTCGGAAACTTGGCGATGGAGAGATGCCCATGCTGGTCGATGACCGACGCCTTGGGGCGTGCGCCGCCGAGAGACGATCCCGGCGCGAAGATGAACTGGAGATCCTCGTCCGTTTCCTCGTCCCGGAGGATCCGTTCGGTGATCTGGAGCAGACGGCCGAGTGCGATCAGAACGGGGATGCCGGCGTTTGGCGGTGCCTGGAACTCATCCTCGCCCGCCCAGCGAAATCGAAGCGCACCAAGACGGGTTTCGTCCGTGACGCCGAGCAGGTAGTCGCTCTCTGTCAGGGTGCGAACGGCACGGCATTCCCGCGCGGCGAGACGACGTTCGGCGCGTTGCATGAGACGTCGCCCCCAGGTGTCCGGCGCCGAGTCGCCGATGGAGCCGAAGATCGACTGGCCGGCAGGAGGGACGAACGATCCACGGGTCAGGGCGAGAGCGGGCTCGAGCGAAAAACGCTCGGGGTCGTCCAGCCACGCGGCGGCATACTCGAAGAGGACGGTCTCCGCGCCGCGAACCCGGTTCCTCCTTGCCAAGCCGACCTGCCGCGTACTGCCGTTCAGATCGATATGGACCTCGAAGTCAGCCATCGTTGGACGATCCAGCTGGTCGTTTGAGGTGGACGTGCCTGGGCAGCTCGGCGCTGGAAAGCGTCTGTCCCACGCTGTCGTTGCCGATGTCTGCGACCTGACTGAGGCCCTGGAGCAGGCCGAGCGCCTGAAGGACGGCGGCATAGATGCCGATGCCGACCTTGGTGTCACCGGCTTCGATCTTCTGCAGGGTCGAGCGGGACGTGAAGGCGCGCTCGGCCACGACCGCCATGGGCAATCGCCGGCGCCGCCGCGCATCGCGGATGTCCGCGCCGAGCTTGCGGAGGGCACGCCGTACGGCGGCAGGAGGGTGATGCGGTGTTGGCATTTGTCTTCTTCGCACTACGGATTGATTGAATATGTAGCGCGAAGCTTACAATTTAGCCAGTTCCCGGAGCGTGCCGCGTCAGCCCCACCCCTCGACCAGATAGAGATCGCTGACGGCCCGATGCCACGTGTAGCCGTAGCCGCGACCGTCCGGCGTGACGACCAGTGAATGGAGATCCAGGTTCATGATTCCCGCCGGGTCCTGCGGCTGGATGTCGGCCCAGGTGTCTCGCCGGCCAGTCGCCGGATCGACACGGAACACGACGCCGCCCGCTTCGGGGGCGTCGGAGATCAGGAGCCCGCGTTCGATCCAGCCCACCACGTTCCAGCGGTCCGAGCCGCCGGGCACGCGGCGTGATGCTCCGCCCGCGACCGGAAACAGCTCCACTCCCTGCGCGGTCGACACCGCGACCATCGCGCCATCGGGCGACACCGACCATCCCACGCTGCTGAGCGCGAGGCCCTCGGGCGTTACGGGACGTGTCGTGTCTCCCTGGACATCGAGCACGTAGAGACGGGCGGGGCCATTCGCGGGCTGCGCGCGAACCACCACCTGCCGTCCGTCGGGGAGCCATCGGACGTCGAGAAACCTGAGCCCCGGCCGCTCCAGCCGTAACGCCTCTCCGGGCCCGGTCGGAATCACATCGAGATACGGGACGAGATCACTCTGCGTGATCGCCCAGCGGCCATCGGGAGAAAGCGCCTGCGCCATGCCGTCGCCGAGGCGCACGGCCGGGGATCCATCCGTTCCGCGCAGGTAGGTCGACCGGCGCGGCCCGCCGCCGACGCCGTACTCGGAGAAGAGGATGCGGCGGCCATCCGCGGAGATGTCGGCGAACGTGGATGCGTCGAGCCAGGAAAGATCGCGCTCGGTCACTTCGCCGGGCACGCGCACGGAAATGCCGCTCCTGTCATCGGTCCGGGCAATGAGCACGCGACCATCGGGCGCGATGTCGTGCAGACTGGTGTTGCCCGGCACGCGCGCGACGATGCGCACGGCCCCGGAATCCTTCATCGCGTAGATCGTGTTGCGAAAGAGCGGCAGCTCGTCCGCCGCCGTGAACCAGACCTCGTCGTCCTTCCACGCGAGTCCGAACACGTTGAAGTAGGGGCGAGGCGATGTGGCCCGTTTCACGCCGGAGCGGTCCATGATCACGACGCGGCCGATGAGCTCGCTCGCGATATCGAGTTCGAACACGGCCACGGCATCGCCGCGGGGCGAAACGCGCAGAAAGCTGAATCCTCCGCCGGGCGCGTCCGGCCCGGCGAGGGTCGTGCCCGCCGGGAACTCGAGCTGCTCGCGGTCGCCCACACGGCGTACGATCGCGAGGTCTCTGCCATCCGGCGACCAGTCGGCGTATTTGACGTGCTCCTGCAACTCGCGTGGCGCACCGCCCGCGATCGGCACGCGCGCGAGCGTGCCGTATGTCATGATGCCCCTCGAGTGCGTGCCCAGCGCCAGGGCCAGCTCGCCCGAGCCCGACACGGCGAGCGGCGTGGCCGGCGGAAGGGGCAGGGCGGACGATTCCGGGCTCTCGGGCCGCACGGTGTAAACCCGGCATACGTCTCCGTCCCACAGCGCCCCGTAGAGAACCGTCCGGAAGTCGGGTCCGAACCGCGCGGTGCGGATCATGCCCCGTCTGAACGTGAGCCGCTGGTACGAGGGCAGGGTGGTCTGTGTGCTGCGTGTCAGGAGTGCTCCGCCGCCGAAGCCGGCGCCGAGCAGTCCCAGCGCCACGCCGCCTTTCAGCATCGTGCGGCGCGAAATCGCGGCGCCTCCGGACGGTGGATCGACGGGCCTGGGGTGCGGCGTCACGACCTGCACGTGCCCCGGCGACGGCGTGATCCGGTCGAGCGCGGTGACCAGCTCGTCCACATCCCCATACCGGTCGGCGGCCCGCTTCTCGAGACAGCAGTGCACAATGGCCGCCAGCTCGGCGGGCACCGAGGGTCGCGCTTCCGTGAGCGGCGCCGGGGTCCTGGTCAGGTGCGCCGCAATCAGCGCCTGGTGCGTGGCCCCGCGGAATGGCGGCTGGCCGGCCAGCATCTCGTAGGCCACGACGCCGAGTGCGTAGAGGTCGGCCCGATGATCGATGTGGGCATCGCCGGCCGCCTGCTCGGGCGCCATGTACGCGGGCGTGCCCACGACCATGCCCGTGTGCGTGAGGGTCGTCCCGCCCACGGCCTCCGACACGGCGCGCGCGATGCCGAAGTCCGTGACCATCGCATGCCGGTGACTGAGCAGGATGTTGTCCGGCTTGATGTCACGATGCACGACCCCCTCGCGGTGCGCATGGGCCAGTGCATCGGCGACCTCGCGGAGCAGCCGGATCGCTTCGGCGATGGGCAGTTCGTGCTGCTTGTCGAGCCGCGAGCGGAGCGATTCGCCTTCGACCAGCGGCATGGTGTAGTAGAGCGTGTCGCCGGCCCGCCCCGCCGCCAGCAACGGGACGATGTGCGGGTGCTGCAGTCGCGCGGCCACGCGCACTTCACGCTCGAACCGCTCGGCACTGAGCACCGAGGCCAGTTCGGAGGGCAGCACCTTCAGCACGACGCGCCGGCCAAGCGCGATCTCCTCCGCGAGGAAGACGCGGCTCATGCCACCGCCGCCCAGTTCGCGCTCGAGGCGGTAGGTGGCGCCGAGTCGGGCGCGAAGGTCTTCCAGCAGACCGGACACGGGCGTCACAGGTGATGGGAAATGGAAGTTGATCGGGCTGGTCAGTTCCGCGACGGACGCGTCCACACCGCCACCAGCCCGCATGAACCGCCCCCGATACCGGCCGTGAACTCCGCGGGCGCGCTGCCGATGTTCGCGTAGCTCTCGATCGCGGCCACGGACCGGATGTCCACGAGCTCGTCGATGGCGACAGGATCCTCGATCACGATGCCATCCTTCGGCGGCAGGGCCACGTTCATCCGCTCGCCGTCACGGACCACCGTCATCGCGCAGGTCGTGCCCTTGGGGCCGAGCAGGATGATGCGCGGACGGGGACCTGCCGCGGTATCCACGGTGACCGTCTGCCGGTTCCACAGCAGCTCCGACATCCGTGACGCGCCGCGCGCCGTGATCTCCCGGGGCGTGATGAACTCCGCGGCGAACCCGGCCCGCCGTGCCCGATGCCTGCGGTCGTAGAATCCCACCTCCACGAGATGATCGTGCAACGGCCCGGCATCGAGCGCTTCGGAGGCCGTATCTTCCGCGGCCACGGGTGGTGTGCTGTCCGCGGGCAGCGTGAAGTCGAACCGCATGTGATCCGTGGCTGCCGGGATCTTTCCGGGAGACGCGGTGGCGATACGACCGCCGAACCGGGCCGTCAGGCGCAGATCCCGGTTCTTCGGCACGCCGCACAGACGATAGTAGCCGTCGGAACCCGTGGTCACGGTCATCGCCCGGTCTTCGTAGTGCCACGTGTGATTGCCGACGATCTCGCCACTCCATCCGAGGTACTGCCGCCACTCCGCGATCACGGTGGCATCGTGCACGCGATCCGCGGCGTCGCCGTACACCGTTCCCGACACGAGCACCGCGGACTGCGCCTCGAGTGAATCCATGCCGCACACGGAGGCGAGGTTCACCGAGCTGGACAGGAAGTGCGGAATGCCCGTGTTCCGCAGCACATCGCGCTCCGCGGCCGTCAGGGCATCGGCCAGGTTCGGGTCGCCCATGAAGAGGGTTTCGTCGTCGCGGGTCATGTCCACCACCTCGCCGCCCGCGACCAGGATCGCTTCGGCCACGACTTCCTCCCGCCTGGCACCTCTGCGCTGCACCGACGATTTCGCCATGCGGATCGCCCAGCGGGATTCGATCCAGGCGCCATCGGGAAGCGTGGCGAACTCCACGTGGCCGCCCAGGTCGAGACGCTCCAGCCCTCGCGGCAGGCCCACGTACCGGAAGTCGAGCTGCCGGAGTTCGCGGGTCTCGCGGTCGATCCAGAACGTGCCGCGGATGTGAACGAGATTGCGCGGCGGGGACACGGGCTGGAACTCGATGCCCACCCACTCCGGACGCGCCTCATGTGCCGACACGAACTGGAAACAGTTGTCGGCGAGGAAGGCATCGGAGGCGAGCACGTCGCTGTCCGGCGCCCGGTACACCACACCGTCCCGTTCCTGCGTCACGTAGCCCACGGTGCGCAGCAGGGCAACCGAAACCGCCTGGAACGGCCGGATCGACGCCCCCGTCTGCATGCGATGATAGGCGGGCGCGAGCGCGGTGCCCCGGTCGTCCTCGAGCCGTTCCATGAGCACGATGCGCGCCGTGGGCACGCCGTCGAGCGAAACGAGCCGCACGCCGTGCAGCGCCTGTCGCACGTCGCTGAAGAGCTCGATCAGCTCCGTGGCGGCGCTTCCCGCGCTCCGGCACCGCTGGTTGGCGACGGTCGTGACCGGACGCAGCGGCACCGGATTGTCCGGCAGTACGAGCCGCACGTCGCGTCGTTCGCCGGACGTCAGATCGAACCGGCCGAGCTCGGCGGGATAGTGCCCGATGCGCATGGCGCGCAGCCGCACCGCCGTGGCCGGCAGCGTGAACTGGAAATGACCGGTGCGATTCGTGAGCGCGCGTCCCACCACCACACTGTCGGCGAGGCGGGTGGCCACGAGCTGGACCCCGGCCGCGGGCACACCGTCGCCGCGTGAGAGCTGTCCGGACAGGATCTGCTGCGCGCCGGTGACGTGCCACGGCAGGAGCGTCGCACATGTGATGGTGAACAGCGCGAACCGCAGCCGGCTCATGAACGGAGAACGCATCGGCGAAGCCTGCATGGAATCACTCCGGATTCGCGGGAGCGCTCGTGGATTCCAGCAGCACGAGATCGAGACGGGACGCGCTCCGGGTCGGGGCGATGCGGAGCGCCATCGTGGCCGGTTCATGCCCGTCGGCGAACACCTGTACGGTGACGAGCCGGTCATGCGGGATGCCGCAGGCACGGTACTGTCCGGCCGAAGCCGTCCGGGCGTGCGATTCCTCGGGGGGATCGGATGCGCCCTGCGCGCCGCGCCAGCGGTAGACCGACCGGCCGTCCCGCTGCTTCGTGACGAATCCGGATGTCAGGAGGGAATCGACCGACGCCGTGCGGAACGGGCGGAGCGAGTCGGACAGATATTCGCGGCGGCGGGAGTCGAGCACGCGCGTCAACTCCGGTGTCCAGTCCTCGTTGCTCACCCGGAAGCGGGTGATCGTGGGGCCGTCGGGCGAGACGAGCTGCGATGTCACGAGCGCGGTCCGGGCCTCGTGAAAGACCTTCGCCACGAGCGACGCGGAATCGGGGCGTACCCGGCAGCGGGAATCGGTGGCCGCATGGACGGCCGGAATGATCACCGACGTGCCGGGAAGCGTGGCGTTCAGCTCGCGCCGTTCGCCCGCCGCCAGTTGCACCGTGTCGAGCACATGCGGCTCGAAACCGATGCGCAGGGCGCGGATGACGAGACGTTCGGTCGTGAGCCGCAGGTGGTAGGTACCGCGTGCTCCCGTGGCCGCGCGGGCCACGACCCGGCCGTCGCCCAGGCGTTCGGCCGTCACGAGTGTTCCCTGTGAGGGGACTTCCCCGTCCGCGCGGTACAGCGTGCCGGACAGTTCCTGGGCCAGGGCAGGGGACGCGGCGCAGAGGACGGCCGTCGCGAGCGTCCCACGCATGATCTGCCGAATCCGCATCTGCGTCCTCCTCAGGTCGACCTCTCGAGGGCACAGGCCGGCCCTCGGCCCCCAATGTGCCCCCGCCCTCGTCGCTCCCGCAATATCGGAAACATGACTTCCTGCGCTGTGTACCGCGCCCACGACATCAGGGTCCCCCGCGTTGACAGGACGATGGCCCGTCATCAGCTTCGCCAAGCCCCCCTCTTCACACGCACTTTCCCTGCCCATGCGCACGATCCTGCTGTCCGCCCTCCTGGCCGCCACGATGGCCGGCCTTACGCCCCCCGCCGAGGCGCAGAATGCCGCCGCGCCGCAGCACGGCGTGCGCGCCAAGCGCCTCGTGATCCGCAACGTGATGGTCATCGAGGGGAACAGCACCCCGGCCGAAGGCCCCAAGGACATCGTGATCGAAGGCAACACGATCGTCCAGATCGCGAACATCGATCCGGCCGGCCCTGCCAGCCGCCGTCCCGCGCCCGGTGACGCCGAGATCGACGGCACGGGGCACTACGTGATGCCGGGGCTCATCAACCTGCACGGCCACATCCAGGAAGAGCGCGCCGGCATGGCCCAGCCGCTCGACTACCAGCTCAAGCTCTGGCTCGGCATGGGGATCACCGCGGTGCGCGACGTGGGGAGCAACGCCACGCGCACGCTGGAGCTCAAGGCGAAGAGCGCGCGCGGCGAGATCGCGGCGCCGCGGCTGTTCGTCTACGCCGGATTCCGGTCCATGCCGCTCCCGCGCACCGAAGCCGAAGTGCGCCAGCGTGTGCGCGATCTCAAGGCCATGGGTGCCGACGGCACCAAGCTCTTCGGCATGGATCGCGAGCACTACGTGCCGCTCCTCGACGAAGCGAACAAGATCGGTCTGCGCACCGCGCACCACATGGCCGTGGATGAAGCCAACGCGTGGGACGCGGCCGCGGGCAAGCTCACCAGCATCGAGCACTGGTACGGCGTGCCCGATGCCGCCATCCCCTCCGGCGTGCAGCAGTTCCCGCCCGAGTTCAACTACAGCGACGAAGGCATGCGCTTCCGCCTCGCCGGCCGGCTGTGGCGCGAGGCCGATCCCGATCGCCTGCAGGAAGTGCTGCAGGCACTCGCCAAGGCGGGGGTGGCGTGGAACCCCACGCTCGACATCTACGAGGCGAGCCGCGATCTCCAGCGCGCCGAGTCGCAGCCGTGGTTCAAGGAATATCTGCACCCCGCGCTCGAGAAGTTCTTCCGCCCCGATCCGAAGAGTCATGGTTCGTACTTCGCGAACTGGTCGTCCATCGACGAAACGTACTGGAAGGAGAACTATCAGATCTGGTTCCGCGCGCTTCGGGATTTCGAACGCATGGGCGGCGTGATCGGAGCGGGGGAGGACGCGGGCTTCATCTACCAGGTGTACGGCTTCGGGCTCATCCGCGAACTCGAACTGCACCAGGAAGCCGGGTTCCCGCTGCTGCGCGTGCTGCAGCACGCCACGCTCAACAACGCGCGCATCCTCGGCGAGCAGGACCGGATCGGCCGCGTGCGCCAGGGGCATGTGGCGGACGTGATCGTGATCAAGGGCAATCCGCTCGCCGATCTCAAGGTGTTCTATCCGCCGCTCGACGGCGCGGCCGCGGGCACCGACGCGGGCGTGGCGTGGACGATCAAGGACGGCATCCCGTACGATGCGCCGCGCATGTTGCGCGAGGTGCGGGATCTGGTGCGGGACGCGAAGGCGACACCGGCGACGTCGTCGCGTTGAGTTCGTGACATCGCGGCCCGGGCCGAGGACCTTCGGCCCCGACCTCCGCGAAATGGCGCGCATCGCCGCGCCCATCGTACTCGTGAGCGTGGGGATCCAGGCCATGGGCGTGGTGGACGCGCTCATGGTCGGACGGCTCGGCGGGTACGCGATCGCGTCCGTCGCCCTCGGCAATTTCTACTTCTTCAACGTGGCCGTGTTCGGGATGGGGCTGCTGTTCGCCCTCGATCCCGTGATCGCGCAGGCCGTGGGCGCGGGTGATGAGGCGGGGATCGCCCGTGGCGTGCAGCGCGGCATGGTACTCGCGACCGGCCTGTCCGTGATGATCATGCTCGTGCTGATCCCGGGCGAGTTCGTGCTCGGCGCCCTGCGTCAGCCGGACGACGTGGTGGAACACACGGCGGTGTACATGCGACGCCGGCTGCTCGGCGTGCTGCCGTTCCTGTTCTTCAGCGTGTGGCGGCAGACGCTGCAAGCCCTCGGGCCGGTCCGTCCCATCGTGATCGCCGTGGTGATCGCGAACGGCGTGAACGTGCTCGGGAACTACACGTTCGTGCACGGCAACCTGGGCATGCCAGCGCTCGGCGTGGCCGGCGCCGGCTGGACCACGGCGCTCTCCCAGTGGGTCATGGCGCTCCTGCTGCTGTGGTTCGCGTGGCCGCTGCTCCGGCCCACGATCCGTCCGTGGCGTCCGGACGTGCTCCAGTGGGCGCCGCTCCGGCGCATGTTCCTGCTCGGCGCGCCCATCGGCACGCAGTGGTTCTTCGAGAGCTTCGCGTTCGGGCTCACCACGCTCTTCATGGGGTGGATGGGCACCGCATCGCTCGCGGGGCACGAGATCGCGCTCAACATGGCTGCACTCACGTTCATGGTGCCGCTCGGCGTCTCGGGCGCGGCGGCCGCGGTGGTGGGACGCGCGGTGGGGCGGGGCGACATGCACGCCGCGCGGCGCGACGCGGCCGCGGCCATCGTGTGCGGCGTGGGGTTCATGTGCTGCAGCGCCGCGGTGTTCGTGCTCATGCCCGAGTTCCTCGCCACGCGCTACACGCACGAAGCCGCGACGCTCGCCGTGGCCGTGTCGCTCATTCCGATCGCCGGCGTGTTCCAGGTGTTCGACGGCACGCAGGCGGTCACGAGCGGCGTGCTGCGCGGCACGGGCGACACGCGCATCCCCGCGATCCTGCACATGGTGGCGTTCTGGGGCGTGGGCATCCCACTCGGCGCGACGCTCGGCTTTCTCACGCCGCTCCGCGAGCGCGGGCTCTGGTGGGGGCTCACGGCCGGTCTCGCGGCAGCGGCGGTCCTGCAGACGTGGCGGGTGGTGGTGCGGCTGCGCGGGGAGATCACGCGCGTGCAGGTGGATGTCGCACGCGCGCCGTGAGCGCGCGGATCAGATCTTCTTTTCTTCCAGCAGCGCCATGAAGTCGGCGGGCGTGGGCAGCGTGAGGAGCCGCTGCGGCACGTCGGGCTCCTTGCTGAACTGGGCGATCTTGCCGAGCACCGGGAGGTACTGGTTGGAGACCTCGAGCGGCGGCGCGACGATGAGGAACATGAAGTGCACCGGCTTGTCGTCGATGGCCTTGAAGTCGAGGCCGGCACTCTTGCGGCCGAAGGCGACCCGGAGCCGGTTGACGACGAGCGAGCGGCAGTGGGGAATCGCGATGCCCCGGCCGATGCCGGTGGAGCCGAGATTCTCGCGCCGCTTGAGCATCTTGAACAGCATGCCTTCCGCCTTTTCGTCGAGCCCGAGCAGGGAGATGAGCTCCTTGAGCACCTCGTCTTTCGTGGTGCCTTCGAGTTCGAGCTTGACGGCGTCTTCGGAAAAGAATTCGCGGAGTTCCATAGCCCTGAATCCTAACCTTGGCGCCGCCCAAGTCAAACCGTCACGTTGCCGGCAGGTCCGGGGGCGGCTAGCTTTCCCAAGGTGAGTCCCGTCAAGACGTTCCCGTATCCCGTCCCGCACGCGCGGCCGCTGTTTCTGGCGCCCATGGCGGGCGTGTCGGAATCCCCGTTCCGGCGGCTCTGCCGTGCCCACGGGGCCGACGTGGTGGTGACCGAGTTCCTGTCGGCCGAGGGGATCCGGCGGGAGAATCCGGCCACGATCGACAAGCTCCGCTTCGGGGCGGATGAGCGCACGATCGGCGTGCAGATCTTCGGCGCCGACCCGTCCGCCATGGCCGACGCGGCCGCCTTCGTGACCGACGTGTTCCAGCCCGAGTTCGTGGACATCAACTTCGGCTGCCCGGTGAAGAAGGTGGTGCGCCGGAACGGCGGCTCGGGGTGCCTGCGCGACCTGTCGCTCGTGCACGACGTGATCCGGGCCGTGGCGAAGGCCACGCACCTCCCGGTCACGGTGAAGGTGCGGAGCGGCTGGAACGAGGAGATGCGCGACCCGGTCCGCATCGGGCTCGTGTGCCAGGAGGCGGGCGCCCGCGTGCTCTCGCTGCACGCGCGGACGCGCACGCAGATGTACACGGGCAAGGCCGACTGGGACGAGATCGCGGCCGTGTCGGCGGCGCTGGATATTCCGGTCATCGGAAATGGCGACATCAAGACGCCGGAGGACGTGGTGCGCATGCGCGACCACACGGACGCGGCCGGCATCATGGTGGGGCGGGGCTCCTTCGGGCAGCCGTGGATGTTCGCGCAGGCGCGAGCGCTGCTGGACGGCCTGCCGGTGCCGGCCACGCCGGGCGTCGAGGAGCGGTTCCGCGTCGCGCTCGACCACGCGCGCATGGTGCAGGAGTACGAGGCCGATCCCGACGGGGCGGCCTACGAGTTCCGCAAGCACCTCGGCTGGTACGTGAAGGGGCTGCACAACTCGGCGGATCTCCGCCGCCGGCTGCACCAGGTGACGTCGTTCGGCGAGGTGGAGGGGATCTTCGCCGACTATCTCGCGGACCCCGCGAACGGGCCGCGGGTATTGACCGGGGTGGCCGAGACCGGCGAGATTACGGAAGGGATGGCCGCGTAGGTGGTTGTTCTGACGTGATTTGCGGCCGGTCTCCTGCAGGGCCTTCGTAACCGGGGGTGCACTGGTTTCGACGGGTTTGGTGAAGCTGTGGCTGCGTGCCCAGGTCCTCGGGCTCCTGGTAAAACACTCGGGAAACTTTCAAACGCCAACAACAACCTGGCGCTCGCCGCGTAACCTTCGGGTTACCGCTGGCAGTGCTTCATGAGGAGCCCGTCCGGGGCGCTTCGTGAAGTATCGCAAATCCGGGCTGGCTGCGCGGTGTGTCATCCATCGTGCGGCGAGAAAACAGGTGACTTGTCCGTGAGTGGGCTTCCCATTGGCCAGCGCGCGGAGACCTCAATCAACGGGATACGCACGTAGACGCTGTGGTCGATCCAGGTTCGGACAGGGGTTCGATTCCCCTCACCTCCACTTGGGATTGCTGGTACCGCGAATGCCCCGCCGGAGTGATCCGGCGGGGCATTCGTGTAATCGACAGGCTCGCGGAGCGCTGCGCGCCCTGCTGCAACGATTCCCCACCCTTGTCTCCCATGGCCCGAACGTCCTGCCTGCCCATCGCAGCCCTGCTGATCTCCATGGCCTGTCTCCCCGGTCGGCAGGGGGGGCCGATGCGGGCGACCGTTGCCGGAGGGGCTCCTGACAGGACGGGGCCGATCGATCCCGACGCGTGCGTGTTCGTTCCGTCGACCGGCTCAGGCACGTCGACCGCCGATGGTGATACCGTGCTGTACGGGATGCACATGCCCGTGGCCAGCGGAGGCAGCCTGTACTTCGCCGGCGCCATCATGAAGCATGGCGGCCGGGTACCACCAACCGTTCCGTCGAGCAATGGCCTGTATCCGGTTTCCGTGCTCGCGGTCCGGGGGGACGGTGCGCGAACCATTGCCCATCCGACCGGAACATCCCCGCTGGTTCTGAGTCCGGAGCAATCTGCCCTGACTCTGTGGACACCGGAGCTGTTCGCCGCGTCGGGAGATACGCTGCATGCGGTATGGCGTGATCGCCCCTCTGGTGAGCTGCGCTATGCCATGGAGCATGCCGGTGCATGGAGTACGGTGGAGTCGATCGGCACAGTGGATGGACTCGCTCTGGGGGGGCCGGGCGGAGGGGCATCGAACCTGCTGGTCGATCATACCGGTCTCATGTTCCTCGCTCCCTTCAGGAATCCTGTTCCGGAACACGGCGGAACCCGGATCACCTGGGCGCTGATCAGACGGGATCGTGCCGGCTGGCACATCGACGATATCACGCAGGAGATAGGCGGAGTCAGTCCGTTCCTGACCTTTCTCTTTCGTGATGGCGATGGTGTGACGCTGGCCATGCTCGCTCCCGATTCGGCCGGGTTTTCGCTGTTTACGTCGTCTCGCCCGGATCATGCGGCGGCGCCTTCGACGCCGACCAGAGTCTGGGCGGCCTACGCCAACGGCTCGCGTGGCATGCAGGGAATTGCCACGGCTTCCGGCGGCCTGCTGGCTGTCGTGTTCAGCAATTCACGCGAAGCGCCGGGCAATACCTTGTACGCCGTACATGTGGCAGGCGGGATGATTACGGCGCTGGACACCCTGGAACGGGAATCACCGGCTGATGCCGTGTGGCTCTCGATGTCGGTGACGGGCAGGCCGGTGGTGGGCATTCGCACCTCCGCCGGTGTTGCCTATGCGTTCGTGGCGCAATCGCACGGGTGGAAGAAAGTCCATGTTTCCGGGAATGACTGGTGGTCTCCACCGGTGCTTTCCTTTGCCGAAGGTGCGGACTGGTTCCATATCGTGCAGCGAGCCGAGTCGAGCGGAACGAGCAATCTCGGAAACCGGACGGCACTGGGCCGCGTGCGGTGCGGGAGCCGGTAACAGAAATGTTCCTGCCGTGACTCTCGAATCCGTTTGCCGTGGATCAGGCGCCGGTCAGCCCGCGCCCACCACGTGCCCGCCCGCCCGCAGCAGTTCCGGTTCGTTCGGCAGCGCCGTGGGATACCGCCCCGAGAAGCAGGCATGGCAATACCCGTCCGGGCCGTCCGGCACGGCGGTGAGCATGCCGTCGAGTGACAGATAGCCGAGCGAATCCACGCCGAGATGATCGGCGAGCTCCTCCTGCCCCATGTTCGAGGCGATGAGCTCCTCGCGGCGCGGCGTATCGATGCCGTAGTAGCAGGGACTGATGATCGGCGCGCTGGACACACGCATGTGGACTTCCCGCGCGCCGGCCGCGCGCACGAGTGACACGAGCCCGCGCGTGGTGGTGCCGCGCACGATGGAATCGTCCACCATCACCACCGACTTCCCTTCGATGAGCTCGCGCACGGGGTTGTACTTGACCTTCACCTTGGCGTCGCGGCCGGCCTGCGTGGGCTGGATGAACGTGCGCCCCACGTAGTGGTTGCGGATGAGCGCGAACTCGAACGGCAGGCCGGCTTCTTCGGCGTAGCCGAGCGCGGCCGAGTTGGACGAGTCGGGCACGGAGAACACGAGATCGGCCGTGGGGGCAGGGCACTCGCGCGCGAGCTGGCGGCCGAGCGCGCGGCGGGCGCGGTGCACCGACGCGCCGAAGACATTGCTGTCGGGGCGCGAGAAGTACACGTGCTCGAACACGCAGCGGTTGAGCGGCGCGGCCGGGAGCGCCTGCACGCTGCGGATACCATGCCGGTCGATGGCCACGATCTCGCCTGGCGCGACGTCGCGCACGAACGTGGCGCCCACGATGTCGAGCCCGCACGTTTCCGACGAGGCCACCCATGCATCGCCCAGCCGGCCGAGCGCGAGCGGACGCCAGCCGTGCGGATCGCGCGCGGCGAGGAATGTCTCGCCGATCACCACGAGCAGGCAGTACGCACCCTCCACGCCGTCCAGCGCATGCGCGAGCCGCTGTTCCGGCACGGTACCGGGCGCGCGTGCGATGCGGTGCACGATGGCCTCGGAGTCCATGGACGAGGTGAAGATCGCGCCGTCGTCCTCGAGCGCACGCCGGAGCTCCACCGCGTTCGTGAGGTTGCCGTTGTGCGCGAGCGCGATGTGACTCCGGCGCATGCGGGCGAGGATGGGCTGCGCGTTCTCGATCGCCGACGAGCCGGCCGTGGAGTAGCGCGTGTGCCCCACCGCGATCGGCCCGGTGAGCGCGCGCATGGCGTCGTCACCGAATCCTTCGGATACGAGCCCCATGGTGCGCCGCAGCGTGGCCACGCCGGTGTCGTCGACCGCCATGATGCCGGCCGACTCCTGTCCCCGGTGCTGGAGCGAATAGAGCCCGAGCTGCGTGAGCGCCGCCGCATTGGGATGACCGTACACGCCGAAGATGCCGCACATGAGATCCGTATCCGTCAGTCGGTGATCAATCGTCGATGGGCGCATGGGACGACAGCGCGGCATGTGCCGCCGGCGTGTCGCCGTCCATGATGCCCGGAATGGTGTCGTGGAACGCGCGCGCGAGCGGCGCGACGGCCGAACGGGCCGACACGTCACCCACGATGAACTCGATGCCGTCGGCCTCGGCGGTGACCCGGCCGATCGCCCGCGCGGGCACGCCGTGACGCGCGGCCGCGGCGAGCACTGCATCGGGAGACGCCGTGCTGATCACCACGCGCCCCTGCGCTTCGCCGAACAGCAGCGCGCGGAGCGGCAGATCGGCCCACGCCGTGAGATTCACGGCAAAGCCGAACGCCCGGTCGCGCCGCATCATGGCGCATTCGGCGAGCGCGACGGCGAGCCCGCCGTCGCTGCAATCGTGCGCACTTCGCACGTGGCCGGCCGTGATCGCGTCGAGCAGGGCGTCCACGAGCTTCCGTTCCGCCGACGGATCGCAGGCCGGTGGCGCACCGATGGTGAGCTCGTGCAGGCGCAACAGATACTCACTGGCGCCAAGCTCGGCCGTGTTCTCGCCGAGCAGCACGATGGTGTCACCGGCCTGCTGAAACGCCGACGGAGTAGTGTGTTCGAGCGAGTCGAGCACGCCCACCATCCCGATCGTGGGCGTGGGGTGAATCGCGCCCTGCGGGTTCTCGTTGTAGAGCGACACGTTGCCGCCCGTGACCGGCGTTTCCAGCGTGCGGCACGCCTCACCCATGCCGGCCACGGCTTCCTTCAACTGATGATACACTTCGGGGCGCGTGGGGTTTCCGAAGTTGAGGTTGTTCGTGATCGCGCGCGGACGGGCGCCGCTGCACGCCACGTTGCGCGCGGCCTCGCACACCGCGATGCGGCCGCCCATGCGCGGGTCGAGCGCCACGTAGCGCCCGTTGCCGTCGATGCAGAGCGCGATGCCGGCGTCGGTGCCGCGGAGCCGCACCACCGCGGCGTCGCTCCCCGGGCCCACGATCGTGCTCGTGCGCACCATGGAATCGTACTGCCGCCACACCCACGCCTTGCTCGCGATCGTGGGCGACGAAAGCAGGCGCTCGAGCGTCCACACGGGATCGGCTTCCTCCTCGAGCGGCGCGACGTCGTGCGGATCCCGCGCGCGCGCCGCGGCGAGCGCGGGTGACTCCGCGGCATCGATCACGTACGTGGGGCAGTCGGTCACGAGGCGCGTGCCCGGGAACTCCGCGACCACGCGGTCGCCTTCGGTCACGCGATACACCGGTTCGGCGATCACTTCGCCGATCACGGCGGCTTCGAGATCCCAGCGCGCGAGGATCTCGGCCACTTCGGCTTCGCGTCCGCGGTGCGCCACCACGAGCATGCGCTCCTGCGATTCCGACAGCAGGATCTCGTACGGCGTCATGCCTTCCTCGCGCACCGGCACCTTCGTGGTGTCGATCGTGACGCCCACATCACCGCGCGCGGCCATCTCGGCCGACGACGACGTGAGGCCCGCCGCGCCCATGTCCTGGATCGCGACGATATGCCCGCTGTTGATGAGCTCGAGCGATGCCTCGAGCAGCAGCTTCTCCGTGAACGGATCGCCCACCTGCACGCGCGGCCGCTTGGACTCGCTCTCCTCGCTGAGGTCCTCGCTCGCGAACGACGCGCCGTGAATGCCGTCACGTCCGGTGCGCGCGCCCACGGCGATGATCGGGTTGCCCACGCCCTCTGCCACGGCGCGCATGAGCTCTTCCTCGCGCAGCACGCCCACGCACATCGCGTTCACGAGCGGGTTGCCCTCGTACGACGGATCGAACACCACTTCGCCGCCCACGGTGGGCACGCCCACGCAGTTGCCGTAGTCGCCGATCCCCTTCACCACGCCGGCGAAGAGATACCGCACGCGTGCCGACGACAGCGGCCCGAACCGCAGCGAGTTGAGGAGCGCGATGGGACGCGCGCCCATGGTGAACACGTCGCGCAGAATGCCGCCCACGCCGGTGGCCGCGCCCTGGTACGGTTCCACCGCGCTCGGATGATTGTGCGATTCGACCTTGAACGCCACGGCGAGGCCGTCCTTGACGGCGATCACGCCGGCGTTCTCGCCCGGCCCCTGGAGCACCCACGGCGCTTCGGTGGGGAGCGTGCGGAGGAGCGGCCGTGAATGCTTGTACGAGCAGTGCTCGCTCCAGAGCGCGCTCACGATGCCGAGTTCGGTGAACGTGGGTGTGCGGCCGAGCATGTCGAGCACGCGCTGGTACTCGCCGGGGGTGATACCGTGTTCCTTCACGAGCGCGGGCGTGATCTCGGGATCGCCCGGGCGCGGCGTGACGGCGGATGTGGTCGCGTTGCTCATGCGGACACCTCCGCGAGCAGCGAATCGGCGAGCGAGTGCAGCAGTGGCAGTCCGTCGGCGGAGCCGAGCCGTTCGTCCACGGCGCGCTCGGGGTGCGGCATGAGACCGAGCACGTTGCCAGCCGCGTTCCGGATGCCGGCGATGTTGCGAAGCGATCCGTTGGGGTTCGCCGCGTCGGTGACGTGGCCCGCGGCGTCGACGTAGCGGAACACCACGTGTCCTTCGCCTTCGAGCCGTTCGAGCGTATCGGCGTCGGCGGTGTAGCGGCCGTCGCCGTGCGCCACGGGCACGCGGATCACCTGATCGATGTGATACCGCGACGTGAAGCGCGTGGCGATGGACTCCACGCGCAGGTGAACCTGGTCGCAGACGAACTTGAGATGTGCGTTCCGGAGGAGCGCACCGGGAAGCAGACCGGCCTCGCACGCGATCTGGAAGCCGTTGCAGATGGCGAGCACCGGGCCGCCGCGTTCGGCGTGCGCCACGACTTCACGCATGATCGGACTGAAACGCGCGATCGCGCCGGGGCGCAGGTAGTCGCCGTAGCTGAACCCGCCGGGGAGGATGACCAGATCGGCGCCCTGCAGGTCATGGTCCTTGTGCCAGCAGAACACGGCCTCGGCGCCGAGGTGCTCCACGGCGGCGTGGTACGCGTCCTCGTCGCAGTTGGAGCCGGGAAATCGAATGATACCGACCTTCACGCGGGCTCCACGGTGGCGATGTGGAAGTCTTCGGTGACCGGGTTCGCGAGCAGTTGCTCGCACATGCGGCGCACGGCGTCCTGCGCGGCGTCGGCGCTGTCGGCGTCGGTGTCGAGCACGAGGTGCCGGCCCACGCGCACGTCGCCGACGCTCGCGAAACCGAGGGTGTGCAGCGCGTCCGACACCGCCTTGCCCTGCGGGTCGAGAATGCCGCGCCGCGGCACGATGTGAATGGCCACGCGGAATCGGGTCATATGGAAGAATCCTCGGGAGGATGAGCGATGCTGGAACGGGAATCGCGCCGGCGTCCGTGCCGGCGGCGGGAGGCGGCGTCACTGTCGGTCGCGACGCCATCGGCGACGAGTGCCACATCGGCGTCTTCTCCCGCCGGCAGCCGGTCGAACAACCCGAGCAGCACGGTGCGTCCGATGCCGTACAGCACGTAGCACATGAGCGCCGGGAAGAAGAACTGCTTGGGAAGGAAGATCACGCCCACGAGCGTGCCGACCACGAGCAGAAGGCCGAGCAGGCCGCGCCAGGTGCGGATCCCCACGGTGGGCACGGCGGCGTACTGCACGTTGCTGATCATGAGCATGCCGAGGCCGAGCATGACCCAGCGCAGCATCTGATGCCACGGCAGTCCGCCGATCATCGTTTCGGTATAGAGCGATGTCTGGCTGAACCACCAGTACGTGGCGAGCGTCATGCCGGCGGCCGGACTCGGCAGGCCGGTGAAGTGCGACTTGGCGCGTCCGGCCTGCTCCACGTTGAAGCGGGCGAGGCGCACTACGGCGCAGGCCGTGAACAGGAAGCAGAAGATCCAGTCCCAGCCCGTGTTGTTGAGCACGGCGAAGTACATGATCAGCGCGGGCGCGAGTCCGAAGCTGATCGCGTCGACGAGGCTGTCGAGCTCCGAGCCGAACTTGCTGCCAGACTGCGTAGCGCGGGCGATGCGGCCGTCGAGCGTGTCGGCGATCGCGCCGAACACGATGTAGCGCGCGGCGCCGTCGAAATCCCCGCGCGAGGCGGAGACGATGGCGAATACGCCGAAGAAGAGATTGGCGAGCGTGAGGCCGTTGGGCAGCACAACCACGGCGCGCCGCTTCGTGCGCGGCCCGCCCGATCCACTCGTGGGCATGCCCGCGTCCGTCATCACGCGGCCGGACTCGCCGGCGGCAGCTCGGCCACGAGGGTTTCACCGGCCTTCGTGCGGTCGCCCACGGCCACACGCAGCACCGAGCCCGGCGGGAGGAAGAGATCCACGCGCGACCCGAACCGGATGAGGCCCATGCGCGCGCCCTGGAGCGCGGTGTCGCCGTTGCGCGAGTCGGTGATGATGCGCCGCGCGATGAGCCCGGCGATCTGCCGGATGAGGATGCGGTGTCCGCCCGATTCCACGCCCACGGATGCCTGCTCGTTGTCGGCCGACGACTGCTCGGTCACCGCGTTCAGGAACTTGCCGGCCTTGCGCTCCACGAACCGCACGACGCCGTTCACCGGATACCGGTTCACGTGCACGTCGAACACGTTCATGAAGATCGACACGCGGAGCGTGGGCCCCTGCACGAACGTGGGTTCGTGGACCTCGCGCACGAGCACCACGAGACCGTCGGCCGGCGAGATCGCCACATCGGCGCCGCGCGGCCCGGTGCGCACCGGGTCGCGGAAGAACCACGCGACCCAGAGCGCGATGAGCGTGAGCGCGAACGCGGCCAGCCAGAGCGGCCAGGAGCGCAGCCGGAGCGCCAGCACATAGGTGATGGCGGCGATGATCGTGGCGCCGATCATGAACGGGTACCCTTCCCGCGCGAAACTCACGAGTCGATCTCCGGCTGGGCCGCAGGTGATGCAGCGATGAGGGCGGTGACGTCGAGCGGCGATCCCGTGATGCGCGCGTAGGCATCGAGGTATCGCGCGCTGGTGGCCTGCACGACGTCGGGGGGAAGGGCGGGACCGGGTGCGTCGCCGTTCCAGCGGCCGGCGCGGCGTTCGCCGTCGAGCCAGTCGCGGAGCGGCTGCTTGTCGAAGCTGGGCTGGCTGCGTCCGGGCGTGTACCGGTCCGCGGGCCAGAAGCGCGACGAGTCCGGTGTCATGACTTCGTCGATGAGCACGAGCGTGCCGTTCCGCACGCCGAACTCGAACTTGGTATCGGCCACGATGATGCCGCGCGGCGTGGCGGTTTCGCGGCCGAACTCGTAGATGGTGCGGGCGAGCCGTTCGAGCGCGGCGGCGCGATCGGCGCCGAGCTGCCGGACCACGGTGTCGACCGTGATGTTCTCGTCGTGCCCGGTTTCGGCCTTGGTGGCGGGGCTGAACAGCGGCGGGTCGAGCCGGCTGCTTTCCACGAGGCCGGCCGGCAGCGATTCACCGGCGAGCGTGCCGGCCGCGGCGTATTCCTTCCACGCCGAGCCGGCGAGATAGCCGCGCACCACGCATTCGATCGGTACCACGTCGGTGCGAAGGCAGAGCATGGCGCGGCCGGCCAGTTCGTGCCGGTGCGGTGCGAGTTCCGGCACGCGGCGCACGATTACGTCCACGTCGGCGCTCACGAGATGGTGCGGCAGCGCGTCGCCGAACCGTTCCGTGAGACGCGCGAGCCACCAGGCGGTGAGCTGCGTGAGCACGGCGCCCTTGAACGGGATCGGCTCGTCGAGCACCACGTCGAATGCGCTCACGCGATCGGTGGCCACGAGCAGCAGCAGATCGTCGCCCACCGCGTACACGTCGCGCACCTTGCCGCGGCGCACGAGGGGAAGGGGCAGGGCGGTGTCCCGCACGGCCACGACGCCGGTCATACGCGCACCTCGTCGTGGGCGGTGTCCGCGGCGTGCGCGGCGAGCAGCGGCTCGATCTCTTCGGCGAGGAACTCGTCCACCTGCTCGGGCGCGCGGCCGGTGAAGCGCGCGGGGTCGGTGAGCGACTGCAGATCTTCCAGCGGCACCCCGAACGCGGGGTCGGCGGCGAGCCGTTCGAGCATGTCGTTGCGCGGTGCGCCGTCCTTCACGGCCCGTGCGGCCGCGATGGAGTGGCCACGGATGACTTCGTGCGCCGCCTGCCGGTCGCCGCCCGCGCGCACGGCGCGCACGATGAGCTCCTCGGTGGCCATGAACGGCAGCTCGTCGTCCACGCGGCGGCGGATGCGCGCCGGATGCACCTCGAGGCCGGACACCACGTTCCGAAACAGCACCATGATCGCGTCGGTGGCGAGGAACGATTCCGGAATGGCGAGACGCCGGTTGGCGGAATCGTCGAGCGTGCGCTCGAAGTACTGCACGGCGTGCGTCTGGTTCGCGTTGGGTTCGAGCGACAGCACGAAGCGCGCGAGCGCGGCGATCCGCTCTGAGCGCATGGGGTTCCGCTTGTACGCCATGGCCGACGAGCCGATCTGGTCGCGTTCGAACGGCTCCTCGATTTCCCCGAACGCCTGCAGCATGCGCATGTCGCCGGAGAACTTGGACGCGCTCGCGGCCACGCCGGCCACCACGCCGAGCACCTGCGCATCGATCTTGCGGCTGTACGTCTGCCCGCTCACGGGGATCGACGTGGCGAATCCCATGGCCGCGGACACGCGCCGGTCGAGCTCGCGCACCTTCGCGTGATCGCCTTCGAAGAGCGACAGGAACGACGCCTGCGTGCCCGTGGTGCCCTTCACGCCGCGGAACGGCAGCGTGGCGATGCGGTGCTCGAGATCGGCGATGTCGAGCACGAGATCCTGCATCCAGAGCGTGGCGCGCTTGCCCACGGTGGTGAGCTGCGCGGGCTGCAGGTGCGTGTAACCGAGGCACGGCGTGTCGCGCCACTGGTGCGCGAACGTGGCGAGCGATCGCAGCGCGTCCACGCACTTGTCGCGCAGCAGCTCCAGGCCGCGCCGCATGAGCACGAGCTCCGCGTTGTCGGTGACGTAGCAGCTCGTGGCGCCGAGGTGGATGAACGGCCGCGCGGCAGGCGCCACGTCGCCGAACGCGTGCACGTGCGCCATGACGTCGTGCCGGAAGCGGCGTTCGTATTCGGCCACCGCGGCGAAGTCGATGTCGTCGAGGTGCGCGCGCATGTCGGCGAGCGCGGCCTCGGGGAGCGCGATGCCGAGATCACGCTGCGCCTCCGCGAGCACGAGCCAGAGCCGTCGCCACAGGCCGTAGCGGACCGACGGTCCCCACAGCTCCAGCATGGCGCGCGACGCATACCGCTCGGCGAGCGGCGACGAATAGATCGAGGGCACGGCGGAATCAGCGGACACGGAACGAGATGGGAGGGAAGATGCGTCCGCCGCGCTCGTACCAGAGCTGCACCGTGCCGCGCGCGGCATAGGCATCGATCGCGCGGGCGGCGAGGTCGGCGGTGGTGATCGGCGTGTTGCCGATCTGCACGATCACGTCGCCGGACTGCAGCCCGAGCTCGGACTGGAGCCGGTCCGACGCGCGGACCACGAGCGCGCCGGCGCGCGATTGCACGCGGCGCTCCTGGCGAATGGCGTCGGTGACCGTGACGAGTTCGAGCTCGCGCAGCACGGTCACGCGCGGCGCGCTCACTTCGGGGAGGTCGGCCACGGTGAGCTGCAGCACGAGCTCGCGGTCGCCGCGGCGCACGGTGAGCGGGAAGGCCTCGCCCACCCGCAGCTCGAGGAGCCGTGCTTCCCAGTCGAACGGATTCCGGAGCGGCTTCTGGCCGGCGCGGAGCAGCACGTCGCCCACGCGCACGCCGGCGCGTTCGGCGGGCGAGCCGGGCACGACACGCCCCACGAGCGGCACGGCGCGCACGGCATCACGCGCGCTGCTCAGTTCGGGGAGCTGGAGCTGCACGCCCACCCACGGCTGGCGTACGCGTCCGTGCGTGAGCAGGTCGTCCACGATGCGCATCGTGCGATCGATGGGAATCGCGAAGCCGAGCCCCACGGATCCGCCGGACGGCGAGTAGATGGAGCTGTTCACGCCGATCACGGCGCCGTTCGCGTTTACGAGCGGCCCGCCGGAGTTGCCGGGGTTGATGGCCGCGTCGGTCTGCACCATGTCGAGGTACACGCCGGCGCCTTCGCTGCGGGCGGTGATGTTGCGTCCCACGGCGCTGATCACGCCCACGGACACGCTGGGTTCGGTGTTGCCGAGCACGAAGCCGAACGGATTGCCGATGGCGATGCTCCATTCGCCCACGAGCAGGTCGGACGACGTGCCGAGCGGCGCCACGGGAAGGCCGGTGGCCTGGATGCGCAGCACCGCGAGATCGTTCTGCTCGTCTTCGCCCACGAGCGTGGCGTCGTACGTGGTGCCGTCGCGCATCGCCACGGTGATGCGCGACGCGCCCGAGACCACGTGCGCGTTGGTCACGATCACGCCGTCGCCGCGCACGATGAAGCCGGAGCCGATCCCGGCGCGCGCGCGCTGGCCGGTGCGTCCGCCGAACATCATCTCGAACATGTCCACGGGCACGCGCTCCACCGTTTCCGTCTGCACGGAAACCACGGTGGGCGCCACGCGTTCCACGGCCGTGGTGATGGCGGTGCGGCGCGACTGGTCGATGGTCTGCGCGGGCACGGGGCCGGGCACGATGGGGGGTTGCCCAGCGGTCGCCTGGGCGTGCGAATCCGCCGGATTCGCGCCCATGCATCCGGCGATCAGCAGGGCCCCGGCGGCGACCACGGTCAGGCGCGCCACGATCACGGCTCGCCTGCGCGGAGGCGCTGGCCGCGCGCCGGCCGGCGCTGCGTGTCGGCCAGCGCCTGGTCGGTGAACGGGTAGGCGAGCATCGCGCGGAGCGTGGCCGTGCCTACCACGGCCGCGTCGGCGCCGGCGGCGGCACAGGCGGCCATGGAGGCGGCATTCGGCGGAAAGAGGGCCACGAGCTCGGTTTCGAGACCGGCCACGTCGAGCAGGGTGCGGGCGGCCGCGATCACGTCGGCGCCGGCGCCGTTCATGGCGTCGAGCCGGTCCACGTCGATGAGCACGAATGCCGCGCCGGCCTTGGCCGCGAAGAGCGCCTGCACGGCCGTGCCCACGAACGTCGCCGCCACCCGGATGCCGCCCGCGGAGAGCGCGCGCATGATCACGGCGTTGTTTTCCGTGAAGGGGAACTGGAGCACCGCGTTGTCGGCCGCGCGGCCCAGGGCGGCTGCGTGCTCGTGGCCGGCGTCTCCGTGGGAGAGCGCGTCGGCGGCGTCGACGAGCACGGGAAACGGCACGGCGCGCGCGAACCCGGCGAGCCAGGCGACCGCCGCGTCGTGCGTGTCGGCCGTGCGGAGCGCGGCGTCCGGGAGCACCACGCCGTCGCACCAATTGCGAGCGCGGGCCCACTGCACGTCGTCGAGGGCGTCGGTGGCGAGAAAGAGCTTCACGTCGGTGAAAGATAAAGGGTCGCAGGGTAGCGGACCTGCTCCAGAAACAGCCCGTGCGGCGGAGCGGGCGCCGACGTGTCCCGGTTGTCCTCGGCCGTGAGCAGGGTGGCCATGGTCCCCGCCGGCCGCCGGCCCAGCCCCACGTCCATCATGGTGCCCACGAGGAACCGCACCATGTGGTGCAGGAACCGGTTGGCCTCGATGTCGAACACGAGCCCGCCGGGACGCTCGCGCCACCGGGCGAGGTACACGTGGCAGCGGTGATCGTCATCGGCCGGCGCGGTGCCCTGCACGGCGAAGCCGCGGAAGCAGTGCTCCCCCTCCAGGACCGCGGCTTCGGCCGTCATGGCCGCGAGATCGAGGCGCCGGTCGCGGTCCCGGTTCACGGCCCATTCGGTCCGGCGCCGGAAAGGGGACATGGCGTCCCGGTCGGTGCCCACGAAATAGGCGTAGCGCCGCCGTTCGGCGCTGAAGCGGGGGTGGAAGGCCTGCTGCATGGCGAACGCGTCGGCCACCCACACGTCGTCCGGAAGATTGGCGTTCATGGCCCGGCGGATCACGTCGGAGGTCCAGCGGGGCGGCACCCGCACGCCGACTCCCTGGCCCCGCGCGTGCACGCCGGCATCGGTGCGGCCGGCGCCCACCGCCGTGACCGGCTCCCCGCACAGCACGGCGAGGGCCCGCTCCATCTCCCCCTGCACGGTGCGCGCATCCGGCTGACGCTGCCACCCCGAAAAGGCCCCCCCGTCGTAGTGGGTGACCAGGAGAAACGTGGCATGCGAGGCAGCGTCCATGAGCCCTGAAACCTAGGCCATTTCACCCTCTCCTTCAAGCGATGCCGCAAGGTCGAGCCGGTGCACGCGACGACCGTGTGACCCGGCGAAGATCTTCGTCCTCGGCGAGGGCGTTGCCGAGCGCCTTCGGCGTCCATTTTCGCGCCGTGTGACCTTTCGCCGGCCGGTCGCGTGTTTGACAGGATGCCCGCGCCCTTTCCACATTGCGCCGCGCCCACGCCGTCCCTTTCTTCCGCTGCCATGGCCCCCCGGTCTCTCGCTTCCCTCGCCCACGCGCTCGGCGCCACGTCGGATCTCGACGGGGCGCTGGTGGCGCTGGCCGAGTGCGTCGCGGAAATCGACCGCGGGGCGTCGATGGCGCTGCTCCGCTACGACGGACGGCGCGAGATGCTGCGGGAGCGGCTGACGCCGGTGGCCGGCCGCGTGCAGCGCACGAGCGTGGAAACCACCTTCGACCATCTGCCCGCGCCGGTGCAGATGAAGGTCGCCGCGGGCGGGCAGTTCGTGGACATGGCCGAACGGTCCGGAGACTACGCGCGCCTCTTCGGCTTCACGCACGCGCTCGACGGCGGCGTGCTGGCGCTTCGCGGGCTGCGCGTGGAGGGATATCTCGCCGCGGTGCTGGCACTGTACGAGCCGCGCAAGATCTTCGGCACCCGCACCACCGAGCGGCTCGGCCCCGCGCTCGCCCTCTTCGACCTCGCCTTCAGCCGGCTGTCCGAGCGCGAGGCGCGCGAGGAGGCCGTGCGCACGCTCGAGGACGTGACGCAGCGCGTGCACGGCGAATACGTGCGCAAGCTGCGCGCGCTGGAATCGGAGCTCCGGGAAGCGCGCAACACCACGCCGCGGGGCGTGCCGGCCCTGTCGCCCGCGGAAGTGGTGGCCCTGCAGGCCGAGTCCGCGCGCGCCGACGAGGAAGTGCGCCGCGCCAATCGCAAGGCGGATCTCACCGAGCAGCAGCTCATGTCGGCGGTGGGACAGCTCGAGCAGGCGCACGTGGAGCTGCACCGGCGGAGCGAGGCGCTTCGCCAGCGCACGCGCACGCTCTACCTGCTCGACCGGGTGCTCACGCTCGATGCCGCCTCCCGCGACCCGCGGGAGATGGTGGACGGCCTGCTGGCGCTCGTGGGCGACGACATGCAGGCGCAGCGCTGCTCCCTGATGCTGGTGGCGCCGGAACCGGACCACATGTACCTCGCGGCCGCGCGCGGGCTGGCGCCGCACGTGAGCTTCGGCATGCGCATCCGCATCGGCGAAGGGGTGTCCGGACGCGTGGCAGCGGCCCGCGAGCCGCTGCTCGTGCAGGACGTGTCGCAGGCCGACCGGCATCCGCTGCTGCGCGACCAGTACTTCACCACGGGGAGCTTCATCAGCTTCCCGCTGGTGTACCACGACGCCCTGGTGGGCGTGGTGAACCTCACGAACCGGGCCCGGCTGGGCGTGTACTCGGAAGAAGACGTGGAACGGGTGCGGCTGCTGGCGCTCGTGATCTCGCTCGTGGCCTCGCACGCGCGTCTGGCCGACCGGCTCGTGGTGGCGCTCGATGTCACCTGATACCGATGGCGCGGAGCCGCTCCGGCGCGCGCTCCGTCAGCTCGCGGGCGGCGCCTCGCTCGACGCCGACACGATCACCGCGGCGTTCGATGTGATCATGCGCGGCGAAGGCACGCCGTCGCAGGTGGCCGCGCTGCTCATGGCCCTTCGTGTGAAGGGCGAATCGGTGGCCGAGGTGGCGGGGGTGGCCCGCGCGCTCCGGCGCGCCATGGTGACGCTCGACGTGCCGGAGCACGCGATGGTAGTGGACACGTGCGGCACCGGCGGCGGCACGCTCACCACGTTCAACATCTCCACGGCCGCGGCGCTGCTCGCGGCCGGCGCGGGCGTCCGCATCGCGAAACACGGCAACCGCTCGTTCACCTCACGCTCCGGCAGCGCCGATGTGCTCGAAGCGCTCGGTGTGGCGATCGACAGCCCGCCGGAGGTCATGGTCCGGGCGCTCGACGAGGCCGGGATCACGTTCATGTTCGCGCCGCTCATGCACCCCGCCATGCGCCACGTGGGGCCGGTGCGCCGCGAACTGGCGATCCCCACGGTGATGAACATCGTGGGACCGCTGGCCAATCCGGCCCGGGCGGGGCGTCAGGTGGTAGGCGTGGCCGACCGGGGACGTCTCACGCTCATTGCCGGCGCGCTGGCTGCGCTGGGGAGCGAACGCGCGCTCGTGGTGCACGGTGAACCCGGCATGGACGAGGTCTCGCCGCTGGGGCCCACGACCGTGCTGGAGGTGCGGGACGGGGAGATCACGGAGTGGACCATCGACCCGTCATGGGCCGGCTTGGATGGAGTGCGGGCGGACGATCTCGCCGGGGGCGGACCGGCGGAGAACGCGGCGCTGATCGAAGCCGTGCTGCGCGGCGAAGGAACACCCGCGGCCGAAGCCGCGGTGCTGCTGAATGCCGCGGCGGCGATCTACGTGGGCGGGTTCGCCTCCACGTATCGGGAGGCGATCGGCGTGGCACGCGATGCGCTGCATGCGGGCGCGGGCACGCGGGCGCTCGAACGCCTCCGGGCCACCTTCGGACCGCCGCGCCCGGCCTGACCGCAGCCGCGAGCGGAGGCGCTCAGTACCGCCGCAGCACGCCCACGACGATTCCCTGAATGCGCACATCGTCTTCGTGCACGTAGAGGGGCACCATGGAGGCGTTGGCCGGCTGCAGCCGGATCCGGCCGTCGCGCTCCCGGTAGTAGCGCTTGACCGTGGCCGCGGCCCCGTCGAGCAGCGCGATGACCATCTCGCCGTTGTCGACCGACTGCCTGTCGTTGACCACGACATAGTCCCCGTCTTCGATGTGGTCGTCGATCATGGATTCCCCGCGCACCCGCAGCACGTAATGGCTGCCGTTGCGCCGGAGAAAACTGTCCGGCACCGCGAGCGTTTCCTGATGGGTGAGCGCCTCGATGGGCGCGCCCGCCGCCACCAGACCGAGGAGCGGCAGCTCCGTGGCCCGCTGGTACTCTTCGGACGGCAGGATCTCGATGGCCCGGCTCTCGTTGTACGAGCGCCGGATGTATCCCTTGCGCTCGATGTTGGTGAGATGCTCGTGAACCGTGGCGAGCGAGTTATAGTTGAATCGCGACGCGATCTCCTCGAAGCTCGGCGCATAGCCGTGCGTATCCACGTAGGACGTGAGGAAGTTCAGGATCTCGCGTTGACGCTTGGTGAGCGGCATGGCGGCCTCCACGGAGGTAAGGGGAATCGACTGCTGCCGAAAATGGATGTTCCCGAATAATTGCCGAATTCACGTTAACCGAACAAGGGCCGAAGTGCAAGCTGCCGGCAGCGCCGAACCGTCGACGGATCTTTCGGAGTCCTCATCGACCCCTCGTTCGCCCATGGGGTGGACCCCTCCCACGGGCACGCTCGGCCGCCTCGTCGAGGCCGCGCATGCCCGCGCCGAGGCGGCGCTTCCCTCGTGGCCGGAGCTCCGGGCGCGCGCCGCCGATCGCGCCGCACCGCCGTCCTTCGCGGAAGCGCTCCGCGGGCCCTCGCTGGCCGTGATCGCCGAGGTGAAGCGTGCCTCGCCGTCCAAGGGGACCATTGCCCCGGGGCTCGATGCCGTGGCACAGGCAACCGCCTATGCCGCGGGCGGCGCGGCGGCCATCTCGGTGCTCACGGAGCCGGCGCATTTCGGAGGCACGCTGGCGGATCTCGCGGCCGTGGCCGACGCGGTGCGTATTCCGGCGCTCCGCAAGGACTTCCTCGTGCATCCGGTGCAGCTCTGGGAGGCGCGGGCGCATGGAGCGGCTGCCGTGCTGCTCATCGCCCGCGCGCTGTCGCCGGACGCGCTCGACGCGCTGCACGAGGAAGCGGCGGCCGCCGGCCTCGAGGTGCTCGTGGAGGTGCGTGACGAACGGGAACTGGCGCGGGCGCTCGACATCGGCGCCCGCGTGATCGGCGTGAACAACCGCGATCTCGAAACGCTCGTGATCGATCCCGCGACGGCGCCTCGGCTCGTGCGCCTCGTGCCCGCAGACCGGATCGCGGTGGCCGAAAGCGGGATGGCGGTGCCGGGTGACGCGGCCGCCGCGCAGGCGGCAGGCGCCGACGCGCTGCTCATCGGGTCGGCGATTTCGGCTGCGGCCGACCCAGCGACGGCCGTGGCTGCGTTCGCCGCGCTCCCCCGTCACACGCGCTAGCGTGGGCGCCGCGGCCGGGATCGCTCCCGGATTCACCGCCGGCGAGCCGGCGATCAAGTTCTGCGGCCTCACCCGGCCGGAGGACGTGGCGTTCGCCGAGCAGCTCGGCGCTCGCTTCCTGGGCGGCATCCGCGCGGGCGGGCCGCGGCTCCTGTCGTCCACGGCCTGGCGCGAAACGCTCGGCCCGCCGCGCGCGGACGTGTGGCGCGTGGCCGTGTTCGGAGCGCTGTCGCCCGCCGAACTCGTGGACGAGATGCACGCGCTCGGCGCCGACATCGCGCAGTGGCACGGCGATCCCACCGCCGAGTCCGCGGCAGCCGTGGCGGCGGCCGGGGTGCGCCTCTGGTCCGTGGTGCGCGTGGACGGCGCGCGCCTGCGGTCCGAGGCGTGGGCGCTCGGTGAATCGGCCGAAGCGCTGGTGCTCGACGCCAAGGTGGCCGGCCAGCTGGGCGGCACCGGCGTGACACTCGACTGGGCCGCGCTCGCCGGCGATGTCGCGCGGTGGCGCGCGGACCATCCGCACACCCGGCTCGTGCTCGCGGGCGGGCTCCGTCCGGACAACGTGGCCGAGGCGACGGCGCTCCTTTCGCCGGACGTCGTGGACGTATCTTCAGGGGTGGAACTCGCGCCGGGGATCAAGGATTCCGAGCGGATGCGGGCGTTCGTGAACGCGGTACGAGGACGGGATCGATGACGAGGACGGGTGTGGCGGCGGAGCGGGCAGGGGACCGGTTCGGCGGATTCGGTGGACGCTATGTGCCGGAGACGCTCGTGCCGGCGCTCGATGCGCTGGACGCGGAGTTCGACGCGGCCATGGCCGACCCCGCGTTCGTGGCCGAGCTCGAGGGCATGCTCCGCGACTATGTGGGCCGTCCCACGGCGCTGACGGCCGCGCCGCGCCTCTCGGAGCGCGTGGGGGCGCCAGTCTGGCTCAAGCGCGAGGACCTCAACCACACCGGCGCGCACAAGATCAACAACACCGTGGGGCAGGCGCTGCTCGCGCGCCGCATGGGGAAGCGCCGCATCATCGCCGAAACCGGCGCCGGCCAGCACGGCGTGGCCACGGCCACGATCTGTGCCCGATTCGGCCTCGAATGCGTCGTGTACATGGGCGAGGAGGACATGCGGCGGCAGTCGCTGAACGTCTTCCGCATGCGCCTCCTGGGCGCGACGGTCGTGCCGGTGAGTGCCGGCACGCGCACGCTCAAGGACGCCACGAGCGAGGCGATTCGTGACTGGGTCACCACGGTGAACGACAGCCACTACATCATCGGGTCCGTGGTCGGGCCGGCGCCGTATCCGCGCATGGTCCGCGACTTCCAGCGGGTGATCAGCCGCGAGGCGCGCGCGCAGATGCTCGAGCGCGCCGGCCGGCTGCCGCGCACGGTCGTGGCGTGCGTGGGCGGCGGGTCGAATGCGATGGGCGCGTTCGCCGATTTCGTGAACGACGCCGACGTGGAGCTCGTGGGCGTGGAAGCGGCCGGTGAAGGGCTCGACACGGACCGCCATTCGGCGTCGCTGTCGAAAGGCACGCCCGGCGTGCTGCACGGCGCGCTCAGCTACCTGCTGCAGGACGCCGCGGGCCAGGTGCATCCGGCGCACTCGATCTCGGCCGGGCTCGATTATCCCGGCGTGGGTCCGGAACATGCCTGGCTCAAGGACAGCGGCCGCGCCCGGTACGTGGCCGTCACCGACGCCGAAGCGCTCGACGGCGTGTCGCTGATGAGCCGGCTCGAGGGAATCATCCCGGCGCTCGAAACCGCGCACGCCATCGCGTGGATCGCGCGCGAGGCGGGACGCTGGACGCCCGAGGAACCGGTGCTGCTCTGCCTGAGCGGGCGCGGCGACAAGGATGTCGGCACGCTCAGCGACCACCTGTTGTCGTCCGTGTGACCACGCCGGCCGACGCCCGCGACGCCGCACGCGGCGCGCCCGAAACGCCTCTCGTGGAGGAGGCGATCCGGACGCTGGCGAAGGCGTTTCGCGCGTGGCAGCTCTACCTGCCCAACAACCCCACGCGTGAGCGCGCGCTCACGATCGCCCGCGGTGCCTTCACTGCCTGCTGGACGGCCGAGCTCGAGCGGATCCGGTTGCAGGTGCGCGAAGCGGAACTCGTGTTCGAGGGGCAGGTCGTGTACCGGGAACCCGAGCGGCCGTCGGACGCCATGCCGTGGCTGCTCTATCGCGATGGGCTGCGCGAGCTCACGCTGCTTCCCGGTTTCGAGACGGAGGCGCTCGATACGCTGCTCACGCTGCTGCAGCGCGCCCGGCAGGCGGCGCCCGACGACGACGACCTGGTCACGATGCTCTGGCTCGCCGACTGCGAAACGCTGCAGTATCGCTACGTGGAGGCGGCGGGTGCGTATGAGCTGGCGGCATCGGCGGCCATCGCGGGCAGCAGCGTTGCGGGAGCGAGCGATGCGCCGTCGCCCGCACCGCCCGCGACGGCGGTGGAGGACACACCGGCGTTCGGCGAGGCGCCGCCCGCTGGCGTGGTACGCGTGGAGGATTTCGACAGCACGCTGTACTTCCTCGATCGCCGGGAGCTCGCGTACCTGCAGGAGGACGTGCGCGCCGAGTTCGGCTCGGATGCCCGGCGCGAGGTGCTCGCGATCCTGTTCGATCTCATCGAAGTGCAATCGGACGCGGACGTGCGGCGCGATGCCGTGGACCGCATCGACGAACTGCTGGTCGATCTGCTGTCGTCGGCCGCGTACGATCTCGTGGCGTATGCGCTCCACGAGGCCGACACGACCGCGCGCCGCGCGCCTGACCTGGCGGCGCCGGAGCGCGACCGGCTGCTCGCGCTCGCCGACCGGCTCAGCGAACCGGCGGTGGTGGCGCAGCTCCTGCAGGCGGTCGACGAAGGAACGCGCGCGCCGGGCGCGGAAACGCTCGAAGCGCTCGTGGCGGAGCTCCGGGGCACCGCCCTCGCACCGCTCCTGGCCTGGGTCACGCAGGCCGAGTCGGGATCCGCGCGCGCCGTGGTCGAACGCGCGGTGCTCCGGCTCGCCGAACGCCACACGGCGGACGTGGTGCGCCTCATCGAGAGCAACGATCCCGTGGTTTCGCTCGGGGCCATCCGGCTCGCGGGGCGTCTCCGCACGACCGCCGCGGTGCCGGCGCTGGCGCGGGCGATCCGCACCGCCGATTCCGCGCGGCGCGTGGAGGTAGTGCAGGCGCTGGCCGGAATCGGATCCACCGGCGCGCTGCAGGCGATCGAGACGGTGCTCGAAGACTCCGAACGCGATGTACGGGTGGCCGCGCTCAAGGCCGTGGCCACGCATCGCCACGCGGGCGCGCTGCCGCGCCTGACGGCCGTGCTCCGGCGCAAGACGCTCCGCGCCGCCGAACGCCAGGAGAAGACGGCGTTCTTCGACGCCTTCGGCGCGCTGTGCGGCGACGCGGGCGTGCCGGCGCTCGACAGCCTGCTCAACGGCCGGTCGCTGCTCGGCCCGCGTGAATCCTCCGACATGCGCGCCTGCGCGGCGCGGGCGCTCGGTCTCGTGGGCACGCCCGCGGCCACGGCCGTGCTCCGGAAGGCGGCCGACACCCGCGACGCCGTGGTGCGCAACGAAGTCGGGCGCGTGCTGCGCGGCGGCGGGAGCGCGTGATGCCGCAGATGATCCGTACCGGAGCACGCGCATGACGCACCGGCCCGCGAACGCCGAATCAGCCGCGGCCCGCGCCGGCGGACCGCTCTTCGATGCCGACGAGGAGCGCCGCGCCCGCGCCGTGGTGGTCGCGCTGCACGGAGCGCTCCGCGCCGTGCGACTCTATCCCGTGGAGAACGCGGCCGTGCAGAAGGCGCTCGCGGAGCTCGACGCGGCCTGCGCGCGCGTGATGGCCGACGGCGTCGCGTGCGAAGTGCGCCGGGCAGGCGACTTCGTGTTCGTGAACGAAACGCGCGTCCGGCTCGCGCTCGACAACTACGCCGCCGTGTCATACGTGCGGTCGCTCCTCCACGACGCCGGGATCGGTGGTGTGCGGGTGGTGCGCCGCGCCGAACCGCGCGCATGGGTGGTGCTTCTTGCGTTCCTGCAGGCGCCGCCGCTCGAATATCCGGAGGAAGCGCGTCTCGCGCAGCTCGAGCAGCGGCTCGCCCAGGCCGACGTGCACGTCTTCGAGTTCGATCCCGCGGCCGACGAGCTCGAATCCGACCACGAGCTCGACGCCCGTGAGCGCGCCCGGCAGACGTACATGCGCTCCCTCGATGTCACACGCGACGTGATGACCGCGGCGCGTCTCGGCCGGAGCCCGAGTCTCAAGCGCGTGAAGCGCGCCGTGCAGGCGGTGGTGGACGCCATCCTCACCGACGCTTCGTCGCTGATCGGCATGACGACGCTGCGCGAGTTCGACGAATACACGTTCGTGCACAGCGTGAACGTGTGCATCCTGTCCGTGGCGCTCGGCCGGCGGCTCGGTCTCTCCAAGCCGCAACTGCTCGATCTCGGCGTGGCCGCGCTGCTGCACGACATCGGCAAGTCGCGCGTGCCCGCGGAGATCCTCAACAAGCGGGGGGCGCTCGACGACGCCGACCGGGAAACGCTCCGGTCGCACACGTGGCAGGGCGTGCTCGCGCTGTTCGCCCTGCCGGTGGGATCCGGACGGCCCTGGCGCGCCATGGTGGCGGCGCACGAGCATCACATGCGCATGGATCTCTCGGGCTATCCGGTGTGCGTGCGTCCGCGCCGCCTGCGGCTCCTCAGCCGGATCATCGCCGTGGCCGACGGCTTCGATGCCGGCACCACCACGCGGGTCTATCAGGCCAACCCGTGGTCGCCGGCCGATGTCCTGCAGGGCATGCGCGACAACACCCGCCTCGGATTCGATCCCGTGATCGTGAAGGCGTTCATCAACCTCACGGGCATCTATCCGATCGGTACCGTGGTCGTGCTCGACACCTTCGAGCTCGGACTCGTGCACGCGAGCAACCCCGACGACAGCGCGCTTTCGCGCCCGATCGTGCGGATCCTCGCCGATGCGCAGGGCAACCTGCTCCCCGATCCGCCGCTCGTGGACCTGTCGGCCCGCAACGAGACCGGGCAGTTTTACCGCACCATCATCCGGACCGACGACCCCGACCGCTGGGGAATCCGCGTGTCCGACTACTTCGCCTGATCACCGCCTCTTCGTGTCCGTTTCCACCGTCTCCCCCATCACCGCGCGCTTCGCCGAGCTGCGCGAAACGGGTCGCCGCGCCCTCGTGGCCTACGTCACCGCCGGTCACCCCGATCTCGCGTCGAGCATCGCACTCCTCCGCGGACTCGAACGCGCCGGCGTGGACATCCTCGAAGTCGGCGTACCATTCTCGGACCCGCTCGCCGACGGCCCCGTCATTCAGCGCAGCTCGCAGCTCGCGATCGAACACGGCATGTCGCTCGATCGCACGCTGGCGCTCGTCCGCGAGGCGAATGTGCGGATTCCCGTCGTGCTGTTCTCGTATCTCAATCCGATCATGGCCGGCGGGCCGGATGTGCTCACGCGCGCCCGTGCGGCCGGCGTGTCCGGCGTGCTCGTGACCGACATGCCCGTGGGCGCGGATCCGGCGCGGGAGGCCTGGTTCGGCGAGAGCGGGCTCGATTTCGTGCGACTCGTGGCGCCCACCACGCCGGCCGAACGCATGGCCGAGATCGGACGGCACGGCGGCGGCTTCGTGTATCTCATCTCGCGGCTCGGCGTCACGGGGGAGCAGGACACGCTGGCGCACGACCTGCCCGCGTCGGTGGCGCGACTCCGCGCCGCGACCACGCTCCCGATCTGCATCGGCTTCGGCATCTCCACGCCGGAGCAGGCGCGCGCCGCCGCGGCCCTCGGCGACGGCGTGATCGTGGGCAGCGCGATCGTGCGCGCCGCCGAACAGTCGGTGGACGCGGCCGTGGCGCTCGCGGCGTCGATGCGCGCCGCGCTGGACGCATGAGTCCCTCGTCGCAGGCATCCCGCGACCGCATGAACGAAACGCTGCCGCATTCACTCCCCGGCGGCATTCCCCGGTTGCCGTCATGGGCCGTGGCGAGCGAAAAGCGCCGCGGCCACATCGCCCGCGTCACCGCGCTGCTCGATGCCTGGAGCGAAGCGCTCGCGCTCACGCCCGAGGAGCGGCAGGCGTGGCACGATGCCGGCCGCTGGCACGACGCGCTCCGCGACGCGGACGAATCCGTGCTGCGCGCCGACGCCGACGATCCCGCCCGGCCGGTGGGCATGCTGCACGGCCCGGCGGCCGCGCGCCGTCTCGCCCGCGACGGTGAAGAGCGCCCCGAAGTGCTCGACGCCGTGCGCTGGCACACCACGGGATGGACGGGATGGGGACGCACGGGACGGGCGCTCTACATGGCGGATTTCCTCGAACCGGGACGTCCGTTCATGCAGGCCGACCGTGCGTTCCTGGCCAACCTGGTACCGCTCCGCTTCGACGCGGTGTTCCGGCAGGTCGTGCGGCTCCGGCTCGAATGGGCGCTGCGGGAAGGGAAGGGGTTCGCGCCGGAGACGGTGGCGCTGTGGGACGCGGTGCGCTGATGACCTGGCGCGGCCGCCTGGCGATCGGTGTTCTGGTGATCGCGGTGATCGCCGCCGCGGCCGTGTGGTGGCTGCTGCGAGGAGAGCCGGAGCCGGCGCAGGAGAGCGCTGCGGCGGCCGTCGCTCCCGATACCGCGGCCCGCGCGCCCGACGGGGTGCGCATCCGCGTGCGGGTGCTCAATGGCACGAAGACCACAGGACTCGCGCGGCGCGGCATGCAGCGCCTGCGGGACTACGGATACGACGTTGTGGATTTCGGCACGGCGTCCGCGTCGTCCGAGCACACGTTCATCGAGGTCGACGCGTCCGCGCGCGCCGCGGGCGATCGTATCGCGCGCGCGCTCGGCGGCGGCGACGTGCGCGAACGCCGCGCGCCTTCACCCCACGTCGACGTGACCGTGGTGCTCGGCGCGGACTGGCAGCCGCCGCCCCAGCCGTTCCGTCCGTAGCTGGCCGCACGCGGCCGCGATATCGAGCCCGCGGCTCTTGCGGATCGCGACTTCCACGCCGCGATCGCGGATCGCGCGCGCGAATGCCGCCATGCGCGGGCCGGGCGTGGGCGTGAAGCCCAGCGCGCCGCCCGGGTGCAGCGGAATGAGATTCACGAACGCGCGGCATTCACGGGCGAGCGTGGCCAGCATGGCCGCGTGTTCCGGCTGATCGTTCACGCCGTCGAGCATCACGTACTCGAAGGTCACGCGCCGGTCGAACTCGGCGGCGGCGGCGATCACGTCGGCCAGCGGATACTTGATGTTCACCGGCATCAGCCGGCGGCGGAGCTCGTCGCTCGGCGCGTGGATGGAGATCGCGAGGCGGAACTGTTCCCGCCGCGCCGACAGCGCCTGGATGCCGGGCAGCACGCCCACGGTGGAGATGGTGATGTGCCGGGCGCCGATGCCGAGCGCGCGCGGATCGTTGAGCAGCGTGAGCACCACGTCCACCGCTTTCCAGTTCATGAGCGGTTCGCCCATGCCCATGAACACGATGTTGGTGGCGAGGAGCGGCGGGTCGAGCAGCCGCAGTTCACGCACCTGGCCCGCGATCTCCGACGGCGTGAGGTTCCGCTGGAAGCCCATCGCGCCCGTGGCGCAGAACGCGCACTGCAGGGCGCAGCCGGCCTGCGACGAGATGCAGAGCGTGAGCCGGTTGCCTTCGGGGATCGCCACCGTTTCGATGGCCTGTCCGTCGGCCAGGCGGAAGAGGAATTTCTCGGTGCCGTCGTTCGAGCGCTGCCGCACGTGCAGCGCGAGCCGCGGCATCGTGAACACCTCCGCCAACCGGCTCCGCAGCGACCTGGGCAGTTCCGTCATGTCGTCGAACCCGGACACCGGCCGCTGCCAGAGCCGCGCGTACACCTGAGCCGCACGGTATGGCGCCTCGCCCGCGTCGGCCATGAACGCGGCGAGCCGGGCCAGCGCCTCGTCGGGCGCGAGGTCGAGCAGGTTCACGGGCGCGGCGGGCGCGTCCGTGATGGTCGGAGCAGGTACGGCGGTATTCACGTGACGGTCACTGATCGGATTGCCGGCCGAAAGAGCTGAAGGTGAACTGATACAGCGGGCCGAGGCCTACGTGCGCGTCCTCGCGGCCGATCCCCACCGCGAACCGCGCGAGGTGCAGGGTGAGCGAGAAGCGCGTGCGCGTGAGACGCGTGGTGCCGCTCCGGATGGTGGGCAGCGCGACGCGCGCTTCCACCGGTCCATAGCGGGTGCTCGCGAACGGGCCGAGCTCCTGCGTGGTGCGATCACGCTGGCCACGCGTGGCGCCCTGTACTGCTACCCCGAACCGGGCCTCCGCGAGCGGCGACGACCCCACCAGCCGGACATCGCTGGCGATCGTGACCTGCGGCCGGTCCTCGTTCTCCCGTCCGGGGCGCCAGAGGAAGGTCCCCACTGCGAATCGGGCATCCCGCCACGGCTCGTGCCGCAGGAGCACGCCCATGTCCGCCGCGAGCGCACTCCGTACGTCGCGCTCGGCCCGCCCCTGCCGCCATCGGGCAGCCACACCGGCAGTGAGCCACGGCGCCAGGGTGCGCGCGGCGGTGAAGGAGGCGAGCACGCTTTCGTACTGGAGCGTGCCGAGGCTCTGGGGGTCGGTGTCGGTGCGCACCAGATCACTCACCGCGGCACGGGCCACGGACACGCCGAGCGACAACCCGCCCGGCCGGCGCATCGCAACGCCCACCATCTGTCCTTCCACCCCCTGGTCCACGCCGGTGGACAGCGAGGCGACGCCGGCCCGCCACCGCGTGTCGGCGGGCAGGGCCATCATGGCCGGATTCCACAGCCCCACCCCCGCTTCGGCCGCCAGGGCCGCCGGCGCGCCCACCGCCCCCAGCGGGAAATCCCACAGATCACGGGCCGGAACGGGCTGGGCCGCAGCGGACGGCGCGCCCAGGAGCACGCCCAGAACCGTCGCAAGCCCGCACAAGAGCTTGCGGTGCATGCAGTTGACCATAAGCGACACGCGCCACGCGGGCAAGGAAATCGCTTCCATGCGTCCGTGCGAGCGGTTACCTTCCCATTTGACGCATGCCTTCCGGGACTCCGTTGCCAGTTGCCGATCCGATCACGCCGCGCGGGGCCATCGCTGCCTGGGCGTCCTGCACCAATGCGTGCCGGCGCGCCACCCAACTGGCGGAGGCGAGCTGACGCCTGCACTGCGCGCGCAGCCGCCGAATTCTTCGCCCCCGGCGCTCGAACCCATTTCCGCTTTCCCGCTCGGCGCTGACGCGCCTGGAGACCCTGCGTGACCGTGTCGGTACCGGAGTTGCAGTCCACGGAGTCGAGTACATCCCTTCGCACGCATACGTGCGGCAGCCTGCGCGCCGCGCATGCCGGACAGACGGTCCGGCTCGGCGGATGGATCCACCGGAGCCGCGATCTGGGCGGGCTCGTGTTCCTCGATCTCCGCGATCGCGCGGGCATCGTGCAGCTCGCCTTCGGGCCGGCCTGGACCGACGCGGACACGCTCGCCGCGGCCGCGGCCGCGGGCGTGGAATCGGTCGTGCTGGTGGAAGGCACGGTCGTGGAGCGCGCCGAGGCGCAGCGCAATCCGGACATGCCCACGGGTGACGTGGACGTGCAGGTCACGGCATTCCGCGTCGTGGGACCGGCCGTGACGCCGGCGTTTCCGGTCGCGCCTGCCAAGGGTGACAAGCTCCCGGCCGAGGAGCTCCGTCTCCGGCACCGCTATCTCGATCTCCGCCGCGGCGAGCTGCAGCGGAATCTCGTGCTCCGCCACCGGCTCATGCAGACCACGCGACGGTTCCTCGACGCGCGCGGCTTCCTCGAGCTCGAAACCCCGATCCTCACCAAGCCCACGCCGGAAGGTGCGCGCGACTACCTGGTGCCGAGCCGCGTGCATGCGGGCGAGTTCTATGCCCTGCCGCAGTCGCCGCAGATCTACAAGCAGCTCTTCATGTGCGCCGGCTACGATCGGTATTTCCAGATCGCGCGCTGCTTCCGCGACGAGGACCTGCGCGCCGACCGGCAGCCGGAGTTCACGCAGATCGACATCGAAGCGTCGTTCGTGACACAGGAGGACGTGCTCGCGGTCGCGGAAGCGCTCGTGGCCGACCTCTGGCGCACCGCGGACATCCACGCCGACGCGCCGTTCCCGCGCATGGCGTACGCGCACGCGATGGAGCACTACGGGTGCGACCGTCCGGATCTGCGGTACGGGCTCATGCTGCACGACGTGACGCCCGTGTTCGCGGCCAGCGAGCTCTCGTTCGTGCAGGCCGCGATCGCGCGCGGCGAACGGGTGCGCGGGCTGCGCGTGCCGGGCGGCGCCGTGCTCTCGCGCAAGCAGACCGACGAGCTCGAGCAGCTCGCCAAGGGCGCGGGCGCGAGCGGACTGATCGTGCTCAAGCGCACGGCCGACGGCCTGGAAGGGAAGATCGCGAAGTTCCTCCCGCCCACGGCCGCCGCGGGGCTCGATCTCGCGGAGGGCGAGCTCGGCCTCTACGTGGCCGGTCCGGATCATGTCGCGTCGCCCGCGCTCGATCGCATCCGCCAGGCCGTGGCGCAGCGCATGGACTTCGTGCCGGCCGACCGGCATGCGTTCGTGGTGATCACGGACTTCCCCATGTTCGAACGCGATCCCGCGAGCGGCGCGCTCGCCGCGGTACATCACCCGTTCACGTCGCCGCATCCGGACGATCTCGAGCTGCTCGACACCGCGCCGGAGCGGGCGCGCGCGCTCGCCTACGACATCGTGTACGACGGGCTCGAACTCGGCGGCGGCAGCATCCGCATCAGCGACCCCGCGCTCCAGGCACGCATCTTCGCGCTGCTCGGGATCGACGACGCCACGGCCCAGGCCCGCTTCGGCTTCCTGCTCGAAGCGCTGCGCGCCGGCGCGCCGCCGCACGGCGGCATCGCGTTCGGTCTCGACCGCATCGCGATGCTGCTCGCCGGCGCGACGTCGCTGCGGGACGTGATCGCCTTCCCGAAAACCACGGCCGCGCGCGCGCTGTTCGAAGGCGCGCCGTCGCCGGTGCCGCTCGCCGATCTGCAGGAGCTGTCGCTCCGCGTGACGGCGGATGGAGGTACGGCATGACCGAAACGCTCACCACGGTGCGCGTGCCCATCGAGGGCGTGGATCAACTGCTGCTCGCCGGCGTGAACGACGCCAATCTCGTGGAGCTGGCGCGCGTGTCCGGCACGCGGGTGGCGCTCCGCGGCGACGCGCTCACGCTCACCGGCGAGACCGACGCCGCGATGCGCGGCGAAGCGATCGCGCTCGGCATGGTGGCGAGCGTGCGCGAAGGGCACACGCTCACCCCCGACGACGTGCTCCGCCTCAGCCTCGAGCAGCGTCCCGACGACATGGCCGCCCGTGCTTCGGGCGCGCTGGTGCTGCCGGGCGCGCGCCGCGTGATCAAGGCCAAGACACCGGGGCAGGCGGAGTATCTGCAGCAGATCCTCGAACACGACATCGTGGTCGGGATCGGGCCCGCCGGCACGGGCAAGACGTATCTCGCGGTCGCCGCCGCCGTGGACGCGCTGATGCGCAAGCGCGTGCGGCGCATCGTGCTCGCGCGGCCGGCCGTGGAAGCCGGGGAGAGCCTGGGCTTCCTGCCGGGTGACATGCAGGCCAAGGTCGACCCGTATCTGCGCCCGCTCTACGACGCGCTCGACGACCTCATGCCGTTCGAGCGCATCCAGAAGGCCATCGACTCGCGCACCATCGAGGTCGCGCCGCTCGCCTTCATGCGCGGCCGCACGCTCGGCGACGCGTTCGTGATCCTCGACGAGGCGCAGAACGCCACGCACCTGCAGATGAAGATGTTCCTCACGCGGCTCGGCGTGAACTCGAAGATCGTCATCACGGGCGACAAGACCCAGGTCGACCTGCCCAAGCGCGAGGAATCGGGGCTCATGCAGATCGAACGGATCCTGCACGGCATCGAAGGGATCGCGTTCCATTACTTCACCGATGCGGACGTCGTGCGCCATCGCCTGGTGCGGGACATCATCCGTGCGTACAACGAGGATGCCGCAGGCGGCTGACCCTCCGCAACCGGCGCTCGACGATTCGCCGGTCTCTCCGCTCCGCGGCGCCTTGCGGCGTCATGGGCCGGGGGCGCTGCTGGCCGTCGGTCTCGCCGTCGTGGCCGTGCTGCTCCTGCCGCCGGGCGAAGGCGTCCGCGTTCCCATATACGAGGTGGGGAGCGTGGCCGACGCCACCGTCATCGCCCCGTTCGCGTTCCGGGTGCCGCGGCCGGCCGAAGACGTGGAGCGGGAGCAGGAACGGCTCGCCGGCGCGGTGCCGCCGCTCTTCGTCTTCGACACCACGGCGCTCGACACCGTGCGCCGGCGCATCGCGGGACTCGCCGCGTCGCTCGATTCCGTGCGGCCGGGCGACTCGCCTCCGCTGCGGGATTCGGCCGCCGCGTTCATCCAGGCACGGGCCGCGCGCTTCGGCGTGAATCTCACGCGCGACGAAGCCGAGTGGCTCGTGTTCCCGAGCCGGCGCTCGGCCGCGCTGTCGGCCGTGCGGCGCACGTTCGAGCGCACGCTGCCCGATGGCATCGCGGCGTCGCGTTCGCTCGACGGCGTGCCGGCGTCGGTGCGCATCGCCAGGCGCGACGACGAACGCTCGGTGGCGGCCGATGCCGTGGCGTCCTGGAGCGACGTGCTGCGCGCCGCGCGCCTGTTGCACCCCGAAGCCTCGTCGGCCGTGGCAGACGGCGCATACCAGCGGCTCCTCACGGGGCTGTTCGTGCCGTCGCTCCGGTATGACAGCGTCACTACGCAGGAGCGGCGGAGCGAAGCCATGGCGCGCGTCCAGCCATGGCGGTTCGAAGTGCGCAGCGGCGAGAAGATCGTCGGGGCACACGAGGTCGTGCTCGAGGAGGATCATGCGCGCCTCGTGGCGCTTCGCGAGCTCACGCGCGACGGCGCCGGCGGCGAGTGGGTGCGGCTCGTGGGCGCGTTCCTGCTCGATCTCGCGGTGATCGCGATCTTCGTGGTCACGCTCGCGTTCTACCGTCCCGAGATCTATCAGCGTCCGCGCGCGCTGGCCGTGCTCGCCGCGTGCGTGCTGGTGGTGCTCGTGGGCGCGTCGCTCGCGCTCCGGGCCAGTCCGGTTCCCGGCGCGCTCGTTCCCGTGGGTGTGGCGGCGCTCCTCATCAGCATCCTGTTCGATTCCCGCATCGCGCTCGTGTGCGCGCTGGTGCTCGCCACGCTCGTGGGCGTGCAGCCGGCGTTCCGCGGTACCTCGGTGCTCTTCTTCGTGCTCGCGGGCGGGGCAGCGGCCGCGTTCAGCGTGCGCGTGCTGGAACGGCGCACGCAGTTCGTCTGGTCCATCGTGGCCATCGCCGGCGCGTACTGCGGAGCAGCCGTGGTGTCGGGGCTCGCCTTCGGCTGGAACTGGGGCGAAGTGCTCTGGGCGTCCGGGCTCGGCGCCGTGAACGCCGTGATCTCGGTGGCGCTCGCGATGGCGCTGCTGCCGCCCGCCGAAGAAGCCTGCGGCGTGGACACGTATCTCAAACTGCTCGAATGGTCGGATCTCAACCGACCGCTGCTTCGCCGCCTCGCGGTGGAGGCGCCCGGTACCTGGGCGCACACGCTCGCCATGGCGAACCTCGTGGAATCCGCCGCGCAGGCAGTGGGCGCGAACGCGCTGCTCGCGCGCGTGGGCACGTACTACCACGACATCGGCAAGCTCGAGAAGCCGGGGTATTTCGTGGAGAACCAGCCGCGCGGCCGGAATCCGCACGACAAGCTCAAGCCGTCGGCGAGCGCGTCCATCATCCGCAATCACGTGCGCGAAGGGCTCGCCCTCGCGGCTCAGCACAAGATCCCCCGTTCGGTCCGCGCGTTCATCGCCGAGCATCACGGCACCGGTTCGATCACGTTCTTCCTCGAGAAGGCGCGGGAGCGGGATGGCGGCGCGAATCCGGGCGGCGAGTTCTCGTATCCCGGCCCCACGCCGCAGAGCATCGAGACGGCGATCTGCATGCTCGCCGACGGTGCCGAAGCCGCCACGCGCGTGTTGACGGATCCCACCGAGGAACGCCTGCGGGAGGTCGTGGACGGCATCGTGCGCGCCCGCATGGATCAGGGACAGCTCCGGCACGCGCCGATCACGCTCCGGCAGCTCGAAGTGGTGAAGGCGGAGTTCGTGCGCGTGCTCGCGGCCATGCGTCACGGCCGGATCGACTACCCCGGGCCGGAGGGCGTCACCGCGGAAATGCGCGTGGAGCCACCGGCATCCGTGGCCCCGGCCTCATGAGCGCCGCCCGTGCAGTCCCGAAAGCCCGCCGTGCAACAGCGGAGCCGCCGCACGCGGTCGCCGTTTCGCTCGACGGCGTGCGCACGCCGGTGGCGGCATCGCGGCTCGCCGATCTCGCCCGCGCCGTGCTCGCCGCGGAAGAGGTGCCGCGCGCCATGCTCAGCATCACGCTCGTGTCGTCTCGCACCATGGCCCGCCTCAACCGCACCCATCTCGGCCATCGCGGCGCCACGGACGTGATCACGTTCGCGCTCGGCGACGACGGTTCCGGCGTGCTCGTGGCCGACATCTACATCTGCCCGGACGTCGCGCGCGCGCAGGCCCGGGAGTGGGGCGTGGGCGTGCGCGAGGAGCTCGCGCGCCTCGTCGTGCACGGCACGCTGCACGCGTGCGGCTGGGATCATCCGGTGGACGCCGGTCGTGAAGGGTCACCCATGTGGCAACGCCAGGAGCGCCTGCTGGCGCGCTGGCGCTCGACTCGCGCTGCTCGCGCATGAGCCTGCTCGCCTGGAGTCTCGCCGCGGCCAGCAGCGCCGTGGCCGCAGTCGCCGCCGTGGCCGACGGAGCATTGCTCTCCGGCGTGCCGAGCCTTGCCACACCGGACATCGACATGGGCGCGCGCGGTCACGACGCGCCGTACAACGGCCGGACGCTGCCGGCGCGCGAACGCGGCCATCGCGCGCTCGCGTTCCTGCGGGTCACGGCGCACGGCGTCACCGGTGGCGCCGTGGCGGCGGCGCTGTCGTTCGACCACGGCACCTGGCCGCTGCGCGCGCTCGCGCTGCTGGCCGCGGCGGCGGTGTCGGTGCTCATCGCCGAAGCGGCCGCGCGCGCGCTCGGCGACCTGCTCGGCGATACCGCCGCGCTCCGGCTCGCGCCGTTCACGCGTCTGGTGGAACGCATGCTGATGCCGGTCGTGCGGCTCGGCGGGTGGCTCGACGACGTCTTCGCCGCGGTCATCACGCCGGGCGACCGGGCCGCCGACGCGCGCGAAACCGCCGCCGAGCAGTTCCGGCAGGTCATCGAAGCCGAGCCCACCGTCTCGCTCGTCACCCGCGACCTCCTGCTCGGCGTGTTCGACTTCGGCGAGACCACGGTGAGCGACGTGATGGTGCCACGCGTGGACATGGTGGCCATCGATCGCGATACGCCGTGGAACGAGGTCGTGGACCGCGTGCGCAGCGCGCATCATTCGCGGATTCCGGTGTACGTGGACACGGTCGACGACATCGTGGGCGTGCTCTACGCGAAGGACCTGCTGAGCGCCGTCATCGCCGACGACGAACCCGCCGGCGGCTGGACCACGCTCATACGCACGGCGCGGTACATCCCGTCCACCAAGCGCATCGCCGACCAGCTCCGCGACTTCAAGGCGTCGCATACGCACATCGCGATCGTGGTGGACGAGTACGGCGGCACCGAAGGCATGGTCACCATCGAGGACATCCTCGAAGAGCTCGTGGGCGAGATCCGCGATGAGCATGACGAGGAGGAACGACTCATCACGGAAGAGGACGGCCTCCGCTGGTGGGTGTCCGGCCGGCTCACGCTCGACGATCTGTCCGACGCGCTCGATCACGATTTCCGCCGGGACGAGGTGAGCACGATCGGCGGGTTGATCTTCGAACTGCTGGGCCGGGTGCCGCGCGCCGGCGAGGTCGTGGAGATCGACGGATTCCGCGTGATCGTGGAGCGGGTGGTGGGACGCAAGGTGGCGCGCGTGTTCCTCGAACGTCGGGTGCCGATGCCCGACGAGGGCGCAGCCTGATGCCGCGCGCCGACGGAAGCCCGCGCCCATGACGCGTACCGTGATCATGCTCGGCGCCACGCTCGTGGTGGCACTGCTCACCGCGGGCGCCACCGCCGTGCGTGCCGTGAACCGGCTCTGGCTGCGCTCGTGGATCGAACGCGACGACGAGGACGACGCCGAACCCGCGCAGCGCTTCGTGGAGCAGCCCAAGCGGCTGCTGCTGAGCGCCGGCACGGCGGTGGCGCTGGCGGTGTTCATGGCCGGCGCCGGACTCATGCTGCTCGACGCCGGGCGGCCGTGGCTCCTGCTCCGTGACGCGGTGCTCCTCGCGCTCCTGATCCTCACGTTCGGCCAGTTGCTGCCGCGCGCGGTGGCGCGGCGCTGGGCGCCGAGACTGGTGCCGGTGTTCGTGCCCGTGCTGCGCGCCGTGACCGTGGCGCTCGCGCCGGTGCGCTTTCTCGCGCGGCGTATCGCGCGGACCGTGGCCCGTCGTCTCGCTCCCATCACCATCGCACGCGTCGACGCCACCGAAACACCGCGTGAAGGGATCGAGGAGATCCTGCAGGACGGCACGCTCGAGGGGATCGGCGCCACCGAGGAGATCGCGATCATCTCCGGCGTCGTGCAGCTCAGCGGCAAGACCGCCGGCGACGTGATGACGCCGCGCCGCGACATCTTCGCGCTCGACGAGTCGCTTCCCGAAGACGAGATGGCCCGCCGGATCGCGCAGGCCGCGTTCAGCCGTGTGCCCGTGTACCGCGGGTCGCTCGATCACCCTGTGGGCATGATCCACGCCTTCGACGTGTTCGTGATCGCGGGGCAGGGCCGTCCGCCGCTGCGGCCTGTCGCCGAAGCCCCGTCGTCCGAGGCCGCCGGTGATCTCCTGTACGAGATGTTGCGCGCGCGCCGCCAGATGGCGATCGTGCGCGCTCCGGACGGCACCGTGGCCGGCCTGATCACGCTGGAGGATCTGTTGGAGGAGCTGGTGGGAGAGATCCGGGACGAACACGACGAACCCGCCCCGCGGCCGGCCGCGGAGCCGCGATGAGCACGGTGGAGTACGCGACCGGACATCCGGCCATCGACCGGCTGCTCGCGGATTTCGACCGCGGGCGCCCCGCCGCGCTCGCGCGCGCCGTGTCCGTAGTGGAGAACCACCGTCCGGGATTCGACGTGCTGGCGAGCACACTGCACGCACGGCTCGGCCGCGCGCGGCGCATCGGCGTGACCGGACCGCCGGGCGCGGGCAAGAGCACGCTCACCACACAGCTCGTGCGTGCATGGCGCGAGGCCGGGCTCACCGTCGGCATCGTGGCCGTGGACCCCACGTCGCCGTTCACCGGTGGTGCGCTGCTCGGCGACCGCATCCGCATGGAGGAGATCGCGCTCGATCCCGGCGTGTTCATCCGCTCCATGGCCACGCGCGGCTCGCTCGGCGGGCTCGCGAGCGCCACCCGCGACGTGTGCGACGTGCTCGACGCGTTCGGCATGGACCGCATCCTCATCGAAACCGTGGGCGTGGGACAGAGCGAGCTCGATGTCGCGCGCACGGCCGACACCACCGTGGTGGTGCTCGTGCCCGAATCGGGCGACGCGATCCAGACGCTCAAGGCGGGCGTGATGGAAATCGCCGACGTCTTCGTGGTGAACAAGGCCGATCGCCCCGGCGCCGACCGGCTGCGCAACGATCTCGAGCTCATGCTCGGCCTGCGCCCCGGTGCCGCCATGCCCGACGCGCCCGCGCACCACGGCATCGATCTGCGCGCGCTCGGCGAGAGCGACCGCGAGGCCGTGCGCGACGCCATGAATCCCGCGCGCGCCGCCCGGAAGGCAGCCCGGGACGACTCGGCAGCGCGCTGGACGCCGCCCGTGCTCCGCACCGTCGCCTCCCGGAAGGAGGGGATCGAGGAGCTCACCGAGGCCATCGACCGGCATCACGACTATCTTGATCGAAGCGGCGAGCTCCGGGTACGACGTCGGGAGCGGCTGCGCGAACGGGTGCGGGAGGCGGTGGAGCACAAGGCGCGCCAGCGGCTCTGGCGCGACGCCGACACGGTGGCGTGGCTCGACGCCCGGCTGCCGGCCCTCGAAGCCGGCAGCGAGGCGCCGTTCCACGTGGCCGACGCCCTGCTCGCGCGCAGCGGCCCGCTGCTCTCTGGGACCAACACGGACGGACCGACATGACCATCACTCCCGATCTCACCGACGTGCTCCGCCAGCAGCAGGAAGAGCTGGCGCAGCTCCGCGCGGAAGTCGCCGCCTGGCGGGCCCGCTACGACGCCTCGCGCACGCGCGACATGGCGTTCACCAACTCCGCCGACGAGATCGCGCCGCTCTACACCGCGCTCGACCTCGACGGCTCGGCCGGCACCGCGTTCGAAACGCCCGGCACCTGGCCGTTCACGCGCGGTATCCACCCCACCGGCTATCGCGGCAAGCTGTGGACCATGCGCCAGTTCGCCGGCTTCGGCACGGCGCGGGAAACGAACGAGCGGTTCAAGTTCCTGCTCGGACAGGGGCAGACCGGCCTCTCGGTCGCGTTCGACTTCCCCACGCTCATGGGGTACGACGCGGACCATCCGCGCTCGGAAGGCGAAGTGGGCAAGTGCGGCGTGTCGATCTCGTCGCTCGCCGACATGGAGACGCTCTTCGACGGCATTCCGCTCGACCGCGTCACCACGTCGATGACCATCAACGGGCCGGCGATCGTCCTCTTCTGCTTCTACGTGGCCGCCGCGGAGAAGCAGGGGGTGCCGCTCGAGAAGGTCGCGGGCACGGTGCAGAACGACATCCTCAAGGAGTACATGGCGCAGCACGCCTGGTGCTTCCCGATCGAGCCCGCGCTGCGCCTCATCATCGACATGTTCGAGTGGTGTTCCGCCAACACGCCGTCCTGGAACACCATCTCCATCTCCGGCTACCACATCCGCGAAGCGGGATCGAGCGCCGCGCAGGAGCTCGCGTTCACGCTCGCCGACGGCTTCACGTACGTGGAGCGCGGCATCGCCCGCGGACTCGATGTCGACGATTTCGCGCCGCGCCTGTCGTTCTTCTGGGACATCCACAACGATTTTTTCGAGGAGATCGCCAAGCTCCGCGCCGCGCGCCGCATCTGGGCGCGACACATGCGCGAGCGCTACGGCGCGAAGAATCCGCGGTCGTGGATGATGCGTTTCCATTCGCAGACCGCGGGCGTCACGCTCACCGCGCAGCAGCCCATGAACAACGTGGTGCGCGTGGCCTACCAGGGGCTCGCCGCCGTGCTCGGCGGCACGCAGTCGCTCCATACCAACAGCATGGACGAAACACTCGCCCTGCCGTCGGAAGAAGCCGTGCAGGTGGCGCTCCGCAGCCAGCAGATTCTCGCCTACGAAACCGGCGTGCCCAACGTGGCCGACCCGCTCGGCGGGTCGTACTACGTGGAGGCGCTCACCGACCAGCTCGAAGCCGACGCCGAGCGGCTGTTCGAGCAGATCGACGAGATCGGCGGCGTGGTGCAGGGGCTCGAGGACGGCTGGTTCCAGAAGCGCATCGCCGAGAGCGCGGCGCGGCAGCAGTGGGAGATCGAGCAGCGCCGGAAGCTCGTGGTGGGCGTCAACGAGTTCGTGACCGACGAACCCGAGCTCACGATCCCGCTGCTCAAGGTGGGGGCGGAGGCGGAGATCGAACAGCGTGAGCGCATGGCCGCGCTTCGTGCCTCGCGTGGCGACCGGCTCGTGGCCGAACGCCTCGAGGCGCTGCGCGAAGCCGCCCGCGGCAGCGAGAACGTGGTGCCGCGCATTCTCGACTGCGCGCGCGCGTACTGCACGCTGTACGAGATCCGCGCCGCGCTCGAGGACGTCTTCGGCGCATACCGCGAACCGGTGTTCTTCTGAGCACCGCGCGGAAGTCCCGCGCGGCGTCGCAGGCAGCATCGGCGCCGTGGTGGGCCACGCACTTCGATGCGTGGTACCTGCACGAGTACGAACCGCTCTTCACGGCCGTTCGCGACCGGGAGGAGGTGGCGCGCCTCGTGGAAGTGCTGGGCGAGCTGCCCTCCGGCGCGCGCGTGCTCGACTGTCCATGCGGGCAGGGACGGCATGCGCATCTCCTCGCCGAAGCCGGTTTTCGCGTGGACGGGCTCGACTATTCCGACACGCTGCTCGCCGCGGCCAGGAAGCGCGGCACCGGGCCGCTCCTCCGCTACACGCAGGGTGACATGCGCGCGCTGCCGCCCCGCTGGGCGGGCCGGTTCGACGCGGTGGTGAATCTCTTCACGTCGTTCGGCTTCTTCGACGACGCGGCCGACGACCGGCGGGTGCTCGCCGGGTTCGCGCGCGTGCTCAAACCGGGCGGGCTGCTGGTGTGGCACGGCGGCAGCCGCGACGGGGTGATGGCGCGCTTTCTGGCGCGCGACTGGTGGTCCACCGCCGATGGCAGCGTCTTCGGCCAGGAGCGGCAGTTCGATCCGCTGAGCGGCGTGCTGCACGTGCGCTCCACGTGGCGCGGCCCCAAGGGGGAAGGGGAGCGCGAGCACCGCATCCGGCTCTATTCGGCGTCGCACCTCGCCGAGCGCATGGCGGAGGTGGGGCTGGTGGTGGAGGAGGCGTTCGACGGGTGGAGCACGCGGCCGCTGCACCGCCGGGCCGGGGAGATGCTGCTCGTGGCGCGAAAGGACTGACGCGGGGCGTAACAGCGCCCTGAAACGCGCCGCCGGGCGTTGCCGCCGCCCGTGGATATGCCGTAACTTTCAGGGATGTCCCGTCCCATTCGCGTTCTCGTTGCCAAGCCGGGCCTCGACGGCCACGACCGCGGCGCCAAGGTCGTCGCCGCCGCGCTCCGTGATGCCGGCATGGAAGTCATCTATACCGGGCTGCACCAGACCCCGGAAATGATCGCCTCCGCGGCGGTGCAGGAAGACGTCGACGTGGTCGGCCTCTCCATCCTCTCCGGCGCGCACATGACGCTGTTCCCGCGTGTGCACGATCTGCTCGTCGAAGCCGGTCGCGACGACATCCTGATCACCGGCGGCGGCATCATCCCCAAGGAAGACATGGCCGCGCTCGAAGCGCGCGGCATCGGGCGCCTCTTCGGCCCCGGCACCAGCACGCAGGACCTCGTGGAGTTCATCCGCGAGTGGTTTGCGGCCCACAAGGCGCAGGAGGCGTGAGCACGCGGCTTCGGCAGCTCGCCGCGGAGGTGCGCGAGCTCGAGGCGAGGCTCCGCCTCGGCGGCGGGGCGGAACGGATCGCGAAGCAGCACGATCAGGGGAAGCTCACGGCGCGCGAGCGCGTGGGCGCGCTGCTCGACGACCGCACGCCGTTCCTGGAGATCGGCCTGCTCGTGGCGCACGATCGCTACGACGGACAGGCGCCGGCCGCCGGCGTGATCACCGGCCTCGGCGTGGTGCAGGGACGCGAAGTCGTGGTCGTGGCCAATGACGCCACCGTGAAGGCCGGCTCGTGGTGGCCAGAAACCATCACCAAGATCCTGCGCGCGCAGGAAGTCGCCATGCGCTGTCGCATCCCGATCGTGTACCTCGTGGATTCGGCCGGCGTGAATCTCCCGTATCAGGGCGGCGTGTTTCCCGGGCAGTACGGCGCGGCGCGCATCTTCTACTACAACTCCATCATGCGGCGCTATCTGCGCATTCCGCAGTTCGCGGCCGTGATGGGGCAGTGTGTGGCCGGCGGCGCGTATCTCCCCGCGCTCAGCGACGTGATCCTCATGGTGAAGGGCACGTCGTTCATGGGACTCGGCGGCCCCAATCTCGTGAAGGGCGCCACCGGACAGACCGTGGACGGCGAAACGCTCGGCGGGGCGAGTACGCACACCGAGGTGAGCGGCGTGGCGCACTACGCGCTGGACGACGACAGCGCCTGTCTCACGAAGCTGCGGGAGCTCATCGGCCGGCTGCCGGCGCCCCTGCATCGCCCGGCGGCCGCGGAGAGCGTGGAGCCGTCGGTGCAGCCCGAGGCGCTGTACGATCTGCTGCCCTCGGATCACCGCATGTCGTACGACATGCACGAGCTCCTGCGCGCCGTGCTCGACGGGGGCGCGATCGACGAATTCCAGCCGAACCTCGCGCGCGAGATCATCTGCGGCGACGCGCGCATCGAAGGCATTCCCGTGGGCGTGATCGCGAACCAGCGCGGGCTCATCAAGGGGCGCACCGGCGAACGGCCGCGCTTCGGCGGCATCATCTACGCCGAGAGCGCGGAGAAGGTCGCGTACTTCATCGACCGCTGTGACCGGCAGGGGCTGCCGATCCTGTTCGTGCAGGACGTGTCCGGCTTCATGGTCGGCCCCGACGCCGAGCACGAAGGGATCATCCGCGCCGGCGCGCGGTTCGTGGAGGCCATGGCCTGCGCGCGGGTCCCCAAGCTCGTGCTCACCGTGAATCACGCCAGCGGCGCCGGCTATTACGCCATGGCGGGGCAGGGGTTCGACCCCGATTTCATCCTGTCGTGGCCCACCGGGCGCATGGCCGTGATGGAAGGCGAGTCGGCGGTGCAGGCCGTGCACGGCGCCACGTTCGAGAAGGCGAAGAAGGCCGGCGTGCAGCCGGCGGCCGCGGTGCTCGCCTCCGCCGACGAGATGCGCGCCGACTACGAGGAACAGCTCGACGCGCGCTACGCCGGCGCGCGCGGTTTCATCGACGCCATCGTATACCCCGAGGACACGCGCGACATGCTCGCCCTCGCGCTCCGCGCGGCGCTGCACAACCCGGGGCCGCACCTCGGCCCGTTCGTGCTGCCGCCCATGCCGATGACCGGCGCCTGATCGTCCGTTTCGCTCATCACCGCCATGTCTGAATCCAGTTCGCAGGATCGCGTCGTCCGTGTCGCCAGTGGCCAGGGCTTCTGGGGCGACTGGCTCGAAGCGCCGCGCCGGCAGGTCGAGGGTGGTCCGGTGGACTACCTCATGCTCGACTATCTCGCCGAAGTCACGATGTCCATCGTGCAGAAGCAGAAGGAACGCAACCCGGACATGGGATACGCGCGTGACTTCATCGGCGCCATGGAGAGCGTGTTCCCGGCCGTGGCCGAACGCGATGTGAAGGTGATCGCGAACGCCGGTGGCGTGAATCCCGGCGCGTGCGCGCAGGCCGTGCTCGCGGCGGCCGATGCCGCTGGCGTGCGCGGCCGCATCCGCATCGGCGTGGTCACGGGCGACGACCTCCTGCCGCGTCTCGATGCCCTGCTCGACGAAGGGCATGAGCTCAAGCACATGGAAACCGGCGAGCCGCTTTCCACCGTGCGCGACCGGGTGCTGGCGGCCAATGCGTACATCGGCTCCACGCCCATCGTGGAAGCCCTCGCGCGCGGCGCGAACGTGGTGATCACCGGGCGCAGCACCGACACTGCGCTCACCATGGCGCCGCTCCGTCACGAGTTCGGATGGGCGGCCGACGACTGGGACCGGCTCGCCGCCGGCATCGTGGCGGGCCACATTCTCGAATGCGGCGCGCAGGCGTCCGGCGGGAACTGTCTGCATGAATGGCGCAGCATTCCGGATCTCGCGAACGTGGGATATCCCATCGCCGAGGCGCGCGCGGACGGGTCGTTCGTGATCACCAAGCACCCCGGCACGGGAGGCCGGGTGAGTGTGCCGAGCGTGACCGAGCAGCTCGTGTACGAGATGGGCGATCCGAAGAGCTACATCACGCCGGACGTGGTGGCGGACTTCACGTCCATTCGCCTCGAGGCGGACGGCGCGGATCGCGTGCGGGTGCACGGCATCACCGGCGGTCCGGCCACCCCGTTCCTCAAGGTGTCGATCGCGTATCGTGCCGGCTTCAAGGCCGTGGGCACGCTCGTGTACGCCTGGCCGGACGCACTGGAGAAGGCGGAGCTGGCGGACCGGGTGCTGCGTGAGCGGCTGGACCGGCTGGGGCTGCGCTTCGATCACGTGCTCACGGAGTTCGTGGGCGTGTCGGCCACACATGGCACGCTCGCTGGTGCGCCCGGTGATGTGCCCGAGGTGCAGCTCCGCGTGGGCGTGCGCGGTCCCGATCGCGCGGCGGTTGAGCGTTTCACGCGGGAGCTCGCCCCGCTCGTGCTCAACGGGCCGCCGAGTGTGACCGGATTCGCCGGCGGACGCCCGAAGGTGGAGGAGATCGTGGCCTACTGGCCCGCGCTCATCGACAAGCGCGCCGTGACCACCCACGTCGACATCCTGGAGTGAGCATGCGCGTTCGACTGCTCGACATCGCACACGCCCGCAGCGGCGACAAGGGCGACACCGCCAACGTGGGCGTGATCGCGCTGCGTCCCGAATGGTATGCCGTGCTCGCGGCGCATCTCACCGCGGACGTCGTGTCCGCGCACTACGCGGGACAGATCACCGGGCCGGTGGAACGGTTCGAACTGCCCAATCTCGGCGCGCTCAACTTCCTGCTGCACGGCGCGCTCGACGGCGGCGGCACGCTGTCGCTCAAGACCGATGCGCAGGGGAAGGTGTTTTCCACGAGCATGCTGCGCATCGTGCTGGACGTGCCGGAGGCGGCAGCAACGGAAGCCGGATTGCCGGAGGCCCCGCAATGACCACCATCACGCGGCTCCGGCTCGCGCTCATGCTCGTGGGACTGCTCTTCTTCGTCGCGGGCATGCGCACCGAAACGGAGTGGCAGCGGTGGACCGGAATCAGCGTGCTGGCCGTGGCGGTGGTGCTCCGGTTCGTGGGCAAGGGAGAACGGAGAAGGCGGGACTGAGCGCGATCCTCAGGGCACCGTGGGTTCCACCGCGGGCAGCGACTGCAGGTACATCCACAGCGCCTCCAGTTCCACGGCCGTCATCTTCTGCGCATAGGGCGTGATGAGCGTCATCGGACTCAGGAGCTTCGTTCCGTCGGGCCGGGTTCCCTGCTGCATGGCAACCACGAAGTCCGTGTAGCTCCAGGGTCCGAGCGCCGCAGGATGTGGCGTCAGGTTGCGCGCCGGCGGCCAGCTCGGATCGCCGCTCACGATCGGGCCGCCCGAGAGATCCTGGCGGTGACATCCCATGCACGTCGCGGCAAGGTGCGCCCCGAACTCGACACTCGCCTCCGTCGCGGGGGGAAGCGCCGGATGCGGAGCATCGTGCGCCCCGATCAGGTTCACCGAGAGATGGAACTGCCCGGTCGCCATGAGCACCTTGCCGAGGGGACCGAGCACGGGAGCGGGCACGGCGTTGTCCACGTCCGCGTGTGAACGGATGTACGCCACGATATCCGACAGCTCCTGATCCGACATCAGGCGGAAGTCCTCGGAGGGCATGATCGAGGGCCGGCCATCGGGGAGGATGCCGTGCCGGACGGCGCGGTCCCACTGGGCCGCGGTGTACGTGCGCACCTTGCTCCCCGCCCCCGCGGTGAGGTTCGGTCCGAGCAGCGTGCCGATCGGGAAGGCGTCCACCATGACGCCGCCGCTGAAATCGGTCCCGTGACACTCCATGCACGCGTATCGCGCGTTCACGAGATGTCGTCCCCGTTCGACCGCGCGCTCCGTGGCCACACGCCCGGCGGCGTCCGCGTCGATGCCGAGTTCCGCGATCTCGGTGTCGCTCAGCGGAAACGGAATCGGAAAGTCCACCGCGTGTGCTTCGTGCGTCGCGGTCAGTATCCGTTTCGAGGCATTACCCGCCCAGAGATAGGTGCCCGCCGCGAAGAGCAGCACGAGGAGCAGCAGGGAACCGACGATTTTCAGTGCGGTTTTCATAAGACCCGGGATTGGTCGGCGGTGGGAAGCGATGGAGCAGCGGGGACGAAGATACGCCCACCGGCATGCGTCGCAAGTCCACGGCCGGTCTCCTCGACCGGCGGCCCCGCTATCCCTTCCCGGTGCCGGGGCGGTTCACCCAGTCGGCTCCGGCCGCCGTCTGAACAGGAAGATCCCCCCGGCCACGACCAGCGCCACGGCGAACGCCGTCCACTCGTCGAGCGTCACCTCCTTCAGCATCCACAGGATCACGCCGACCGCCAGCGCGATCACCAGTCCCGGCAGCGGTACACGGAACGGGATGCCGCCCGCGCGCACGTCGCGGCGCCGGAGCTGCCACGTGGCCACGCAGCAGGTGCCGTAGAGCACGAGGGTGGAGAGGTTCGCCAGGATCGCCAGCCGCTCGAACGAGCTCGTGATGGCGAGCACGAGCACGATTGCGCACTGCACGAGGATCGCGGCCGCGGGCGTGCGATGCACGGGGTGGACGCGGGCGAGCGCGGCCGGCAGGAATCCGTCCCGCGCGAACGCAAAGAGCGTGCGTGGCGCGGCGAGGATCATCGCGCCCGCGTACCCCGTCATCGAAATGACGGCGCCCACGAGCAGCAGCGTGCGTCCCCAGCCGCCGAACGCCACGCCGGCGGCCTCGGCGAGCGGCGCGGATTTCGACGTGGCGAGCACTGGTCCCAGCACGCCCTGCGCCACGAACTGCAGGCCCGCGTACAGCAGTGTGATGGCGAGCATGGCGCCGAAGAGCGCGCGCGGCACGGTGCGCGCCGGGTCCTTCACCTCGCCGCCCGGCACGAGCGCGGTCTCGATGCCCGCGAACGCGAAGATGAGCAGGAGACTGCTCCGCGCGAGCGTTCCCATGTCCGGCGTGGACGTGACCACGAGGTTGCTCCGGTCGATCATGAAGAGGCCGCCGATCACCAGGAGCAGCAGCGGCAGCATCTTCGCGACCGTGAGCACCGTGTTGATGCGCGCTCCGACCGCGACGCCGCGCACGTTGATGGTCGCGAACACGGCGTAGAGACCGATGAGCACCGCCGCCGACGCGACCGGGCCCGACACGGCCGGCACCAGCGCGCCGAGACTCGCCGTGAGCACCGTGGCTACCGCGGCCATCGCGAACGTCACCAGCATCCAGAGCAGGAAACCGGCCATGAAGCCCACGAACGGACCGAACGCGACCTCCACATAGGCGTACGGTCCGCCGGTGAGCGACACCCGGCTTCCGGCCTCGGCCATGCACAGCACGATCAGCCCCATGACCACGGCGCAGAGCAGGTATGCCACCGGCGCCATGACGCCGAGCGATTCGGCCATGTTCGCGGGCAGCCGGAAGATGCCGCCGCCCACGGTGATGTTGACGATGCTCGCGCCGAGGGCGACGGTGCCGATCGAGCGGATGAGCGACGCTTCGGGGGACGTCGCAGGTCGGGAATCGGACATGATGGGCAGGGTGGGGCGGATGGATGGGATGATCCCGCGCCGGAAGAATACGCGCGGGTCCGGTGTCACGGATAGACGCCGCGACTTCGAGGATGTCGGAACCTGTGGCGTAATGCCATCTGCAGGATCTGCCCGCCCACTGTCGCCATTCGCCCCGATTGCTGGATGGGTGGAAGCGGATCGGGTATAATTCGGAATCGGGGTACGGCTCATCCTTCCTCCGCTGACCATGTCCAGACGCTGCCTTCTTGCATTCGTCCTCCTGATACCGGCGGCAGCCGTTTACGCTCGCCTTCGATGCGCGTGGCCGGATTCGCACACTCGATACCCCCACGTTTCCGGCAAGCATTCGTGGCGTCACCGATCTGACCCGGCAGTTCGACGATTTCTTTCTGCGTTTGCCGGACCAGCCGCTTCGCGCGGGATTCACCTGGAGTGATACGCTCTCGCGTGCCGACAGTGCGAACGGACGATCCAGCCGAACCACCAGCTTGGCCACCTATCGGGTGGAACGGGACACCATCGTGGACGGACGAGGTGGCCTCGTGATTTCCATGCGACAGACCACCCGGCTGGAAAGCCGCGGCCCTCTGGAGAATCCGGCACTCACTGGTGAGTCGCTGCTCGAAGGCGAGGATGATGGCGTATTCGTGTTCTCCCCACAGGACGGCAGGATTCTCGGCCGGGCACGCACGGGAACGTTTCGCGGCACCATGACGCTTCGCGGCGGTCCGCAGCCTCTGGTCATGGAGCAGACGTACCGCTACGAGAACACGATCACGGCCGTGTCCCGGACACCGTGATCGCCCCCGAAGCCGAGTTGCTCGCGGTCACGGACGCCTGGGACCGCGCCATGGTGAGCAACGATCCGGACGCGATCGGGGCGTACATGACCGACGACTGGACGATCATCGGACCGGACGGAAGCGTCGACGGCAAGGCCCGGTTTCTCGCGCTGATCGGATCCGGTGCGCTGACGCACGACGTAATGGAATCGCATGACGTGAACGTCCGTGTCTACGGAGACACCGCCGTGGTGATCAGCCGCGGCGTGTCCGGCGGACAGTATCAGGGGCAGGCATTCCATCTGATCGAGCGGGTCTCGTGCGTCTTCGTTCGACATCAGGACCGCTGGCAGTGCGTGTCGACCCATCTGTCGGAGATGACGAAACCGCGGGATGGCTGACGCGGCCCCTCCCGCGGACTACGCCGCAGACCCGGCAGGGTATGCGATCACCCTCGAGCAGCTCGACACGCGGCGATTGTGCACCGGGGAGCCGTCGCGGGTATCTATCGCAAGTGCCACCCGGCGATCCGGCGGTCGGTCTACCGGGCCGGCGAGGAACGTCCGGTCTTCCGGATCGGAGGGCTGACGTTCGGAATCCTCATCTGCTATGACTCGACCTTTCCCGATCTCGCACGGGACATGGTCGCACAGGGGGCCGCAGTGCTGTTCATTCCCGCGAACAACGGGCTCCCGCCGGCCAGGGCCGACGTGACGGCGTCGACACGCGAGACCGACGTGGCGCTCATGATGAACGCTCCGCATCGCAGCCTCGGCGTGCTCCTGGCCACGCTGAATCTGGTCGCGGTGATGTCCGCGGGGCCGCTCGTGGCGCAGTCCACGATCCGCACACCCGGCATGGTGTACGTCAGCAGCGGCCATGAACGATGGATCTACCCCGGACAGCGTCCGGATCGGGCCGGGTGGCGTTCCCTCGCGATGGACGCCATCCGGCTCGATTCGATCACCGTTCCCGGCACCGATGCCGCGCGGATCTTTCACAATCATGCCGCGCTCTCCGCGTCGAACACATGGAGCCGTGCCTGGAGAGGGCCCACCGGCACCATCGACAGCATCACGGCGCATGTGGAAATGACGCGCGGTCGCGCCATGGCATCGTATGCCGAGTCCGGCACGGCTTCCCAGCCGCCATCCATGGACGAAACCATGGCCGTCGGATCCGCGATGCAGTTCGCCCAGTATACGCTGCTCTTCCTCGGCGCGGTCCCCGGCGATGCACCCACGCCGCTGCACATTGCGCTGCGCCTGTCCGATCACGCCTGGCGCATGGACGGCGAGATGCACAGCCGTTCCCTGGGTGACACCGTCATCGACGGGCGCTCGCTCCGGATCATTCGGGACAGCGCCCGGGTCGTCGTGGACACCGAACATCCCACATGGGAGTCCACGCTCTTCGCCGTGCGAACCGATGTTCGCCGGGTGACCGGCACGATCGTGGCATGGCGGCTCTACGACCCTGTTCGCGACCTGACGATCGCCGCGTCGGATACCACGCGGCTGTCCGGGAGCGAATACCGCCACTACCCGGAAGGGCGGACGTCCACGGGCACCGTCCACTATGAACGGCAACGTACCGTCACTCTGCTCGATTCGGCCGGACTCATGGCGCGGCGAGAGGCGGCAACGGGACCCGCCGGCATCGGCATGGTCCGGCGACCGGAACTCGGAGACCGCATTCTCGACGTCTCCATTCCGCACATCCGGGACTCCCTGCTCCATGTGCACGCGAACACCGCGCATCAGCCCACGCGCGATTCGATCGAGCAGCGATACGACCTGCTGATGCGTCCGGGAACCCGGGAGAGGCTCGCCCGTACATACATCGCGGAAGCGGACACGGCGAGTGCGCTGCGACTGATCCGGTTCGATACCGGCGACCCTCTCACCGAATGGACGTATCGCCTCATCCGCCCCGTGCTCGATGATCCGGCGCTCGCCATGCGGTTCGGCGTATCGACGAACACATGGTACGAAACATTCGGCAACACCTTGCGCTTGCGGCCCGTCGCGCTCGCACCGGATTCGACGACGGCCTGGTGCGCGCCGGCCGTCTGTCGCCTGGTGGCCGAAGAGTGGACCGGAGCGAACGAGCCACGGCTCCGGAACATCGGACTCATGATGCGATACGCCATGGATCCCGCGCGCTGGGCCGATACGCTCATTCGCGTGGCCGACGCCGGCGTGCATCAGTTGCAGCTCATGAGCCGTCTTGCCCGGGGAGTCGTGATCTTCCGCCCGGGCGAGCCGGACGTCCCGATTCCCGCGGCGGACGCCGACTGGACCGTGTGGCTCCCCTGGCTGCGCGGCGCATCGGATGCAACACTGCGGCGCCGGGATTCGCTCGACGCGGCGACCCGACGCCCCCGTCTGCCGCCGCAGCGAACGGTGCTGTCCATCGATCTGTGGGCAGGTCGTGAACGCGACATCCGGATGGCATCACTCCGCTTCGGCACGTCGTATGCGGACTCGTTGATCGCGCGCTTCCGGCACGCCGAGCCCGATACGGCGCGCTTCGTGTACGGCACGTTGCTGGCCATGCTGAATGTCGCGCTCAGGGAACCGGCCGCGATCCACGAAGCCATGCGATCCGCCAGTGCGCTGGATCGCGCATTGGCCATGCATGATCTCAAGCGGTTGTCGTATGAGCCCGCGGACAGCGGCACGGCCGCGGTCATCGAACGCACGCTCTTCGACTATCTGCTGCAGGGAGAGCCGATCTGGCCGCGATTCGAGCCACCGGGCCCGCCGTTCTCCGGCAGCCGGAGACTGCCGCTCGATCCCGCGTCCGCGCACATCGTGTCCGACCGGCTCACCACGCCGTCCCTCGAACGGCTGCGACGCGCCGGGATCCCTGTGCATCCCGGCCCCTGGCGCCTTCCCGACAGCGCCTCGGGACGGGTGGTACGGGTGGACGGCATCGTCATGGCGGGACCGTTCGCCTTCGTCACGATGACGGATGCCGTGCTCGTGCGCTTGCCGGATGGTCGGGGCGGAGGTGATGCTTCCCGTACCGGATTCTGGCTCGTGCTTATCGACGGACGCTGGCTGCTGGTGGACCTGACGGGATGGGTCACCTGATTCATCATGAAGCGAGGATCGATCATGCGGAGTGCATTCTTCTGTCTGTTACTGTGCGGCCTGTCCGGAACGGTGGCCGCGCAGCCGTCGCCCGGCTCCCTGGCGTCGGCTCCGGAAATCGTCAGCACCGGCACGGGCGACGTGAAGCTCCCTCCGGACCGGGCAACCGCCACGGTCGCCGTGGTGACGCGCGCGCCCTCGGCAGCCGAAGCCGGCCAGGAGAACGTGGAGCGGATGGTACCCATGCTGGCGGCGCTCCGGCGGCAAGGGTTGCCCGATTCCGCGATCGTCACGTCGGGTTATTCGGTGGCGCTCGATCGCGATCCCTACGGTCGCCAGCCCGTGGCACCCGATGTCCCGCCCGTATACGTGGCCCGGAACGCGGTGCGCGTCACGCTGAATGATCTCGATGCGCTCGGACGCCTGCTCGATACGGCGCTGGCGGTCGGCGCCTCCGAAATCGCGAACATCACGTTCGCATCGTCGCGGACCCTGGAAGCGCGTCAACGCGCCATCGCACTCGCCGTGCAGCGTGCGCGGAGTGACGCCGAAGCAGCGGCCGCCGCCTCCGGCGGGACGCTCGGCGCATTGCGTGAGCTCATCGTGGATCCGGAGCTCTCCTCGATCGCCCTCCGGAGCATGGACTTTGCCGGGGTGGGAGGATTGGCCTCCGTGCCCACTCCGCTGATGCCGGGCGAGATCACGGTACAGGTGCGCGTTCGCCTCCGCTACGAGTTCGTGGCGCGGCCGTGAGGTGCAGGCAGGCGGCGCTCGATCACCGCTTCACCTCATACCGAAGATGCGTCACGCGCGGTGAATGCATGGCTTCGGTGATCTCGAACGTCACCCGCTCCTGATCGATGCGATCGAACAGCCGGGTGCCGGCGTCGAGCAGCACCGGGGCCAGGGCCACGTGGAACTCGTCCACGAGCCCCGCGTTCAGATACTGCTGAATGACGTGCGCGCCGCCCGCGATGCGAATGTCGCGGCCGTCGGCCACCGCACGGGCCTGCCGGAGCGCACTCTCGATTCCGTCGTTCACGAAATGGAAGACCGTGCCGCCCGATCGTTCCCACGGCGCGCGAACCTGCCGGGTGAGCACGAAGACCGGCGTGTGGAACGGCGCCTCCTCGGGCCAGTAGCGTTCGCCGAGGTCGAACATCCGCTTGCCCATGATGCTCACGCCGGTGCGCTGGAACACGGTCTCGAGCATGCGATTGTCGAGGCCGGTTTCCCCGCCTGCGCCGACACGTAGGCGTCGAGCCGGCCGAGCGTCTGCCGGGCGCCTTCGAGCGTTGCTATGCCGGAGGACTGTCAGCCGCGCGGGCCGCGGCTTCGTCCGCGAGCTGCCGGGCTGTTTCCGCGACGTTCGCCGTCCAGTCGTGCTGCTGCGGCACCTCCTCGTACGGCGTCCGCGATTCCACCGACCGTACGATCATGGCGAGGAACGCCTCCACGATTTCGCCGTCCACTTCGATCCCCGCGCGCTCCTGCAGGAGACGCAGCGTGCGTTCGCGTGGCCAGGCGTCGCGATAGGGCCGCTTCGTGCTCAAGGCATCGTAGAGATCGCACACGTGCACGACGCGGCTCGCATAGTGGCAGCGGCGGGGATACCGGAAGGTCGGATATCCGCCCGTGCCGTCCGTCCAGGCATGGTGTTCGTAGGCCACCACGGCCGCCAGCGCGTGACCGCGACCGCGTGCGCCGAGCATCCGCGCGCCTTCCACGGTATGGCTGCGCATGTACGCCATCTCCTCGTCGGTGAGCCGACCGGGCTTCACGAGAATCTCCGCGGGCACGCGCACCTTGCCGATGTCGTGCAGCAGCGCCGCCGTGCCCACGGCCCGCACGTCGGCGGCCGCGAATCCGAGCTGCTCGGCGAGACCCATCGAGAGCATCGAGACGTTGCAGGAGTGCGTGGTGGTGTACTGGTCGTAGCTCTTGAGATCGAGCAGCGGCATCAGCACGTGCTGATCGCGGCGCATGGCAGCGGCCAGCCCGTGCACCACGCCTTCCACCTCGGCGAGCGGCATGTTCCCGGTGGCCGCTTCATGATGGATCCAGCGCACCGCCTCGGTTTCCTCGGTCAGCGACGGAGGAACGAGCAGGGCCGGCTCACGCGCGTGCTCTTGCGTGCCAGCGGGCGACTCGCCGCCTTCCTCGTCGATGGCCAGAGAGCCGGCCCGCATGCCGCGCACGGAGATGGTCGTCATCGACGAGCCGTCCTTCACCTGCAACCGGCGATGCACGGCCTGCAGGAACAGCTCGAGGTCGCCGTCTTCCGGAGGCGGCACGGCGTCGATCTCGATGCGCTGAATGCCGGCGGCCGCGAGCTTTCGGCTCCAGTCCCATGCCCGCAGTTCACCGAGCACCCGCGATCCCACGATCGCATCGCCGTGGAGGAAGGAAATGCGCAGCACGCCGCGCGCCGGCAGCACGGCGAGCAGGGCTTCATACACACGCGTTCTCGCCGACACGCGCATGCCGTGATCGGGCGCATACAACGTCATCCCCGCCAGCGACTGCCCGAGGGCGGTGAGGAAATCGGCGACGTCGCTCACGCCATGCCCCCGGTCATTCGGCGTTCCCGGCATCGGGTGTCTGCGGCGGCGTACCGGAGGCGGCATGGCTGCGCAGATCGTCCGTGGCCCGGGCCATGGTCAGAACCCGGGAGGCGCGAGGGTCGCGGGCATATCGCCTGGCCAGCAGTCCGAGCGCGGCCAGCACGGTGGGGCGGCCATCCGCCAGCACGAGGCGCCGGGTCAGCCAATGCTTCCGCGTGGTATGCGCCAGGAGCCAGGAACAGGTCGCCGTACCGCTCCAGGCATCGAGCGCCCACACGGCGCGCGCGCGTATCTCGGGGGGGAGCCGTTCATCGTCCACCAGCTCGAGCACACGGGTGAACAGCCGCTCCGGAAGCGACGCGGTTTCGTCCGCCGTCTCCGCGGCCAGCGCGATCACGGCTTCGAGCGCTTCGCGGATCACGCGCGGACTCGTATCGTCGAAGGCTCGCCGCAGCGTGCCTTCCCGCATCGACGGATCCGACAGCAGCAGGCGCACCGCTTCCAGGCGCGGCTGCTCCCGTTCGTGGCTCAGGTACCGGGTCACGCCCGCCAGCGGCAACGACTGCAGATCGCCGCCGTCGCGTCGTTCGGCGATACGGATGTCGCGCATGAGGCCGAGCAGATTCCGGGCAAAGAACCACGTCGTGTTCTCGAGCCGCGGCGACAGCTCCGGCCAGATCACGCGTCCGAAATCGCGCAGTCGATCGTACACGAGACGCCGGATCCTGCGGGACGTGGAAGTGGCGAGCACGTCGAACAGGGCCGGGATCGCGTCTTCGCCCGCATACGACACGAGCGATCGGGCAACCTCGACATCGGGTGTGTCGCGCAGCAGCAGGGCCATGAGCGCATCCGGCGAGGCCGCCGCCGATCTGAGCTGTGCGACGGCGGTGGGCGCGTCGGCTTCGTCGATCCAGGCCAGCAGCCGGGCCGCGTGCCCCCCCAGCACGAGCTGGTGGACGGCGAACCGCGCGTCGTCGCTCACCTCGTCGACCTCGAGCGCCATCTGGATCAGGCGCACGGATTCCTGCTGCTGATCGGCCAGCAGTGCGTCCGGCGACACCGTATCCGGCCGGGTCGTACGCTCGGCTTCGATGAGGGCGATCTGGTCGAGCAGTTCGATGTGCTCGTCCGGATTCGGGTCCTCGAGTTCCCAGCCGGAGACGAGATCGTGCGCCGCATCGCGGAAGCTCATGTCGGTGGCCGACCCTCGCACGCGATCCCGGGCCAGCCCCGACAGCTTGCGCAGCAGGCGCAGCAGATGATGCGACAGATTCTGCTGTCGCGTGTGCGCGGCGACCTCGAGCCACTCCACGACCGCGTCGAGCGGGAGCGCTTCCGTGACGCGCGCCATGAAGGCGTGCTGCTGCTCCGGGCCGCCCACCTGCGCCAGGATCGCGGTCAGGGATCGTTCGTCGAGCGCGGCGAGAATCGCCCGCAACCGTTCGCCGAGCAGCGCGCGCTGTCTGGGCGTGGCGTGCGTGGCCTGGTCCACGAGCGTGAAGAGCGTGACGGACACGCGCCGGGCGTACTCCGGGTCGTCTATGCCGCTCCGGATCGCGGCGACGATCTGTTCGGCGGTCGCGGTATCGGCTGCCGCCGATGCGCCGCGCACGGCCGGCATCGCCGTGTGGGCGAGCGCTCGCCAGATCGACGCGACCTGTTCTTCGTTGGACGCGACGCTGTCGCGGAGCACGAGCCGGTCGTAGTCGATGCGCCCGATGAGGAACCCGGGCACGTCCGGCGCCCCGCCGGTCACGGCATCGGCCGCCGCGGACGATGCCCCGCGATCGGCCGTGAGCCACCCGAGCAGCGACCGGACGCTGTCGCCGGTGATGTCCGGCAGGAGTGTGAGCGAACTGACGCCGCGCCGGTGCAGTCGCGACGCGACTTCACGTGTCACGGAGAGCCGGCTCCGCAGCCGCTTGCCGTCGAGGAGCAGTTCGCGCGGTCCGATCCCGAGCGTGAGCTCTTCCCGGTTGGCCATGACGGTCGTGATCGTTTCGAGCAGCTGCTGCTCGGCGCGCACCACCATGGGATGGGACGGTCGATAGGCCCGCCGCCGGTTCATCGCCACGGCGAAGCAGGTCAGCAGGGTCGACGTACGGTCCGGGAGCATGCCCGGTGCCAGGGGAGGTGGCGGAGTCGTCGTCGCCATTCCCTGTATGGTGCGGCCCGGCACACGATTGCGCGAGGGGCGCGGTAAAACGCACACCTGTGCCGATCGTTCCAGGCCCGGCGGGTCATTGCGCGCCGAACGCACCGGCCGCAATGTCGGAAACGCTCTCCTGCCACCCTCTCCGCCTGCCCACACGCTCCCCGGCCGGCCCCCGACCCCCGTCACGGAGAAGAAATCCCGATGTCGTTCCCGTCCCGCGAGCTCGCGCCGGTGCTGCTCCGTCTCTTTCTCGCTTTCGTACTCATCTACGGCACGCAGGACAACGTGTTCAGCACCGCGCGGATGCTCGAGTTCCGCGATTTCCTCGCGCAGAACGGATTCCCGGCGCCGCTGGCTTCGGCCCGGCTGTCGGCGTATGCACAGTTCGTGACCGGCGTGCTGCTGCTGCTCGGTCTGTTCACCCGGCCGGCGGCCGCCGTGGTCGCGGTGAACTTCACGGTCGCGCTGGTGATGGTGCATCTCCGCCTGCCGTTCAGCGCGAACGTCGCGCCGCTGGCGATGCTCGTGGGCGGTCTCTTCTTCGTCCTCTACGGCGCGCCCGCCTGGTCGCTGGACGCGGTACGGGCGCGGCGGGAACGCCGCTGACGCGCAACGTCGCGCACCATCACAACGGAGGTCAGATGTCTTTCGCCCTCATCGTGGAACACCGCACGCGCCCCGGTCAACGGGATGCGGTCCGTCAGGTCTGGGAAAAACACATGGCGCCGGCCATCGCGGCCAACCCGGACCATCTCGCGTACTTCTACTGCTTCGGCAACGCCGACCCGGATTCGCTCTGGGCGTTCCAGCACTACACCGATGCCGACGCCGCCCAGGCGTTCCTGACGACGGACGGCTATGCGGCATACCTCGAGGAGGTCGAGCCGCTGCTGGCGGATCCGCCACGCGTCACGACGCTGACACCCGTGTGGGTGAAGACGGTCTGATGGGCCGCGAACGTGCCACACGGGGTGGGGGACGCCTGACGAACGGCGTTCGTGCGCAGGAAGCCGCGTTGGAAGAGATCATCGGGTGGCGCGACATGTATCGGGCCGCGATGAACTGTCAGATCATCCATGAATCGCTCCATGCGCGTGCCGGCTGGACGCAGGAATATCTCCTGCGGATCGGCGATACCGCGATCGGCTACGGTTCCGTTGCCGTGGCGGGGCCATGGAGCGGTCGGCGTGTCGTCTACGAGTTCTACGTCGCACCACCGTACCGGGAGCACCTGTTCGACGCATTCCAGGCACTGCTGGCGGGCAGCGTGGCCGATGGCATCGAAGTGCAGAGCAACGATGAGCTGTCGACGATCATGCTGCACGCCTTTGCGCGCGACGTGGAGAGCGAATCGGTGCTCTTCCGCGACGACCGGCGGACATGGCACGCACCGGACGGCGCCATCTTCCGGATGCCGGCTCCGTTCGAAGTGCCGGATATCACGACGGAACAGCTTCCGTGGCACGGGGTGGTGGAATGCGAAGGCCGGATTGCCGCGACCGGGGGAGTCCTCTTTCACTACAACCGACCATACGGCGACCTCTACATGGAAGTCGGAGAGCCGTTCCGGAAGCGCGGCCTGGGCACCTTTCTCGTCCAGGAACTGAAGCGGGTGTGTTACGAAGGCGGGCACGTGCCGGCCGCCCGGTGCAATCCGGCGAACGTCGCATCCCGGCGCACGCTGCAGCGCGCCGGGTTCGTGCCGTGCGGCCACATCCTCAAGGGAGACCTGAGGGAGACGGACGCACGGTCATCCCCCGGGAGTCCGGAATAGGCTAACTTTCCGGGATGTCCCGGATCCCCGAACTCCTCGCCCCCGCCGGCTCGCTCGACGCCGTCCGCGCCGCCGTAGCCAACGGCGCCGACGCCGTCTACCTCGGCGCGTCGCGCTTCAACGCGCGCGATGACGGGGCCCAGCTCACGCTCGAGGAGCTGGCCCGGGCCTGCGCCGTGGCCCACCAGCGCGGCGCGCGGATCTACCTCACCTTCAACGTGCTCCTCAAGACGCACGAACTGGAGGATGCGCTCCGCTATCTCGGTGAATGCGTGGACGCCGGCATCGATGCGGCGATCGTGCAGGATCTCGGCGCCGTGCGGCTCATGCAGCGCGTATATCCGCGGCTCGAGGTGCACGGCTCCACGCAGATGACCGTGCACGATCCGGCCGCCGCGCGGGTCATGCAGCGGCTCGGCGTGGAGCGCGTGGTGCTCGCGCGCGAGAACACCCTCGCCGACATCCACGCCATCCGCGACGCCGTCCCCGCGCTCGGCCTGGAGACGTTCGTGCACGGCGCGCTCTGCATCTCCTATTCCGGCCAGTGCTTCATGTCCGGCATGATCTCCGAACGCTCCGCCAACCGCGGATCGTGCGCGCAGTCGTGCCGCAAGGACTACGTGCTCACCGACACCGCGAGTGGCACGGAGCTCGACCGCGGCTATCTCATCTCGGCGCGCGACCTTGCCGCGCACGACCACCTCGCGGGCATCGCCGAGGCCGGCGTGGGCTGTCTCAAGGTGGAAGGACGCAAGAAGAAGCCCGAATACGTGGCCACCGTCACCCGCGGCTATCGCACATGGCTCGACCGGATGGCGCGCGGCGAGTTCGCCCCGCCGCCCGTGGAAGAGATCCAGCCGCTCGTGCAGATCTTCTCGCGCGGCAACACCGGTGGCATGTACGGCGGTCGGGCGGGGCGCGACTACATCACGCGCACGCAGCCCGACAATCGCGGCGTGCTGCTCGGCGTGGTGACGGGCAGCGAGGGCGGGGAAATCGTCGTGGAGACGCACCTCCCGCTCGCCGAGGGCGACGGCCTCGGCTTCGAGCCGCCGCGGGAGGGTGCATCGGCCACCGTGGGATGCACCGTGTCGGGGCTGCGGACGCTCGCCGTGCGGAACGGAATGCATCGACAGGCCTTCGCGGCGCGCGTGCGTGTGGACGCGGGCTGGCGCGTGGTGCGCACGAGCGACGCCACGCTGCTCGCGAATGCGCGCGAGACGTTTGCGAACGTCACCGTTCCCGACCGCACCGGACTCGTGCGACTCGACGTGCGCTGCTTCGGCCAGGCGGGCGCGCCGCTCAAGCTCGTGGTTACCGACGGCACGCACACGGTGACCGTGCGAAGTGATGTGCCCCTCGCCGCCGCCACGCAGCGTGCGCTCGGTGTGGCGCAGCTCCGCGAGCAGCTCGGGCGGCTCGGCGAAACGCCGTTCGTGCTCGGCGCCGTGCAGACCGACGGTCTCGCCGACGGCTGCTTCCTTCCCGTGAGCGCGCTCAACCGACTGCGGCAGAGCGCGGTGGCCGACCTGCTCGAACGCCGGGAGTGGGACACCTCCGCGAACACCGCCGAGCGTGAGGCCGCGATCGCCGAGGCCGTGGCCGCGGTGCCGCTGCGAACGGTCGACGGTGCGTCGCCCGCGGGCTCGCCGTTCCGCCTCACGGCATCGGTCTGGAATCTCGACGACGCGCGCATCGCCGCCGAGTCGGGTGCCACCGAGGTCGTGCTCGACCCCTTCCTGCGACACCCCGCGCCGCCGGTCTCGCGTGTGCGTGCGCTGCACGAGGAGCTCGCGGCACGCGGCATCGGCCTGCGTCTCCGTACGCCCACCATCGTGCGCCCGGACGACCGCAAGCGACTGGACAAGTGGCTCGCGCCCGGCCTCCCGGTGCTCACCGGACATCTCGGTCTCCTCGCCGAGCTGGCGGAGCAGGGGATCGACGTCACCGGCGACTACGCGCTCAACGTCTTCAACCCGCACACGGCCGCCATCCTCTTCGAGCTCGGCGCGCGCCGTCTCACCGCCAGCGTGGAGCTCACCACCGAGGAGATCGGCCGGCTCGTCGCGCCCTGGCACGGCACGGATTTCGACGTGTTCGTGTGGGGACGTCCCGAAGGGATGACCATCGAGCACTGCGTGCTGTCGGCCGCGTTCGACCGCGAGCCCACCACGTGCCGCGATCTGTGCGTGCAGAAACACGCCGACGTCACGCTCACCGATCCGGCGGGGTATACGTTCCCCCTGGCCACCGACTCCGACTGCCGCAACCGGCTCCTGCACTCGCGTCCCATCGATGCGTCGGAGTTCATGCCGGCGCTCTGGCAGCAGGGCGTGCGCGGTTACCAGCTCGTGTTCAACGTGGCCGACGATCCCGTGGCCGAAGTGACAGCGGCGTATCGCCGTGTACTCGAGGCGCAGGCGGACGGCACGTCACCCGACCTCGATGTCCCGCGGGCGCTCGTGCGCGGCGCGTTCACCCGCGGACATTTCGCGCGGGCGGTGTAGGGAAACGCCGGGGACAGACTGGACGAATGCAGGTTTATGGTATATTTCTTCCATATCACTGAACCATTCTTCCTTTCCCCATGGCTCTCAATATCAAGAGTCCCGAGACGGAGCGGCTGGCCCGCGCCGTGGCGGCTTCCACGGGTGAAAGTCTCACCGAAGCCATCACGCGAGCCTTGCAGGAACGTTTGCAGCGCCTCGAGGCAGAGCAGAGCTTCGAGGCGTGGGTCCAACCCATCGAGCGCATGCAACGCCGGATTCGTGAGCGCCCCGTTCTCGATGCCCGCAGCGCGGATGACATCATCGGCTACGGCCCGGACGGTGTACCCGAATGACGGTACGACGCGCGAGGCCCGGCGTCGACACGTCGCTCGACGGCGGCGAGGAGACCCATGATCGTTGACACACCTGCGCTGGTCGCCATCGCGCTCGGCGAACCCGATGCCGATCGTTTGCTCCAGCAACTGCACGCCGCACCCGTGCGTCGCATGTCCGCGGCATCCGTCGTGGAGGCATGTCTGGTATTCGTCGGTCGCTTCGGCGCTGGCGGCAAGAGCGATCTGCACGCCCTCATCCGGCAACTGAATATCGAGATCGTGCCTGTGGATCTCGACCAGTGTCGTATTGCGCAGGAGGCTGGCGTGCGGTTCGGACGCGGACGGCATGCTGCGTCCCTCAACTTCGGCGACTGTTTCAGCTATGCGCTGGCCGTGGCAACCGGCGATGTGCTGCTGTATGTCGGGAGCGATTTCCTGCACACGGATCTGCCGGTCGTTTCCCTGTAAGCAGTCGTGAACAGCATGAACGGCGTGACCGGCAGCCGACTGATCGCGCCGCATGGCCTCCACCATCCACGTCCGGCAACGTTCCGTGCGCGTCCGGTGACTCATTCGCACCATTCGTCCCACCGAGGACGATCACCGAACTTCGTGCCGGGAGCCCCCGTGATTCGCCCACCGCTCAGGATCCTGCCCCCGGTCGCGCTCACCCTCTGGTTCGTCACACTGGCCGGCTGCTCGTCCGCCGAGTCGTCGCCGGGCACCACCATGGTCGATTCCGCCGGTGTCGCACTCGTGACCGGACCGGCCGAAGACCACCCGCTCGACTGGACGTTCACCCAGCTCTTTCGCCTTGGCGGTGAGGAGGAAGGGCCGGGCAGTTTCTCCGAAGTCCATGCGCTCACCACGGGCACCGACGCGGCCGGCCACATCTACGTCCTCGACGACACGCAGTCGCGCGTGGAGATGTTCGATGCCCGCGGAAATCACGTGCGTTTCCTCGGCACACGCGGAGCAGGGCCCGGCGAGTTCGGTGCGATGGCGGGGCAACTGCTCGTCCAACCGCACGGCGAGGTCGGCGTCTTCGACTACGGCAAGCGCGCGGTGGTGCGCTGGTCGGCCGAGGGCGAGGTGCTCCCCGAGCTGTCGATCCGGAGCTTCTTCCCGTCCGATCCGATGCTGCTCCGCGGCGACACGCTCGTGTACGTGCACACCTCGGCGGCCGAAGGCACGCGCACGAAACGTCTCCGCATCGCGACGCCCGCGGACACCACCGATCTCGCGCCGCTCGAGAATCCGGTATCCGGCATGATCATGTTCTCCTGCATCGGGCTCAACATGCCGCCGCTGTTCAGCCGGCAGCTCGTGTGGGGGAGCGGCGCCGGACGGCTCGCGATCTCGCATCAGACGCCCTATCAGGTGGATCTCTATGAACAGGGACGGCTGGTGCGGAGCGTGCGCCGTTCCATGGCGCCGGAAACGCCCACCCTGGCGCACGTCGAGCAGCTGTATCCGGAGGGGATGCAGGTGCGCGCCGGAGACGGGGGATGCACCGTCCCGTCGTCCGAACTCGCCGAGAAACAGGGACTGGCCGCCACCCTGCCGCTGCTCCGCTCCGTGACGATCGGTCCGGCCGGTCATCTCTGGGTGGAACGGTACACCATCGGCGACGCGCCGAAGCAGGTGGATCTGTTCGATGCGTCCGGACGGTATCTCGGGACGGCGCAGGGCCGGGCGCTCCCGCTCGGCTTCGTGGGAAACGACGTCGTGCTGTTTCCGGAAAAGGACGTCGACACGGATATTATCCGGATCGTGGCCTATCGGATCGGCATGCCCTGAACGGGACGTCCCGTGAGCGGGCGCCCTGAACGGTATCCGCGTGCCGGTTGTCCCACACGCATGCTTCCGGCGCGCGCCCCCCTCGAACGGAGTTTCCATAATGCGATCATTCGTCCCGGCGATCACCGGATCGGTGCTGGTCCTGTCGTTCATCACGCTCGCCGGCTGCGGTTCCGGTACGGACCGGAACTTCGATACGATCGTCGCGGATTCGGCGGGGATCGCCCTGATGACGGGCCCCGCGGAGGATCGACCGCTCGACTGGACGCTCACGGAGCTGTTCCGGGTCGGGGGAGCCGACACGGGGCCCGGGAGCTTCACCTCGGTGCATCCGACCACGGTGGGCACCGATGCCGCGGGACGCATCTACGTATTCGACGGCTCCCAGTTCCGCGTGGAAGTGTTCGACAAGGAAGGGGAGCATGTGCGCACGTTCGGCGCGCGGGGCGCCGGCCCGGGCGAGCTCCGCTTCACGGGACAGATGCTCGTGCTGCCGTCGGGCGAAGTGCTCGTGCAGGACTATTCCAAACGCGCATTCGTGCGATGGACGGCCGACGGCGAGATCCTCGCCGAGCGTCCCACGAGCGAATTGCCGACGGGCTTCGAGGTGATCCGCATGTTCCGGGATACGCTCGTCTACACGGCCTCCACGACCGACGACCGGTTGCGCCGCGAGCATCTGCGGATCGCCACGCCGTCGGACACGATCGAGCTGACCTCGCTCGCCAACCCCACGGCCGGGATGGTGATGTTCACCTGCGTGGGTCTCAATCTCCCCCCGCTCTTTCATCCACAGCTCGCGTGGGGAAGCAACGGGGCACGCATCGCGGTGACGCACCAGGTGCCGTATCGGATCGATCTCTACGAGCAGGGGCGGCTGGTGCACAGCGTGCGGCGTGCGATCGCCTCCGAAGTGCCCGGGCTGGCGCATGTGGAGCGGGCCTATCCGCGGGGGATCACGATCGGCATGCCCTCCGGGGACTGCGTCGTGCCGGCGTCGGAGATGGCCGAGAAGCAGGGCATGGCGGAGCAGTTGCCGCTCGTGAGCGGAGTGGTTGTCGGGCCGGATGGATATCTGTGGGCCGAGCGATTCGGGATCGGTGACGAGATCCGCCGGACGGACGTGTTCGATCCGTCGGGACGATATGTCGGGACCGTGAGCGGGAAACGGCGGCCGCTCGGCTTTTTCGGAGATGACACGGTGCTCTTCGGCGAGACGAACGCGGACACCGACATCACGCAGCTCGTGGCGTACCGGATCACGGGTCGCTGAACGACGCAGGCTGCTGCGAACGACGAAGCCTCCGGCCATGAGGTGAACCTGCGCCTCATGGCCGGAGGCCTTCGTGATCAGCGCGGCGTCAGCGAGCTGCCGGGCCCGACCGTCCCACGACGAGATCGGCCGGATTCACCGGTGCCGAGCGTTCCGGTGCCATCGCCGCAGGGCCGCGGCGGAATACAGGCGGCACCACGACGCGCATCATGCGTGCGCCGCCCGCCGGTGCCGTGCCGCCGAACTCGAACGCGCCGATGTCGCAGACACCCTGCCGGCCGAAGCCGCGCTGGTCCGTGGCCGCGCAGGTGGCCGCGTCTCCGCCGTCGATCGCCGCGCTTCCCGTGAGGAGCGCATGCGTTCGTGTGGGCCCGCCGTTGTCGGCGAGATCGGCGCTGATGCCCGCCTCGATGTTCTGCCGGTCGGCCGCGTGCAGGAACGCCGAGCAGGTGCCATCGTCGCTCAGATTGTGCCCACCGGTGGCGATCGTGCCCGTACCGGCGGTGCCGCAGTTCGCGGCCGTGGTGTTCACCCGGTTGTTCGACAGCAGCACGCTGCTCGCCGTGATCGTGCCGCCCGTGCCGGCGCCGAGCCCGCCGCCGGAGGCCGTGGCCGTGTTGCCGACCAAGGTCACGTTCCGGAGGGTCATGGGACTATGGGTCATGACTCCTGCGCCGCTGCTGCCCGAGTTCCCCGATACAGTGGACTCCTCCAGCGTAACCTGTGCCTGGCCCACCACGCGTATCCCACCGCCCATATGCACGGTGCTGTTGCCGCTGATGGTGGTTCTCGTGATTCTGATCTGCGACGTGGGGATGCCTTCGAGGTTCGTCACGCTGATACCGGCACCGCCGTCGGTTTCGCCGTTCGTCCCGAGCACCTGGTTCCCCTCCACCGTGACGCGCGTGATCGTGAAGTCGTTCATGCCGCCCAGCAGCATGCCGCCACCGACCACGGGCGCCGTCCTGTTGCCCGCAGGGATACGATTGCCCCGCAGGATGACTCCATCCAGCGTGCCGGTCACCTGGCGGGTGACCTGAATGCCGCCTCCCTGGGAAAGGGTTTCGTTCTCTTCGACCAGCACGTCGGTCATCGTCAGAGTGACACCCGCTCCTGTCTGTCCCGTGGAAGCGGCGAGCACTCCTCCGGCCACAGAGCTGGGCCCGGTTGCGCGGTTGCTCCGCACGACCCCACCGGTGATCGTCAGCGAGCCACCGACCCACACCCCCACGCCACCGGCGCCGGTCGTGGCGGTATTGTCCTCCACGCGCACGTTCTCGAGCACGATGCCGCTGAATGTGCCGAAGATGCCTCCCCCGATCGCATTGGCGCTGTTGCTCCGCACCACGCCGCCCCGGATCGTGAGCGTGCTCTGTCCATCCACGGTCACGCCGCCGCCATTGCCGAGAGAGGCCGACGACGCGCGGTTTTCCTCCACGGTCACGTTCTCGAGCGTCAGCGCGCTGCCACCGGATACGCGAATACCGCCGCCGGCATCCGTGAGCGCCTCGTTGTCCATGACCACGGCGTCCTTCAGCACCACCTCGGCGCCGTTCTGCAGGAGCATCGCGCCGGCGGTGTTGATCCGTCCGCCGCGCAGCGTCATGCCGCTGATGGACGTGCTCTTCGCACCGGTGACCGTGAAGACCCGCCGCTGCGTTCCCGTCGTGGCTGCCGCGTCGATCGTGAGCTGATCCGCCCCCGGGCCGATGATGGTGATCGGCGTCGTGATCGCCGGCAGCGGGCTCGTGAGAGTGAGCGTGCCGGTGACCGCGGCTGCCGTGCGCGCCGTCATCGTGCGGGGAGCCGCCGTGGTGCCGAGCACGATGACATCCGGGTTCGGCGCTGCGTTCGCCGCCGTGATCGCCTCGCGGAGCGAACAGTGGCTGAACGTGCAGGCGCCGTCGCTCGCGTCGTCGGTGCTGGTCACCAGCAGCTCCGGCCGTACCGTGACCGTGGCGGTCGCCTGTTTCGCGGGATCGAGCACGCTGGCGGCGGTGATCGTGCAGGTGCCGGCGGCGGCCGGGGCCGTATATCCCAACGTCCGGCCGTCGGGTGCCGACACCCCGCACGTGGCGGTCCACGTCACGTTGTCCCCGCCGGGACGCGCACCGGTCACCGTTGCGGTGAACGAGGCCGGCTCCCCGCGGAAGAGACTCGCGGTGGCCGGTGACAGCGTGATCCCGACGCTCGTGACCGTTACCGTGGCCGTGCCCTGTTGCTCGGGATCCAGGGCGCTGGTGGCCGTGATGGTGTAGTCACCTCCGGCCACCGGCGCATTCCATGTCACGGAAGCGCCCGAGCCGGCGATCGTGCCGCCGGAGGCTGTCCAGATCACGCCGGGATCGGCCGCTCCCGTGACCGTGGCCGTGAAGGTCTGCGTTCCGCCCGCGCCCACGGTGGCGGTTCCGGGCGCCACGGCCACGGCTACGGGCGTCACCGTCATCGTGGCCGACTGGCTCCGCGTGGGATCCGCGACGCTCGTCGCCGTGATCGTGTACTCGCCGGCGGCGACCGGCGCGATCCACGTCGCCGAGCCGTCGGCGCCGCTGATCGCCCCGCCCGAGGCCGTCCACGTGAGCGAGGTGTTCGCGCTGTTCGCCACGCTGGCCGTGAAGGTCTGCGTGCCGCCCGCCGCCACGGTGGCCGTTCCGGGCTCGATGGTGATCGCGATGGGCGTGATCGTGGCCGTGGCCGACGCGCTCTTGCTCGGATCCTGGGCGCTGGTGGCCGTGATGGTGTACGGGCCGCCTCCGGCCGGCGCCGTCCAGGTGGCCGTTGCCCCGGTGCCGGCGATGGTGCCACCGGACGCGGTCCAGGTCACGCCGGTGTTCGTGGCATTGGCGACCGTGGCCGAAAAGCTCTGCGTCGCTCCGCCGTTCACCGTGGCCGTGGTGGGCGTGATGGTGACGCTGACGGGCGGGGGCGGCTCGCTGGGGCCGTCTCCACCGCCGCACGCGGTGAGTGCCAGGAGAACACCGGTCGATATCGCCACACGAGGGCGCCACGAAAATCGGGTATGCATGAAAGGATCCGCAGGGTGAGGAGGGGAGTGGGAGCACAGCATCCACGGAAGACACGCGCAAAATCCGACCCCGTCGGATCATCCCGCTGCCGAACCATGCCACCACCTGCCGAATTTCGATGTCGCATCCCCCGCGCGGCCTCGCTACCATCCGGCATGTCCGCTCTGCTCCCCGATCATCCGCCCTACGGCACGCTCGACGACGCCCGCGCCACCCTCGAGCGCCTCTTCGGCTACCCCGACTTCCGCAAACCGCAGAAGCCGGCCATCGAGGCCGTGCTCGCCGGTCGCGACGCGCTCGTCGTGCTCCCCACCGGCGGCGGCAAATCGCTCTGCTACCAGGTCCCCGCGCTCATGCGCCGCGGCCTCACCGTGGTGATCTCGCCCCTCATCTCGCTCATGAAGGACCAGGTGGACGCGCTCGAGCGCCGCGGTCTCCCGGCGGCGTTCATCAACAGCACGCTCGGCGCGAGCGCGGTGGCCGACCGGCTCACGCGGGCGCAGCGCGGGGAGCTGCAGCTTCTCTATCTGGCGCCCGAGCGCATGGACGCCGGCCGCACGCTCCAGCGTCTGCGCGACATCGGCGTCTCCCTGCTCGCAGTGGACGAAGCGCACTGCATCAGCGAATGGGGACACGACTTCCGGCCGAGCTACCGGCGCATCGGGCGCATCCGGCACGGACTCGGCGATCCGCAGACCGTCGCGCTCACGGCCACGGCCACGCCGAGCGTGCGTGACGACATCGCGCGGCAGTTGCAGTTGCGCGATCCGGCCGTGGTGGTGGGCGGCTTCGATCGCACGAATCTGTCGTACCATGTGGTCCCCACGCGCACGCAGAACGACAAGGACAAGGCGGCCGTTGGCGCGATCCGCGCCCACAGCGGGCCGGCCATCGTGTACGCACCCACGCGCAAGGCCGTGGAGCGGGTCACGCACGTGCTCACGCGTGCGCGCATCGGCGCCGTGGCGTATCACGCCGGCCTCGATGAATCGCACCGCCGCCGCGCGCAGGATGCGTTCATGGGCGAAGCTTCGCGCGTGATCGTGGCCACGAGCGCGTTCGGCATGGGCATCGACAAGCCCGACGTGCGCCTCGTCGTGCACCATGCCATGCCCGGCTCGCTCGAGGCGTACTACCAGGAGGCCGGACGCGCGGGACGCGACGGGAAGGATTCCGTGTGCGTGCTGCTGCACGCCTATCAGGACCGGTTCACGCACGAGTACTTCATCGAGGGGGCGCACCCCGACAAGCCGGCGATCGAGCGGACCTGGCGCACTTTGCGTGAAGCCGCCGACCGGGACGGCTTCGTGCCGTTCACCCTCGACGAGCTCACGGCGCGCGTGGGGAAGGCGGTGAACGAGCGCCACGTCGGCGCCGCGGTGCGCGTGCTTGCACAGCACGGCTGCCTGCTCGTGGAACCGCCGGCGCCCCAGCGCGTTTTCGTGCGCCTTCTCGCCACGCCCGCGCGCATCACGGCCGAACTCGACGGCGAGCGCGCCTTCGATCGCGAAGTGCTGCGCGCGCTCTGGCGCGCCGTGGGGCGTCGTCTCGAAGACGGCGCGTCCGTCGACCTCGACGGCCTCCCGCCGGGGCTGGGAGGCGCCACGGGGATCCTGCCCGTGCTGGAACGGCTGGAGGCCGGACAGTTCGTGACGTGGAATCGCTCCGGCGGCGGTTTCCGCCTCGAAGGGCGCGCGATCGTCGAGAACCGCGCGCCGGTGGACTGGGAGCTGCTCGCGCGGCGGCGGGCCGTGGACATGGACCGGCTGGATGCCATGCAGCGGTATGCCCAGACGCGTGCTTGCCGCCGCGCTTTCGTGCTCCGATACTTCGGGGACCCCGATGTGCGTCCGCAGTGCGGCGCCTGCGACCGATGCCTCGGCTCCACCCCCGAACTGCCGGCGAAAACACCGCGCACCCGTTCCCGCACGCGGCAGTGAGCATGATCCTTCCTCCTCGCGCGAGCGTGTCCATGACGATGCTGCGGCGTGGCGCGGCGCTGCTCGGCATGGCCGGCGCGCTGGCGACCCTGGGATGCAATACGCGCGCGCCGGAGAGCGCCGATCTCATTCTGCGCAACGGCCGTGTCTACACCATGGCCTGGCCCGATCCCGACGGCGACGGCACGCCGCATGCACGGGCTCCCTTCCGCGACGGGGAATGGCGTCCCGATGCCACGGCCATCGCGATCCGCGGCGACCGCATCCTGTGGGTGGGGCGGGACGACGGCGTGATGGTGTGGCGCGGCGTGGCCACCGAGATCATCGATCTCGAAGGCGCCACGGTCGTGCCCGGCCTTCACGATGCGCATGGCCACGTGGGCGAACTCGGCGCGGCCATGTCGCGCGTGGATCTCGTGGGCGTGCGCACACCGGCCGAAGCGATCGCGCGCGTGCGGCGCGTGGCCGATACCGCGCCGCCGGGAACGTGGATCGTGGGGCAGGGGTGGGACGAAGGCGCGTGGGCGAACCGGCGTCCGACGGCCGGTCTTCTCACGCGGGCGTTCCCGCAGCATTTCGTGTACCTGCGCGGGCTGCACGGATTCGCCGGCTGGGCGAACGATTCGGTGCTCGCGCTCGCCGGGATCACCGACTCCACGCCGGATCCCGCGGGCGGCACGATCCTGCGCACCACCGACGGCACGCCCACGGGCGTGGTGCTCGACCGGGCCGTTGCGCTGCTCGACGCGGCCGTGCCCACGCTCACCGAAGACGACGTGGCGGCGTATCTCCGGCGCGGACTCGATTCGCTCGCGCGCGCCGGCTACACGATGGTGCACGATGCCGGCGTGGACGCGCTGCATCTCGAAGCCTACCTGCGACTGGCCGAGCAGCGCATGCTGCCGATCCGCGTGTACGCGATGCTCTCGGCGCGCGACACGGCACTCGCGCGCTGGTGGACCGGGAGCGGCCCCGATACGAGCACGGCGCAGCATCTCACGATCCGCAGCGTGAAGGCGTACTACGACGGAACGCTCGGCTCCCGGAGCGCGCGCCTGCTCGACGACTACGCCGACCGGGACGGGCATCGCGGCGTGGGCGGGGCCGCCTACGGATTCGATACCGCGGTCGTGTCCGCGCTCATGCGCGCCGGGTTCCAGGCCTCCATCCACGCGATCGGCGACGCGGGCAACAAGGAAACGCTCGACTTCCTGGAGACCACGATGCAGTCCGCGTCGTCCACCCGCTCGCTCCGGCATCGCGTGGAACATGCGCAGGTGCTTACGCCGGCCGATGCACGGCGCATCGGCGCGATGCAGCTCGTGGCCTCGATGCAGCCGCCGCACGCGGTGGAGGATGCCTCATGGGCGGAAACGCGTCTCGGTCCTACGCGCATTCTCGGTGCGTACGCGTGGCGCACGCTGCGCCGCGCGGGCGCGCATCTCGCGTTCGGCAGTGATTTCCCGGGATCGGGGCTGTCCCCGTGGTACGGATTGCTCGCTGCCGTCACCCGGCAGGATACGACCGCATCGCCCGGCGCGCCGTTCGTGCCCGCCGAACGGCTCACCATCGAAGAGGCCGTGCGGGCGTACAGCACGTGGGCCGCGTGGGCCACGTTCAACGAACGATCGGGTGGCGTCATCGTGGCCGGCCGCTGGGCCGATCTCACCATTCTCGACCGGGATCCGTTCACCACCGAGCCCGGTCGTGACTGGCTCGATGGTGGCGTACGCTATACCATCGTGGGCGGGCGCATCGTGCATGCCGCGGATCCTGCGCCACCGCCGCCGGCCCGCTAGGTTCCGCCACCATGGACGATTCCCTCTACTTCTCCGATTCCCATCTCGCCGTGCGCGAGATGGTGCGCGCGTTCGCGCAGGAACAGGTGGCGCCCGTGGCCGCGCGGCACGACGCGGACGCCACGTTCCCCTGGGACAACATCAGGCGCATGGGCGAGCTCGGGCTGCTCGGCGTGCCGTGGCCGGAAGAGCTCGGCGGCGCCGGTTTCGACACGCTCGCGTTCATGATCGCGATCGAGGAGCTCGCGCGCGTCGACGCATCGCACAGCATCACGATCTCCGCCCACACCACGCTTGGCACGTCACCCATCGTGCACTTCGGCACTCCCGAGCAGAAGCGGCGCTACGTCCCGCTGCTCGCGTCGGGACAGGTCCTCGGTGGCTTCGGCCTCACCGAGGAAGCGGCCGGCAGCGATGCCGGCGGCACGCGCACCACGGCCGTGCGGAAGAACGGACACTACGTGCTCAACGGCTCCAAGCGCTTCATCACGCACGCCGGTGTGGGCGAGGTGTTCGTGGTCACCGCGGTGACCGATCCGGCCATGGGCTCCAAGGGGATCTCGTCGTTCATCCTCACCAAGGAGACGTGCGATCTCGATACCTGTCTCGCGCTGGGGATCGGCCACGAGGCCTCGCTGCCGAACATGGCCGGCTTCCGGGCCGGCAAGAAGGAGGACAAGCTCGGCTGGCGGGCGTCGGACACGCGGGAGCTGCTCTTCGACAATGTCGAGGTGCCGGCCGAGAACCTGCTCGGCGCCGAAGGGCTCGGGTTCGTGAACTTCATGAAGACCCTCGATGCCGGCCGGATCGGCATTGCCGCGCTGTCGGTGGGGATCGCCCAGGGCGCGCTCGACCAGGCGCTCGAGTATGCCTCGGTACGCAAGCAGTTCGGCCAGGCGATCGCCTCGTTCCAGGGCGTGCAGTTCCAGCTCTCCGACATGGCCACGGAGATCGAGGCCGGACGGCATCTCGTGTACCACGCGGCGTGGCTGGCCCAGAACGGCCGGCCGTTCGGCAAGGAAGCCGCGATGGCCAAGCTGTTCTGCTCCGAGCTCGCGATGCGGGCCACGATCAAGGCCATCCAGATCCACGGGGGCTACGGCTACACCAAGGATTATCCCGTGGAGCGGTACATGCGGGACGCCAAGATCTGCGAGATCGGGGAGGGGACGAGCGAGATCCAGCGGATCGTCATCGCCCGGCATCTGCTCAAGGAACTGGCGGGATGAACCGGTGTATGAATAGGTTTAGGGGTTGGCTGGTCCGGTCACCCTGACCGGATCGGCCGGCACCAGGTCCCGGTGGCCCGCGCGACTCGCGGGCCACCGCTGTTTCGGCGGGTGTCGTCCAGGCCGGCGTGCCGATGGCGACACCGCCGCACACCGCACTGCGCGTTCCGTGCCCGCATTCCGATCGCACACCATCACGTTCGTCACCGGTCCTCGTCGCCCATGGCGCGCTCGCTCGACGCGCGCGTGGGGTGTACGCGGGGCGCACCCGTCCGGGTGCCGCGCCGTGTCCGAGTCCCCGGGCGTGTTCGGTGTGGACGATCACGCGCTGCCGGCGGAGAGACCGTTCCGCCCCTCGGGTGAGGCGCATTCGGCGCCCCCGGGTTCTTCGCCCTTTGCCCGACATCGGATCCGGAGGTGCGTGGAGTCGCCGCCGCGCCGGTCGATGTGGACACTCGATGAAACGCGAGATTCTCGTCAACGCGAACCCGCGGGAGACCCGGGTCGCCATCCTCGAGGACGACCTCCTCGTTGAACTGCTGGTCGACCGGCCGGATGCCCGGCGCATGGTCGGCGACGTCTACCTTGGCAAGGTGGAGGCGGTCCTTCCCGGCATTCAGGCCGCCTTCGTGAACATCGGAACGGAAAAGGCCGCGTTTCTCCACGCGTCCGACATCGTCGTGCCCGACGCCGAGCCCGATCCGGACGATGACGACGATGACGACGACGATGCCTCCAACGGCAGTCGCCGGGCGCGGCGCGAGTTGCCGCCCATCCAGGACGTGCTCAAGCGCGGCCAGGACATCGTCGTCCAGGTGTCCAAGGAGCCGATCAGCACCAAGGGGCCGCGCGTCACCGCGCAGGTGTCGCTGGCCGGCCGGTTCCTCGTGTACATGCCTTTCGCCAGCCGCGTGGGTGTGAGCCGCAAGATCGGCGAGCGGAGCGAGCGCCAGCGGCTCCGGCAGATGCTGCAGGAGATGCTCCCGTCCGATGCCGGCGGCGTGATCGTGCGCACCGTGAGCGAGGATGCCACGCGCGAGGTGTTCGAACGCGAGCTCCAGTCGCTCATCGCGGCCTGGAAGCGCATCAAGCGGAAGAACCAGTTCCTGCGCGCGCCGGCTCTCATCCATCGCGAGACGAACATCACGCGCGGCCTCGTGCGCGACGTCTTCTCCAGCAAGGTGGATGCGCTCACCGTGGACTCGCGGCAGGTCTACAACGAGATCGTGGAATACCTCACCGGCATCGCGCCCGATCTCGTGGACCGCGTGCGGCTCCACGAAGGCACCGTGCCGCTGTTCGACAAGTCCGACATCGAGAAGGAGATCCGCGACCTCTTCAAGCGCCGGTGCGACCTGCCGTCGGGCGGGTATCTCATCATCGAGCAGACCGAGGCGCTCGTCTCGATCGACGTGAACTCGGGGCGCTATACCGGCAAGAAGGACCCGGAGAAGACGATCTTCCGCACCAACAGCGAGTCCGCGCGCGAGATCGCGCGGCAGCTCCGGCTGCGGGACATCGGCGGCATCATCGTGTGCGACTTCATCGACATGGAGACGCAGGCCAACCGGGACCGGGTGCTGCAGGAGCTCCGCACGCACCTCGGCCGCGACCGGGCGCGTACCAAGGCCTTTGCCGTGAGCGAGCTCGGGCTCATCGAGATGACGCGGCAGCGGGTGCGGCAGAGCCACTGGCAGAGCATGACGGAGCCGTGCGCCACCTGCGCCGGCACGGGGCGCGTCTTCACCCCGGAAACGATCGTGCGGCGGCTCGAGCGGGCGGTCACGCGCATGGGCGCCGAGGGGCGGAAGGAGGCCATGCTGCTCCGGATGCACCCCGATATTGCGCTCCACGTGCTCGAGGAGGAGCGGGACCTGCTCCGGCGGCTGGAGAAGGTGGCCGGCTTCTCGGTGGAGATGCGCGACGACCCCCTGCTCAAGCCGGACGAGTACCGGCTGGTGGTGAAGGGGGCGGAGCGGGACGTGACCCAGCAGTACGCCCTGGCCTGAGGCGGTCCGGGGGCGGCAGCGGGCCGCCCAACCCGTTGCGAGGCCACAGGTTGACAGCCTGCTGGCAGCGCGGTACGTTTCTGGGCTTGCTATGGCCGCCTGCACAGCCTCGACAGAGGCCGGGCGGTCTCAACAGAGCGTGCAGTGCCGAATCGGCGCCTGGCGCTCCCGACAGTCTTGAGTCTTATGAGCTACGCGATCATCCGCACCGGCGGCAAGCAGTACCGGGCCGAACCGGGCAAGACCCTTCGTATTCCGTCGTTGCTCGGCGACGCCGGCTCGACCGTGGAGTTCAACGAGGTGCTGCTCGGTTCCGACGGCACGACCACGCGCACGGGCGTCCCCACGCTCGCCGGCGCGACCGTCACCGCCGAGATCGTCAAGCACGGCAAGGACGACAAGATCGTCGTCTTCAAGTTCAAGCGCCGCAAGAACTACGCGCGCAAGCAGGGCCACCGGCAGAAGTTCACCGAAGTCCGCATCAAGGACATCGTCCTCGGCTAATCGTCGCGGCATCGGATCCCCGATGCACTGGAGATAGACATGGCACACAAGAAAGGCGTCGGCTCGTCGCGCAACGGCCGGGATTCGAATCCGCAGTACCGCGGCATCAAGAAGTACGGCGGCGAAGTCGTCACCGCCGGCAACATCATCGTGCGGCAGTGCGGCACCAAGTGGCACCCGGGCCGCAACGTCGGCCTCGGCTCCGACTACACCATCTACTCGCTCGTCGACGGCGTGGTGCAGTTCGAGCACAAGAACAAGAAGCGGCTCAAGGTCTCCGTCATCCCCTTCGAATACGAAGTCGAGGTGGAGAGCGCCGACGAGCCCGTGTCCGCCTGACCGCGTCACGCATCCGGCTGTCCTCTGCGGCCCCCGCTCCACGGAGCGGGGGCCGTTTGCGTAATATCCGAAGCGTGCCGATTCCACGTATCGCGCGCCGATCGCAACTCCGCCGTCCCGTCCGCGTAGTGTCCTCATCCCCCTTTCATGGAGCATGACGCAATGGCGATCTGGGACAAGCTCAAGGACGGCCTCGACAAGGCCAATCGGGTGGCGCAGGAGGCCATCGACGAAGGCAAGACGCGGCTCGATGCGCGGCGCGCCCGCCAGGCCGCGGACAAGGCCGCCGAATCACTCGGCTACGCCGTGTTCCGGGCCTGGGAAAGCGGCCGGACGCTCGATGGCGAGAGCCTCGACCGGCTCGCGCGGGCCCTCCGGGACCACGAGCAGGAGGCTGTCCGCCTCGAGCGGGCTGCCCAGGAGGCGGCCGACTGGCGGCGCGCGCACCCCGAGGCCGGTGGCGAGGCTGCTGGTGGAGCCGCTGGCGGAGCCGCCCCCGGCGCGCCCGCGTCCGGAACGGCAGAGTCCGCCACGAATCCCACCGATCCCCCGTCTGCGGCCTGACGTGCCCGCGTGCCTTAACACCGGCCCCGGCGTCCCGTCTACCGGGGCGTGCAGATGACCGAGGCGGACCGGACCAGGGACGCGGCGGTGGACCAGGAGCTCATCGAGCGCTGGCGCGCCGGCGATGAACGGGCAGCGACGGCACTCGTCGAGCGACATGCGACGGCGCTGGCGCGGTTCGCGCTCAGTCTCGGCGTGCGCGACGAGATCGACGAGCTCGTGCAGGATACGTTCGTGCGCGCGTTCTCGGCCCTCGATTCGTTTCGCGCCGACAGTTCGCTGCGCACGTGGCTGTTCACGATCGAACGCCGGCTCGTGCTCGACCGCCGCCGCGCGGCCAGGCGACGACCGGAGATGGTGGATGTAATGCCCGAAGATGCCGCCACCGGCTTTCATGCCCTCGACGGCATGGTGGCGGACGAAACGGAGCAGCGGGTGCGGAAGGCGCTCGACCGGCTGTCGCCGATGCAGCGGGACGTGTTCACGCTGCGGGTGCAGGAAGGACGGGCGTACAAGGACATCGCGGACATCCTCGGAACCACCGAAGGGGCGGCCCGGGTGCATTATCACAACGCGCTGCGCGCGGTGAAGGAGTGGATTCATGACTGAGTGCCCGAACATCGACGTCCGGGAACAACTGCCGGAGTTCGTGGCCGGCATCCTGCCGGCGGGTGAACGCGACGCGATCGAGGAGCATCTGGCGCTGTGCGCGGCGTGCCGCGCGGAGTCCGAGATGCTCGCGGCCGTGCGCGCGGCGCGTCCGGTGCCGCCGGTCATGAATATCGCCGCCATCGTGGCCGCACTGCCGAAGCCGGCGGAGACGGCGCGCGAGACGTCCGATACGGCTTCGGCCGATACGGTGCGTGCCTTCCGTGTGATCACGGGCGGCGAGCCGGCGCTCGCGCCGTCGCTGCGCACGGCCCGGCGGAAGCAGACGTCCGCGCGGCGCTGGCCGGTGGGCGCGTCGGTCATGCGGTTCGCGGCAGCGATCACGCTCGTGGCCGTTGGCGGGCTGTCCTTCGTCATGGCGCGCAGCGGCCCCGTGTCGCTCACCGATGGGGATACCGTGGCCGTGTCCGACATGCCCGCGGACCTCATGGCGCTGTCGATGCCGTACGCGCCCGGCACGGCGCCCGTGGTGGCGGTGGTGTCGGTCGCGCCGTCGGTGCTCCCCATCCAGGAGCTGTCCGATTACACCGAAGACGAGCTGACGCTGCTGCTCGAACAGCTCGACGCCTGGGACGGCGCGCCGCCGGTGGATGCACCGCCGCTCGTGCCGCCCATGATGGATACCATGCTCGAGGAGGTATCGTGAACGTGATGCGATCGCATCGTGCGCAGGTGCGCGGGATCGTGCTGCCGCTCCTGGCGCTGGCGTTGTCCGGCGTCCTGCCGGTCGGCGAAGCAGCCGCGCAGCAGGGCCAGGACCGGCCGCGCACGCAGATGCCGCGCGGCGGACGTCCCATCGATCATCAGGTGCAGCGCCAGATCGGCGCGATCATGAAGCAGCGCCTCGAGCTCACCGACGAACAGCTCCGCCAGCTCGAAGCCGTCACGGTCAAGCTCGAGCCGGAACGCCGCGCGGTGCGCGCCGAGGAGTTCCGGCTGCGCATGGAGCTGCGGACCCAGTTGATGGCGGGCGATTCCGTGTCCAGCGAAAAGGTCGCGGAGCTGCTCGACCGCATGCCCAAGGTGGAACGCCGCCGGATCGACCTGATGGAAGCCGAGCAGCGCGAGTTGGCGCAGTTCCTCACGCCCGTGCAGCGGGCGCGGTATGTGGCGTTGCAGGAGCAGATCCGGCGCAACATGGACGACATCCGCGACCGGCGTCCCGGCGGCGCTCCGGGGCGTCCGTCGACGCCAGGCCGGCCGCCCATGCAGAAACGGCACTGATCCCGGTTCGGAGACAGGAACAGTCGAAGGGGATCGCACCATGCGGTCCCCTTCGGCGTTTCTGGAGGCCGGGACGATCGACCCATGCCCGCGGTCGGGGAAACCGGTGATCGTTCGTCCTGCAACCCCTTACGCACATCTGCGTGGTTGAACCCGCCGCGGGCGGGTCGATATCTTCCGTCGTACCCATGCGACGCCTTCGCTCCCTGCACCCGCTCGGGCTTCTGCTCGGCCTCTGGTCGGTTCTCCTCATGGGAGAGCCGGTCTGGGTGCACACCTGTCCCACGGACAGCCCCGCGGGCATGGTGACGAGTGCCGGAGAGGCGGGGCATGCGCACCACGTCGCGGCCGGGGAAGCGCACGGGCACGGCGCGCACGGGGCATCGCAAAGCGCGTCGCCCGAGCAGCATGCGTCGCACGGTCATTCGCACGGCGCGTCGCATGACCAATCACACGCGCAGCAGAACCCGGCACAGGACTCGCCGCACGATACGCACGGCTGCACGTGCATCGGCACCTGCGCGTGTGCGGCCGCGCCAACGAGCCCGTGCGGCATCATCGCGCACATCCCGGTGCCGGCGGCGGTCGCGCGCGTTGCGCCGATCGCGTCCGAGATCACGGCCGCCGGCCTCCCGCTGCCGGCGAATGTCCGGCTGCCATGGCCCACCGCTCCACCGCAGGGCGCCTGACCGGCTGAGAACGTCCGCACCGCTGTGAGCGGTGTGACCGATCGTTCCGCCGGCTCCGTTGCGCGTACGGGGCGCGTGCCATCCGGGCACGCTGCCGGATCGTGCGCATGCAAACCCGGAAGGCGCACACCGGATGCCGTCACAGGCACCGGCGCGTGGAGCATCTCACATGTCGTGCAGGATTCCCTTCGTCATCCGCGGCGCGGTTGCCGCGGTGCTGTTCAGCATACCCGGAGCGCCGGCGGTGTCGGCGCAATCCGCTCCGGCCACCGGCACCGTGGTGGGCCGCGTGGTGTCCGCCACGGACGGCACGCCCCTCGACGGCGTCATCATCGACGTGCCGGGCACCCGGCTCGGCGCCATGTCCGATGCGAACGGTGCGTGGCGCATCGAGCAGGTTCCGGTCGGCCGCGTGCTGCTCCGGGCGCGCCGTATCGACCTCGATACGCTCATGCACGCGCTCGACGTGCGGGCCGGCGGCGCCGATACGGTGCTGTTCCGCCTCACGAACGCAGCCGCGATCGTGGCCCCCGTGGTGGTGAGCGCCACGCGCGAAGCGCAGCGCCGCGTGGAGAACTCCGTCACCATCGACGTGCTCGGCGGCGCCGAACTCCGGCTCGCCCGCGCCTCGCACCCCGCACAGGTGATGAAGCGCATCCCCGGCGTGTACGTCTCGCAGCTCTCCGGGGAAGGGCACTCCATGGCGATCCGCCAGCCCATCACCACCAAGCCCATGTACCTCTACCTCGAGGACGGCATTCCCACGCGCGCCACGGGCTTCTTCAATCACAACGCGATGTACGAGGTCAACCTGCCGCAGGCCGGCGGCGTGGAGGTGCTCAAGGGACCGGGCACCGCGCTCTACGGCAGCGATGCCATCGGCGGCGTGGTGAATGCGCTCACACGCGAAGCGCCGCCCGTGCCGAGCGGTGACGTGAGCGTGGAAGGCGGCCGGTACGGCTTTCAGCGCGTGCTGCTCACCGGCGGCACCACGTCGGGACGGCACGGCGTGCGCGCGGACCTCAACCTCACGCGCATGACCGGCTGGCGCGACGACGCGCCGTACGACAGGCAGAGCGGCACGCTGCGCTGGGATGCCCGTCTTCGCGACGGCCTTTCCGTGCGCACGGTGGTCACCGCGTCCACCATCGACCAGCGCGACGTGCTCGCGCAGAGCGAAGTGCAGTTCCTGGCCCGCGATCCGATCAACCGCTCGCCGCTCGCCTTCCGCAAGGTGGAGGCGCTCCGCTGGAGCTCCGCGATCGAGCAGCGCGGCGCGCGGGGAAGCTGGAGCGTCACGCCGTTCGCGCGGCGCAACGTGCTGGAACTGCTCCCCTCGTGGCAGCTCACCTTCAATCCGCAGGTCTGGGACACGCGCAATACGTCGTACGGCGTGCTCGCGCGTGCGCGCCGCGACTTCACGCCGCTGGCAGCCCGCGTGATCGCGGGCGCCGATGTCGACGTGAGTCCCGGTTCGTTCACCGCCGACCAGGCCGTGCTGCAGACCGCCGGCACCGGTGCGGACCGCATCTTCCAGTCGTACACACTCGGCGCGCGGCAGTACGACTACGACGTCACCTTCCGTCAGGCGTCGCCGTATCTGCACGCCGAGTTCTCTCCCGTGACGCGGGTGCGCGCCGACGTGGGGCTCCGGTACGACGTGGTCGCGTACGACTACACCACCAACATCGCGGCGCGCGACACCGGCCGGTTCCGCATTCCGGCGGGTCAGGTGCGCGACTACCGCCGGGCGAGCCCCAAGGTGGGACTGACCGCCGACGTCACCCCGTGGCTCAACGTGTACGGCGCGTATCGCACCGGATTCCGCGCACCCGCGCACTCACAACTCTTCCAGCAGAACGACGCCACGAGCACGGTGGACCTCCAGCCCGTGACCGTGGCGAGCGCGGAGTTCGGGGTGCGTGGCGACGCGCGCGGACGTGTCGCGTGGTCGCTCGCGGCCTACGACATGCGCCTCGAAAACGACATCATCACGTTCGTGACCGAAACCAATACCCGCATCGCGACCAACGCCGGTGCCACCCGGCACCGCGGGCTCGAAGGCAGCCTGGGCGTGCGGGTGCTGCCGCGCGTGCGCCTCGACCTGTCCGGCGCCGTGGCCGATCATCGGTACACCACATGGACGCCGCAGGCCGCCCGTCCGGCGAGCGGCAGTACGCCCGCCGTGGACGAGATCTCGTACAGCGGGCAGCGCATCGAACAGGCGCCGCGCGTGCTCGGCAACGCGCTCCTCACCGTCACGCCGCGTGTGCTGCGCGGCGGACGCGTTGCCGCCGAATGGTCGCACACCGGACGGTATCCCATGGATCCGGCCGGCACCGTGGACTATCGCGGACACGATCTGCTCACGCTGCACGCCAATGCGTACATTCGCGGCGGCATGGAGCTGTTCGGCCGCGTGGTGAATCTCGCCGACCGGACGTACGCGGAACTCGCCGCCTACGACCGCTTCCAGGGGCAGCAGGTCACGCCCGGCACGCCGCGTTCGGTGTTCCTCGGCATGCGCTACGCGTGGGAGCGGTGATCATGCGCCCTCTCCGATATGCCGCGATGGGCAGCGTATTGCTCGCCGCGTGCGGTGTGCTTGTCACCGCGTGTGACGGCGAGCGTTCCGACGTGACGTTCGGCGCCGTGGAGCGTGCGGGGCATGGCTCGCCCCGCGGCACCGCGCCCATGTTCGCCGTCACCGCCGACGGCCGCGAAGCCATGGCCTGGGTGTCCGCGGCAGACGGCGGCACGGACAGCCGCCTGTACGTGCAGGTGGACGACGACGCGCCCGTGGAACTCGCCGATCCGCTCGGCCCGATAGAAGGGCACGGCGAAGCCCCGCCCAAGCTCGTGGCCGGACCCGACGGCACGCTGCATGCCATCTACGTGGTGGCGCGTCTCGTGCCCGGCCGGCGTTTTCCGGCGAGCGCGCTCCGGTACGTGCACTCGCGCACCGACGGCCGGTCGTGGAGCGAGCCGATCACGGTCACCGATCAGGGAGACTTCGGCTCGCACAACTTCCATGCGCTGTCGGTTGCGCAGGACGGCCGCGTGATCGTGTCGTGGCTCGACGGGCGGCACGGACAGTCGGCGGCGTACGTGGCCGTCTCGCGCGATACCGGGCGCACCTTCGCGGCCAACGTGCGGGCCGATACCACGGCTGCGTGCCCCTGCTGCCGCACGGCCGTGGCCACATCACACGACGGCACGCTGTACATGGCGTGGCGGAGCATCCTGCCCGGCGGCATCCGCGACATCGTGATGGCGCGCTCCACCGATGGCGGCGCCTCCTGGGAAGAGCCCGTGCGCGTGCACGCCGACGACTGGCGGTTCGACGGCTGTCCGCACGCCGGCCCCAGCGTGCGTGTGGACGGCCGCGGGCGCGTGCACGTGGCCTGGTGGACCGGCCGCGACGGGGCCGCCGGCGTGCAGTACGCCATCTCCACCGACGGCGCGCGGAGCTTCGGCGCACCGGTCCCGCTCGGCATGGCGGCGTTCTCGCGCCCCGCGCACGTGCAGCTCGCGCTCGGGGGCCCGGACACCGTCGTGGCCGTCTGGGACGACGGCACCGTGGCCACGCCGCGCGTGGTGCTGCGCCGCTCGGTGGACGGCGGCCGCACATTCGCCGCCCCCGTGCTCTTGAGCGATTCCACGCGCGCGGCCACGTTTCCCGTGGTGGGGATCTCGGCGCGCGGCATCACGGTCGCGTGGTCGGAGCAGCCGATCGCCAGTCTCGAAGCCGAGGAGCGCGCGCGCCCTGACATGCGGAATCCGAATGCGGTGATGGGGCTCAAGGCCGTGGGCGACATGCAGGTGCTGATGCGCCGGGAGCAGCGGTGAGGCCGAACGGAGCAGTGGGGATGCGCCAGGCCGTGAGGCCGGGCGGGGCAGGGAGCGTGGCGCGCGGCGCGGTATGGAACTCGATGCGCGGCGCCGCGCTCTCCCTGGCCGCGCTGGTGCTACTCATGGCCTGCAGCCGGGATACCGGCAACGGTGCGCGTTCGCGATTCGGGCCGGTGCTCGTGGGTGCGCCGGCCCCCGCGTACGCGATCGCCACGCTCGCCGGTGATTCGCTCGTGGTGGGCGGCGCGGATTCGTCGGTTCTGCTGCTCAACGTGTGGGCCACGTGGTGCGCGTCGTGCAAGGAGGAGTTCGCGTTCATGGACACGCTGCTCGCCACGCACGGCCCCAACGGGCTCCGCGTGGTGGCGGTGAGCGTGGACGTGGGGAGCACCGAGCCCGTGAAGCGCGTGACCGAGCAGTATGCGGTGACGTTCGAGATCGCACACGATCCCGACGGGGAGATCGAGCGGCGGTTCCCCGCGCTCGGCGTGCCGGCGAGCTATCTCATCGGCCGCGACGGGCGTGTGCTCTGGAAGCACGTGGGCGTGCTGCCGCCGTCGGTGGATGAGGTGATTGCCGGCGCGCTGGGCGGGACGTCATCGGAGTAGTGCCGACGTGCTGGCGCGGCCTGCCGAGGCGCCGTAACTTTCAGAGATGGGCGTGTGTGACGCGCCCCACACCCGGGTGGCGGAACTGGTAGACGCAGGGGACTCAAAATCCCCCATCCCTTGGGATATGCGGGTTCGATTCCCGCCTCGGGTATCGTGTTGGAAATGAATCACTGGATGAGTTTCGAGAAATCATCAGATCGCAGGCGCCTCCGGTGAAAAGGTAGGAGCAGTCTGATCCCGGACCGTTTCCGCAGCGGAACCATGAAGCGTCCCCCGACACGATTCCGGTATATCGGCCCAGCCCTGCTGGGATGCCTGCTGCTGGGCGCCACGCGGCTGCCGGCGCAGTCACCTGCTGCGCTCCCCGATACCGTGCGCGGAGTCGTGTACGACAGCCTGGGCGGCGAACCGCTCGCCGACGCGTTCGTGGTGGCGG
>CAZUKU010000015.1:0-109732 GCA_964621045.1 uncultured Gemmatimonas sp.
GTGGGAGATTCTCGAAGATGGCGTATCCGACTGGATCTGTGAAATGGGGGCAAGACCGGCCGTCCTGAGGAATCCGATCTCGCCCGGGGTCGGTCAGGCGTCGGATCAGGTTGTATATTATTATCATTCTTTTAGGGAGTACAGGTGGAGAGGTGTTGCAAAAGAGTTCGAGAGCAAGAGGAGAGGAGCTGTGTATTGCTGTGGAAACTGACGACCGCTGCCGATGCGGAGAAACGCTCTTGTTAAGCTGGGTCTCCCCAAGCCCCTGCGAACACGATTCGCAGTTCCGATGCGGTAACGTTTATATGGGGTTCGGACAGTGATGAAGTCCGGGCACGAAGGTGACTCCAAGGTGCGGCCACTTCAACAGCCGCTACGGATCTGTCATGTCTGGGACGCCGAGTACCCGTGGGATGTGCGAGTGCAGAAGATATCCTCTGCACTAGTGGCCGGAGGCCATGATGTTGCCATCGTAGCTAGGAACCGGCAATGGGCCGGGACGCTCGAGCAGTTTCCAGAAGGCACCGTCCATCGTCTGCCGCCGTGGCGCGTACTCGGACGGACGGTCGACTCGGCGCTCATGTTTCCTGCGTTCTTCAGTCCCCGGTGGCTGCTGGCGATCGACCGGACGGTCCGCCGGCAAGGATCAGATGTTATCCTTGTTCGCGACCTCCCGCTGGCGCCGACGGCCATCGCCGTGGCCCGATACCGAAATATTCCGGTTCTGCTCGACATGGCGGAGAACTATCCTGCCATGCTACAGGAACTCGTCGATATAGGAGTTGCCCGGCCGGGCGACTGGTTCGTGCGCAATCCCTTTGCTGCGGCAGCGGTCGAACGCTGGGTATTGCCGCGTCTCGATCACCTGATCACGGTCGTTGAAGAATCCTCCGATCGGGTCAGGTCGCTCAGCATTCCGGTGCCTCCCATCACTGTGGTGAGCAATACTCCGCCGCTGGCACATCTGGCCAGAGAAACGGCCGAGGAGCGGAATCCGCGGGAAGAGACTCCCCGTCTCGTTTATCTGGGACTGCTCGAGGAGCCAAGGGGGCTGCGGTCAGTCCTGCATGGCGTCGCACGCCTGCGACAGGAGGGTATGCCCGTGACATTCGACATCATCGGCGGGGGGCGCGAAGAGCCAGTCTTCCGCGCTCTGGCTGATGAACTCGGACTCCGACCACCAGACATCCGCTTTCACGGACGCCTAGCCCATGCCGAAGCGCTGGCTCTCGTCTCGTCGGCTAACATCGGACTCGTTCCCCATCTCGCGACGGGGAACTGGATCAGCACCATCCCTAACAAACTGTTTGACTACATGGCCATGGGGTTAGCCGTGGTTGCTTCCGACGTGCCGCCGGTACGGCGCACGCTGACCGACGCGTCGGCCGGCGTGCTGCACAAGCCGGGTCAGGCGCACGCGATCGAAGCTGCGATCCGGGAGCTGCGTTCGCCAGAACGTCGCCATGCGTGTGGCCGGAACGGACTCAATGCGATTCGCACGACATATCACTGGGAAATCGATGCTGCACGCTTGCGAGCGGCCTTGGCATCCGTGCGGACTCCGCAGCGTGCGCTCCTTTCGCATAGGACTGGATAGATCCCATCCGAGCTGTTTGATTCGTCTCGGTCATGGCGATGACCGGCTTGCCCGCACAGATCTTCTGTGGGTCGACTCCCCTGTCATGCTTGGGTAACGGAAGCGCACCGCCGACGCGTGATGTTGACGGGCGGCTACACTCAACCTATGATTTGCGTGCAATGACCGATGTGATGTACTCACTGATGCCAAGGCGCGCTTTGAGGCGCGCACGAGATGAATCCGACGCGAGATCGGCGGCTCGCTCCTTTTCATAGGACCCTGTTTCGACGTCGATCACGGAGAAACCGTGCTTCGTGACCAGCGCGGCGGCCCGATCCGGCGTGAACGTATGTGGATGCCCGGGGTCCAGCCGAAGACGGGACAGAATCCGGTGAACGTAGAACCCGGCCCGGGATCTGCAGTTGACCGTGAGATAGAGGATTCCGCCCGGTTTCAGAGTTCGTATCAACTCGTTCATGACACCCGTCACGTCGTGGACGTGGTCGATGCAATTTTCAATGACTGCTAGATCGAACGTGTCTGTCTCCACGGGCAGGGCCTCTCCCCTGCCGGAGACATACTCGGCGTCGGGATTCCGGAGCTCGACCAGATGGGAGATCTCCTTGTAGAAATCGCTGAGCGGATCGACCAACACGGCCCGCTGGAACGGATAGAAGGCCGCCAGGCCCACCGGGCCACTTCCAACCTCGAGTACGGCTTCCGTTTTGCTATCGGGAGTCCGGACCCCCAGTCTTTCGAGCCGCTCAGTCAGCTGGTTCGCTCTCCAACGGTACCATTCGAGCTGGCTGATCGCTCCTTGCGCGATCTGCTCGGCCTGAGATGTCCAGTACGCGCGCTCATACTGTTGAGCCGCTGTCCATCGCTCTTGTGTCACCATGAATCGGAGAGGTTGAGGCAGAGGGTGGAGACGTGCATGTGAGATCTTGCCATGCCGAGGGTATCTTGTCTTGGTCAATCCGAATGGACAGCGTGCTCGCGCGCGGGATCCCCTTCGCCGATGCTCACCGACCGGATCCCGCTGATGTTACATCCATTCCCTCCTCCATGCTTCGAACTGCAAGACCGTCCACGCGGCAAGCGCTCCCTCGTCGTAGCCGGACCACAATCGGGATGTCATGGCCTGCACGGCCGTTCCATCGAGGGGGCCATTACGAAGCTCCGTCGATGACAGCAGCTCCTCCGCCCACGCCCGCAGCGGACCTCTGAGCCATCGGGCGAGCGGCACCGTGAAACCGGTCTTCGGCCGGTCGAGCAGAGCCAGTGGTACGTGGCGGTACACTACCTCCCGCAGCGCCCACTTGCTCAATCCGCCTCGCACGAGCCATGACGCTGGTAGCCGCCACGCCAGTTCGATCACCCGATGGTCGAGCAGCGGCACTCGTGCTTCCAGACTCACCGCCATGCTGGCCCGGTCCACCTTGGTCATCTGATTGTCGGGAAGATAGCCGAGCTGGTCAGCCAGCAGCATCCGGTCCAGCAATGCCGCATTCGCAGGCAGTTCCTGGAATGCGTGCCGGAGGGCCCACGGCAATCGGGCGCTCGCCTCAGGCCTCGCTCCCCTCACGATATCGCCCGGATTCGTCGTGCTCACGAGCCCGAGATACCGTTCGGCCGCGTTCTCGCTCCGCAGCAGACGCGCCAGCTTGCGCGCCTTCTGCTCCGCCAGACGGAGCCGCCTGGCCGGCGCCAGCACCCGCCCGGCGCGTGCCATGGAGCGGTCGATGCTTCCGGCCGGAGCCGATTCGATGAGTCGGGACAACCCGTGGCGAACCAGCGCCGGCACCGCGTCCACGCGTCCGAGCGTCCCCATCCCATAAAGATAACGATTGTAGCCGCCGAACAACTCATCACCACCGTCGCCCGTGAGCACGACCGTGACGTGCCGGCGTGCGGCCTGGGACACGAGCAGCGTGGGAAGCTGCGAAGCGTCCGCGAACGGCTCGTCATAAATGAGCGGAAGCCGGGGCACGAGGTCGAGCGCGTCCGACCCGGAGAGCGGAATGGTCGTATGATCGGTCCCCAGGTGCCGTGCCACGGCTTCGGCATGATCCGCTTCGTCATGGACGGGATCGTCGAAGCGCACGGTGAACGTGCGGACCGGCTGTGACGACACGTCCTGCATGAGCGCCACGACGGCCGTGGAATCAATGCCGCCGGACAGAAACGCGCCCAGAGGGACGTCGGCCTCGAGATGCGCCCCCACGGCATCTCGCAGCACCCGCTCCACTTCCCCCGCGGCTTCGTGCTCGGTGAGCGTCGCCCCACCGATACGCCCATTCCGCGCGACATCCTGCACGGACCAGAACGGAACGGCCTCGGGGAGCGGAGCGGACGGATCGGCAATCTCCACCAGCGTTCCCGGCAGCATCTTCTGCACCCCTTTCCAGATGGTGCGAGGCCCAGGAATGTACAACAGTCCCAGGTATTCGGACAGCGCATCCGCATCGAGCTGCCGGTGGTAGCGAGGCCCATGGGCCAGTGCCTTGAGTTCCGAGCCGAAAGAAACGAACCCGGGTTCGGCATAGAGATACAGCGGCTTGATGCCGATCCGGTCGCGCGCCAGGGTCAGCGTGCGATGGGCACGGTCCCAGGCCGCGATCGCAAACATGCCCCGCGTGCGTTCGAGCGTCTCGCGTATCCCCCACGTCTCGAACCCGGCGCACAGCACTTCGGTATCCGAGCGGCCGCGGAACCGGATGCCCGCGTGCTCGAGCTCGGCGCGCAGCGCCCGGTGATTGTAGATCTCCCCGTTGAAGACGATATGGAACCGTCCCGTGGGGCTGGCCATGGGCTGATGGCCGAGCGGCGTAAGGTCGATGATGGCAAGACGCCGGAAGCCCAAGGCAACGCCGGTCTCGGCGTCGACATAGGTGCCCGCATCGTCGGGACCACGATGCGCGAGCGCGTCCGCCATGCGGCGCACGGCCTCCTCGCCCGCCTCGGCCCGTATCCCTCCGGCCTGCCAGAATCCAGCTACGCCACACATGTCGACTCACTTCCTCCTGTCACGTTGAGACCGTGTTCCGACACGAAGACGCGGCACGCCCTCCTCGCGAAACGTACGTACCGGATCGTCCGGTGACCGGGGAAGCTCAGGCCGTCTTCAGCCACGCGCACAGTCGCGTCAGGTCGCGCTCGCCGACGCGCGCATGTACGGGAAGAGTAATCAGATGGCGGGCAAGGCTCTCCGATGCCGGCAGCGGAACATCCATCGGCAGGATCGCCGCAACCTCCACCTGACGTCCCAACGCGAGAGGGTAGGGCCGCAGCACGCCCAGGTCGGACGGCAGCACTCTTTCCCCGGACAGGATCACCGGAAGGCGCAACACACCCGCCTTGGCTCCAGTCGGCGTGACGGGCAAACGGGCCCACCCGCCACGTTCTACTGCTTCGGCCAGCCGCTCGGCATGCTGCATCCGTTTCTCTCGATCGGCATCGGCATGTGCCAGGGAGTCGGGGAGCAGGCGCAGGGACAGCGCCGACATCGGCCCGATCGGGTGCGGCGGATGAAAGACCATTTCGCCGAGCCGGAGTGACGGGATGGAGGCGGGCAAAGCATAGAGCCGGGGTCTGGCAAGAGCGATGGCAGCGAAGGCACCGGCCGCACGCTGCCAGTGGCCGCTATCCTTGGGCGCATCGATCATGACCATGTTCTGTGGGCAGGCTTCTCCGCCCAGGAGTATTCCCCCTCCGGTCCCCACCAGTCCCTTTCCCCGTCCCAGACTGAGAATCACGAAATGTCCGTGCTGGCCAAGGGGGTGCCCTTCGAGCCGGGCGCCGGCCCACTGCGCGGCGTCTTCTATCAGAACGACTCCCCGCTCATCACAGAGCCGGCGCCAGATGGCCAACTCGACCGGATGACCGAAGAGATGACTCACCACGAGCACCCGGGCACCGTGGGCCAAGGCCGCTTCCACCGACTGCCGCTCCGGAGCGAGTGCCGCGGGATCCAGATCATACCCGATGGCTCGACCACCGGCTCCCATGACCGCCGTGGGGACATCGATGCAGCCGTACCCGGGAATGGCCACGAGTCCTGGTTCGCCGCCGAGTGCTGCCCGGATCGCGATCGTAAGAGCGCTCGTTCCGCTGTCCACCAGACCGACCACGGGTCGCCGAAACATGGCCTCGAGCGCCTTGCGGGCGCGGGTCTCCGCCTTGGGATCATCCCCGGTGCGCGCGCCCTTCCGGGCCGCTCGCCAGAGAGCGCCGGCGGACGTAGGAAAAATCGTTGGCGGAACCCGTCTCATGGCAGCAGTCGAGCGATCCAGGGCCCTACGGTGCGCGCCACCGGAAGCGGAAGCCGCATCCACGCTGCCTGTGCGAGCGAGAACCCGCCGCCGGGCGCCGGAGTCGCGGCAGGGGCGCCGGCTGCCTGCCATTGGTACCACGGCAGCGGTTCGTCCACGCCCCCCCACTGGCGCTTGAAGCGGTGCGTACCGCTGTCCATGGAACACCGGCCGAAGTTGAAGACGCTCACGCCGCTGTCGGCGAGATGCACCATGAGCCGCCAGTAGAGTGCCATGTTCGGCGCCATGCGGTTGTATTCCCGCAGGGCCGAGGCCCACGTGATCTCGAACTCGGCCCCGTACCGGAACCCGGCACCGCAGGCGATGGGAACCCCATCGAGCGTGGCGATGGCGAACAGCATGTCCGCTCCGAACCGGGCGGCGAGCGCGTCGAAGAACCGCCGAGGCAACGCCGGTGTGCCGAGATCCCGCATGTGCTCGCTGTACACCGCGTGGAACGGCTCTACCAGATCGGGGGCGACGTGCACCGACACGCCGTCCCGCTCGCTGCGGCGGATCTGGCTGCGGAGCTTGGCCGGGAAGCGGCCGAAGACAGCGTCGGCGCCGCCCGCCAGCGGCAGGGTAACGGTGACCTTGCGGGTGGAGATGTGAAACTCCTTGAGTCCGGCCGCGACTGGGCGGCGCGCCCGCAGTTCGAGCAGCCCGGCCCCTGCTCTGCGCGCGATCATCACGGCATGGTGGGCAAGGGCATGCACGGCCTGAGCGTCCCCCAGCGGCCCTCCGTACGATGCGAACGGGGTGGCCACCATGAAGTTGCCGAAGAGCGGGCTCTTCACCTGGATGAGCGGCAGCACTCCCCGAAGCCGGCCGGTCTCATCATGAGCTTCGAGGGCCCACGTGGAATGACCAAGCGCGTCTGCCACGGAGTGCAGCCAGGCCATCCGGTGAAATGCCGTGCCGTCGGGGTGGTCGGCAACGAAGGCGTCCCATGCCTCGGCATCGAAGTCCCCGGAAACCCTGCCGCGGCGGCCGACCGGAGATTCGCGGATGGTGAGGGCGTCCAAGGACGAAACCGGCGGCATCAGGGGGCGAGGTGTCGTCACCGTGAGGCTCCGGTGGCCACCTGAGCGGCCTCCCAGGCACGCACGCTGGTGAATGCGTGTTCGCCGAAGAGCATGCGCAGCCGAGGCACCATGCGGGCGATTCCGCCGTAGTGCCGGAGACGCGTGAGCCTGCCCACATCGAGCTGTGGCTGGCCTTGGTCGACTTCCCACGGATGTACGTAGAGCATGGCCGGCCGGCCGGCCGATTCGGCCTGCCGGATGGCACGACGCACGAGCCCCAGTGGCAGGTGGCGCAGGTAGGCCCCCCCGGCCCCCGGAAGCCGGAACTGTCCCACGGCCATGGTCGCGAGGGGATATTCCCGAAGCGGACCGGCCGGCGTTTCAATTACATACGGAGCCACGGGTGCGCCCGGGTAGCCATACCCCGGCCTGCGGATCGGAAACACCGAGGAGTCCCAGGCATAGCCCGCCTCCACCAACGCCTCGAAGGCCCATGCCGCCTCGGAGGTGATGGAGAAGCTCGGGGCCCGGAATCCTTCCACCGCGGCGCCGATGATCTGCTCCAGCCGCTCCCGGGTTTCCCGGATATCGCGGAGGAACTCCTCCCGTGGCTGGGAATGAACACGCCGGTGCCACCAGGTGTGCGATGCCACCTCGTGCCCCCGGTCCGCGACCTCCCGGATGAGCGCCGGCTCCCGGTCGGCAACCCAGCCGAGCACGAAGAATGTGGCCTGATGCCCGGCGGCATCGAGGAGATCGAGTAGAATGCGGGTGGAATCGCCTACACGCGCCGGCATGTCGGGCCAGCGCCCCCGCGGCACGTGGGGCTCGAAGGCGGAGACGTGGTACCAGTCCTCGAGATCCACGCTGAAGAGGTGCGTGGGGCGTGGGGGCGTCACGGCGCTGCTCGGCGGCGCGGTCGGAAGTGTATCGAGGGAGGGAGAGTGTGAGGACATGGCAGGTATGAAAGAGGACGGATCGTGGCGCCCGGCGCAACTGCTGATGCGTCTCGGTTTCACCGTGTATCTGTTCCTGATTGCGGATATCACACTTTCCCGGTCCGGTGGACGGGAGATTCCGCTGCCACTGACGTGCGTGACGTGCACCGATCTCTGGCTGCTCGACATCGTGCTGAACGTGGTGCTGTTCGTTCCCCTGGGTCTTTTCCTACGATGCCTGCGGCGATCTTGGCGGACGGGCGTGGCGATCGGCTTCCTGGCCTCGCTTATGATCGAGAGCTTTCAGTATCTGCTGCCGGCGCTCGGACGCGATCCGATTCTCGGGGACTTGATCGCCAACACGATGGGAACCGCGCTGGGTGCTTCTGCTCGGAGCTGGTGGGGGTGGTGGGGGGGGCAAGGACCGAAGCGGGCTCGTGCTGCGGTAGCGGCCGCCTGGATGCTCGGAGGCGTGACGACCGGATGGTGGCTCGTCCAGCCCGCATACCCCGATGATGCCGACTGGTACGGACAGGCTGCGGCCCGCTTGGGCCATTTCGATATTCTGCCCGGTACCTTGCTGGAGGGAACCGTCAACGGGATTCCGGTCCCCTTCCGCGAGGCGAGCACCTCCGTCCTTGGATCGGGTGACGCGCTCCGCGCGGAGGCGAGCGTGGAGTGGCACGGACGATCCAACTCCACGGCTCCCGCGGTCTCGGTGTTTGATGGCCGGCGTCGGGAGGTGCTGCTGCTGGGGGTCAATCGGGAGCAGGCCGTCTTGCGGACGCGTACGGTGGCCTCGACGATCGGCCTCCGCGCGCCCCTGCTCGCGGTTCCGTTCTTGGCGGACTCGGGGACTGTCGCAGGGCTTCACGGGGCGGTGACCAGTAGCGGATGGTGTCTGATCGCGGGGAGCGATGCCTCGCCCACCTGCTGGCGCCGATCGCCCGGGCTGGCGCTGACCGCCTTCTTCCCGCTGATCGGCTCCGTCGGCAGGACGCCGTGGGTTCTGCACGGGATCTGGTGGGGAGGGTGCGTGGCCCCGGCGCTGCTGCTGGCCGGCGCGGCCCTGCGCGAGCGGAGGGTGCCGATGGCGTGACGCCCCTCCTCGAGGGGTCGTCCTCCGTACGACACGCCCTTACCTTTTCCTGAGATGATGGATCATCCGCAGGCCACCCGCACGATCGGCGCCCCCGCGACATCCCCATTGTCAGCTCCTGCCGATGTGCGAGCGTCCTGGGCGGCTTTCGTGGGGTGGATGCGTCGCGACCGGATCGAGGCCGTCATCGCCTTGGTGACGGGAGTTGCGTTCGTGGCGCTGTTCTGGCAGCCCATCCTCCTGCTCGCGGATGCGTGGTGGAATGATCCCGATGCCGGGCACGGTCTGCTGCTGGTGCCCGTGGCGCTGTGGCTCGCCTTCGCCAAGGGGATCGCGCCGGAGGCTCGAGGACAGCGGCTGCTTGGTGGGCTTCTGCTGCTTGCTGCCGTGTGCATTCGTGTAGGGGCCGGTACGGCGGTCGGCTATACATTGACTCGCCTGGCGCTCGTTCCGGCCGTGATCGGACTCGTGGTGTATTACGCCGGCATGGCCCAAGTACGCCGCTGGTGGCTACCCCTGTCCCTGTTCGTTCTGTCCGTTCCCCTTCCGTTCTTTCTGCTCAGCGCCGCGACGACGACCCTGCAGTTGAGGGCCAGTGAAATCGGCGCCGCGCTGCTGGAAACCCGGAAGATCCCGGTGCTCCTGGACGGCAATGTGATACGACTTCCGGGTCATGAACTGTTCGTCACCGAAGCGTGCAGCGGTCTGCGATCTCTCGTCTCCCTGATCAGCGTCGCGGTGCTCATGGGTGGTCTGCTGCTCCAGCGGGTATGGATGCGGCTCGCGCTCGTCCTCTCGGCCGTTGCCGTGGCCGTGCTGGTCAACGGGATCCGCGTGTTCCTCACCGGCTTTCTCGTCCTGTTCGTCGACCCTGCCATGGGTGAAGGGTTCATGCACTATTCCGAGGGCATGCTGCTGTTCCTGTTCTCCATGTCCATCCTGTTCGTCGTGGTGCAGGTGGCTGTGCGGGTGGAACGACGACTTGGGCATGATCCGACACCCGCGCGTGCCGCCGAGGTGAGCCTTGCCTAGTTCCTGGAGAATCGCACCGGCTGCGCTGTTCATCTTGGGCGGGCTCATGCAGGCCTCACGTCCCGATCCGGTCCAGGTTCCGCTCCGTGAACCGCTGACCGCTCTGCCGGCGGTGCTGTTTGAGTATCAGGGGAGCGACGTGCAGATCGACAGCGCCGAAGTGCGCACCTCGGGCGTGGATACTTATCTGATGCGGATGTTCGGCAATGCGGACGGTCCGGTCTTCTCGGTCTACGTGGGCTACTACACGGCGCAGAATCAGGATAACCGGCTTCATTCGCCGCGGAACTGCCTCCCCGGTTCCGGATGGCAGATCCTGACATCCGAATCCCGGCCAGTCGACTCCGGACGGATCAGCCGCTACCTAATCGAACACAATGGCGTCCGCGCGCTCGTGTTCTACTGGTATCAAGGCCGAGGACACGTCTCCGCCAGCGAATCCGTGGCGAATCTCCGGTTGCTGCGGGATGGTATTCTCTCAGGTCGTTCGGAGGAGGCCTTGGTCCGGGTTGTCATCCCCTACAGCGACCGGAGCGACACTGTTCTGTCGGAAGCCGAGGCGGACATCCTAGGCCTGCAGATCACCACGGTGCTGCTGCCCGCGATGGAGCGAGTCCTTCCGTGACGGACGTGGTTTCCGTCGCTGGCCGGCCCATGCCATCCCCTCGTTCCCCGGGAGGAAATTCCGGAGCTCGTCCAGCTCGAGGCGTGGCTGGCGATCGCATGGATGCCTCGCTGTTCCTGCTCATTCCTGCCATTCTGACGAACGTCTGGTACTGGCAGGCGGTCGTCCCCGGCCTTTCCGCGATCAGGCCGGGCATTCTCTCCGTATTTGCCGCTGCGGTGGCGTTCGGTGCCAGCGGGCGGTCGGCGCGGCACCTGTTTTCCGATTCGGCTACTCAACCAGTCAGGCTCACGCTGCTGATCGGGGCGCTGGCCGTGATCGGTGGCCCGTTCGCAATCGTGCGTGGCGCCGCAGTCGATTTTCTGATCTACACGTTCCTGCCGTCGATCACGCTGACGTTCCTCGTGGCCGCACGCGTCAAGAGTTTCTATGCATTGCGGGTGGTGCTCGATGCCCTCGTGCTGGGCGGGCTGCTATATGCGTCGGTATTCCTGAACGCTCCCAAGGATTCCTGGGGCAAGCCTTATGGCATGCCGTATTACGATGCGAATGACGGAGCCATCGTGGCCCTGTGCTGTTTGGCCTTGGCGATCGGTCGTCTCGCCGTTGCGCGCTCTTGGTTGGGTCGATCGGGATATGCTTGTGTTGCGCTCGTATATCTCGTGGTCATCATCCAGAGCAGTTCGCGAGGCGCGTTTGTCTCTTTGGTCGCCACGTTTGTCATCATTCTGTTGACCGTCCGGTCCGTGCCGGTGCGCTGGCGTGTCACTTCGATCGGCGCGGGTGTGGTCGTCGTCTTGGCGCTTGGCAGCTCGAGCTATTGGGGCCTCATGAAGACACTCCTGGAGCCGGAGAAGGACTACAACTGGGCCGGCAACTCCGAAACGGGACGTATCGAGTTGTGGCGTCGAGGGTTCGGATACATGCTGGAGGATCCCATACTCGGCGCCGGCGCTCAGAACTACATCAACAAGGAAGGCCGTTCGGAGTTGGCGAGGCAGGCCGAACTGGAAGGCCGGGGGATGCCGTGGTATGTCGCACACAACGCTTATGTGGCTATCGGGGTGGAGCTTGGCTTTCCCGGGTTGATCTGTTTCGTTGCCATTCTGACGACGGCGATGCGAAACCTTCGCAGAGCAGCCGCCACCATGACAGTCTCCATATCGATGCGTCGCCTCCTGGATTTCCAGTTCGCCGCATTGTGCGGATTCTGTGCGGCCAGCGTCTTTATTTCATCGCAGTACTGGACGTTTCTTTACGTCTTAGTCGCCCTGACAGCCGGGACCGTGGCGGTGGCCTTGGGAGAGGGGACGCGACCACGACATACCCTGTCCGGACACACTGGACAGCAGAAGCTGCGACAGAGGCCGCGAAGGCAATCATATCCACGCCCCGTACCGGGGGGCGCCCGTTGACCGGGAAAGCCTCCGGGGGGGTCCGGCGCGTCATGAAACGCACGATGGAATCCGTCGTCGCCAGCGCCCTGCGAAGCCGGCTCCAATCCAGACGACTTTCCGGCCGGGTGGCCGTGCTGGCCTTCCACAACGTCATTCCCGATACGACCGAGGCGAATGACGTCGATGCCTCGCTGCACCTGACATATTCCTCCTTCCTGGCGATCCTCGATACCATTGCGGCGCTGCCGAACACGCATGTCGTACCGATCACCGATGCGTTGGTCGCTTCGGGTGGCGAGCTTCGGGTTGCCCTGACGTTCGACGATGCCTACCGGGGGGCCATTCGTCTAGGCGTGCCGGCGCTCGTCGAGCGCAGCATGCCGGCGACCGTCTTTGTGGCGCCCGGCTTGTTCGGAACGGTGCCATGGTGGGATGTCATGCGAAACACGGTGGAGCCGGCCGCGTGGGAACGTCGACGGGAGGAGTGGCTGAGCGCGCCCTCCTGCGGATTGGCCGCTCATATCCTCCGCGATACCGGTGTGCCTGATCTGTCCCCGGACTTCGGTATCGCCGAGCTCGAGGAGCTTTCCCGTGCCTGCGGTACCGGCTTCCTCCGGGTTGGATGCCATACATGGAATCATCCCTGTCTGCCGTCACTGACGGACGAGATTTGTCGTACGGAGTTGCAGCGGAACCGCGACTGGCTCGCGGCGAGCGGCCTGCCGTATGATCTGGTGCATGCGTTCCCCTATGGGCGATGGTCCGAACGCGATGCCCGGATGTTGCGCGAACTTGGGTATCACCGGGCCTTCATGATCACCGGCGGCCCGGTCGACGCGCTCGAGACCTTCTGTCTGCCGAGGATCAACGTCCCCGCCGGGCTCAGCCCGAACGGCCTGCTGGCCCGTATCGCAGGGGTTCGCCGTGACGGGTGATCTCGCAGAGCAGCCGAGTAAGAGGCACACAGCTTCTCGATGAACTGCCGGGTCGTCGTCACGGATATCGATCAGCGGGCGGGGCTCGCAGCCGTGCGCTCGCTCGGCCGCGCCGGCAACACGGTCATCGGTGTGGCGGGCACGGGACACGCCATCGCCCGGCATTCGCGCTTCCTTGCCAGTTTCCATCGTGTGCCGGATCCGCTGATGAACCGTGACGCGTTCCGGGATGCGATCGGTCGGATCGTCGACGCCTGCGGGGCAGATGTCGTTCTGCCTGTTTCGGAAGCGGCCCATCTCGCGCTGTTCGACTTGCCACGATCGGACCTGCTCGCAGCCCCCTTCTCCGTCATGTTCCAGCGGGCAACCGACAAGGCCCATGTCCGGGAAGTCGGCCGGCAGTGCGGACTGCGAGTGCCCCGGCAGTCCATCGTCAACGGAGACACTGCACTCGAGACACTCGTTTCGCTGCTCCCCTGCGCACTCAAGCCGGTCCGGAGCGTTTCCGGGGGCGTGAAGGCCGGTGTCGCCTATGCGGATACACCGGAGGCCCTGGCCGCGGCGGTCGCGCAGTATCCTGCCGCGGCGTATCCCCTGCTCGTTCAGGAACGGGTCGCCGGTCAGGGGTTCGGGGTTTCGATCCTGCGCTGGGATGGACGCCTGCTCGCGGTTTCCGCGCATCGCCGGCTTCGAGAGAAGCCGGTAACCGGCGGTGTGAGCGTGATGTCGGAGACGATCCCGGTCTCCGGGCGCGTCCTGGACCGCTGCCTCGCCCTGCTGGATGCGCTCGGTTACACCCGAGGCGTGGCGATGGTGGAATTCAAGGGCGAATCGCTCGATGATGCATGGCTCATCGAGATCAATCCGCGTCTGTGGGGAACGGTTCAGCTCGCCATTGATGCAGGGGTCGATGTACCCACCCTGCTGGTACGCGCGACACTCGGGATGATGCCGGACACACCCGTGCGAGGAACCCCGGGAGTGCGCCTGCGCTGGTTCTGGGGGAATGTGGATCATGCCTTGGTAAGGGTCCGTCACGGCACGGATGAGCGTGGCCGACCGCTCTCCGGTGGCCGCCTGGCGGCGTGGCGACTGCTTCGACAGGAGCGGTTCGAGCCGGCGAACGAGGAGATCTGCCGCCGGGACGACCGGTGGCCCTTTCTCGCGGAATCGTGGAATTGGCTGTGGCGTCGATGATATCGCGCCGCAGCGAAGGCATCGCGCTCGTGACGGCCCCCGGACGGATCGGCGGGCTCGAATCAGCAGTCGCCGAGCTGGCGGCAGGGCTCGCCGTGCGGCAGTCGAAGGTGTCGGTGATACAGCTGTTGACCTCCCGGGGAGCCGAGGCCGAGGCTTTTGCCTCTCTTGGCGCGCAAGGCGTGGAGCTCGTTACCATACGAAGTGCAGCCCGGGATTATCTCGGCGAAGCACGACGCCTCGCACGGATGCTCGATGAGCGCGGGGTTGCCGTGGTGCATGCGCATGGCGAACGCGCCGATCTCGCCAGCCGTCTCGCGCGTCGTTCCGGCATGTCCCTCGTGAGCACCGTGCACGGTTTCGTGATCGGGTCGCTCAAGACCCGGCTGGTCAAGACGCTGCATGTTGCCGTGCTGTCGGGGTTCGATGGCGTCATCGCCGTGTCGAATCCGCTGGCGGTCGAACTGCGCCGTCGGATTTCCCCTTCGCGAATCCACGCGATTCCCAATGCCCTTGGTCATCGGGAGAAGGTGCCGCGTGAGGCGGCCCGGCACCGTCTGGGGCTGTCCGACTCGTCGGCGCCGGTGATCGGATGGGTCGGCCGGTTTTCGCCGGAAAAGGCACCGGACCGATTTCTTCGAGTCTTCGCTCTATTGGCGGCTGCCACCGACGCCGTTGCCGTGATGATCGGTGACGGGCCGCAATGGGCGACCTGTCGCGCGCTCGCCGAACAGCTCGGCATTGCCGAACGCTGCGTGTTCCCCGGAATGATCCCTGATGCGGGTGTGCTGTTCAGTGCCTTCGATGTCTTCGTGCTCAGTTCGCAAACGGAGGGAACGCCGATCACGGTGCTTGAGTCCATGCGGGCGGAAGTGCCTGTTGTGGCCACAGCTGTGGGCGGAGTGCCGGACCTGCTCGGTGAAGACGCCGGCTGGTTGGTCGCCGATTCCTCGGCCAGTGCATTCGCTGGAACGATTCGCGAGGTGCTCGGAAATGCGGATGACCGTCATCGCCGGGTCCAGGCGGCAGCCCGTCGTATCCGGGAAGATTTCGATGTCGACCGATGGGTGGACCGTCATCTCGATCTCTATGCAACCCTGAGGGCATCATCGTCGTCGTGATGATGCCCGAGACCCATTAAACCTTTCTCGTCAGCCGTCATGGACGCCGTCTTGTGGGTGCTCGTGGCTTCGCCCTTTCTTTGCGTCTTCTACGCGTATCTCGCGTATCCCCTGCTGCTTCGCCTGCGTCGCGCTCCCGGTACGATGGGCGCCGATGTCGGGGATGATACGCTGCCGCTGGTTACCGTCACCCTGCCGGTCTACAACGAGGAACGACGGCTGGCGGAGGCGCTCGATGCCGTGCTCGCCTCGGACTATCCGCGGGAGAAGCTTCACGTGGTCGTGGTCTCGGATGCCTCGACCGATGACACCGATCGGATTGCCGGGACGTACGCGGAACGCGGCGTGGAACTGCTGCGACTCCCGGTGCGGCAGGGCAAGACGGCAGGTGAGAACGCCTCGAGAGCCATGGTGCGCGGTGACGTGGTCATCAACACCGATGCTTCCGTGCGTGTGGCCCCGGGGGCGATCCGGGCTCTTGCATCGGCATTCCACGATCCTTCGGTCGGAGTGGCGTCAGGGTATGACGTGAGCGTCTCCGACAGCCGGGCGGTGAGTGTGCAAGGGGAAAAGGGATACGTGGATTTCGAGATGGAGCTGCGGCAGCGCGAGACGGCCTGGTACGGCATCGTGGGCGCGAGCGGCTGCCTGTTCGCCATTCGACGTGACCTGCACGCCGAGCCGCTCCCCGATGCGCTCAGCCGCGATTTCGCATCGGCACTCGTGGCGCGGGAGCACGGGTACCGCGCCGTCTCCGTGCCGGACGCGCGGGTGTATGTGCCGAGAGCGGGGACGCTGGCCGTGGAATATCGGCGCAAGATACGCACCATGGCACGCGGCCTGCGCACGCTCTGGTACAAGCGGCATCTGCTCGATCCATTCCGCTACGGGTTCTTCGCGTTCGCTCTCTGGAGCCACAAGGTGGCCCGGTGGCTCGTGTACCCGGCAGCCTTCGTCTCCCTGGTTGCGCTCGCGGTGTTTGCAGCCCGCCATGTCGAGGCGCGGATCCTGCTCGTGGCGGCGATCTTGGGCATTGTGCTCGGCGCGCTGGCGAAGTCGCGTGCGGACCGGCCGGGGACAGGTCGGCTCGTCCGCATGGCGGGATTCGCCTATGCGGCGAACATGGCCGGGCTCATGGCCTGGTGGGAGTTCCTGCGTGGATCGCAGATGGCTGTATGGGAGCCGACGCGACGTCCGTGACCGAAGGCCGGAGGGCAATCGTGGGAGCCGACGCGAAACAGTCCTTGAGCCGCAGGAAGTGCTTCTCGAACAGGTGCCAGCTCGCGAATGAGATGCCCAGGGACACCGCAATCCCCACACAGTATATCGCGAGCTGGGCCGGAAGCTGGGAGCCGAAGATCTCCTGTAGCGGACCATAGCGCTCCAGAAGGGAACGGAACAGGTTCCTGATCGGAACATGTACGAGGTACAGCGCGTAGCTGTATTTGCCGAACATGCGGAGCCAGGGGGCGCGGAGCCACCGGGACATGCTCGTCTCACGGTCGCCGGTGACCACGAACGCGATGAACCCCGCGAAGAGAAACGCGATTCCTCCGTAGCCGAGCAGCTGCGTCTGCGGGTCGAGCGCTTCCAGCGGTCGGAACTGGCGCTGCAGAGCGTTCCACAGAAGCGTCCCTCCGGTGAACACCCCACCGGACGCGAGCAGCATGTGTCCAAGGCGGCGTGTTCCGGCCTCTCCCTGCTCCCGCAGCATCACCGCCACCAGCGCGCCGGCCGCCAGGGTGTCCATGCGGGCAAAGGTGAGCACATATGCGGCGGCAGGCTCCTGGTACGCCACGAGCAGGCCGCGCATGACCCAGGCGGTCAGGATCGTGGTGATGCAGAGGAGGACACGCCGACGTTCCGGTACGACGTACATGATCAGCGGCCAGACGAGATAGAACTGCTCCTCGACGGCCAGTGACCAGAGGTGTGTGGTGTGCCCGGGCATGCCGTCCCAGCCGTGCATCCCCATGAGCACGTTGCCGAGATACAGCCAGAACCATCCGCGACGATCCCAGGTGGCGTGTTCGGCCGCATACGCGCCGGAAAGCGCGGGCAGGACCAGAAACAGCAGAACGAGATAGGCGTAGTACAGCGGAAAGATGCGGAGCGTGCGCCTGGCGTAGAAATTCCGGAAGAAGTGCGGATCGCGGCGCGAGTCGATCAGGATGCCCGTGATCAGGAAGCCCGAGAGGACGAAAAAGAGATCGACACCGATCCATCCGGCGCTGAATACGCCGGCCAGCACGCGTTCGACACCCGTGGCAGGCGTGAACAGCGTGAAGTGCAGCACCATGACGGTGAGCACCGCCAGCCCGCGCACTCCGTCCAGTCCGGGATAGTGGCGGTGAGGAACCACGTCAGCCATGAATCGCATCCCTGTGCATTACGGTCCGGAGATACCGCGACACCTCGCGTACCCGCGCCCACAACGGCGCGGAGGCCTCGGCAACATGACCGGTCGCCGCCCGGTGTTCGGCATTCCGATCCCACGGACGGCCGGCGCCATGACCATCCCGATCAGGCTGAATCGCCATGTTCCAGAGACGCTGCTCCATGTGCATGGGAAACGCGTCCGGAATTCCCGCAGCCAGGGACGCGGCAAAATGACGCTCGAGAAACCGATTGGTCCAGTGGGTCTTCACGCCACCCAACGCTTCGGCCAGTCGGCCCGCTGTTTCCACGCCGCCTAGTTGAGAGGCCAGGTGCAGCGACCAGAGGGTGACCCGCGTGGCATGCGCCGTCCGGGCTGCGTTCACAAACTCCTGGGCCTCGAAGTCCGGGACCGCCAGGAGGCGTGCCATGTCACGGAACGCCTTCCACCCACCTGCTCCCATGGCATGTGACCAGGCGAAGTGCGTACAGGCATGCAGCATGCGATGCGTCAGCGCCGGCACGAGCACGTTCATCGGGCCGGCCGGGACGGCCTGTTGCCAGACCAGTTCCGCGGGAAGGACGATCGGTGAGTGCGGCGGCAGCAGTTCGGTGTGCAGATCGAGACGGATGGCGGGGCCGCGGGCGTACACCAGGGGAGGCAAATGCTGATGCTGGTCGTAGAACGACTCGCTGGCGGCCGCCGGATCCGGATGCCAGCCGACCTGCCGGGCGAGCGCAAGCACCGCGTGTGCATCCCCAGGGCGGACCAGGATGTCGAAGTCCCCCATCGGCCGATCCCGGAATCTGGCATAGACCGTGGTCGCAAGCGCCGTGCCCTTGAGGAGCATTACTGGATACCGGGCGTCGGCGAACATCGCGAGGAGTTCGCTGAGCCGTTCCTCCATGACACCGGCATGAAAGGCGCCGAGGCGGGCCAGCATCGCGGCGTGGCTCCGGACTGCTTCCGGCACGGTGCCCGCCTCGCCGTGCTTGATGAGGACATGCAGATGCTGCAGGGCCCCTTCACGCTGGGCGAATGCCAAGGCCGAGGACCAGTCCCGCACGGCACTCGCGGCTTCGCGGAACCGGTTCAGGCCGGCCGCCGTATCCGTGCCCGCCGAAAAGAATACGACGCGGGCTTCCGGTGGACAGCCATACCACGCATGGGACGGAGAAGGGGCGCGTGTCATCGGAATCAGTACTGGCCGATGGTCCCGGAGCGCCTGGCATGACGCATGGCGACATGGAGGGCGCATGCACCGGCTGCGAACAAGCCGGTGGCGAGCAGGGCGAGCAGGAACAGGTCGCTCATCACACCAGCGAGCGATGTGCCTTCCAGGAGTGCACGCCTCGAGGCCCGGAGTCCGTAGGTGAGAGGAACGAGATACGCCAGCGGCCTGACGACATCCGGAATGACACTCGTGGAATAATACACGCCGCCCAGAAGCGACGAGGCGATGAGCACCCCTTGGGTCAGCCCTCCGGCCGTCCGGACCGTGAGGATCAGCGCGGTCGCGAAGAGCCCGATGGCTAGGTACGCCAGGATGGTCAGGAGAGCCCCGAGGATCGCCACCGGCAGGCCGCTCCAGGCAACGCTTCCGCCAAGGAGGACCAGCGTCAGCAGGACCAGCCCGGACCGGATGGCGGCCCACAGGATATCGAATCCGGCAATCCCCAGCAGCACGGATGAGGTCGAGGTCGGGGTAGCGAGAAGCGCCTCGAAGGTGCCGGAGCGGATGCCGGCAGCGACCGCAGTGGGCAGCGCATTGGCAGCCGCGCTGATGACGTATGTGGCGGCGATGCCGAGCACCAGGAAGCCGAAGTAGTTGCTTCCTTCGTCCCGGATCGAACGCTCGACGACCGGCTGCAGCGCATCCGCCACCAGGTATACCGGAACGACCGTGACCAGGAGCGAGCCGACGGACAGGAGCAGGCCGAACCGGTAGCTCGTGAACGTGAGCCACTGCGCGCGGAGGAGGGCGAGCATGGATGTCACGCGGCCAAGTCCCGGTCGGGCTGATACGCGGCGGCCTTGACCAGGAGATCCGCGAGCGTGAGCGGCTCCCGTTCGATGCGCGCGATGCGTGCGCCCGTTCCGGCGACGGCCCGAAAGAGCGCGTCCGGTTCCTGCGCGCCGGGAATGGTGATCCGAAGCCAGCACCAGCCATCGGCTTCGGCTGCCGAGCGCTCCAGAACGGTGAACCCCAGGGTGCGGCAGGACTCCTCGGCCAGCGCCGCGTCGTCATGGGCCACCCGGATCCGCAGGCGCTGATGCTCCATCGACTCGAGCACCTGCTCGGTGCGGCCGGACAGGATCAGCTCGCCATGATGCAGGACGCCGATCCGGTCGCAGAGATCCCGCACTTCCTCGTGGTCGTGCGTGGCCAGGAGCACCGTGCACTGCTGCTGCCTGCTGATCTCGTCGCGCAGGAAATGCCGGAATTCCCGTGCCGAGACCGGGTCGAGGCTGCGCGTTGGCTCATCCAGCAGCAACACGCGCGGCCTGGGGAGCAGAGCGCGGGCGATGAGCAGGCGCTGCTTCATCCCGGAGGAGAAGAGGCCCACCTGCTTGTGGCGGACGTTGCCCAGGCCGACGACCGCGAGCGTCTCGGCGATTCGCGTGGGGAGATCCGGACCCGTCACCCCGTACAGGGAGCCGAACAGCCGAAGGTTCTCGGTCGCCGAGAGCCGCCAGTACAAGCTGCGTTCGCTCGGGGTGACGGGTGCCACGATCGTGCGGACCAGGCGGGGGTTCGACAGCACGTCGATCCCGTGCACGGTCACGGCGCCTTGGTCCGGAAGGACCAGCCCTGCCAGGATGCGAAACAGGGTGGATTTCCCGGCGCCGTTCTGTCCGAGCACACCGAAGAACTCGCCGGCGCCCACGTGCAGGTTCACACCACGCAGGACCGGCTGACGGTCGGTGCGAAGCGGGGAACGCAGGAGATCCCGCCACCCTTTCTGGATCACGAAGGACTTCGTGACGCCATCGACCCGGATGAGGGCGTCCGTCACGGTGTCCCCGGCGTGGGTTCTTCTACGGTCCCGGGACCGCCATGCCAGGCCAGGATTCGGGCCACGACGCCGGGCAGAAGCGCATGGTCGCGCTGAATGGACAGCTCGTAGACGGGGACGTGGCGGGCGAGCGCGGCCATTTCCCGGAACAGATCGAGCTGGTATGTGGCGCCGAGCATCTGGCCGATCTTTGTGTGTGCGAGGAGGAGCAGCGTGGCGCGAATGCCGTCGAGCGGCGCGCGGGCGGCCTCGGGGAGGTCGGAGGAGAGGCCGATCGACCGGAGAAGATACAGGGCCGCCAGCGGACGGGCTGTCGTGATGCGCCGGTCGACCGGGATGTCGGTGAGACGGAACTTGCCGTCACGTCCCGTCGATACCACGGCCCCCTCTCCTTCCGTGGCTGTGCGCAGGCGGATGGTATGGACGCCGGGAAACGCGAGGGGAAGGGGGCCGTTGCGAACGGGCAGCGTGTCGTCAGTGACGAGCGGCGCTCCGGCTCGACCAAGGTGCATGGCGAGCGTCGACTTGCCGGTGAACTTGGGGGCGAGGAACGCCACGATGCCGTCCGCCGTGGCGACGGCGCTCCCGTGCAGCGTGAGGGTGCCCTGCACATGCATCGATGTCGCCAGGACCCGGCCGAGCAGATGCCCGCGTCCGAAGTCCCACCACGGATCTGCCGTGGGCTCCCAGCGGATGTCGGTCCCGTCCGTGGAGAGATCGAATGCGCCCGTATCGGCGACCCGGATGCGGAGGCCGTCGCGATGGCGGTACAGCCGGGCCACGACATCCCGGTAGATCGGCTCCTCACCGAGCAGCACGGCATCCTGCATGGGCTCCAGCGCGGGGCAGAGCCGGAACGTCCAGCGGGGCGTTTCCGGCACCGGCGTCATGGCCCGCAGTTCCGGAAACTCGATCTCGGTGCGCAGGCATGCGCCGAAGACTTCGTAGTGATACATGCCGGTCAGCCGAATCGGAGGGGCAGCACCGACAGGTCGTCGACGCGCTGGTAGCGATGCACATGGCTCGGATCATCGCCGATGATCTCGCCGTCGATCTCGACCCAAGCGTGGGCCTCGAGCGACGAGCCGTCGCGGCGGACACCGACGCGAATGACACTGCCCGGTACGCGATGGCGCTCGAGCATCCGGTGCAGAGCCAGTGAGCGTGCAAGACAGAGCGGCCGCCAGAAGCCGAATGTCGCCACCCGGTCGATCGCCCGGATGACAGACTGCTTGCGGGACGAGTCAGAAGAGAGCGGAGGCTGGCCAGGATTCGCCGGTTGTCCGGCACCGGCCGCGAGCATTCCCAAGGGCCGACGACGCAGTGTCATCTGGGCGTGCAGAATCCACCACTGGGCTTCGATCAGCTCGATCCAACCGCGAGGCCCAACCGACCAGAGCTTCCTGAGCACGGCCTCAGGCTGGGTGGGACTCTGGAGAAGACGGAGTCACCAAGCCGGCTTCTGTCAGTGCCGCCAGAAAGGCATCCACGTCCTCCATCAGCGTCTGGAGAGGGATTCCCGGGAACCGGTCAACGAGTTGCTGACCGAGCTCCTCGACGGTGCGTGTCACCGGAGGCAGGGAGTCCCAGATCAGTCGTCCGACGGCGTTGAGACCGAAGTAGACTTCGGTACGGGTACAGAACAGGACCGCGCCGTCTTCGAGCTCCTTGCAGACGGCCGTCGAACTTGGGGTAGGCAGAAGAGTCATCGTGCAGGAGTGACGATCCAGGCGCTGGCACGGTACGCGACGGGAGACGGATCGGGCGGTCGCCCGATCCGTCTCCCGTGGGATCACGACGTGGACGGGCTGGTGAGCAGGAATTCCCAGACACCGGCCGTATCGCCAAAGCCGAGCTGCGTACCAGCCTTGGTGATCTCGCGGAACGTGCCGTACCGCGTGAGTTCGGGCTTTTCGTACATGTAGCCTCCGTTGTTACGCCCCAGACACCCCTGGGAAGGTTACGGTCCCGATGACCGCCTGACGATCGCTGTACCGGAAATATGCATGATCCGGAGATTTCCGGTAGCGAAAATTATCCCTGCTGTGAAAGCGATGCGGAGAGTCCTGGTCGAATCTGCTGGCGGACCCACATTTCGACTCCCAAGGTCGTCACGATCGACAGCTCCTGTGCATACGAGCCGTTCGCATAGTCCTCAACGGCGCGGTCCCATGTCTCCGCCTGGACGAGACCGAGCTCGGCGAGAGCCAGCGAGTTGCCGAGGGTTTGGCGAATTTCCGGGAATTCGCATATTGCCATGCGCCTGAAGTAGCCGTTCGACGTGCCTGTCCGGCGAGGACGGGGCGCCGTGACGCTCTCCGGGAGCCGACCCTCCATTGCCCATCGCAGGAGCACCTTGTGTTCGCGGCCCAGGGTGAGATCCCGCGGAGGCCGTGACCACGCGAAGTCCGCCACCCGCCGATCATAGAGCGGCATGCGGAGCTCGACCCCTTCGTTCTGCGAGAAATGGAACAGGGTGGCACAGTTGCGGAGAAACCCGGAAAAGATGATCGCCCAGCAGCGGAATCGCTGCGTCACTGATGAATACTGCTCTGTCACTTCCTGTCGAAACGCGGCTCGATCCGCCTCTACGATCCCCTGCTGTTCCAGCAGACCCGGCCGGAGCCACGGCATCGGATGGCGCTCCCAGGGACGTGTGAGGAGGCGTCGTCCAAGGAGTGGCTCCATTCCATCCCAGAGAGGGAAAGGTACCGCGGGCCGAAGGCATTGGCTCTTCAGGAAGGCGCTTATGGCGTGAGCATTTCCCAAGGACCTCTCCTGCAATTCTCGCGCCAGCGACCACCAGCGGAAGGAACGGAAGAGATCAGCTATCCAGAAGTCCGGCAGGCCGAAAATGTTATCGCCGCCGTTTCCCGTGAGAAGGACTGGCCTGCCGGTAAGGCGGGCTGCGGCGGCGAGCGCGCGATTCTGTCCCTCGAATGGCTGGGGCTCGGGGCGGACACGCTCACCCGCCCGGTTCCGCATGTCGCGAAAGACCGGCATTTTGTTGGTGTCGAGCCACATCACGTCGAGCCCCAAGGCTTCCTGAACCCGATTGACATGGATGTCCTCATTGCCGGGATCTCCTTCGGGGTATCGGAGGGAGAGGATCGACAGCTCGCCGACGGCGCTGCCGGTGCGGCGCTCCGATTCGGCCGCCCCTACGATCGCCGTCGAATCCCGTCCGCCGCTCATGGCCACGGCGGCACCAGCCGCCGGAATACGCTCCAGAGTGGCGTCGGCAATCACCCGGTACGCCGCCTCACCAGCTTCCCGGGAGGACAGGGTGACCCATTCCGTCCTGGCGGCCGGGTACCAGTAGCGCCTGCTGGCCGGCCGGTCGCGCGGTGGCTGCCACGTCGTCTGCCATCCTGCCGGCAGCTCCGAGATTCCGACCCACGGCGTGCCGGTGCCGTCACCATGATACATGGTGAGGGCACGAGTTAGATCCGTCAGGTCGAGCTTGGGCGCGCCGAGGAGGAGGCGGAGCGGGTCTGGGAGTGACGCGACCGCGCAGTGGGCATGCACCATGGTGTGGAAGAGGCTTCGCGTTCCGAACGGATCGCGCGCGGCGACGAGACGACGCGCGCGCGTATCCCAAGCTGCGAAGGCGAAGTCGCCCTCCAGATGGTCGACTGCGCCTTCTCCGAATGCGGTGAGGGCGGCGGCGATCAGCGCGGACGCCGAGCGGTCCGCTGCCGGGACGTCATGCGCGCGCAGTCGGTCGGCGAGGGAGGCCACGTAGTACAGCGAGGCGTCCGAGACGACCACGCAGTGCCCGGCGATGGCGATCATGGGCTCCGGCCGCAGCGCGAGCTCCCAGTCGTGCCGCACGGCGAGGAACAGGGCGCCGTCGACCGCCGACACTTCGTGATGATCCGTACCGCGTGAAGCCAGGGATCGGATCAGACGCTCCTGCTGGTCCTCGGAAGACCAGCGTTCCGGCTCGGGGCCGGTAATGACCAAGAAGGCGCTCATCTGGAAGTGAGGACAGGCCGCGACCCCGTCGAGGCGCCGGTCCGATAGCCCTCTACCAACCGCCTATGCGGTTCAATACCACGGGAACGGAGCGTAACAGAATCCGCAGGTCCATCCAGATCGATTGACTGCGCAGATATTCAATGTCGAGGCGGACTTTTTCGCGAACTCCTTCGATATCGGTGTCGTAGCTCCGGTTGACCTGTGCCCATCCGCTGATCCCGGGACGTACACGCTGACGGACCGAATAGTTCTCGACCTGTTCGCGGAGCCGGACGAAGATGCTCGGACGCTCGGGGCGCGGGCCTATCAGGTTCATTTCGCCGCGCAACACATTGACGAGCTGGGGGAGCTCATCGATGCGAGTGGACCGGATGAATCGACCGATCGGCGTTACCCGCGGGTCGTCCTTGACGGCCCACTGGGCTTGGCCATCGACCTCGGCGTCCACCCGCATGCTGCGAAACTTGTAGATCGTGAACTGCTCGCCCCCCAGATCCTCGCGTCGCCGCTCATACAGCGAATGCGTGCGATTCCAGCGACGATCGAGCCCCACCCGCGTCTGGGTATAAAATACGGGCCCGGGACTGGTGAACCGGATCAGCACGGCGATCACGATCGTCAGCGGCAGGGTGACAACGATTAAGAGGATCGCTACGGCGATATTGAACAAGCGGCTGACGGATTCCGAGCGCGTGCGAGGGGTGAACTCGCCGGCATCGTCTCCCCGACCGGGCGTCGGGGGGGCGGAAGGGGCGATCGGCACCTTGCCCACGACACGGCCCGAACCAGCTAGGCGCGGGGTGCGGGGGAATGCGCGTGCCGGAGTGCTTGCCAATATAAACAGCTCCGGGAACAGACTAGGAATCATCGGCATAAACTAACACGAGAATCTGCATGATGGCGGCAAAGCTCGCCACGGCGAGAAGAGCGACCTGCGAGAACTGTGCCCAGTTGAACTGGCGCCGCCTGCCGATTTCGATCTCGTCGCCCGATTGCAGCCCGAGCTGGGAGACGGTCATTCCGGCGTTCTGTGCCCGTTCCCACACTTTTGCCGACAGGATCTGTCGGCCATTTCGGTGTACCTTGATATTGGAGAGGTTGCTCACCGCCGTAGGGCCACCGGCCAGCATGACGAGTTCGGCGACCGGCCGATCCGGCGACACGACATAGAAACCTGGTCGGGCCACCTCTCCCACCACGGCGAAGCGCGTCAGCAGCTGCGAGCGTACGGTAATGTTTTTGTAGTACCGATCCACGTGTTTCTGCAGACGCTCGCGGATTTCCGACTGCAGAACCCCGCTGAGATCCGCATCCGGCAGGCCCGCGAAGCTCACGGCGAACTGATCGCGTACCGTGGCCGTGTCCGCCAGCGCCGTATCGCCGAGAAGATTGATCGCCAGCTGATCCCCAACCCGGAGGTCTCCTTCGGCGAGCCGCTGCCGCAGCAGTCGGAGCTCCTGCTCCGCGGCGGTCCGGCGCCCACCCGAATATACGCCGGCACCCAACTGCTCTTCCAGCTCACCTGCCCGTCGTTCGATATCGGTGCGCTGCCCCATCCGCATCGGCATTTCAGGAGCAGTGGCAGGCTCGGAACGGAAAGCTCCGCACCCGCCCAGACTGGCTACCAGCAGGATAGCGATAAATGTGCAGGGCAGACGGCCTTTCATTACTGCCGCGGTGTGTCGAGCGCGGGCCGTCATTCGACGCGGCTCCGAACCAGTGCGGAACGTTCCCGCGAGCCGCCCTCCAAGGCCTTCGGAGTTTCGTCGTCGGAGGCGTAGTCGAGGTAATACGAGTAGTACTGGTACACTCCGCTGAGCTTGATGCCGTTGAGCACGGTTCCCAGTACGCGGATCGGCAGGGAGTCCACGATCTGGAGTTTGGCGGCGGCCATCTTGCGGTCGCTGAGCCCGGAGCGGAGCACGAGTACCAGGTTCGTGCTGGCGATGCCAAGCGAGTAGGCATCGGCACCGGCGCCCAAGGGAGGAGAGTCAACGATGACCACGTCGTATTCTCGGGCGAACTGGGCGATGAGTTGAGTAAGCCGCGGTCCGTTGAGAAGCTCCGGGGCCTTTCGCAGCCGCTTTCCGCATGGCAGGACCGTGAGATTGTCATGGGTCGTGTCTCGCAGGGTTTCCGGCAGGAGAGCAGTGCCTTCGAGGTACTCCACCAGTCCGGGCTTCTGCTCGATGGCGAATGTGGCATGCTGTCGTCCGCGCCGCACATCACCGTCGATCAGGAGCACCCGGGCGCCGCCATCTGCAAACGACAACGCAAGGTTGGCGGATACGAAGGACTTGCCGTCGGAAGGCCCCGGGCTGGTGACGGCCACCGTGAGGGGACGTGAAGGATCGACGGCATAGCGCATGTTCATGCGCACCGCACGGAACGCCTCGATCATCTGCACCTGCTCTTCTGTCGAACGGCGTTTGCTGCGGCCGAAGATCGGAACCACACCCAGGATGAAGAGTCCGAGATCATTGGTGGCCTGCTGCGGATAGCGGAAGCGTTTGTCCAGCAGGTCGAGCAGGATGGCGAGTGCGATCCCCAGGCCCAAGGCCGCCAGAATCGCTCCGGCTATGATCACCGGTGCCTGATTGCGGGTGGGGCGCAGCGGGGGGACAGCGCGGTCGAAAACCGCGATGTCGGGCGGAGTCGTCTGCTCGGCCAGCCGGGCTGCCTGAGCCGCGGCGAGCAGCGAGCGATACCGCTCATCCTGCACTTCGACCTGCCGGGTGAGCCGGCCGAGTTCGATCGCCCGGGTGGGCATCCCCTGCAGGTCGGCGGCCGATGCGCTCGTCCGTTCATCGAGATCGCGCGTTCGATCATCGATTGTGGCAACGATCGCCTCCACCGACAGCGGGATGTCCCGGGTCCGGAGCAGCTCCACGGCTTCCCGCTCCAGGACGACTTCCCGATGCTCCTCCGTGAGACGCTGACGGAGGCCGCGCAGGTTGGCCTCGCGGCGGATGAGTTCATCAAGCTGCCCCCGGAGCTGCACACCCGCCGCGCCGGTCGCGATGGTAGGCACCGAGTAAAGCGCCTCCGCGGAGACCGATCCGCTTGGGCCGCTTACCAAGGCGCGCCGAATGGCTTCCTTGTCTCTCCGGAGGCTTTCCGCTTCGGATCGATTGGTGGCATACGCACTGAATACAGGATCTTGTCCGAGCTGCATGCCCGCCAGCTGCGGAATATGGCTTTCGCTGGGCAGAGTCGCCGTGCGGACACGGAAATCCTCGAGGGAGCGCTCGGCAGCGGCCAGTTCGTTGGCGGCGTATTCCAGCTGTCCATCCAGCATGCCGGCGCGCTGCGACTCCTGGAATCGCTTGAAATCGGTCGCTACCTCGACGAAACGATCCGCCCAGGTATTGAGCGTGAGGGCGGTGAGCGCGGCGTTGGTACCGGTGAGGGTCATCCGGAGCAGGTTCGATCCCTCGATGAGCCGGGGCTGCATGCGTCCCTGCAACTGGACGGAAGCCTCACGGGGCGTCTGCACGACGAACTGCACCTCCCGCCTGCGAAGGAGCAAGGCGGTATCGGGAGTCCAGCGGAACCCGACGGAACGCCCCACGGAGTCACCCCGTGCCCCTGTTTCCAGGACGCGGGACGGGTCGACCGTGGACAGCTCGTATCCGGTTCCGACGGCGCGAAGCATGTATTGCCCCGGCACAACGGTCTGATCGATCTCGAAGTCACGGAAGAAGAGGGTATCAGCTGCTTCTCTCGGGCTCAGGTACAGCTTGAGACGTGTGACGACCGGATCCAGTACGTTGAACGCGGCCAGCAGCTCCAGGTACCCGCTTCGTTGGAGGTTCGCGATCGTGGCGCGATCCGAATTGGAGCTGGCTGGAGCGACGATGATCGTAGCCTGTGTCTCGTAAAGCGGGGTGACGAAGCGGGTGGCAACGATGCCCGCCCCCGCGCCGACGAGCACGCAAAGCAGGATGAGCCATTTGAATCGGTTGAGCGCCGAGAGATAACGCTGCAGGGTTTCCGCGCCGCTCGTGGGAGGAGGGGGGGCACCCTCGCTTCCACCGTCATCCCAAGTCATTTCCGGCATCGTGCCCGCCGGTATCGTCGATACAGGGACGTCACTTCGAGGCAATGCAATCACATTGTCGCCTTGACGGCGCGGCAGGTCGGGCGAGGTCATGGCGCGGTCGGGACGGGTATGCGGGTGGCAGGTGGGTCCAGCTCCAAACAGGGACGCGGAAAGGGGACCACACGCAACGCTCTACCTCTCGCACATCTGTCGCGGGAAGTCAACATCTGGTGCTTTGACGCGACAGGTGCGATCATGTGGCGGAGTTGCCGCATAGTGTGGCGGCGGCGAAACGTTCCGGCCTGTCGCGCGTCCCTTTCCGAGAGGCGCTCGTGGTTCTCAACTTCGACCCGGCCTCCTCGTCCGTGTTCGCGCGCATGCCGCAAGATACACCCGGCGCCAACCCCTCCTCTTCAACCCGAGTTCAGCGGTCGTGACCGTCCCCGCCAAGTCCGTCGAAGGCTCCCTGGCCATGCGCATTCTGCTCGTCGACGACGACCGTACCCTCCGGGAAGGGGCGGCGCGCGTGATGGAGCTGGATGGGCATTCCGTGACACAGGTCGCCCGGTCGGAGGAAGCCCTGTCGATCGCCCGGCAGCGCCGGTTCGAGCTCATGATTGTGGATCTCCAGCTCGGCCCCCTCTCGGGACTCGACCTGATGACCCAGGTGTTGGCTCTCCATCCGGGCACGTTCGTCGTGGTGACTACCGGCGACCCCAGCGTGGAAAGTAATATGGAAGCGCTGCAGGCAGGGGCCTGGGACTACCTCCCCAAGCCGTTCTCCGCCTCGCACCTTCAGGTTCTCGTGGGCCGCGCAGCCCACGCCATCGCCCAGCACCGGGCCACCCAGGCCGCGGCCGTCTCGCGCCCCCGCCTCCTCACCCCGACCTCCGTCGACACCGTGGCCGGCATGGCGCTGCTTGGCCACAGCCCCGCCTTCCGCCGTGCCGTCGAGCTGGCGGAGAAGGTCGCCTCCACGGATGCCAGTGTGATGATCTCGGGGGAGAGCGGAACCGGCAAGGAACTCATCGCCCAGCACATCCACTCACGCAGCCGGCGTGCCGGACGCCTGCTCGTGCCGGTCAACTGTGCGGCGCTGCCGGACAACCTCCTCGAGAGCGAGATGTTCGGCTACCGGAAAGGCGCCTTCACCGGGGCTGACCGGGACAAGGCCGGGCTTCTCGAAATGGCCCACGGTGCCACGCTCTTCCTCGACGAGCTGACCGAGATGCCGATGCCGCTCCAGGCCAAGCTGCTTCGCGTCCTCCAGGACGGCGTGGTCCGTCGGCTAGGATCGGAGACCCAGGATGCCGTGGTGGACGTCCGATTCATCTCGGCGACCAACCGCGACCCGCAGGAGGCTGTCCGCGAGGGGGTGCTGCGCGAAGACCTCTTCTATCGCCTGCGGGTGGTGCCCATCAAGCTCCCGCCCCTCCGGAGCCGGCCCGACGATATCGCGCTCCTGGCCGTGCACTTCCTGCGGCAGTCGTGGGAACGGCATCGGCGGAACGGCAGCGCTCCCACGTTCGCGCCCGAAACCATTGCCGACCTGCAATCCCGCCCATGGCGTGGGAACGTCCGGGAGCTGCAGAACCTCGTGGAGCACGTGGCCGTGATCTCCGATGCGGGCGCGGTGGTGCGCCCCGACGACCTGCCGACCGATCATGACGAAATCATGCCCGGTCCGCGCGCGGGCACCGGGGATTTCGGAGCGCTCTTCGATCAGCCCTTCCACGCGGCCAAGGACCAGCTGGTGGCCCAGTTCGAGCAGGAATATGTCCGACGGATCACGGCCCGGACGCACGGCAACATGAGCAAGGCCGCTCGGCTGGCCGGGATCGATCGCACCACGCTCTATCGCCTGCTCGAGAAGCATGGCGGCGGCCGTACGGACACGGATCCGCTCTAAGCGCAGGAACGACCGCGTCCGCGCTGCCTGCGGCGCGGTCACCGAACTAGATTCCGTTCAGCCACGTTCCCTTCACGGCAGCGTTCGCCGTTCCAGCGGCGCTGCGAGCTACAGGATACGATCACGATGACGGATATCACGCCCTCCGCCGGCACTCTGGACCTGCACGATTCCCGCACGGGCACCAAGTACTCGGTGCCCATCACCACGGAAGGGCCGGAAGGCGATACATCCATCCGGGCGATGGATCTGCGGCAGGTGAAGCGGGAGCAGGGGGAGTTCGGTCTGCTGACGTACGATCCGGCGTTCATGAATACGGCGTCGTGCAAGAGCGCGATCACCTTCATCGACGGCGACCAGGGGATCCTGCGCTATCGCGGCTACCCGATCGAGCAGCTCGCCGAGCAGGCCACGTTCCTCGAGGTGGCCTATCTGCTGCGGCACGGGGAGCTGCCGGACCAGACGCAGTACAACCGGTGGGTGCACGATATCACGTTCCATACGTACGTGCACGAAAATATCCGCAAGTTCCTGGAAGGGTTCCGCTACGACGCGCACCCCATGAGCATGCTGTGCAGCGCCACGGCCGCGTTGTCGAGTTTCTACCCGCAGGCGCGGGACATCCACGATCCGCAGCAGCGCTACATCTCGATCATCCGTTTGCTGGCCAAGCTGCCCACGATCGCTGCATTCGCGTATCGGCACGTGAAGGGGCTCCCGTTCATCTATCCCGACAACGAGCTCTCGTACAGCGAGAACTTCCTGTCGATGGTGGCGCGGATGTCGGAACCCAAGTATCAGGCGAACCCGGTGTTCGTGAAAGCGCTGGAGGTGCTGTTCATCCTGCACGCGGACCACGAGCAGAACTGCTCCACCAGCGCGGTACGCGCGGTGGGGTCGAGCCAAGTGGACCCGTTCTCGGCCGTGGCGGCCGGGATCGCGGCGTTGTTCGGCCCGCTCCACGGGGGGGCCAACGAGGCGGTGCTCCGCATGATCGATCGCATCGGGCACCCCAAGAACATCCCGGCGTTCATCGCGAACGTGAAGTCCGGCGGCGGCGAGCGACTGATGGGCTTCGGGCACCGGGTGTACAAGAGCTATGACCCGCGGGCCCGGATCGTGAAGCAGCTGGCGGACGAGGTGTTCGCGCAAGTGGGGATGGACAAGGACCTCGAGATCGCGCTGGAGCTCGAGCGGATCGCGCTCGAGGACGACTATTTCGTGTCGCGGAAGCTGTATCCGAACGTGGATTTCTATACGGGGCTGATCTACCGCTCGATGGCATTCCCGGCGGAGTTCTTCACGGTGCTGTTCGCGGTGGCCCGGGTGGCCGGCTGGGTGGCGCAGTGGGAGGAGATGGTGCTGGACAAGGAGCAGAAGATCGCCCGGCCGAGACAGATCTATGTGGGGTCGGGGGAGCGGGGGTACGCGAATACGCTGGCGGACAAGTTTCCGCGGACGCGGAAAGACAGCCTCAGAAAATAGAATCCGTAACCTTCCCGGTCACGCGTCTGCGGGACTTGGTGTCAGCTCTCCGAGCAGCTGACGGTACACTTCGACGACCGTGTCCACATGATGCGTGATGTCGAACCGTGAGGCACGGATGGTCGCATTGCCCGCGAGACGGAGACGAAGTGCGGGATCCGTCGCCAGCCTCTCGATCGCCTGTCCTAGTGCCGCAGGTGTTGATGTATCGACGAGAATACCCGAATCCTGATCCAGCATTTCCGCCGGCCCTCCGGTGTCTGCGGCGATCACGGCGCAGCGATGTGCCATGGCCTCCAGCACGACGAGCCCGAAAGGTTCCGGAAGAATTGAAGCATGTACTGCGATATCCGCCGCATGCAGAATGTCCGGCACGTCAGAACGCCAGTCCGTGAGTGTAACCGTGGACTCCAAGCCTGCCGATCGGATTTTCTCCAGGAGCTCTTCCCTGTATTGCTCATCTTCCGCTGCCCACGTGCCGATGAAAAGAACGCGCAGCCTGTCACGCACTGATGCCGGGAGTGCGGCGAGTGCTTCGACGACTACATGCTGTCCCTTCCAGCGACGGATGTTGCCGACCATGGCGACGAGCAGCTGTTCGTCTATGACGGCGTGCTCGGTTCGTATCTCCTCGCAGTTCCGGTAAGAGCGTGAACGCCGGGCCGCTAAGTCGAGTCCCGGATACGTGAGCACGATTCGATCGGCCGGGTACCCAAGCGACTCGATGCTCTTCGCGAGATAGCGACTGTTCGGGAGGATGCGGTCATAGTACCGGACCAGATGTTTGCGAACAACATCGACATGCGCATCCGCACCGCCCATTGAGTAGGCAACGCGAGGGACACGGGCCAGAATGCTAGCCGGTAGCCAATCGTCACACCCTGTGAGCGGCGAGTTGCCCAGGTGTACTAGATGAATACCACGCTCCCTGAGAAAACGCCATCGACGACGGATCTGATTGGCTACGACTCCCACTTTCCCAATCCGGCTTGCCTGCTCCATCAAACGGCGTTCCATATCCCGTTCGGTGTCCCACGTTACGACTTCGATCCCTAGCCTGCGAATTTTGTCCGCCATTGGGTTGTCCTGATAGAACAGGACAACCGGCCGGTATGGCGGAGGAACTCTGGTGATGATGTCCGCTATGACGACATGGGATCCTCCCGTTGTGCCATCCTCATTCATCTCGACATACAGTACCGGGATAGTGCGATCCATAGCTCGGTTTCGATTCGAAGGTGTGTGGTGTTCCGTCACCTGACTGTCTCCTGCGCTGGCCGCTGGGGCACATTCATGCTCGGCGTGCCTTCGGCCAGAGCGCTCTGACCGATTTGAGCAGTGCGATGAGTCGCTGCTTTTCGACTTCCTCCAGTATTCCCAGCCTCCACACGAACATGCTGTAGATCGCGAACAACAGAGCACGTATCGCGAGCGACCAAGTGATTGTCAACTCGGGCAAAAGATAGCCTGTAAAGACCATCGTGATAGTCAAAGCTGATAGTCGAATGACCGGCTTCCAGTTGTAGCGAACCGGCCACATCCGCTGAGACGAATAGTAGATGAGGGTCCAGCGGATCGGGAATGTAATGGCAGCGGCCAATGCGGCACCCATCGCATGATAGCGCGGAATGAGGATGAGAAAGCACCCCAAAGCGACTAAGGCTGATACCCAATGGATCCCCCACATGACCCGTGTTCGCTCTCGGACTAAAATTCCGACGTCCAACGAATCCCATCCTTGGAACACATATGCCACCAGGATGACTGGTACAACCGTCGCTGCGGGGTGAAATGCAGGAGTGGTCATGATGCGAAGGACGTCGTCAATGAACAGCGCAATAGCTCCCGCTGTAGGCAGCATGAGCAGGTTCTTATACACGAACCCTCTGGCGAGCAGTGCGTCACGGTCGCTTCGCTTGGCAATTTCAAACCGTTTTTGATCCCAAGCAAGATCGAACGGGCTGTGCGCCACGGCAAGGAGAAATCCGAACTGATAACCGAGGCTGTACAAGCCGACTGCGGTTTCGTCAGCGCTGTGCTGGAGGAAGAATCGACCGCCGAACGTTACAAAGAAGGTCGCGAAATTGACCGCGATTAGTGGCACGCCGAATCGAAACAGATCGCGTGTAGCGCGTTCCGAATAGGCAAACTGGACTTGCCTCAATGTCCACACCGTAAAGGTTATGCCCACCACGGCGTTCGAGATGGCCGTACTCAAGAACACCCCTCGTGCGCCCATCCCCATCCAGACAACGAAAGTGATACTGAGCGTCAGGCTGATGAGAAGTTTGGCGATCGTGGCTGTGACGAACAATCCGGATCTGTCCGTCAATCGTACATAGGACAGCGGTACAATGGTCAGCGGCGCGAACGCCATGGAAACCGCTGCAAGCCGAACGAGCCCTGTGTGCTCGGCCGTCCCCAGAACGAGCAATGACAACCAGTCGGCGGTCAGATAGACGAACAGGGCGATCAGGACATGGCCGGCAGCCACCCACAATAATGCCGTTGATACGACCGCATCCCGCTCTGCCTGCACCTCCGTCTTGTGATAGAAACGGAAAACGCCCATTACGAGCTGGGCGCCGGCAAGAATGCAGATGACATCGAGTGTCATTTCGATAAGAGCAATGACACCATAATCCGCCGGCGTGAGATATCGCGTGTAGACCGGCAGCATGATGAACGAGATGGATTTTCCGAGCAGTGTTCCCGCTGCGTAGATCAGCGAGTGCTTGGCCACCATTCCCATTTTGAACGAGGGGGCAGCCGTCGGGGCGCCCGTGTCGACAGCTGTCATACGATTCGTGCAGGGCGTGAACGGCCACCGACGAATGACCGGGTGCTCCGGTTCACCCTTCGAAGCAAACGATCGGCCAGCCGAATAGTGCGGTCATGGGAGAGACGGCGGATGGGATGAAAAGCAACGTTTCGGGGCCGGATATGCCCAAACATGATCAGCATGTTCGAACACTGCACGACCTCAAGTCGTTCAGCAAGGACGCATAGTCGAAATTGTCTCGCGTATGGCGGATGAACTCGTGCTAATTAGGGGGAGTTTCATGATGTACGGACCAGATTCGCCGGCGTTCCGGTAGTGACTCCGGAACCCGCTGTGCGGGCCGGGACAGCCCTCCCTTACCCCCGCCTAGACCGGCGGCTGCTTTGCGCCATCGCCGGTTAGGGTATCTTTCAGGAATATGAAGCGTCTATTTTCCGGTAAACCTTTCGTCGTATTCGACGGTCCCGCTGACCCGACTCTCCTCTCGCCGTTCGCACTCCGATGACTCTGATCCACCGCAACACTCCGTCGCCGCTCCTGGCTGATCTGCTGCTGCTCAGCCTGGTGGCTGGCGACGTGGATCGGAGCCAGGTCGTCGTAGAGGCCACGGTGGCGCAGCGTGCCGATGAAGGAGCATTTCGAGCCGCCTGGCAGGGATTGACGGATGCTGTACCGGCGCTCCGGCGCCGACTGCGCAGGGACGACCGAGGAGGGACGGATCTCGAGGTCGCCGAACGGATGGAGGCCTGTGTAGGATGGCTGACCGACATCACGCCGCTTCTGACGCATGGCCCCTTGTGGCGCTGTGATGTGATCGCGGTCCGGCCTGAGTCCTTCACTCTTCGCCTCACACACCATCCAGCGTTGCTCGATGAGCGTTCCCGGCTGCGCCTCCTGCAGGGGTTCGCCGAGGCGTACACTGCCCGACTCGCCAAGCGGGAATGGTCGGCCGACAGCCTGGTGGGTGAGGACTCCGGGGCCGGTATGCGGGGGGGGTATGCGCTAGGGAGCGACCCTACCGTCGCCGAAACCCACTGGCGTCCACGGCTCGCGGAGGCCGCCATCACACGTCTCTGGACGGGACGTGAAGAACAGGGCGTGGCGGAACTTGCCGGCGTCGAGCGCATGCTGGGCGCCGGAGTGATGGGCGAACTCGATCGCATGGCCGCTGTGATCGCTGTGCCCGAAGATACGATCGTCGAGGCGGCCCTGGCGCTCGTGCTCGGGCGCGCTGGTGGTACGGAGACCGTGCGTTTCGCCGTACGGCGCTCCGTCTTGTCCTTTTTGCCGAGCGACTCGGCTCCGCTCGGCGTGCAAGATTTGCTGCGGCCTGCGGTTCATGCGGTGTCACCGGCCGTGACGGTACGCGCCTTCGTTCAGGCCGTCCAGGCTGGACATGATGCGGACCTTCCTCACAGCTGGCTTCCGATGTCGCAGGTAGCGCGCTGGGATACTCCCCGCCCATCCTCGCGTATTGCCGATATCCTGCTCGTCACGGACTTCGACGCACAGGCGGCCGAACTGCGTGACGGGATTCACGGGGGCCGCATGGGTGGAATCACCACCTTGCGAGAGCCGAGCGGGTTCCCTCTCACGATCACGTTGCGGCGAGCGGCGGCGCCGGTCCTCCGCTGCGACTTCGACCCGGCGCTGATTCCGGCCCCTGCGGTGGATGCGTTGCTGGCGGCATTGGAGGGGGTTCTGCAGCAGATGGCCGGTGCGCTGGACGCCCCTGTCACGACACTCCGGCTTGCCGGACCGGAAGCGGAGGAGTTCCCCACCGCCGAGACCCTTGCGGCGGATATCTCGACCTGGACCGGAGGCATTGCCTGTGCGATGGCGGCGCGGGCGGCGAACTCTCCGCAGGAATCCGTCGTGGAATGCGGCGGCGACGCGGTTTCGGCGGCCGAGCTCAACGCCCGCGCCGCGCTCGTCGCCGGGCTGCTCCAGGCCGCCGGCGTCACCCGCGGCGACATCGTCGGCCTGTATCTCGAGCGCGGGGAGGAGCTCGCCTCGGCGGTGCTCGGCATTCTGCGTGCGGGTGCCGCCTGGCTGCCGCTCGACCCCGCCTACCCGCACGGACGCACCGTGGACGTGCTGCGCCGAAGCGGAGCCACGGCGCTGCTCACGCAGCGAACGCTGGCAGGAGTCCTCGGCGAATCGGGCGTCCGCGAACTGCTGCTCGAGGAGGCTCCGTCCGCCCGACCGGTGGAACCGCTGTCGATGTCGCCCGACGAGCCGGCGTACTTGATCTATACGTCCGGCTCCACCGGCGTCCCCAAGGGGGTGCTGATTTCGCACGGCAACGTGATGCGCTATGCGCGCTCGTTGGCCCGGGTCACCGGACTGACGCCGGGCGACCGATGGCTGCACACGGCCTCCATGGCCTTCTCGTCGTCGGTGCGGCAGCTGTTCGTGCCACTGCTCAACGACGCGGCCGTGGTCATTGCCCGCCGAGCCGAAATCGCAGACCCCCGGGAGCTGCTCCGCGTGGCACGACAGGCGCGGGCGACGGTGTTCGATCTGGTGCCGTCCTACTGGGCGCGGATCGTGGAGACGTTGGAGGCGGAACCGTCGCTTGCCGTGCCGAGCCTTCGGCTCGCCCTGTCCGCCAGCGAGCCGCTCCCTTCGGCCGTTCTGGAGCACTGGTTCCAGGTTGCCCAAGTGGAGCACCGCTTCATGAACATGTACGGGCAGACGGAAACCACCGGAATCATCGCTGCGAGTGACGTGACGCTCGACGACTGCCGGGAAGACATGATCCTGCCGCTCGGCAGGGCCATCCCGGGGAACCGGATCATGGTGCTCGATGACGCCGGCCAGCCGCTTCCCGAGGGCATGACGGGCGAGGTCCATGTGGCCGGCATCGGAGTGGGGCTCGGGTATCATGGCGATCCGGAGCTCACCGAGGCACGCTTCCGTACCGTTGCGGGAGCGCGCGCGTACGCCACGGGCGACCGCGGATTCATTCGTCCCGACGGGCGGCTGGCCTTTGCCGGCCGGCAGGACAACCAGGTCAAGGTGCGCGGACACCGCGTGGAGATAGAGGAGGTCGAGGCGGCGTTGCGTCGCCTGGCCAAGGTGGAAGCTGCGGTGGATGCACGGGCCGAAGAAGCCAGCGGGGAAACGCGGCTCGTGGCATTCGTGATAACTGAGAAGGGACAGACCCTGCCGGCAACGCGAGAGCTGCGCGACCGCCTGGCCGTGGCTCTGCCCGACTACATGATTCCGGCGGTGTTCTTGGCCGTCGCGTCGTTGCCGCGCACGCCCAACGGGAAGCTCGACCGTGGCGCACTGCGGTCGCTCCCCATGGACTTCACCGGCGATGTTTCGACCTACGTGGCTCCGCGCACCCCGCTGGAACACGAACTCACCGCGCTGTGGGCCGATGTGCTCGGTCTGTCGCGAGTGGGCGTCACGGATCATTTCTTCGAAATCGGCGGCCACTCGCTCATGGCGATCCGGGTTCTGGCCCGGATCCGGGCTGCATACGGCGTGGATCTGCCGGTCCGGATGCTCTTCGAACGGCCCACGGTGGCGGCGCTCGCCGAGGCGCTGTCGGCCCGGACGGACACGGCGGGGGCTGACCGACCGCTCGTGCCACTCGCTGACGGTACGGAAGCTCCGCTGTCGTTCGCACAGGAACGGCTCTGGGTGCTGCATCAGATCGAGCCCACGAGCGCCGCGTACAATCTCGTGGCGGCGTTCCGCATCCACGGCCGGCTCGACCGGGACGCCCTGACGTCGGCACTTTCGGCCATCGAGCACCGGCACGAGGCGCTGCGCACGGTATTCCCAAGCGCGGACGGCGTGGCGCGGGCGGTCGTACGACCGCCACGTCGCTTCCCGCTGCCGGTGGAGCGGGTCACGTCTGGGGAAAGTCGTGACGGTGCCCTGCGCGCCAAGGCTGCCGAATTGGCCGCAGTACCGTTCGATCTCGCGGAAGGCCCGCTCTTCCGCGGCACGCTGCTGGAAGCTGACGCCGACGATCACCTGCTGGTGCTCGTGATGCATCACATCGTGTCGGACGGATGGTCGCGCGGCGTGCTCTATCGCGAACTCGGGGAAACGTACGAGACGTTCGCCAGTGACCGTGAGGATACGCGTGCCGACCTGCCGATTCAGTACGGGGACTACGCCGCCTGGCAGCGCGCGCGGCTCACGGACGCGGTCATCGGCGAGCAGACCACCTACTGGACACGTCAGCTCGCCGGCCCTCCGCCTGTGATCGACCTCCCCACCGATCGTCCGCGTCCGCCGGTGCAGACCTTCCACGGCGCCACGCACGCGTTCCGGATTCCGTCCCGCCTCGCCGACACCCTGCGCGCACTCGGTGCCGAGGAGGACGCGACCTCGTTCATGGTGCTGCTGGCCGCATTCCAGCTCATGCTCGGACGCTATAGCGGGCAGGACGATCTGGTGGTCGGATCACCCACGGCCGGTCGGACCCGTGTCGAGACGGAGCCGCTCATCGGGTTCTTCGTGAACACGCTCGCTCTGCGGGCGGATCTTTCGGGCAACCCCAGCTTCCGGGGGCTCCTCGGTCGCGTACGGCGCATGACGCTCGATGCCTTCGAGCATCAGGATCTGCCCTTCGACCGGCTCGTGGATGCCCTGCATCTGCCGCGGGACCTGAGCCGGTCGCCGGTGTTCCAGACACTGTTCATCCTGCAGAACACGCCCGTGCACCCGCTCGTCCTTTCCGGGCTCACCTTGGAGCAGGTCGATGTGGACGCTGGAGCGGCGAAGTTCGACGTCACGCTGTCCCTCGTGGCGGCCGATGGCGGGTATACCGGGCATCTCGAGTACAACACGGATCTCTTCGACGCGCGCACCATCGAACGGATGGCCGGCCACTACGTGCGGCTGCTGGAGGCGGTCGCGGATGCCCCTGATCGTCCGGTGGGGTACCTCGCTCTCCTCCCAACGGCCGAGCGGGAGCAGGTGCTGCACACGTGGAACGACACCGTCGAGGCGCTCCCCGCGACGGACACGATCGTCTCGCAGTTCGAGGCGCAGGTGCGTCGGACTCCCGATGCGCCGGCGGCCACGTTCGAGACCGAGACACTGAGCTACCGCGAGCTCAACGCGCGGGCGAATCGCCTGGCGCACCATCTGCGCGCGCTCGGCGTGGGGTCCGATACGCTCGTGGGCATCTACATGGAGCGCTCGCTCGAGATGCTCGTAGGCATGCTCGCGGCCATGAAGGCCGGCGGCGCCTACCTGCCGCTCGATCCGTCATATCCTGCCGACCGGGTCGAGCTCATGCTCGCCGACAGCGGCGCACCGGTTCTCCTCACCCAGGCCCGGCTCACGGGCCGACTGCCGCAGCACCAGGCGCGGGTAGTGCGCGCAGACGCGGATCAGGCGGCGTTTGCGCATCTCTCCGATCTCGATCCGGCTCCTCTCGCCGGGCCCGCGCATCTCGCCTATCAGATCTACACGTCCGGTTCGACGGGACGCCCCAAGGGGGTGATGATCGAACATCGGAATGTCGTGAACTTCTTCGCGGGCATGGACAGCCGCATCGGCACGGAAACGCCCGGCGTCTGGCTCGCCGTGACGAGCATTTCGTTCGACATCTCGGTGCTCGAGCTGCTGTGGACGCTCACGCGGGGATTCCATGTGATCGTGCAGGGCGACCCCGAACGCGTGTGGCAGCAGCAGTCCGTCAAGCGTTCCGACCGCAAGCTGGGATTCAGCCTGTTCTATTTCGCGAGTGACGCACAGGCGAACCCTCACGCGAAGTACCGCCTGCTCATGGAAGGCGCGAAGTTCGCCGACACGCACGGTTTCGAGGCGGTCTGGACACCCGAACGGCACTTCCACGCGTTCGGCGGGCTCTATCCGAGCCCCGCCGTGGTGAGCGCCGCCATCGCGGCCAGCACCCGGAACGTGAAGATCCGGACCGGCAGCGTCGTGCTCCCGCTCCACAGCCCGGTGCGCGTGGCCGAGGACTGGTCCGTCGTGGACAACCTCTCCGGCGGACGTGTGGGCCTCGCCTTTGCGTCGGGGTGGCACGACCGGGATTTCGTGTTCGCACCGCAGAACTATGCGAACCGGCGCGAGGTGCTCGTCGAGTACATGGATATCGTGCGCCGGCTGTGGCGCGGAGAGACGGTGACCATGCCCGGCGGGTCGGGCAAGGATGCGGCGATCTCCATTCTGCCGCGCCCCATCCAGCCGGAACTTCCGGTATGGGTGACGGCTGCGGGCACACCGCAGACCTATGAAACGGCGGGGCGGATCGGTGCCAACGTGCTCACGCACCTCCTGGGGCAGACGCCTGAGACGTTGCGAGAGAAGATCGCGATCTACCGGTCGGCGCGAAAGCACGCGGGACACGATGGCCCCGGGCACGTATCGCTCATGCTCCATACCTATCTGCACGAGGACATGGAGCACGTGAAGAAGACGGTGTGGCATCCGTTCCGGGAATACCTGCGCACATCGGTCGATCTGATCAAGGGGCTCGCCGAAGGACGGGGACAGGACATCCGCTCTGCCGAGTTCACGCCCCAGGACATGGAAGCCCTGCTCGACCACGCCTTCCATCGGTATTTCGATACGAGTGCGCTCATGGGAACGCCGGAGAGCTGTTTCGAGATGGTCGAACAGCTCAAGGGCATGGATGTGGACGAAATCGCCTGTCTCATCGATTTCGGTGTACCCGAAGCGGAGACCTTCGCCGGGCTCGAACTGCTGGCGGAGCTCCGGCGGCGGTCCGACGAGAGTTCGGCCACGGCGTCGGCCGATTTCGGGATCGCGGCGCAGCTCGATCGCTGGCAGGTCACGCACTTCCAGTGCACCCCGTCCATGGCGGGCATGCTGCTTCAGGAGCCGGAGGCACGCCCGGCGGTGGCCGGACTGCGCTGCCTGATGGTGGGCGGGGAGGCCTTCCCGAGCGCGTTGGCGAGCGACCTGCGTACGCTCGTGCGCGGGCGCGTGATCAACATGTACGGACCCACGGAAACCACGATCTGGTCGGCCACACACACACTGGACGGTACGGACGGGCCCGTCCCTCTCGGCACGCCGATCGCCAATACCCGCTGCTACGTGGTGGACCGCAGCCTGGAGCCCGTCCCCATCGGGGTGCCCGGTGAGCTGCTCATCGGTGGCGCTGGTGTCGTGCGAGGCTACCATGCCCGCCCGGAGCTCACGGCGGAGCGCTTTCTCACCGATCCGTTCACCGAAGACGGGCGGGTGTACCGTACGGGCGATCTCGTACGCTGGCGGGCCGACGGCCGTCTCGAGTTTCTGGGCCGTATCGACCATCAGGTGAAGGTTCGCGGACACCGCATCGAGCTCGGCGAGATCGAGGCCCTGCTCGAAACGCGCGAGGAGGTGCGGGAGGCCGTGGTGGTGGTGCGGATCTTCTCCGCCGACGACCACCGCCTCGTGGCATACGTGGTGCCCGCGCGTGCCGGCGGGGTGGACGGCACCACGCTCAGGCAGGCGCTGGCCGAACGTCTTCCGGAGTACATGATCCCTTCGCACGTCGTCACCCTGGATCGGCTGCCGAGGACGCCCAATCTCAAGGTCGACCGCAACGCGCTGCCCGCACCGAATGCGGCGATCGCCGCCCCCTCGGCCGCGTTCACGGAGCCGGCAAGCGGGCTCGAAGCGCAGATCGCCGCCATCTGGCGCGACGTGCTGCAGGTGGCACAAGTCGGGGTCAACGACAACTTTTTCGACATCGGCGGGCATTCGCTCCTCATCATCAAGGCCCACGTACGCCTCCGGGAGGCGATTGCCCATCCCGTGTCGATTACCGATCTTTTCCGTTTCCCCACGATCCGGACGCTGGCCGAACACCTCGGAGGAGGAGCCCCTGTCGGGGTTTCCGGAGGCGAGCAGGCACAGGCGCGGGCGGAAGCCCGGCGCGAAGCGCTGCAGAACCGCCGAGCGCGGCGGGGGATTTCCTGAGGACCGATACGAACATGAGTCAGCAGATGGAACTGCCGGCTGGATCTGCCGAAACGGATATCGCCATCGTCGGCATGGCCGGACGATTCCCCGGCGCGCGCGATATCCACGAGTTCTGGGCCAATCTCCGCGCTGGCACGGAGAGCGTGACCTGGCTGACGGACGAGCAGCTTCGGGCCGCGGGAGTATCGGAGGAACAGCTCGCCGACCCGCAGTACGTGCGGGCCTGCTATCCGATGCCGGACATGGATGGCTTCGATGCCGGGTTCTTCGGTTTCGCGCCGCGGGAAGCCGGTATCATGGATCCGCAGCAGCGGCACTTTCTCGAACTGGCCTGGACGGCCTGCGAACATGCCGGTCACGATCCGGCCCGCTTCGCGGGTTCCATCGGGGTATATGCGGGGTGTGGGGCCAGCACGTATCTCATGTTCAACCTGCTCACGAACCCCGAGCTGGTCGCGAACACGGGGTTCTTTCTGCTCCGGCACACCGGCAACGACAAGGATTTTCTGGCCACACGTGTTTCGTATCTGATGAACCTGCGCGGGCCGAGCGTGAACGTTCAGACGGCCTGCTCCACGTCGCTCGTCGCGGTTCATGCAGCCGTGCAGTCGCTGCTCAACCATGAGTGCGACCTCGCGCTGGCGGGCGGCAGCACGATCAAGCAGCCGCACCTCACGGGATACCAGTACGAGGAGGGTGAGATCCTCTCCCCGGACGGACACTGTCGGAGTTTCGACGAGAAGGCGGAAGGCACCACGTTCGGCAGCGGCGCTGGCGTGGTGGTCCTGCGGCGGCTCGCGGATGCGATCCGTGATGGCGATACGATTCACGCGGTGATCAAGGGGTCGGCCATCAACAACGACGGGTCGACGAAGGTCGGGTATCTCGCGCCAAGCGTGGACGGGCAGGCCGCGGTCGTGGCGGAAGCGTTGAGCCTTGCCGGAGTGTCTCCCGAAGACGTGCAGTACGTGGAGTGCCACGGAACGGCCACTCCGGTCGGGGATCCGATCGAAATCGCCGCGCTTACGCAGGCCTACCGTTTGGCGGGAGCGGTGGAGTCCCGGTATTGTGCCATCGGCACGGTCAAGTCGAATATCGGGCATCTCGATACCGCGGCTGGCGTCGCCGGGCTGATCAAGACGGTGCAGGCGATCCGGCACGGCGAGATTCCGGCGTCGCTGCATTATACGGCGCCCAACCCCGCCGTCGAATTCGACACGAGTCCGTTCTTCGTGAATGCCGCACTGCGTCCGTGGACGACCGATGGCCGACCGCGCCGCGCCGGCGTGAGTGCGCTGGGAGCCGGCGGCACGAACGCCCATGTGGTGATCGAGGAAGCGCCCGTGGTGCCGTCGTCGGATGCCTCCCGCGACTGGCAGCTCTACGTGCTTTCCGCGAAGACCCCCACGGCGCTCGATACGCAGGCCGCGAACCTGGCGGCCTTTCTCGATGAGGCCGATGTGCCGGCCGCGGACGTGGCATTCACGCTCGCGAACGGGCGTCAGCCGTTCACGCACCGTCGGGCGGTCGTCGCGTCGTCGGCTCGGGAGGCCGCCGGGCTGCTCCGGGAGAACGATGCCAAGCGGGTCTCGTCGGGCACGGCGTCGGAGCGGCAGCGATCGGTCGCGTTCATGTTCGCCGGTGGCGGTGCGCAGCACCCGGGCATGGGAGAGGATCTCTACAACGGCGAACCGGTGTATCGGGAGGCCGTGGATGAATGCATCGCGCTGCTGCAGCCGCGTCTCGACTGGGACCTCGCGGCCCTGCTGTACCCCGCCGTCGCCGATCGGGAACAGCGGGCCGCGGAAATGGAGCGGCCGTCGCGTTCCCTGCCGTGCCTCTTCATCACCCAGTACGCCATGGCCAGGCTGTGTCTGGCCCGGGGGCTCGAGCCCAAGGCCATGATCGGCCACAGCATGGGCGAATACACGGCGGCGCACCTTGCGGGTGTTTTCTCGCTTGCCGACGCACTCGCCCTCGTGACACTCCGCGGACAGCTGTTCGAAACGGTTGCCCCCGGCGGTATGCTGAGCGTTTCCCTGTCCGCCGATGAGCTGGCCGGCCGGCTGCCACCGGAGCTGTCGATTGCGGCGGTGAATGCGCCGGAGTTGTGCGTAGCCTCCGGCCCCGTCGAAGCATTGGAGCGGCTCGAGGCCGCACTCGAGGCCGATGAGATCGACAGTCGGCGCGTGCGCATCAACATCGCTGCGCACTCGTCCATGCTGGAGCCGATCCTGGCGGAGTTCGGTGCGTTCTTCCGCGGGATCACACTGTCCCCGCCGCAGCGTCCGTTCGTGTCGAACGTGACGGGCACGTGGATCACGGCGGCGGAGGCCACATCCCCTGAATACTGGGTACGGCATCTCAGGAACACGGTCCGCTTCGCGGATGGTGTGGGCATCCTGCTCGAAGACGAGGGGCGTGTGCTCGTGGAAGTCGGGCCGGGCCGTACGCTCGCGACGCTCGCGTCCCTGCACGGCGCTCGGCGGCGGGAACAGCCGGTGCTCACGTCCATGCGCCATCCCGACGAGCCGGTCTCCGATGTCGCGCATGCCCTCGGCATGCTGGCACGGGCCTGGGTCGCCGGCGTGTCGTTCGACACCACGTCGCCTTGGCGTGACGAACGTCGCCGCCGCGTGCCGCTGCCAACCTATCCGTTCGAACACCAGCCGTACTACATCGCGCCGGGCAAACCGGTTGCCGCAGCCCCGACGCTCGCCAAACGGACGGACGTGGGAAGCTGGTTCCATGCACCGAACTGGATACGAACGCCGCTCCAGGCAACCGAGGCGCCGCATGCTGCGCGCTGGCTCGTGTTCCATGACGAGCAGGGGACGGGGCACAGGCTGGTCGAAGCGCTCATCGCGCGCGGAGGATCGCCCGATGCCGTCGTCTCCGTGCTGCCGGGTGATGACTATGCCGCTTTGGATGCTCGAACGTTCCGGGTCGACCCGTCGAATCCGGAGCATGTACGACAGGTGCTGAGCGCGCTGTCCGCGTCGGGCGGTGTCCCTTCCCGGATCGTGCACACCTGGAACCTCGATGCACCGCCCGCCTCTATGGCGGCAGTGGAAGGACGGGCCTTCTACAGCCTGCTCGGCCTCCTGCAGGGGATCGCGGCCGAAGGGATCGAGGAGCCGGTCCGGCTCGATGTGCTGACAGCCGGCATGCAGCACACCGGCGCGGAGACGGTGCTCGAACCGCGCCGCGCCCTGGTGCTCGGTCCGGTGCGCGTGGCTGAACGGGAGCTGCCGAACGTGACCGCGCGGAGCGTGGACGTGCCGCTCGAAGCCGGGTCGTCGGCGCGACTCGTCGATCGTCTGCTCGCCGAGCTCGATGGTGATGATGCCGCGCGCGTCGTGGCTTTGCGCGGAGGCACGCGGTTGGCGCAGTCGTTCAGCGCCATGCCACTGCCGCCGGCTTCCGGCACGCGGGCATGGGCGCGCGATGGGGCGGTGTGTCTGGTGACAGGCGGCCTTGGTGGTCTCGGCCTGCTCGTGGCCGGAGAAATGGCGCGTGCGGCGCGAGTGCGATTGGTGCTGATGGGGCGCAGCGGCCTGCCGGATCGGGCGACATGGCCGCAGGCGTCGGCTGCCGATGGGCCGATGGCCGAGCGTATCCGAGGTATCCAGGCGCTCGAGACCGCGGGCGCGGAAGTGCTCGTGGTGACCGCGGACGTCAGCGATGCCGGCCAGGTGACGCGGGCGGTCGCCGAGGCGCGCGCGCGCTTCGGCGGTATCACGCACCTCGTCCATGCCGCCGGCGTCGTGGAAGATGCCCTCATTCCGCTCAAGGAGCCGGCATCGGCGGCACGCGTGTTCGCGCCGAAGGTTGCCGGTACGCTCGCGCTCGAAGCGGCATTGGCGGACGAGCCGGTCGAAGGCGTCGTGCTCTTTTCCTCACGCGGAGCCGTGGCCGGTGTCGCGGGTCAGGTGGACTACACGTCGGCGAGTGCCTTCCTCGACGCGTGGGCCGAACGGCAGTCGGCGCGGGGCGTGCCCACGCTGTCCATCGACTGGAGCGCATGGCAGGGCGTAGGACTCGCCGCGGCACTCACCGGAGGAGCGATCTCGAGCGGCGAAGGTCGGCCCACGACCTATCCCCTGCTCGACCGCTGCGTTCGTGCAGACGAGGCGGAAGCCGAGTATCGCTCACTCCTCACGCCGTCGGGGCACTGGCTGTTGGACGGACATCGCATTCGCGGTGGTGATGCGCTCATACCGGGAACGGGTTATCTCGATCTCGTTCGCGCCGCTGTCATGGAACGTGCAGCGCCCGATGTCGATCCCCGTCTCGAGTTGCGCGACGTGTTCTTCATCGCGCCGTTCATGATACCCGACGGCGGGACGCGTGAGCTGCGGATCACCATCGACGGACGGACGGAGTCGGACGTCGTCATCGAAGGGCGCGCGCCCGGGGCGACCGCATGGGAGGAGCACGCCAGGGCGCTTGCGGCGCCGCTCACCGGCGAACGGCCCGCTCCGGGCGATCCGACTGCGATCCGGGCACGGTGCTCGGCGCGCCACATCGCCTTCTCCGGCACCGAAGCGCGGGAGCATCTCATACTCGGCGCACGGTGGAGCAACATCCGTACGCTCGACTACGGCGAGGGGGAAGCCCTCGCCACGCTCAAGCTGCCGGCGGACTTCGTCGATGAACTGGCAACGTATCCGCTCCATCCGGCGCTGCTGGACGTGGCAACGGCGTGCGCGCAGGAGCTCATTCCCGGGTTCGACGGTACCCGCGACTTCTACATCCCCGTATCCTATGGACGGGTGCGGCTGTGGGCGCCGCTCGAAGGCGCCTGTGTCAGTCATATCCGCCTGCAGAACGCGGAAGAGGGAAGCGAGACGGCGGTGTACGACGTGACCGTCATGGCGGCCGACGGCCGTGTGCTCGTGGACATCGCCGATTTCACGATGATGAAGGTCCGCGATCGTGTGCGCGTGGGCCATGAACACGATGTCGCTCCGGCGGTTCCGCTGCAGATGCGTGCTGCGATCACCCCCGACGAAGGACTCGATGCGTTCCGGCGGCTGCTCGCCGCCGGCGTGTCGGGGCAGGTCGTGGTTTCGCCCCAGGATCTCGGAGCCTATCTCGAGGCATTGCGGACACCTGAAGAAACCGTCGTCGGTCCTTCGCGACCGGTGGTGAACGAACCGCCGCCGGTGGACGTGAGTGAAGTCGAGGCCGTGCTCGCCACGCACGAAGCGGTGCACACCGTCGTCGTGACCGCGCGTCACGAGCGTGCCGGAACCTTGCGCGTGACGGCCTTCGTGGTCTTCGAATTGGGTGAACAGGCCACGGTTTCGGAGATCCGTCGCTATCTGCGCGGCAAGGTACCGGACGATCTCGTGCCGCAGCATCTCGTCGAGCTGGACGAACTCCCGTTGGGAGGCGACGGCAAGGTCGACCGCGCCGCGCTGCCCGATCCGTTCGCGGCGCAGGACGATTTCGTGGGACCGCGCACGGAGATGGAGTATGGCATTGCCCGTATCTGGATGGAACTGCTCGGGGTCGCGAAGCTGAGCGTCTACGACAACTTCCTGGATGTGGGCGGGCATTCCCTCCTGGCCATGCGCGCCGTGTCGCGGATCGCGAAGCAGACGGGCGTACGGCTCAACCCTTCCGTCATGACGCTGCATACTCTGGAACAGATCGCCGCCGAATGCGCCGAAAAGGCCGCACTGAGCGGCAGGGCCGGTTGATGAATCCGTTTTTCTTCGGTACGTCCAAATCTCCCCTGTACGGGGTCTATCACCCACCGCGGGCCGCAGAGGGGGCCGGGACGGCCGTGCTGCTGTGCTATCCCATGGGGGCCGAGTACATGCGCGCACACCGCGCCTTCCGGCAGCTGACCACGCTGCTCGTGAAAGGTGGAGCGCATGTCCTGCGATTCGACTATTTCGGCACCGGCGATTCGGCGGGAGAAGGGACCGAGGCCACGATCGAGCGGTGGCTTGCCGATATCGATGTCGCCATCGACGAGCTGAAGGAGACGGCGCAGGTCGAGCGTGTGGTACTGGTAGGGCTGCGCTTCGGGGGCACGCTTGCCGCGCTCGGGTGCAGCGACCGGAGCGATGTGGACCGCCTCGTGCTCTGGGATCCGATCATCGACGGAACGCAGTATGTTCAGGACATGTTGGCGGTAGACCGGGCGGAGCAGGAGGTGCGCGACGGCAACGGAGGGCGAGAGACGGCCGGTGTCCACGGTTTCCCGCTTACCCGCGGCCTGCGCGCAGCCATCGAACCGATCGATCTGCTCACGTGGCAGGGAACTCGTGCACGGATCGATATCGCGCTCTCATCGGAGCGTGAAGATGCTGTGGATCTGGCCGGACGGCTGCGGGAACGCGGTCACCCTGTGCGTATCGAGGTATTTCCGAGCAACGGCAACTGGGCGGAGTCCGACGCGTTCGGATCGGCCCTCATCCCCCAGGGCATCATTCAGGGAATGCTCGGCTTCATCCTGCCTGAGGGCATCCGGGCCACATGAGAGAGAAGGTATTGAAGTTCGGTGCGAATCGGGGACTCGTAGGGGTCGTGACCGAGCCTTCGTCGCCAGTCACGGCCAAGCCCGCAGTAATACTGCTCAACTCCGGAATTTTGCATCACGTCGGAGCATCACGGCTGTATGTGCGCATGGCGCGTCGTCTCGCCGCACTCGGACACACTGCGTTCCGGTTCGATTTCTCCGGTATCGGCGATAGCGAACCGAGGCGCGATACCCTGAGCGCGTCGGAGAGTGCGGTCGTCGAAACCCGGGAGGCCATGGATCTGCTGCAGGCGCGCAAGGGCGGGGGGAGTCGGTTCGTGCTGCTGGGACTCTGTTCCGGCGCCGACATGGGATTCAAGGTGTCGGCCGTGGATGAACGTGTAATTGGTCTGGTCCAACTCGATCCGTTCGCCTATCGGACACGCGGATACTACATTCGCCATTATGGCCCCAGACTTGTGAGTCTCGGCGCGTGGAAGCACTACGTGACGGTCCGAATGGATCGGTGGCGGAAAAGCCGGAAGGTCGCGCAGGGAGTGGGGACCGCGGTCGACGAACCGGCGGAATATGTGGCGCCGGAATATCGGCGTATCTTCCCTCCGCGCGAAGAGACGCGGGCACGACTCCAGGAGCTGGTGAATCGCCGGGTGCATCTGCTCAATGTCTTTTCGGAAGGCATGCCGGATCATATCAACCATGCCGAACAATACCGGCGATCCTTCCCGGGTCTGGATTTCGGTTCGTATCTGCAGGTCGAGTTCGTTCCGCATGCCGCCCATACCTTCACGGAACTCGGCGACCAGGAGCGCGTGCTGAATATTCTCGAGCAGTGGGCGCGTCGTGTCTTTCCCGATCAATCCTGATCGGACACGACAGTCGATCACCGTCCGTTGGCAGCGGAACCCCGGACGTGTGATCGGCAAGGTGACATGGACCGCTGCATTCATGCTGCTGTTCATGGAGGCATGCGAGCCGTCATCACCTCCGGCCGTTCACGGCATCGCGGCTCCTGACACAACGTTGCCGACGCCGGCGACATCCACGATACTCACCATCGACACACTTGCGCGGGATCTGGTCGTGCCATGGGGCGTTGCTCTGGCGCCCGATGGCCGGATCTTCGTGGCCGAACGCCCGGGCCGCATCCGGGTCGTACAGAACGGGAGGCTTCGACCGGAACCATGGGCGACGCTCGACGTGTACGCCGAGGAGATCGGAATCGGTCCCGAGACCGGGTTGATGGGTATCGCCCTCGCTCCGGATTTCGCGTCGACCGGTCACATCTATGTGGTGGCCACGACATGGCGGAGCGTCGGTGATCGTGAGCGCACGCTCTTCCACCGCATCCTGCGTCGCATCGGTGGGTTGGGAAATCCGGAGGCCGCGCTTCGGTACAGGAATCAGGTAGTCCGGTTCACGGAGCGCGAAGGGCGTGGCAGTGATCCGCGCGTGATCGTCGACGACCTTGCAGTCGCGTTCTATCATGCCGGTGGGGGAATCGCCTTCGGGCCGGATGGCTCTCTCTACGTATCAGTCGGCGATGCCCTTTTGCCGACTCGCGCATCGCATGTCGATTCTCATATCGGTCGCCTGCTGCGTTACCATGCGGATGGTCGCGTGCCCGATGATAATCCGACCCCCGGCAATCCGACTTGGGCGCGCGGCCTGCGCAACACGCAGGCCTTCACCTGGCTTGCCGACGGGACGATGCTCGGAGTGGAACACGGACCGTCGGGAATGGCCCAGGAGAACGGGCGTGGAGGACACGACGAGCTGAACGTGCTCGAAGCCGGGGCGAACTACGGATGGCCCGACGCCATCGGATGGGAATCTGCGGGAGGATCTCGCGTACCGGTATGGACGTGGCGCGAGCCCATCGCACCGGGTGGCGTCAGCGCATACCGGGGGCCGATCGCGGATTGGGCGGGCGGCGTACTCGTGGCCGGATTGCGCGGGCGACTCGATAGGATCGTCTTGGAGCGATCCGGTGAGCACCATCGTGCGACAGCAATGGAAACGTTGCTCAATGGGGAATTCGGCCGTCTCCGGACGGTGGTCGTCGATACGTCGGGGAGCATATACCTGACTACCAGCAACCGGGATGCTCGCGGCGTAGCGCGGGTCGGTGATGACCTGCTCCTGCGTCTGAAGCCCGTGGTACGGAGAGAACTCGAATGATCATCGCACAGATGCTCGAATCCGATGGCCCCGGCGGCGCCGAACTGGTCGTGCTGCGGCTTGCGATCGAGCTCCGCCGTCGAGGACACGAGGTCGTGCCGGTGGGACCGATCGATGGCGTGGGCTGGCTAGGCGACCGATTTCGCGAACAGGGATTCGCCGTCGAATCCTTCGGGCTGAGGCGAGCCGTCGATCCGAGCGGGCCAAGACGTCTCGGCGAGATTCTGTCGAAACGCGGTGTCCAGGCCGTGCACAGTCACGAGTTCACGATGACCGTGTATGGTGCGGCGGCGGCCCATCGCCTGGGCGTACCGCACGTCGCGACGATGCACGGCAGCCAGACCATGACCAAGGCGTGGCGCCGCCGTGCCGCGCTTCGTTGGGCGTTTCGTCGAAGCCGTGCGGTTGTCGCCGTGTCCGAAGCGACGCGTGTTCAGCTCCTGGAAGATCTCGGCATCGGTCAGGAGACGCTGGCTCTGATCCGCAACGGCGTCCCGGTAGTGGAGGGTGATGCCGCGGGGATCCGCCGCGAACTCGGTCTGCGTGATGACGAGGTCGTGCTGCTCGCAGTCGGCAATCTCGATCCCCGGAAAGGACATCGTGTGCTGCTGGCGGCGCTGCAGCAGCTGACCGCTGTCGGAGCAGCCAGACCATGGCGATTGATCATCGCTGGTGGCAGAGGGGGGCCGGAGCGCGAGCCGCTGATGGCGTATGCCGCCGAACATGGTTTCGCGAATCGACTGCACATCCTGGGACAGCGGGAAGACGTGCCCGATCTTCAGGCGGCTGCCGACATCTTCGTCATGCCGTCGCTGTGGGAAGGGCTACCGCTTGCGCTGCTCGAAGCCATGATCGCGGGGAACGCGTGTGTCGCCTCCCGGACTTCAGGGATCCCTGAGGCGATTACGCACGGCGTCGATGGGCTGCTCGTCCCCCCGGGCAATGTGGAGGATCTCGCCGTCGAGCTGGGGAAGCTGCTGAACGATTCTGCGCTTCGCGTGGAACTCGGCAGGGCTGCGCGGCAGCGTGCGCTCGGTGAGTTTACGATCGAAGCAATGGCTGATCGTTACGAAGCGTTGCTGCTCGGGAAGAAGAGTGTGTCACGCACGGCCTGATCCCTCACCCAACCCTCCCCCTCTTCCTCCTCAAAAAATCCATCAGCACGAACTCCCCAAGCGTCATCGTATTCGTGAAATACGCCTTCCCTCGGGAGATCTCGCTCACCCTCCGCACGAACTCCACCAATGCCCGATCCCGCGCCAGCATGAACGTATTGATGGTAATCCCGCTCTTCCGGCACGCCGCCACCTCCCGCAGCGTCTCGGCCAGCACATAACCATCCAGCCCCATGCTGTTCTTGTAGACCCGGCCGTCCGGCATCGTCAGCGCGCTCGGCTTGCCGTCCGTGATCATGATGATCTGCCGCATGTCCTTCTTCTGCGCCAGCAGGAGCCGCCGGGCCAGGCGCAACCCCTCCGCCGTGTTCGTGTGGTACGGCCCCACCTGCGCGCTCGCCAGCCGGGCCAGCGGGATCTCCTCCGCCGAGTCGTGGAAGAGCACCACCCGGATCGAGTCCCCTGCGAACTGCGTGCGGATGAGGTGCGTGAGCGCGAGCGCCACCTTCTTCGCCGGCGTGAACCGGTCCTCGCCGTACAGGATCATGCTGTGCGACGTATCGAGCATGAGCACCGTGGCGCAGCTCGACCGGTACTCCGACTGCCGCACCATCAGGTCGCCGTAGTCGAGATCCATCGGGACCTCGAGCGACCCGGTCCGGGCCAGCGCGTTCGTGAGCGTCCCCGGCACGTCGAGGTTGAGCACGTCGCCGAACTCGTACGGCTTGCTCCACGCCTCCGCCTCCACGCCGGTGCTCAGGTGCGGCGTATCGTGCGCCCCGATGCTGCTCTTGCCGAGCGCGCCGAGCAGGTGGCGGAGCGTGCGGTGGCCCAGGAAGTCCATCCCCCGGTCGGTGAGCCGGAACTGTACGTCCCGCGCCGCGGCCTGTCCGATCGACCCCTTCCCGGTGACCGGCTGGTGGCCGGCCGGCACCGACCCGCCCTGGTCCACCGTGAGAAAGCCGTCGGCGATCAGCCGCTGCACGAGCCCGTCGAGCAGCTCGGCGAGCTTCCCCTCGCTCACCTCGTCCCCGTCGCCGCGGAGCGCCTCGAGCATCTCCGGCGTGAGCTGCCCCCCGTCGATCAGCGCCCGCAGGATCGCTTCGCGGAGCCCGTCCATGGAACGGTCGCCCTCGTCGCCCGGCTCTCCCCGCCAGGCCCGCTGTCCGTCGTCGCCGGCGAACCCGGACTGGAGCAGGAAGTCGCTCAACTGGTCGAGCAGCGCCTGGAGGTCGACCGCGTCGGCGAGCGCGGGATTGAACTTCGTATAGCTGTGGAGACGCACGACGGACCCCGGAAGAGTGGAGCAATCGACTACTCTTGATAATACGCATGTCCGACGCCGCCCGATCCCGGAATCCCTTCGCCGTCCTCGGCCGCCACCGGGAGTATCGTATCTTCTGGACCGGCCAGACGGCGTCGCTGGTGGGCACCTGGATGCAGTCCATGGCCCAGGGGTGGCTCGCCCTGCAGCTCTCCGACAGCGCGCTCGTGGTGGGGCTCGTGGCCAGCATGAACGCGCTCCCCATGCTCCTGTTCTCGTTCCACGCCGGCGCCATGGCCGACCGTGGCAACCGGCTCCTGATCGTGCGCTGGGCGCAGCGCATCTTCCTGCTCGAAGCCACCGCGCTCTGGCTGCTCACCTGGAGCGGCCTCATCACGGTGCCGCTCCTCATGCTACTCGCCGCGGTGCACGGGGCCTGCGCCACGGTGGAGATCCCCGCCCGGCAGGCGCTCGTGTTCGAACTCGTGGGACGCGACGACCTCCAGCCCGCCATCGCCCTCAACTCGAGCGGCTTCAACCTGGCGCGCGTGGTGGGGCCCGCGATCGGCGGCGTGGTGATTGCCCGGCTCGGCCTCGCCTGGTGCTTCGGCCTCAATGCATTCAGCTACGGCTTCGTGCTCTGGGGACTCCACCGCGTGGCCGCGTCCCGCGCTCCGGCCGACCCGCGCGACACCTTCGAATGGAGCCTCGCGCTGCTGCGCGACACCGTGCGGTCGAGCAACCGGCGCGTGGCGGACGGCCTGCGCTACCTGCTGCGCCCGGGGCTCGTGCGCGACCTCCTCGGCATGGTGGCCGTGGGAGCCGTGTTCGGCGGACCGATCATCCCGCTCATGTCGGTGTTCGCGCGCGACCACCTGCGACTCGGCGCCGGGGGCTACGGCTCGCTCCTCTCCGCGCTCGGCGTGGGCGGCGTCGTGGGCGCCCTCGCACTCGCCGGACCGCTCTCCCAGGCGCGCCGAGGCCGCCTGCTCGCGGCCGCGGTGGTCATGTATCCGCTGCTGCTCCTCCTGCTCGCCCTCAACCGCACGCCGTGGGTCGCGCTCGTGCTGCTGTCGTTCGCCGGCGCGGCGCTCATCACGTTCAACTCGCTGGCGAACGGCGTGCTGCAGACGCTGGTGGCCGATGAATACCGTGGTCGCCTGATGGCCCTGTACGGCCTCATCATCATCGGCCTGTCCCAGAGCGTCGGTGCGCTCGCCGCGGGTGCGATGGCCCGATTGGCGGGGGTGCAGTGGGCGGTTGCCGCCGGCGCCGGGGTCACGCTCGCCTATGCCGTGGTTACGCTGCGGAGGCGTCCGGAGCTCGTGGGGGCGTAGGGCGCGCGCGTATGCATTCTGAGCTCAGAAAGCGATCCCGAGTTCTTCAGCCACCGATGCCAGCCGCTTGTCGAGAGTCCAGAGCCGGAGTCGGTCCAGCGAGGCGGCCGTCAGCAGGTGCAGATCGATATACCCCAGACCGCGCCCCATCAGTCTGCGTACTTCGAGCATGATCATGACCTCGCCGTGAGCGGCGATGCTGGCGGTGGGGAGCTTGCCAAGCAATGCCAGCACTTCGTCGCGATTTCGCATCGACCCGCAGGCCAACTCTCCGATCACGAAGAGATGGCACGCCACCGTCTCCGCTTCGAGGAGCTCCACGAGGCGGGCGTTGCCGCGGCGCAGATGGTCGATCCAGACCGACGTATCGACAAGGATCACGGAGTACGACGAGAGACGGAACGCCGGCGGGATACCGGTTCGAGCGTCGGCTCGGACCCGCCAAGCGCCGCCAGCCGGCGGGCGCTCGCACGAGCGATGAGAGCTTCGAGGCCGGCGTGGACCAAGGCGGTCTTCTCCTCGATCCGTGTCAGCCGCTGGGCCTCGGCCAAGAGGTGATCGTCGATGTTGAGGGTTGTCTTCATATGTATAAATATGGCCGATATAGCCATATCTGGCAACCTGCGCTCGCAGGCGCCGAAAGATCCGGGATAGACACGCCGTCCCTCTCCGGCGCGGCTTTGTCGCGGCGGTGACCGGATCGGCCATGCACGCCTCGCGCCACCCGCCCGTCGCATGCTACCTTCCCCTGATGCGGGAGACCGCCCCGGACCGGCCCCCACCCGCCCGGCCGTTCCCGCCCCACCGACGCGAGAACCCCGACGCCCCGCCCACGAGCGACCGGGCCGGGCTTGGCGCCGGAAGCGTTCCCACCTCCACACCCCGTCCCATGTCCCTGAGAGCCGCAGTCCTGGCCACCCTCGTTCCGCTGGCCGTCGGCGCACAGGACGCGCCGCGCCCGCAACAGGCCCCGCAGGCCCCGTCGCGTATCGCCCGTATCATCGTGTCGCCGGTGCAGAAGGTCGTGCACGCGGGCGACACGCTCCGGCTCACCGCCGAGGCGCGCGATGCGGACAACAATGTGATCCCGGACGTGCAGTTCCGCTGGAATGGCGCCGGCGCGTTCTTCGAAGGCCGCATCGACCAGAACGGCCTCGTGACCGCGGGGTCCACGGGCACGCTCCCCGTCGCGGTCGCCGGCATCATTCCCGGCGAGGCGCCCAGGGTGGAGCGCTTCGAGGTGAAGATGGTGCCGGGCCCGGCCGCGCGGATCGCCATCACCCCCGCGCCGGCGCGGCTCGTGCCGGGCCAGCGCATCCGGCTCACGGGAGAGGTCTACTCCCGGCTCGATGACCGCCGCGACGACAAGGTCTCCTGGCAATCCTCCAACACCGCTGCCGTCCGCGTGAACGAGGCCGGCATGGTCACCGCCGTGGCCGCCGGCCGCGCCACGATCACCGCGAGCGTGGGCGACGTGCGGCAGACGCTCGACGTGCAGGTGCTCCCGGGCGCCGTGGCCTCGCTCGAGGTGACCCCCGGCCTGACCGACGCGCGCACGGGCGACGTGGTCCGCTTCAAGGCCGTGGCGAAGGACGCCTCCGGACGCGAGATCACCGGCCTGACGCCGGTGTGGAGCTTCAACCCCGGGCAGGGGATGATCGACGCCGACGGCACCTTCGTGGGTTACGAGGCCGGCCCCTACACGGTGACCGCCTCGCTCGGCAATCGCACCGCCGAGGCCGTGGTGACGCTGGCCGCGCGCGACGTGCGGCGCCCGCTCACGGTGGTCGGACGCCTGCCGCGCATGCGCTTCAACACCGAAGAAGTCTGGCTCCATCCGAGCGGCGAAGTGGCCTACCTCGGCTCCGGCGGTGGCGGCGACGTGCTCTACGCGATCGACATCACCGACCCGGCCAAGCCGTTCGTGACCGACTCGATCGTGGCCAACACGCGGCGCGTGAACGACGTGATGACCACGCCCGACGGCAAGTTCCTCGTCTTCACACGCGAGGGCGCGGCGGACCGGAAGAACGGCGTCGTGTTCGCATCGCTCGAAGATCCGCGGCACCCGAAGCCGATCAGCGAGTTCACCGAGGGCGTCACGGCCGGCGTCCACTCGTCGTTCATCTACAAGGATCCCAAGCACGGCCAGCACGTCTTCCTCACCAACGACGGCACGGGCGCGCTGCACGTCCTCAACATCGACGATCCGTACAATCCGCGCGAAGTGGCGCAGTGGAAGACGGAGAACCGCCCCGACGAAGGACGCACGCTGCACGACATCGACATCCAGGACGGCCTGCTCTACGGCTCGTGGTGGAACGACGGGCTCGTCATTCTCGACGTGGGCAACGGCATCAAGGGTGGCACGCCGGCCAATCCGGTGCTCGTTTCGCAGTTCAAGTACGACCTCAACGCGCTGTACCGCACCGTCGAGGCCGACGGCGGCCCGGGCTTCATTCGCGGCACGCACACCGCGTGGCGCCACAAGAACTACGTGTTCATCGCCGATGAAGTCTTCCCGGCGAGCGGCGTAAAGGGCGCCAAGGACGCCGCGGCGGGGCGTGCCTACGGACGCCTGCAGGTGATCGACGTGACGAACCTGGAGCAGCCGCGTTCGGTGGCGTTCTATGAACCGGAGTACGGCGGCGTGCACAACGTGTGGGTGGCGGGCGACACGCTCTACATGGGCGCGTACAACGCCGGCTTCCGCGCCTTCGACGTGTCGGGCGAGCTGCGCGGCGACCTGCGCGCGCAGGGGCGCGAGATCGCCCACCTCAACACGGCCGACATGGACGGCCGCGTCCGCAACACGGCGATGACGTGGGGTGTGGTGGTGCGCGACGGACTCGCCTACGTGAACGACATGTACAACGGCCTCTGGATCGTGCGGATCGAGCCGCGAACGAACGTGGTGCCGTGACGCGTGCCGGTTCCGCGATGAAAACGGCCGGGAGGTGGAGTGCCGTCCTCCTTGCCGTGACATGGATCGGGTGTGCGGGGGCCGGCGCGCAGCGCACATCGGGCGCCGCCGCTCCCGTTCCCGCCGCACCCGCACGCGAGTATCGCGTGTACGTGGTGTCCGAATCGGTGGACGAGATCGCGCTCATCCGCTTCGGCCCGGGCGGCGCCGAGGTGGAGAAGACCGTGCCCGTGGGAATGTCGCTGATCGATCCCGACGGGCCGCACGGCGTGGCCGTGGCGCCGGACGGCGAACACTACTTCGTCACCACCGCGCACGGCCTGCCCGGAGGCAACCTCTGGAAGTTCCGCGCCGGACGCGACGAGCCCGTGGGCCGCGCGACGCTCGGCAGCTTTCCCGCGACGGTGCAGGTGTCTCCCGACGGCTGGTATGCGTGGGTGGTGAACTTCAACCTGCACGGCGACATGGTCACGTCGAGCGTCTCCGCGGTGGAGACCGGCGAGATGGTCGAAGTGGCGCGCATTCCCACCTGCACCATGCCGCACGGCTCCCGGCTCAACCCGCAGGGCACCCGGCACTATTCGGCGTGCATGATGGACGAGCAGCTCGTCGAGATCGACACGCGCACGTTCCAGGTGGCGCGCCACTTCTTCCTCACGCGCGGGAAGGAGATGGGAATGACCGGCGCGCCGCCGCTTCGCACGCTCGCCGACGCCGGCGCGCATGCGGGGCACGACATGGGCGGCCACGGGATGGAACCGCCGAAACCCGGCGACGTGGGGTGTTCGCCCACGTGGGCGCAGCCGTCCGCCGATGGCGCGCGCGTCTGGGTGGCGTGCAACAAATCGAGCGAGCTGGTGGAGATCGACGTCGCGTCGTGGGCGCTCGCGCGCCGGATCCCCGCGGGTGACGGCGTCTACAACCTCGCCGTCACGCGCGACGGCGCCCGGCTCGTGGCCACCAACAAGCGCGGGCAGTCGGTATCGGTGTTCGATACGCGCACCGGACGCGAGCTCGCGCGCATTCCCACGACGCGGCGCGTGACGCACGGCGTGGTGATCTCGCCCGACGACCGCTATGCGTTCGTGTCGAACGAGGGCGTGGGGTCCGAGAAGTCCACGGTGGACGTGTTCGATCTCGCGTCGCTCACGCGCGTTGCGACGATCGAAGTGGGGCAGCAGGCGGGCGGCATCGATTTCTGGCGGTGAGTGCGCGGATGTTCACGTGCGCGTGAGCGCCGCGATCACCCGTTCACCGGCCCGTCCGTCCCACCCATCGGGCCGCTTGCCTGTTCCCCGCTTCGCATTCTCGCGCACGAGCTGCGCCAGCCCGCCGAGCTCACGCACGAGCACGTTGGTGCCTTCGGTGATCGTGACCGGGCGTTCGGTGTTGTCGCGCAGCGTGAAGCACGGCACGCCGAGCGCCGTGGTCTCCTCCTGCAGGCCGCCGGAATCGGTGACCACGGCCCAGGCGCCGCGTACCGCATCGAGCATTTCCGGATAGCCGATCGGGTCCATCGTGCGCACGCGCGTGAACGTGAGCGCCGACTCCGCGAGCCGCGCGGCCGTGCGCGGGTGCAGCGGAAAGAGCACCGGCCGTTCCGCGGCGATCGTTTCGAGCGCGTCAACCAGCGTGCGCAGGCGCGCTGGGTCGTCCACGTTGCTCGGCCGGTGCAGCGTCACCACCACCTGCGAGCCGTCGAATCCCTGCCGTTGGGCGAAGCCTGTTTCCGCGGCCATGGGCAGCGTGTGCAGGAGACTGTCCACCATCACGTTTCCCACGAACACGATCTCGTGCTCCGGTTCTCCCTCGGCGCGCAGCCGCTCCGAGGCGTCGTGCGACGGCGTGAGCAGCAGGTCGGCGAGCCGGTCGGTGACGAGACGGTTGATCTCCTCCGGCATGTCGCGGTCGTCGGACCGGAGGCCGGCCTCCACGTGCGCCACCCGCACACCGAGTTTCGATGCCACGATTGCCGCGGCCATCGTGGAGTTCACGTCGCCGTACACCACCACCCAGTCGGGGCGCGTGTCGAGCAGCGCGCCCTCGAAGCGTTCGATGATGCGCGCGGTCTGCGCCGCGTGCGACCCCGAACCGACTTCGAGATTGATGTCCGGCGCGGGGATGCCGAGCTCACGGAAGAACCGGTCGGAGAGCGCATCGTCGTAGTGCTGGCCCGTGTGCACGACGACCTGCGTGACGCCGGCCGCGACGCCCGCGCGGTGCACGGGAGCGAGCTTGGGGAAGTTCGGACGGGCTCCGACGACGTGGAGGAGTTTCACGGAGATCAGCGGTTGGAGTGGAGGTCGTGCTCTGATTGACGGAGCACAGCCCGAATGATACGGTACGCTGGCGCTCCACCGAACGAAAGGATGGCCATCATGGCAGGCAATATCGGATCCGGTTTCGACAGCGGGCTGCGGTGACGGCCGCACCGCTCCGCCAGGCCCCCTTCGCGGGGATGCTCGGACAGCTCCACGACCTCGTCGAACCGCTCACGCGGTACAGTCTCGACTCGCTCGAGGTACGGGTCGGGGAGATGTACATCGCCGCGGCCGTTGCCGTGGCCACGGCGTCCGTGCGCTTCGAGGTGCGCACCTCCACCGGCGCGGGCGAGGCGCCCGGCAGTGCGCGGGCATGCCCCTCCCCCAACGCAGTCCATTCCGCGGCGCAGAGCGCAGTGAACACCCTCCGGGCGGGAGTGCCGGCCCGTCTCACGGCCTGGAGCGCGGGACAGCCGCTCGATGCTCGGCTGCAGGCCGGCGCGTGCCACGATGGCCTGCCCGCGTTCGGCGCCACGGTCACCTGTGAATCCTGTCGAGGCAAAGGGTCGCAGACGTGCGGCCGCTGCGGCGGAGCCGGACAGGATCGCTGCTCGGCGTGCGACGGACGCGGCAACGCCCGCTGCGGCTCCTGCAGCAATGGCCGGCAGACGTGTCATTCCTGTGGCGGACAGCGCGGCCGGAACGTGCAGCACGCGAATGGCAACGGATTCCATTGGGAGCAGTGCTGGACGTGTGGCGGCAGCGGCGGAGTGAGCTGCACTTCGTGTGGCGGACGTGGAACGCGTGCCTGCTTCAGCTGTTCCGGTGGATGGGTACGCTGCAACCCCTGCAGCGGTTCCGGCCGAGTGACATGTGACACATGCCGGGCCACCGGATCCACGCATCTGGTGGCGCGCGTGCACTGCGAGGTGTCCAACGATGTCGCGCTGCACCTGCAGGGAAACGATGCCGATCTCGCCGGGCGGCTGTCGGCCCTGCCGCTGCCGCAGTTGCTCGCCTTTTCGAGCGTGACGGCGAGAACGCCCATGGTGCAGGGGGAACGTGTGGAGCGGGTCTACGACGTGCGCACCCCCTGCGCGGAGCTGCTGCTCCCTGTAGCTGGTGAAGAGATCCGGTTCATCGGATTCGGACGCAACGCCGAGATCACGGATTTCCGGAACGTGGTCGGCGCCCTGCTGTCGCAGGATCTGCACCGTTTGCGCGAGACCCGTCTCTCGCATCCGTGGCTGACGCTCCGGGTGAAGCAGGACCTCGAACGCGCCATCGAGATCGTGCTCGATTCCGAGGCCAACGAGGACATCCTGCGCACGGCTCCCCGCGCAGCGGGCGCGAACGCCGTATCGGCCGCGATGCACGGCGCGATTTCAGCCGACTACGTGCGCACGCTGCAGCGGGAGTTCCCCGCCGCGCTCCGGCGTGCCGTCGCCGGCCCGATGGGACTCCGCCTGCTCGGTGCTGCTCTCGCCGCCGTGCTCGTGGCCTTCGCGCTGGTGGAGCTGGGCTGGCGGCTCCGCGCATGGACCGCTTCATGGCAGCCGCCCCTGCTCACGATGGTGCTCATCGCCGGCGCGACGGTCGGTGGCGAATGGTGGGCGCGTCGTACGCTCGCCGCCGATTTCGACGGACCGTCCTGGACGAAGATGAAACCGCTGCTCGGCCGCTTTCGCATCGCGCTCACCCTGCGCCTCGCGGTGCTTGGCACGGCGGTCGTGATGGCGGGACTTCTCGACCGGCTCTCGCGGAGCTGGTGATCGTCTTCTCTACAGCGCCCCGACGATCATCCACTGCAGGATGCTGAGCCCGAAGTACGCCACGAGCGGTGAAAGATCGATCGGCCCGAAGGTGGGGAGCACTCGGCGCAGCGGGATCAGGATCGGATCCGTGATGACGAACGCCCAGCGCCAGAGCGGTTTGTACGGCGATCCGCCCACCCAGCTCGCGATCACGCGCACGATGATGGCGAGCTTGAGCACGGCGAAGGTCCAGGTCACGGCCAGTTGCACGATGCCGCGGACGCCCGCGCGCGAGGCCAGCACCGCGGTGACGAGCTGGCCGCGCAGGAACTCGAGCCCCGAGATGAGCAGCAGTCCGCCGATGACCAGCGCGGCGAGCGTCCACCACGGCGCATGTGCCGGCTGCGCGCCCATCCGCACCAGGCGCCGTTCGGCCGGCACGAAGAGCGGGTCCACGTGCTTCCGGGTCAGCCGAGCCAGCGGGGAGAAGGGCGGCAGGCGGCGGGTGCGCGCCGCCCACGAGGCCAGTGCCGCGACTCCGGTCAGGACGGCGAGTCCGAGCACGACGGGGCGCACGACCATCAGCGTGACGCCCAGTCCGTCGATCAGAAATTGCATGTGGTAAGCTGGCCGGTTGGGCAGTGCAGGCGCCAGTGCCTGCGGTCGTGCCCGACTCGCGAGCTCACGCCTCGGCGGCCCCGCTCGTCGCGCACCCCCGCCTGAGCGGGCACGCCTCGCACCGGGCCACCCGCGCCGTGCATACCAGGGCGCCGAGCTCCATGATGGCCTGGTTGTGTGTCCAGGCCGTCTTGCCGGTGCGAGGAAGGACCGCGTCGGCGAGCGCCCAGGCCACCCGCTGGCCAAGCCCGCTCTTGGGGGTGTACGCGGGCGCGAAAAGGCGAAGCAGCACGCGGGCCACGTTGGTATCCACGAGCGGAGCGCGCCGCTCGTAGGCGAAGCTCGCCACCGCGCCCGCTGTGTACGCGCCCACGCCCGGGAGCGCGCGAAGCGCTTCGGGGTCACTCGGCAGGGCGTGGTTGGACTCGCCGTTGGGCGCCACCGTGCGCGCGAGCGCCTGCAGGTTGCGGGCGCGGGCGTAGTAGCCCAGCCCTTCCCACGCTTCCCGCACCTGCTTCGGTCGGGCCTTGGCTACGTGGTGCAGGGTGGGGAAGCGGGTGAGCCAGCGGTCGTAGTAGTCGAGCACGCGCGAGACCTGGGTCTGCTGCAGCATGAGCTCGGAGACGAGCACGTGGTACGGGTCGCGCGTGCGGCGCCACGGCAGGTCGCGTCCGTGCTTCCGGAACCACTGTCTGAGCCGCGTCATCTGGCGGCGTACGGCGGGCCGGTCGAGGCCCTCCACGATTCCGGCGGCGATCTCGGCGTGCGTGCGGCGGCGTTTCGGCATCGGCGCGAAGTCTAGTCGCTGATCGGACGCCGTGTCGGGATGGTGGCGGGGCCGGGCGTGTGGCCGGGATCGACGCGCTGTCGGGCGGCCTGACGCCGGGCGGCGTCAGCCGCCTCGGCCAGGTCGCCCGTTGAGCGCGGAGGCCCGGCCACACGCCGGCCCGGGGAGCCCCGAGCGCGTTTCTGATTCGCTGATGCGGGGAAATGCCACCGGCCGTGTCGGGGCGATGATGGAGGGTGGGCATGCTGGAGGGTAAGCGCGTCAGGCGGGTCTTGCAGGACGCATAACCCATCAGTTAGCTTTCAGGAGGTAGCCTCTGCCTACGGTATTCAGGCACGACGGCTTTCTTGGCGTCCTTCGACTACCGCCGAGAGAGCATGGCCCGCCGCACGTTCACGTGTTCAAGGCCGGAGGGGAGGCTGTGGTGGAGTTGCTGCCCAATGTCGTGCTTCGTGATGCATTCAGGATGTCACGACATGACATCGCTCGGGCGGTGCAGATAGTGACCGACCGGCATGCGCTGTTGCTCGAGGAGTGGAGACGACTGCATGGATGACCTCGAATCCGTATCGATCACCGAGGCGGAATATCAGGCCGCTCTCGAGCGAGGCCGCGCTTCTCGTGCCCGGGGCCCCACCGCCGTGCGCGCCAGTTATGACGAAGAGCGCGACGCCCTGATCGTCGAACTGCTCGACGGATTCATCTTCGGTGTGCCGGTGTCGCGCATCCCGGAGCTTCGCGATATGCCGCGCGATCGAGTGGAGAGGGTCTGGGTTGCGCCATCCGGAGTGCTTCTGCTCTGGGACGACCCCGAAGCCGATGTCTCGACCATCGAGCTGCTGCAGATCGCGTTCAGCAGCAAAACCTGGCTGCGGGAGCTGGCCCGGGCCGCCGGCCGCGTGCGCAGCGAGGCCAAGGCCCGCGCCTCTCGGGAGAACGGCGCCAAGGGCGGGCGTCCGCGCAAGCAGAAAGCATCCGATGCGTGAGCGGCGATCTCGCTCTACCCACCGAAATACTCCTGCCCCGGACGCCGCCGCTCCCGCTCCGCGCGCCCATATCGCCCCTGCTCGCTGCGGCTGATCCTGCGTCGCGCCACCAGCGCCTCGAGCAGCAGCTCGCACGCCACCGACACCAGCGCCGCGTCGTCGCGCGGCGCGAGGCCGAGCGCGGTCACCGTGTCCACGAGGCCAGGCACGAGATCGAATCCCTGCCGCACGAGCCGAGTGGACGCATCGTCGGCCACCTGCAGCGCGCCGCCGCCGTCGAACCACATCACGACCTCGTCCGCATCCACCTCCCCTGCGCGCGCCAGCAGCGTTTCGTGACACGCGCGGCGAATGAGGTCGTGCGCGATCGCCGTGCCGCCCACGAGCTCGCCCTCGTATTCGAGCTCCATCTTTCCCGTGATCGCCGGCAGCGCCGCGTACACGTCGGCGAGGCGCGGCACGATCTCGTCCTCGTCCTTCACGAGCGCGCGCTGCTCGGCGTTCGACACCACGTTCTCGAGCGTCGTGATCGGCATGCGCTGTGACACGCCGCTCCGCTTGTCCACCCGCTTGTCCTCGCGTGCTTCGAACGCCACCCGCTCCACCACCTCGCGCACGAGCTCCGGGACGCGCAGCGGCAGCGCCGCATCGCGCTCCGTCCACGCCTCCTGCTCCGTGATGCGCATGCCGAGGTCGACGCTCACCGGATAGTGCGTGATGATCTCGCTGCCGATGCGGTCCTTGAGCGGCGTGATGATCTTGCCGCGCGCCGTGTAGTCCTCGGGATTGGCGGTGAAGCAGAGCAGCACGTCGAGTGGCAGACGCACCGGATACCCTTTGATCTGGACGTCGCCTTCCTGCATGATGTTGAACAGCCCAACCTGCACCTTGCCCGCGAGGTCGGGAAGCTCGTTGAGCGCGAAGATGCCGCGGTTCGCGCGTGGCAGCATGCCGTAGTGCATCGTGAGCTCGTCGCTCAGCAGGTGCCCGCCGCGTGCGGCCCGGATCGGATCCACGTCGCCGATGATGTCGGCCACGGTGACGTCGGGCGTGGCGAGCTTCTCCACGTAGCGCGCCTCGCGCGGAATCCACGCGATCGGCGTGTCGTCGCCCTGCTCGGCGAGACGCTGCTTCGCGAACTTCGAGATGGGCGCGAACGGGTCGTCGTTGACCTCGCTGCCCGCGATCACGGGCAACTGCTCGTCGAGCAGCGTGCCGAGTGCGCGGAGGAGCCGAGACTTGGCCTGGCCGCGGAGCCCGAGCAGGATGAAGTTGTGCCGCGACAGGATGGCGTTGACGAGCTGCGGCATCACCGTGTCCTCGTAGCCGAGCACACCCGGGAAGAGCGGTCCGCCGGCCCGGAGCCGGGCGATGAGGTTGGCGCGCACCTCGTCCTTTACGCTCCGGGGACGCCGAGGATCGGACCAGGGAGAGCGGCGGAGGGCGCCGAACGTATCGGGGAGTCGGGTCACGGGACCGGGGGAAGCGGGGAGGGACCGGCACGCACTGCCGTCACAGGACAGAGCGCTCGAAGGCGGCGAAACGTGCCCGGGTGTCACAGAGGCTGCTGCACGATGCCGAACGTGTTGTCCGATGGCCAGTTGCGGCCGGGGCGTTCGATCGTCCGTTCGGCTTGACACATGGGCCGCCTGTCCTACATTAAGCGAGTCCCCCCGAATGGGGAGCCGTGCCGAAGCCTTCAGAGGTAGACGGGGTCGGTGTGCACGGGGTCCACACAAACCGTACGAGGAACGCCATGAAGCGTATTGCCCTGATTGCCGCGGCCGTGATCCTGACCGCGTGCGGTGGTGCCAAGGATGAAGCCGAGCCGGTGGTGGAAGACGCGCCTGCCGCGGCCGTGATCGACTCGACCGTGGACACGATGTCGGCCGACAGCACGGAGGTGCCGGACTCGATTCCGGCCACGCCCGACAGCGCCAGCCTCTGATCAGGCCCGCCTGAAGGAAGCGCCCCCGGTCTCGTCGAGGCCGGGGGCGTTTTCGTATCGTCGCCCGGTTGCCGGCTAGCGGAGGATCCGCGCCTCGGTCTGCGTTTCACTCTCCGCGTCGTCGTCCGTCCACGCGACACGGACCATATTGTCCACCGGCAGCTCCCGCCGCACCATGGCGATGGCCACCGGGCCCGTCTTGGGCGAAATCGCGGTGGAGCGCACATCGCCCACCACCTTGCCGTCCTCCGCGCGCACCTCCGCGCCCGCGGCCAGTGGCACGGGGCTCGAGAGCACGCGGAGATGCCGGTTCACGTGCCCGCGGAAGTGGATCCGGGCCACCGTTTCCTGGCCCGTGTAGCACCCCTTGTCGAACGACAGCGCGCCCCACTCCCCGAGATTGGCCTCCTGCGGGATCGTGGTGTCGTCCATGTCGCGCCCCCACTGCGGCCGGCCGGCCTCGATGCGGGCCGTTTCCCAGGCGAGCACGGTGCCGGCCGTGAGCCCGTCCGTGCCGGCGAGCGCGGCACGCAGGGGATCGGCGAGCGATTCGGGGACCAGCAGGTCGAGCCCGGGGATGTCGCCGAGCGCCGGGGAGGTCACGGCGATCAGCTCCTCGTCGCCCACGCGATACGTCCGGCACGCATACCACCCCGTGTCCGGGACATCCGTCACGCCGGTGAGCGTGCCGAGCATCTCGGCTGCCGTGACGCGGGCGCCGGGGCCGTGCAGTGACACGGTGTGGAACGCGCGGTCGGTGTACTTCGCGAACCGCGGGTTCACGAACTTGCGCACGAGGTCCCGCCATCCGGGCCATGATGCTTCGCCGGTTGTGGTGAGCAGGCGGTCGTCGTCGAGGCGCAGGATGCGGAGATCGGCCACGACGCGCCCCTTGGCCGTGAGCGCGGCCGCGTACTGCCCCTGTCCCGGCGCGAGCGCCAGCACGTCGTTGGTAACGAGACCGGTGAGCGTTTCGGCGGCCTTGGCGCCGGCGAACTCGAGGTGCCGGGCGTTCAGGTGGGTGAAGACGACGGTGCCGGTTTCGAGCGCCTCGCAGGCGGCGAGATCGGCGCCGGTGAGCGGCGTGGGGAGCGCGGAAGACATGACGAATCAATAACGGGGAGGGATGGCTGGTGTCGACGCGGTGTCGGGCCAGCCGAAGGTCCAGAGGTGCTCCATGCCGGCGCGGGTCAGCACGTGTCGGTTCACTTCGACCACGCGGCGTTGGGAGCTTGTTGTGATTTCTGCATTTTGTCCTGATAGTGACCTTGTGACGACCTGATACTGTCCCGTAATAACGCTGTCATGTGCGCGAATATCCGGATGATCCGCGGCAATGGTCCGCACCGCGCCGGTCTCTTCCTCCAGCACCTCGAACAGCGCCCCATCGCTTCGCCGGCTGCCATCCGCCCGCAGAATCAGCCGCCAGCCTGCGGCCACCGCCGCCCGGCAGGCCGCGAGCGCCTCCGGATTCACCGCCGGAAGCCCGCCCGCCATCCGCCGGGTCCAGCTCCGCTCGGCGGCCAGCGCCGCCAGATCGCGCAGCGTCTCGTCCTCGGCCGCACCGGGGAGCGCGCGAACCGCCTCGCTCCAGCCAAGGCCCGCCATCCAGTCATCGGGCAGGAGCGGCGCCGCCGAGAGCAGACCCACGGTCTCCGCGGCACCGAGCAGTGTCGCCAGACGGTCCCGCAGCGTCTCCGCCAGCACACCGTCCACGGCCACGACGAGCGTGCGCGCGGCGGGGGATGGCGTCATCGCTCGCGGAGCGCCGCGTCGAGCAGTTCGACCGGGTGGATTGCCCGCGTCGTGCTGCCGCTCCGCAGCAGTCCGGCGCCGATCTGCATGAGGCAGCCGGGGTTGCCCGTGGCCACGTACCGCGCCCGCGCGTCGGCGATGCGCTGCAGCTTGGGTGCAAGCACCGCTTCACTGGTGCCGGGCTCCACGAGATTGTAGATCCCCGCGCTGCCGCAGCACTGGTCGGCGTCGGCGAGCGGCACGAGATCGATGCCCGGCACGGCGCGAAGCAGCGCGAGCGGTTCGCGTGTGATGCGCTGCGCGTGCATGAGATGACACGGCGGATCATAGGTGATGCGCACGCGCGGCTCCGTGGCATCGGCCATGCCGGCGGCCGGCGTGCGGCGCCGCGTCGTGTCGTCGGGAGGTGTCGCCTCGGCTTCCTGCGCGAGCGCAGGCAGTCGCATCACATCACCGCTCGCGAGCAGTTCGCTCACATCCCGCACGCGCGACGACACGGCTTCCGCGCGTGTGCGCCATGCCGGATCATCGTGCAGGAGATGCGCGTACTCCTTCAGCATCGCGCCGCAGCCGGCGGAGTTCACGCCGATGAGCGCATCGGGCGTGCGCTCGAACGCCGCGATGTTGCGGCGCGCAAGCTCGCGCGCTCCGTCGAGATCACCGGCGTGCGCGTGGAGCGCGCCGCAGCACGCCTGGCCATCGGCGCGCACCACGGTATGGCCGGCGTGCTGCACCACGCGCGCCGTGGCGGCGTTGGTGTGCGCGAACAGGCCGCGCATCACGCACCCTTCGAGCAGCACCACCGTGTCGCGCGCCGGATGGGCGGTCTCGGCGGCTCCCGGGCGTGATATGCGCGGCAGACGCACACGATCGGGGCGGGTGGAGGCGAGCATCGCGAACGGAAACGCCGCGCGTGCCGGCAGGACGCGGGCGAGCAGGGCGGGGAGGCGCGTGGCGCGCAGCACACGAGCGCCGGCGAGCGCGAGCGACAACAACGCCGTACGCCGGAATACACCGAGCACGACCCGCGCCACGAAAGGCGTCGGACGGGCCGGTCGCATCGTGGCGCGCGTGGCTTCGAGCAGTTGGCCGTACGGCACGCCGCTCGGGCAGGCGGTTTCGCAGGCGCGGCAGCCGAGACAGCGGTCGAGATGCGTGCCCACGTCGCGGTCGCCGAGCCCGAGCTCGCCTTCGAGCAGCCGGCGCATGAGCAGCAGCCGGCCGCGCGGTGAATCGTTCTCGTCGTGCAGATTCACGTACGTGGGGCACGCGGGAAGGCAGAACCCGCAGTGCACGCAGGCGTCGAGCCCGGCGGCCGCGTGCGCGAGCGGCGTACCCGCCAGCGGCGTGTTCGCAAACGGGGCGCCCGTGCGCGGCGTATCTCCGGGCGCGGCGCCCGGTGCATGGCCGACGTGTCCGCTCATGCGACGGCTCCCGCGATCGTTGCTGCGTGCGCGCTGTCCGCGGTCTCTTCGCCGAAGATGCCGCGATTGAGGATGTGCGCGGGATCGAGCGTGCGGCGGATGCCACGCGACAGCCGGTCGCTCACCGGCGACGGCACGTGCGTCCACGCGTGCGATGGCAGGCGTTCCCAGGTGACGTGCGCGCCGGACGGCGCGATGGTGCGGACGAACGTGGCCCAGTCACGCGCGCTTGCGGCATCACCGGTTTCCTGCGGGAGCGTCACGCGCACCACGCCGCGCGTGATCGACGCGCGCGCATGTGGTTGCCAGCTCTGCCGGGCACTGCATTGATCGAGCACGTGCCGCCAGGTGGACGCCATCAGCGCCGGCGTGTGCGAGATGCGTGCAACCGGAACGCCCGTGGGCTCGCGCTCGGCCAGTCGGTCGAACACGGCGCCCGGATGTTCCTGCACGTCGCCCAGCGCATCGAGTGCCTGGCGCTGGGCTTCCACACGTTCCTCGTTACCGGCGAGCCGCACGAGCAGCGACAGGCGGTCGTGTACACCGAGTGCGGCGGCGAGCGCCGGGCTCAGGAGCTCGAGGGCGAACGGTGCGATGCGCATGTCCGCGAGCGGCGCAAGCCGCGATTCGAGCGACGCGCGGTCGTCACCGGTGATCACGAACGTGCGATCCACCACCGGGAGCGCGCGCAGCCGCATCGTGACTTCGGTGATCACGCCGAGTGTGCCCCATGCGCCCGTGTGGAGCCGCACGAGATCGAATCCCGCGACATTCTTCACCACGCGTCCGCCGGCGCGAAGCACTTCGCCCGTGCCGCTGATGCACTCGAGGCCGAGCACGAGATCGCGCACGCGGCCGTATGATATGGCGAGCGGACCGTCGGAGGCCGTGGCGACCGTGGCGCCGAGGGTGGCGTCCGGCGCGGCGCACGGATCGAGTCCGAGCCATTGGTCATGGGCCGCGGTTGCCTCGCGGAGCTCGGCGAGTGTCGTGCCGGCACGCGCGGTGAGCGTGAGATCGCCCGGTGTGTACTCCACAATGCCGCTGTAGTCACGAACCGGGAGCGGCGTGCCGGTACACGGACGCCCCGCGTCGAGCCACGTGCCGCCGCCGATGATGCGGCGCGGTGTCGCGGTGCGATGGGCGTCGGCGATGTCGGCGGCCAGGTGCTCGAGCGTGACGGGCATGGAGGAAATATAGGAGACGTCGGGAGACGCGCGTTCAGTGCCGTTCCCGTCCCGCCCATTCCCGGCACGCCCGCACCGGCACCACCTTGCCCGGATTCGCGCGGTGCCCCGGGTCGAACACCTCCCGGACCGCGCACATGGCCGCGAGCGACGGCTCCGTGAACAGCCGGTCCATGTAGACGAGCTTGTCGATCCCCACGCCGTGCTCGCCGGTGATCGTGCCGCCCGCCTCGATGCACGCATACATGATCTCGCGCATCGCATGGTGCACGCGTTCCGCTTCGGCCGCGTCGTTCGCGTCGTACGAGATGTTCGGGTGCAGATTGCCGTCGCCCGCGTGGAACACGTTGCAGACGCGCACGTCGTGCCGTATTCCGATCTCGCGGATGCGGTCGAGCACCTCGGGGAGCCGGCCGCGCGGCACGACCGCGTCCTGCACCACGAGGTGCGGCGCGATCCGGCCGAGCGCGCCGAACGCCTTCTTGCGCCCCTGCCAGAGCCGCGCCCGATCGGCCTCGGTGGTGGCGATGCGCACGTTGCGCGCGCCGGCGTCCCGGCAGCATTCCTCGAGCACGCGCACGTCGGCGTCGAGGCCGGCCGCGAGTCCGTCCACTTCCGCGAGCAGCACCGCGGCCGCGTCCACCGGATATCCCGCGGCGTAGATGCTCGCTTCCACCGCGCGGATCGTGGGCTGGTCCATCATCTCGAGCGCTGCCGGCACGATGCCGGTGGCGATGATCGCCGACACGGCGCGCGCGGCGTCGGTGATGGACGTGAAATCGGCGAGCAGCGTGCGCACGGCCTCGGGCGCTGGAAGAAGCCGCGTCCAGATGTCGGTCGCGATGCCGAAGCACCCTTCGCTGCCGATGAAGAGTCCGCAGAGATCGTAGCCGTCCGGTTCGTGCACCGGCGAGCCGAGCGTGACGAGTTCGCCGTCGGGAAGACAGACGGTGAGCGCCACGATGTGATTGAGCGTGACGCCGTACTTGAGGCAGTGCGGGCCGCCGGCGTTTTCGGCCACGTTGCCGCCGATCGTGCACGCGGCCTGGCTCGACGGATCGGGCGCGTAGTACAGACCGTACGGGGCCACGGCGCGGGTGAGCGACGCATTGACCACGCCCGGTTCCACGTGCGCGAGGCGATTGCCCGGATCGATGCTGTGGATGCGTGTGAGCCGGTTGAGTCCGATGATCACCGTGCCGTCGGCGAGCGCGCCGCCGGAGAGCCCCGTGCCCGCGCCGCGCGGCACGAACGGGACGCCCCGTTCGGCAAGGAGGCGGACCACGGCGCAGATCTCGTCGCGCGAGCCGGGAAGCACCACGGTGGACGGCATGACGCGGTAGCCCGGGAGGCCGTCGGCATCGTACACCGCGAGCTCGGCGCGGCGCGTCTTCACCCACCTGGGACCGACGATGGCGGCGAGGGCCGAGGCGAGCGACTCAGGCATGGGATCGGCCATGAGGGGTGTGACGACGCGACGGAAGTCGTGCTACGCCGCGGTCTCTCCCACGGGGGCGAGATCGCGCACGAGGGTGTGCAGCACCGCGAAGTCGAACGGCTTGAGCAGCACCTGGGTGCGTTCGCGGAGCGCGCGCTGTTCCGCGGCGAAGTCCATGTCGTCGCCGGTGGTGAAGACGAAGCGCGGGAGCAGTTCGGGCCACTGCCGTTCGATACGCGCCGCGACCGCGACGCCGTTGAGCTGCGGCAGATGGACGTCACAGATGACCAGCCCGTAGCCGGTGTGCACCGCTTCGAGATGCGCGCAGGCCGCGAGTCCGTCGTCCGCCTCGTCCACCTGCCAGCCGTTGCGCTCGAACCATTTGCGGAGCGCGAGCCGGATGGCGGGTTCGTCATCCACGAGGAGTACGCGAGCGGGGCACATGGCTGGAAGGTGACGCCGGACACGAACCGGCACAAGCAGAGGGGTGAAACGCCGAACGCCCCGGCCGGAGCCGGGGCGTTCGGGTGGAGCGAGAGCACGCCGAGGCGCGCGGGACCGCTCACACCGGGAGGAGGAGCGGCAAAAGGGATATCCGATGGACGATCAGGCGGCGCCCCAGAAACCGGAGAGGGCGTGTCCGTCGGGCGATTCGCGGAGTTTCTCGAAGGCGCGCTCGCGAATCTGCCGGATGCGCTCGCGCGTGACGCCCATGAGCGCGCCGATCCGTTCGAGGGTCATGGCTTCGGAGCCTTCCTCGAGGCCGTAGTAGAGGTAGAGGATCTTGCGTTCGCGGGGGGTGAGGTAGCGGCGGAAGACGCGGTCGATGAACTCGCGCATGAGCCGCGAGTCGGTGCCTTCCTCGATTTCGACGTTGGTTTCGCCGGCGAAGCGTTCCCCGAGAGTGCTGGCTTCGCGGTCCTGGCGGTCGATCGGGGCGTCGAGGGAGACTTCGGTGCCGGTCATCTGGCGGGACTGCCGGACGGCATCGACCGGCTCCTCGAGCATCTTGGACAGTTCTTCGTCGGTGGGTTCGCGCCGGAGGACCTGGCTGAGGACGGTTTCGGCGCGGGAGAGGCGGATGAGCTGCGAGTTCTGGTTGAGCGGGATGCGGACCGACCGCGTCTGCTCGGCGAGGGCCTTGAGCACCGCCTGCCGCACCCACCAGACGGCGTAGGAGATGAACTTGACGCCCTGATCCGGATCGAACTTGCGGACGGCCTTGAGGAGCCCTTCGTTGCCGATGGCCACGAGCTCACTCAGGTCGAGACCGTGGCCCTGGTACTTCTTCACGTACGAGATGACGAACCGGAGATTCGCCGTGACCAGTCGCTCTGCCGCCGCTTCGTCCCCCTGCTGTGCCAGGCGCGCGAGGCGCCGCTCCTCCTGAACGTCCTTGATCAGGGGCAGCTTCTGGATGTCGTGCAGGTATTGGTCGAATGCGGAGGAGGGAGCGGAGCGAAAGAACCCCTTGGAGCGTGGTTCGGAGACCCTGCTGGCGGCCGCTGCTTGCATACACGTCCTCGCGCCGTTGATGACCGGATGGTGGGACCGAGCCATGTGAGGCTGGTCACCGGTACAGGAAGGACTGCCACAGTACGACACGAAGTCCCGCAGGTCAACACAAATCTTTGCGAGATGATTATCGCGTGACGGTGCGGGTGCTTGGAGAACGAGCATGTTGACGCATGAAGCTCGTTTTATGGTTCTATGATACCTGTTTAGTGGCTTGATAGTGTCGTAAAATACCGGAAAAATAGGCGAATTTCATTTCGTCCCACCAAACTTTTCGCCTCTGAGATTTCCACGAAAATCTCTGTTCTGGAAACAGGAAATCAAGCTGGATGCTTCGGTTTCCCTTTGTTTTCCCAGCTTGGGGCGAGTCGGCCCCCTGCGGTTCACCGGCTTGGGAGCGCGTCAGCCCGCCCTTCGGTCCCCTTCCTCCAGTACCCGGAGCACTTCCGCATCGTCCACCGGCGTGCTCCACAGCCGGTCCGGCCCGGGGCTCATCCGTCCCAGACGCTCGGGCAGCGCGTACCGCACCTGCCCTCCTCGCGTCTTCTTGTCGGTGCGGGTGGCCGCCACGAGCGCCTCGCCGCTCACCCCGGACGGCGGCCCTGACGGCAGCCCGGCTCGCCTGACCGCGTCCGCCACCACATCGCCGAGCCCCGGCTCCGCGACGCCGAGCCGTTCGGCGAGGCGAGTCTCGATCACGAGTCCCGCCGCCACGGCCGAGCCGTGCGACACCGTGTAGTGCAGGCAGTGCTCGATGGCGTGCGCGATCGTGTGCCCGGCGTTCAGGATCTGCCGGAGTCCGGCCTCCCTGGCATCCTGCCGCACGACGTGCGCCTTGATCGCGACACTCCGCGACACCAGTGCGGGCAGCTCGGCCACCTCGGCGCCGGCCGGCCCGGCGAGTTCCGGCAGCAGGCCGCACAGTTCCGTGAACGCGTCCGCGTTGGCGATGAGCCCGTGCTTGATCATTTCGGCCAACCCGTCCGCACGCACCTCGGCGGGGAGTGTGCGCAGCGTGTCCACGTCGGCCACCACGAGCCGTGGATCGTGGAACGCGCCCACGAGATTCTTGCCGGCCCGTGTATCGACCCCGGTCTTGCCGCCCACGGCGCTGTCGACCATGGCGAGCAGCGTGGTGGGCACCTGCACCACGGGGACGCCGCGGTGCAGCGTGGCCGCGACGAACCCGGCCAGGTCGCCGGTCACTCCGCCGCCGAGCGCGACGATGGTGGTGTCGCGCCCCGCGCCCCAGGCGAGCAGTGCATCGGTGAGCCGCTCCCACTGAGCCCGCGTCTTCTCGGTCTCCCCGCTCGGCACGGTGAGCCGGAGCGTGCGCGCGCCGGGAAAACCGGCGGCCGCCGTATCGCCGTGCAGCGCGTCCACCGTGGCATCGGCGATGATGGCATACCGGTGGTTCGGCGCATGCCGTTCGACGAGGTCGTGGAGCGCGCCGAGCACACCGCGCGCCACGAGGACGGGGTAGGGGAGCCCGAGGTCGAGCGGCGCGGGAGAGGCGGTCGGCACGCGGTCTACCAGGTGACCTCGCCGGCGCCGGCGCGCTTGTTGGCGAGCCGGGCGAGCGTGAAGAGGAGGTCGCTCAGGCGGTTGAGATAGATGACGACGAGGGCGGGGAGCTCGATGTCGTGCGTGAGGCGGACGACGCGGCGTTCGGCGCGGCGGCAGACGGTGCGGGCGACGTGGAGCGCCGCGGACTTGGGCGTGCCGCCGGGAATGATGAAGCTGCGCAGCGGTTCGAGCTCGCTCTCGGCGGCGTCGATCGCGCGTTCGAGTTCGGCGATGCGGTCGTCGTCGATGCGGGCCTTGGTAAGCTGCTCGCGCATTTTTTCGTGGTCCGGCGTGGCGAGCAGGGCGCCGATGGCGAACAGGTCGCGCTGGATCGGGACGAGGACTTCGTCGATGCGCGGCATGAGCTCGATCGAGCGGGCCAGGCCGAGGGCGGCGTTGAGCTCGTCGACTTCGCCGTAGGCGTCGACGCGGGGGTGGTCCTTGTCGACTCGGCCGCCGCCGAAGAGACCGGTGGAGCCACGGTCGCCGGATTTGGTATAGATCTTCATGAGGGGAAGTTAAGGGCGCGCGGCAGTCACGGTGGTGGTCGGAGGACGATGGGCGAGGGGCTATGGCCCATAGCCCATTGCCTATTGCCCGCAGTCTTCGCGCCATTTGGCCGTTCGGCCGGTTCCCGTTTGGCCATTCGGCCGGGCAGGCTTCGGACAATGACAACGTGATGCAATGGCCGCCGAGCGGACGGCAGCGGGGACTCGGCGGCGAGCACCGTCCGGGTGGGCTATAGCCCATCGCCTATAGCCTATTGCCCATCCCGCGGGGCGATCGGCCATGGGCCATAGCCTATTGCCTACCCGGCCGGGCGATCGGCCATGGGCCATAGCCTATCGCCCACCCGGCCGGCGCACGACCCCGGCATCCCTGCACCGTCCGTGAGGGCACCATCGCGGTTGCCGTCCGTGTCCGCAGCCTGCCCGGCCGAATGGCCGAACGGGAACCGGCCGAACGGCCAAATGGCACGAAGAACCGAAGGCAATGGGCCGTGGGCTATGGGCCATGGCCCAACCCCAGCCCGATCCTCGCGATGCAATCCCAGCCGGGGCCATCCACGCCGGGGATCGATTAAATTCCTCGGGATGATTCGTGACATTACCATCATCGGTGCCGGCCCGACCGGGCTGTTCGCGCTGTTCTATGCCGGCATGCGCGGCGCCACCGCGCAGATCATCGACGCCCTCCCCGAACTCGGCGGCCAGCTCACCGCCCTGTACCCGGAGAAATACATCTTCGACGTGGCCGGCTTTCCGAAAGTCCTGGCCAAGGACCTCGTGAAGGACCTCGCCGAGCAGGCCGGCCAGTTCCACCGCGAGCACGGCCTTCCGACCCACCTCAACCAGCGCGTCGTCGCCCTCGAGCAGGAAGACGACCACTACGTGCTCGTCACCGAGACCGACCGCTTCCCCACCCGGTCCGTCATCGTCGCGGCCGGCATCGGCGCCTTCAAGCCGCGCCGGCTTCCCCAGGCCTGCGCCGAACCCTGGTACGGCCGCGGCATCCACGACGTCGTGACCGATCCCGATGCCTTCATCGGCAAGCGGGTCGTGATCATCGGCGGCGGCGACTCGGCGTTCGACTGGGCCGCCCAGCTCCGCACCCGCGCCGCCCATGTGTCGCTCGTGCACCGCAGCGACCGCTTCCGCGCCCACGCCGCCACCGTATTCGAGGTGCAGGCCGCGAGCGCCGAAGGCGGCAACGTGGACATCCACACGTTCCACGAGCTCGAATCCGTGCGCCCGAACGGGCACGACCTGCTCGCCGGCATCACGCTCCGCGACGTCAAGACGAAGATCACGCGCGACATCGACTGCGACGTCGTGCTCCCCATGCTCGGCTACGTGAGCGACCTCGGCGCGCTCGGCGAGTGGGGGCTCACGCTCGAGAAGGACGAGATCGTGGTGAACAGTTGCATGGAAGCCGGACGTCCCGGGATCTATGCCGCCGGCGACATCACCACGTACCCCGGCAAGCTCAAGCTCATCGCCACCGGCTTCAGCGAAGCGGCCATCGCGGTGAACCAGGCCGTGCACTGGGTCTATCCCGAGAAGAAGGTCGCTCCGGGCCATTCGAGCAACCTGGCCGTGTTCGGGCAGAAGCCGGATTGAGTCCGCCGAAAACAGAAAAAAATCCGCAGATGACGCAGATGACACAGATAAAAGCATGAATGATGTGGATATACGCATTCACGCTTTTGTCATTTCAATCGTGTCATTCACCGTTCCATCTGCGTCATCTGCGTCATCTGCGGATTCTTTCGCTGTTCACCCCCGAATCCGCGGATCAACTTTCGCATACACCACATCCGTGATCAGATTCACCATCACGAACACCACGGACAGGAACAGCACCGCGCCCTGCACGGCCGGCAGATCGCGCCGCGCGATCGCGTTCACCACATACCGTCCGATCCCGGGCCAGGAAAAGATCGTCTCGGTGAGAATGCTCCCCGTGAGATAGCTGCCGAAGTCGAGCCCGATCACCGTCACCACCGGGATGAGCGCGTTCCTGAGCGCGTGCCGCCGCAGCACCACGTGCTCCGCGAGCCCTTTCGCGCGCGCGGTGTGCACATGGTCGGCGCCGAGCACGTCGAGCATGGACGACCGCGTCATGCGCGCGAGATACGCGATGGAGCGCGAGCCGAGCGCCAGGGCCGGGAGCACGAGGTACGCCACGCCGCCGTACCCGGAAGCGGGAAACCAGCGCAGCGTCACCGCGAACAGCACGATCAGCAGCAGGCCGATCCAGTACACGGGAAACGAGATCCCGAGATACGTCGCGGCGAGCGTGAGACGGTCGAACCAGCCGTTGGGGCGCACGGCGCACGCCACGCCCACACTCACGCCGACCACGATCGCCAGCAGCATGGCCGCGCCCGCGAGCAGCAGCGTGCGGGGAAACCGTTCCAGCAGATCGTCGAGGATCGGCCGGCCGGTGACGTACGAGTCGCCGAGGTCGCCGCGCAGCACACCGCCCGCGTAGTGCACGAACTGCGTGATGAGCGGGTCGTCGAGCCGGAGTTCGGCGCGGAGTCGGGCGATCGTGGCTTCGTCGGCCCGTTCGCCCACCATCGCCAGCACCGGATCGCCCGGCGCGACATACAGCAGCAGGAACACGACCACCAGCACGCCGAACAGCGTGGGGATCGCAAGCGTGAGCCGGCGGGCGAGCAGCGTCAGCACGTGTCTGCCAAAGCGAAGCGCATTACTCCGGCGCGCCCAGCGTCACCCGCGTCCACCGTTGTCCGTTGAAGATCACCGGCACTTCGAATCCCCGCACCCACGGCTGCACGGCGTACAGCTCGTTGTAGAAGAAGAGCGGGAGCAGTCCCACGTCCTCGTGCGCGAGCGCGTCGGCGCGGCGATACGCCGCCTCGCGTTCGGCGGGGCGGCTTTCACGCCGCGCGGCCGTGACCAGGGAATCGAAGGTCGCGTTCGCATAGAACGATACGTTGCCGCCCACGCCGTGATTGGCCGAGTGCAGCAGCGGATAGAGGAAGTTCTCCGCGTCCGGATAGTCCGCGTACCAGTCCTTGAGGATGAGATCCACCCGGCCGTTGCGCGCCGCTTCCCGTACCGACGCCGCATCGCGCTGCACGAGCTTCACGCGGATCCCCGCCTCGGCGAGATACCCCTGCATGGCTTCGGCGAGGCGCGGAAACGGCGCCGTCTGCGAACACCAGAGCTCGAGGTCCACGCCGCCCGGATAGCCCGCCTCGGCGAGCAGCCGCTTGGCCTCCGCCACGTCGTGACGATAGGGCGTGCGCGTGGTGTCGGCGCCTTCGAGCGACGGCGGAATCACCCCCGCGGCGAGCCGGCCGCGGCCGCCGAGCAGCCGCTCGAGGAGCGTGCCGGCGTCCACCGCGTGCGCGATCGCGCGGCGGACACGCGCGTCGGCCAGCGGTCCGCGGCGCACGTTCACGCCCACGTACCAGAGCCGGAGCGCCGGCGCCGTGTGCAGAAGCGCGCGCCGCTCGGGGGTGGATTCCCAGCTCGCGGTCTGGTCTTCGGGGATGTAGAGGATGTCCACCGCGCCGCTCTCGAACTCGGCCACCGCGGTGCTGGGCTCGGGGATGATGCGGGCGATCAGCGTATCCACGGCCGGCGCGCCGCCGAAGTATTCGTCGTTCCGCGCGAACTTCACGTAGTCGTCGTGCCGCCACTCCACGAGCTTCCAGGGGCCGGTGCCGATCGGCCGTTCGCCGAAATCACTGCCCGCGCCGTCGGGGACCACCGAGGCCACGGGCATCGCGAGCAGCTTGGGAAAGATCGCGAGCGGCTCCTCGAGGGTGATCACCACGGTGGAGTCGTCCGGCGCCGAGAGGCCGCCGATCGCCGGCCGCTCCCCCTCGCTGTAGGCACGGGCGCCGCGGATCGGGTAGAGGGGCCAGCCGCGTCCGCCGGTGGACGCCGGATCGAGCACGCGCCGGAAGCTCTCGACCACGTGCGAGGCGGTGAGCGGACGGCCGTCGTGGAAGCGCACGCCGCCGCGCAGATGGAACGTGTACGCGAGGCCGTCGGCCGAGATCTCCCAGCGCTCCGCGAGCCCGGGCTGGATGCTCGCGTCGGGGGCGAAGCGTGTGAGGCCGTCGAAGAGGTACGCGACCGCGCGGCCGGTGGGCACGTCGGTGGAGCGGGCCGGGTCGAGGGAGCGCGGATCGTACCAGTCGCGCGAGTCCACGAGCGTGTGCCGCTGTGCACCGCGATCGGCGCCCTGGCAGGCGGCGAGGAGGGCCAGGGCGGCAGCGAGGGCGAACGGTGTGCGGCCGACGGGAAAATGCATGGCGAAGTATGACCGGAGACGGTGGAAATCACGTATAATTCGGAATCTGCACGTTTCCTCCGACCCCCTCAACATCACCGCCGTTCCCGATCGTTCCCGCATGTGTCGTGTGAAGGGCCGTCCGCAGTCGCGTGAAGCGCTGGTGCGCCGCGCGTCGGCCCGGCCCACGCGCACGCTCCGCATGCTGCTGATCTGCGCGGGCGTGGCGGTCGCGTCGCCGGCGGTGCTGCCGGCCCAGGATTTCTCGTGCGAGCGGGGCGATCGCGAAGTGCGCGCGCGGCGCTTCACGGGCCAGCGCGAGTTCAGCACCGCCGAGCTCGCGGCGGCCGTGGCCACGCTGCCCTCGTCGCTCGCGGGGCTGCCGCTCTTCGGCACGCGGCGCTGTCTCGATCCCGACGAGTTCGCGCGCGACGTGCAGCGGCTCGAAGTGCTCTACCGCCGCCGCGGCTATCCCGAAGTGCAGGTGGACACGGTCGTGGACGAGGTGCGGGACGGCGTGATCGACGTGGCGTTCGTGATCACCGAGGGGCAGCCGATGCGCGTCTCCTCGCTCACCGTGCGCGGACTCGACGGCGTGCCCGAGGCCGACGCGCTCATGAACGCGTTTCCGCTCCGCGCCGGCGGGCTGTTCAACCGGCAGGCGCTCGAAGCGGGCCGTGATTCGCTCGTGCGCGATCTCCGCAACCGCGGCTGGGCCGGCGCGGAGGCGCTGCTCGCCTACACCACCGACGAGCGCGCGCACACGGCCGACGTGGAGATCATGGCCGTACCGGGCACCCGGGCCCGCATCGGCGCGGTGCGGATCGTGATCGACTCGGGCGGTTCGGGGAGCGGCGTGTCCGAGCGCACGGTGCGGCGTGCGATGAATGTGAACACCGGCGACTGGTACAGCGCCCGCGCGCTCATCAACGCGCAGCGCGCGCTCTACCAGCTCGACGCGTTCCGCCGCGTGGACCTGCAGATGGATCGCGAACCCACGCCCGGCGACAGCGTGGTGGATCTCACGGTGCGGCTGCTCGAAGGCGACCGGTTCACCGCACAGAGCGGACTCGGCTGGGCCACGCTCGACTGCGTGCGCATGCAGGGCGCGTTCACCGATCGCGACTTCACGTCGTGGGCGCCGCGGCTCGAGATCACGGCACGCGTGTCCAAGGTGGGGCTCGGCGAACCGCTCGGCGGCGCGGAGGGGCTCTGCCAGCAGCAGGCCCGGCAGGATCCATACAGCCGGACGCTCAACTACTACACCGGTCTCACGGTGCGCCAGCCGGCGTTCGGACGCCGTTCGCGCGTGCCCACCGTGTCGCTCTACAGCTCCACGCTGAGCGAGTATCGCGCCTTCCTGCGGCGCACGCCGATCGGCGGCGCGCTGTCGCTCACCAACCCGCTGCAGTCGCGCGTGCCGAGCACGGTGAGTTATCAGATGGAGCTCGGCCGCACGGAGGCGGAGCCGGCGTTCTTCTGCGCCGTGTTCAACTCGTGCGATGCCGACTCGCGCGCGTTCCTGCAGCGCAACACGCGTCTCGCCGCGCTCGGCTACACCGCGCACTACGAGGGCGTGGACGACCGGCTGCGGCCCACGCGCGGCTTTTCGCTTCGTCTCGACGCGCGACATGCGAGCACGCTCGTGGGCTCCGATGCCTCGCAGCAATTCAACCGCGTGGTGACGGACGCCACGTGGTACACGAACGTCGGCGCGGGCGCGATCCTGCTCGCGCACGTGCGCGGCGGCGTGGTGTTCGGCGGCGGATTGCAGCCCGCCGTGGGCGGCTTCATTCCGCCGCAGGAGCGGCTGTACGCAGGCGGTCCCACCACCGTGCGCGGGTTCCGGCAGAACGAGCTCGGACCCGCCGTGTACATCGTGTCGGAGTTCCAGGAAGTCACCGAGGGCGATGTCACGTACTACCGCGCCGATTCCGCCACGTTCGAGGAGCGGGTGGTGCCGGTGGGCGGCAACACGCTGCTCGTGGGCAATCTGGAGCTGCAGATTCCGAGCCCCGTGCTGCGCGGCCTGCTGTCGTGGGCCGCGTTCGCCGACGTGGGACGCCTGTGGAATCGCGGCGACGTGATCGGCGTGCAGCAGCTCGGCGAGAATGCGCCCGGCGTCAAGTGGACGCCCGGCGTGGGCGTGCGCATCGTGTCGCCGTTCGGCGCGATCCGCGTGGATCTCGGCTACAATCCGTACCGGCTGCCGGCCGGTGCGGCGTATTTCAACGCGCCGCTCCAGGCCGGCGTGGCGCCGCTCTACTGCGTGAGCCCCGGCAACACGCTTGTCGTTTCGCCGGCATCGTCGGCGAGCATGCCGCCGCAGCAGGCGAGCGGTGCATGTCCCACGACGTTCCGTCCCGCGCAGCGCTCCGGTTTTCTGCGACGGCTGAATCCGAGCATCTGGATCGGCCAGGCGTTCTGAGATGGCGAGACCGCGCACCATCGTCTTCACCGCCGCCGGCCTGCTGCTCGGCCTGTTGCTGTTCGCACTGGGCGTGGCCGCGTGGTTCACGCAGACCGACCGCGGACGGGCCGCGCTCCGCCGAGCGGCGCTGCCTGTGCTGCGCGCCGCGATCCCCGGCACGCTGTACGTGGGGAACGTGGGTGGCACGCTCTTCACGAGCCTCACCATCGACTCGCTCGATCTGCGCGCGCCCGACGGCACACCGTTCCTCCGTACCGGACCGGTGCGTCTCGAGTACGATCCGCGCGATCTGCTCGACCGGCGCATCGTGGTGCGCTACGCGGAAATCACGCGGCCGGTGGTCAATCTCGTGGACTACGGGAGCGACGACTGGAACTGGATCCGCGCACTGCGGAAGACGCGTTCGTCACCGGCGCCGGCCACGCGCGAGCGCGGACTGGGCGACTGGATCCGCGTGGACAGCGCCGAAGTGCACGAAGGCACGGTGACGGTGGTGGAACCATGGCGCCCCGCGGATTCGCTGCGCGGCGCGCGGCGTGACAGCGCGATCGCGTTCAACCTGGCGCGCCGCGACCTCGAAGTGCGGCACGATGGCGAACGGCTGGTGAAGATCCGCCGCTGGATGCGTGCGTTCGCCGTGGTCGGCCCCTCCCGCATCGCGCACCCCGACAGCGCCGGACTCCGCTTCGCCGTGCGCCGCCTCGATGCGGTGGAATCGGATCCGCCGTTCTGGTTCCGCGACATCTCCGGATCCGTGCGCATCGTGCAGGATTCGCTCTGGGTCGATTCCGCGCGCGTGCACCTGCCGCGTTCGGGAGGCGAGGCCAGCGGGAAGATCGTGTGGGGCAGCGGACTGCCGATGCGGTGGGATCTGCGCATCCGCGGCGACTCGGTGGCGTTCAGCGACATCGCCTGGATCGATCCGGTGTTGCCGCACACCGGCGGCGGAAGCACCGAGCTGCACATCCGGAACGATCCGCGCAATCTGAACGTGGTCGAATACATCATCACGCAGATGGACGCGCGAGCCCACGAATCGCGGCTGCGCGGCCGGATGACGTTCGGCGTGGGCGACACCGTACTCCGCATCACCGATGTCGCGCTCGATCTCGAACCGGTGCACACGAACCTCATGCGCTGGATGAACGGCGAGCCGTTTCCGTATGACTGGCAGGGCACGATCAGCGGACGCGTGACGGGACGCGGCGGCCCGGTCACGCGGTTCCAGCTCGACGAAGCGCGCCTCACCTACACCGACGCGCACGTGCCAGGCGCGATCACGCGCGGCACGGTGCGCGGACCGCTCGATGTGTACGAACCCGCGCTGGCCGTGTTCCTCGGCGCCGAGGTGCAGATCGATCAGCTCGACCTGCGCACGCCGCGATTCGTGAACCCGCTCTTCCCCGAACTGAACGGATTCGTCTCGGGCACCGTCACGCTCGATTCCGTGTGGACCGATGTGCGCTTCTCCGGCGCCCGGTTCGCGCATTACGACGGTCCCGGCGACACCACGCACGTCACCGGCGCCGGCCGCATCACCCTGCTCGACGACGCCACGGCGTTCGATGTGGACATGACGGCGGCGCCGCTCTCGTTCACCACGATGGCCCGGTCGTATCCGTCGCTGCCGCTCCGCGGTTTCGCCGTGGGGCCGATCCGCGCGACGGGCACCGTGGAGGGTTTTTCGCTCACCACCGCGCTCGCCGGCGCGGGTGGTGAAATTGCGTTTCACGGCACGATGGACGCGTTCGAGCCCGACTTCCGCGCCACCGGCACGCTCCGCATGACGGGCGCGGATCTGCGCACGCTGCTCGCCGACACCCTCCTGCCGCCTACGTTCCTCGGCGTGACCGCGGAACTCGACGTGCAGGGCGAATCGCTGGCCACGCTCACGGGAAGCGTGACGGCCGGACTCGCCGAACGTTCGTCGCGCGTGGGGCAGGTACCCGTGTACGCCGGCACGACCGCGCTCCGTTTCGACGACGGCCGGATGCACGTGGATTCGCTGTCCATCGAAAGCGCGGCGTTCCGGGCTACGGCCACGGGCGCGCTCGGTCTCACCGCCGAGCATCGGGATACGCTGCGGGTGCGCGTCGACGCCGATTCGCTCGGCGGCGTGCGGGAACTCGTCCGCCTCGCGGGTCTCGCGTTTCCCGATACGATGAGCGCCGATTCGATCGCCGCGACGCCGGTGGCCGGCACACTCTCCGCGCGCGCCGTGATCGCCGCGTCGCTTGCACCCGACGATTCACTCGGCGTGCATGCCGATGTGCGGGCAGAAGCGCGACAGGTCGTGATCGGCACGTCGTCGGCCGGCCGGGTGCAGCTCACTGCCACGCTCGACGATGCGCTGCGACGGGCCCGTGGCGTGGGACGCCTCACGCTCGATTCCGCACGGCTCGGCGGCATCGAGGCGAGCGCGGTGGTCGCCGATGTGTCGGTCGACGACGGCCTGCCGTCGCGATTCGCGGCCTCGCTCCGCACGCCGGCAGCCGCCACCGTCACCGCGGTGGGCGGCGCCGTGCGCATGGACGATTCCATCCGGGTGACCATGGAGGAGTTCGACGTGCGCACGCGTCCCGTGCGCGGCGGCCGCGCGAACGAGCTCACGCTCGCCTGGCCCGCGCAGTTCACCTTCGGCCCCGATGGCACGGGCAGTGTGGATTCGCTGCTCTGGCGTCATTCCACGCGCGGCACCGTGGCGCTCCGAGGCAGCGTCGCGCCGGACGGCCGTGTGACCGGCATGTTCGATGCCGCGCAGCTCCCGCTCACCGACCTGGGCGCGCTGTTCCGCCCCGCCGACGACTGGCGCGGCACCGTGGACGCCTCGTTCCGCGTGAGCGGTACGCGTGAGCGCCCGGACTTCACGGGAACGGTCGCGCTCCGCGAGGCGCGGTTCGGCTCGGTCACGTTCGGCCAGCTCGATGCCACGGCACGGTACGACGAACGGCGTGTGACCGCGGATCTGTCCGTGACGATCGACGGCCGGTCGGCGCTCACGGCATCGGCGTCAGTGCCGGTGGACCTCGCCTTCGAACGCCGGCGCCGGCGGCTGCTCGACGAACCGCTCACCGGCCGCGTGACCAGCGCGGCGGTGGATCTCGGACTGCTCGAATCGATCGTGCCGTCGCTGCAGCGCGGGGTGGGCCGGCTCGATACCGACATCACGCTCACGGGCACGTGGGACCGTCCGCGTCTCACCGGGCAGCTCTCCGTGGAGCGCGGCGCCCTCACGCTCGCTGACCTCGGCATCCGGCTGCAGGAGCTCTCGGCCGACGTGCACCTCGCGGGCGATACGATCGCGATTCGCCGGCTGTCGGCGCAGAGCGGCGAATCGCGGCTCGACACGATGTCCCTTGCCGGCACCGTGACCATCGCGACGATCCGCGATCCGGTGTTCGACCTGCGCCTCACGGCGAACTCGTTCCTGGCCGTGGACCGTCCGCGTTTCGCCACGCTGTCGGTGTCCACCGTGCGTCCGATCACGCTGCGTGGTCCGCGGGTCAACACGCTGCTCGGAGGCGCGGTGCGTATCGATCGCGGCCGCGTGTTCCTCAACTCGCTCAGCCAGCGGCGTGCGCTCGACGTGAACGACGATCTCAGCGTCATCGACACCACGAACGTGCGCATGGATGCGATATTCGCCACGGCTCCCAACGCGATCGTGCAGGGGCTCACGCTCGACAACGTGCGTCTCGACATCGGCGACGACGTGTGGCTGCGGTCGCCGGAAGCGAACATCAAGCTCGGCGGCGGACTGCGGCTCACGCGCTCGGTGGATCCGCGCGATGGCCTGGCCCGTCTCGCGCTCGCCGATTCGCTCACAGTGCAGCGCGGCACGTATCAGCTCAATCTCGGACTCGCGCGCCCCACGTTCGACGTGGAGCGCGGCACGATCCGGTTCTTCGGCGACCCGGATCTCGATCCGGCGCTCGACATCGCGGCGCTGCACGTGGTGCGGCAGCAACGGCCGAATTCCAACCGGCAGGATGTGCGCATCCGCGTGCGCATGGGCGGCACGCTCGGCCAGCCCACGCTCACACTGAGCAGCGCGGACAACCCGCCGCTCCCCGAGAGCGACATGCTGAGCTACCTCGTGACCGGCGAACCGGCGTACGCCCTGTTCGGCACGCCGTACGCCGAGCAGGGCGCGACGCTCGCGCTCCGTCTCGCGGGCAGCTATCTGTCGAGCCGGCTGGCCGGCGGACGGTTCGATCTGGTGCAGGTGGAGCCCACGGCGCTCAATCCGGGCGAAGCCACGAATCTCCGGCAGAGCGGGCTCGGGATTCTCGCGGCCACGCGCGTTGGCGTGGGCGGACAGGTGGGGCAGCGCACGTTCCTCAGCGTGACCACGGGACTCTGCGGACTCGCGCCCCAGAGTGCGGGCAGCGCGGACCCGCTGTCGCTGTTCGCGCAGGGGCTCGGCGTCAAGCTCGAGCGGCAGTTCGACAACCGGTTCTCCGCGGCGCTCGGCGTCGAGCCCGGCAGTTCGGCGCAGACGTGCGGCCGCCCCGGCGCGTCGCGCACCTTCCAGCAGACGCCTCCGCAGTTCGGCATCGACTTCTTCCGCAGCTGGTCCTGGTAGGGCTTCGGCATGTGGTGCCGGAGTGGGGCGGTGCGGGGGGCCGGGGCGCCGGGCCGGGCCTCCGCGCTCAACTGGCGGTCGCGCCGGGGCGGCCCGGCCGCCCGGCTCGGCGACCGCCAGACAGCGCGTCGGTCCCGACCCGGCAGCCCCGGCCCTAGCAAGGGAGGGCATGCTCCGGCCTCGGCCTTCGCTGGGGCTGGGGGTATTGGGCCGGCGTCAGCCCTCGGCGGCCATCGCCCACCGCCCACCGCCCATCGCCTGCAGTCTTCGCCCTATTTGGCCTTTCGGCCGGTTCCCGTTCGGCCATTCGGCCGGGCACGCTTCGGACAATGACAACGTGCTGTGATGGCCGCCGAACGGACGGCAGCGGGGACTCGGCGGCGAACACCAGCCGGTCGGCCTATCACCCATCGCCAACCGCCCATCGCTCATATTCATCCATCCGGATAAACGAATATTGCCGTCAGCCCCCAACCACTCCCCCGCCCCCCGCCCCCGTTTCCGCACTCCCCGCTGGGTCGTCGTATCCGGTACATGCCCGATACAATTTTCCCCTTCGTCGCATCCACCCCCGTCGACCTGATCTCCGCGCTCGACGCCGTCGACCGCGCGAGCTCGCCGTTCGCGCGCCTGCGCGTGGTGGCCGACACCCTGCACCGCTGGGGATTCGGGCGCGTCATGCTCGTGCTCCGTGACGCCAGCATGGCGCCCATGCAGATCGCCGTGGCCGGCCGCCGCGATACCGAGTCGGCGCCGGACGCGCTGCAGGCACTGCCCGGAGTGATCTGGCGGCAGCGCATCCCGCTGCTTGCGCCGTTCGCGCGTGAAGGCTGGTTCCTGCTCCCCGGATCCGACCGGTGGGTGGCCCGCGAGTTCTGGGCGAGCAGCGCCGATTCGCGCCGAGTGCCGGGGGAATGGGGACCGCTGGATCTGATCGTCGCGCTCATCCGCGGCGCCGACGGCGATACGCTCGGCACGCTGATGCTCGCCGAATCCGATCCCGTGCTGCGCCCCGACCGCGAGCGCGCGCTCGAAGTATTCGCGCTGCTGCGTCATCTCGGCGGACGTCTGTCGCACGACACCCTGTACGCGCTCGCCCAGCGCCGCGCCGAACGGCTGCAGCGCCTGCAGGAAGCCGGCGCCGCGCTCGCCCGTTCGCTCGACGAACGCGAGATCGTGCGCGAACTCGCGCGTCAGGTCGCCCGCGCCACCGATCCCGACGGCGTGGTCGTGATGGAACCGGATCTCGCCGAGGGCACGTGCCGCACGCTCGTGCGGTTCGTGGGCGCGGGCGAACGGCCCGCCGGGCCGGCGCAACTGCTCATGGACGGCGTCATTGCCGACGTGGCGCGAAACGGACGCGCCGTGCGATCGGGAGCGGTCGAGCGACCGGGCGCCGAACCCTGGTCGCCGCTCGCCGCACTCGATGTCATGGGCGACGTGGTGACCGAGTTCGGTCCGCCGGGCTCCGTGCTCGCCGTGCCCATCATGAGCGGCATCCGGCTGCTCGGCGTGATCGCCGTGCATGCCACCATGAGCGGACGGTTCACCGCCGAAGACGAGGAAGTGGTGGCCACCATGGCCTCGCAGGCCGCCACCGCGCTCGCCAACGCGCGCCGGTACGCCGAAAGCGAGCGCGAACGGCGGCAGACCGAGGCGTTGTCCGACGTGGCGCGCGCCGTGGGCGAATCGCTGCGGCCGGGCGAAGTCATGCACCTCATTCTCCGTCACGCGCTCACGCTGCTGCACGCTCAGGGCGCGTGCATCGCGCTGCGGCAGGGCGAATGGCTGCACATCGTGGCCGGCAGCGGCGCGGCGGAACTGCTCGCCGGGGTGCATGTGCCCGTCGAAGGGTCGCTGCTCGGACGGGTCACGCGCGAGGGCGGCCGGGTGCTCTCGAACACGCTGCCGCAGGAAACCGGCGCATACACGCCGCTCCAGCGCATCGCGCCGATCCACAACACCGTGATCGCGCCGCTCGCGACCGCGCGCGGCATCATCGGCGCGATCGCGGTGATCAACCGCGACACGCCGTTCACCGACGACGACGCGCGCATCCTGCAGCGACTCGGCGATCAGGTGTCGGTGGCGATCGTGAACGCGCGCCTGTTCGACGAGATCGAGCGCGCCACGCGCGAGTGGAAGGTGGCCTTCGACGCGGTGGCCACCGGGCTCGCGGTGCTCGACGACAGCCGGCGCATCATCCGCTGCAACACGCGGCTCGTGGAGCTGTGCGGCCGTCCCGACGTGGCCTCCCTGCTCGGCGCGCATTTCCCGCAGGTATTGCTCGGCGACACGGTGGTCGCCGCGGAAGACGACGTGATCACGCGGGCGGGGCGCGACGGCACCGTGGCGCGCGGCGAGATCCAGCACGCACGGCGCGGGCTCATCTATTCGCTCACCGCGTCGCCGCATCCCGACGGGGGCGCCATGGTCACCGTCGACGACATCACCGAAGGGCAGCGTCTCGCCGAACGGTATCAGCGCGTGGTGGAAACCGCGCTCGACGCCATCGTGATCACCGATACCGGGCGACGCATCGCGTTCGCGAATCCGGCGCTGTACGCCCTGCTCGACCGCAGGACATCGCTCGTGGGCGTGCCCGTGCGCGACGTGGTCGCGCCCGAATCGCTCGACGAGGTCGCCCGCTACGAAACCCTTGCATTGCACGGGATGCCGCAGCGGTACGAGTGCCTGCTCGTGCGCGAGGACGGCACGCGGCGGCGCGTGGAAGTGAGTACCGCGCCCCTCTCCGAAGTGGGCAGCATCACCGGCACGGTCGCGTGCATCCGCGACATCACCGACGAACGCGCCGGCGAATCGGCGCTGGAGCAGGCCGAAGCCCGCTACACGCGGCTCGTGGAAGAGGCGACCGACGCCATCTTCACCATCGACATGCAGGGACGCTTCACGTCGGTGAACCGGTCGCTCGAGGAAGCGAGCGGCGTGGCGCGCGTCCATCTGCTGAACAAGCGCTGCACCGGCATCATCGATCCGCGCGACCGTGCGTTCGGCGAGGACGCGATCCGCCGCACCCTGGCCGGCGAACGGCTGCAGATCACGATCCGGTATCCGTCGCCCGAAGGACGCATCCGCATCGGCGCACTGATCGCCGCGCCCATCTTCGAGAACGGAGAGATCGTGGGCGGCCTCGGTATCATGCGCCACGTGAGCGACGAGGCGCTCGGCGCGGCATAGGCAGGCGCGCGGCCAGGCTATCCCCGTCCGTTGCCGCGCGCGATCTTTCCCCCATGTCTCTTCCGTGGGAAACCCTAGGGCTGATGATCGGTCACGCCACCGATGAGGAAGGCGCGACCGGCTGCACCGTGATCCGCGGCCTCGACGGGCCGTTCCGCTGCGCCGCCGCGCTGCTCGGCCGAGCCAGCGCCACGCGTGAGCTCGCCACCTGCGAGCCCGGCCATCTCGTGGACCGTACCGACGCCGTGCTGCTCACCGGCGGGTCGGCCTACGGCCTCGACGCGGCCGCCGGCGTCATGCGCTGGATGGAAGAGCGCGGACGCGGCTTCCCGGTGGGGCCCGGCGTGGTGCCGATCGTGCCGGCCGCGTGCATCTTCGACCTGTCGCCGCTCGGCCGCTTCGACGCGCGCCCCACCGCCGACATGGCTTATCTCGCCTGCTCGCAGGCCTCGGCGCGCCACGTTGCCGAAGGGAGCGTGGGCGCCGGTGCCGGCGCACTGGTGGGCAAGGGTGCCGGCATCGAACATGCAATGAAGGGCGGCACGGGAATCGGCGTGGTGGAAGGCGACGGCGTGCTGGCCGCCGCGATCGCGGTGGTGAATGCCTATGGCGACATACGCGACGAAACCGGCCGCATCATCGCCGGCGCACGCCGCGTGGGCGGCGGATACGTGGACATCGAGGCCGCGCTCCGTAGCGGCTCCGTGGCGCGTCCGTTCACGGCGACCGAACGCCGGCACACCACCATCGCGTGCGTGGCCGTGAGCGTGGAACTCTCCAGACGACAGCTCGCGCAACTCGCCGAGGCGTCCACTACCGCGCTCCGGCGTCGCATCACGCCCAGCGCGACCATGTTCGACGGCGACGTGGTCTTCGCCATCGGCCCGCACTCGGCCTCGCACGGCGCGTCGCCCAGAGCCACTCCGGTCGTGCTGCCCGTGGTCGAGGCGCTCGCCGTGGCCGCGCTCGAGGAGGCCATCGAACGCGGCGTGCGCACCGCGCGCGGGCGGGACGACATTCCCGGGCTCGCCGATTTCACGCCCGCGGGAGGCGGCCGGTGATGTCTGCCGACGATGCCTTCACGATCGGTGGCACCGCGCGTGTGCGCAGCGCCGTGGCGCCGCTGCTCGGCTCGGCGCGTATCGCGTCGCCACTCGTGTCGCAGCTCACCGCCGGTCATGTGGTCACGCTGCTCGCCCGAGATGAGAACTGGTGGCAGGTGCGTGGCCGCGACGGATACGACGGCTGGGCGCACGCCGGATATCTCGAAGCCGCGCGCGGCGACGAGCACGACTGGCCCGTCACCACGGGCGCGCTCGTGCGCGAAGCGGACGGCCGCGAGCGCGCGCTTCCGCTCGGCGCGCGCGTGGCGCCCGATGCCATGCTGGTGCACGGCGATGCATACGACGATGATGAGCGCACGCGCCGCTTTCCGCCGTACGCCGATGCCGTGGCCGCGAGCGCCGAAACGCTGTTCGCGGGCGCGAGCTATCTGTGGGGCGGTACCACGCCGTGGGGATGCGACTGCTCCGGATTCACGCAGGCAATCTTCGCGCTGCACGGAGTGCTGCTCCCGCGTGATGCGTGGCAGCAGACGCAGGCCGGCGAGCCGGTATCCGGCGATGCGTTCGAAGCCGTGCCGTTCCGTCCCGCCGACCTGCTCTTCTTCTCCGACCGTGACGACCGCCGCATCACGCACGTGGCGCTGTGGCTCGATGGCGACCGGTTCGTGCACAGCGCGCTCGCGCGCGGCGGTGTGGGCGTGGAATCGCTCGATCGAAACGATCCGTACATCGAGCGCCTGCGGGCGCAGTACGTGACCGCGCGCCGCGTGGTATACGACGAGGGCTGACGCGGACGCGTGCCGGCCCGCGCCTGCGGATCAGCTCACGAGACCGTTGTACGGCCGCTGCTGCGGCGCACCGCCTCGCACGTGCAGCACCACGTCGGCATGCTGCTCGCCGTCGAGCTCCACGAGCATCGCGTAGTCGCCGGGGCCGTCGAGCGGCAGGTCCACCGCGGCGATCACCGGCATGTCGAGCTCGCCGACGGCGCCCGGCGGCGTGCCTACCGTGAGTTCGGCACTGGACGACCACAGCTCGTCCCCGTCTGGGTTGATCCAGTGCAGCCCCATCGTGTGGATGCCGGCATCGGCCGGCGACCCCTTGAGCCGGACCACGAGGGTGGCCCTGGGATGGACCGACGGAAAGGCGGCCACGTGGACCGCGTCGAAAACGCCGAGCACGTTCAGCTTCCCTTCCTGCGAAAGGTTGGCCGCGTCGGCGAAGAGTGCGAAGGAGACGTGCATCGCGGGAACCTACACGCGCGCACCGCCATCCGCCTAGTTTTCAGGGATGTCCGTTGTCACGTCGCCTTCGTCCGACCCTGCCACCCCGCCCGAGCCGGGGGCTTCCGCCGCGCGCCACGCATTCGGGGTCACGGACGCCGGGCTCCTCCTGATGGCCTTCATCTGGGGCGTCAACTTCACGGTGGTGAAGACGGGGATCGCCACGCTGCCGCCCATGGCCTTCAACGGCATCCGGGTGCTGCTCGCGGCCGTGGTGCTGATCGGCGTGGCCTTCGCCGTGGCCGGACGGCGGGCCTTCCCGTCGTGGCGCGACGCGCGCATGCTGCTCGCCATCGGCGTGCTCGGCAATGGCGTCTACCAGCTCATGTTCATTGCCGGACTGTCGCGCACGCGGGCCGGCATCGCCGCCCTCGTGATCGCGGCCGGTCCCGCCTGGATCGCCATCCTGTCCCGGTTCTTCGGACGTGAGCGTGTGTCGCGGCGCGGCTGGGCCGGCATTCTGCTGCAGATCTTCGGCATGGTTTTCGTGGTGGCGAGCGCCGGCCTGATCGACGCCGACCGCACCGCGCTCGTGGGCGCGGCATTCATCATGGTGGGCAGCATCGTGTGGGCGCTCTTCACCGTGATGCTGCAACCGTACACCACGCGGGTTCATCCACTGCACCTCGCCGCGCTCACGCTCACGAGCGGCGCGCTGCTCCTGTTCGCGATCGGCTGGCCGTCCATCCGCCGGCTCGACTACGGCGCGATCACGGCCGGCGAATGGGCCGCGGTCGCGTATGCCGGCATCGGTGCGCTCGTGGTCGCGTATCTCCTCTTCTATCGCGGCGTGCGCGTGCTCGGCCCCACGCGTACCGCGATGTACGGCAACCTGCAGCCGCTCATCGCGCTGCTCGTGGCGTGGGCCGTGCTGCACGAGCGTCCCACGATCTGGCAGGGCGTGGGCGGCGCGCTCGTGATGGCGGGCCTGCTGCTCTCCCGCACGGCGCGCATGCAACCCGCCGGCCCCGTGCCGCACGTTGCGCGTCCCGCGTCGGTACACCGCGCGGTCTGATCCGCGACCACTTTCATCGCATCCACCACGTCCGTTCCGTGAAACTCGTTCTCTTCGATATCGACGGCACTCTGCTCTGGACCGACGGCGCCGGCCGCCGGTCGATGGAATCCGCGCTGCTCGCCGTCTTCGGCACCGCCGGCGACTCCGCCTATCGCTACGACGGCAAGACCGACCGCCAGATCGCGCGCGAACAGATGCGCACCGCCGGCTTCGACGATGCCGCGATCGACGCCCGCATGGACGACATCGTGTCCGCGTACCTCGCGAACCTCGACGACACGCTGACCCGCGATCCATCGGCCGCGCGCCTCTGCGACGGCGTGGACCCGCTCCTCGAAGCCGTCGAATCGCGCACGGACGTCGTGATGGGGCTCCTCACCGGCAACGTGCGGGACGGCGCCGCGCGCAAGCTGCGCGCCGTGGGCATCGACATCGCGCGCTTCCGCATCAATGCGTTCGGCTGCGACCACGAGAACCGCCCCGAACTGCCGCGCGTCGCGCAACTCCGCGCGCAGGAAACGCTCGGTCTCGACGTGTCCGGCGACCGCATCGTCATCATCGGCGACACGCCCGCCGACATCCACTGCGGCCGCCCCATCGGCGCGCGCGCCATCGGCGTGGCCACGGGGCGTTATGGCGTGGACGATCTGGCCGCGCACGAGCCGCATGCCGTGTTCCCGGACCTGTCCGATACCGGACGCGTGCTCGAGGCGCTGTTCGGGTGACCGACCCTCGTGCGGCAGAGGACGCCACGGTGCGTGTCGTGGGTCTCCGGCGCGGCCGCGAGATCGACGACATCGCCCGGGTGCGGTTCGAGGACGGCGCGCTCGTATTCCACCCCGCCGCCGGCTCTCCGCTGCGCGTGACGCTCGCCACGCTCGATGGCTGCCGCATCGGCGGATCGCAGGCCACGCTCTATCTCCACGGCGGCGACGTCCTCGAAGTCACGTTCGCCGCCGACGGGGCGCGTGCCGTGGTTCGTGCCGCGATCGAGGCCGCGTCCACCGTGCCCGAGCTCACGCGCAGCCTTCGCGCATTCGGTCGCGCGCACGGCGACCTCGCGTCGGCGCACGACCGCTGGTTCGCGCCGCTCCTGGCCGTGCGCCGCGCCGTCGTGGGTGTGAGCGACCCGCTCCGGCAGGCCGCCCTGTTCGACGTGGACAGGGTGGGCGGCGAGATCGCCCGCGCGCTCGAGGAACTCGCGGTGCAGCAGGCCGGCGGCGATCCGGCCCGGGCCCGGGCGCTCGAAGCCGTGCTCGAAGAGGAGACCGAGCCGGTGCGCGTGGCGCTCGCCCGCGTCGCGCTCGCTTCCACCACGCTCGAGGGGAGCGCTCCCGACTCCCAGCTCGCCGACTGGCGCCGGTGGATGGATACCGTGCGCGAGCTGTTCCGCCGGGCCGACGACGCCTGGCCCGGCATTGCGGCGGCGCTCCGGACGGGTCCCTGAGCCCGCTCAACTTTACGCGCTGACGTGCCGAAACCTTCGAGGGATCCACACGGGCACTGAACGCGGCGAGGCGGCCGCGGCCCGCCGCAGTCTCCCTCCCTCCGCACTCCCCCCTCCCTCCGATGTCTGGTCGCGCTCGCCTCCGCTGGCGAGACGCCGTACTCCTCACCGTCATGGCCACGGGCGCCAACGTGGTGGTTCACCACGCGGCATCACCGGTCTTCACGCTGAACTCGGCGTCGTTTGCTGCTGCCGCTCCGTTCCTGCTGCTCGCCCTGATCCTGGGGCCGCTGTTCCTGGTGTGGCTGACGATCACCGATCGCCACGACCAGGCCGCATCGGCCGTGGCCCAGGAACGCGAGCGCGTGACCGACAGCGAGCGGCGTTTTCATACGCTCGTGAACAACATCCCCGGCCTGTCGTACCGGCGCCGGGTGGATGCCGCGTGGACCATGGAATACCTGAGTGATGCGGTCCACGACATCACCGGCCATCCCGCCTCCGACTATCTCGGCAACGCGGTGCGGAGCTTCGCCGATATCGTGCATCCGGATTTCCGCGTCGAAGTCGACCTGCTCGTGCAGGAAGCGCTCGCGCACCGCACCTCGTTCACGGTGGAATACCAGATCCGGCACGCCGACGGCTCGATGCGCTGGGTGAGCGAGACCGGACAGGGGGTCTTCCGCGGTCCCGACGACACCGCGCCGGCGTGCATCGACGGCGCGATCTTCGACATCACCGAACGCCGCCGTTCCGAAGACGAGCTGCACCGCACCAGCGCCGAGCTCGCCCGCTATTTCGAATCGAGTCTCGACCTGCTGTGCATCGCCGATCTCCAGGGGCATTTCCTGCGTCTGAATCCCGAATGGGAATGCGTGCTCGGCTACCGTATCGATGAGCTCGAAGGCGCCGAGCTCCTGTCGTTCGTGCATCCGGACGACCGGGCCTTCACCGCCGGTCTGCTCGCGTCGCTCAATGATCATCAGTCCGTGTCGGCGTTCGAGAACCGGTACCGCTGCAAGGACGGAAGCTGGCGCTGGATCGAATGGCGGGCCACGCCGCAGGGCGGATGCATCTACGCCACGGCGCGTGACGTGACCGCGCGGCGGGCCGCGGAGCAGGAAGCGCTGCGGGCCCGGCACGAAGCCGAGGAAGCCAACCGGCAGCTCATCGAAACCAATGCCATCCTCGAGGAAGCAACGGCCCGCGCCAACGACATGGCCGCGCAGGCCGAGCTCGCCAGTTATGCGAAGAGCGAGTTCCTGGCCAACATGAGCCACGAAATCCGCACGCCGCTCACCGCCATTCTCGGCTACACCGACATCCTTCGCGACGAACTGCTTGCGCCCTCGGACATGCATCGTCCGCTCGATGCGCTCGACACGATCCGCCGGGCCGGCGGGCATCTGCTCACCGTGATCAACGACATCCTCGATCTGTCCAAGATCGAGGCCGGCCGCATGCAGGTGGAAGCGGTGGACACGAAACCGGCCCGCGTGCTGCTCGAAGTGGACGACCTCATGCGCTCCCGCGCGACGGACAAGGGCGTGCAGCTCCGCACGCGCCTGGCCACGCCCGTGCCGAGCCGCATCCTCACCGATCCCACGCGTCTCCGGCAGATCCTCGTGAACATCGTGGGGAACGCGGCCAAGTTCACCGAGCAGGGATCGATCGACGTGGCCGCCGCGGTCGTGCAGAGCGAAGCAGGCGCGCGGTTTCGCATCATCGTCACCGATACCGGTCCAGGCATGACGCGCGCCGAAGCGGCATCGCTCTTCCAGCCGTTCACGCAGGCCGATGCCTCGGTCACGCGGCGTCACGGCGGCACGGGGCTCGGCCTCACCATCTGCCGGCGTCTCGCGTCGCTCATGGGAGGAGATGTAACGCTCGAGTGGACGAAGCCGGGACAGGGCACGTGCTTCGTGATCGATCTGCCGCTCGTGATCGCCGACCGGGCCGTGCTGGTGCACGATCTCGACGAAAACGAGCGCCGGCGCCGCGATACCGAGCCCGCCGGCATGCCGGCCGTGGTGTCGCTCGCGGGGCGCATCCTGCTCGCGGAGGACGGCATCGACAACCAGCGCCTGATCGCACATCATCTCACACGCGCCGGCGCCGATGTCACCATCGCCGGCCATGGCGCCGCGGCGTTCGAACTGCTCGTCGCCGCGGAGGAGAGCGGCCGGCCGTTCGATCTCCTCGTCACCGACATGCAGATGCCCGTGATGGACGGCTACACGCTCGCGCGCCGCGTGCGCGCCGGCGGCATGAGCACGCCCATCATCGCGCTCACCGCGCACGCCATGGCCGAGGATCGCGGCAAGTGTCTTGCTGCCGGATGTGACGACTACGCCAGCAAGCCCGTCGACCGCGCCGTGCTGCTCGCCACCTGCGCCCGGTGGATGGGCCAGGAGTCGTCGCACGGCATGGATCTCTTCCCCGACGCGGCCGGCGCGCATGACGACGCGTTCGCCATGCTGTCGCTCGACGACCTGTCCGACGAGGACGATCCGTCGTACGAGATGGCGGGCGACGAAACGGCGCACCAGGCCACGGCGGAGCCCGATCTCCTCGTGAGCGAGCTCGCCGACGATCCCGACATGCGTGAGCTCGTATTGACGTTCGTGGGCAACCTGGAAGCGCGGATCACCCGCGTCACCGCGCTGCACGCGGCCAGCGACCGTGAGGAGCTCGCGCGTATCGCGCATCAGCTCAAGGGCACCGGTGCGAGCTACGGATTTCCCCGGCTTACCGAGGTCGCGCGCACGCTGGAGACGGTGGCGTCGAGCTCGCACGATGACGCCGCCCTGTCTGATGCGGTGCGCACGCTCACGGCCGTCTGCCGGGCGATGCAGCGGGGCGCCGCCGTGGAGGTGAGCGCATGATACTGCCCGCCGGCTCTCCCGGCGCGTCACACGTGCTGGTCGTGGACGACGATCCCGATGTGCACGCGCTCGTGACCGCCATGCTCGCCCCGATCGGCGCCCGGATCACCCGGGCCGTCGACGGCGCCGAAGGACTCGTGCACGCCCGTTCGTCCACTCCCGACCTCATCCTGCTCGACTACGATCTGCCCGCGCGGAGCGGCCTCGACATCCTGCACGAGATTCGCGCCGACAACCGGCTCGCGCACGTTCCCACCATCATGGTGACGGGGAGCGACAGCCATGCCACGCTCTCCTCCTGCTTTCTCGCCGGCGCGCAGGACTACATCCGGAAACCCTTCTTCGCCGCCGAACTGCGCGCGCGCGTGGGCTCCGCGATCCAGCAGCAGCGTATGATGCTCGAGCTCGTCCGCGCCGCGCGGCGGGACCGTCTCACCGGGCTCCCCAACCGTGCGTTCCTGCACGAGCGCCTGCAGGACGCGATCGATGCCGCGCGGCGGAATACGGCCTCGGGCTTCACCCTCATGTTCCTCGATTTCGACCGTTTCAAGCTCATCAACGACAGTCTCGGGCACGACGTCGGCGATCAGCTCCTGCAGGCGATCGCGGGGCGTCTGCGGGACAATCTGCGCGTCACCGACACGCTCGCCATCGACGCCCAGTCCACCACCGTGGCCCGGCTCGGCGGCGACGAGTTCGTGGTGCTGCTCGACGGCGTCACCACGGCGGACGCGGCCATGTCCATCGCCGGCCGTCTGCTCTCCGCCTTCGAGCCGCCGTACCAGCTCGGTCCGCATCTCGTGCGCTCGTCGGCCAGCATCGGCGTGGCCTGCAACGTGGGGCAGTACGAATCCGCCGACGAGATGCTGCGGGACGCCGACATCGCGATGTACGAAGCCAAGTGCCGCGGCAAGGGATGCTCGGTGCTCTTCTCGGCGAAGATGCGTGAAGCCGTGGCCTACCGGCACGCCATCGAAACCGACCTGCGCGTCGCGATCGAAGAGAACGCGCTGGAGCTCGTCTACCAGCCCATCGTCTCGCTCGAGGACCGCTCCCTCGCCGGCGTCGAGGCGCTCGTGCGCTGGACACACCCCGTGCGCGGCCGCATCGATCCGGCGGAGTTCATTCCGATCGCCGAGGAAACGCGGCTCATCCTGCCGATGTCCGAGTGGATTCTGCGCACCGCGTGCACCGATTTCATGCACTGGCAGCAGGTCCTGGGCGAGGCCGCGCCGCGGTACGTGAGCGTCAATCTCTCGCGAGTGCAGCTCACCGATCCCGATCTCGTCACGCGCACGCTCGAGGTGGTGCGCGGGCTCGGCATGGCGCCCGGCCAGCTCCAGCTCGAAGTCACCGAATCGCAGATCATGGCCAACCGGGCGGGCGCCGCGCAGCTGCTGCGCGACTACCGCGAAGCCGGCGTGCGTCTGGCCATGGACGATTTCGGCACCGGGCATTCGTCGCTCTCCTGTCTGCAGGAGTTCCCGCTCGACGTGCTCAAGATCGATCGCGAGTTCATCGCCAACCTCGGCCGCGGCCGCGATTTTGCGGCGCTCGTGAACGCCGTCATCACGCTCGCCGACAACCTCGGTCTCGATGTCGTGGCCGAAGGCATCGAGGAGCCTCCCCAGGCCGCCATGCTCCAGGCGCTCGGCTGCTCCTACGGACAGGGTTTCCTGCTCGCGCTGCCCATGAGCGCCGAACGGATCGTGTCCTCGCTCATCCCGTCGTTACCCGTGGAATCCGTCCCGTGAATCCCGTCGTCCCCGCTCCCGCCCTCGCGCCGCTCACGCCCGGGCTGCCCCGCGACCCGGACCAGGTGGCGGCCGATGCCGTCGCGAACCTCGGCCAGCTCGCCACCCTGCCGTCGGTCACGCTGCAGATCATGCGGCTGGCCGACGATCCGAGCGCCACCGGCGAAGCGCTGGACCGCCTGCTCGCCACCGATCCCACGCTCGGCGCGCGCGTGCTGCGCGTGGTGAACTCGGCGTTCTACGGACTGCCCGGCAACGTGACCACCACCGACGCCGCCATCGTGCGGCTCGGCTTCGCATCCATCCGGAACATCGCCATCGCCGCGAGTCTCACGCGCATGTTCCGGAGCGGGCGGCTCAACGGCACCTTCGACGCCCGCTCGGTGTGGCAGCACTCCGTGGCCGTGGCCGAAGGCGCGCGGCTCCTCTCGCGGCGCATCCGGCGCGGCAACTCCGACGAAGCGCTGCTCGCCGGACTGCTGCACGACATCGGCATCGTCGTGGCCATGCAGACGTGCCGTCCGGAGTTCCAGCACCTGCTGCACGCGCTCGATCAGGATGCCGCGATTCCGTTCGCCCACTCGGAGATCGAGCATCTCGGCACCACGCACGAGCGGCTCGGCGCGGCGCTGAGCACGACGTGGGGATTCCCCGCCACGCTCGTGCTCGTGACGCGGCATCATCACGCGCCCATGGCGCTCCCCGAGACCGACCGGCTGCTGCCGGCCGTGGTGCACGTGGCCGACCATCTCGCGGCCCAGTGCGCGCTCGGCTACACCCGCACGGTGGATACGGCCGGGATCGAGCCTCGCGTTCGCGAATGGCTCGGCGCGAGTGACGAGGATCTGGCGTTCGTGCTGGAAAAGCTGCCGGCCGCCACCGCCGAAGCCACACAGGTGCTCGGCGACGGGGGGTGAGGTCGCGCGCGCCGGTACCGAGAATCTTCTGAGCGGCGGCGAGCTTCGCCGGCGTCAGGCGACAGGTTACCGCGCGCCCGTCTGATCCCACGCGCGCGGCGCCTTGGCCGAAGGCGTGCAGCCGCAATCGCTCGCGCAGCCGTCGGTGGCACGCGACGCGCGCCACGACCGCCATATCCGCGATCCGAGAAATCCGCCCGCTGCCAGCACGATCAGCACGATCACCGCGGTTTCCATGCGCCTACCCTCCGAATCCGAGCGCGCGGCCCACGTTGTACACGAGCCATGCGCCGCCCCAGGCGAGGCCGAGCATGTACGCGAACTGGATCGCGGCCCATGACCAGCCGATGCGGCCGCCGCCGGCTTCGCGGACGGTGATCGCCGTGGTGCTCATGCACATGAGCGCGTACACGTAGAACACCATCAGGCCGAGCGCCACCAGAGTGGAATACACCGGTTCCCCGGTAATCGGATTTCGTTCGGCCTTGAGCCGGTCGCTGAGCGCGGCCGTGTCGTCCTCGCCGCTGCCCACACCGTAGATCGTGCCCATGGTGGACACGAACACCTCACGCGCCGCGAAGCTCGCCGCGATGGACACGCCGATCTTCCAGTCGTAGCCGAGCGGACGGACGAGCGGCTCGATCACCTTGCCGATGTGGCCGAGCGCGCTGGCTTCGAGCTGCTGCTCCTGCTGCGCGGTCTCGGGCAGTTGCGGATCGGGCTCGCTGCGGGGATACGTGGCCAGCGCCCACAGCACGATGGAAAGCGCCATGATCACCGTGCCGGCGCGCCGCACGAACAGCATGGCGCGCTGCCACACGGTCACACCCAGCGTGCGCACGCTGGGCAGGCGGTACGACGGGAGCTCGAGGATCATCGGGCGCACGGGCCCCTTGAGGAGCGTGCGCTTGAACACCGCGGCCACGACGAGCGCCGTGACCGTGCCGAGCAGGTACATGCCGAGCATCGTGAGCCCTTGCAGCCCGATACCCAGTGGCAGCGAGCTCGCCGGAATGAACGCGCCGATGAGCAGCGTGTACACCGGGAGCCGCGCGGAGCAGCTCATGAGCGGCACCACCATGATCGTGGCCAGCCGGTCCTGCCGGTTCTCGATCACGCGCGTGGCCATGATGCCCGGCACCGCGCACGCATAGCCCGACAGCATGGGGATGAAGCTGCGGCCATGCAGCCCCACGCGCCGCATGAGGCGGTCCATGAGGAACGCGGCGCGCGCCATGTAGCCGCTGTCCTCCAGCAGGCCGATGGCGAGGAACAGGATACAAATCTGCGGCAGGAACACGAGCACGGAGCCCACGCCTCCGAACACGCCGTCCACCACGAGAGAGCGGAGATCGCCTTCGGGGATCCAGCCGCCCACGTAGTCCCCCATCGCGGCGATGCCGCCTTCGATGGCGTCCTGCATGGGGCCGGCCCACGCGAACACGGACTGGAACACCACGGCCATGAGCACCACGAAGAAGAGCGGGCCGAGCACGCGGTGCAACGCGATCGCGTCGATGCGGTCGGAGACCGAGCGGCCGTGCTGCTCGCGTGTGGTGGTGGCGCGGGCGAGCACTTCACCGATCCATCCGTAGCGCGCGTCCGATTCGATGCGCTGCGGCGGGAGGCCGATCTGCGCCAGCGTGGCGGCGGCTTCGCGGCGCGCGTCGTCGAGTCCGTCCACCTGCTGGAGGTGCGGCTCGGCGTGGTGCACCGACATGAGCCGGAGCGCTTCGAGGCGCGCGGCGGAGTTCCCGAGCCCGGCTGCCTCGAGCTTCGCGACCACGGGCGCGAGCGCGTCGTCCACCGCATGGGGGAGCGTGAAGCGGCGCGACGGCGCGGGGAGCGTGGCGGCGATTTCGCAGGCGCGGCCGAGCGCGTCGATCCCCTGGCCGCGCTTGGCGATCATCGGCACCACGGGAATGCCGAGGGCGTTGATCAGCTCGGGGACATCGATCGTGATCCCGCGGGCTTCGGCCACGTCCATCTGATTGAGCGCGAGCACGACCGGCACGCCGAGCTCGATGACCTGGCTCGCAAGGAACAGGTTGCGTTCGAGATGGGCCGCGTCGGCCACGACCACGACCACATCGGGGCGCCAGCCGTCGCGCGCGCGGCCGAGCAGGACTTCGAGGGCGATCTGCTCGTCGGGAGACGAGGCGGAGAGCGAATAGCTCCCCGGCAGGTCGAGGCAGGCCACGCGTGTGCCCGACGCGGTGCGGAAGAACCCTTCCACGCGTTCGACCGTGACGCCGGCGAAGTTGCCCACACGCTGCCGGAGCCCGGTCAGCGCATTGAAGAGAGTGGTCTTGCCGGTGTTGGGATTGCCGACGAGGGCGAGTTTCAGGACCGCGGTGTCGGCAGGCGGTGTCGGAGGCGTGGGCTCGACGACGGGGACGGCGGCGTTGCTCACGACCGCGGCGGTACGACCGGGCGCGGGCTCAGCGCGCGAGGCGCAGAGCCGGCTGGAGCTGCACCGTGATGCCGGCGGTGAGCGCGGACCCGAGGGCGAGACGGGTGCCGCGCACATCGAGCACCATGGCGTGCCGTGCGTCGATCACACTCACCGACGTCCCTTCACAGAGTCCCAGCGCGCGCAGGCGGCAGGCTTCGTCGGATCCGCAGGCATCGAGACCGAGCACCGTGGCTCGGCTGCCGGGACGGCACTGTGAGAGCGTGCACGGCCGGGCGTCGGCGAGCAGCCCGGATTCCAGGACGGGAAGGGTAGAACTCACAGTGGTAAGGAAAAATAAGGATGAGAAAGGTTCTCAACTGCCCCTTCTGAAGAGTACGTAAAAAGCGCCGGCAGGGCAATGGGGACAGAACCTGTCGGGGCATGGAGCCATCCCTCCAAGCCGCTGGGCGGGGCGGCGAGACCCAGGCGCTGGTTCTCCAACCCCCCGACTCCGACCTACATCGCCGCGGCCCGCTCAGCCCGTCCGTGACGCGTGGCGATGATTCCCACGCCCACCACCGCGATCGCGATCGCAATCGCCTGCGCCAGCGTGAGGCTGCCCACGAACCGGTCGTCCTTGGCGCGGAAGAACTCCACGATGAACCGCTCCACGCCGGCCAGCACGCAGTACACGCCGAACAGCCACCCTTCCTTGTGCGTGTGCGCGCGGAACCGCCACAGGATGAGGAACATCACGAACCCCATCGCCGTCTCGTAGAGCTGCGTGGGGTGCACGGCGATCACCTCGGTGGGCGGCGTGCCCTCGGGGAACTGCACGCCGAACATCTGCTGCATGTTCATGGCCGTGCTCGGCGGCGCGCCCTCCGGAAAGCGCACGGCCAGCGGGCCGCTCCACGGACGCCCGTAGTCGTCGCCAACGGCCCAGCAACCCGTGCGCCCCACGGCATACCCGGCCGCGATCGCGATGCCGGCCACGTCCGCGATGCGCAGGAACCGGAGCTTCTTGTGGCGGATCACGAACCAGCACACGATCACCGACCCGATGAACCCGCCCCAGAACACCAGCCCCGCGCGGCTGAAGATCGCGCTCATGTCGCCCACGAGGATCGCGTAGTACGTCTTGGCGCCGATGATGAACCCGATCAGCGCGGCGAGCACGAGATCGGGAATCTGCTCCGCTTCCATGAACAGGCCGCGGCGCGTGAGCTCGCGCTCGCAGATGATCTGCGCGATCACGAACCCGGCGAGCACGGCCAGGCCGAACCCGGTGAGTTCGAGCGGGCCGAGCATCAGGACCGTGGGGAGATGCGTGATGCCGTCGGTAGGGAGCATGCCGAAGGGAGTGGAGTGGAGACGGATCAGCGCGCCGGCGAGACGCCGGACGCCGTGTCAAACATACCCGGAAGCGCGAGCGATGCGTGCGCCGAGAAATCCGGCGGCACGGGCGCGCCGGCGCCGAAGCGGAACGCCCCTGCGGCCGCGATCATCGCCGCATTGTCGGTGGCGAGACGGGGGGTGGGCGAAAACACGCGGCCGCCGGCGGTCTCGCGCTCCACGGCCGCGGCCACGGCCTCCTGCAGCGCGCGGTTGCACGCCACCCCGCCGCCCAGCACGATGCGATCCCGCCCGAAGGCCCGCGCGGCCCGCAGTGTCTTGGCCGCGAGTGTGTCCACCACGGCCTCCTGGAAGCCGCGCGCGAGGTGCGCGCGCTCGGCGTCGAGCGTGCCGGCCTCCTCCGCGGCGCGCACGGCGAGCAGCACGGCGGTCTTGAGGCCGCTGAAGGACAGGTCGTAGTAGTCGGGGTCGCCGGGCTGCTGGTTGCGGCGCAGCATGGGGCGCGAGAACACGTGCCGGCCGGGCTCGCCGCTCCGCGCGAGCTCCTCGAGCGGCCGGCCGCCGGGGTAGGGCAGGCCGAGCAGCTTGGCCACCTTGTCGAACGCCTCGCCGGCCGCGTCGTCGCGCGTGCGGCCGAGCAGGCGATAGGCGCCCCATTCGGGCACGTCGAGGAGCAGCGTGTGTCCGCCGCTCACGAGCAGCGCGGTGAACGGCGGCACGGCGTCGGCGTGCTCGAGCGCGGTGGCGAAGAGATGCCCTTCGAGATGGTGCACGGGGATCACGGGCACGTCCCGCGCGAGGCCGAGCGCCTTGGCGAAGTGCACGCCCACGAGCAGGGCGCCCACGAGTCCGGGCGCGTGCGTGACCGCGATCGCGTCACAGTCCTGCACGTCGCACGATGCATCACGGAGCGCGGCCCGCACCACGGGCGGCAGCGCGGTGAGATGCTGCCGGCTCGCGATCTCCGGCACCACGCCGCCGAACAGCCGGTGCACGTCCTGCGACAGGATCACGAGCGAGCGCAGCGTGAATCCGTCCCCGTCGGATTCCACCACCGCGGCCGATGTCTCGTCGCACGACGTCTCGATGCCGAGAATGCGGCGGCGGCCGGTCGTGGGTGCCGCGTGGATGACCGGCGAACTCACGGAGCGGGTGGGGAGTCGTTCTGCTCGCGCGCGGGATGCCGCAGCCGCACGTGCAGCAGCCGCGGACGCAGATCACGCACGATCACATCGCTGCCCGTGGGAAGCGAAACGTCCTGCACGCGGAGCTCGAGACTCGCGCTGTCGCCCGATTCGTCGGTCACGGCGCGCTGCAGCACGAGCTGCGACGGAAACAGCTTGTACAGCTCGCGGCGCTTTCCCGCCACGAGCGCCTCCACGACGGGCACGGGCTCGGCGAGCGACACGTCGGGATCGAGCGCGAGCGACACGTTCACCGTGATCCACGACGACGTGAGCTCTTCGGCGCTCACCACGAGCCAGAGACCGGCCGCGAGCAGGAGCGCGATGAGCGCGCGAGGCCACTCGATGCGGAGGCGTCGCTCGGCCGGCACGCGTCAGGCCTCCGGCTCGGTGAGCAGTTGTTCGATGAACCGCCGGTTCGCGGCGGAGTTCCAGTCGTCTTCCCCGATCCACTTGCGGCGGATCGTGCCGTTCCGGTCGATGATGTACGTCTCCGGGACGCCGGTGTAGCGATACACTGCCCGGAACAGCCCGGTTGCGTCGTAGAGGATGTCGAAGGTGAGATTGTACTCGTCCGTGAAGTGGCGGATGGCGTCTTCCATGCCTTCGGCGTCCACGCTCACGGCCACCACGGCGAGCCCACGGCCGGCATAGTCACGGTGCACCGCTTCGATGCTCGGCATTTCCTTGCGGCACGGACCGCACCATGTGGCCCAGATGTTGAGCAGGATCACCTTGCCGCGGTAGTCGGAGAGCGTCTTGAGCGATCCGTCCGTGCGCGCCATGTCCACGGCATTGAAACCGGGCGCCTGGCTGCCCACGCGCACGTCGTAGAACTCGTCGCCGAGGAAGCGCGCACCGGCCCAGAGGCCGAGCGCGAGCACGGTCACGATGCCGCCCACCGCGATCCACTGCTGCCGGATCGTCATACGAGTACCGCGCACCGTTCGCGCAGCGCGCCGATCTCGCCGGCCGGATCGGCGGCATTGAAGACGGCGTTGCCGGCCACGAACGTGTCGGCGCCGGCGCGCCAGCAGCGTGCGATCGTGTCGCGGCTCACACCGCCGTCCACTTCGAGCGCGGCCTGCGAGCCGGCGGCCGTGAGGAGCTGTCGCGCGCGCGCGATCTTGTCCACGGTGTACTCGATGAAGCGCTGCCCGCCGTAGCCGGGATTCACCGTCATGACGAGCAGGACATCGAGATCGCGGGCGACCTCCTCCACCTGCGCGAGCGGCGTGGATGGATTGAGCGCCACGCCCGCCTTGCAGCCGAGCTCCCGGATGCGCGCGAGCTGGCGGTCGAGGTGCGGCGCGGCTTCGGCGTGAATGGTGAGCACGTCCGCGCCGGCCTTCGCGAAGTCGTCGAAGTAGCGCTCGGGTTCCACCACCATGAGGTGCACGTCGATCGGCAGGGTCGTGCAGCGGCGCACGGTGTCGATCACCTTCGCGCCGAAGGTGAGATTCGGCACGAAGCGGCCGTCCATCACGTCCACGTGGATCCAATCGGCGCCGCCGGCTTCGCACATCGCGAGTTCGTCGGCGAGCTTGGCGAAATCGGCGGACAGGATGGACGGCGCGATACGAACGGTCATGGCAGGGAATCGGGAATGACGGGCAGCGGGCCGCCGGCGCGTGAGTCGGCCGCGGAATCGGGGGGCGCCGAATCGGGAGGCGCGACGGCGGTGTCGCCCGGCGCGAAGTAGAGCGAGTCCACGGGACGCCGCCGGTCGGCGAGAATGAGATTCACCGTGGCCGGCAGCGGCACGCGCTCACCCGGCACGGGGAAGGTTTCGAGCACGGTTCCCATCCGCCGGTCGTCCTCGCGGAAGAGAATCGATCCCAGGGTGAAGCCGGCCCGTTCGAGCAGCCGGCGCGCATCGCCTTCGGCGCGGCCGATGAGATCGGGGACCACGGCCACGCTGTCTCGTGAGCCCATAATTCCGTCGCCCACCAAGGCGCCCGCATCGCCCCGCATCCCGTCGGCCCGGGGCCCGCGGATCGCGCGGCGCGGCGCGGGCGTGGCGGGCTCCGTCACGTCGGGGATCACGGGCGGCGGGGGCGCGTCGCCCGTGAGAATGCGCAGGCCGATCACCCCGCTGCCCACCCCCACGACGATGCCGGCCACGAGCGCGATCGCGGCGCGCTGCATCCAGGCGCGCCGCGTGTTCACCCGCCGGTCGGCCCAGTCCCAGCGGCGCGCGCGCGTCACGGGCGCCCCACGCGGCGGAGGCGCGCGGCGAAGGCACCGTCCGCGCCGTGCGTCTGCGGCAGCACGCGCAGGCGGCCCCGGTCGAGCACGGTGTCGGGCACCGTGCCGGCCGGCGGCGGTTCGAGCACGAAATCGGGGTGTTCGGCGAGGAACGCGTCCACGGGACCGTCGTTCTCCTCGGGCTCGAGCGAGCAGGTGGAGTAGACGAGGAGTCCGCCCGGGCGCACGCACGCCGCGGCGCCGCGGAGGATGTCGCGCTGGATCGTGGACATCACCGCGAGATCGGAGGCGCGGAGCCGCCAGCGCGCGTCGGGGTGCCGGCGGAACGTGCCGGTGCCGGTGCATGGCACGTCGAGCAGCACGGCGTCCATGTCGCGGAGCGCGGGTTCGCGCGCATCGCCCACGTACGCCACGATGTTGTCGGCGTCGAGGCGGCCGAGTCCCACGAGCAGCCGCTCCAGGCGCCCTGGCACCTGGTCGGCGGCCACCACGGTGCGGGCGGTGCGCGAGAGCTCGAGCGTCTTGCCGCCGGGCGCGGCGCAGAGATCGGCCACCGTGCTGCCGGCCTCGATCGCGGCGTAGCGCGTGACGAGCGTGGCGGCGGGATCCTGCACGAACAGGAGCCCCTGCTTGAAGGCGCCGAGCTCGGTGAGCTGCACGCCGGGCGCGAGCACGAGCGAATCGCGCACGAGCGGCGCTTCCTGCACGCCCACGCCGGCCCCTTCGAGCATGGCTTCGAGCTGTTCACGCACGATGCCGAAGGGACGAAGCACGATCGGCGCTTCCTGATTGTTCGCGTCGAGCAGCCGGACGGTGTCGTCGAAGCCGTAGCGTGCCACCCAGCGGGACACGAGCCAGCGCGGGTGCGAGGCGCGGAGCGCGAGCGCGTCCACGGGATCCGACGGCTGCACGGGATCGAGCGCGTCCCGCTCGCGGTCCACGCGGCGGAGCACGGCGTTCACGAGCTTGCTCGCGCCGATGCCGTGGCGCTGCTTGGCAAGCTCCACGGTCTGCGCGATGGCCGCGTAGGGCGGCACGCTGTGCATGTACAGCAACTGGTAGGCGCCGAGCCGGAGCAGATCGATCACGTCACCATCGAGGCGCGCGAGGCCCCCGCGCACGCGTGAGCCGAGCACGGCGTCGAACCAGCCGCGGCGGCGGAGCGTGCCCCACACGAGCTCCTGCACCCAGCGGCGGTCCCGGGCGTCGAGCGGGCCGGCGTGGCGTTCGAAAGCCGGGTCGAGCAACTGGCCGCTCCGGAGCTCGGCGAGGATCGCGGCCGCGGCGATACGCGAATCGGTGACGGACGCCACGCGTCCGCGCGGGCCGCGGTAGGGCGGCCGCCCGTCGCGTGCATGGGTCTCGGGGCCGAGGTCCCGGCTGGATCCGTCTACCGGCGTCATCCCTGAAAGATAGCCGGTTACGGCCGGGGTGTGTCAGCGCCCGTGGGCGGTTCGTCCCGCTACGTCTCCCCGAACCGGTCCCCGATCTGCACCCCGCGACCGCGCAGCCAGTCCACGGGCGTGAGGCGTGCCTTCCCGGCGGGCTGCACCTCGGCGATGCGGACGGCGCCCGCGCCGCAGCGCACCACGAGTCCGTGCTCGTCGATGATGCGGATGGTGCCGGCGCGGCTCGCGCGGAGGGCGTCGTCGGTGAGCGAGGCGTCGTCGTGCGCCAGGACGCGCACGCCGAAGCACTTGACCGGCTGGCCGTGCAGCGTGGTGTGCGCGCCCGGCTTGGGGTCGAAGGCGCGGATGGTGCGCGCGACGTGCACGGCGTCGCGCGCGAAGTCGAGCGCCGCCGACGCGCGGTCGATCTTGGCCGCGTACGTGGCGGCCGCATCGTCCTGCGGGACCTCGTGCGACGCGTCGGCTTCGAGCAGCGCGAGCGCCTGCACGA
>CAZUKU010000016.1:0-89266 GCA_964621045.1 uncultured Gemmatimonas sp.
CCAGCACGTGTAACCCACTCACCCTGCCTCACACACAGAAAAACGGATAGGCCCGAGTCCCGAGGGGTGCCTGGAACACCCCATGCCGGCCGAGCGGCCCGAGTCGCCAGGTACCCTCACGACTCGGGACTATCGACCCGCGACTTGCGACCTCGTGCGGGCGGTCGCCGCGGGAAGGAACGGAGCCTGGGGCGGGCCCTCGGGGGAGCGGGATCACGCGGGGGCTTGGCCGGAAGCGGCGGGTCGGCAGTCGCGAGTCCCGAGGGGTACCTGGACCACCCATGCCGGCCGAGGGGCCCGAGTCGCCAGGCACCCTCACGACTCGGGACTATCGACCCGCGACTTGCGACCTCGTGCGGGCTCACCCTTGACTCCAACTGTACTATTACACATAGTACACTCGTGCTCCCCTTCCCCGTCACCCTCGGCACCGGCGACTCGCCCTTCCGCCAGATCGTCTTCGCCGCCACGCGCGCCATGGTCTCCGGCGAACTGGCCGCCGGGACCCCATTCCCCTCCGTCCGGGAGCTCAGCCAAGCCCTCAAGATCAACCCCAATACCGCGCACAAGGTGGTCGCCGAGCTCGTCCGCACCGGCCTGCTCGAAGTCCTCCCCGGCGTGGGCACGGTCGTCTCCGCCAACTGGCGGGCCAGCGACGAGGAACGCCAGCAGCTCCTCTCCGGCGACGTGGAACGCCTCGTGGTGGAAGCCCGCCGGCTCGGCCTGTCCCGCGACGCCCTGCTCGACGCCGTGAATGCCCGCTGGGACGCGCTGCTCCCGCCCGTGCCGGCCGATCCATCGCCCCCCTCCGAGACCGATCCTCCCTCCCCGCCCCCCGATGCCGCCAACTGCTGACCTCCCCCGGACATCCGACTCGGCGGTGCTCGATGCGCGCCACCTCACGCACCGCTACGGCCGCCGGCCGGCTCGGTCTACGCGCTGCTCGGACCGAACGGCTCCGGCAAGTCCACGCTGCTCCGGATCCTGATGGGGCTCATGCCCGCCACGTCGGGCACGGTGCGCGTGTTCGACACACCGGTCGGCTCGCTCACGCCGCGCCATCGCGCGCGCATCGGCTACGTGGCCGAAGGGCAGCAGCTCCCGGGGAGCATGACGCTGGCCCGTCTCGAACGGTATCTCGCGCCGCTCTACCCCACATGGGATGCCGCGCTCGCCACGTCGCTGCGCGAACGGTTCCAGCTCGATCCGTCGCGCCGCATCCGCACACTGTCGCGCGGCGAGCACATGAAGGCCGCGCTGCTGTGCGCGCTCGCGCCGCGTCCGGAGCTGCTGCTCATGGATGAGCCGTTCACCGGCATGGACGCCGTGGTGAAGGACGATCTCGTGCGCGGCGTGCTCGAGATGTCGGGACGCGAAGGGTGGACGGTGGTGATCGCGTCGCACGACCTCGCCGAGCTCGAGCTGCTCGCCGACTGGGTGGGCTTCCTGCACCAAGGACGGCTGCGGCTGCACGAACCCATGGAGGCGCTGCGCGCGCGGTATCGCTGGGTGGAGGTGATGACCGGCGGCTCGACGTCGACGCTCCCCGCGGAGCGGCCGCGCGAATGGGTATGGGCCGAGCAGGCGGGCCCGCGCGTGCGCGTGCTCGTGGCGCAACCCGACGAGGACGCGCTGCAGCGCGCTGCGCGGACGTGGTACCCCGACGCGACGCGCGTGGAGCTGCACGACGCCTCGCTTCTCGACGTGTTCGTGGCGCTCACGCGGCAGGGCGCCGCACCGGAAGCAACGCGCGAGGTCGCATGATGTCGTGGCCACGCCAGGTGTGGCACGTGTTCGCGAAGGACGTGCGCGAGCAGCGCTGGCTGCTGCTCCTGTACTGCGTGCTGCTCGCGGTTGCCATCACGGAGGCACTCCGGCCGTGGACGCCGCCGACGTTCGTGAATGCCTGGTTCGAAAACCCCGACCTGGCCTATCCGGAACCGAGGGGACCGGTCGCCCCGCTGCTTCTGCTCGTCACCCCGCTGCTCCCCCTGATCGGCCTGCTGCTCCTCGTCGTGCTGCAGTCCACCGTGTCGACCACCGCGGACCCATGGATCCGGATCAATCCGATGCCTCCCGCGGGTTCACTCGCACTGGCCATGCTGGGGCTGACGGGTGCGCTCCTGCTGCTGCACCGCGTGTACCGCAGCCGGAACGGCAGCCGCGGCATGCGTGCCGGTGCATTCGTCGCGGCCCTCGCGATCGCTCCCGTTCCCCTGCTCGCCGGACACTGGGCCGCGTCGCCCCCGCGTCGCGCGCTGACGGACCTCCTGCCCGGCGCCACGCTGCGTGATCGCCGCCGAGCAGCAGGCTCGCGGCCAGCAGCATCAAGGAGCTCGAGCCGGTGCGTTCCGTCTACGACGTCTCCCCGCTGGCGGAACGGATCGACGATGCGTTCGCGAAGAACCGTCTGCGTACGATGCTGCTGGGGCTCGTTTCCATGCTCGCGCTGTCACTGGCCTGTCTAGGGCTGTACGGAACACTCGGCTATGTCGTCAGCCTGCCGGCGCGAGATCGGTCTCCGCCTCGCGATCGGGGCCCAGCGCAGCGACATCGTGCGGTATTTCCTGGGACAGGGGCTCCGCGTCGTTGCCCTGGGCTGCGTGTCGGGGCTGGCACTGTCGTTCGCGTTCGGCCGCATGTTGTCGAGCATGCTGTACGGGATCTCTCCCTTCGATCCCGCCACCATGTCGGGCGTGCTGATCCTCGTGCCGGCGGTCGCCACGCTGGCGGCGCTCGTCCCGGTCATGCGCGCCGCATGGATCGAACCCATGCGGGCGTTGCGGGAGGAATGACCGTTCCACGGCTGTTACATTGAGCCGACGAGGGGAGCTGCGATCACGCAACAATGATTCGCGAGCTCCCGTCGGGGGAGAGGGAAGACTCCTCGACACCTGGTCCAATGGACTGTCAACGAATCGGGAACCCTCGATGAAACGATCACCGTGGTGATGTTCGACGCGCTGCAGCGCCGGTTCACGGTGGCGAGCGTGGAGGACAGTACCTCGCCGATCCCGCGCATTCGCAGCGTTCGCGAATCACCGGCCGGACGCGTGCTGCCGCTGTTCCTGTTTCCGGACGGACGCCTGCTCGCCCCGATCGATGGCCCGTTGCCGGATCCGACGCCGACGGGGACGGTGCGGCAGTCCGCCACAACCGTGATCCTGGACAGCGCGCTCGCGGTCGCGGCGGATCTCGGCACCCATCCGGCCGACGAGATGGTCGTGCGTGACGACCCCGCGGACGGATTCTGGTACGGCGAGCCCACGCCGTTCGCTCGCCGTCTCCTGCTCGCGGCAAACGATTCCGCGGTCTTTCTTTCGAGCGGCGGCCCGTTCGAGGTGCTGATCCACGACGGCAATGGCGCGCTGCAACGCATCCTGCGCATCGATGGAGGACAGCGGCCGGTGAATCGCGACATGAAGCAGCGATATCGCGAGCGGGTGATGGCGTTCGCCACGGATCCTGTCGCGACCAGGGAATGGACCACGCTGTCGAGCGATGACGTCTTTCCCACGCATCTGCCGGCGTTCGATCACATGGTGGCCGACCGGCAGGGGTTGCTCTGGCTGCGCCGCAGCATCGCCGAGGAGGATATGCAGACCGAATGGATCGTGGTGTCGCGCGACGGGGACCTCGTCGCGCGCGTGCGTGCGCCCGCAGCCCTGATGCTCCACGACATCGACGAACGTGCCGCCCTTGGCGTCTGGACCGACGAACTGCAACGTGAGCAGATCCATCGGTACGTGCTCGAACGCGGCAACGGCGTGACGTCGGGGCCGAGACGCTGAGCGCTTGGACTATAACGATACGTTATAGTTCAAGCGCTTCACGCCACCGCGTCCACCCTACCCCCGCAGCGCCACCATGGGATCGAGCTTCGCGGCCCGCCGCGCCGGAATCCACGTGGCCACGAAGAACACCGCGATCAGCACCGCCGCGATGGCGCTGGCCACCAGGGGATCGGGACGCGGACTGCCGGCGATCATGGCACGCAGCGCCATGCCCGCGAGCGTGCCAAGCGTGAGCCCCACGAGCACGCCGATGCCCACCTGCCGCGCCGCGCGGGAGAGCACGGCCCGCATCACGTCGATGTTGCGCGCACCGAGCGCCACGCGAATCCCGATCTCGTGCGTGCGCTGGGCCACGGCAAAGGCGGTCACGCCGTAGAGACCGATCGCCGCGAGCACGAGCGCCATGAGGCCGAGTGCCGTGGCCGCGCCACCAAGCATGCGTCGCACGTGTACGCCCTCGTTCCGGTCGTACGACTCGCGCAGCGGATACACGTGGGCGTACACCATGGGATCGATCGCGCGGATCGCGTCGAGCACGGCCGGCGTGACCGCGGCCGCCGAACCCGACGTGCCGATCAGCACCGCGGGCTCGTCACGCGCATCCACCACGCGTGACGGGAGCGGCACGAAGAACGTGGGACCGATGTCGGACGGAGCCTGCCGCGCGATGCCCACGACTTCGGCCGGCGCCTGCAGCGTGTCCCACACCATGAACCGGCCGATCGCATCGCGGCCGGGCCAGAGCTGCTCGGCGAGCGCCTCGCTCACCACGACGACCGGCGCGGTGCGCTCGACCTCCGACGCGGAGAACGCACGGCCGCGCGTGATCGCGAGCCCGACAGTGGAGAAATAATCGGCGGTGACCGCGTCGTACTGAAACCACACGCGGTTCGCACCGTCCTCGACCGCATGGACGGCAGCAGCATGGATGGCTTCGTACGGCGCGCTTCGCGTGCGGGCAACCACGCGAACACCGGGGAGCGCCTGCAGACGGTCGACGAGCGCGGCATCGAACGCCTCGAGGCGGGCGGAGTCGTATCCGGCGAGCGACGGCAGCACGGAGGCCACGAGCACACGCTCGACATCCAGATCGGGACGCTCCCCGCTGCCTCGCGCGCCGCGCGCGACGGTGCCGGCCACCACGAGCAGCGCCAGCGAGAGCGCCACCTGCGTGCCCACGAACAGACCGCGCGCCCTCGAACCTCCGAGATGATGGCCGAACAGCGCGAGCCCACCGTCGCGCACGATCCGCGTGAGATCCACGCGCGTGGCTTGCAGCGCCGGCAGCAGGCCGAGCACGACCGTCACGGCGATCACGAGCAGCGCCGTGAGCGCGTACACGCCGCCATCCACCACGACCTGCGACGCGGCGATGACGGGATCGGGGTGCCCGGCGGTGCGCAGGATCGATACGCTGAACCAGCGCAGGACCAAGTGCGTCATGCCGAGCGCGACGAGACCGCCTGCGAGTGCGAGCAATCCACCTTCCATGAGGAGCAGCCGCACTACGCGCCCGCGGCTCGCGCCCAGCGACACGCGCACGCCGATCTCCTGCTGCCGTTCGGCGGCGCGCGCCAGCATGAGGTTGGCGAGATTCGCGCACACCACCAGCAGCACGAGCACGGGGCCGATCATCACGAACGTCAGCGCGCCGGTCTGCCGCCAGACCGAGACACGCCCCAGCGGACCGGCACGAAACATCTCGAGGCGCGGCAGGGCGTCGTCATGACGCGCTTCGCCGGGACGCGATTCGCGCGCGAGCGACTCGCCGAGCACCGCCAGTTCGGCGCGAAGTTCGGACGACGTGTGAGCGGGCGACGGACGCGCGGTCACGGTGAGCCATCGTCGCGTGGCTCCGCCGAAGAACGACATCGTGGGATTGACCACGGTTTCCTGCATGGTGAGCGGAATCCACAGCGCGGGCACTTCCAGTCCTTCACCATCGCCCACGAAGCCGGCGTCGGCCACGCCCACGATGGTGAGGTGCTGCCCGTTCACCACGACGGTGCGCCCCACGATGCTGCTGTCGCCGCCGAACGCCGATATCCACGTGCGGTGACCGAGCACGGCCACGGGCGAGGCGCCGATCGCGTCGACCTCGCCGGCCACGAACGTGCGGCCGATCGCGGCCGTGCCGCCGAACAGGGAAAAGAATCCGTCGGACACGAAACGCGCCTGCACGAGCTGCGGCGGCGCACCGCCGGCCGGTGCCATTACCACGGGCTGTCGTCCGCCGGTGGCGACCACGGCGGTGAGCGTACGTGCCCGCTCGCGGAGCGCGATGAACTCGTCGTACGTGAACGCGAATCCGGTGCTCCGGCCGGGACGCGTCCACTCGACACCCACGGGTTTGGTGTCGCCGGGACCGGCGATGGGCCGGAAGAACGCATTGAACAGCGAAAGCGCCGCCGTATTGATGATGATGCCGGCGGCGAGCATGCCCGCGACCGCGAGGCTGAACATCGGGCGCCGGCGCAGTCCGCGACTCGCGTACCGCACGTCCCACGCGAGATCGTCGAGCAGGCGAACACCTCGCGCCTCACGGGATTGTTCCGCGATCACGGTGACGTTGCCGAACGCGCGGCGCGCGGCCAGTGCCGCGTCGGCCGGCGACATACCGGCGGCGATGTTCCGATCCGTGTCCATTTCCAGATGCAACGCCAGTTCGTCGTGCAGGTCACGCTCCGTCTGCCGGCGTCTGAAGAGCGCCCGATATGCCATGCGGCACCGGGCGATGCCGTGGGCGATTCCATCCGCGATCCGCGACATGATCACCCCTCGCCAAGGATGAGATCGAGCGCGGCGGTGTACCGCTCCCAGTTGCGGCGTTCGACGCGCAGTTGCCGGCGGCCGGCGGCGGTGAGCGTGTAGACACGCGCGCGCCGGTTGTTCTCGGTGACGCCCCACTCGGCGCTGATCAGACCGCGCGCCTCGAGCCGGTGGAGCGCGGGATAGAGCGTGCCGTAGTTCACGCGGAGCGCGCCGCGCGACACGGTTTCGATGGACTGCGTGAGCGCCCATCCGTGGGCAGGCCCTGCCTGCAGGAGCCGTAGCGCGATGAGATCCAGCGTGCCCTGCAGCAGTTCCGATTTTTCCGGGACCGGCGACATGCGACTCTCCTATGGTGATCCAATAGGAGCAAGCGTACGCGTCTTTCTATGGGATGTCAATAGGAAGGGACGAGCTGCCGCGGGTGGCGCGATGCGCCCTGCTACGCGGGCAGCACCCGCAGGGCCGCGTCTCCTCCGTGCACCGCGGCCGCCGGAATCCGGCGGTCGAACGTGGCCAGCCGAGCGTCGTGGGCTACGGCCAGTGCCAGCAGATAGAGGTCCGTCAGGCGTGCCGGTGTGAGCAGCGCGGGCTGCGCGAGCCGGCCGTCGTCGAGCAGCGAAATGTCATCGGGCACGAACACGTGACGCGGTGACGCGCAGAACGCCGCCAGGAGATCGCGCACGGCCGACGCGGTGCCGAAACCGTTCGGATACGAGGGGTGCGCGGCGACCCGGATCACTCCGTTCTGCACGAGCGGACAGGTGAGCCAGAGCGTGCCTGGAGTGGATTCGACCCAGGCATGGGCGGCCTCGTGAAAAACGTGCCGCGGATCGAGCAGCGCCAGCACGGCGTTCACATCGAGCAGATAACGCTCCGCGCGGGCGATCACATCGTCTCGTCGAGCAGGGTGCGCACGATGTCCGGGGTAACCCGGCCGGCTCCGGGACGGATGGGGAAAAGCGGAATACCGTTCCGAACCTCGACGGTTTCCGGCCGCGGCGCGAGAGAGGCGCGCGCGAGCTCGGAGATGACCTCGCCGATGGACACGCCGCGGGCCGCCGCGATCGCGCGCGCGGCCTCGAGGATATCGTCGTCGAGCGTGAGAGTGGTCCGCATCCCCAAAACATCACGCATCACGCATCTGATGTCAAGTCGTCTGATGCCAAGCGACTCCCTTCCTAAGGATTCACCCGGGCCATGACGTGGAATCTCCATCGCGGGGGTAGATATCCCCCAGCCGGCTGCCGGCTTTCGTCCATGGCCTCGACTCCTCCTCCCATGCCCGTCGCCCCGATGCGATCCGGCAACGTCTCCCTCCGCGGCCCCTCGCGCTGATGGGGTATCGCGCGGCCGCCGACGCGGTGCTCGCCCTGCACCTGGCCTTCGTGCTGTTCGTGGTGCTGGGCGGGCTGCTCGCGCTGCGGTGGCCGCGCGTGGCCTGGGTCCACGTGCCGGTCGCCCTGTACGGCGCGATCATCGAGTTCGTGGGGTTCGTGTGCCCGCTGACGCCGCTGGAAAACCGGCTGCGCCGGCTGGGCGGCGAAGCCGGCTACACGGGCGGGTTCGTGGAGCAGTACATCACGGCCGCGCTCTACCCGGAGGGACTCACGCCCACGGTGCAGGTGGTGCTCGGCGTCCTGGTGCTGCTGGTCAACGGGGTGGTGTACAGCGTGGTGTGGCGCCGCTGGCGGACATGCCCGGGCCGCCGCTGACAGGGAAGCGTGGCCAAGGCGCCCGCACACACCGCCGCGCTACGGCCCCACCACCGTGGTATCCCGCACCGCCCGGAGCGCCCACATGGCGCGTCCGTCCGGAAGCGACCGCACCTCGGGGCTGCCGTCGAGCTCCGTGAAGCGCACCGTGCACCGCGCCCGCACCTGAGGCGCGGTGCCGCGCTCATCGATGACCTCGAGGCGCACGCCCGCCGAATCGACGCCGGCGTACCACAGGCGCTGGTTCTCCGGGCAGCCGGTGGGACCCGTGGTCCCCGCGGGGAAGAAGAAATACGGATCCTCGCCGAACTGCCGCCGCTCGAACCAGCGACGCCACTGCTCGCTCGTGGAATCCGGCACGTGTTGAGAGCCGCAGCCGACCGCCAGCAGCAGAAGGGCGCAGGCGGTGCGACAGCTCGTGGAGAGGGGGAGGCGATACGCGGAGAACATGGGCATCGCGCAGGATGACACGGTGGCCCGCCCCCGCGCATCGGATATTCGTCCTATGGACCGTGCGCCGATTGCCACATATGATCGGGGGAGTCCCTTCCCGGGGCGCCCGGACGCGGACCGTTCCGGCGCGCCTCGCCAGCCCACCCCAGCACCGAGAGTGCCGATGAACAACGATTCCCCGGCGATTTCCGCGGCCCTGCTCCGTCGTCTGATCGAAAAGGCGGACGGACGGCGCGGCATCGCGCAGGACATCGTCCGGATCAGCCGCGGCGACACCGTCGAGTACGACGTCCTCACCGCCGAGGAAATCGCGGCCCGGCGGCGCGCCGGCGAGACCATCGATTCGCTGATGGCCATCGACGCCGCACACGACCGGCAGAGCGGACGCCGGCGCCCTGACGACGCGGTGACCCTCGTCCGCGCCGGCCGGCACCACAAGCTGTGGACCTACACCCTGGGCGAGGTGGACGCGATCTTCCTCTCCGATTCGGCCGTGGAGAAGTTCGTGCTGCCGTACTACGCGCGCACGCTGCCGCGCCCGGAGTACGAGGAGCTGGTGCAGCGCTACTACAGCTCGTCGGGGGACGACGACGACAGCGTCCTCGTGCACTGGCCCACGTCGCAGTACCAGATCGTCGAGCCGGACGATTGATCACCGGGGCGTGGACGGCACCCCGCGCGCAGCGCCGTCCACGGGCTCCATCTCGTGCGCCAGCGTCCGCAGGATGGGGTCGTTGGCCACGAGCCCCCCGAGCAGCGGCCGGCGTTCGATCGCCCAGCGCAGCCGCTGGAGCGCCGTCTGCCGTTCTCCGAACTGCAGGAGCAGTGTGATCTCCTCGGGGATGAGATCGAGCATGAGCGACGAGTCGGACGCGGCGGCCATGCGCTGGCGTTCGAGTTCGTCGCGCGCGCGGGCGGTGTCGCCGGCCCGGGCGCTCACGGCCGCCGCGATCAGCCGACGGTACACGGGCGCATACCGGTGGCCGGCCGCCGCCGCGAGCACCGGCGGGTCGAGCGCGTCGACCTCGCGCACGAGCTGCCACGCCAGCTCCGGATCGGGGCGCCCAGTCAGGTCGTATTTCATCACGGTGAGCCGGCATTCGGTGAACCACCAGTCGTCGGGATACTCCCGATGGCCCCGCGTGCACCAGCTGCCGGCGCTGTCCACGGCGCCGCGGTAGAGCGCGGCCGCGAAGAGGAGACGGTAGATGAGCGGCGCCTCCTCGATGTAGGCGTCGGCCTCGAGCGCGCGGCGGCCGGCGAACGCGGCCCGCTGCATCTCGCCACGCATCCAGTGGATGTTGCCGAGCGTCGCCCACGCGCGCGCGCGATCGGGCTCCAGCTCCACGGCGCGTTCGAGATCGCGCACGATGGCGGTAAGCTTCTCGGGATCGAACGGCGGGGGCTGCACCTTGAGCCGTGTCCATTGCAGCGCGCCACGCACTTCGAGCACTTCGGCCTCGGCGGCCGCCCGGCGGGGCGACAGGCCCTGGAAACGCGCGAGTGCGCGGTCGAGGGCGATCACCTGCGCTTCCTCATCGAGCCCTGGTGCGGCGGCGAGGGCCGTCCATCCGCGTTCCACGAGCGGGCGCGTCCAGTCGGGGTCCTCGATCTGCGCCTGTTCGTACAGCGAGTCGGCCCGCAGGAAGCCGCGGTACACGGCGGCAGAGTCGGGGGCGCGACGCTCGCCACTGAGCGCCAGCGCGTCCTCCCGTTCGCGATTCCCGCGCGCCACGAGCTGCCAGGCCCGCACGTTCGACGAGCCGCGCCGCAACTGCGTGATGCGCACATCGCGGCCGAGCCGGCGCCGGATGCCGTTCGCCAGCTGCCGGGCGATGTCGTCTTCCAGCGCGAACAGCTCGTGCAGGCCGCGCTCCAGTCCGGTGGACGCCACGACGGCGCCGGATTCGGAATCGATGAGCCGGACGCGCACGGCGAGCCGTTCTCCCGCGCGATGGACGGAGCCGTCGATCACGCTGCCCACGCGGAGACGCCGGGCGATGCTGTCGAGGCTCACGGTCGCGTCGCGGAAGGGGCGGACGCCGCTCACCGGAATCACCTCGAACGCGGGCGAGCCGGCAAGCTGTTCGATGACGGCTTCGGTGATGAGGTCCGCCACCGGGCCGAGGTCGCCTTCCACGCTACCGTCGCGAAAATACAGCACGGCGAGCCGGTGTTCGTCGTAGGGCGACTCCTCGGGCGGGTCGGCGGAGCCCCACCAGACCATGGCGGCCAGGACGGCGGCGAGGACGCCCAGGCCGAGCAGCCAGGGGGCACGGCGGCGCGCGGCGGCGACCGGGGGGAGCGGGACGGGCGTGGAGTCGCGTGAAGCGCCGGCGGCAATGCCGGTATCGTGCGCCACCGCGTTCGCGATTTCGCCCGCGGCCGCGGCGATTCCGGATTCGTTCGCGCCCTCCCCTTCCCGCGCGATTCGCAGTGGCGCCGTGGCCGCGCGCGTGGCGGACGGCGAGGTCCGCGGCGCGCCAGGCGGCCGTTCGGCCCGGAGCCGGCGCGCCAGCTCCGCGACCTCCGGTTCCGGGGAGACGTCGAGCTCACGGCGGAGCCGCTCCTCGAAGAGCTGGAGTTCCTGGAGAGCGGCCGGCAGCTCGCCGCCGGCGGCGAGGGCGCCGGCCGCGCCCATGATGTAGCGCGAGCGGAGGGGATCGTCGTGGAGCAGCCGGCTCCACGCACGGGCCGCGTCCAGCCACCGTCCGTCCCGCTCCGCGGCACCCGCGAGCTGTTCGAGCGCGCGCTGGCGTTCGGCGCCGATCCGGCGGCGCTCCCCCTCGAGCCACCGCTCGAACTCCTCGGCCTCGTCGAGGAACAGGCCGTCGAGAAAGGGGGCGTCGCTGAGCGCGGCCGCGCCGGCCAGGTCGCCCTGCTCGAGCGCGCGGGTGAACGCCCAGAGGTCGCAGGTGAGGGCGGTGGCCGACAGCGTCACCAGATCGCCGCTCGCGGCATCGAACACGTCGTCGCCGAGCTCCCGCCGGATCACGTACAGCGCTTCGGAAAGCAGCTTCCGCGCCTGGGCCGTGTCGCGTTCGGGCCAGATGAAGCCGGTCAGCCGGTCGCGCGACAGGGTCCGGGTGGGCGCGCCGGCGAGCAGAGCCAGCAGGGCGATGCGCCGCCGCTGCACGGCCTTTCCGTGCAGCGGACGGCCGTCCCGGAGGATCTGCGGCGTCCCGAACAGTCTGAGCGACAGGGTTGGAGCGGACACGTTCTGCGATTGACGGCGGAGTTGAGATCGCGCGGAAAGTGAGTTGTCGGTACCTCGATACGGTAGGGGCACTCACACGAGGCCGCCAGCAACGATTTCCCGTTCGTTGCCGCATGCCGCCTCGATCAGCGCGTCCCGGGAGGGCTTCATGTCCGATCTCCATCACTTCGAGCCGGCGTCCGTCAAGCAGGCATCCGACGTCGATACCTGGCACCCGGATCTCGAAACACTCGTGCGGTACGACCTGCCGTTCGTCTGCTTCGACGGCGAAGGGCTGCCGGTCCACATCTCGCGGGGGGCGGCGCTGCTCCTGGCCCGCCACCGGCACGTCAAGACGATCTTCGAGGCGCTGCGGGGCACGGCCTGCGAGCTCCTGACGTCGGAAGACGCCGCTGCCTCGCGTCCCGTGCCGCGCGTGGGGGCGCGGGTGTCGGATCCGGACGGCAGTTTCTGGTCGATGCATGTGGTGCGGACGCGCCACGACTGGCTGCTGGCCGTGGCAGTGAGCGACGGGGTGCGGACGGTCCAGGCGGATTCGCGCCTGCGGGATCGGCTGACCGGACGCGAACTCGAGGTGGCGTCGCTGCTCGCCGACGGGGCGCGCACCAAGTCCGTGGCGGCCGCGCTCTCGATCAGCGTGCACACGGCCCGCCATCACACGGAGCAGGTGTTCCGCAAGCTGGGGGTGCACTCCCGCGTGGAGCTGACGCGGATGGTGCTCCGCGGCGGCGACATCTTCATGCACGCCGCGGGACGGGCCTGAGGGATGGCCCGTCAGCGCGCGACCACGAGCGTGGTGTACACCACCCCGTCCGGGGTTTCGCCCACCGGCAGATGCCCCACGACCCGCCGTTCGACCACGTCCACGATGGCCACCCGGCTTTCGCGGCTGAGCGAGAGGAGGGCGTAGCGTCCGTCGGGCGTGACCGTGATCCCCTGGGGGCCGCCGCCGGCGAACGCCATGCGCCCCAGCTCCTCGCGGCTCCGGCGGGCGATGAAGCGGAGCACCTCGCCCCGGTAGTCGGGGACGAGCACGGTTTCGGCGTCGGGAGTGAAGAGCACCCGGTAGGGCCATTCGAAGCCTTCGGCGGCGGTGGTCACGGCGCCGGTGTAGCCGTCCACCACGCTCAGGCGGCCGGTGGCGTTGCTCCCCACCCACACTTCGCTGCCGTCGAGCGTGACGTTGATGGCCTCGGGCTGTTCGGGAACGGTGATGCTGCGCACGGCCCGGCCGGCCTGGAGATCGAGCTCGGTCACCGTGTGGCTGCCGATGTCGCCCGTCCAGGCGATGCCGCCGTCGGCGGTCACGCCCACCATATGGGACCCGGTCTTGTCGGTGGACGCCGCGCGCACGATGGCGCCGCGCAGCACGTTCACCACCACCACGGCGCGCGCGGCCTCGGAGGTCACGACCACGAGCGAGTCCCCGGGCAGGTACACGATGCCGTGTGGCCGCTGATAGCGATCGAGCGGAATGGTGCGAAGGATCTGCTGCGCCGCGACATCGATCACGGTGAGCGTGTTGCCGGGCTGCTGGCCGGTGCCGTAGTCGGTGACCACGGCGGTCCGTCCGTCACGGGAGAGCGCGATCTCGTGCGGGCCGTGTCCGGTGGGAAGAGTGGCGAGCGTGCGGCCGCTGGCGACGTCCACGATGGTGGCCGTGGCGGGCGACTTGTTCGTGACCACGATCGTGCCGGTGAGGCCGGCGACCTGTGCCGCGGCAGGGAGGGCGAACAGCAGGGTCGCCAGCGCGGCGGCGACGGGGCGGAACAGCGACATACGCGGACTCCCTGGCAGCGGACACAGCATGACGACCTCGGAACGGCGGAATGTCGCCGCCGTCCGGGACGAAGGGAAGACGAAAGAAGCGGAGCGGTTCAAACGATCGGAGAGGGGCGGGTGTCCAACCGTGCAACTTCACCCCGACTCCTTGCATGCGTTTCCTTCTTTCCGCTGGTACCCTGCTGTCGTTCGCCGGTGTCCTGCACGCCCAGCCGAGGGCCGACGTGCCGGCGGCGAACGGTGGCGCGGAGCGTCCTGACCGTCTGCCCACGGTGGCAGCGGTGGCCGTGCGCGCGGTGTCGGCGCCGATCATCGACGGCCGTGACACCGACCCGATCTGGCAGACGGCCCGGGTCATCGACCAGTTCCTCGAATACGAGCCCACCACGGGCGCCGTGCCGAGGTTCCGCACCGAAGTGCGGGTGCTCTACGACGACCGCTACCTGTACGTGCTCGGCCGCATGTTCGACCCGGCGCCGGATTCGATCATCTCACTGCTCAGCCGCCGCGACGTGCGCACGGAGTCGGAACAGCTCAAGCTCGTGATCGATTCCTATCACGACCGGCGCACCGCCTACCAGTTCATCGTGAACCCGGCCGGCGTGAAGCGCGACTTCTACGTGTACAACGACAACACCGAGGACGCGACCTGGGACGCGGTGTGGGACGTGTCCACGTCGATCGATTCGCTCGGCTGGGTGGCGGAGTTCCGCATTCCGTTCAGCCAGATGCGCTTCGCCGATCTCGACCGGCACACGTTCGGGCTCATGATCGTGCGCGACGTGGCCCGCACGCGGCAGCGCATCTCCTGGCCGCTCTATCGCCGCGACGTGCAGGGGTACGTGTCCCAGGCGGGAGAGATCGAGGGGATCGCGCGCATTCCGCAGCCGCGCCGCCTCGAGGTGATGCCGTACGTGGTGAGCCGGAATCTCACGCGTCCCGACGGCCCCGGAAAGTGGACACATCCGCAGGAGCAGGCCGTGGGCGCCGACGTGAAGTGGGGGCTCACATCGAACCTCACGGTGGACGCGACGATCAATCCGGATTTCGGACAGGTGGAAGCCGATCCGGCCGTGCTCAACCTGTCCGCGTTCGAGCAGTTCTTCGAGGAACGCCGTCCATTCTTTCTCGAGGGCGCGGGGATCTTCAACTTCCGCACGGCGTGCAACGACATCGACACGGGGTGCACGGGTCTCTTCTATTCGCGCCGCGTGGGACGGGCGCCGCAGCTTGGCCAGATGTACGACGCGCCGGGCAACGCCACGGCGTCGCGGGTGCTCGGCGCGGCCAAGCTCTCCGGCCGTCTGTCGAACGGGCTCAACGTGGGCGTGCTCAACGCCGTGACCGGACGCGAGCTCGGCAGCCTGGAGCGCACGATCGAACCGTCCACCAACTACGCAGTGGTGCGCGTGCAGCAGGACCTGTTCGACGGGCAGAGCGGGATCGGCGCGATGTTCACGGGGGTGAACCGCACGCTCGACGAGCACACGCGCGACTTCATGCGCAGCGAGGCCTACACCGGCGGCGTGGATCTGCGGCACCGGTTCCTCGACCGGCGGTACGAGCTGCACGCGTACGTGGCCGGCAGCGTGGTGCGCGGCAGCGAGGCCGCGATCGCCGCCACGCAGCGCGACGGCGTGCACCGCTACCAGCGCCGCGACGACGGTATCGTGTACGACCCCACGCGCACGTCGCTCGCGGGGGACGCACAGCGCCTCTCGCTCTCCAAGTTCGGCGGCGGACTCACGCGCTTCCAGACGGTGTATCAGCGATTCTCGCCCGGATTCGAAACGAACGATCTCGGCTTCCAGTCGCGCGCCGACCAGCAGATGCTCCGCAACTGGTTCGCGCTCCAGTTCCAGCAGCCCACGCGGTACTACCGGCGCATGCAGTGGAACTTCAACACCGGGCACTCCTGGACCACGGAAGGGCTGCTCACGCAGTCGCATCTCAACACGAACTGGCACATGGAGCTGCCGAACACGCACTGGGTGCACGGCGGGATCAGCGGCGGGCTGCCGGGCGCCTACAACGACCGCGACGCGCGCGGCGGCGTGGCGTTCCGGCGGTCGCCGAGCGTGAACGGGTTCGTGGGGTGGGAAGGTGACCGGCGCATCTGGTACACGCCGGTGCTCTTCGCCGGCATGTCGCGCACCGACGAAGGCCGGACGCGCGGCTGGTGGGTGGAGCCGTCGTTCCAGTTCCGTGTGTCGTCGCGGTTCAGCGCCAGCCTCGCCGGCGCATACAGCCGGAACATCAACGACGCGCAGTGGGTCGCGAACTTCGGCGACGTGGCGAGCGATACGGCGCACGTCACCTTCGCGCGGCTCGACCAGCACACGGTGTCGATCGCGTCGCGGCTCAACTTCACGGCCACGCCCGCGCTGTCGTTCCAGTTCTACGCGCAGCCGTTCGTGGCCATCGGCGACTACACCGACTGGAAGGAGCTCGGCAACGCGCGGTCGACGCGGTACGCCGAGCGGTTCGTGCCGTACGGCAACGGCGCCGATCCGGGCGGGGTGAACGCGAAGCAGCTCCGCACGAACACGGTGCTCCGGTGGGAGTATCGCCCGGGGTCGATCCTGTTCCTGGTGTGGCAGCAGGGGCGGAATGCGTTCGAGCAGACGCCCACGGACTTCTCGTTCGGCCGCGACGTGGGGGAGATCTTCTCGCTCCACCCGAACAACACGTTCCTCGTGAAGCTGTCGTACTGGTTCAATCCGTGAGGGGGCGCGCCTGACGCGCGCCCCCGGCTGTCCTACTGGATGAACTTCCAGTTGGCCCGGTAGTCGCGCGTGAGCTCCGTGCCCATGAGCCGCGCCCGCACCATCTCGATCGGCATGCGGCCACCCTGCAGAATGGCGTCGTGGAACTGCTTGTTGGTCATGCGGCCGGTCTGCACCAGCTCACGATGCAGCGCCCGGATCTGCAACCCGCCGAGCATGTACGCGGCCTGGTAGAGCGGCGAGTAGTTGCCGTTGAACGAGCGCCGCACTTCGGCCTCCGCATTGGCCCGCTCGTGCCCCACGCGGTTCACGAGCAGGTCAATCGCCTCCTGCGGCGTCATGGTGCCGAGGTGCACGCGCAGCGAGAAGATGATCCGCGCGAGACGGTGCGAGCGCCAGAAGAGCATGCCCATGCGGTCCTGCGGGGTCTGCGGGAAGCCCTGATCCCAGAGCAGCATCTCCCACCAGAGCGCCCACCCTTCCCCCCAGAACGGCGTGCTGAACGCGCTCCGGTGCGCGTTGTAGCGCGACGTCATGAATCCCTGCAAGTGATGCCCGGGGATCAGCTCGTGATGCACCGTGGCCATGGAGAAGTGCGGGTTGTTCCCCCGCATGCTCATCATCTTGTCGTCGTGCGCCATGGAGTCGGTGGGGTACGACACCTGGATGACTTCCCCGCCCAGGAAGAACGGCGAGACGAGCTGCTGCCGCGGCGTCATCATCTCCATGCGCCACACTTCATCGGCGAGCGGCGGCACGGTCACGAGATCACGCTCTGTGATGAACGCGACCGCTTCGCGCGCGAGCCGCCGGATGAGCTCCGGCTGCTCTCCCGGCGGCACGTACGCCTGCTTCACCGCTTCGAGCGCGGCGCGCCAGTCGTCGCCGAAGCCCATCTCGCGGGCCGCCTTCTTCTGCTCGGTCTCGATCCACGTGAACTCGCGCTCGGCGAGCGCGATGAGCTCGGCCGGTGTGTACGCGATCATCTCGGCCTGGAGATCCTCGGCCAGGCCGGCCGCGCCGATCGGATCGCCGATGATCGGCTCTTCCTGCCCTTCACGCTGCCCCACGACCTCCTCACGGAGCGCGCGCGAATAGCGCGTGACCGACTCGTTGGCGCGGCGGAACGGATCCGCGGTCCACCAGGAGAACACCGGATCGTACCCGGACGAGAACCGGTGCCAGTTGCGGAGCGTGGTCTGCAGGTCGCCGAGGTAACCGATGGCGCGGAGCGCCACGATGCGCTGCGCCCGGGTGGCGCTGTCACCGCGCCGTGCACGCACGGTGCGCCCGAGGCTGTCGGCCCGGGCGGCGAGACTGGAGAGCGACTTCGCGGCCTGTGACGCATCCGTCTTCTCGAACCGGCGCCGTTCCTCCTCGAAGCCGGTGATCACGTCGCTGAACGGCACGAGCGCCGCCATTTCGCCGGCGAGCTTCGCTTCGCGCGCGAGCTCCGCGAGTTCCGCGCGCAGCCGGTTGTCGAGCAGCACGTAGTCGATGCGCCCTTCCTGGCCGAGAGCGGCGAAGTCCATCTTCGCGAGCCGCGCGCGCCAGTCGGTGTAGAACGCCGTGAACCGCTCGCGCCGCGCGGGCGAGTACGCCACGGTCCAGCGCCGCATGAGCGCCGCGCGGTCGGTGGAGAAGAGTGCGACCGAATCGCGGAGTTCGCTCGGCGCCACGGGAATGGCGCCGATGTCCTTCTGGGCGGCGAGTCCGGCGGGCGCGAGGAGCAGGACGAGGCCGGCGGTGAGCAGCGAGGAACGCATGAGGCGGGACGGAGTTGAGTGTCGTCGGGATGGCAGGTGGGCGAACGGGCGAACGTCTATCGTCTCCCCGCGTCGAGAATGCGCGCGATTTCCGTGCGCACGTCGCGCAGGTGGATTCGCGTCATGGCATCGCCGGCGTTGCCGAGCGCCTGCTGTGCGAGCCGGTCGAGATCCTGGAGTTCCGCGCGGAGCACGCCGCGCACGTCGGACGAGGCCGGATTGGGCGCGGGGTTGTTCGTGCGCGTGAGCGCGGCCTCGCTCGGATTGAGCCGGGCGTCGGCCGCCGCGAGGAACGCGCGCTGCACGTTGCGGCGATACACACCGATCCGCACGCTCGACTGCGAGAGCTCGCCCCAGATGCCGGCCCGCATGTCGGTCATGAGATCGGCGAGCGTGTACACATCGGCGGGACGCGCGGCGAGCGCTTCGAACTCCACGAGCCGGTCGAGCCGCGCCTGGTTCATGAGCGCGTTCACCACCGAGGCCTGCCGCACGCGGAACCGGTCCACCGCGCCTTCGTTCTCGATGCGGCGGAGCAGCGCGGGATCGAGGAACATGGCGGGCACCTGGAAGGCCGCGGTGTTGAGATACCGCACCGCCCCACGCTGCCGCGCCTTCTCCACGGGCGTGAACCGTTCGCCCGTGCCGTAGCGCTCCTGCGTGTACGCGCCGCCCACGACCGCGGCCACGTGTCCCATGTAGCGTCCCCACTGCCCCACGGCCTGGTCGTACAGCGTCTTCACCTCGGCGTAGCTCTCGCCCGGCTTCTCCGCGGCCGACCGGATCATGCCCACCACGCGTTCGAGATTGCGCATGCCGAGCGTGGTGGAGCGCACCGCGTCCGCGTCGCCCACGGCTTCGGTGAGGTTCTCGGGATCGGAAGTCGCGTCGGCGGTGCTGAAGCGGAGCCACGGGAACTCGTCCTGCACGCGCGCCCACTGATCCAGCGTGGGCTTCTCTTCGTCCGGCGTGCGCGCGCTCGGGATCGGCGCATAGCCCCACTTCACCGCGAACTTGTCGTACGGCCCCACCTGCGGAATGAGCAGGTGCGGCGGGATGTTGTCTTCCGGCTGCGCCACGTAGTTGAAGCGCGAATAATCCATGAGCGTGGCCACGTGCCCGTTCATGCGCTCGAGGAAGGAGCGGCTGCGGATCGAGTCCACGGGGTACATTGCCGACGCCTTCATGTTGTGCGGGAATCCGATGGAGTGGCCGATCTCGTGCGTGACCACGTACTCCACGAGCCGTCCCATCAGGGAATCGGGCATGGGCAGCTGCTGTGCGCGCGCATCGAGCGGCGAGACCTGGATGAAGTACCAGTTCTTCTGCAGCTCCATGATGTTGTGGTACATGTTGACTTCGCCCTTGAGGATCTGCCCCGACCGCGGGTCGACGACCTGGCCGCCGGTGGCGTTGGCCACCGTGCTCGGGCGCCAGTAGATCACCGAATGCCGTGCGTCGAAGAGCGAGAAGTCGGGATCCTCCTCGGGTGTGGGCGCGATGCGGCCGAAGATGGCGTTGCTGAAGCCGGCCTCGCGGAACGCGTCCTGCCACTTGTTCACCCCTTCCACGATCCACGGCTTGAGCCAGTCGGGCGTGGCCGGATCGATCCAGTAGATAATGGGCTCCACGGGATCGGACACGGCGGCGTTCGGATCCTTCTTCACGAGCTTGAAGCGGTGAATGAACCGCACTTCCTCGGCCTTGTGCGCGGGGCGCGACATGTCGTAGGCGCGGCTCGAGTTGAAGCCCACGCGCTCGTCGTGCCAGCGTGGCATCATGGGCTGCTCGGGGAGCGCGAGCATGCTGAAGAGCACGCGCGCGGTCTGCGACCGCATGGGCGCCTGCGCGGCAGCGGGGCCCCCGCCGCCCGCGGTGGGCGCACGGCCGGCGCCCGACTGCGTGACTTCCACGTTGACGTTCTCGGGGAACGCCCACGTGCGGTCCACCCAGCTCCGGTTGCGCACGATCCCTTCCACCGGCGCGAGCTCCGGCACGTTCGACAGGAAGAGATCGCTCACGTCGACCACCGCGGCGCTGTCGGGGCCGTAGGCCGACACGGTGTACGTGGCGAGCACGGGGCCGTTCCGGAAACCGGACACCTGGCGCCAGATCGCGGCGGCGGTGTCGGCCATGAGATTGTGCTGCCGTGCCCTGAGCACCACGCGATTTCCGTCGCGCTCCCACTGCACGATGAGCCGCGTGCCGCCGCCGAAGAACCCGGCGGGGTTCTGCAGCGTGGACTCCACCGGCCGGCTGATGAGCAGCATCTCGCGCTCGAGCTGACGCGCCGGGATCTCGAAGAAGAGCCGTTCGCCGACCCGGTGCACCGCGAACAGCCCCCGCTGCGTGACGGCGCGGTCGGTGATCACCTGGCGGTACGGACGCGGTCCCTGCGCGGCCGCGGGCGCGCCGCCGGGACGGGCCGTATCCTGCGGCGTGGCGGCGGCCGTGGGCCGAGGCGGGGTGGCAGGCGCGGCGGTGCGTGCCGACGAGCAGGCGGGGAGCGCGAGGAGCACGCCGGCGACGGTCGCGTGTCGGAGCGGCAGGCGGCGGAAGAAACCGGGCATCGACTTCGGTGCGGAGGGGAGGCACGGGGCGTGGCGGCGGTCGCGCGCGCACGGCATCGGTCACGCATGGAACTTGCGTCCGGGGCACGCCACGCGCCACCGACGGGCCGAAGCCGTGCCGGTGGCGGAAGAGACGTCGCGCGTCCCGGAGGTGCGGACCGCGGCCTGGATGCGCCGAAGCGGCGCGGTCAGCGCGTGGGGCAGTCCCGGCGCGCGCCGGTCGCGGCGGCGATATCGGCCCACGACAGCGCCGAGATGGCAGCGTCGACATGCGACGCGACGAACACGCCGGCCGGGAACGGACCGAACGCACGCTGCGTGAGCGCCACGCCGTCGGTGCGCCGGGTGGCGGCGCCGGTGAACGCGCCCGCGTGCGCGAACGTCCGCCGGTCGAAGAGGTGGAAGGTGTTCACCGAGTCTCCCTGATCGGTCGTGATCCAGTATCCATCGCCGTCGCCGCACGCGTAGAGCGCGATCCCCTCGGCCTGCTGCGGAAAATGACCGCGGCCGAACGTCCGTCCCGTGAAACGTCCGTCGAATGTGTAGACCTTGAGATACGAGTCGGTTTCGAGCTCTTCGGCGATCACGAGATGCTCATGGACGGGATCGGCCAGGATCGACTCGGCGACGCGAATGGCGCCCGCCGCGGTCGTGTCACCGAAGCTCGCGATGTGATCGGCCGCGAGTCGTCCGTCCGCGACCCGCACCCGGAAATGCTTCACCCGCGCGCCGAGCTCTTCGAGAGGCGGGACGTCTCCATCCGGCGTTTCGTAGTTGTCCGTCACGTACACGTGATAGGCGCCGGCGCCGTCCGGAAAGCCTGTGAGTCCGTACGGCAGACGAAGCAGTGTGTCTCCGAACGTGCCCACCGGGTCGAACGTGGGCAGACGGAACCCCTGCACGCGCCGGTTGTCCCGCTCGACCACCAGCAGGAGTGAATCGCCGAGCACGAGCACGCCGTTGGGGCGCGCCAGTTGCCCCGGACCCGTTCCAGGCGTCCCCACGCGGCGCAGTTCGCGCCCCGTGGCCGCGTCGTAGACGACCAGCGCATGCGTGCCCTTCGCACTCGCGATGATCCAGTGCGCACCATCCGCGCCGTGATGGATCGCCGGGCTGTCGATGTTGTCGAGGGTATCGAGCGGCGTGATGAACGCTTCGCGCACCAGCGCAGTGTCGGCACGCGCGGACGTCACCGTATCGGCGACGTCCCGCTCTCCCCCGCAGGCGAGCGTAACGGGCAGCAGCAGCCAGGCCGCGCGCCTCACGGGCGGAACCTCAGCCCCGCCTGCAGCGACGGCCGGTAGAACTCGCGCTGGCGCACCCGGTCGAGGAGCGTCTGATACATGCGGAACGGCGCGTTGGTGAGATTGAGCGCCTCGACATACACCTGCCACGGCGGCGCCACGAAATAGCTCGCGGAGAGATCGATCTGGGTGCGGTGGTCGACGTACAGGTCGTCCTCGGCATCTTCGCCAAGCTCGTCGATGTAGCGGCCCACGCGATTGAGGCTCACCTGGCCTGAGAAACCGCGCTTTTCGTAGCTGAGCGCCACGTTATACGCATGCTCGGCCTGTCCCGCGAGCCGGGTTTCGCGTCCGCCGGGCTGCGTGGCCCTGGAATCGGTCCACGTGTAGTTGGTGTAGACGCCGAGTCCGTCGAGCAGTCCGGGCAGGAATGTCAGCCGCTGCTGCCACGCCAGTTCGATTCCGCGAATCGAACCCGACCTCGCGTTGATGGGCTGGGACGTCTCGCCGCCGATGTCGTTGTCGAGCGTGTGCGTGAAGATCGGCCGATCGAGCTGCTTGAGAAAGATCCCGGCCGAAAGCACGCCGATGTTCCGGTCGTACCGTTCGATCATGAGATCGAGGTTGCGCGCCGTGGTGGGCGAAAGATCGGGGTTGCCGGCCTCGATGTCGGACCCGTCCACGATGCGGTAGGGCACGAGATCGATGAAGTTCGGACGGAAGATCGTGGACGTGAAAGCCGCCCGGATGTTCGTCATCTCGTTCAGCCCGTACCGCACATGCAGCATGGGGAAGAGATGGGCATATCCATTCGTTGCGTTCAGCGGCGTGAGCGTTTCGGCGTCTTCGTCGAACTCCTGCCCCTTGCTCTCGAGCGTCGTGTATTCGAGCCGGAGGCCGGGCAGCACGAGGAGGCGCGGGCTGATGTTCAGCTCGGCCATCGTGTAGCCCGCGACCACGCGTTCCGTGAGATCATAGGCTTCGGTCTGCGCTTCGAGATCAACCTCGCGCGTATCGAGCCGTCCGGCGAAGCGCGATTCGAAATCGAAGATCTCGGCGGCGCTGGTACGCCAGGGCATGGCGTACCGGCCGGCGGCGAAACCGGTGTTGTCGTTCGACCGGCCGACGTCCGCACCGAGCACGATGTCGTCGCCATCGAGGCCGACCTCGAACGCGTCCACGCGCTGGTCCTTGCGCTTGTCGCGCACCTTGAGGCCCATGCGGAGCATGCCGCTCCGGCCGGCCCCGAACAGCACGGGCACGTTCAGGTTCACCGCGCCCACGACGTCGCGATTACGCGTGAGCGTGTTGACGGTGGTCAGCTCGTCGAACAGGTACGTTCCGGCGAGCGCCCCGCCCTGGGGATTCGCCTGCGGCGCGTCGGGCGTGGCACGCGACGGCGCGAACGTGACATCCTCCTGCAGGAAGGCCACTTCGCGATCGAAGGGCGTATCCTCCTGCGAGCGCGTGAGTCCGACCCGGTAGTCCATGGTGATTCCGCGATCGAACCGGCGTTCACCGCCCGCGAGTACATTGAACATGCCGATCTTCTCGAGACGGTTCTTGTGCAGATAGAGCAGCTCGTCGTCCTCGATCGCATGCGTGAGCGCGCGACGCTGCTCCTGATCCTGCAGCTCCGACCAGAGTCCATTCACGTAGAAGCTCGTCCGCTCGTTCACCCGGAAGTCGAGCGCGGCCGTGGCGCCGGTGCGCCGGCGCCAGAGGGAATAGTGCCGGACTTCGAGCTCGGCGAGATCATCGCCGTCGTAATCGGGCTCGATGTTGTCGGACCCGAAGTTGCGCTCCCCGAAGGAGCCCGAGAAGAGCCAACCCACGCGTCCGTCGGCGGTACGATCTCCGTAGGTGAGCGCGGTGAGGCCGGAGCCGATCGACCGGATGGGCGCGTATCCGCCGGCGCCTTCCATCGTGAACGTACGTCCCTGATCCGCCCGCTTCGTGATCAGATTGACCGACCCGCCCACGGCGTCGGCATCCATGTCCGGCGTGATGGCTTTCGCGACTTCCACGGCCGCGAGCACGCCCACCGGAATCGCGTCCAGCGCAATCTGCCGCGCGTCTGCTTCCGGCGAGCCGATCTGCTCGCCGTTGATCGTGACCTGCGTGGTGGCCGCCGACGAGCCGCGCAACTGCACGTAGCGTCCTTCGCCCTGGTCCCGCTGGAGCATCACGCCGGGAAGGCGCTGCACCGCTTCGGGCGCCGAGGCATCGGGGAATCGCCCCATCTGATCGGCGGCCACCACATTCCGGATGTTCGGCGCCGTGCGCTGCCGCGAGAGCGCTTCGGCCTGCCCGCTCGCGCGCACCATCACGGAAGTGAGTGTCACGGCATCGAGCGTGAACACCGCCTCCACCGTTCCGCTGGCGGTGACGGTGACGTCGCGCGTCTCCGGCGCACGCCCGAGAACCGTGGCGCGCAGCGTATGCCGTCCCACGGGCACACGCGCGAAACGAAACTGTCCGCCTTCACCCGCGACCGTGGAGAAGCCGGTCCCCACGATCGTGATCTGTGCACCCGGCAGACCGAGTTTCGTGTCTGCCGCTTCGATGCGACCGGTGATTCGCCCCGACTCCTGCGCGCGAAGCGCAGCCGGCAGCAGGAGGACAGCCAGGAATGCCGGCCACGAGCGCCGGAACAACGAACGGAAACGTACGCGCATCGGATCTCCAACGGAGGGGGTCGTCCGGAGCGTGCGCCGGCGATGTGTCGCCGGCGCACGGATGCGCGTAGAGTGCGGTCATCGCGTGCCGTGGCGATGACGGATGTGTAACGACTGCGTGTCGGCCGGAGGGAGCCGTGTCGCGCCCCTGCCGCCGCTCCTTACGGCGCCAGCGCCGCGTCGATGCGGAGCACTGCATCCTCCAGATGGATGCGCGTGGAACGGTCCCGCACGCCCCGCGCCAGCGCGGCGCGCAGTTCGCCCCGCAGCAGCGTGAGCTGGTCGCGGATGAGCGGCCGGATGTCCGACTGCGCCACCTTGAGGTCGCCGTTGAGCGGCGGGTCGTTGTCGCTGCCCACGCGCAGATCGCCCGAGCGCGGAGGGCTCCAGCCGGCGTTGTCGGCGTCCTTGAGCAGGTGGTGCGCCTGCGCCAGGTACGCCCGCTGCAGGTTGCGCCGGTACACGTCCACCGCACGCCCCGCCGAGACCTCGCGCCACACCATGGCTCGCGTGTCGTCGAGCATCTGTGCGGGCGTATACGTGGCCGCGCCGAGGAACGCCTCGTGTTCGATGAGCCGCGAGAGCCGCGCATGATTGAGGAGGCGCTGCACGGCGAGCTCCTGATACGCGCGGATGCGCTCCACCGCGCCCGCATGCTCGATGCGCCGCAGCACGTTCGTATCGAGCGCCCACGCGGGCGTGGCGAGCACGTGCTCGTCGATGAACCGCATGGCCTTGCGCTGGTACGCCGGCTCGATCGCGCGGTACACCACGCCCGGCTCGCCGTAGCGCTTGTGGTGCGTCCACGATCCGCCCACCGCCGCCGCGGCGTGCTCGGCGTACCGGTTCCACTGCGTGAGCGCCTGCAGGTAGTGCGTCTCGATCTCGTAATAGTCGTCGCCGTCGCGGAGCAGCCACGGCAGCAGGCTGTCCACCATCACGCGCAGGTTCCGCATGCCGAGCACGGCCGCTTCGACGGGATCGTCGCTGATTCCTTCGGTCATGCGATACGGATCCCACTCCACGTCCATGCCGAACTGGGCGGACGCGAAGCGGAACCACGGCTTGTCCGCGCGCTCGGTGACCCACCGGTGCAGCGTATCCGTTTCCGCTTCCGCCGTGGCCGCATTCAGGATCGGACGATAGCCCCAGTACACGGCCCAGCGGTCCCAGATGCCCATGCGCCGTTCGGGCGGCACGCCGTCGCCGGCCTGTGCGGCGTAGTTGAACCGGGTGCGTCCCACCGACGATCCCGAATGCCCCATGCGCCGCACGAAATCGGGATTCCGGATCGAGTCCACGGAGAACACGAAGTTCGCGCGCTGGTTGTGCGGCAGCCCCACCGAGTGCGCCGTCTCGTGCGACATCACGTAGCGGATCGCCTCACCCATCAGATCGTCCGGCAGGCGTGAGCTCCGATAGCGCGTATCCTCGGCCGCGGTGGCCACCTGCGAGAGCAGTTGCCAGCGCATGCGCTCCGCGACGGCTTCGTACAGGTTCGTGTGCGCGCGCAGCACTTCCCCCGACCGCGGATCGACCACGTCGCCGCCGGAGTTCGCCGACCGCACCGTGGTGGGCACGTAACGCAGCACGGAATACCGCGCGTCGAGCAGCGAGAAGGTGGAATCCTGCGTTTCCGTGGGCGCGCGGCGTACCTGGATCGCATTCCGGAATCCCGCGTCCTCGAACGCGCCGTTCCATTCGAGGATGCCGGCTTCGATGTACGGCACCCACTTTTCGGGGGTGGCCGGATCGATGTACCAGACCCACGGATTCACCGGTTCCACGAGCTCACCGCGCAGGAACGCCGCCGTATCCTTCGGCTCGAGCCGGTAGCGCACCGCATAACGCTCCGGCCGGACCCCCTGGAACTCGTTCGAATAGTTCGTGCGCTGGATGCTGATGAAGCCCACCCGCTCGTCCCAGAGCCGCGGCCGCATCGGCACCGCGGGGAGCAGGATCATGGAATGGTTCACTTCGAACGACACCGCTCCGCCGCGGGCGTTGCTCGGCGGCTGATCCGCGGCGTAGGACTGCACCACGCGCACTTCGACGTTGGTGGGGAAGCTCTTCGCCCATTCGAGCCAGCTCCGGTCGCGCTCGTAGCGCCGCACGGCGAGTTGCGTGCGCTGGTTGCGCTGCAGCGTGAACGCGGGGTGTTCGCCGAGGTAGAGGTCGGTCACGTTGACGACGCTCGATCCCTCGCCGCGCGCGGCCACCGGGAAGGCGTGCAGCACCGGCGCGAAGTTCTGGTCCTCCACCGCGAGATGGCGCGCCGTGCCCGGCTCGGCGGTGGTCTGGTGCGACACCGCGCGCAGGTACACGCGGTCGTCGCGCCGTTCCCAGCGCACGACCATGTTGGGCGCCATGTTCGCGCCAACGTTGGCGAGCCCGTCCTGCGTCTGCGCGTAGCGCGACATCACGATCATGTCGCGGCCGAGCAGCGAATCGGGGATCTCGAACAGCAGCGCGCCGCCCACCTGATGCACGGCGAAGAGCCCGGGAGCGGTGGTGGCCGTTGCCGGCACGACATCCCGATAGGGACGCGGCTGGGCCGTGAGCGGAGCCGCGAGCGCGGCCACCGGGAGCAGGAGAGCGGAGAAACGAAGCATCGGCAGGGTGTTCGAGGCGGGCGTCAAGGTGGTTTCCCAAGGTAGGGCGCGTGGCCCGGGGCTGCCACCGAACGCTGCTTTCCGGGCAGGTGTCCCACCCGTAGTTTGGGCATCTCCCCATCCACTCCCGCGCAATGCAACACCGCCTCGTCCGCTGGACGCCACAACGCATCGTGAGCGTCGCACCCGCCGTGATCTTCGCGCTCGTCGCGTGTGGCGAGCGCTCCGGCGACCCCGCCTCACGCACCGGATCCTGGCAGGCCCGGGTGGACACGCTCGGCGACACCGTCGTCGTGCACACGCGCGCCGGCAGCGCATGGAGCGCGCTGTCGCTCGTGGAAGAGCTGCGCATCGGACGCCTGGACGGCGCGGAGCACGAGATGTTCGGCACCGTGGGCGCGCTTGGCGTCACGGCAAACGGCGACGTGCTGATCTACGACGGCCAGGCCACGGCGCTCCGGCGCTTCGGCGCCGACGGCACGTACCGCGGCACCATCGGCCGCGAAGGCGCCGGACCGGGCGAATACCGGAACGTCGCGGGGCTCGTGGCGCTCGACGACGGCCGTCTCGTGCTCAGCGACTTCGGCAACCGGCGCTTCAACGTGTACGGCGCGGGCGGCGAACTGCTCGACACCTGGGGTCTGCAACCCACGATCGCCGAGCAGCGTCCGCTCTACGTGCACGCGGACGGCGGCGTGTTCCTGCACACGGCGCTGATCGCCAGGACGCCGCCGGTCATCCGCCCGGTACTCATCCGTCTCGACGCCAGCGGCACGCCGATGGACACCACGCCGGTCCCCTACACCGACTACGAACGTCCGAGTCTCAACGCCGAGACCGAACGCGGCACCATCGGCACGTACGTCCCCTTCACCGCCGCGCCGGCGTGGAGCGTGACCGCGGCCGGCGATCTCGTGTCGATGCTCGGCGACCGGTACGCGCTGCACGTGCGGCGGAAGGACGGCTCGGTGCTGCGTATCATGCGCGATGCCGCGCCCGTGCCGGTGAGCGCCGACGAGCGCGCGGCCGAGGAAGCGCGCGTCACGGAGATCTTCCGTCCGCGGGTGAACGACTGGCGCTGGGACGGCCCCCGCATCCCCGACACCAAGCCGCCGATCGGCTGGGTGCACACGGGACGGGACGGCACGCTCTGGGTGCGCACGGCCCAGCCGGGCACGGTGATTCCGCCGGAGGAGCGGCTGCCCCGGGCCCGCACGTTCGTGCGCGAGCCGGTCGTGTTCGACGTCTTCGCCGCCGACGGCCGCTATCTGGGCGCGCTCCCCGCTCCCGAGGGCATGCTCCTGCAGCCCTACCCCGTGATCGGCCGGGACCATGTGTGGGCCGTGGTGCGGGACGCCGACGGCGTGGATGTCGTGGCGCGGTTCCGGATCGAACGGAAGGAGTGACGGCGGGCAGGGGTGCGCGATACGGGAGCGAGAGGCAAAATGAGTGGGTCCGCGCACGGTTTGCGCGTGTCTTGCAGCACCCTCCGCGCCCTCCCGGCCGGCCCCCTCCAGCCATTCGCCCCTCTTCCGATGCGCGCCCTGCTTCGCCCGATCGCCGCTGTCCTCACCGTTCTCGTCATCGGTGCCTGCGGCGGTGATGGTCCCACCGGTCCCCCGACGGCCGCGTCAGTGTCGGTATCAGCCCCTCCGAGCGCGCTGTCGGCCATCGGCGACAACGTCCAACTGACCGCCACGCCCCTCGACGGCCGCGGCCGCACCATCGACGCGCTCAGCATCAGCTGGGCGTCTTCGGATCCCGGCGTCGCGACCGTGACCGGCGGGAACGTCACCGCCGTGGGCAACGGCACCACGACCATCAGCGCCACGGCCGGCAGCGCCGTGGGCACGGTGCAGGTCACCGTGCAGCAGCGGATCACCCAGGTGACGTTCGCCTCGCCCGTGGACACGATGTACACGCTCGGCGATACGGTGCGCGCCACGGCGCGCGACTCGCGCGGCAATGCCGTGGTCGGACGGGTCGTCACCTGGAGCTCCCTGCAGCCTGCCGTGGCCACGGTCGATGCCAACGGCCTCATCACCACGGTGGCGCAGGGCGGCGCGCTGATTCGCGCGTTCGTGGACGGCAGCCAGGGCGAGCGCACGCTGCAGGTGCGGCAGCGCGCGACGCAGCTCGTGTTCATCCGGCAGCCGGCCGGCGGCCGCGCCGGTCTCCCCTTCCCGATCCAGCCGCTGGCCGAGGTCCAGGACGCGCGCGGCAATCGCGTCACCAGCGACAACACCACCGTGGTGACCGCGTCGGTCGCGTCGAGCGGCGGCACCGTGGTGAGCGGCGGCATCGTGACCGTGGTGGGCGGACAGGCCACGTTCGTGTCGCTCGCCGTGGGCGGGCCGAGCGGACCCACGATGCTCCAGCTTTCCGCGGCCTCGATGAATACTGCGTCGAGCGCGCCGTTCCAGTTGGCGGCCGGCGATCCGGCCGCGGTGATCGTGGTGAGCGGCAACGCGCAGACCGCGCTCGCCGGCACCGCGCTCACGCTGCCGCTCCAGGCCGGCGTGCGTGATGCGTACGGCAACCCGATTCCGTCGGCGCCGCTCGCTTTCACCATCCAGCAGGGCGGCGGCACGCTGAGCACCGTGCTCGCGGCCACCGATCAGAGCGGCAACGCCGCCACGCACTACACGCTCTCCCGCTTCGCCGGTCCTCACACCGTGCGGGCCACTTCGACCGCCGCGCCGGCCGCGCAGGCCGTGTTCGCGCTGACCGCCACACCCAACGGCATCATTCGCGGCAACGTGTCCGCTTCGGGGGCGGTGGTGTCGGCGGCGGCTACGGTGACCGGCGGAACCACCGCGGCCACCACGGTGCAGCCGCGCCTCCTCACCGGCGTCCCCGACATGCTCCCCGCCGTGCGGCGTGCGAGCAACAAGGCGGCACCCCGGCTCTCCGGCACGGGGGCCAACCCTGCCTCCGCCGCTTCGGTCGTGGAGCCGGACGCCGCCGTGCCCGGTGAACTGCTCGTGACCTATCGTCCCGACGGGGTGGGGGCGCCGTCGATCGGCGCGGCCGCGTTCCGGCAGACCGGTGTCGCGGACGCCGTGAGCCAGTCGATCCGGACCGCGATGGCCCCGATGGTGCAGAGCGGCGCCGTGCAGATGCTGTCGGTGTCGCCCGTCATCCTCACGGCGCGCGTGCGCGTGGAGCCCGGCGCGAACGAAACCGACGTGATGGCGCAGCTCCGGAACGACCCCCGCGTGCTCGCCGTGGAGCGCAACCTCGTGCAGCGCACGTATCGCGTCGAACCCACGGCGCTGCAGCAGTACATCCGCGATCTCGGCTTCGCCGGCGGCATGCGGCCGGCGTCGTTCGATGCGCTGGTGCCGTACACATTCGCGAACGGCAGCGCGGCGGCCTTTCCCGGCGGCGGCACGTACCCCGGCAACACGTTCTATCCGTTCCAGGCGTGGCACTACAATCAGGTCGGCCTGCCGCGCGCATGGCAGCTTTCGCAGGGGAGCAACAACGTGCTCGTGGCCGTGGTGGACGACGGCGTCCGCTTCGATCACCCCGCGATGGCCGGCATGCTCACCAACGACGGCTACGACTTCGTGCCCGTGGGCACCATCCCCGTGTGCGGAGGCGGCTCGGTGCCCACCAACGCCGACGGCGACGGCCCCGATCCCGATCCCACGCAGCCCATGGCGCGCCCCTTCAACGGGAACTGCGTCCAGGGCCCGAACCCCAATGGCAACCACGGCCTGCACGTGGCCGCCACCATCGGCGCGTCCCGCACCAATGCCGCGGGCGTGGTGGGCGTGAACTGGCAGGTGCGCATTCGCCCCGTGCGCGTGCTCGGCATCCACGGCGCCGGCGACATCTACACCATCGCGCAGGGGATCCTGTATGCGGCCGGCCTTCCCGCCGACAACGGCGCCGGCGGTGTCATCGCGCCCGGCGGACCGGCCCGCATCATCAACCTGAGCCTCGGTGGCTCGAGCACCACCATGGCCCAGCAACTGGCCGTGGAGCAGGCGCAGGCCGCCGGGTCGCTGGTCATCGCCGCCTCCGGCAACTCCGGCAACTCCATTCTCAACTATCCCGCCTCGTATCCCGGCGTGGTGTCGGTCGGCGCCGTGGGCCCCACGCTGGAGAAGGCGAGCTACTCGTCGTTCGGCAACACCGTGAGCATCGCCGCGCCGGGCGGCCAGACCACCGTGCACTTCACGCACGGCATCATGTCGGCCTCATGGAACTACGTGAACGGCTCGCCGTCGGTGGATTCGTGGCAGGGCACCTCGATGGCCGCGCCGCACGTGAGCGGCATCGCCGCCCTGCTGCTGGCCCATCAGCCCACGCTCACCGCGGCACAGCTCCGCGCCCGTCTGCTCTCCTTCGCCGTGGACATCGGCATTCCCGGGCCCGACACCTTCTTCGGCGCGGGGCTCGTGAACGCGCGCAACATGCTCACGAGCAGCATGGCACCACCGCGCGCGCTGTACGTGCGGCTCGTGAGCGCGGCGACCGGCGCGATCGTGAGCACGCGCGCGGTGGGCACCGGCGGGGCGTTCGAGTTCGACGGCCTCCCCGACGGTCCGTACTGGCTCTACGCCGGCCACGACGAGGACGGCGACGGCCTGCTCGGCGTTCCCACGCGGGCCTGGGGCGCGCGGGGCGGCGGCGCCACGCCGCTTGCCGTGGCCGTCGACGGCGCCGGCGTGTACCCCGTGTCCTTCACCGTGTCCACGCCGCTCGAGCAGGAGCCCAACGGCACCCCCGCCCAGGCGAACGAACTCGTGGTGAACAGCTACGTCATGGGAAGCAGCGCCGGCAGCAACGACGATGACATCTACCGCCTCCGCATCGCGCAGGCCGGCACGTACGTCATCGAAGTGACCGGCCACGTAGGCGCCTGCGGATTCGCGCTCGAGGCCGATCCCATCCTCACTCTCTACTCGGGGAGCGGCAACCAGATCGCCACCCACGACGACAACGATTACGACGGCTGGGACTATTGTTCCCGGATCTCGCAGTCACTGTCCCCCGGTGATTATTTCGTCCGGGTGAACGCCTACGGAGCCGGACGGTATATCGTGAGCGTGCGTCGACCATAGACACCCGGTCCGGCCGGCGGCGCGTCACGATCCCGAACTCCATTTCCATGACACGTCGCCGGCGCATCACGAATCTCGAAGAGCTGCTCGACCGACTGGCCGACGCGCCGGTGGACGATGGCCGCGTCACCTTCGACGCGGTACTGGATGTGATCGGGCGCCGGTCGTTCGGCCCGCTGCTGCTCGTGGCCGGCCTGATCACGGCCGCGCCCGTGGTGGGCGACGTGCCGGGCGTCCCCACGATCATCGGCCTGTTCGTGCTGGCGATCGCCGGCCAGCTGCTCTTCGGCCGGGATCACTTCTGGTTGCCGGGCTGGCTGCTGAAGCTGTCGGTGGCACGCCGCACGTTCGAGAAGGCGCTGGGCTGGATGCGGAAGCCGGCCCGGTTCGTGGACCGGCTGCTGCGACAGCGTCTCGCCATGTTCACGCACGGTGCCGGCATGTATGCCATGGCGGTGGCCTGTGCCGGCATCGCGCTGGCGATGCCGGCCATGGAGGTCGTGCCGTTCAGCGCGAACGGCGCCGGCGCGGCGTTCGCGGCCTTCGGACTGGCGATGATCGCCGAGGACGGGCTCCTCGCGCTGCTCGCCTTCCTCTTCACCGTGACCACGTTCGGGCTGCTCCTCGCGTACCTGCTGTGACCGGCGCCGACGGCGGCCGGGCGCCTTACCGCTCGAAGAACGCCGGCGGTTCGATTCCGAGTGCCCGCAGGTAGACGTAGCCCTGCCCGCGGTGATGAATCTCGTTGTCGACGGCGTACAGCACCTGGGCGTGGATCGGGCTCGTGTACAGCCCGAACGTGGTGACCGTCTCACCGAAGCGGGCCAGCGGAATCTGCGGCCACAAGGCGTCGATCTCCTTCGTGGCGTCGTCCCAGCGCTGGAGCAGGTCCGCCCGCGTCGTGGCCCCGTCCTCCGAGTACTCGCCCCACGTCCCGGTGACCAGCCCGCGCATCATCGGCGCCCCGATGGCGAGCATCTCGTTCGCCAGCGCGCCGAAGGGACGCATGCCTCCGATGGAGAAGGTGAACAACTGGTCTTCCGGGAAGGCCTCGATCACGCGGCGACTGAGGCGCCGGTGTCCCTGCCAATGATCCAGCAGCGCTTCCGGGGTGATCACCTGAGGAGCGGACGGCGTTTCCATGACGGGGCCTCCAGTGCGGAATGGAAGTGAGAACGCATTATTTCGGGGTTTGTACGGTGCGCCTTCAATCCTAACATTCCCCGGGAGGTCCTGGCAAGAGGGGGCGTCACGAGCTCGAACAGGCCCTCGGTTGGAGCGTCGCCCCCTCCATGCCGTCCTATTGACGGTCTCCGTCCATCACGACAGACTGCGCACACGCTTCGGCAGGCGTCGCTCTGGCGCGGCCGACCGTTCCCACCTTCACGGAGTCGTCATGACGTTGATCCGCCCTGCCGCCCTGTTCGCACTCGCTGCTCTTCTCGTTGCCGGCTGCGGCAGTGACGACAACACCGGCCCGGGAGGGGGAGCCGGCATGGCCGCGACCATCGGCGGCCAGTCCTGGAACGCCTCGTTCCTCGTGCAGGGAAGCCGGGCCAGCAACATCCTGCAACTCACGGGCAGCGACAACGTCCACCAGATCTTCATTTCCATTCCCGGCGTGACGAGTACGGGCACCTTCACGCTGGGGCAGGGCAACCAGGGGCTGGCCCAGGTAATCCACATCCAGGGCGGCATGGCCACCTGGGTGTCGTCGCTCGTGGGCGGCACGGGAACGGTCACGGTCAGCACCTTCACGGAGACCGGGGCGTCGGGCACCTTCTCCTTCTCGGGGATTGCCGCCGCGAGCACGCCGGCCACGGGCACCCGCCCGGTGACCAACGGCACGTTCAACGTGACGTTCTAGACGGATTGTCTCTACCGACGACGCCTCAGGGCACCTTCCCCGGCGTCGTCGGCAGCCTGCGCTGCGACCAGTCCTGATACGAGCCGTCGTACAGCCGCGCGTCGTAGCCGAGCAGCCGCGCCACGAACCACGTCGTGCTGGCGCGGTACCCCACCCAGCAGTAGGTGACGACCGTGTCGCCCGCCGTCACCCGCTCCCCGAACAGCCGCGCGAGCTCCTCGCGCGGCTTGAGCGTGATCATGCCGTCGCTGAACAGCTCCTGCCATTCGAGCTGCCGCGCGCCCGCGAGATGCCCCGCGCTCGGCATGCCGCTCCGGTTCCCCGTGCCCACGTATTCCCCGTCGGTGCGCGTGTCGATGAGCGACACGCCCGCGCCGGAGAGCCGCGGCTGCAGCCACTCCGCCGTGACCACGAGTGAAGCGGCCGGCGCCGGTGTCAGACGTCCGCGGGTGACGGACGGCGCGGTGCGGCTCAGCGCATGGCCGCCGGCCCGCCACGCGGTCAGTCCCCCGTCGAGATAGGCGAAGCGTTCGATCCCGAGCGATGCGAGCGTGAACAGCGCGCGCGTGGCCATCGGGGCTTCGTGCGCATACACCACCACCGTGGACCCGTCGGACACGCCGAACCCCTCGAAGGTGGCGCGCAGCTCGTCCGCGTCGCGGAGCTCCGACGTCACCGTGCCGCGCCGGGTGACGAGCGTGCCGTAGTCGAGCTTGCGCGCGCCGGGCACGTGCCCCTGCTCGTAGTCGTTCTCGTGCGCCACGTGCAGCACGATCACGGACGGATCCGTGAGACGCTCGGCGAGCCATGCCGGCGTGACGACGAGCCCCGGTGGGTCCGTGGCCGGCGATCCCGTGGCTGGCGTCTGCGCGGCGAGGAGCGACGGGATCGCCAGGGCGAGCGTGAGGATGAGACGGAACGGGACACGGAGCGGGCGCATCGGAATCTCCGGAGCGGGGTGCGAAGGCGCGGATCAGGGAAACATGGACGCCGCGCCGCGCGGGAGCAGGGTACGGAGAACTCTGGCGCCGGGAGCCTGCACCACGCGAGTGGCGGAACTGCCACTATCCGATAACTTTCCGCCATGTCCTGGATTCGCCGCCACCGCGTGGCCGTGCTCGTGCTGCCGTCCGTCGTCCCGTTCGATCTGGGTGTCCCGATCCAGATCTTCGCGTACCCGCGCCCCGACCTCGGGGCGCGGCGCTATCGCACCGTGGTGTGCGGCCTCCGCGCCGGACGGGTGGAGGCGTCGAGCAGCATCGCGATCACCGTCTCCCACGGCCTGGGCGCGCTCGCGCGGGCGGAGACGATCGTGATCCCGGGCATCGATGACCTCGACCGGCCGATCGCGCCGGCGGTGCTGCGCGCGCTCGTCGCGGCGCACGACCGCGGAGCCCGCCTGGTCTCGATCTGCACCGGCGCCTTCGTGCTCGCGGCCGCCGGTCTGCTCGACGGCCGCCGCGCCACCACGCACTGGGCCGACGTGCCGGAGTTCATCCGGCGTTTTCCCCGCGTGCGCGTGGATCCGAACGTGCTCTACGTGGACGAAGAAACGATTCTGACGTCGGCCGGCATCGCGGCGGGGATCGACCTCTGCCTGCACGTGGTGCGGCAGGACCACGGCGCGGCCGTGGCCAATGCGATCGCGCGCCGTCTGGTGGTGCCGCCCCACCGGAGCGGCGGACAGGCGCAGTTCATTCCGGATCCCGTGGCGCCGCCCAGCGGCCACGATCTGGAAGCCACGCGCGACTGGGTGCGCCGCCGGCTCGCGAAACCCGTGACCGTGGCCGACATGGCGCGGCACGCCGGGATGTCCGAGCGCACGTTCGCGCGGCATTTCACGCGCGAGACCGGCACGTCACCGCTCCGCTGGCTGCTCCGGCAGCGTGTGCTCGCCGCGCAGCAGCAGCTCGAGCTCACCGGGCTGAGCGTGGATCGCATCGCCGACCGGTGCGGATTCGGATCGGCGGTCACGCTGCGGCTGCATTTCCGGCGTGCGCTCGGCGTCAGCCCGCTCGCATACCGCCGCGCGTTTCGGGAACGGACGCGTGCTCAGTCGTCGGTGCGCAGCTCGAGCCCGAGCGTTCCCGAGCCCACCACCGCGTGCACCATGTAGCTGTACCGGCCGGCGTCGAGCGGCCGCTCTCCCACGTAGTCGATGGGCTGGAGGATGTAGCTGACGGTTCCCGCCCACGCCGCGATCGCGGCGTACCGATAGGCCATGGACACCGGCCGATAGCCGCTCGTACCGCCGGCCGGCAGCGCCGGATACACCTCCCGGAGCCCCGGGAAGTTGACCACGACACTGTCGAACGCCACGGTGCCGGTGTTGACGAGGCGGATCTGGGCCGGCCCCGGTTCGATGGAGGTGGCGCAGGCGGACAGCAGGGCGGCCGATGCCGCCAGGGCGGATACCACGATCGAACGGCGCATGAGCGAGGATCTCCGGATGACGGGTTGCCTTATGCCACGGCGTTGGCGATGCGGTTGCGCCCGTCCACGAACACCACGCGCGGCGCGAAGTCCGGCGTGATCTCGGCCTGTTCGTACTCGCCGTACGCGATGATGATCACGATGTCGCCGGGCGCGCCGTGCCGAGCGGCGGCGCCGTTGAGCTGGATCGTGCCCACGCCGCGGGCGCCCGGAATCACGTACGTCTCCAGCCGCGCGCCGTTGTTCACGTTCACCACCTGGATCTTCTCGTACGGCACGAGATCGGCGGCGTCCATGAGGTCCTGATCCACCGTCAGGCTGCCCACGTAGTTGAGATCGGCGCCGGTGAGGGTGGCCCGATGGATCTTCGATTTGCAGAGGGTGCGTCGCATACGGGAAAGCTGATCACCTGCCGCCGCGATTGCCACGTGGAGGGGGTGAGACGCGCGAAAGGCGGGGTGCGGCGAACGCAGGATGCAGAAGGAGCCGTCAGCCCGCTGCGGGCGCACCCAGGCGGCGCCGTTCCTGTTCGGCGGCGGCCGGGTTCGCCAGCGGCCCTTCGTACAGGTCGAGCAGCCGGCGCGTGCAGTGGGTCATGCCTTCGCGTCCCCGGACTCCTCCCACCGACTGCCAGACGCGGCGCGCCCGGCGGTACACCGGCGCCGCCTCCTCGAACCGTTGCAGCCGGAAACTGAGCAGGTCGCCGAGTGCCCGCGCGATCTCGGCGCCGGTCTCGCCATCGTGCGCGTACATCGCGGCCTGGAGCTGCGCCACCGCTTCGTCCCAGCGCCGCTGCATGATCAGGCTGTCCACCTGCGACATCGCGAAATGCGACGTGGTCGCGCCGCCGCCGCCCTGAATCCCGGTCGCGCGTCCGATCACGCCGCTGATCGCAGCGGACACCAGGCGGTGCAGGCCCACCGTGGCCACGCCGGCCGCGGCATCGACGAGCAGCAGTCGTATCCACCACCCCGCGCCGCGCACGGGCAGCATCGCGAACAGCACCAGTGGCGAGAGGATGAGCGCGTACGCGGCCGCCTGGATCACGAGCGCTTCCCGCGCCCCTCTCTGATCACTTGGCATCGAGTTCCATCGGCGAAGGCTCGGGCTGGCGTCGGCGGCGGTTCCCGTCAGGGGAACGGCAACACCGGATGGACGACGGGACGGCCGCCCGCGGCACGTGCCGAAACGCGAACCGGCCCACCGAAACGATCGGCGGGCCGGCATGCTGCGGGCGAGGACGCGTCAGCGGATCACGGACAGACCGGACGCCCGTGCGGCAGCGGCACCGTGCACGTCTTCGTTTCCCCGTTTCGCGTGATGACGAGCGTGGCGGTATCCGATCCGTCGTAGGTGAGCACCTCCTGCCACGTGGCCGTTTCGCTCGTGCCGTCCGCCATGGTCACGGTCACACGCATGTTGCGAACGATCGTGCCGGCGATCGGATACGTCCGTCCTTCATCACGCACCGGAATGATCACGCCGCGCGTGGTATCGGCCACTTCGCGCTCGGCCGAGAACATGCCGGCGCGCACGGCGCCGTTCACCGTTTCGAGCCCGTGCGACGTGCCGTCCACGGTGCGCTGCGTGCTCCCCTTGTGAAGCCCCGTGACGAGCCGGTCGCTCACGTGGCGCACGGTGCGCGTGGCGCTGTCGCGGAGCGGCAGCGTGCCGTACACCTCGACATGCGTCTGCATGCTGAACGTGGTGGAATCGGGCGCGCGCTGGACGTTGCCGCCGAGATCGGTCCAGATCACCCAGCGCTCGCCGGTGAGTCCGAACCGGTCGGTGGTGGGGCCGCACACCAGCTTGCCGGAGCTCGGCTCGAACGCGCAGTGCTCCAGGGGAAAGCCGCCGCCGAACGGACCGCGCGCGAGGCCGGCGCGGAACCCGGCGCCCGTCATGAAATCGGGGCCGAGTCCACCTCCCATGAATCCCATGCCGAACGCGCCGCCGAACGGACCGCCCCGCTTCGGATGCGGATGCCGCTGCGGACGCCAGCCGTCGCCGTCCGGACCGGCAAAGGTGTTTTCGGTGGACGCAAACCCCACGGGCGTGCCGGCGAATCCCTGCGCGAGCAGGGTGGCATCGGTGGGGGCGTTGCGCGTGTCGGTGATTCCTTCGTGACAGGCGGCGAGGCCGAGCAGCAGCAGGGCCGACGCCATGACTCGACGGTGTGCGGACATACGTCACCTCCGATTCGTGCCGTCGCGGGAACGGGACTTTCCACGCCCCGCGCCGGCAGGTTCATGGAGAGAACACGGCAGCCGGAGTGAACCCTATGTCAGGCCGAATGCTCATCCTTCGTTCTCGCAAGAGCCTCCTGGCCAAGGTTTCACTGCTTCGGCGGCAAGGCGACGGTTCGACTCCGGACGACGGCCCCGACCACACCCAGGCCGCCGCTCACCCCGGCCTGATCACGAAACGGCGGCACGACGAAGGCCGCGGAATTCGCATCATAGGCCGTCACCTGGATGCTGTCCGCCCATTGGAGCTCGAAGTGCGTGAACGCCGAGTCGATGTCGAGCACAGGCTCCCGGAGCATGCGACCTCGCACCCCCACCTGCGCCATCCACAGAGCTGTCCCCGCATCGCTGCTCCAACGTGCAATGCGATTCCCGTTTTCGACGCTGACCTGGGGAACCGGCTGCATGGGGACGCGCAGCGCACCGTGGAGCACCGTGCCCTCGGCCACCACACGCAGTACCACGGAGTCGCCCGGCTGAATATCCCGAACGCCGAGCCCCTCGCTGTCCCCTGCGGCACGCCACCGCAGGTTGCCGGTGTTCGTCGCGTACTGCGGGGCGTTGCCGAACTGCTCCACGAGAACCGGACCGCTCCGCGGAACGATTTCGAACGCGAGGCTGCGTCCGTCGGCCACACGATAGGCCGTCACCGATTCCACGGAGAGATAGCGGGCGTCACCCGGCAGCGCGGCAGTGGCCGCGAGCGCGTACGCATCCCCGATCGTGGTATCCTTCGCATCGATGGTCAGGATGAAGTACAGTGCCGGCGCCGGGACCGAGGAGACGAGCGGCGCGGACCCGTCGCAGGAGGTACCGCTCAGCGCCACGCACGCCAGGGCGAGCAGTCGCGCGATCCCCGTACGCCGACCTTCCGGCCGAGGCAGTCGAAGCACTTGTTGCATTCGTTGCATCACCAACGCAGCTCCAGCCCCAGGGAGGGAAGCAGGGGGACGCCAGCCGCGGCTTGCGGAAGCGCGCCCGGGGGAAGACCGGCGATCGCATCGAGCCGGTATTCCATCACATTCGAGCGCGCGAGCACATTGATCAGTTGAAACGTCAGTGCGGCATCGGTGGACGCGAGACGTCCCCGCCACCGGAACATGGCGTCCGCACGCAGGTAGTCGGGCAGCCGCGCGGAATGCAGCTCCCCATAGCGGACCCGGAATGGCACAAGGCCACCGAGCGGGACCAGCAGGGCGCCTACCACCGGTGTCGCGACGGCGCCGCTCCGCCAGGTAACGACGCCGCTGACCTCGAATCGGCGCCCGACCGGCACCGACGCGAGCGTCGACAGCGTGTGGGGAATATCCCACGCCGCCCGGACATCCATGGCGCTGTCGCGCTGCCACGCCCGCTGCCAGGTATAGGCCACCTGCAGGCTGGCGCCGCTCGCCGCGCGCCCGCTCATCGTGGTGGAGAGGCCGTACGCCCGCCCGGTCGTGCGCAGAAACTCCAGGTTGCCATCCACGAGTTCGATCACCCCGGGTTGCTGGATCGGCGCGATCGGCACGCTGCGATCGGCGAAACGCCGGACGAACGTCGTCACTTCCACACGCGCGTCGCGGGGTCTCGGGTGCGCGGCGCCGTTGAACGCGAGGGTCAGCGCCCCCGCGTCCATCCGGCGCGGGCGGTCGAGCAGAAACACCGGCGGGGGGTCGCCGGCCGCGGCCGGCTCGCCATACTGACTGTCGAACTGCCATCGGCGCGCGAGGGACGCGCCCACATCGATCTGGCGACCGGCGTGCCACTGGGCGTTGACCTGCGGGGCGATCCACAGGCCGTTGCTGCTCCGGGTCAGCCGGGTCCCGCCATCGAACTGTACGCGCCCGATTCCCGTGCCCCCCGCGATGGCCGCGTGGAGGAGGTGTTGCCGTGCGCTCTGGGTGAAGAAGGTCGGGAGTTGTGGATTGTCGTCCCGCATCCGATTCCACGCATACCGATGACGGCGCGCGTCGCGTGACGCATGCAGCTCGAGCCATCGGCGTCCCCGGTGCAGGGAGGCGTCCAGGCTGGCGGCATCCCAGCGTTGCCACGCTTCCGGAAACTCACTGGCTTCGTCCCGAACAACCTGCTGCGTGCGGAACTGGCTGCGTGACGCGCGCATGGTCCACTGCATTCCCAGCCCTTCCGTCGTGATCGTCGCTCCTGCGAGCGACTCGCCCGTCTCCAGGCCGCTGCGTTCGCCGTTCACGAGCGTCCGCGGCGTGTTGTACGCGCCGAACCCGAGCACCGCGGCTTCCGTGCGCGCGCCGAGCGGTATCGCGAGTCGCACGAGGCCGTCGCGAAATCCGGGGGCCGGGCCGTCCCCGAGCACGCGCTCCAGGAGCGAAGTGCTCCAGGTGCTGCGTCCGCTCACCAGGGTGCGGACGCCCCGGAGCGGTGCGGATACGGTCGCGTTCGCCGCGGCCAGCGACACGCCCATGTCTCCGTGCGGCCGCGCCTCGGTCCTCCGGGTCTCGAGCGCAATGACTCCGCCCACGCGCGTTCTGGCCGATGCCGACACCTGATGCATCAGCACATCCGCGCGATCGAGCGAGGCGAGGTTGAACGCCCCGAGGAGGCCATCGAAGTGGAGCCCGTGCTGCAGCGGATGCCCGTCGAGCGTCACCAGCGACTCATCGCCCGCGGCGCCCGCGAGATGCAGCCGGGGTCGCATGTCGTTCGTCTGCGTGATCCCGCCGATCAGCGGCAGGACACGCAGAATGTCCGGCTCGCCCAGCGGCGGGAGACGGCTCGCCACGTCACGCGTGATGCGCGCCCCGCTGATCACCGGTCGATCGCTGGTGACTTCGACGACGCCGAGCAGCGCGGGAATCCTGGTCAGTGCAACGAGGATCGTGTCCGTGGGCGCGGCGGCCAGACGGAGCGAGTCCGCGGAGAGCGAGACAGAACGGAAGCCAAGCGCTCGAATGCGCACGGTGCCACGCAGCTCCGACTCGGCAAGTGCCACGTACCCTCCGCTGTCGGCGACCAGCGGACGCGACGAGCCGTCGCCGGACACCGTCGCGCCGGCCACGGGTACGGCACTGTCCGACGTCACTCGGAACCACCGGAGCTGCGCCTGCGCGGTGCGGGGGCCGACCAACAGCACGGCCAGTGCGATCCACCGCACCAGCCGTGCAAGGTTGAAAGCGGAGGCCGACGTGAAGGCTGGTCTGCGTATGGCGTTCACGGCCGACTTATTCCGGAGGGGCGTGTTTCTTGGGAGGGGTGGGGGGCGGTTCACCCTATGTCAGGCCGGCTTTCCTTCAGGGAACGGGAAAGCCGGCCGTTCTTGCTTCTATCCCTCGCGTCGCCGGCGACGGTATTCACGCCAGAGGGGGGATCATGGACATGACGGCAGCGGCCATGATCATGCGTGACAGCGGCTTGTCGATTCCGAGCAGCACCATTGCGCCCATGAAAGAAAGGAACGCAAGCGCTGACTGGCGAAGCACCTCGAGATTTTTCGAATCGATAGAATGCTCATCCTTCGTTCTCACAAGAGCCTCCTAGTCAAAGTTTCCACTGCTGCCGATGGAACAGTGAAATGATCAGAAGCTCTTGTGCGAGAGACGCTTCTGGCGACGTCGCCAGATGAAGATGAACGTCTGCACCGCCAAGGCCGTAACAGTGGCCTGCACGATCTGCCTGGGCATGGTGTCCGGGAAGCCGGTCACGGCGTAGATGCCGAGAATAGCTGCCGCGGTCCAAAGCACGGCCAGCACATAGTAGAAAAAGACGCGCATCAAAACCTCCTGGTTGCAAGGGACGGAAGGCTTCTTCCCAGTAAGACACGGGTGCAGACGAATGCCTGCTCCGAAACAGTTCTATCCGGCTCATCCCGGAGTGACCGAACAATGTGCTTGGGGTCGCGCTGTGTGGCAAGCCCCAGATGAATACTAACTGAACCCCGGATGTGATTCGGACACGCCATTCATACACAACGACTTCGTGGACATCCCCCTGCCGAGCATCGTCGATAGGGAAGCTTCTGCGGCAACCAACAGACAGAGAGAGCCCACTACAAGAAGAATCACTTGAATATAGGACGGCGGAGAGAAGAACCCCATCCATCCGGTCGTGATCAGACCGTTCATTGCAGAATGGAGTGCTATCGCAAAAACAATCCCGCCTGTACGTACAACGACACACAGAAAAACCCCGGCAGCACAGAGCTGCCAGAATCGATAGGGCGAAGACAGCAGAACAGACCGACCAACCACGTCGTAATGACACGCGGCAAAGGCGATCTGGCTTAGCAGCGTCGCGGGGATCGGCGAGAGTCCGAAATCCGCCCGCAGGATACGTGGCATTTTCCAGCGAAAGACAACTTCCTCGAGAGCCGCCACGATCAATCCAGCTCCGAATATCCCGAATCGAACGGGGAATACTGCCGCGATACCCGCACCAGCGCAAACACAAGCGAGAAGACGCAGATTCGACCCATGCCAGACACTCCGCTGATCGGAGGGTCTGCCGGCGGCAACCACCGAAAAAATGATGACGATTGCCGCGGCAAACAACGAGCTTCGAAGCAGTGAAATGGTTGCGGGATTCCCGATGCCGATCGTAACTCTGCTGACCAGTGAACCAACGAGAGTCAAGGAAGCAAGAAAGACAAATACAAACTCCCATGGAATCCGCGAGTTGCGCATGAGTGCTGGTGCGGTCGAAGCTTTACATCGCGGCAGTGAGCGAATTGGCCACCATTCCGATCGCTGCTCCGGCGGCAACTGCTTGCGGCACAATGACTGCCCCCGGCCCAGCCGTCATCACCACAGCGGCAGCCCCAGAGGTCATGCCAATGACATCTGCCCACCCGACCCGGCACCAGAACCGACAGTTCTGAAACATCGACATCGGTTCCTGAGGATCATCATCTCCCGGTCCACCACCGCCGCCACTGTTCATCTCGACTTCATACCAGTAATACACGGATGATGCCGCAGCCGAAACCATGTCGGCGAGCACTTCGTAATCGGGAGCCGGGATCGAAGTTGCACTCGCCAAGGTCTGATCCATGGTGGCGACGGCGGCCTCCGGCGTGGGCGCCTCGAGGATTGCAGCCTCCAGCGCAGGCGAGTAATCCATGAAAGCACCCGTAACTCCGCTCGCCGAATTACTGCCGACGCTTGCACTGCTGGTCCACATCGACAGAGCGGCGGCCCCTTGGCACCGGCCTTTCGCGAAGGCCTGCGAGATCTGCCGCTCATAGAAAGCGGCATCGGTCACCCCTGTCGCCTCGGCGATAGCCGGGATCGTATTGCGCACGATCTGCCGGATGCGTGCACAGATCTCGGTGTGGCTCTTTCCTTTCAGATGCGCTTTCGCGCGCATCCCTTCCTGCATGGCAGCGGTATGGATCTCTGCGATTCTGAACTGGGCATCAGGGCGTTGCGAACGGATGACCACCGCTTGTGCCTGAGCGTCGGTGAGAGGTTGAAGTCCAACCGCTCCATGCGTGGGAACTCCGGACACATCGCTGCAACGTACCAGCACGATCGAGAGCGCGAACACTCCTGCACAGGCAGCGATCTTTGATACGAGACTACGTCTTGTCGACAAACGGCCCCCCTCAGGTTTAGCGTGAGACGGCCACAACAGGCCAGCCATGGTCGAGTGAAGCACTGCTTGCACGCAGCATGCACTCGGCGCCTAATGATTACCATGGACTACGCCATCGGACTGTATCCTAATCGGCCCAATTTCGGTCCGACCCGTATCCGATCAGGTCCAGATCATCACGTCGAATCCGACTGGGCAGCTTCCGTCCGTCCCCACCGATACGGTATCTGCCGGCGTGACCGTCACCCCGACCGGCCCGCATACCAAGGACTCCCGTCTCGAGCCTTCCACCGTCGGCTCCAGCGGACCCGACTTGCAGCCAACCAGCCCCGCCAGCAGCAGGACAACCGCGACTCTCCGTCCGACCAGTTCGACAGCTTCTTCCTTCCGGCTTTCGCGCATCGTTTCGCTCCATGTTGAAGTGGAGCGTCATCATGTTGCGCCTTGCACGAGCCCCCTGTATCCTGAACGGGCCGGTTGTATCATGAACGGCCCTGCAGTAAAACACCGCCTTCTATAGTAAGAACGGCAGCCATAGAAACGTGCTCCTCTCCCCCTCCCTCCGCGTGCCTGCCTGGACCACGAGTCATCTGCTCCGGACAACCCCGCCCGGCAACGACGAAATCGTCGGCACGCTCATGCTCGCCGTGGCCTGGCTCCGCGGGTGCGACCGCATCGATCCGCCACCCGCGTGGGTGGGCGACCGGATCGGCGAGGCCATCCATCGCATGCCCGCGCAGCGCAGCACGGCGTTCGCCACGCACCCGGCCGATGCCTGGCTCGTATTCGCCTCCTTCGCCGACTACATCGGCGCGTTCGATATCGCGTGGGCCATGCTGGGCGAGATCGAACGTCTCCTGTCACACGCCGCAGCCGCTGCTCCATTGCCCGGGGAGCCGGAGCACGCAGCCGTCAACCTGCTGGCCATCACGCTGGCACGCCGCGGCCGCATCTCGCGGCAGCGGGGAGACGTGGAGGACGCGGTCGAATGGTACAAGAGTGGCCTGCGGCGGCTGCGGAATACGCCGCCGGCCGATGGCTGGGCCCAGTGCATGGCTGGTCTCATCGCCTGCGCCCAGGCCCGTGGCAACTTCCCGGAAGTCATACGGCGGTGCCACGCGATCCTGCGAAAGGAGCCTCCCCTTCCCGAACCCGAGCAGTGCAGCGCGCACCACGCGCTGGCGCTCTGCCATCGCCGCTCCGGCAAGCTCGATCTCGCGCTCCGACATGCCTGGGCGGCGTTCGACCTGGTACGCGAACAGCCCGACGACCGCCGCTTGCAGTGCCTCATCGGTGTTGCCGAAATCACGCTGCAGCTCGGTCATGCCGTAGCCGCGCGCAACGGGTTCCGGGTGATGCTGGCGCAGCCGCTGCCTGAACGGATCCGGATTCCGGCACACGTGGGACTGCTCGCCGCGGAGACGCTGCTCTGGCAGCGGACGCCCGAAGCGGACAGCGCCGTCGTCCGGACGCACATCGAGACCCTGCTCGCCGAGACGGACACCTGCCTGCAGCCGTACGAACGCATCAAGGCGCTGCTGGCCGCGCTCGATGCCGCGATCACGATCGGATGGCATGACCGTGCCCGATCGCTCGACGTGCGCGCCGGCGCGGAACTGGGCTCGGCAGCCGAAAGAGGCACGATGTTCAACGAATACACGTTCCAGCATGACGCGCTTCGCCGCCGGCTGGCGGAGCTCGAGCGTGCGGCCGATCCTCCGATGCCGCGCGCGCCGCGGCACGACGTTGCCGGCACACGCGTGCCCGCGCGAACCCGTCACGCGGTACGGCGCCTCGCAGAGCTCCGGGCCTTCGTCGAACACGATGCCCGATAGGACCGTGACGCCACGACTGCGATGCGCCGTGGCCGATACGACCGTGATCGCGATGGCGCTCCCTTCCGAGGAGCAGCATCTGGTCCGATCCCTGCTGCCGCACGAGGTGTCCTTCGTGCCGGTGGCACGGGTCGCCGATCTCCTCACGCACGTGCGATCCGCATCGGCTCCCGTCCTGCTCTACCGGCTTCCGGCGCATGCGCCGGACGGATTGCCTCGGACGCTGATCCACGAGCTCCACGAAGCACTGGGCGGGCCGCTGCAGGGACTGCCCTCCGTGGCGTTGTGCAGCGGCGGCACCGTGGACGCGCGGCTCGTTCCCGCGCTGCGGGCACTCGAGCATGTCGAACTCGTGATCGCGGATGCATGGAACGCACGGCAGGCGATCTGGACGGCGCTCGAACGCGTCCTCGCTTCGAGTGTCGCTTCAGCCCTGCTCTCATCCCTCGGTCCGATCGAGCCGGCGTTCGTGCACCGCGTGCTCGCGGCCACCCTGCCCCTGGCCGGCCATGACGTGAGCGTCCTGGACGTCGCGGACGCGCTGGGCATGCACGAGCGTACGCTGCGCAAGCGGCTGCAGGCGGTCAGCGGCCCCTCCCCGCAGTGGCTCATCGGCTGGGCTCGCCTGCTCGTGGCCGCGTGGCACCTGCGATCACCGCGCCGATCCGTATCCGAGATCGCGGACGTCCTGGCGTTCTCGGCCTCGCAGAACCTGAGCCGCATGGCGCGGCGCTACACGGGGCTGGGGATGTCCGAGTTCCGGCAGGGCGACCCGGTGGCCATTGCCGCCGGATGCTTCCGGGTCACACGGGGCCAGGCACTGACGCTCGAAGGCGCGGCCTGATTCCGCTCAGAGCGTATCGCCGGGCGGAAGCCAGGGGCGCAGATGCTCGCGCATAGTGCGCAGCGCGCGCGCCATCTGCCCTTCCACGGCTTTCACGGTCACACCGAGTCGCGCGGCGATTTCGGCGTTCCGGAGGCCGTGCGTGCGACTGAGCGTGAAAACCTCGCGGCACCGGGGCGGCAGCGTGGCCAGCGCTTCGTGGAGCGCCGCCTGCATCTCGTGCGCGTTCGCGCCTTCGTCGGCCGGCGACGGTGCTGATGCGAGCGCCGTGACCGTGGGCGCCGTGGCCTCCACCACCTTCCGGTGGCGGAGCACGTTGAGCGCCCGGTTGCGCGCGGCCCGGAAGAGCCACCCCTGCACCGGCCGGTCGGGGTCGATGCCCGTGCGACGCTGCCAGAGTTCGAGCATGACCTCCTGCGCCACCTCCTCGGCTTCGTCGCGCTGCCGCAGCAGCGCGTCGGTGAAACGCACCAGCGGCGCATACCACGTGCGGAACACGGCAGCATAGGCCGCGTCGTCGCCGGTGGCGAGGCGTCGCAGGAGGTCGCGATCGTCGGAGGTGGGAGGCTCGTCGGGCGTCATGGCGGGGCACGGAGCAGCGTGCCCGCAATCATAGCCCCTGCCGGTCGCGGGCGCGCGGGGTGGGGGTTAACATCGTGGCCTGGTCATCGTCCGCGCGAAGTGGGGTTCCGGGCGATTCACGTGTAGTCCGGGCATATGCCGCACGCATCACCGCCTCCGCCACCGCCATCCGGGCCGCCCGACTGGGAGGCGCTCGGCCGCTTTCTCGCGGGCGAGAGCGACCCCGCCGAGTCGGCGGCGGTCGCCGCCTGGATCGCCGAGCATCCGGAGGATGCGCGGATCGTGCAGGCCGTGAACGCGGCGGCGGACCGGCTGGGCGACGACCTGCGGACGCCGGTGGACACGGAGCGGGCGCTCGCGGCGGTGCTGGCGAAGCGCGAGGAAGCGCCGCTCGATGCCGTACCCTCGCTCGATGAGGCGCGGCGCCGTGCCCCCGCGCCTCGCACGACAACCAGTCCGGCGCGCGTCTGGTGGCGGCGGCCCGGGGTGGCGGCGGCCGCGGTGCTGTTCGTGGTCGCGAGCGTGCTGGCGCTGCGCAGCGACTGGAATGCTCCGCCGGACGCCCCGGTCCGCTTCGCCGCGGCCGTGGGCGCGCGCGATTCCCTGCAACTGCCCGACGGAACGCGCGTGATTCTCGGTCCGGGGAGCATGCTCACGCACGAGGCGTCCTACGGGCGCGACACGCGCGAGGTCGTGCTCGAGGGCGACGGGTATTTCGACGTGGTGCACGACGACACGAAGCCGTTCACCGTGCGGGCGGGGCGCGCCGTGATCGTGGACCTGGGCACGGCCTTCGCCGTGCGCTCCGACGCGATACGCGGCGTGACCGTGTCGGTCACGAACGGCCGGGTGCGTCTCGCACATGACAACGCGCCGGCCGAGGCGATCGAGCTCGCGGCCGGTGAATCCGGTCTCCTGCCCGAAGCGAGCCGCGCGCCGGAGCGCGACGCAACGAAGGTGGACGAAGCGGTCGCCTGGACGCGTGGCCGGCTCGTCTTCCGCGATACGCGGTTCGACGAGGCGGCCGTGACGCTCCGCCGCTGGTACGGCGTGGTGGTCACGATGGACGACGCGCTCCGTGCGACCCGTCTCACCGCCACGTTCGAACACGAACCTGCCACGACGGTGTTCGAAACCGTGGCGCTGTCGCTCGGCGCGGACCTCGAACGGCGCGGCGACACGGCCCGCTTCCGCGCTCCCGGTGCCCCGCCCCGCTGAGCGGCGACGACGACGACGCGGTCGCGTCGTGCGGTATCTGCTCGCGGCGTGCGTGCTGATCGTGAGCGTACGTCCCGCGCACGCCGAGGGCGCGCGTGTGCTCGACGGAGCGTCCCCGTGGAACGACGACCGCTGCACGCCGACCGCGGTCGATCCCGGCCGCTGGACCGAACCGCTCGACCGGCGCGTGTCCGTGCGCGGCGGCACCGTATCGCTGCGCGATGCGCTCGACCGCGTCGCGGCCGCGGCGCGCGTCCGTCTCACCTATTCCGATGCGCTGCTGTCGCTCGAACAGCGCGTCTGCCTCGCGCTCGATCGCGTTCCGCTCGGCGATGCGCTCGTGATGCTCGTGCGTGATGCCGCCGTCGCGCCTCGCGCGGCCGGCCGCGATCTCGTGGTGCTCGCGCCGCGCGATCCCGCTGGCGACACCGAGGCGCGCCCCGCGCCGGTCGGCGAACGGGCCGCGCCGCTCGAACGCGTGGTCGTGACCGGTTCGGCCACCGGCGGTGCGCAGCGCGCGCTCGGCGTGGCGCTCGGCGTCGTGGACGGCGCCGCGCTCGAAGCACACGCGCACGGCAGCGTGAGCGGATTTCTCAACGGCACCGTGCCCGGCATCTGGCTGTGGCAGCAATCTCCGGCGGCCGTGCTCGCGCGATACGGCAGCATTCGCGGCGCCAGCTCCTTCGGCGTGAGCCATCCCAAGGTGTACGTGGACGGCGTGGAGGTCGCGAACCCGCTCGTGGTCGCGCACATGCCGCCGGAATCGGTGGAACGGCTCGAGGTGCTGCGCGGCCCGCAGGGCGCGGCGCTCTACGGCACCGATGCGATCAGCGGCGTGGTGCACATCGTGACGCGGCCGCCCGTGCACGCCACCGATGCGCCGTCGCTGCGCCTGCGCATGCAGGGCGGCCGCGTGGCGAGCGCGTTCGCGGAAACCGGCACGTACGGACAGGAGATGGTGCTCGCCGGACAGCGCGGCGATGCCACGCGGGCCGCCGCCGGCTCCCTCGCTTTCACGCACATGGGCGCCTTCGTGCCCGACGGCGACAGCCGGCATTTCGCCGCGAGCGCACGCGCGCGCGTCCTTGGTGCGCGGTCGGTGCTGGAAGGCACGGCGCGTCTCGCCGTCTCCGATGTCGCCGCCACCAGCAACCCGCTCCTGCTCGATGCGCTCGGCGACGCGCTCACCGGCCAGCCGCGTCCTCCGGCCGGCGAGCGGGCGCGACAGCAGCAACGTGATTCGCTCGCCAGGCACCTGCAGCTCGATCGCACGCTGCGACAGTCGCTGCAGCAGTTCACCGGCGGCCTCACGGGCACGCTGTACACCGAGTCGCGCTGGACGCATCGCGCCGTGCTCGGTCTCGACACCTACGCGCTCGACGGATCGTCGGGCGGCGTGACGCCGCTGCCGTCATCGTCGGACTCGGCGCTCCGCGCCGCCGAGGGATCGGCCACGCGTGTCTCGGCGCGCACGAGTTCCGCGGCCACGTGGAGCGGTGACGCGTGGCAGCGCACGATCACGCTCTCCGCCGAGCAGGCATGGCTGCACGAAGCCGTGTCGAACGGCGTGCTCGCGCGTCCCGGTTCGCCGGATGTCGGCGCACCTTCGGACGCGCGCCCGCGCGATGTCCACCGGCAGACGACCGGCGCGGTCGCGCAGACGGATCTCGCGTGGCGCGACGCGTTCTTCGTCATGGCCGGCACGCGCGTGGAGCGGAGCGCGGGCTTCACCACCGAGCCGCTCGTCACGGTGCTGCCCATGCTCGGCGTCTCGCTCGTGCGCGACTACGGCGGCGCCACCGTGAAGCTCCGCGCCGCCTACGGCAAGGGGATCCGTCCGCCGCGCATCACCGTGGGCGGCGCGCCGCTCGCGCGCACGCAGCTCCTTCCCAACGCCGATCTCCAGCCCGAAGCCCAGGCCGGCACCGAGTTCGGCCTCGATCTGTTCGCGGGACGCCGGGCCGCCCTGCACGTGACGCGCTTCGACCAGCGCGCCACGGGACTGGTGCAGCCGGTGAGCGTGGCGCTGTCGGCGCCGCCGGGCGACAGCGGCCGTCCGGGCGACCCGATGGGACGCCACCTCGCCTTCCAGATGCAGAACGTGGGCGCGATCGACAATCGCGGCTGGGAGCTGGAGGGCGTGCTGCGGAGCGGCGCTTTTCTGCTGCACGGGTCGTTCGCGCTCGTGGACAGTCGCGTGCGCGAGGTCCGGCGCGGGTATACCGGCGATCTCCGCATCGGGGATCGCATGCTCGACGTGCCCGCGCAGACGATGGGCGTGTCGGCGCGGTGGAGCGCCGCGGCGTGGGGCGCGACCCTGCAGGTCACGCGCGCCGCCGACTGGATCGGGTACGATCGTCTCGCCGCGTCGCGGGCGTTCGTGATGCCCGGCAACCCGTCCACGCAGTTCGTGGGGCAGTCGCTGCGGCGTTTCTGGACGACGTATCCCGGGGTGACGCGCCTGCACGCCACGATGTCGCGTGACCTGCCGCACGGATTCACACTGCACGTGAAAGGCGAGAACCTGCTCGGCCGGCAGACGGGGGAGCCGGACAACATCACGATCGTGCCGGGGCGCACGATTTCGGCGGGAGTGCGCGCGCGCTTCTGATGGCGAGGCGGGCGAATGGTTGGACCGGCGGGAAATCGGTGACGCGGTTTTCGGGAGACGCGATACCATGCGTTCATGCCGAGCCCTTGCCCTCTCCGCCGAGCCGAGCGTAGCGTATGGTCATGTCCCTCTCGGATTCCCTGTACACGGCGGACATGGTCCGCGCGCTGCCGCACGACGGCAACCGGTACGAAGTGGTGTGGGGCGAGCTGCTCGTGACGCCGTCGCCCACGCCGCGGCATCAGCGTCTGGTGCTGCGCCTGGCCAACCGCCTCAGTGCGTACGTCGACGGAGTCGGCGCGGGCGAGGTCATGCTCAGCCCCGCCGATATCTCGTGGAGCGACGACACGCTCGTGCAACCGGATGTGTTCGTCGTCGCGCCGGCCGACGCAGGCAGTGCCGAGTGGACATCCATCCGGCGTCTGCTGCTCGTCGCCGAAGTACTGAGTCCATCCACGCGGCGGCAGGATCGCCTCATCAAGCGGCGTCTCTACCAGGAGCAGGGCATCGAGACCATCTGGCTCATCGACGGCGAGCGCAACGAAGTGGAAGTGTGGACGCCCGCGCAGCGTTTCCCCGAACTCGCGCGGGACGAACTCGTCTGGCAGCCGCTCGCCTCCCACCCGCCTCTCCACATCCTGCTCGGCGCGCTCTTCGCGCGCTGACCCTGTCGCGGCCTCGCGGCCGATCGCGTCAGTGCCGGGCGTCCCGCATGTGGTGCGGGAAAATGTTCGGTGCTGCACTGAAATGGTGATGCTCGTTTCCGACGGAGCGCTATGATGCTCACATGTCACACCCTTGCCAACTCCGCCGAGCCGAGCGTAGCGTATGGTCATGCCCCTGTCGGATTCCCTGTACACGGCGGACATGGTCCGCGCGCTGCCGCACGACGGCAACCGGTACGAAGTGGTGTGGGGCGAGCTGCTCGTGACGCCGTCGCCCGCGCTTCGGCACCAGCGGCTGGTCGGCCGTCTGTACGTGGACCTGGTGCTCTATTGCCGGACTGTCCCTGCCGGCGAAGTCATGAGCAGTCCCGCGGATATTTCCTGGAGCGACGATACGCTCGTCCAGCCCGACGTGTTCGTCATTGCCCCGGAAGATGCCGGCGCCGCAACATGGACCTCCGTGCAACGGCTCTCACTGGTGGCCGAAGTGCTGAGCCCGTCCACTCGGCGGCAGGATCGCCTCATCAAGCGGCGTCTCTACCAGGAACAGGGCATCGAGACCATCTGGCTCATCGATGGCGAGCGCAACGAAGTGGAAGTGTGGACGCCCGCGCAGCGTTTCCCCGAGCTCGCGCGTGACGAACTCGCCTGGCAGCCGCTCGCGTCCCACCCGCCGCTCCGCATCCCGCTCGGCGCGCTTTTCGCGCCCTGAGCCTTCCGTGGCTTCCCGCCTTCGCGTCCTGACACCTGCAGTTCACCCCCGCTCCCCCACCGACGCCGCACCACGCACCATGTCGAAGATCAGGTGCGTCTCGATGTGCGTGACCTCCGGACGCGTGCTGATCGACGTGAGGATCAGCTCGCGCAGCGCATCCGAGTCGGCAACGCCCACGTGCACGAGATAGTCGTCGGTGCCGCCGATGTTGTACGCCGCGAGCACCTCCGGCAGCACGCGGCAATGTTCCTGGAACCGCTCCACGACATCGCGCGAATGCCGCGCCAGCCGCACGGCCACGAACGCCTGCAGTCCCATGCCGAGCGCCCAGGGCGCCACGTCGGCGTGATAGCCGCGCAGCACACCGCGCGCCTCCAGCCGCCGCACCCGCACGAGCGTGCTCGACTCGGCGAGCCCCACCCGCGCCGCGAGCTGCTTGTTGCTCAGCCGAGCATTCTGCTGCAATAGCCGCACGAGCGCGCGATCGATGCGGTCGAGCGGCTCTCGATCCGCGGCATTCCGAATATTCTGCGGTATATATTCCTCCTGACGAAGATCATGCCAGTATACAGGCATGCCTCCTCACGATCAAATCCGCCGCCTGCACGCCGGCCGCGGTGACCATGCCGACACCATCGCCGTGCACGCCGGCCGCGAAGACTTCGCCGCGCTCGGCGTCCACGCGCCCCCGATCGACCTGTCGAGCACGTACCCCGTCCCGGATCTCGCCGCCGGCATGGCGTCCATCGATGCCCTGGTCGCCGGCGGGCTCCCCACTGATTCGTCCGTCTACAGCCGCCTCCACAACCCCACCGTCGCGCGCACCGAATCGGCCATCGCCGCGCTCGAAGGCGCAGACGCCACGGTGGCGTTCGCCTCGGGCATGGCCGCGTTCACGGCCGCGCTCCTCGTGGCCGCCCAACGGGGCCGGCACGTGGTGGCCGTGCGTCCGCTCTACGGCAGCGCCGATCATCTGCTCGCGAGCCGGCTCCTGGGGCTCGACGTCACCTTCACCACGCCCGATGGTGTGCGGGACGCCTGCCGCGCCGACACCGCCCTCGTGCTCATCGAAACACCGGCCAACCCCACGCTCCATCTCGTGGACATCGGCTACACGGTGGCAGAGGCGAACGGCGTCCCCGTGATGGTCGACGCCACCTTCGCCACGCCCGTGCTGCTGCGCCCACTGCAGCACGGCGCCACGCTCGTGCTGCACAGCGCCACCAAGGCGCTCGCCGGCCACGGCGACGTGCTCGCGGGCGTGGTGAGCACGAACGACGCCGAGTGGCTCGCCGGGCTTCGGCAGGTGCGCATGCTGACGGGCAGTGTGCTGCATCCGCTCGCCGCCTATCTCCTGCACCGCGGACTCGCCACGCTCGCACTCCGCGTGGAACGCGCGCAGCAGAACGCCGAGGTGCTCGTCCGCCGGCTTTCACAGCACCCCGCCGTGGCCCGCGTGCACTATCCCGGCTTTGGCGACACCGATCCGCGCGGCGTGCTCGGCCGCGAACTGCTCGGCCCCGGCAGCACGCTGGCTTTCGAGCTCGCCGGTGATCACCCGGACGCGCCCGCCCGCTGTCTCGCCGCGCTCGAGCTCATCACACCCGCCGTCTCCCTCGGCAACACCGATACGCTGATCCAGCACCCCGCCAGCCTCACGCATCGCGTCGTGGACCCCGACGTGCGCGCGGCGCACGGCATCAGCCCGCGCCTGCTGCGCCTGAGCGCGGGGATCGAACATCCGGACGATATCTGGCGCGACCTGGAACGCGGGCTCGAGGCTGCAGCCGGCGCGGGATGACCGAAGCGCATACGCAGCGAGGGCACTCACCGGTATCGGTGAACGCCCCCGCTTCGTGATGCGCCACCCGCCGCGCGGCGGGCCGCGCCGTCACCACGCGATGCCGTAGTCCTCGCCGAAGTTGCTCGCCGCGCCCCACAGCGTGCCGTGCTTGCGGTCGCGCCAGATCGCCGTGATCGGCCCCGACGTGTACCGCGCGAACTCCAGCGTGTAGCCGCGCTGCCGCAGATCGTCGCGCACCCAGTCGGGGATCCGCTCGTTGAGCTGCAGGCGCCCGGGCCGTGCCTCGTGATTGCCGAAGCTCGTGCGCATCTGATAGCTGTGGAACCCGGGATGCTCGGCCGCCTGCTGCACCGTGTGTCCGAACTCCACCATCGCCAGGAAGAACTGCAGCAGATCCTGGTCCTGCGTGTCGCCGCCCTGCACCGAGAACGCCATCCACGGTTCGCCGTCCTTGAGCGCGATCGTGGGCGTGAGCGTCACGCGCGGACGCTTGCCCGGCTGCACCACGTTGAACGGGCCGTCTTCCTCGTCCACCACGAACGACTGCATGCGCTGCGACAGCCCGATCCCCGTGCGCCCCGCGATCACGGCCGGAATCCACCCGCCGCTCGGTGTAATCGACACCATCCATCCCGCCGAATCCGCCGCCTGGATGCTCGTGGTGCCGCGCGTGAATGCCTCGCGGAATTCCGCGTCGCTCGACGCCGACGCGCTTTCCCCGCCCGCCGCGCTCGTGCGACGCGCGCTGTCGGAGCGCGGCCCCGTGGTGGACCAGCGCGACAGCACATGCGTGAACGGATTTACCCCCTGCTGGAACGGATACGGATCGCCCGGCTTCACCGCCGCGTCGTTCCGCTCGTGGTTCATCTGGCCGAAGCGCGCCTTCGCGTACGCCTTGCTCATGAGCCCCGCCACCGGCTCCTCCGGCGCGAAGTACGGATCGCCGTAGTAGAAGTCGCGATCCGCGAACGCCAGGTTCATCGCCTGGTAGATGGTGTGGATGTACTGCGCGCTGTTGTATCCCATCGCTTTGAGATCGGTGTTCTCGAGGATGTTCAGCGCCTGCAGCATGGCCGGTCCCTGCTGCCAGATGGGAAGCTTGAACACCTGGTAGCCGCGGTAGTCGGTGGAGTACGGTTCCTCGATGTGCACGCGCCAGTTCGCGAGATCCTCCTTCGTGAACAGACCGCCGTCCTCCTGCACGCCGCGTACGAGCTCGTCGGCGATGTCGCCCTTGTAGAAGCGGTCGTACGCGGCCATGATCGCCTGCTTGCGATTCCGTCCGCGGCGGAGCGCGTCGCGCTCGGCGTCCACGAGCTTCCGGAACGTCGCGGCGAGATCGGGCTGCTTGAACACCTCGCCCGCCGACGGCGCTTCGCGCCCCTGGCCGAGGTGGGGCAAGAACACGGCCGGCGAATACTTCCACTGCTTGATGCGCGCGGCGTTCTGCTGCATCGCATTCGCGGCCTGCGCCTCGATCGGATATCCCTGTTCGGCCATCTGGATCGCCGGCGCGAGCACCTGCGCCAGCGACATGGTGCCGTATTCGGCGAGCATCACCATGAGGCCGCCGGGCGTGCCGGGGGTCACGGCCGACAGCGGGCCGAACTCCGGCGGGAACCGCATCTGCTTGTCGCGGAAGAACTCCGGCGTGGCACCCGTGGGCGCCACGCCCAGCGCGTTGATGCCGATCACCTTCTTGAGCCCCGGGTGATAGATCAGCGCCTGCGTTTCCCCGCCGCAGCCGAGCGTGTCCCACATCGTGCACACCGCGGCGAGCATCGCGGCCGCGGCGTCCACCGCGTTGCCGCCCTGCTGGAAGATCATCGCGCCGGCCGTGGCGCCCAGCGGTTTGCCGGTCACGGCCACCCAGTGCTTGCCGTGGAGCGGTGGACGTTCGGTGCGCTGCGCGTCGCCGCGGAGAGGCGTGAGACACAGGAACGCCGCGGCGAGCACGGCGCATGCGGGCAGGCGAAATCGGGGACGTGACATGGGACGCGGGGCGGGAAGACGGGAACGATCGCTCCCCGGAGTATGCGTCCCCCGCGCGTCTGGTGCCACTGTCGAGGGTGCGTCCGCGCGCCCTGCGTACCCGTCATCCCGCGCGGCGCTGTCGCCGCACGGATTCCCGATCAGGCCGCCCGCTGCCGTTCCGGTGCGCCCGCCGGCTCAGGCACTGCCTGCCGCGACAGCAGCGTGCGCACGTGGTCGCGCTGCAGGTGATACAGCCACCCGCCGAAGACGCCGGCGAGCACGGCCAGCAGGGCGACCGCGAGACTCGCGCCGCGGGTCGTGTTCCATCCGCGCGCGACTTCGAGCAGCGCCACGAGCAACACCGAGTACCCCAGCACGCGGCGCCACCCCACGGTGTAGCGCGCGTTCGCCCGCCCGTGGAACTCGGCGGTGATGTATCCCGTCACCGTGAAGGCCGCGAGATATTCGAGCTCCTGCATGAGCAGCGTCGTGGCCAGTTCGTCGCGTGCCGGCGCGAGGATCCAGGCGCCGCGCCACACGCCGTCCACGGAATCGAGCGGCCACAGCGCCATGAGGGCGAGGTACACGGCAAAGAGCGGCAGCATCGCCCGGAGCGTGGGCAGTTCCACCCGCCGCGCGCCGCCCTCTCGTCTGGCCCGCGCCGTGGCCACGCTCCGGAGCCACGCCCCGCCCACGGCCAGCGTACTGCCGGCGATCAGGATCTCCGGCCGCGTGGCCGCGCCCGGCAGCGTGGCAACCAGGAACCACACGGCCACGGCTGCCAACAACATGGTACGCGTCACCCGTCCCGTGTGATCGAGATATGCGCCGTGCACGGCCCCCAGCACCGCGCCGCCGAACGCCGCCACCGGCAGCATGAGCCACGTACGTTCCGCGCCCGCGCTCGCGAACCCGGACACCCAGAGCAGCGGCACGAGCAGCATCACGAGCCCCGTGAGCGGGAGTTCGAGGGCGAAGGCCGACACGGTCTGCGCGCCGACATGAATGCGCGGACGCACGAGATCGAAGGCGCGCGCGCCGAGCGCGGCGCCGAGCCCGTTCGTGATCACGTCGAACGCGGACGTGTATCGTTCGGCGATGAAGAGCTGTCCGGTTTCGATCGTGGCGCTCAGCCCGGCCCCGAGCAGTCCCACCACCCACCACGGCGTGGGACGTTCGCGGGCGCGCGTGGCCTGCCAGAAGAAGCCGAGCGGCAGGAACATCACCACGTTGAGCACCAGGTCCGGCCAGTTCCAGTCGCCGGTCACTCCGTGTGTGGGCTGCCACGAGAACCGGAACGGCGCCCAGGTGATGAGCAGCGTCGTGCCCACCAGATAGGCCAGCACCGCGGATCCGAGCTGTCGTCCGGAGGCCGAGCCGCTCGAGGCGGGATCCGGTTCAGAGTCGCTTGCCGCGACGGGGGAGGGAAGGCGGGCCATTCCGGGAAGTATCGACCGCTCATCCGGGCGCCTCGAACCGGGGTATTCTTGATCGAAGGAACGCCGGACGACGTCGCACCCATCCCGGCATGCCCCCCATCCCCGCCGCCCGGAGACTCCCATGCGACCCATCGCCCGTCTCGCCCCGCTCCTGCTCGGCGCCCTGCTGACCGCCTGCGGCACCGCCGGCCGGGATACCGCATCCGAATCCGCCCCCACCGTTCCCCCGCGCGACCTCGCCGCGCTCGACGGCCCCGCCTCCTGGCGCGGCGACCTCCCCTGCGCCGACTGCGCCGGCATCCGCACCACCATCACCCTGCTTCCCGACGGCACCTTCCAGCGACAGGCCGCCTGGCTCGGCACGAACGGCGGCGGTGATACGATCTTCACCGACATCGGCCGCTGGACCCACGCCCACGCCGCCACCCGTCTCACGCTCCTCGGCAGCCCCGACCTGCCGGCGCGCTTCGCCGCCGACCCAGACGGCGCCCTCCGCCAGCTCGATACGGACGGCAACGACATTACTTCAACCTTGAACTATCGCCTGCCGGCCGTGGCCGAGGCCGTTTCCATCACGCATCCGTCCCGCCTGATCGGCGCGTTCGTCTACATGGCCGACGCCGCGCTCTTCGTGGAGTGCGAGAGCGGCCTCCAGTTCCCCGTGGACATGAGCGCCGACTACCCCGCGCTCGAGCGCGCCTATGCCGCGTCCCCGGCCGCGGGCGGGCGTCCCGCCGTGGTCCGCCTGCGCGGCCATTTCGCGGACCGCCCCGCCATGGAGGGCGACGGCACCGCCCGCATGCTCGTGGTCGACTCCATGGACCGCATCGATCCGGCCGACGGCTGCGGCGCGCTCCGCACCCAGGACGCCATCGCGGCCGGTCCGTGGCGGCTGGTGAGCATCGCGTCCGACTCCGGCATGATCACCGCGCCGGCCGATACGAAGGCGAGCTTCGCCTGGGACCGCGCCGACGGACGATTCCTCGGCAACGCCGGCTGCAATCAGTACAGCGGCCGCGGCGTGCTGCGCGGCACCACCGTGGTGGGCGGGCCGGCGATCAGCACGAAGATGTTCTGCACCGACCCGGGCGTCATGGCCATCGAGGACCGCATGCTCGCGCTCCTCGGCGCCGGCGGCGCGCTCCGCATCGAAGGCGACACGCTCGTCTGGAGCCGGGGCCCCGCCGAGGCCGCCCGTTTCGTGCGGCCCTGACGCGGGCGCCCACGGATCATCACCCGCGGCCGAGACAAGACCCACCGGCCGCGGCCGGACCGGCGGCCTCCGCATTGACGGGAGCGACGCACGGGCGTAGCGTCGTTTCATGACGCCTCCCTCCTCCCGCCGTGAGTTCCTCGGCCAAGCCGCCGCCCTCGGTCTGGGCGCCATGGTCCTCCCGCGCCACCTCGTGGCCGGCGCCCCGTTCCGTCTCCCCAGCCGCACGCTGAACATCGCCTGTATCGGCATCGGCGGCATGGGCATGAGCAACATGTCCCGCGTGCTCGACGAAAACATCGTCGCCGTCTGCGACGTGGACTTCCCCTACGTGGAACGTTCACTCGAAGGACGCCTGCGCCCCCGCGACGGCAAGGTGTCGGAGGAGGCGCTCCGCCTGCAGGCCGCCTACACCAAGGCCGCCAAGTACGCCGACTACCGCAAGATGCTCGACGAGCGCAAGGACATCGACGCCGTCGTCATCGCCACGCCGGATCATCTGCACGCCGTGCAGGCGAGCGCCGCGATGCAGCTCGGCAAGCACGTCTACGTGCAGAAGCCGCTCGCGTACTCGGTGCACGAATCGCGGCACCTGGCCAAACTCGCCGAATCCACGCGCGTGGTCACGCAGATGGGCAATCAGGGACACTCGATGGAAGGCACGCGGCGCGTGGTGGAGGTCATACGCTCCGGCGTGCTCGGCCCCATCTCCGACGTGCACATCTGGACCGACCGCCCGGTGCGCTACTGGGCGCAGGGGATTCCGCGCCCCGGCGCGGCCATGCCTGCCGCGCGTCCGGCCGATCCCGCACGCCCCCCGCAGTGGAACGCGCGCACCGTCGAGGTGGCCGTGCTCCGTGCCATGGCGGAGAACCCGCAGAGCCCGCCGCCGGGACTCGACTGGAATCTCTACTGCGGCCCCGCGCCGCTCATTCCGTATCACCCCGCCTACCATCCGTTCAGTTGGCGCGGCTGGGTGGACTTCGGCGTGGGCGCGCTCGGCGACATGGGCGCGCATCTCGTCGATCAGGCCTACTGGGCGCTCGAGCTCACGCAGCCCACGAGCATTGCGGCCGCGTCCACGCAGTGGGGCGGCGGCGCCGAGAACCCGGCCACGTACCCGCTGGCCACGCAGGTGGAATACGAGTTCCCCGCGGTGGGCAACCGGCCCGCGGTGAAGCTCTTCTGGTACGACGGCGGCCTCATGCCCCCGCGTCCTCCGTTCATGCCCGACGACGCGTCCCTCCCCATGGGCGACGGCGGCGGCGGCGTGTTCGTGGGCTCGCGCGGCATCCTCACCTACGAGACGTACGGCAACAAGCCCATCGTGTATCCCGCCTCGGTGGCCGCCGAAGCCGAAGCCGTGCCCACCACGCTGCCGCGCATCACCGGCTCGCACGAAGGCAACTGGGTGGCCGCGTGCAAGGGCGAGGCCGAAGCCAGCTCTCCGTTCAGCTACGCCGCCCCGCTCAACGAAACCATGCTGCTCGGCATGGTGGCGCTCCGTCTCGGACAGGGGAAGAAGGCGCTGTACGACGCGTCCGCGATGCGTTTCACCAATCACGACTCGCTCAACGCCCACCTGACGCGCGAATACCGCTCGGGGTGGTCGCTGTAGCGACCCCCCGCATGCGCGAATACCGTTTCCAGGCGGACCACGACAGCATCGAGGTGTTCCGCCGCCTGCGCGCCGCCTGGCGCGACGTGCAGGTCACGGATCACGCCGTGACCGTGCGGCTCGCCGACGGATCCGCGGTGCGCCTGGAAGTGGACCGGCACGACATCGAACCCGGTTTCGCCGCCACCTGTCTCGTGGCCGACGCGCTGTCACATGACGGCGCGCACGATCTCGTCGACGGCGCCACGATCATGGAAACCACCGACCTCGGACTCGGCGGCAACGACGTGGTGCTTTTCACCGGCGCCACGTGGCTCGCCGTCATGGCCGTGGGCAGCGAAGACGAACGCCTCGACGCCACGCACATGGAAGCCGTGGTGCAGCAGGTGGGCACGCCCGCGGACGTGCCGCCCGAGGCCGAAGCCGTGTGTCTCACGCACGACGCCGTCGTGATCGCATCGCCGGTGGGCACCGGATGCCTGATCCGCATCGCCTCCGTGGCCGGCCGGCTCGAAGTCATCACCGACCGCGCGGTGATCGCCGCGTTCCTCACCCTGCGGTCGTACGCCGGCAGCGACGAGTGACGGCCGTGCCGCGACCGATCGTCATGGCGTGGAGCGGCGGCAAGGACAGCACGCTCGCCCTCGACCGGCTGCAGCGCACGCCCGGCGTGCAGCCGGTCGCGCTCGTCACCACGGTCACGCGCGACTACGATCGCATCAGCATGCACGGGGTGCGCCGCGCGCTGCTCGAGGAACAGGCCGCGGCGATCGGCCTGCCGCTCTTCATCGCCCACCTCGACGCCGGCGCGCCGAACGCCGCCTACGAAACCGCATGGGCCGACGCGCTCGCGGAGGTGCAGCGCGCACTCGGCCCGGTGCGTGACATCGCGTTCGGCGATCTCTTCCTTGCCGACGTGCGCGCCTGGCGTGACGCGCAGTGCCGCACGCTCGGCTGGACCGCGCACTATCCGCTCTGGCACGAAGACACCACGCGGCTCGCCCGCACGTTCATCGACGAGGGACACGAAGCCATCCTCACCTGCGTGGACACGGTGCAGCTCGATGCCGCGTTCGTCGGGCGTGACTTCGACGACGCGCTCCTCGCCGATCTGCCCGACACCGCGGACCCGTGCGGCGAGCGCGGCGAGTTCCACACATTCGTTCACCGCGCACCCTGCTTCGCGCAACCGATTCGCATGGAGCGCGGCGATACCGTGCGCCGCGACGACCGATTCGAATACATCGACCTCCTGCCCCATGCCCTCGTCTCCTGAACGGAACGCGTTTCACCCGACCGTCCGCGGCTGGTCCTTCGCCTTCGCGCTGTTCACCGCGGCATACGGCACGCTCGGCGCGCAGTCCGGCACGGAAACCCGCGCGCCCACGCGCACGCCGGCCCAGTGGACCGTGCCGGCCGACGCCTACTATCCCGACGCCGGTCCCGCGGGATGGCAGCGCCGCACACCGCGCGCCGCCGGTTTCGATTCCGCGCGCCTCGCGGCGGCCGTGGCCTTCGCGATCGAGAACGAAAGCCGGAACCCGCGCGATCTCGAGCTCGCGCACTATCAGTCGTTCGGACGCGAGCCGTTCGGCGATCCGATCGGTCTCTTCACGCCGCGCGGCGACGCCACCGGCCTCATCGTGCGCGGCGGGTACGTCGTGGCCGAGTGGGGAACGCCCGACCGCGTGGACATGACGTTCAGCGTCACGAAGAGCTTCGTGTCGTCGGCCGTGGGGCTCGCGGTGGACCGCGGCCTCATCCGGAACGTGCACGACCGTGTGGCCGAATACGTGGGACCCATCGTATCGCGGCACCCGCAGCGCCCAGGACTCGGCGCCGACCGGCCGGCGCGCGGCGCGCTGCTCGAGCCGTTCACCGGCCCGCACAATGCGCGCATCACGTGGGATCATCTGCTGCGCCAGACGAGCGACTGGGACGGCGTGCTCTGGGGCAAGCCCGAATGGGCCGACCGGCCTGACCGCGATGCCAACACCTGGCTCGACCGGCCGCGCAAGGAGCCCGGCTCGGCCTACGAGTACAACGACACGCGCGTGAACGTGCTCGCGCTCGCCGCCACCAACGTGTGGCGCCGCGCACTGCCGGAAGTGCTGCGCGAGCATATCATGGATCCGATCGGCGCATCGTCCACCTGGCGCTGGATGGGCTATGAAACGTCCTACATCCTGCTCGACGGACGCGACGTGGAGGTGGTGAGCGGCGGCGGACACTGGGGCGGCGGTCTGTTCATCAACGCCTGGGATCAGGCACGCTTCGGTCTGCTCACGCTGCGTCGAGGCCGCTGGAAGGACCAGCAGCTCCTCAGCGAGGCGTGGGTCGCGCAGGCGCTCACCCCCACGCCCGCGCAGCCCACGTACGGCTACATGAACTGGTTCCTCAACACCGACGGTCGTTATCTGGCGAGCGCCACGCCGCGCACCTTCGCCCACGTGGGCAACGGCACCAACATTCTCATCGCGATACCCGAGCACGACCTCCTGATCGTTGCACGCTGGATCAGCAACGGCGCCGTGGACGGTCTCGTGCAGCGCGTGCTCGCGGCGGTGCAGTAAGCCGCTCCTCTCTCTTCCCGGTCTCCCCATGACGTTCCGCACCCTGTCCGCCCTGCTGCTCGTTGCCGCCGCTCCGCTCGCGCTCGCCGCCCAGGCGTCCGCGGGCCCCGTGATCACCACGGGCGGCGCCGTTTTCGACGTGTCTTCGCCCACCTTCGTCACGCCGCTCGACCGCGACTACCGGGTGGTCTTCGAGATCAGCCGCGGCGTGGGCGACGCCTCCGCGCCGGCATCCGCCGCTGCCATGGCGCACAACGAACAGCTCAACACCGTCGCGCGTTTCCTGAACATGCACGCCCGCGCCGGCGTCCCGCGCAATCGCGTCCATCTCGCGGCCGTGGTGCACGGCACCGCGGGCAAGGACCTCCTCGACGATGAGACCTATCGCGCCCGCTTCGGCACCGACAACCCCAGCGCGCCGCTCATTCGCGAGCTGCTCGCGGCGGGCGTCCGCGTCATTCTCTGCGGCCAGACGTCGATGGGACGCAACGTCCCCATCGACAAGGTCATCCCCGGTGTGGAACTGGCGCTGTCCGCCATGACCGCCATGTCGGTGCTGCAAGGCGACGGATATCGCCTGAACCCGTGGTGAACGTGGTGGTTCCCGCGTCGCCCGCGCCGCGTCCGGCGGCACCCGCAGGAAACCGCTGACGCGAACACGACGGCACTCGCTCTCCTGGGTGGGGCCGTCGTATCAGCGCGGCAGCCCGTCGATCCGCACGCGCCGGATCTGCACCGACGGCAGCGGCGCCTCACCACGCCGCGTTCCGTCGTCGGTCCAGAACGGCCACTGGCTCGACGTCACGTACACGAACTCCCCGCGCAGCACCGCCCCCACGGTCGGCTCACCGGCGCCGGGAGCCGAACGGTCCAGCACGCGCACTTCGAGCGCCTTGCGTCCCTCGTCGTCGAGTCGCACGCCGATCACCCGGCCAGGCGTCGCGCCGTTCTGCACGCCGATGAGCCAGGAGCCCATGAGACGCAGTCCATCCACGCCGCGCAGCACCGCGCCATCCGATGCCTCCACGCGCGTCATCACATCATGCTCGAGGTCCCACCGCACGATCCCGCGCGACCAGTCGGCCACCCAGGCCACGCGCCCGTCATCGCGCACCGCGATCCCCTGCGGCGACCGAAGTAGCGGATCCCGCACGATGTCGAGCGCGGCGTACGGCGCGCGCAACCGGTACAGCGCGCCGTGTATGCCGTCGCTCACGATCACGTCGCCGTTCGGCGCGACCGCGAGCTCTCCCGGCATGCCCGCGCCCGCTCCCAGCGACCAGCGTCCCGTGATCCGGCCATCGCCCAGGTTCACCCGCAGCAGCCATGTGCCCGCCGCCAGCGAATCCGCCGTTCCCTCATCCGCCTTCCCGGTTCCGACGTCACCGGTCTCCGTATCTCCCGCTGCGACAGCTTCGACACGCGCCACCGCTCGGCGCGCGTGCGGCGCCGTGGTGAGCCAGAGACAGTCACGCACCGTATCCACCGCCACGCCGAACACCGCCGCGATCCGCTCGCCGCGCGGATCGAGCGCCGCCGTCCATTCACCGCGCGCGTCGTATCGCATCACCGTTCCGTGACGAATGCTGGTCACGTACAGCGCTCCCGTGCGCGGATCCACGTCGAGCCCTTCGGCGAAGAACAGCGTATCCGGCGACAGTCGTTCCGTACGTGCCGCCTCCTGCGCCACGCCGACAGCACCCGGCACGGCAAGAAGCAGAACACCCCACACATATCTGTTTTTCATCTGTGTCATCTGCGTCATCTGTGGATTCTTTTGCTGTTATAGCCGCAACCTGACGCAGCCCACATCCCCGCGCCCCATGCGGAGGACCAGCCGTCCCCCCGGCGTGGCGAACCGTGCCCTCACGCATATTTCCGGCGGCACCACTCGACCCCCCCGTCTTCCGCCCCGCCGAGATGCTCCCGCTTCGCACGATCTCCCGCCTGCTGCTCCTCGCCGCGCTCCTCGCGCCGTTCTCGGCGCCGGCCGCGCAGGATTCCCTCACCACCCGCGTGCAGGCCGCGCTCGACGACTACCGCGCCACCACCAGCACCCCCGGCGCCGTGCTCGGCGTGATCCATCCGGGCGGCGCCATCACCGTGGCCTCCGGCATGTCGGACACCGCGCGCGGCCTTCGCATGCGCGTGGACGATCGCCTTCTGATGGGGAGCGTAGGCAAGACGTACGTGGCCGCGGTCGCGCTCCAGCTCGTGCGCGACGGCCGGCTCGATCTCGACGCGCCGGCCGCGCGCTACGTGGGCGGACAGGGGTGGTTCGACTCCCTCCCCGACGCCGCCGTCATCACGCCGCGCATGCTCATGCAGCACACGTCGGGACTCGTGCGCTACGAGTTCCGCCCCGACTTCCTCGAAACGCTCACGCGCGACCCCGACCGCGTGTGGGATCCCCGCGACCAGGTGCGCTACCTGCACGGCGCCGCGGCCCCGTTCCGCGCCGGCCAGGGGTGGGACTACTCCGACACGAACTACCTCGTGCTCGCGCTGATCATCGAGGCCATCGTGAAGCGCCCCGTCGACGAGGAGATCGCCGACCGTCTGCTCCGGCCGTATGCGCTCGGCGCCACCATGCCCTCCGATGCCCGTCTGCTCCCTGGCGTGTCGCAGGGATACGCCGGCCCGCAGAATCCCTTCGGCGGGCGGGACGCGATGTTCGACGGCGACCGCATGATCATCAACCCGCAGTTCGAAGGCGCCGGCGGCGGATACGCGGCCACCGCCGGCGACCTCGCGCGCTGGGGCGCCCGCTATTTCACCGGCGAGCCGTTCGGCGACGCCCTGCTCCGGCAGGCGGCCACCGGCGTGGACGCCCCCGCCCTCGGCGCCGGCACCCGCTACGGACTCGGCATGATCCTGCGCGATTCCACTGCCGCCGGCCCCGTGCGCTTCCACAGCGGGTTCTTTCCCGGCTACCGCGCCGAAGTGCGGCACTATCCCGCGTCGGGCGTCACCGTCGCCCTGATCGTCAACGCCAGCCACGGCCGCATGCGGCCGTCCATGGCGCAGTGGATGGACACGCTCGCCGCGTCGTTCGCCCGGTAGCGCACCACCCTCCCGACTGCCTGTCCGGTTCCGCCCCGCCTCGTCGCATACGGAAGCAGCACCGCCCGCGCACCTCGCGCGGGCCGTCACCGTCCGCCGAGGCCACCCATGTCGATTTCCGGCACCTTTCCCGTCCCCGCTCCGTTCGCCACCGCCGAGGAGCTCACGACCGTTCGCGTGCGCTTCCACGACGGCACGCTCCCGCCCGCCGAGTGGACCTGGCGCGTGCAGCTCGCCATCGCGCTCGGCTACACCCGGGCGCACGGGCCGGCCGACGCGGCGCGCCTCATGCGCGACCGTTGGCGGTACTGGCTGGCCGTGCACACCGCCGCCGCCGATGCGCGCGGCGGATATCACGACACGCTGATCGGCTTCCTGCTGCACATCGTGTGCGTGTACGTGGCGGAGCACCCCACCCCGCCCCTCGATGCGCTCGACGATCTCGACGAGCTGCTGGCCGCCTGGGGTGACCCGGAGCTCCCGCTCACGCACTATTCCCTCGCCGCGCTCTTCTCCGACGAGGCGCGCACGACGTTCATCCCGCCGGACCTTCGGCCGCTCCCCGAGCCGTTCGGCGCGTAGCGCACCTGGAGACGGAATCGGGCCGTCGCCGCCGTCCGGGTGGCGCTCCCCGGGTCCGGGAGCCAACATGAGACCACCGGTGGCCGCCGCGCGCCATCGGGCCGATCCCACGCGCGTGCTGCCCGCCCCTGCCGGCGGCACGCGCGTCACGAACCGATCCCCCAACCCGGATCTCATGTCCACACGTCGCCCGTTGCTCCTTGCCGTGGGATTTGCCGTGACTGCCGCCGCCTGCGGCGGCGGCGACCGCGCCGGCTCCGACACCGCTGCACCGACGCTCGCCACGCCGCAGGACAGCTTCTTCGCCGCGCTGTCGTCGCTCTGCGGTCAGGCCTTCGAGGGGCAGGTGATCGAGGATTCCTCGCGCGACAGCATGTTCGCCGCGTCCACGTTGGTGATGCACGTGCGGGAGTGCAACGACTCCGTGCTCCGCATCCCGTTCCACGTGGGCGAGAACCGGTCCCGCACCTGGGTGGTGTCCCGCACGGCGTCGGGGCTCCGGCTCAAGCACGACCACCGGCACGAGGACGGCAGCGAGGACAGCGTGACCCAGTACGGGGGCGACACGCGCGACCAGGGGTCGGCCACTTCGCAGGAGTTCGCGGCCGATGCCCACACGGCCACGATCATCCCGGCCGCGGCCACGAACGTGTGGACCATGTCGGTGGAGCCGGGGGCGACCTTCGGCTACGCGCTCCGCCGCGAGGGCACGGAGCGGCGGTTCCGGGTGTCGTTCGATCTCACCCGCGCCGTGCCCGCCCCGCCGGCCCCCTGGGGATTCCAGGACTGACGCGCCGCCCCGGCCGAGAGCCTCAAGCCGGGACGAACGCGACAACGGCCGCCCGGAACGAATCCGGGCGGCCGTTGGACACGCCGCACTCACATACGACGTGAACAGCCAGGTGGCTCAGCCGATCTTGACGACGTTCTCGGCGGCGGGACCCTTCTGGCCCTGCACGATGTCGAACTCCACCCGCTCGCCTTCGGCCAGCGAACGGAAGCCGCTCGTCTGGATGGCCGAGTGATGCACGAAGCAATCCTTGCCACCGTTCTCAGGCGTGATGAAGCCGAAGCCCTTCGTGTCGTTGAACCACTTGACTGTACCGGTCGTACGCATACCTGCTCCTGAAATAGTACTGACTGCCGAGGTATCGGTATTTCCGTACGCACCGACCGTCCGTAATCCTGCGGGCAATCGCGCCCCGCTGACGCGCCTGGGAGCACGAAAAATGGGACTACAGCAGAGCCGTAGTCCCATGACCGAACAACTCCCATGCCGCTAGGATAAGATGTCCGGGACTGGCTGTCAAGAAAAATTATTCGGCACCTCGGTTCCGGGGCCCTGACCACTAGATTTCCCCCATCCCCCCTACACCGGACGTTCATCTGTCGTTTTCCAGTCTGCCGCTCCATCCGAGCCTCCACCGCGGTCTCAAGGAACTCGGATTCCCCCGCCCCACGCCCATCCAGGAGCGGGCCATCCCGGCCGCCCTCGAGGGCCGCGACCTCCTTGCCTGCGCCATGACCGGCAGCGGCAAGACGGCCGCCTTCCTCCTCCCCATCCTTCACCAGCTCATCGACCGGCCGCGCGGCGTCACCCGCGCCCTCGTCCTCACCCCCACGCGTGAGCTCGCGGCCCAGATCCTCGAGAGCCTGGAGAGCCTCGCCGTCCACACCCCGGTCACCGCCGCCGCCGTCTTCGGCGGGGTGGGCATGGGGCCGCAGGAGCACGCCTTCCGGAGCGGCGTGGACGTCATCGTCGCCACCCCCGGGCGGCTGCTCGACCACCTGCGCTCCTCCTACGCCTCGCTCGCCGGCATCGAGTTCCTGGTGCTCGACGAGGCCGACCGCATGCTCGACATGGGGTTCCTCCCGGACATCCGCCGCGTCCTCAAGCACGTCCCGGCCAAACGGCAGACGCTCTTCTTCAGCGCCACCATGCCGGCGCCCATCGGCAAGCTGGCCACCGAGCTCCTTCGCGATCCGGTCACCATCGACCTCGAGCGCAAGTCCGCGCCCGCCGTGGGCATCACCCAGGCCGTCTACCCGGTCCCCCAGGATCTCAAGACGAAGCTCTTCATCACCCTGCTCGAGCGCGGCGACATGGAGGAGGCGCTGGTCTTCACGCGCACCAAGCACCGCGCCAACCGGCTCGCCGAGCAGCTCGTCAAGCGCGGCATCAGCGCCGAACGCATCCACGGCAACCGCTCGCAGTCGGCCCGCACGGCCGCGCTCGCGGGCTTCAAGGACGGCAGCATCCGCGTGCTCGTGGCCACCGACATCGCCGCCCGCGGCATCGATATCGAGGCCCTGGGCCACGTGGTGAACTTCGACGTGCCCGTGGCGCCCGAAGACTATATCCACCGCGTGGGCCGCACGGCCCGCGCCGAGCTCACCGGCGACGCGTTCACCTTCGTGGCGCCCGACGAGGAGCAGGAGCTCCGCGACATCGAGCGCGCCATCGGACGCCGGCTGCCGCGCGTGATCCTGCCGGACTTCGATTACAAGGCCCGCACCGACGAGCAGTTCGAGGTGCCGCTCAAGGACCGCATCGCCGAGATCCGGAAGCGCAAGGCGGAAGAACGCGCCCGCGCGGCCGAAAAGGCGGCGCGCAAGGCGGCCCGCGCCTCGGAGGAGGCCGAGCGCCAGGCGAAGAAAACCGCGCGCCCCGGTCCGCCCCCGGCTTCGCGCGGGGGAGGCCGGCCGAACCCGGCCGGATCCGCGGGCACGTCCCAGGGCGGAGGCGGCGGCCGCCATCGCAGCGGCCGCGGCGGACGCAGCCGCTAGAGTCGACCATGGTCCGCGTCCTCCCGAGAGCCTCCCTCCCCAACGCCGAGAAGCGCGGCGGTGGCCGCGGCGCGCGCCGTGACGGCGACGAGTCCGCCACGCCGCGCGACACGGCCCGCGCCTGGGCCGAAGCCCGCGCGCTGGTCTGGGCGCACCGCCGCTCGGTGGGCATCGGCCTCGTGCTCATGCTCATCAGCCGCGCCGCGGGCTTCGTGCTGCCGTTCAGCTCCAAGTACCTCATCGACGAGGTGCTCACGAACCGGAACTACGCCCTGCTCGTGCCCCTGGCGCTCGCCGGCGGCGCGGCCACGCTCGTGCAGGCGATCACCTCGTTCTCCCTCTCGCAGGTGGTGAGCGTGGCCGCGCAGCGCGCCATCGCCACCATGCGCGAGGAAGTGCAGGCGCACCTCGTCCGCCTGCCGGTGCGCTTCTTCGACAGCACCAAGTCCGGCATCCTCATCTCGCGCGTGATGAACGATCCGGACGGCATCCGCAATCTCGTCGGCACGGGTCTCATCCAGCTCACCGGCGGCCTCGTCACGGCCGCGTTCGCGCTCGCCGTGCTGCTCTGGCTCAACTGGAAGCTCACGCTCGGCACCGTCACGCTGCTCGCCGTGTTCGCCTCCGGCATGTCGATCGCGTTCAAGCGCCTGCGGCCGATCTTCCGCGAGCGCGGACGCATCACCGCCGACGTCACCGGCCGCCTCGCCGAAACCATCGGCGGCATCCGCCTCGTGAAGGTGTACACCGCCGAGGAGCGCGAACGCGCGGTCTTCAGCGAAGGCGTCACGAAGCTCTTCCGGAACATCGCCGCCACGATCACCGGCACCTCGGCCACCACCGCGCTCTCCACCGCCGTGGTCGGGCTCATCAGCGTGCTCGTGATGGTGTTCGGCGGACGCGCGGTGATCGCCGGCAGCATGACGCTCGGCGATCTCTTCATGTACGTGATCTTCATCGGGCTCGTGGCCGCGCCGCTCGTGCAGATCGCGAACATCGGCACGCAGCTCACCGAGGCGTTCGCCGGCCTCGACCGCATCCGCGAGCTGCGCGACATGGCCACGGAAGATCAGGAAGACGCCGACCGGCTCGCCCTGCCGCCGCTCCGCGGCGACGTGACCTTCGAGCACGTGTGGTTCGAATACGAGGCCGACACGCCGGTGCTCCGCGACGTGTCGTTCACCGCGCCCGCCGGCACCACCACCGCGCTCGTGGGCTCGAGCGGCTCCGGCAAGAGCACGCTCATCTCGCTCGTGATGGCGTTCGCGCGCCCGCAGCAGGGGCACATCCTCGTGGACGGCCACGACCTCGCCACGCTCAAGCTGCACGAGTATCGCCGCCAGCTCGGCGTGGTGCTGCAGGACAATTTCCTCTTCGACGGCACCGTGCGCGACAACATCGCGTTCACGCGCCCCGGCGCCACCGACGACGACGTGCGCGCCGTCGCCCGCATCGCCAACGTCGACGAGTTCGTGTCGCGCTTCGCCGACGGCTACGACACCATCGTGGGCGAACGCGGCGTCAAGCTCTCCGGCGGACAGCGGCAGCGCGTGGCCATCGCGCGCGCCATTCTCGCCGACCCGCGCATCCTCATTCTCGACGAAGCCACTTCGTCGCTCGACAGCGAAAGCGAGCAGCTCATCCAGGAAGGGCTGCAGCGCCTGCGCGCCGGCCGCACCACGTTCGTGATCGCCCACCGCCTCTCCACCATCACGAGCGCCGATCAGATCCTCGTGCTGGAACAGGGCCGGATCGTGGAGCGCGGCACGCACGGCGAACTGCTGCGCCTCGGCGGACGGTACCGCGAACTGTACGACCGGCAGCACCGGTTCGAACGCGACCAGTTCGTGAATCCCGGCGAGGATCCCGTTCCGGACACCGAGACCGACGCGCGCGCCGAAGCGGCTCGCATGGCGGCCCGCAGCACGCGCGGCGCACTGTAGCGATGCGACCCGTCGTACCCGCCGAGCGCATCACGGCGATGCGACGCCTGCAGAAGGGCCTGCAGAAAGGCTTCCTGTGCGGCGGGGCGCTGTGCGCGGCCGTGGGCGTGCCGCACCTCCTGTCCGCACAGACGGCCCGCCCCGCGGCGATCCCGTCCGCCACGGACTCAGCGGCCAGTCATGACCTCGCCCCCGATTCCGCCGCGCCGCGCGCCGCCGCGTCCATCACACACATCCCGCCCCGTCGCTGGCTGCCGCGCCACGTCGCGATCGGCGTGGGCGGCGTGGCCACGTCGCCGCCGGGCCGCGGCACCACGTACTCGCCCGCCGTGGGCGGTGCGTTCGATGTCGCGGCCATCGGCTACCTCACGGCGCGCGTGGCCTGGCGCGCCGAAGGCTTCCTGCATCTTCACGATCGCAGCGTGGCCTCCGAGCCGGTCCTCCTCGCCAACGATCCGCCCCCGCCCTGCACCGGATCGGCCTGCGACCACGAGCCGCGGGAAACGGCCCGCCGCACCACCGGCGCGGCGCTCGGCCTCGAGTATCACCCCATGCGCGGCCGCGTCGGGGTGTACGGCCTGATGACGATCGGCGTGGCCGGCACCGACTCCTACGGCGACGCCGGACGGGGCATCGGCGCGGCGCCGTCGGCCGGGATCGGGCTGCTCGCTCCTCTCTCTGCCGGCCTCGACGGATTCGCCGTGGAAGCCCGGTGGCGGCGCGTCCCCACAGTCCTCGGCGCCGTGAACGCCGGCGTTCTGTCGCTCGTGCTGCGGTTCTGATTCCGAGGCCCGCCGCGATGCCTTCGTCGCTCCGTCGCCGGCTGCTTCTGGGCGTCGCGGTCGGCGCCGTCCTCACGATCGGCATGCCATGGCTGGTCGCGGGTGAAATCCCCGTCCTCGCCCGGATCGCGCGCCCCGTCACCACGCTCCTCCTCGTCCTGCTGGCCGCCACCACGCGCGATGCCGTGGCGCCGTCGTATCGCTGGCTCGTCACCGCCGGCCTCACGGCCTCGCTCGCTGCCGACGCGCTGCTGGCGTTCCCCGGCGAATACGTCTCGCACGCGCTCGGGGCGCTCGGCATCGCCCACGCCGCCTACCTCGCCGCCTTCGCGACACGGGCGCCGCTCTTCCGGCACCGGGTGCCCGTGGTCGCCTGCGTGGTCATGGGAACGGCGATCCTCGTGCCGATCCTCCCGGCCGTAGGCGGTGTCGTGCGCGCGGGGATCATCGCGTACGTGCTCATGCTCGGTCTCATGGCCGCGCAGGGCGCGAACTGGCTGCTCGAGGAGGCGGCGGCGACATCGGCGCGGTTCGCCGCCCTGGGCGCCGCGCTCCTCCTCTCCTCCGATACGCTGCTCCTGCTCGACCGGTTCGTGAGCCCCGTGCCCGCTCGCGATCTGCTGATCCTCGCGCCATACTGGCTGGCGCAGAGCTGTCTCGCCCTGTCGGTGCAACGCCCGCCGCCGCCGGCGCTGCGCATATAGCCCCGATCCCGGGCTTCCGCCACGCGCCGCCATGACACGCGAGCCCGTCCCGCCACCCACGGCCAGCCCCAACGCACCCGGCCGGTCGTCGCCCGGTTCGATCTCACGCTCGGGCTCGCCGGCGCGACCAGCCTCCGGGATCCCCACCGGAATGCGCTCGTGCGGCACTGATCCGGCCGGGATCGTGACACGGGACAACCGCGAACCGTGCGCTGGCATCTGGACAAGCCCCCGCAACTCCGTCATGCTCAAGCAGGTCCGCGTGCGCGTCGTGACGGTGCGCACGCTTCCGCCCTCCCTCTCACCCGAGGTCGTCTCGTGAAGGACTCGCAGTTGAAGGCCCTGATCCGGAAGACCACCGGCAAGGCCGAACAGAAGAAACCCCAGCCGCGCCCGTCGTTCGATCCCACGATCGAAGCCACCCGGTCCGATGACGGCCGGTCGGGAGAAGCCCGCGAGCTGTTCAAGGAAATGAAGCGGCGGGAATTCTGACCGCCCTCGCGCCATCACCACGGAGCCCCGCATGACCTGGAACGACAAGCTCGAGGAACTCATCGCCACGCTGGAACGGGAGCGGGACGAGCTCCGCGTGAAGGTGCACCTCGCCTCGCGGGAAGCGAAGGACGAGTTCGAGGCGCTCGAATCCCGTCTCGACGCGCTGCGGGCCCGCATGGCCGGCGCGGGAAGCGACGCGCGCGAAACCGCGAGCGAAGTGGGAGGCGTGGTGGGCGAAACCGCGCGCAAGCTCGCCGACGATCTCCGCGACGGATACCGGAAGATCCGCGAAAAGCTCGCGGACTGACGACACGGGCCTTGGCCGCTACCGAACCGCCGACGCGTCGGGGACGCGTGCTCGTGGTCGACGACGACCCGGTCGTGCGGAACGTCTCCACGGCGCTCCTCACGCGCCGCGGCTTCGGCGTCGAGATCGCCGAGAGCGGGCAGGTGGCGCTCGATCGCCTCGCCACCGATCCCGCACCGTTCCGGTTCGTCCTGCTCGATCTCACCATGCCCGGGCTGTCCGGGATCGACGTGCTGCAGCGGCTGCGCGACGACGAACAGCGGCACGGCCGTCCGCCCGTCACCGTCTTCCTCATGAGCGGTTACAGCGAGCAGGACGTCACGCGCGACATCGGCGACCTCCCTTTCTCCGGATTCCTGCAGAAACCGTTCTCCCTCCGCGACCTCGATGATCTGCTGACCGTCCTCGGTCCCGACTGATCGTGCCCGCCCGCCCGTTTCTCACGGCTGTCTGGCGGGACCTGGTGATGCTCACCTGGGCCGTGGACCAGCGGCTGCTCGCGTCGTATCTGCCGCGCGGCGTGGAGCTCGATCTCTGGCGCGGCTCGCCGCTCGCGAGCGTGGTCGCGTTCCGGTTCGACGAGGTCCGCATGCACGGCGTCGCCATCCCGTTCCACACCTCGTTCCCCGAAGTGAATCTGCGCTTCTACGTGCGCCGGCAACTCCCCGACGGCACCTGGCGGCGTGGCGTCGTGTTCGTGCAGGAGATGGTGCCGCGCGCCGCGATCGCCTGGGTCGCCCGCCGGCTGTACGGCGAATCGTACGTGGCCCTCCCCATGCGCGAAGCGCATCTCCCCGGCATCCCGGGCGACGACGGCGAACCGCGCCGCACCCTGCTCTACGAATGGCGGCGCGACGATTCCTGGGAGCGTGTCGTGGCGCTCGCGGCCGGCACGCCGCGCCCCATGCGCGGCGGCTCGGTGGAGGAGTTCATCGCCGACCATCACTGGGGCTACACGGCGCGCCGCGCGCGGGCCACGCTCGAATATCACGTCGACCACCCCCGCTGGAACATGATCCCGCTCGTGGAGTGCTTCCTCGAAGCCGATATCGCGAGCCTGTACGGCCGCCCGTGGGTGGCCGCGCTCTCCGAAGCCCCGATCTCCACCATCCTCGCCGAAGGCTCCGAAGTGTCCGTCTACCGCGGACGTGACGTGGAGGGGACGGCCCGCGTGCGGGCCCCGGCACTCGCGCGGTAGATTCCCCCGCATGAACACGGACTACGAAAAACTCGGCGTCTTCTACATCGGCCGCGAGCACGATCTCGAGGCCCGCGCGCGGAAGGACGAGCTCGTTCTCGTCGACGCGAAGGATTTCACCACGCACGCCGTCATCATCGGCATGACCGGCAGCGGCAAGACGGGGCTCGGCATCGGCCTCATCGAGGAAGCCGCGCTCGATCACATTCCCGTCATCGCCGTCGATCCCAAGGGCGATCTCGCCAACCTCGCGCTCACGTTTCCGGCGCTCCGCAGCGAGGACTTCCGGCCGTGGGTCGACGCGCAGCAGGCCGTGGCCGCCGGGCAGTCGCTCGGCGCCCACGCCGACGAGGTCGCCGACCGCTGGCGCGCCGGCCTCGCCGCCTGGGATCAGGACGGCGCCCGCATCCAGCATCTGCGCGACGCCGCCGACGTCGCCGTCTACACGCCCGGCAGCACCGCGGGACGGCCGCTCTCGCTGCTCAAGGGATTTGCCGCGCCTCCCGCCGTGGTGCGCGACGACGCGGAAGCGTTCGCCGAACGCGTGAACGTCACCGCCACCGGACTGCTCGCGCTCCTCGGCATCGACGCCGATCCGCTCACGAGCCGCGAACACATCCTGCTCGCGAACATCTTCGCGCACTGCTGGCAGAACGGCATCGACCTCGATCTCGCCACGCTCATCGGCGCGATCCAGTCGCCGCCGTTCACGCAGATCGGCGTGATGCCGCTCAACACCGTGTTCCCCGCGAAGGATCGCGCCCTGCTGGCCATGCGGCTCAACAACCTGCTCGCCGCGCCCGGATTCCAGGCCTGGATGCAGGGCGACCCGCTCGCCGTCGACACGCTGCTCTCCACGCCCGCGGGCAAGCCGCGCGTCTCGGTGCTCTCCATCGCGCACCTGAACGACGCCGAGCGCATGTTCTTCGTGACCATGCTCCTCGCCGATCTCATCGCGTGGATGCGGCAGCAGCCGGGTACGGGGTCGCTGCGCGCGCTCCTCTACATCGACGAGTTGTTCGGCTACATGCCGCCGGTCGCGAACCCGCCGTCCAAGCAGCTCCTGCTCACGCTGCTCAAGCAGGCGCGCGCATACGGACTGGGACTCGTGCTGTCCACGCAGAACCCGGTGGACCTCGACTACAAGGGGCTCTCCAACACCGGACTCTGGTTCATCGGCCGCCTGCAGACCGAACGCGACATGGCGCGCGTCATGGACGGCCTCGCCGGCGCATCCGGCAGCGCGCCCTTCGACCGCGGCGCCATGGAACGCACGATCTCGGGGCTCGGCAAGCGCGTGTTCCTGATGCACAGCGTGCACGAGAACGCACCCACCGTGTTCGAGACACGCTGGGCCATGTCCTATCTCGCCGGCCCCATGACGCGCGAGCAGATCCGGCGGCTCACGCACGGCGATCCCGCCCTCGGATTCGTGATCCTGCCGAGCGCAGAACCGGCCGGACTCCCCGCGCCCACACTCGCGCCCCAGACGGAACCGCCGGCCGCGCCGGCCGCGTCCAGCGACGTCCGTCCGCCGGTGCTCGCGCCCGACATCGTGCAGGTCTGGCTCCCCGCGCGCGTCGCGCCATCGCTCGTCACCTGGCGGCCGGCCGTGCTCGGCACCGCCGACGTCACGTACAGCGATACGCGGCTCGGCGTCGCGGAGCAGCAGCGCACCGCCTGGCTCGCCCCGCTCGACGAGGAGCTCCTGGTCTTCGACTGGAGCACCGCCGAGCCGCTCGACCTCGACCTGGGTGTGCTCTCGCGTGAACCGCGCGCCGGATTCGCCTTCGGCTCCGTTCCCTCCCAGGCCGCGGAGGCGAAGAACTACGCCGCGTGGACGCGCGCGTTGCAGAAACACATCACCACGAATGCCGGCGTCACGCTCTTCCGCAGCCGTGAGCTCAAGCTCGTCTCGCACGTGGAGGAATCCGAGGGCGCATTCCGGTCCCGCCTGCAGCTCGCGGCGCGTGAAGCGCGCGATGCGCGGGTGGAAGCCGTGCGTCGGAAGTACGCCGTGCGACTGCAGGCCGCTCAGGACAAGGTCCGCCGCGCGGAACAGGCCGTGGCGCAGCGGGAGAGCATGGCGTCGCAGGCAAAACTGAACACGGCCATCTCCATGGGCAGCGCGGTGCTCGGCGCGCTGTTCGGCCGCAAGGCGTTGAGCGCCGGCACGGTGGGCAAGGTGGGCACGGCCGCGCGCAGCGTGGGACGCGCGCAGAAACAGGCCGGCGATGTGGCGCGCGCGGGCGAGACGCGGGAAGCGGCCGAGCAGGCGCTCGCCGAGCTCGAAACCCGCATCGCGGAGGAGCTGGAGCTCGAGGCCGCCGCGTACGACGCGCTCGCCGAACGGCTCGAGAAAACCGTGGTGCGCCCGAAGAGCAGCGACGTGCAGGTCCAGCTCGTGGCGCTCGCCTGGGTGCCGTGGGTGGCCGGCGACGGCGGCGGGCTCGTCCGGGCCTGATTCCGCAGGGCGGCGACACCGGCGCGCGTGGCAACGATCGCCGCCGGTCTGCGTAGAATTACGAAGCATGACGACGCGCCCGTCGCAGGGCGCGTCGTCGTCGTTCCCACCGATTCCGTGAGATTCCGTGATGATGGGCCGCCCGTTCGCCGTTTCTTTCGTGCTCGCGCTGTGTGCCGTGGTTTCCGCGCAGGCGCAGCAGCCGTCTTCCCGCGCACGCGCCGCCGCGCCGATGGCCTCGGTGCAGCCGGAGCTCTTCGACGGTATCCGCTACCGGTACGTGGGCCACTCCGTGGGCGGGCGCGTGAACGCCGTGGCCGGCGTGCCCTCCGAGCCGCGCACGTTCTACATGGGCGTGGCCGCGGGCGGCGTGTTCCGCACGCGCGACGGCGGCGAGAGCTGGCAGCCCATCAGCGACGGCCAGATCCCGGTCGGATCCATCGGCGACGTCAGCGTGGCCGATTCGGATCCGCGCATCCTGTACGTGGGCACCGGCTCCGACGGCGCGCGCAGCAACGTGTCCACCGGCCGCGGCGTGTACCGCAGCAACGACGCGGGCGACACGTGGTCGTTCGCGGGACTCTACGACGTGGGGCAGATCGGCGCGCTCCGCATCCACCCCACGAACCCCGACATCGTCTGGGTGGCCGCGAACGGCGACATGTTCAAGCGCAGCGCCGACCGCGGCATCTTCAAGACCACTGACGGCGGCAAGTCGTGGAAGAAGACGTTCTACCTCAACGACAGCACCGGCGCCTCCGACGTGGAGGTCATGCCGGGCAACCCCGACGTGGTGTACGCGTGGATCGCCCGCATCGAGCGCAAGCCGTGGACGATCATCAGCGGCTCGCGCGAAGGCGGCTTCTACAAGAGCACCGACGGCGGAAACACGTGGAAGAAGACCGGCACCGGTCTTCCGTCGGAGCTCATCGGCAAGGGGAATCTCGCCGTCACGGCCGCGAACCCGCAGCGCATCTACCTGCTCGTGGAAGCGCTCCCCGGCGGCGGGCTCTACCGCTCGGACAATGCCGGCGAGACCTGGGAACTCGTGAACAGCACGCCCACGCTCATCACGCGCCCGTTCTACTACACCACCATCGGCGCCGATCCCACCAACGCGGACATCGTGTACGCCGGCGCGGAAACGTTCTACAAGTCCGTGGACGGCGGGAAGACGCTCACCGTGTTCCGCACGCCGCACGTGGACAACCACGACATCTGGATCAGCCCGCGCGACGGCAACACCATGGTGCAGGCCAATGACGGCGGCGCCAACGTGTCGTACGACGGCGGCCGCACCTGGTCCACGCAGCTCAACCAGCCCACCGCCGAGTTCTACGGCGTGTGGCCCGACGACGAGTTCCCGTACAACCTGTACTCCGCGCAGCAGGACAACGACACGTGGATCATGTCGAGCGTGGGCAATCCGTTCGACCCGTCGGCGCTCCGCACCGGGCCCGGCTGCGAAACCGGCCCCATCCTGCCGCACCCCGTGGAGAAGCACGTCATCTACGGCTCGTGCAAGGGGCAGTTCAGCGTGATGAACACGCAGACGCGCCAGTCGCGCAACTACTGGATCGGCGGCCAGTCGCTGTACGGCAACGCCGGCGGCGATCTCATCTACCGCATCCAGCGCGTGGCGCCCATGGCGTTCTCGCCGCACGATCCGAGCGTGCTCTACTACGGCACCCAGCACCTGCACCGCACGCGCGACAAGGGCGTCACGTGGGAAACGCTCTCTCCCGACCTCACCGCGTTCCCGCAGTGCTGCCAGGGCGCCAGCGGCGAACCCATCACGCGCGACGTGACCGGCGAGGAGTTCTACAGCACGCTCTACGCCATCACCGAATCGCCGCACGAGGCCGGCGTGATCTGGACCGGCGCCAACGACGGCCCGTTCCACATCACGCGCGACGGCGGCAGGACGTGGACGAACATCACCCCGAAGGATCTCCCCGAGGGCGGCCGCGTGGCCTGGATCGAAGCCTCGCCGCATCGCCCGGGCTCGGCGTACTACGCGGTGTACCGCTACCTGCTCGGCGATTACGCGCCGTACATCTACCGCACCGACGACTACGGCCGCACCTGGAAGCGCCTCACCGACGGGAAGAACGGCATCCCCGCCGACTGGCCCACGCGCGTGGTGCGCGAGGATCCGGATCGTGAAGGACTGCTCTATGCCGGCACCGAGTTCGGCATGCACGTCTCGTTCGACAACGGCGCGCACTGGCAGTCGTTCCAGCTCAACATGCCGAACGTGCCCGTGCAGCAGATCCTCGTGCACAAGCAGGACCTCATCGTGGCCACGCAGGGGCGCGGCAACTGGATCATCGACAACGTGTCGGCGCTGCACCAGATCGCGACCAGCACCGCGTCCGCGTCGCTCCACGTGTACGCGCCGCGCGCCGGCTATCGCACGAACACCGGCGCGCTCTATCTCGGGCCGCAGGTGGACTACCATCTCTCGGCGGCACCTGCGGACACGGTGCGCATCGAGATCCGCGATGCGGCTGGACAGGTGGTGAACTCCTACAAGAGCGGCGTGCGGCCTCCCGCGCCGCCGCGCATGCGCCGCGCCGATCCGGATGATCCCGACGCCGTGATGACCGAAGGGCGTGACGGCAATACGCCGCCGCCGGCCTTCATCCCCGTGCTCAACCTCGTCACCGCCACGAAGGGGTTCAACCGCTTCACCTGGGGCGTGCAGCACCAGAACGGGCTCGGCGCGCCGCCGGGCGAGTACACGGTGAAGGTCTCGGTGGGCTCGCAGTCGCAGACCGTGCCGCTCACCGTGCGCATCGACCCGCGCCTCGAGGCCGAAGGCCTCACCGCCGCCGACCTGCAGGAGCAGTTCGCGCACAACGTGCGCATGCGCGAGATGGTCGCCGAAGTGAATGCCCTGGTGGCGCGCGCCCGCGCCGCGGAAACGCGGCTCCGGAGCGCCGGCGCGAGCGCGGCCGATTCGCTGGCGAAGGTGGTCGCCGTGAACGAGAAGCTGCTCACCGCGCCGGTGCGCTACGGCAAGCCGGGCTTGCAGGCGCACATCTCGTATCTCGCCGGCATGACCACGCGCGTGGACCAGAAGATCGGGCGTGACGCGATCGAGCGGCACGCGGTGCTGCGCAAGGAGCTCGACGAGGCCAGGGTGGAGCTGGATCGCGCGATCGGGGCGGCGCCGAGGATGTAGAGGGTCGAAGACCCCGGGCGATCACCTGCGGACGAGATATAACGACATGTTATATCTCGTCCACGACAGGGGGCTTGAGGGCGTCCCATGCCCTCGCCCCGCGCGCCGTCACACCACCTGCACCACCCACGCGATCACCAGCCCGAGCAGAAACGCCAGCCCGGCCGTCCCGATCCGGTCGATCGGGAGCGGTTCACCGGCTACTTGGCGCGTGCTTGGGGGCGTGTCGGAAACGGGCGGCATGGGCACAGGGTGTCGAGGGAAAGCGGCGGCGGTCGTCTCTCCCCCGACGCCGCAGCACGCCGGGACGTCACGTACCGCGTCGCCCTGTCCGGATCGGTCCGCGGACGTTACGATCGGAGCCGGCGCCCAGCGCGGGGAACGCCGTCCACTCCGCGCGGGTAGGCGAAATCACAGCCGCCCCCCGTTCCCCCCGACGTCCACTCCCATGCACCGATCCCGCGTACGGCGCGTCATGGCATGCCTGGCCGCCGCCCTCCTGTCGCCCGGCGTGATCGCTGCGCAGGATATGCCCGCGCACACCCTCATCGGGCAGGTCACGGGCCCCGATCGCGCGCCGCTCGACGATGCCACCGTTCGCGTCACGCGGGGCGCGATCACGCGCATCACCCGCACCGATGCGAACGGCCGGTATCGCGTGACCGGACTGTCCGACGGCGCATGGACGCTGTCCGTGCAGCGGATCGGCCATGTCCCGTTCGTCACCACCGTCGAACTCACGCTCGAGGGGGTCCGCCGCGACGTCACCCTCGATCCTCGCCCATCCATCCTCGATTCCGTGCTCGTCTCCGCCCGGTGGACCGGTGTGCGCGGCCTGACGTACGACGCGCGCCGGATGGAACCGCTGCCGGCCGCCACGGTGCGCATCGTGGGCCTGGCGGCCGTCGACACCACCAACGCCGACGGACAGTTCGCGATCGAGGTGCAGAGCGGGCGTGCCGTGCTGCTGCGCATCGAACGCGAGGGATTTCTCCCGGTGATGCGCTCGGCGACGGTCCCCGGGGGAGGATATATCGAACTCGACATCCCCCTGGACACCGCCAATCCGGCGCCGCGCGACTTCATCGAGACCAAAGACCTCGAGCTCCGACTCCGCAGCGCGACCGGCCGCGCCGTGGTGGTGGGCCGCGACGAGCTGGTGAAGAGGGGCGCGCGCTCGCTGCAGGATGCGCTCGTCGAAGCCCCGAGTGTCATCCGGCGAGGCGTCACCATCGACCGCAAAGCCTGCGTCTTCGTGAACGGTCGCGCCCGGCCGGGCTTCCCCGTGGACGCCCTGCGCGTCGAGGACATCGAGTTCGTGGAAGCGTACCCGCCCAACTCGGACTGGTCGAAAACGCTCATCAACCGCTGGCCGCCCCGCGCCGAGTGCGGTGCTCCGGGAGGAACCTCCCGCGGCAGCGGCGGCGATCCGAGAAGTCGCGCGCAGTTCGTATCCGTCTGGTTGCGGGACGGCTGAGCTCGGCTCGCCGAACGGGGCGCTGCGGCGTCCGCAACGCTTGCTTCGCGCCCGGGATTCCGACAACTTTCAGGGATACGGAACAGACACCGAACCCGCTTCGAACACGAGTCCGGCTGCCGGACCGGCGTCACAGTGCGTTCGACCGGATCGCCACTAGCTTTCCCGCAACATGACGCCGCTCGGCGTCCCCGCAGGTGACCTTTTCATTGTCCGGAGCAGCAGTGGCGTCGGTGTCGTGGATTCTCGTTGGATGGCGATCGGCGCGCGTTGCGCTCGGTGCCGCTGCTCTGGTCACCGTGGTCGCCTGCACGGGCGACGGCACGCCCCACGCCGATGCCGCGGCGCGTGATACCACGCCTCGCGATACCACCGCGCCCGGTGATTCCGCGCCAGTTGCCGGCGGTGATACGCCTGCTCTGAACGGCGGCCTCGCGACGCCCGGCGACACGCCCTCCGTGCAGGGCGACGCGTCTCCCGATACCTCGCGCGCCGCACGGCTCGCGCGCCGCGTCCCGCGCCCCGATTCGGTACGCGCGCTCTACGTGAACGCGTGGGCCGCCGGCTCCCGGCCGCGCATGGCGAATCTCATCCGCATCGCCGATGAAACCGAGATCAACGCGTTCATCATCGACATCAAGGAATCGGACACGTATCTCGCGTACAGCGGCACGCGCATCCCGCTCGCCCTCGAGATCGGCGCCGACCAGCGCCCCGCCACGCGGTGGCTCCCCGCGCTCATCGACACGCTCGTCGCGCACGGGATCTTCCCGATCGCGCGCATCGTGGTGTTCAAGGATCGCATGCTCGCCGAAAAGAAGTCCGAGCTCGCGATCCGGCACGTGAACGGCGAGGTGTGGAAGGACAACAAGGGCGGGCCGTGGGTGAATCCCTACGACCGCCGCGTGTGGGACTACAACATCGCCATCGCCCGCGAAGCGCTCGACATGGGCTTCTCGGAACTGCAGTGGGACTACGTGCGCTTCCCCGACGTCACCAACTCGGCGCGCGCGGTCATGCACTACCCGGGCAGCAACAACGTCTCCCGCGCCGACAACATCCGCGATTTCATCCTTTACTCCAAGGCACAGCTCGCGGAGTACAAGGTGCCCGTCACCGCCGATGTGTTCGGCCTCGTGACGCACCTCGAAGGCGACGTGGAGATCGGCCAGAACTGGGAGAAGGTGATCGCCGTGTCCGACGCGGTGCTCCCCATGGTGTATCCGTCGCACTACGCGCCCGGGCTCTACGGATTCGCGAAGCCGATCGCGAATCCGTATCAGATCGTGCGGCTCGCCGTCACCGACGCCGCCGAACGCACGCGCTGGGTGAAGGACTCCACCGGGCAGCCCGTGGGCGAGGTGATGCCGTGGCTCGAGGCCATGAGCATTCGCGGCGCCGCGTACGGCGCGGCCGAGATCCGCGCGCAGATCCAGGCCACGTACGACGCCGGCCTCAAGAGCTGGGCGCTCTGGAATCCGGGCTCGCGGTTCGCGGAGTTCGAGGATGCGTTCCGCCCTGCCTCCGGCGGGTTGTCCGCGATCGAACGGAGCGGGTGGAAGCCGCCCGAGTTCACGCTCCCGCGGCAGCGGCTGAGCACCGTGATCCGGAAGCGGGAACAGGCTGCGGCGCGGCTCGCCGCCGATTCCGCGCGGGTGCGCGACAGCGTGGGTAGCGGTGCGCCGACTGCGACTCCGCGATCGACGCCCTGAACTGTCGCGACGCGGCTACGCCGACACCGCGGCCCTGAACTCGCGCAGCGAGCGGCGGCTATACCGGGACCGCGGCTCCGAACTGCTCCAGCGACCACACCACCCGGTCGAGCGACACGCGCTCGAACGGGTGCGGCGTGGCGGGCAGCACTTCGTATTCACCACGCGGCAGCAGACGCACCGTATCGCGGAGCTCTTCCACGGGCACGATCTCGTCGCGGTCGCCCACGGCGAGCCGCACCGGGCAGGTGATCGTCGCGAACACCTCCGGCGTGAGCAGCGGCGCCGCGCCAAGGGCATGGAACGCGCCCGCCGTTTCCTCGACCACGCGCTCCCATCCCGCGGCCACGTGCCGGCGCGCGAGCATCTCGGCGAAGCGCGGCACCTTCGCGCTGATCATGGCCGGATCGAGCTGTGTGGTAATCCCGCGCGCGATGTCCGGTGACCATACGAGCTTCGTGCCCAGCGTGAACACGCTGCGCACCCGGTCCGGCGCCGCGGCCGCGACCAGCAGCGCCACGTACCCGCCCATGCTGTGGCCGAAGAGATCCACCCGCGCGTCCGGATGGGCATCCAGCCACTCGCGCACGTTCTCCACGAAGTGTTCGAGGCGGAACGGACGGCCGGCCATGGCGCGCGCGCCGTGCCCCTCGAAGCCCAGGGCGTGGGTGTCCGTGTCGTTCAGGCGGAGGCGCAGGTCGTCGAACTGGGCGGGGTCGCCGACGGCGCCGTGCAGGAGCAGCAGCATACCGCCAAACTATCGACGCGTCCGGGTTCCGGCACGTAGGTTGGAGGAACTCCGGATCGCGCGCCTCTCCCGCCCCTGGTCATGATGCCGAGCCTCTCTCGCGCCCTCGTCTCCCGCGCGGCGCTCGCCGCCCTGCTGTTCGCTCCCGCCGCCCCACTCGCGGCGCAGGATGCCGATATGATCCTCGTCAACGGCCGCTTCTGGACCGGCGACAGCGTGCGCGCGTACGTGAGCGCCGTGGCCGTCCGGAACGAGCGGTTCCTCGCCGTGGGCGGTCCCGCCGACGTGGAGCGCCACCGCGCCGCGCACACGCGCGTGATCGATCTCGGCGGCCGCTTCGCCACGCCGGGCTTCATCGACAACCACACGCACTTCAACCAGGCCGGCGCGCTGCTCCTCGGCGTGAACCTGCTCGACGTGGCCGAACCGCGCGCGTTCGCGGAACGCGTGAAGGCCGCGCGTGAACGGCTTCCCGCGGGAGCGTGGATCACCGGCGGTGACTGGGGCGCGTACGAGGACTGGGCCGCGAACAGCACCGGCGCGCGCCCCGCGCCGGGCACGGAGCGCGACCGGTTCTATCCGCATCGCAGCGTCATCGACTCCGTCACGCCGGCCACACCCGCGCTGCTCAATCGCTGGGACCGGAGCGCGTGGCTCGCGAACGGCGCTGCGCTCGACGCGGCCGGCCTCCGCTGCGCCGATGCCGTGGAAGGGCTCGAATGTGCGAACGGCACGGCCAGCGGCCGAGTGAGCGGCGACGCGCTCCGCCGCGTGCGGCTCGCCATGCCACAGAAGTCGTTCGAGCAGCGGCTGCGGGAAGCACGCGCCGCGATCACGCACCTCAACGAGCTCGGCGTCACCAGCATCCACGACATCACGCCGCGGGAACAGTTGCCCGTGTACCACGAGCTCAAGCGCCGCGGCGAGCTCACCGTGCGCGTGTACGCGCGCCCCACGCTCGACAAGTGGGATGCGCTCAGCTTCGTGGGCATTCCGCACGGCTTCGGCGACGACTGGCTCCGCATCGGCGGGCTCAAGGGCTTCGTGGACGGCATCCAGGGAAACTCCACGGCGCGCTTCTACGAGCCGCAGCTCCACTCCGGCGAACGCGGCACGTGGCGTGATTCCACGAACACCGCGGCCACGCGCGGAGCCGGCTCCGGCATGCAGCCCGAGGGGAACATGCTGCGCAACATCCGCGGCGCCGATCTGGCCGGCCTCTGGCCGCAGGTGCACGCCATCGGCGACGAGGCCGTCGACACGCTGCTCACGCTGTACGAAACCGTGATGCGCGAGAACCCGGAGCGCGAACGGCGCTATCGCATCATCCATTCGCAGGTGCTGCGCGGTGCCGACGTGGCCGCGCGCTACGCGAAGCTCGGCATCATCGCCGAGGTGCAGCCGTATCACGCCATCGACGACATGCGCTGGATGGAGGAGCGCATCGGCGCGCGGTCGCGCTGGGCGTATGCGTTCCGCACGCTGCACGAGGCCGGCGTCACGCTCACCTTCGGCTCCGACTGGCCCGGCACCAACGCGTCGTGGTATACCGCCGATCCCATGAAGATCCTCTACGCCGCCGTTACGCGACAGACGCTCGACGGCACGCCGGCCGGCGGCTGGTTCCCCGAGGAGCGGCTCGACCTCGACACGTCGCTCCGGGCGTACACCGTGGCCAATGCGTGGGCCGCGGGCGAGGAGCGGGACAAGGGCCGGATCGCCGCGGGCATGCTCGCCGACGTGGTCGTGCTCGACGAGGACCTGTTCAGCATTCCGCCCGAGCGGATCCGGGACGTGAAAGCCATGCTCACGATGGTGGGCGGGCGCGTGGTGCATGCGACGGCGCCGTTCGTGCGGTAGCGCGGGGGGGGGGGGGTGACAAAAAGGGATATTGACCACATCTAGTTTTTTGCAGCTTGAGGATTCAAGCCTTCTTTGAGACGACCTCATCTGATGCGACCGAACTTGGCTGTCGGAGTTCTCGCGACCTTGGCGTGTGTCCTTTTGCCTTATGCAGAAGGCATCTCGGCACAGGCAGCCTCTGATATTTCCGTCACCCGGCCACCGTGTCCTGGCTGTCGAGTTTCGTTGGCATCCAGTGTCCTGCTGAAAGGCGACTCCGAGGAGCTCAGCCATTTGGACGGCAATCCTTGGATGACCTGTTCTTCGAATGGCCTGTTTGCGGTCACCTCACCAGTCGCGTCCTCGGAAATTTCATTCTTCGACAGCGCCGCACGGATACGAGGGAAGGTGGGCCGGCGGGGAGCAGGACCCGGTGAATTCCGGATGCCTTTTCCAGTTCGGTTCGGTCCCGGCGATAGTCTTCACGTCTTCGATGCAGGTAACAGACGGTGGACAGTGATCAGCCCTGATCGCCGCGTCGTACGAGCGATTCCCATGCCGATACACGTAAGCATGGCTCTCCCTCTGTCCAATGGGGAGGTTATTGTGCAGTCGGCCGTTCGATCCGACAATCGCGCCGGGCTTCCCTTTCACAGGGTGGATACGACAGGAACGATTCGGTCGTCATTCGGCGCCGTCGTTCCTGTCGTCAGACCGGATGTTGAATTTGCAGACTATCGAAGGCTGACGAAAAGCAGCCGCGGTCTATGGTCTGCATTTTTCCATGAGTACCGACTGGAAGAGTGGGACCTTGAAGGCCGCCTGCTGCGATCACTTGTCGTGCCGACCCCGTGGTTTCCACGCTGGGAGACGCGACCGAGCGACAAACCGCCGCCTCCGATCATCATCGATATCCAGGAGGACAGTGAAGGATACCTCTGGACGATCATCTCTGTTCCGGATCGACGATACCGCCCAGTGCCCGCCGGCACTCCGATGAAGGACATCCCTCTAGGCGACCATCAGTTCGACACGATCATCGAAGTCATTGATCCACGACGCAACATCGTACTCGCGTCGAGTAGAATCGATCAGAATATTCGCGGTTTCTCCTGTGAGCGCACGGTCTTCGGATATGCTGAAGACGCCGCAGGACTTCCGCGCATCGAAGCATGGAAGCTCAGTATTGTCCGACCTTAGCTTGGAGGAAGTCTCAATGAGTTTCAAACTTTCCATTGCCGCCCTGGCACTCCTGATTGCCGGAGCTTGGGGTGTTGGAGCTCGAAAAATCAATGCTATTCCAGCCGCCGACTGCTACGCCTGCTACTGGGAAGTCTGTGGTGGCAATGGCAGCATTCACTGGGACGACCGGTTAACCAATGGTACCGTGAGAGGCGGCACTACCCATCAATCCTGTACCGCGGGAAGCTGCAGCGAACACACGAAATGCTCGGATGATCTCACAGAATCAGACATGCGCATGCTCCTGAATGCGTATGAAAACGATGACGCAGAAGCAATAGCAAGGCTTGCTATGACCAACGACGGTGCAATCTACATGAACCGGGACCGCAACGCGCTGCAGGTGCATGGCTGCAACGGCCGTCTAAGTGCGCATCTGCCATTGAAAACCGGCATGCTCGATCGAGTGTCCACACTCGCCGCTACCTACAGCAACCAACAGTGAACTATGCCGGTGCACGGCGACGTCGTGTACGCAACTACAGTCACCCGAAGGCGCTGGACGGAGAGCGCGGCACTTCTGTCTCGCGAACCCATTCGTGCAGCCACATCGCGGTAATCATCCCGAGCACCGGAGCCACCCAGTAGAGCCAATGGGCCGTCCAGATACCTCCGGCGACAGCGGGGCCGAGACTGCGTGCGGGGTTGAATGATCCGCCGGTCAATGGCCCCGTCACGAGCGCGCCGACGAAAACGGCAAAGCCGATGGCCAGGGGAGCGATGACTCCCGACGCGCGCCTGTCAGCGGCCATGCGCACGATCACGAAACCGAGCCATCCGGCGCACCCTGCCTCGAGCGCGAAGGCCTGAACCAGCGGCACAGCAGGCACCGTTGCCCCTCCGTAGTCTGCCGAGCCGGCGACCCACCTGCAGAACACCGAAGCGACGACTGCGCCGACACACTGTGCACCGACATATGGCACGACATCGCGTCCCCGAAACCGCTTCACCGACCAGAGACCGATCGTGACGGCCGGGTTGATGTGGGCGCCGGACAGACCTCCCATCGACGCAACGCAACAGGTCACGGTCAATCCGAAGGCGAGTGCAACTCCGAGATGATCGAATGCCGCGGTTTGTGCGGCCGTCATGATTGACGTGACCCCGGAAACCTGATCCAGGCTGCATGTTAGTCCCAGCCCGAGGGG
>CAZUKU010000017.1:0-77922 GCA_964621045.1 uncultured Gemmatimonas sp.
CCTCGCTGTTTCATCTGCGCCATCGCCGTTCCCATCTGCGTCATCTGCGGATTCTGTTGCTGTTCAGACCGCCCCGCCCGCCCCCCGGATCACCTGCGCAAACACCTCAGCGAGCCGAGGCGCGGCCTCCGCCACGCGCTCCATCGGTGCATCGCGGTGCGTCACGGCCCGCACCCGCGTCTGCGACCAGGGCGTGATGCGCACGCCGGCCGCGGCGGCCGCGGTCACCAGGTCGGCCGCGCACGGCGCCGGGAGGTCCACCATCACGATGTTCGTGTCCGGCGCGACAACGGCCGCGCCTTCCACGCCGAGCATGCCGGCGAGGAGCCGCGCGGCTTCGTGATCGCGCGCGAGCCCCTGCAGATGGTGCTCGAGCCCGTACAGCGCGGCCGCGGCCAGCACGCCCGACTGCCGCATGCCGCCGCCGAGGCGCTTGCGCACGCGGTGCGCGCGCGTGATCACGTCGCGCGGGCCGGCCAGCACCGCGCCCACCGGCGCGCCCAGCCCCTTCGAGAACGACACCATGACCGTGTCGGCGCAGGCCGCGAAATCGGCCAGCGCCGTGCCCGTGGCCACGTGCGCGTTCCAGAGCCGGGCGCCGTCCAGGTGCACGGGCACGCCGAGCTGTTCGGCCACCCGCCGCAGGTCACGGAGCGGCTCGAGCCGCGTGACCACGCCGCCGGCGCCGTTGTGGGTGTTCTCGAGGCACACCAGCGACGGTTCCGGGGCATGGATCGAGGGCACGCGAATGGCCCGCGTGAGATCGTCCGCGGTCATCACCGACGTGGCGCCGCGCACCGGGCGGGGCTGCACACCGGCCAGCGCGGCCGCGGCGGCGATCTCCCAGTGCACGATGTGCGCATCGGCGTCGACCAGGATCTCGGTGCCGGGCGTGGTGTGCACCAGCAGCGCGGTCTGATTGGCCATGGAACCGCTCGGAAAGAAGAGCGCGGCCTCCTTGCCGAGCCGTTCGGCCACGGTGTCCTCGAGCCGACGCGTGGTCGGGTCTCCGTCGAGTACGTCGTCTCCCACCTCCGCCTCGGCCATCGCGCGGCGCATGCCGTCCGAAGGTCTGGTGACGGTATCACTGCGCAGATCGAGCACGGGGGAAGCCACGGTCATCGGGGACGGGGTTTGGGGGCGCGCGCCGGTTTGGCCGGCGCCTCGGCCAGGCGCGCCAGCTCGGCGCGCCGGAGCTCGTGCGCCTGCACGATCTCGGCGCCGAGGAGGAAAAGGAACGCGGCGTAGTATACCCAGAACACGATCGACACGATGACCGCGATCGTGCCGGTGTACAGCGAGCTCGGCGACGACTGCGCGATGAGCAGCGTGTAGAGATGGCGCGCCAGTTCGAAGAGCCCGCCGGTCACGAGGGAGGCGAGGAGCACGGCTTCGCGCGACGGCCGGCGTCTGGGGAGCCAGCGATAGAGCGCGTAGAAGGTGAGCGCGAGCATGGTGAAGCCGAGCGCGCGGCCGATCACGTAGGTAAGCGTGCCGAGCGCATCCATGCGCACGCCGAGGTTCGCGAGGAGCGACGTGCCGTGCTCGGTGGCCATGGTGAGGTACGTGGACAGCACCACCCACGCGACCACGAGCACCGTGGCAGCGGCGGCGGCGGCCACGTCGAACAGCTTGCCGGCCACGATGCCGCGTTCGTTGTGATCCAGGATCATCGACAGCACGGCGCGGAGCGAGCCGAAGAGGCGCGTGCTGGTCCAGGCGAAGCCCACCGCCGCGCCGATGCCCACGGCGCCGCGGGTGCGGAGCACATCGTCGATGATGGCCCGCAGCACCATCCCCGCTTCGGCGGCATCACGCGGCATGAACGTCTGCGCGAGCGTGACGACGGTTTCGGCCGCCTGTTCGGGCTGCCGGCCGAGTGCGAACGACAGCCCGACCACGAGCAGCAGCACGAAGGGGACGAGCGCGAGCAGCAGGCTGAACGCCACGCCGCCCGCGAGAAAGAGGACATTGTCCTCGCCTACGCCGTTGAAGATGCGCCTGACGTAGTCGAAGACCGTGGAAACGGGGGGACGCGCGACGATCGCGCGCCACCCCCGGGGGTCAGGCGGGACCAGGGTTTTCGGCGATATCCTCGCCGTCGTTGGCGTCGAGTTCGTCGGTCACACGCGGTGCGCGGCGCGCGTCCTCGTACGCCCGCTTCGTTTCCTGCACGGCGCGTTCGAGCTCCACCTTGGCCTGCCGGGCGGCCACGCGGCCGGCATCGACGGCATCGCCCACGGCGCGGGCGCGTGTCTCCACGACGCCGCGTGCCGCGCCCACCTTGCGCTCCACCGTATCCCGCGTGCGCTCGACGGTTTCGGAGACCTCTTCCGATACATCGTCCACGAACTCACGGGCGCGTGAGGTCGCCCGCCGGGCTTCGCGGCGGATGCGCGCGCGCATGGCTTCGCCCGATTCCGGGGCGAGCAGGAGCGCCACCCCGGCTCCGATCGCCAGTCCGAGCAGCAGGGCGCCCAGACCGTTGCTGCCGTTGTCGCGCTCCACGATCACCATGCGATCGTCGTCGTAGTCGTCGTATCGTCCCATGCTGTCTCCTTGTGTCAGTCGCTGAGGTCCGCGTCGTCGGGAGCGGCGGCCACGGAGGGCACGCCGTCCACGGGCATCTTGCGGCGCAGCACCGTCGGGTTCACGAAGCGCGAAACCGTCTCGCGCGTCCCGGCGATGCCGAGCTGCCGGAAGAGGAAGGCGAACTTGTCGTCGTACGCCTGTCCGAGCGCTGCCTTCACGTCATCGGGCAACGCCCACAGCTGCCGCTTGAAGGGGCCGAGCGCCTTCTTGCGGGTCTTGTAGTAGAACTGGCTGTCGGAATCGGTGGCCTTGCGTTCGTCCTTCGCGTTCACGTCGAGCCAGGCGTAGATCTCCGCGCGCAGCGCCTCCGGGAGATGGTCGAAGAGGATGTTCTGGAAGTTGGTAGCGAGATGGATCTCGGCGGTTTCGGTGCGCGGGAAGTTGGAGAACGCGGTATCGGGGAGCGTGGACGCACCGTGCTGCACCGCGCCCGCGAGGCCGTAGCGATCCCGCGCGATGCGGGAGAGCGTGGCCAGGGTGTCGAGATCGAGCGCCACGTCGGCGATGGAGCCGTCGGGGAGCACGATGCCGCCGTGCGAGGTGCCGGACTGCACGCTGATCTTGGAGAGCCCCGCCGTCCCGGGCACGGCCGCCTCGAGCGTGCGGTTGTACCCCTCCATGAAGGCTTCGAGTTCCTCGGGCGTGGAATTCTCCGTGCCCACTTCGCCGATTTCGCCGCCGATCGAGATGGTCACGCCGCGCGGCTCCTCGTCGCGCACCACGCGCGAGATCTGCACGCAGCGCTCGTAGTTGCGGCGCTGCTGTTCGTCGAGCGTGGGCTGCGCGAGGTCCACGAGCGTGGACGTGTCGACGTCGATGTTGTAGAAGCCGGCCGCGACCGCCTCGCGCACGAGCTGCATCACCGCGTCCACCTCGGACTCGGCGTCGACGGCGAACTTCTTCGCGTTCACCTGGAAGTGATCGCCCTGGATGAACACGGGCCCGCGGAAGCCTTCGCGGAGCGCGGCCGCGAGCATCACCGAGACGTACTCCGCCGGCCGCTGGTCGGTGTAGGCGATCTCGGAACGGGCGATCTCGAGCAGGAACGCGCCCGCGTCGAGCGCGATGGCCTGCCGGAAGATGGCGCGCGCCGTGTCGTACGACGCGCCGCGCACGTTGATGGCGGGCACGGTGAACCCGCCGCACTCGCCGCGTCCGCGCGCGATGTAGAGGTCGTGAATGGACGCCGGCCTCACGCCCACCGCCTGGCCGATCTCCCAGATCAGCCAGCGCGCCTGCTCCCGCTCCACGGGCTCCCCGAACACGGCCTCGTGCACGAGGCGATCCATGTGCTCCGACTGGAGGGCATCGGCCTGGTGCACCTGCACGACGCCGTCGGTCACCGACACGGCGCCACCGAAGAGCTGCGTGGACGGAAGAGTCTGCTGCGTCATCGAGTCCTCTGGCACTGCCGGGCCGGCAGCGGTTCGCCGGACACCGCCGGCATGGTGACGGAACACACCGGCCGGACGGCCGGGAAAGGGCTTCGTGCAACTTCGGTCGGACGCGCGCGGATGGGAAGCCCGGGCGCGTGTCATTCGTCACACACGCCACCGCGGATCGGGACGGGGGAGGGCGTCCCACTCGCTCCGGGCGGCCTCGCTGCCGGGACGGCCCAGCATGGCGTAGGCGAACTGCTTGCCGAGTTCTACCCCCGGCTGATCGAAGGCGTTCACCTCGTACAGCTCGCCCGCGTAGGCGGTGGCGAGCTCGAACAGATAGAGAAGTTCACCCACGCTGTGCGGGTCTACGGCGGGGACGGTGATGGTGCAGTTGAGCCGTCCCCGGGCCGCGAGCGCGCCCGCGGTGGCCTGCCGCTCGATGTCGAGCAGACGGCCGAGGGTGTGGCCGCCCAGGTACGCGAGCTCCGGGCGGTCGGCGTGACGCGCCGGAATCGGCCCTTCGTGTTCGCGGCCGGCCACGGCGATGAACGTGACGGTCTTGTCGGCCGGCCCCTCCATGAAGAGCTGGACCTGGGCGTGCTGGTCGGTGGCGCCCACGGCCGGGATCGGCGTAGGACCCACGCTCGTGCCGTCCGGACGGATCTTGCCGAGGCTTTCGGCCCAGAGCTGCACGAACCACGCGGCGATGTCGCGGAGCCCGTCGGCGTAGGGCATGAGGGCCTGCACGTGCGCGCCGTGTCCGGTGTCGGCAAGCCACTGCAGCACGGCGAACACCCCGGCCGGATCGGTCTGCTCGGGGTCGGCGCAGCGGGCGGCACACGCGGCCGCGCCGGCGAGCACGCCGCTCACGTCGATGCCGATCAGCGCGGCCGGCAGCAGTCCCACGGGCGAGAGCACGCTGAAGCGGCCGCCCACGTTGGGCGGAATGTCGAGCGTGGTGATGCCTTCCGCGCGGGCCACGGCGCGGAGCGCGCCGACCTCGGGGTCGGTGATGAACACCAGCCGCGCGCGAGCCTCCTCCTCGCCCAGGGCGCGCTCCAGCGCGTCGCGCACGATGAGATACTGGGCCATGGTTTCCACGGTGCCGCCGGACTTGGAGATCACCAGCACGAGGGTACGCGCGAGCGGGAGACGGGCGATCGTGGCGCCGATCGTGGCCGGATCGACGTTGTCGAGCACGTGCAGGCGCGGATAGCCGCCGCGCGCGTCGGCGTCGAGCTCGTTCCAGTGCGGCGGACGGAGCGCGGTGCGGAGCGCGATGGGTCCGAGCGCGGAGCCGCCGATGCCGAGCAGCAGCACGTCGTCCACCTTGCCGATGTGCCGGCGGGCCACGGCGAGCGTGGACGCGAGCAGCGTGTCGTTCGTGGGCAGATCGATGAAGCCGAGCGTGCCGGCGGCGTGGAGGGCGTGGACGCGAGCCCGGGCGCGCCGATGATGTCCGGCGCCTTTCGCCCACTGGTCCTCGGTGATCCCCGCTCCGTTCGGGAGCGGGCCGGCCATCATGTTGGTGAAGTCGATGGAGAGCGGCATGCCGGGTGGGGTTGGGGCGGGAACGGGCCGGTGGTGGGCGATCGTGTCGGCGATCGTGAACGTCAGTCGGCGATCGTGAACGTGAGTCCGTCGTACGCGGGCGCGATGCCGTCGGGGAGCTCGGCGGCGAGCGTCGCGTGCGCGTGATCGTGCGTGAGATGGGTGAAGAACGTGCGGGGCGCGCCCACCGCGCGCGCCACCGCGATCGCCTCGGGAATCGACAGGTGCGTGGGGTGGGGCGTGTGGAAGAGTGCATTGAGCACGAGCACGTCCACGCCGCGCAGCGCGCCGATCACCTCCGGCGACACGGTCTTCGCATCGGTGACGTAGCCGAACCGACCGATGCGATACGCGAACACGGTGCTCCGGCCGTGCGGCACGGCGAGCGGCAGCACCGTGGCATCACCCACCGTGAAGGACACGCCGGCCTCGATCTCGTGCAGCGCGCCTTCGGGCTTGGTGGTGCCGGGAAGCGGTCGCATGGCGGGATCCACGACGTACGGAAACCGGGCGCGGATCGTGGCCAGCGTCTCGTGCGAGCCGTAGAGCGGCAGCGGGCCGTGATGCTGCACGCTGAGCGCGCGCAGATCGTCGATGCCGTGGATGTGATCGGCGTGTTCGTGCGTGTACAGCACCGCGTCCGCTCGGCCGATGCCGGCGGCCACGAGCTGCAGCCGCAGTTCGGGGGGCGTGTCGATGAGGAGGTGCGTGCCGCCTGCCGTTTCCACGAAGGCGGCGCACCGCGTGCGACGGTCGCGCGGGTCGGGAGAGCGGCACACGGCGCACGCGCACCCGACCTGCGGCACGCCGAAACTCGTGCCGGTGCCGAGGAGCGTGATGATCACGCCCTCGTCTCCGTCACACGACCTCGACCTTGAGCAGATTGGTGGTGCCGGGCACGTCGAACGGCGCGCCGGCGGTGACGATGACCCGGTCGCCGGTGATGGCGAGGTTGAGTTCCGTGGCATCGCGGAGCGCCATGGCCACCATGTGATCGTAGCCGCGCGCCGTGGGCACGAGGCGCGGAATCACGCCCCACACGAGCGAGAGCTGGCGGCACACGCGCGGCTCGTCGGTGAGCGCGAGGATGGGCACGGCCGGCCGGTGCGACGACACGATCCGCGCGCTGAAACCGCTCTTGGTGAAGACCACCACGAGCGGCGCGTGCAGCATGCGCACGGCCGCGGTGGTGGCGGCGGCGATGGCTTCCTCCGTGTTCACCGCGCCGTCGAAGCGGTGCTCGATGCGCTGCGCGTACGGCGGCCGCGGGCTCGACTCGATCTCGAGGATGATGCGCCGCATGGCTTCCACCGCGAGCCGCGGATACTGCCCCGCGGCCGTTTCCGCGGAGAGCATCACGGCGTCGGTGCCGTCGAGGATGGCGTTGGCCACGTCGCTCGCTTCCGCGCGGGTGGGACGCGGATGCGTGATCATGGATTCGAGCATCTGCGTGGCGGTGATGACGGGCCGCCCCATGCGATTGGCGAGCGCGATGATGCGCTTCTGCACGATCGGCACTTCCTCGAACGGCAGCTCCACGCCCAGATCACCGCGGGCGACCATCACCGCGTCGGACGCGCGCAGGATCTCCTCGATGTTCTGCAGCGCGATGTCCTTCTCGATCTTCGCGACCACGAGCATGTGCTTGGGCACGAGCGCGCGCAGCTCGTGGATATCGGCGGCCACGCGCACGAAGCTGAGCGCGACGGCGTCGAGGTCGTGCTCCACGGCGAACGCGAGATCGGCCCGGTCCTTCTCGGTGAGCGACGGCGCGGACACGTGCACGCCGGGGAGGTTCATCCCCTTGTTGCTGCTGAGCTTGCCGCCGTGCAGCACGCGGCAGTACACCGACTCGCCGTCCACCATGGTGACGGCCACTTCGATGAGGCCGTCGTTGATGAGGATGCGCTTGCCGGGCTCGACGTCGTTCGCGAGCAGATGATACGTGACGGGGATCTGGTCGCCCGTGGCGCGCGTATCGGGCACGAGCACGATCTCCTCGTCCTCCGCGAGCTCACGCGGCGCGGGGAGCACGCCGATGCGGATGCGCGGACCCTGCAGATCGCCGAGGATGCCCACGGCGCGGCCGAGCTCGGCGGCCACGCGGCGCACATCGGCGATGGTGCGCGCGTGCTGCTCGTGCGTGCCGTGCGAGAAGTTGATGCGGGCGACGTCGAGGCCGGACTGGATGAGCTGGCGGATCGTGTCCGGCGTGTTGCTGCTCGGGCCGAGCGTGCCCACGATCTTGGTGCGCGGGAAGATGCGCCGCTTGTTGCTCACCGACCACGTGGTGGTGTCGGCGGTGACCCGTTCGGCCTCTTCGGGGCCCGTGCGCGGAATGCTGATCACCTGATCACGCATGGGACGCTCCCGTGCCGACGAGTTGCGCCCGCTTGCGGTCGAGGCCGGCGAGCAGCGTGTCGAACGACTTCGCGAAGGACGCGAGCCCTTCGTCGAGCAGCCGGTCGGTGATCACGTCGAGATCGATGTCGGCGGCGGCGAGCGCCGCGAGGTGCGCGTCGGCGGCTTCGAGATCGGTGTCGACGGTGCGCGTCACCTCGCCGTGATCGCGGAAGGCTTCCAGCGTGGCCGGCGGCAGCGTGTTCACCGAATCGGGGCCGATGAGCGCCTCCACGTACAGCACGTCGCGGTAGGCCGGGTTCTTGGTGCTCGTGCTGGCCCAGAGCGGCCGCTGCACGCGCGCGCCCTGTGCCGCGAGCGCGTCCCAGCGCGCGCCGCTGAACCGCTCGCGGAACAGTTGCCAGGCACGCTTGGCGTTGGCGATCGCCGTCCTGCCGAGCAGGGCGCGGAGCGCGTCCGCGTCGTCCGGCGCCGTTTCGAGGCGGGCGGCGAGGAGCGCGTCCACGGCGGCATCGACGCGGCTCACGAAGAAGCTCGCCACCGAGGCGACGTGGTCGATCGGCCGGCCGGCGGCGCGGCGCGCTTCGAGACCGGCGAGGTACGCCTCGATCACGCGCGCGTGCGCGTCGGTGCTGAAGAGCAGCGTCACGTTCACGTTGATGCCGTCGGCGATGAGCTGCTGCACGGCTTCGGCGCCGGCCTCCGTGCCGGGCACCTTGATCATGACATTGGGCCGGTGCACCGCCTGCCAGAGCCGCTGCGCTTCGGCCACGGTGCCGGCCGCGTCGTGCGCGAGATCGGGGCCGACTTCGAGCGACACGTAGCCGTCGCCGCCGTGCGTGTACGAGTACACGCCTTCGAAGGCGTCGCAGGCCTGCTGCACGTCGGTGACGGCGAGGCGTTCGAAGCAGGCGCGCGCGGACCAGTCCGCGGGGAGCGCGGCGAGTTCGGCATCGTAGGCCGTGCCGTCGGCGAGCGCCTTCTCGAAGATGGTCGGATTCGACGTCATGCCCATCAGCGCATCGTCGCGGATGCGCCGCGCGAGTTCACCGTCGGTGAGCATGGGACGCTCGATGTAGTCGAGCCAGGGCGCCGTTCCGGCGTCACGCAGGGCGTGCAGGCGAGTGGTCATGAGGAAGCATCTCTGCTATGAAGGCACGCGCCGCGCCCGTCGCGTCGCGCAACTCGAGGTGGCGCCGGAGGCGCCGGGAATCGCGGACCGGAATCCGCACAACGAAACGACATGCGCCCGGGTGCCGCGGACGGACCGCGGCACCCGGGCGCCGACCCGAGCCCGTCAGGGCTTGGCGGTGTACGGCACGGTGGCCTCCACCGTGCCCCACTGAACGCGCAGCACGCCCGCGAGCGGCGTATCCGCGCCGGCGGGTTCGAGCGTGATCTGCAGCCCCGGCATGGCCTCGTGCCGCGACTGCAGCTCCATGGGAATGCGCACGAGATCCTGCGCCTGATCGTACTGCGTGCCCCACTGCCCCGTCTGCTTGCTCACGATGAGGTGCATCGAGTTCGCGGTGGCGAGCGTGAACAGCGTGTACGCGCCCTTGGGCACGCGCTGTCCGCCGATGTCGAGATCCACGTCGGTGGTGAGCGCCGTGGCTTCGTTGGCGCCGAGGCGCCACACCTCCCCGTGCGGGATGAGCCCGCCGGCGACGGCGCGGCCGCGTGCATGCGGCTGGCCGTAGTCGATGGTGACCTTGAGCGGCGCCGGACGCTGCGCGGGCGGCGTGCCCTGCGGCACCACGGCATTGAACACCACGGTCGTGGTGGCGCGCCCGCTTGGCGCGCCGCGCCAGGTGGTCTGGGCGCCGAGATCAGCCGCGACGAACAGCGCGGCCGACGCCAGCAGCAGGCCGGCGAGACGGAACGAGGACGGTCGAATCATGAGGGAGAAGGGGCGTCGCGGGAGGAATCGGGAACCCGGGAATCGGGTCGGTCGTCGTATGCTGTAGCGTATTCTATGCTAACGTATCGCCGTGGGGGTCCGCGAGGGCTCGCGCGCGCCGTGACCCGTCCGCGACCTTCCCCGGGCCGATCCCCCCTTCCCCGTCGCCCTGTGCCGCCTGCTCTGCCATCGCTCCGCCGCCGCGCCGTTCTGCCGGCCCTGCTCCTGCTGCTCGGCCCGGCGGCCTGTCTTCCCGGCCGCGGTTCCGGCACGCCGGCCTCCCCGGCGGCCGCGGCGGCCCCGGCCGATCCCCCGGCCATCCTGCCGCTCGCCACCTTCGATTCGGCCTGGACCATCATCGCCCGCACCCACTGGGACACCACCTACAACGGCGTGGACTGGCGGGGGATCCGGGACTCCCTGCGCCCCCGGGCCGAGGTCGTGGGCTCCCAACGGGCGCTGCGCAACATCCTGCAGCAGATGATCGACGCCCTCGGCCAGTCGCACTTCGCGATCATCCCGCAGGAGGTGAGCGACGTGGCCGCCGGCGCGAGCCGGAACCCCGACGCGGCGCGGGACGGACAGATCGGCCTGACCACCCGCTGGCTCGACGGCGAGGTCGTGGTGACCCACGTGGAGCCGGAAGGGCCGGCCGCGCGCGCCGGCGTGCGGGCCGGCTGGCTGCTCCGGCAGATCGGCGCGGATTCCGTCACGGCGCAGCTCCGCCGCCTCCCCGCCACGCTCGACCCGCGGCGCGTGGCGCTCTCGGCCTACAGCCTCACCGAGGGCGGGCTCCGGGGCGCGCCCGGGAGCTCCGTGACCGTGACGTTCGTGGACGAAGCCCGGCGGGTCCGTCCCCTCACGCTCGAGCGCACGGCCCTGCGCGGCACGAGCGTCAAGTACGGCAACCTGCCGCCGCAGCTCGCGCACCTCGACTGGGAGCGGCGCGTGGCCGGCGGCCGCCGCATCGGCGTGATCCGGTTCAACATCTGGATGCCCGTGCTCGCCCGCGAGTTCGACGTGGCCATGGACTCGCTCCGCGGCAGCGACGCCATCATCCTCGACATCCGCGGCAACTTCGGCGGCGTGGGCGGCATGGCGATGGGCTTCGCGGGCCATTTCGTGGACACCACCGTGCCCGTGGGCATCATGAAGACGCGCGCGCAGGAGCTCAAGTTCACCATCAACCCGCGGCGCGTGAACACGGCCAACGAGCGCGTGACGCCGTTCGCCGGGCCGCTCGCGATCGTGGTGGACGAGCTGTCGATCAGCACCAGCGAGATCTTCGCCGGCGGGCTCCAGGCCCTCTCCCGGGCGCACGTCGTGGGAAGCCGCACGGCCGGGCAGGCGCTCCCCGCCGTGGCGGAACGCCTCCCGAACGGCGACATTCTCTATCACGCGATCGCCGACTTCCTCTCCCCGTCCGGGGCGCGCATGGAGGGAGACGGCGTGACCCCCGACCTGCCCGTCCGTCTCACCACCGAGGCGCTGCGCGCGGGGCACGACCCGGCGCTCGACGCCGCCCTCCGCTGGGCCGCCACGGCGCCGCCGCCTGCTGGAACCGCACCTCGTCCCACGCCGTAGGGTATCATGTCCCGGTGCGTGGCATTCGGCACGCACCGCCGATGCGCGGACGCTTCGGGCAGCCGCGCACCCCTTTCTCCCGGAGCAGGACTCATGAAGCAGCTTTCACGCGCCCTCGCCGTCGCGTTCACGGTGACCGCCATCACACTCCCCGCCGCCCTCGGCGCCCAGGCGCTCCCGTCGGCCCAGGAGGTGCTCGACCGGCACGTGCAGGCCGTCGGCGGACGCGATGCCATCGCGGCGATCTCCTCCGTCCAGCAGAAGGGCACGCTCGAACTCACCGCCATGGGCATGTCCGCGGAGCTGCAGCTCGCGATCGCCAAGCCCAACAAGATGGCCATGAAGATGACCATCCCCGGCCTGGGCGAGATGCAGCAGGGGTTCAACGGCGAGGTCGGGTGGGACGACAACCCCATGACCGGCCCGCGCCTCGCCGAAGGCGAGGAACTCGCCAACCGCAAGGAATCGGCGAGCTTCAGCGAAAGCTTCGGCGTCTACGATCCGGAGCGCTTCACCAGCATGGAAGTGATGGAGAAGACGCAGTACGCCGGCGAAGAGGCCTACAAGGTGAAGATGGTGCGCAAGACGGGACGTCCGAGCATGGAATACTTCTCCGTGGCCACGGGGCTCCGCATCGGGTCGCAGAGCGTGACCCCGACGCCGATGGGCGACGTCGAGGTGAACGCCGTGCTGTCCGACTACAAGCAGTTCGGCAGCGTGAAGCTCCCCACGAAGCTCTCCCAGTCGCAGGCGGGACAGGACGTCGTGATGACGTTCCGCGACATCACGTTCAACACAGTGACCGACGACGCGTTCGCGATCCCGGCCGCGGTGCAGGCGCTGATCAAGCCGTAACGGCGCTGCTGCAACAGCTGTAACAGCGCGCGTTACGGACGGCCTCCGGGGTGCCACTGCGGCACCTCGGGGGCGTTCGCCAGCGTGCGGAGCGCGACCAGCGCCGCATCGATCACGCGCGCCATGTGCCCGGTGTCGATCGTTTCCGGCCCGTCGTGCACCGTGTGATAGTCCGTGTGCAGGTTGAACGTGGAGAGCGTGTGCGCCGGAATGCCGCGCCGCGCGAAGTCGATGTTGTCGCTGCGCTCGAAGAAGCGCTGGGCCGGACGCGGATCGGCCACGATCGGCACCCCCGCCGCGGCCAGCAGATCGCCGAACGTGCTGCGTTCGTAGCCGGTCAGCCACGCCGTTCCCGCCCCGCCGGTGAGCGTGTCCGGACGCCCGATCATCTCGAGGTTGAGATTCGCGACCGTGCGCTCGAGCGGACGCACGGGGTGGTTGATGTACCACCGCGTGCCGATGAGCCCCACCTCTTCGCCGGTCACGGCCGCGAACACGATCGTGCGCGCGGGCGCGGGGCCGCGCGCCATCTGCCGCGCGAGCTCGAGCAGCCCCACCGTGCCCGAGGCGTCGTCGTCCGCGCCGTTGTTGATGGAATCGCCGTTCACCGGGCGGCCGATCCCGATGTGATCGTAGTGCGCGGTCACGAGCACCACCTCGTCGCGGCGCGCGGGGTCGGCGCCGGCAATGATCCCCACCACGTTCGCGGCCGTGAGACGCTGCTCCGCGCCGAGCGTATCCCACGCGGCCCAGCTTTCCACGCCGCGCGCGCGGCTGGGCGCGCCGGCCGCGAGCGCCGGCACCCGCATGAGCGGCACGCGCTGCAGGAACGTGGCCGAATCGCCGGCCGGCTGCAGGCCGGCGCGCGCGAACTCGCCGGCGAGCCAGCGGGCGGCACGATCACCGCCGCGCGTGCCGGTGCCCCGCCCTTCCATGGAATCGGCCGCGAGAATGAAGATGTCGCGCTTCACGTCCTCGGCGCGCACCACCGGCGCCACCGCGACGGCGGGCGTCTCCGCGCGAGGACGCGGCATCGCGGTCACGGCGAGCCACTGCGCGGCGCGCGCGTTCGCGGGGCGGCTCACCGCCAGCCGCGTGATGTCGCTGAGTCCCGCGAACGCGAAATCGCCGAGCGGCGTCCATGCCGTATCGCCGAGCGCGTACGTGTAGAGCGCGGCGCCGTCGCCCATCACGAGCGTGGTGGAATCGAGCCAGGCGTAGTCCTCGCGGCGCGGACGGGTGGCCGTGAGCGTATCCTGCCGTCCGCTCGCCGGATCGAGCCGCACGATGTACCACCGGTCTCCGCCCTTCTGCACGAAGCTCACGTGCGACGTGCCGGGGATGCGGTGCAGTGACCGTCCGATGTTCACGGCATGCGTGCGCGCGCCAGGCCGGCCGATCGTGGCCACTTGCAGCGTGGCGGGCGAGCCGAGCACGAACATGGCGATGGTGCTATCGGTGGGAAACGCGAAATAGCCCACCGGCTTGACGTCGGGCACGAGCAGCGTGGGCGCGCCGTCACCCAGCGGCAGGCGCCAGAGACGCTGCGTGGAGTCGGCTTCCACGCGCACCACGGTGAGCGCATCGCCGTCCGGCGTCGGCCACGCCGAGTATTCGCTTTCGGCGGTGACGCGCACCGGCGCCGTGCGCCCCGTGCCGAAGTCGCTCCGCCAGATGTCGGCCTGCCCGTCGCTCACGCGCGTGTAGAACAGCGCGCGTCCGTCGGCCGCGAAGGCGGGCTGGTTGTCGTAGCCGTCGTGCCGCGACACGTTGGCCGGCACGCCCACGCGCCAGCTCCCGGCGGTGTTCGCGATCGGCACGAGGAACACCTCCGCGGCCGGCTGGGCGGCGACGGGAACCGCATGGACGAGGGCGGCGAACGCGAGGACCGCGAACGTCGAAAGGGCGGCCGGACGGAACGCGCGATGGCGGACGGGCATGCAACGCCTCGGAGCAGAAAGGAGCGACGCGGGGTATCGACAGCCGGCGGACTCCCGCGGCCATGGGGGAGAAGATACGCGGACGCGCCCCGGCGCGAGACCGCGAACGACCGCATGTTCCGCCCCCCGTTGCCAGTCGTCCGTCCACCTCGTAGGCTCCCCCCACATGACGGTCGACAATTTTCGCACGCGGGCGGCGGCACCCGCCGCCCTGCTGGTTCTGTTGGCACTCGGCTGCGATACGGATCCCCCCGTGGCGCCGCCCGTGGGCACCACGGTGGCGAGCGTGACGATCATTCCCGCGTCCACGTTCCTGCAGCCCGGCCAGACCCGGCAGCTCGTGCTCGACGTGCGGGACAGCCTCGGCCTCGTGGTGCCGCAGTACACGGCCACGTGGGAAACGGACGCGCCGTCAGTGGCCACGGTGAACGCCTCCGGCGCCGTGACCGCGCTCGCGCCCGGCAGCGCCCGGATCTCCGTGACCGTGGAACCGCTCCGCGTCACGATCACCGTGGGCGTCACCATGCTCACGCCGGGCGCCCAGCAGTGGGAGGTGATCCGGGAAGGGTACAGCGACGCGTCGCTGCTCGCGCTCTGGGACGACGGCGCGGGCACCGCGTGGGCCGGCGGCACCACGGGCACGCTCCTCAAGTCGGTGAACGGCGGGCCCTGGATGCGCATCCCCGTGCCCACCGAGGAGATCATCGTCAGCATCTGGGGCGCGAGCCCCACCGATCTCTGGGCCGTGGGATCGGGTGGACTGCTCATGCGCGGCAACGGCACCACATGGACCATACTGCCGCCGATCATGTCCCGCACCATGCTCAGTGTGTGGGGGCTGTCGGAGAACGAGGTCTACGCGAGCGGCGACAACGGATTCATCGCACGCTGGGACGGCACGCTCTGGAGCGTGCAGGGGACGCCCACCAACGACGAGCTGTGGGGGATCGGCGGCACCAGCCGCGACGACCTCTGGGCCGTGGGAAACAACGGCACCATCCTGCGCTACCGCGGACTGGCCTGGGAAGCGGTGGACACGCCCACCGGCATGCTGCTGCTGGGCGTATGGGCCGCGGCACCGAACGCGGTGTTCGTGGTGGGCACGCAGGGCGCCGTGCTCCGCTGGGACGGCGACGACTGGCGGCTCATGAGCACGCCGGAGCCGGTGAACCTGTTCGGCGTCTGGGGACGCAGCGCGCAGGAGGTGTACGCGGTGGGGAACAACGGCGCCTTCTGGCGGTTCGACGGTGCCGCGTGGACCTCCATCGGGATCGGATCCGGACAGAACCTCCGCGCCGTGGGGCCGTCGAGCGTGGACGGCGGCGGCGTGCGCATGGCGGGGTGGTACAATGCGATCCTCCGCACCAACGGTGGATCGCGGCCCGCCGTGGAACTGCTCGATGCCCTGCTCCTCTCCGCGTGGCAGCCTCCGCAAGCCGCGGGCGACGAGCCCGTCTGGGTGGTGGGGCTCGGCGGGGCCGTGGGGCGCCGTTCGTCGAGCGGCTTCGCGTGGGTGGACGTGCCCGCGGTGAACGATCTCTACGGCATCAGCGGCAGCAGCCCGAACGACATCGTGGCCGTGGGCGATACGGGCGCGATTCTCCGCTACGATGGCGCCGCGTGGCGCGTGGAAGGGGAACGCACGCCGGTCCTGCTCCGGAGCGTCTGGAGCACGGGGCCCAACGAGCACGTGATCGTGGGGCAGGAAGGGCGCATCCTGCGGTCGTCGGGCACGGGGTGGGTGCCGCAGGCCAGCGGCACGCAGCGCTTCCTGCGCGCGGTGTGGGGGCTCGACGCGTCCACGCTGTTCGCGGTGGGCGATACCGGGCTCCTGCTCCGGTACGACGGCGAGCGCTGGCGCACCGAACCCACGCCGGCCACGGTGATCCTGCGGGCGGTGTGGGGCACGTCGCCGCACGACGTGTTCCTGGCCGGTGATCGCGGCACGCTGCTCCGCTGGGACGGGCAGCGTGCCACGTCCATGCCGTCGCCCACCACGCGCGATCTGCGCGGCTTGTGGGGGCGGAGCCCCACGGAAGTGTACGCCGTGGGCGACAGCGGCACGGTGCTCCGCTACGACGGCGACCGCTGGCGCGTGATCGACGCGGGCACGCAGGTCTATCTGTTCGGCGTGACCGGGAGCAGCGCCGCGAACGGCACCGTGACCGCCGTGGGCGATCGCGGCACACTGGTGGACGGCCGGCCGTAGCGGGAGCTGCGGCCGGTCGCGTCCGTCCAGCTGCCAGCCGTTTACCAGCCTCGCTGCGCCCGCAGTGCCGTGATGTGCGCGACGTGATGGTCGCCGTGCCACGCGTACATGGCCAGGAGCTGGTCGAGCCGGTGTTCACCGCTCTCCGGATGCACGATCACGCGGGCCGCCGTGGTGTCGTCGAGCGAGGCGGCCACGGCCCCGAAGCGGTGATGCAGCGCGTGCACGAACGCCAGCGCGGCCGGCACGTCGGCGCCGGCCCCGTCGGCCGTGCGAACCCACGCGTCTTCGTCGTACGGCCGGATGACGGGCCGCTCCTCGGTGAGGCCGAGCTTGAAACGCGAGAGTGCGTTGAGGTGGCTGTCGCCCACGTGATGCACGACCTGGCGCACCGTCCAGCCGCCGTCGCGATACGGCGTGTCGAGCTGGGCGTCGTCGAATCCGTCCACGGCGGCCGTGAGCTGCGCTGGCAACCGCTGGATGCGCGCTGCGAACGCCGCGCGCTCCTGAGGGGAAACCTGGTCCGGCTTCTCGAACCGGCCGATGGGGTAACGAGGGTCGGTCACGACGGGAACGGGAAAGCCGGCCGCAAGGGATTCGTCAGGCGGCGGACCGGAATCGCCGGTAGACGAAGAGAATGAGCACGGCCCCGAGCACGCCGGCCACGAAGCCGGCATTGCTGTCGGGGCCGTAGACGCCGAGCATCCGCCCGATCCAGGTGCCCACGAGCGCCCCAGCGATGCCGAGGAGCATGGTCAGGAACAATCCGCCCGGATCACGACCCGGCATGATGGCCTTGGCCAGCGCACCCGCGATCAGGCCGATCAGTGCGGTCACGAGAAGCGTCATCATCGCGCATGCTCCTGGAAAGGAGGGGGTGAAGGAACACCGGCGGGTCCGAACGTCACGCTATCCTGTGGCCGAAGTGCGATTCCGTCAATAGTCAGATGGCGGCGAACACCCTTCGCGCCGCCGCGTGTCGGCCAGGGAGACGATCAGCCACCGGTCGCCCACACGCGCGAGCTGGAACGCGTCCACGCCGCAGTGGAGGAAGCGGGTACCCACGAACAGGTCGTAGTCGGTCCACACCACGGCCAGCGTGCCGTCGAGGAACACGCGCTCGTTCTTGAGCCGCTCGTCGATCGCCTCCGGCCGCGTGGTCCCGATGCTGCGGAGGAACGTGGCGAGCGAATCGCGGCGCACCGCCGCCTGTCCGTTCTGGACCTGCGTGGTGAGCATCTGCACGTCGGGGTGGAAGAGCGTGCGCACCATGGCGCTGTCGCTGGTGCGCATGCCGTCGAAGAGCCGCGTCACCACCGACAGGATTTCGGCGCGGCGCGGATCGTCCGCGGCCAGCTCGCCCTGGGCGTGACCCGCCGCCGGCATGCCGGCGAGCAGGGCCGCGGCCGCGATTAGCCGGACCGGACGCATCGACATCGGGAACCTCATGACTGCTCCTCCGCGCCGGGGCGGGTCACGGGGGCGCCGGCGGCTTCCCACGCGCGCCAGCCCCCTTCGATGGAAACCACATGGGTATACCCCATCTCCCGGAGCGTGGCGGCCGCCAGCACCGAGCGGTAGCCGCCGCCGCAGTACAGGAAGAGCGGCGTGGACGGATCCGGAACCCGCTGTTCGATGTCCCGCTCGAGGATTCCGCGCGCGAGATGCTCGGCATCCGCCGCGTGGCCGGCGTTCCACTCGTGGTCCTCGCGCACGTCGAAAAGGCGCGCCGACGGCAGGTCGGCCATCGCGCGCCGCGCGTCGTGCACGGACAGTTCGGTGACGCCGGGGCGACGGGCGGCCACGTGGGCGAGAAAGCCGGGGGAATGGTCCATGCGGGATGGGGAGACGGGAAGGATAGCGCGATGCATGGCGCCTCCGCGACGGGACGGGACGAATCGCGCGGCGCGCCGTTCGACGCGGGCGATGCGGCGCCCCGGCGCACGTACACGACCTCGCACGCCGCCTCGCTTGAGGCGGGCCGCGCGGTGCGCTACGTTCGCGCGAGGACGTCTCCCCCTCATGCTTCCCCCGCCCATGACCGTCTTCCCTGCCTTCCTGCCGGCGCGCGCCCGCGGCGCCGCCCTCTGTGTCCTGCTCGCGGCCGGCGCGGCCTGCCAGACGCGCAATGCCCAGGCCGATTCCTCCGCCACCCCCGATACCGCAATGGCCTCCGATGACGCGCAGGAATGGCGCGCGCTGTTCGATGGACGCACCCTCAACGGATGGCAGGGGCACCGCACGCCCGGCCAGCTCCCGGGCAGTTGGGAAGTGGTGGACGGCGTGCTCACCCGCACCGGCCGAGGCGGCGATCTCGTCACCGTGGACCAGTACGAGAACTTCGAGCTCGAGTTCGAATGGCGCGTGGAGCGCGGCGGCAACAGCGGCGTGTTCTACCGCATCGATCCCGACGTCGAGGTCACGTACCATAGCGCGCCGGAATACCAGGTGCTCGACGACGCCGTGCACCGTGACGGCCAGTCGCGGCTCACCGCCGCCGGCGCCGCGTATGGTCTGTACCCCGCCCCGGAAGGCGTCACGAAGCCGGTGGGCGAATGGAACGCCGGCCGCATCGTGGTGGACGGCGCGAAGGTGGAACACTGGCTCAACGGCACGCGCACCGCGCAGTACGAGCTCTGGTCCCCCGACTGGGAAGAGCGCGTGAAGAACAGCAAGTTCTCGGCCTGGCCTCCGTACGGACGGGCGAAGCGCGGGCACATCGGCATCCAGGACCATGGTGATCGCGTGGGCTTCCGCAACATCCGCATCAAGGTTCTGCCGTGACCTCCTCGGCTTCTGGCGCCCCCGTTGCCGCGCCGCGCGTCAAGCTGTCCATCCTGATGTTCCTGCAGTACTTCGTGTGGGGCGCGTGGGCCGTGACCATGGGCACGTGGCTCGGCACCGAGCTCGGCTTCGACGGCGGACAGATCGGGCTCGCCTACGGCGCGAACGCCGTGGCCGCCATCGTGTCGCCGTTCTTCGTGGGCATGGTCGCCGACCGGTTCTTCCCCACGCAACGCGTGCTCGCCGTGCTGCACGTGGCCGGCGGCATCTTCCTCTGGCTGGCATCCACGCAGCAGTCCTTCGGCGCGTTCTACGGATTGCTGCTCGCGTACGCGCTCTGCTTCATGCCCACGCTCGCGCTCAGCAACTCGATCTCCTTCGATCACCTCCCCGACGCCGCGCGCGACTTCCCGCGCGTGCGCGTGCTCGGCACCATCGGATGGATCGTGGCCGGCCTCCTCATCGGCTGGCTCGGCGTGGAGTCCACCGCGCTTCCCATGCGCATCGCCGCCGGCGCCTCGCTCGTGCTCGGCGTGTTCTGCATGATGCTCCCGCATACGCCGCCGCACGCCGCCGGCCGCACCGTCACCGCGCGCGACGTGCTCGGGCTCGACGCGCTCGGGCTCATGCGCGACCAGTCGTTCCGGATGTTCGTGATCGGCTCGTTCCTGCTCTGCATTCCGCTGCAGTTCTACTACGCCTTCACCAATCCCTTCCTCAACGAGCTCGGCGTCTCCAGGCCGGCCGCGATGCAGACGCTCGGCCAGATGTCCGAGATCGCGTTCCTGCTCATGCTGCCGTGGTTCCTGGCGAAGTTCGGCGTGAAGCGCATCCTGCTCATCGGCATGGCCGCGTGGTCGTTGCGCTATCTCGCGTTCGCATACGGCGACGCCGGGTCGGGGCTCGCGCTCCTCTACATCGGCATCCTGCTGCACGGTGTGTGCTACGACTTTTTCTTCGTGACCGGGCAGATCTACGTGGACCAGCAGGCGCCGCGCGCCATCCGCGCGTCCGCCCAGGGGTTCCTGGCCTTCGTCACGCTCGGCCTGGGCAACTTCATCGGCGCCCTGAGCGCGGGGCGGATCGTGGAAGCGAACCGGGTCGGCGACGGACACGACTGGACACGGATCTGGCAGGTGCCCGCCGTCATGGCCGCGATCGTGCTCGTGCTCTTCCTCGTGCGCTTCCGGTCACGGACCACGCCGCCCCGCACGCCCGTCTGATGCACTCCGTGCTGGTGGAAGCGTGCGTGGCGAGTGTCGCACAGGCCCGCGCCGCCGCGGCCGCCGGCGCGGACCGGCTGGAACTGTGCGGCCCCGGCAACGGCGGCACCACGCCGAGCCTCGCGCTCGTGGAGGCGTGTGTGGCCGCCGTGTTCGTGCCCGTGCACGTGATGATCCGCCCGCACGACGACGGTTTCGTGATCGACGACGCCTGGCGCCCCGTGATGGCGCGCGACATCACGCACAGCATCCGGGCCGGCGCGCGCGGCGTGGTGTTCGGCGCGCTCCACCAGGACGGCACCGTGGATGCCGGTACCACGGCCACGCTGGTCGCGGCCGCTGAGGGCGCGCCGGTGGTGTTCCACCGCGCCTTCGACGCCGTGCCCGATCAGGACGCCGCGCTCGATACGCTGCGCGCACTCGGCGTACACGGGGTGCTGACTTCCGGCGCGCATGCGCGCGCCGTGGATGGCGCGGCCACGCTCCGCCGCCTGCAGGAACGCGCCGGTTCGGCGCTCACCATCATGGCCGGCGGCGGCGTGCGAGCCGACAACGTGCACACCCTGCTCGACGACACGCATCTCCACGCCGTGCACGCCCGCGCCACGGATCCCCCGGTGTTCGCGGCCGTCGTCTCCGCCGTGCGCGCCTGGTCGTCCGCGCAGCCCGCAGCTTCCTGACGTCAACCGGAACTCCGCATGACTCCGCTTCCCATTCGTCGACGCCTGTTATCTCCGATGCTCGCGGGGCTGCTGCTCGCGCTGCACCTCGTGCCCGCCGTGCCGGCGCTCGCGCAGCCAACCGGCGCGGCCGGACAGCCCGACGCCGCGCGCTACGCCATCATCCCGCGCCCCGTGCACCTCGAGCCGCGCACTGGCGAGTTCACGCTCACCGCCGCCACCCGCATCACGGTGAGCGCGTCCGACTCCATGCTCGGCCACCGGCTGGCGCGCGACCTCGCGCCCGGCACCGGCTTCGCCCTGCGCGTGCAGGTGGCCGATGCGCGCGCCGCCCGCGACGGCATCGTGCTCTCGCGCGACGCCTCACTCGACTCGCTTGGCCATGAAGGCTACGTGCTCGAGGTGACGCCCACGCTGGTGCACGTGCGCGCCGCGCACGCGCCCGGGCTTTTCTACGGCGTGCAGTCGCTCCGGCAATTGCTCCCGGCCGCCGTGTTCCGCGAGGCGCCAACGACCGGCGCCCGATGGACGATTCCCGCCGTGCACATCACGGATCGTCCGCGCTTCACGTGGCGCGGCTCGCACCTCGACGTCGCGCGGCACTTCATGCCCGTGGACTACGTGAAGCGCCACCTCGATCTCATGGCGCTGCACAAGCTGAACACCTTCCACTGGCACCTCACCGAAGACCAGGGATGGCGCATCCAGATCCGGAAGTATCCGAAGCTCACGGAAATCGGAGGCTGCCGTGCGCGCACGCTGATCGGCCCGTTCATCACCGATACCGCGAAGCGCGTGTTCGACGGCGCGCGGCACTGCGGCTGGTACACGCAGGACGATATCCGCGAGGTGGTGGCCTATGCCGCCGAGCGGCACATCACGATCGTCCCCGAGATCGAGATGCCCGGACACGCGCAGGCCGCGATCAGCGCCTATCCCGAGCTCGGCGTATTCCCGGACAGCCGTCACGTGCCGCTCGACGTGTGGGGCGTGAGCGAAGTGATCTTCAACGTGGAAGAATCCACGATCGCCTTCCTGCAGGACGTGCTCACCGAAGTGATGGAGCTGTTCCCCGGCCCGTTCATCCACATCGGCGGCGACGAGGCCGTGAAGAACCAGTGGAAGGCGAGCCCGCGCGTGCAGGCGCGCATGCGGGAGCTCGGCGCCGCCGACGAACACGCGCTGCAGAGCTGGTTCATCCGCCGCATGGACACCTTCCTCACCGAGCGCGGACGCCGGCTCGTGGGATGGGACGAGATCCTCGAAGGCGGGCTCGCGCCCAACGCCACCGTGATGTCGTGGCGTGGCATGGCGGGCGGCATCGCGGCCGCGCGGGCCGGGCACGACGTGGTGATGGCGCCCACGTCGCACACCTACCTCGACTACTACCAGTCGCGTGACCGGGCCAATGAGCCGCTCGCCTTCGGCGGCTTCCTGCCCCTCGACACGGTGTACGCGTTCGAGCCCGTGCCCGCGGAGCTCGACGCCGCGCAGGCCCGCCACGTGCTCGGCGCCCAGGGGCAGCTCTGGACCGAGTACATACGGTCCCCGCGCAACGTGGAGTACATGGCCTTCCCGCGGCTCGCGGCGCTGGCCGAGGTGGTGTGGACGCCGGCGGCGCGCAAGGATTTTTCGTACTTCCGGCAGCGGCTCGAGACGCACATGGCACGGCTCGCGGCGCTGGGCGTCAATGCGCGGCCGCTGGATCCGGTGCGGTGACCACATGCCGTTGTCTCCCGCGAACCCCCGATGCCCGCTGGTCAGCGCCCATGGTACCGCTTTTTCAGGAAGTCCGCCGGACAGGCGGCGTGGCGCAGATCACGGCGGCGCGCAACGGCAATTCTCCGAGCATCTAGTAGCCACATGGCATGACATCATGTGAGATGCGCTCGGCGCGAACGGGAATCGCGCCCAGGCCGCTGAGTGTCATCGTGCCGTCGATACGCATGGGACCGGAGTCGTCCTGCGTCACGCGCAGAGGGCGATAGGGAACGAAAAGGTACGGAGATGGTTCCGGCGTCTCGCCACGCGCAGCCAGCGAGTCATTCCGGGCCTGTATGGAATCCCTGTGCGCCCGCGAGGCAGTGATCCGGTACTGCCGCAGCGCCTCCAGTTCCTCCGGCGAGAGCATGCGCTCGAAGAACCGTCCATCGAGGCCGGCGATCCACTGGCCGGTGCCGTCTTCCGGAACCGGCGGATGCCACGCGAGGTCCATATAGCCGAACACGCCGCCCGGTCCCCGGTTGCAGCTCGGGGCGAGCCGGTCGAGCGTGGGCGCGGCCGACGCAAGCACGGAGTAGCCTTCGGGAACGGGCGGGACGAGCGAAGTGTCGGGTTCACCACGCATCGACAGCTGCAGGGTGGTGATGCGTGCGTTGGTGCGAAGGAAGAAGGTACGCGGGGGTCCGCTGTCCATGACGGCTTCGATGCGGAACGTACCGGCGACCGGGATCCGAAGACCGTTTTGCCGTGCGCGGTCGATCTCGCCCCTGGCATCGGCGTAGAACTCGGCGGCCGGATAGCGGCCGTGCAGGGTGGAGTCGGCCCGGATCTGCCGGGCGAACGCCAGCGCGGCGATCGAGTCGGGGACACTGTTCGGCGGCGGCACCATGTCGTAGAAGCGCAGCAGCGCTTCGGCCGTGAGCCTGGGTCGCAGCGGGTCGACCCCATGGGACACGGCGCTCACGGTATCGACCCTGGCGGGATATGGCTGCATGTGCGTGCCGACGATGTCGAAGGTGGGCAGTCCATCGGCCCAGTCGGCGCGGGCGCGGAGCCTCGCACGGAACAGCCCGCTCTGCGCATCGGCCAGCCAGCGCGCGCTGCCGTTCCAGGGCACCGGCCGGCAACTGCCCGCGTAATCCCACGGCACGAGCACGACCTCCCGCACGCCGGCCGGCAGCGCGCGCCGGGCCTGTGCGCCGAGCTGATCCACGCGCACGCGCTGTCCGAAGATCTCACGCGCCTGTCCGCGGCCGAAATGCCCGGGCTCGAGCACCGGGTTCATTGTCCCCGGTCCCGCGCGCACCGTGTCCGCGTACGGGGTGCCGATGAAGGCGATCCGCGAGGTATCGCGAATGCCCCACACCGGCACCAGCGAACAGGCATCCGCGGTGTGCGGAACGAGGGCGCATGCAAGTGCCATGGCACCGCATGTGCGCAGCGGGAGACGTTTCATCGCGCGTCCTGTCTTGATGATTGCGAAAGCAGCCGTTCGCCAATAGCCCTGGCTGGAGCCCTCCCCCCCGCAGCTACGCGACGATCTCCTCCACCGACCGCGCGACGATGTACCGCACAGGCGCCTCACTGACCGCCAGCGCCCTGAAGTGCGCCTTCCCGCACTCGATCCTGGCCCGTTCCCTGTCCCGCAGATCGTCCGTGAACAGCCCGCTCTTCGTCTCCACCACGAAGTACAGCCGCTCCGCTCCGTCCTTCACCACCAGCACTGCCCAGTCCGGGTTGTAGCGGCCCAGTGGCGTCGGCACGGTGAACCAGCCCGGCAGCTTCGCGTACACCTTGATGGCGCTGTTCATCTCGAGTTGATCGCCGAACGTGCGTTCCGTGTCCGAGTCGTAAACCACCTGCTCGTAGACGGCCTTGGTGGCGTCCAGCAGGTTCCTGAGGTAGCCGGTCAGCTCCTCCTGCTCGAACAGCTCCTGCGCGTAGTAGTGCTCGTCGCCCAGGCGCTGGTACTTGATGCCGTCCACCACCGCCAGCCGCTTGCAGCGGTTGATGGCCTCGGCGACGAGCTCGATGAAGGCCTGCGGGTTGCGCTTGAAGTCGTCGAGCCGCCGGCTGCCGCTCAGGATGCGCTGGATGCTGCGGCGCGTGAGCTGGGTGCGGTCCTGCAGATCGGTCAGCAGATCGGGCAGGTCGATATCGGCTTCGTCGAGCACCATCGTTGCAGCGCCTTCCCGCTCGGTGGCCTCCACACCCGCCTTGCCGATGGCAATGTCCGCCTTGCGCCACTGCAGGCGTGTCTTCGGAATCGCGGGCGCCTCCTGCACGGCGCGGATACAGCGCTCGATCAGCTTCTCGTTGTCGAACTGCACCCGGTAGGTTGTCTTGTGCTTGATGCGGTCCCACAGCGCCTTGAACTCGGGGCTGTGCAGTACCGCTTGACGGGTGCGCACCTGACGCCGTTCGTCGGCGTTCCTGATCTTGAGTCGTCCTGCGAGCTTCCTGAGCACGGTGGTGATCTGATCGAGCTGCGCGGCAAAGGGCTCGGGCACGGTCAGCGTGCCGTCGTTCAGCGCCTGCCTGAGCGAATCCTGCACGTTGCCCCTGGCGTCGAGGTGGCCCGCCGCCTTCAGGTGCTCCCACAGCGCGTTCGACTGCTCCACGCCGAGCGGCGCCGTGCTGCCGTCGGGCTGGGCGACCGTGATGCCGGCGAACTGGTGCGGCTCGACGACACCGAAGCGGATGCCGGTGTCCTGCTCGATCTCCTTCTGCAGATTCTCGGCGAACTGCTCGTAGCGCTCCATCGCCACCACGGTCAGCGTGTTGACCTCGAAGCCGCGGACGCGTTCACCCTGCTGGTTGACGCACAGGCGCAGGCCGCGGCCGATGGTCTGGCGCCGCTCGCGCTCGGTCTGGATGTCGCGCAGCGTGCAGATCTGGAAGACGTTGGGGTTGTCCCAGCCCTCCCTGAGCGCCGAGTGCGAGAAGATGAACTTGAGCGGCGTGTCGAAGCCGAGCAGCTTCTCCTTGTCCTTCATGATCAGGTTGTAGGCGCGCTCGGCGTTGTCGCGGTTGGCCTGGTTGTTCTCGGCAGTGTCCGTCCAGCCGCCCTTCCTGTCGATGGAGAAGTAGCCGTTGTGCACCTCCTCGGCGGCGCGGGTGAGGTCCACTTCCTGGAACAGCGTGCGGTAGTCGGGGAGGTTCGCCGCGCGGCGGTACTCCTCCTCGAAGAGGCGTGCGTAGTCGCCCTTCACCGGATTGCCGTCGGCGTCGTACGACCGGTACTTCGCCACCTCGTCGATGAAGAACAGCGACAGTACCTTGATGCCCTGCGGGCGCAGTCGCTTCTCCTTGTCCAGGTGCTCGCGGATGGTGCGACGGATCATCTCGCGCTGCACGGCCAACGCGTTCACATCGCCCCAGGCCTGTCCCGGTCTCAGGTACTGCTCGCCGCCGGGCACGCGCAGCTCCAGATACTCGTCGCCCTTCGCCACGCGGATCTCACCGATGCGGCAGTCGGCGTAGAGGGTGCGGCCGGTGGTCTGCTCCAGGTTGTCCCCGTCCTGCACGGTGATTTCCTGTCGCCGCACCCTGCCGGCCGCGCTCTGCATGCCCAGCTCGACCCGCGCGCTGATGGAGCCCCGCTTGTTGCTCACCGAGACCAGCCGCACGTAGGGTTTGTTGTGCGCGTCCTCGACCGTAGCCGAGGCCACCTCGATCTGCTTCACCAGCCGCTTCTCGTACGCATCCACCGCATCCAGTCGGTAGACCATGTGGTGCCTGTCCACGTGGGTGGCCGAATAGCGCAGCGTGCAGAGCGGATTCATCGCGTCGAGCGCGGCCTTGCCTTGACCCTGGAGGCCGCCGTCCACGCTCTGCGGCTCGTCCACGATGACGATGGGGCGGGTGGCCTTGATCAGGTCGATGGGTTTCTCGCCGCCGGTCTTCTCGCTGTCCTTGTAGAGATTGTTGACGTCCTTCTTGTTGATGGCTCCGACGGTGACCACCATGATCTGGATGCTGGCGCTGGTGGCGAAGTTGCGCACCTGGCCGAGCCTGGCCGAGTCGTAGAGGAAGTAGTCGAAGGGCACGCCGGCGTAGAGGCCCCTGAAATGCTCCTCGGTGATCTGCAGCGACTTGTACACGCCCTCCTTGATCGCCACCGACGGCACCACGATGACGAACTTGGTGAAGCCGTAGCGCTTGTTCAGCTCGAAGATCGTGCGCAGGTAGACGTAGGTCTTGCCGGTGCCGGTCTCCATCTCCACGGTGAAGTCGCCCGAGGCGAGCGTGCCGGATGGAGGCAGGCCATGGCGAAGCTGGATGTCGGCGAGGTTCTGCAGCAACTCGTCGTCGAGCAGGGTGAGGCGGTTGCCCACGCCGAGATCGCTCTCGGCAAAGGCCAGCCGGGTCTGCGGGTCCGCTACGTCACGCGTAACGGTGAACTCCGTGCGGCAGATCTCCTGCCCGCGGAACAGGTCGCAGACTGCCTCGATGGCCTGGAGCTGGTAGTCGAGGTTGGGTTCGAAGTGGAGCTTCATGCTTCCTCTCCGGACCGTGGCTTTCGGGGCCGCCCAGCCCTGGCTTCGATCCGCCTGGCTTCCTTTTCGAAATCGCTCTCGAAGGCGCGATCCTGTGTGACCCGGAACCGTGCGTACTGCTCTTCGGCAAGCTGCTTCGCGACCTCTGCCGAAACCGATCCGGCGTTGGTGAGCACCTCGTATTCGTTGAAGCGCAGGAAGGCATCGAGGCGCTCCGCCCAGTCCGCCATCTTCATCGGAATCTGCCGAGCGGCCTGATTCTCGGCGTAGTCGAGATACATCCCGACGATTCGCTCCAGCTCCTTGACCTCGCCTTCGATCAGGTAGTTCTTGGCCACACCGACATCCGACTTCAGGATCTTGCCGTCGGGGGCATTCTTCCACGTCGTGAGTCCCATCGTCGGCCGGGTGGCATCGGCACGGGCAGCGATGATCTCCGCCGCGGTCTGGCCGGTGACCGCCCAGTGCAGCTTGTTCTGCACGGCCTTGAAGAAGGCCTGGGTCGTCTCGGCACGCGCGTCGTAGTCAATGCTGCACTGCTCGTAGATGTCGGTGATCTTGAGATAGAAGCGCCGTTCGCTGGCGCGGATCTCACGGATCCGCTCGAGCAGTTCGTCGAAGTAGTCCTTGCCGAAGCGCTTGTTGAGCTTGAGGCGCTCGTCGTCGAGCACGAACCCCTTGATCACGAACTCACGAAGGGTCTGCGTCGCCCAGATCCGGAATTGGGTGGCCTGGCTGCTGTTCACTCGGTATCCGACCGAGATGATGGCGTCCAGGTTGTAGAACTCGATCTCGCGCCTGACCTCGCGGCGCCCTTCAGTCTGAACTCTTAGAACTTTTCGAAGAGTTGCCTCCCTGCGGAGCTCGCCGGAGTCGTAAATCGCTGTCAGGTGGTGACTTATGGTCGGCAGGGTCACCCCGAACAGGTCGGCGATCCGGCGCTGATCGAGCCAGAACGTCTCGGATTCGTACAGGACTTCCACCCGCACGGCGCCCTCGGCCGACCGGTACAGAATCAGGTCTCCCGACCGCGGTGTCCCGTCCTCGCCAGGCGCCATCAGAGACTCCTCACCTTCCCGATCCCATGCTGCTCCAGGATCGCCGCCAGGTTGGTCTTGGCCACATCGTCGGCGAAGGCGCTGTCGCGGAAGACGCAGGTGGTGTCGCCCGCCGGGGCGAGTGCCTTGTGCCAGGCGACGATGCCCTGCGCCAGCGGCTCCACCTCGGCGCGGGAGATCTGCGTGACGAGGCAGGCCAGCAGCACCCCGCCGCCGACGCTGTGCACCGCCTTGCCGGCGATGGTCCGGGTTTCGATCGGCACGCAGAGGTCGAGACCCAGCTTGAGCAGCAGTTCGTAGAGGATGTCCTGCTCGGTGCGGCCCACCTCCAGGTGCTCCGCGTGATCGAACAATGTCTGATCGAGGTCATCGCGGTTCGGCTCCCACGCACGGATGTTGCTGGAGTCGAGCTTGAAGACGCGGAAGCCAACATCCAGTCTCCGGCCACTTGATTTTTCGGCTTCGCCCACTTCGAACTGCATACTTCGCTGCTCGCTGCTCGCTGCTCGCTGCTCGCTGCTCGCTGCTCGCTGCTCGCTGCTTATGCGTTGCCCGGCCCGGCGGAGGCGCTCCTTGGTCAGTTCGGCAATATTGCGAGGCTTGCCGAGCGTGTCGCAGAACTCGGCGGCGACCTTCTGGTCCTTCTTGTCCGGGTCGAGCTGCTCCGGGAGTTGGACGAGGATGTAGCGGCGACTGCCGCCGTCAGCAGCGTTTTGGGCCATCACGGCGTCTCCGGTAGTTCCGGAGCCAGCGAAGAAGTCCAGAGCAATCGCCGCATCCTGCTGCTTCGATGAACAGGCCACCGACAGTAGCCGCTGAACCAAGCTCGGCGGCTTCGGATAACTGAAGAGCTTCCCGTCTCCGAACAGCTCACGGATGCGGATGCCTCCAGCTTTTGTTGTGCCGTACTGAGCATCAACCAAGGTACTCGGTTTGCTGCCAGCGGCCTCATCGGCGAGGAACGATTTCACATAGGGGACGCCCCTAGCGCCGACAAAAAGCTTGCCAATGCGGACATACTCGTCAACTGTCGCCTGAGGACAATAGGAGTCCCAGTCAATGACGGAGCCATCAGCAAGCAAAATCCGAACTCGATAGTCTTTCTGCTTGCTCAGGTTGATCAGCTGAAACGGCTCGCCGTTCTTATAGATCTCTTCACCGGGAACAACGCGATTTGCTTCGGGGAGTGATGTTATGTGCCTACTGGTATCCTTGTCGTCGAGGGCCATTGTTGCCACTGCTTCATCGAGTGCACGTGCGTAACAAATAATGTAGTCGTGATGAAGGCCAAATCCGTCATTATCGTTGCCGCCTTCCTTGCCCTTCATCCAGACCAGCTGCGCGACGAAGTTCTCCTCGCCGAATATATCGTCGCACATTTCCCTAAGCCGAGGCTGCTCCCCGTCGCTGATCGAGATGAACATGAAACCATCTGCACGAAGTAGCGACCGTGACGCTTTGAGTCGTGGATACACCATATTCAGCCAGTCGGTATGAAACCGCCCGCTGGCTTCCGTGTTGCTGCTGATCTTCCGCCCGCCTTCCACCTGCCCGGTCAGCTCGAGGTAGTTCCTGATGTTGTCCTGGAAGTTGTCCGGATACACGAAGTCCTTGCCGGTGTTGTACGGCGGGTCGATGTAGATGAACTTCACCTTGCCCGCGTAGCTCTTCTGCAGGAGCTTCAGCACCTCCAGATTGTCGCCCTCGATCATCAGATTCTGCGTGGTGTCCCAGTCCACGCTGTCTTCGGGGCACGGCCGCAACGTGCCAGTGGAGGGCGTGAGCGCGACCTGCCGCGCACGGCGCTTGCCGTGCCAGTGGAGGCCGTACTTCTCGTCGGTGTCGGTGACGGTTTTGTCGCCTACCAACGCTTTGAGCACGTCCACGTTCACCGCTGCGCCGTCCGAACCTTCGGTGACCAGCTCTGGGAACAACGCCTTCAGCCGCTCGATGTTCTCGGCGATGAAGTCGACCGAGCGCGTCTCGGGGTCGGCGGCGGTGAGCTTCTTCATCGGCATCAGCTTCCTCGTTACAGTCGTGCCAGTGCGGCGGCCCGGGCGGCCTCGACGCGCTTCAGTTCCAAACTCAGTGCCACCTGTCGAGGCATCTGCTTCTCCCGGGCGGCAGCCGCGCGCAGGCGGGCGATCTCGGCGTCCCGCCGGGGCGGCCTTCCCAGCGCCTCCCGGCGTGCGGCGCGTGCATCGGGGACGTATAGGATCCCCGTCAGGGCGTGGCCGCGTTCGGCAGCATGTCCGGCGGAGAGGCTGGTGCGGGTGCAGGCGTCGGTGATCCGGACCGGCGCACTGCTGCCACGATTCCGCCGATCCCCGCTCCCGCGACGCTCCCCAGCGTGCCACCGACGACCGTTCCCCAGGAAAGGACACGAAGCTGTTGTGCAAGCGGAGAGCAATTAGCATCGCCTAAATCGCATCCCGCTGTGATCGATGTCGATGCCAATAGTCCGACTGCCGCGCCGGTTATGGCCCCAACCCACAACCCTTTCACCACGGGCGAACGCCGGCTCCGGGAAGCCTGGTCATGGGAACTGTTCACGGCCGGCCGCGGCGCGGTGTCCACGCGCATGAACGTGACACCGGCCTGAGCCGGCACCGGCTGACTGTATGTCGCCGATACCGGGAACATCGACATCACGAACGCCACGATGACGATGTGATTCACACGCATGGGATCTCCGGTGAGTACGGTACGGTTCCTGCGTCTGCTACGGCTTCCACTTCCCGCGCGCCACGGCCGGCACGAACTTCTCCAGCCCGCGCGAGGGGAACGTGAGCGTCTTCCCCTGCTCCGCGCTCTGGTACGCCGCCATGAGCAGCCGCACTACTTCGAACCCATCGTGCCACGTGAGTCTGGGCTTCTCCTTCCCCAGGAACGCGCGCACGAAATGGCGGTCCTCCGCCTCGTAGCCGTACGCCACCGCCTCGTCGGCCACCACGGGCATCTGCCCGGTCTCGGCGTTCTGCTTCTCCACGATGTCCTCGCCCGCCTTGCCGGCCACCGCGCGCGAGAAGAAGAGATCGAGCCCGGATTCGAGCGTGTTCCAGCGCATGGAGTACTCCGGGCCGAGCAGTTCGGCCGACAGCCTGAGCCCGGGACCCACGTAGCTCCAGCTCGTGGTCGCCTCGCCGATCGCGATCCGGCCGTCGGGCCCTTCGAACTCCACGGTCACGCTGGCGAAATCCTCCGACGGCGTGCGCGTGTAGTCCACCCCGGACGACTTCTTGAGCTGCTTCGCGTACGCGGGCCGCGACCACTTGAGCGACGCGATGTGCCCCGTGATGCGCTTCGGCACGAGCGTGGACAGCGGCTCGCCCGGCGCGGTGAGCAGTTGCCGCACCACGAGCACCGAATGGCACATCATGTCGTTGAGCACGCCGCCGCCCTGCAGCGCGCCGTTCCAGAACCACGGCATGTGCGGCCCGCTGTGCTCCTCCGCCGCGCGCGCGAGGTACGGCCGGCCCGTGGTAGCCGCTCCGCGCGCCCAGATCAGCTCGTGGCCGCGCGCCACCTGCGGCGAGAAATACTGGTTCTCGAGATACCCGTGCATGACGCCCACCGACTCCACGAGCTTGAGCAGGTGCTTCGCTTCGGCCACGGTGCGCCCGAGCGGCTTTTCGCAGGCGATGCCGCGGAGCGTCCCCTTGCCGCTCCGGATCGCGGCCACGATCTCCTCCACGTTCTCGATGCGCGCCTGATTCGGGCCGTTGATCCAGATCGCGTCGATGGCCGGATCGGCCACCATGTCGGTGATGCTCCTGTACGCCCGGCAGTCCCCCACGTCGAGCTCGCGCGCGAACTGCGCGGCCGACGCGGCGTTCCTTGCGTTCGGGCTCCACACGCCGAGCACGTCGGCATCGCGCACGCCGCGAAAGGCCTGCATGTGGAAGCGTGTATTGAAACCGGAGCCGATGAAGCCGATGCCGAGACGGGATGCAGTCATGGAAGATCGGAAGCTGAGCGGAGAAGGAAGAGCGGAGAGAATGGACCGCGGACGCTGAATGCGTCTGCGACGCGCGTCAGGCCGACACGCCGATGTGCCGGAGCACCTCGTCCGGGCAGCCGGTCCACGTGGTCTGGGGCACGTTGCCGCGATATTCGAGATCCTGCACGCCCATGCGGCTGCTCCAGAACCCCGTGGCAGTGAGATCCCGGAACCCGTTGAAGAACTGCACGCCGGCCGCGTGCTCGGGCTTCGCGCGACGCGGCCACGCGATGTTCTCCACGATGGCCGTGCGCTGTTCGTCGGTGAGATCCGGGAACGGCACGCCGTAGCGCGACCGCGACTCGCCGTTCAGCCACGCCAGCCCGTTCCGCATGCGCGCGCGGTTGCCGGGATACTCCGTGAGGATGAAGTCCATGAACTCGGGCACGCCCGCGTCGGTCGCGCTTCCGGACCGGTCGTCGCGCGGAATCACGATGTCCACGAGCACGCGCACGGTGCGCCATTCGAGCGCGTTGAAGAACTCCGGCGTGAAGCCGTCGGTGGCGCCGCCGGTTACCGACGAAGCGGCCTTCCGCCCCGCCGATTCCACGTCGCAGGCGGCCAGCGCCCATGTGCCGAGCGGCAGCACGGCCATGAGCTTGATCATGTCGCGTCGTTCCATCAGAGTGCTCCCGCCGTGCGCTGGTCCATGATGTACTGGCTGGCCCGCATGGCCAGCGCCATGATCGTCCAGGTGGGATTCTTGTCGGCCTGGCTCACGAACGATCCGCCGTCGGCCACGAACACGTTGCGGCAGTCCCACGCCTGGCAGTGCGCGTTGAGCGCCGACGTGGAGGCGTTCGCGCCCATGCGCACCGTGCCCGTTTCGTGGATGATCTGCCCGCCCGTGGAGATGCCGTACCCCTGCTCGCGCGTGGGCATGGGCGAGAACACCTCGCCGCCCATCGACGCGATGAGCGTGCGGAACGTCTCCTGCATGTGCTTGACCTGGTTGTATTCGTAGTCGCTCCACTTGTAGTGGAAGCGCAGCACGGGAATGCCGAACTGGTCCTTCACGTCGGGATCGAGCTCGCAGTAGGTATTGGCGTTGGGCACCATCTCGCCGCGTCCCGAGAAGCCGATCGTGGTGCCCCAGTACTTGCGATAGCTGTCCTTGAGCGCCGCGCCGTATCCGCCGCCGTCGGGGTACGACTGGATGCCGCCCATGAACCCGTAGCTTGGCGCACCGCGCCCGCCCCACACCTCGATGTGGTAGCCGCGCGGGAAGTCCAGCTTCTTGTTGTCCAGCCACCACGGCATGTAGATATGGCCGCCGCCCACGCCGTCGCAGTTGTGCGTGGGCGCGGACGCGAGCGTCGGGATAAACCCCGCCACGTCGGTGCCGGTGGTGTCGTTGAGATACTTGCCCACCACGCCGCTCTGGTTCGCGATGCCGTTGGGGTGGTGCGACGACTTCGAGTTGAGCAGGATGCGCGTGCTCTCGCAGCTCGACGCCGCGAGCACCACCACGCGCGCGAGCACGTGCTCGTCCATGCCGGTGCTCTTGTCGATGTAGCTCACGCCCGTGGCGAGCCCGTCGCTGCCCACCGTGACTTCGCGGGCCATCGCGTTCGTGAGGATCTCGAGCTTGCCCGTCTTCTGCGCGGGAAAGAGCAGCACGTTGGGCGCCGAGAAGTTGGAGTTCGTCATGCAGCCGCGGTTGCACTGTCCGCAGTAGTGACAGGGCGCGCGTCCTTCGTGCGCCTTCGTGATGATCGACAGCCGCGCCGGAATGCAGGTGACTCCCTGGCGCTTCGACGCCTCCATCACCACCCGCTCGTAGCAGCGCGGCGCCGGCGCATCGTGGAAGATGCCGTCCGGATGATTGTGAAGCCCCTCGCGGCTGCCGAAGATGCCGATGAGCTTGTCCACCTCGTCGTACCAGGGCGCGAGATCGTCGTAGCCGATCGGCCAGTCATCGCCCAGCCCGTCGATGGACTTCTGCCGGAAATCGTCCGGGCCGAAGCGGAGCGAGATGCGCCCCCAGTGGTTCGTGCGGCCGCCGAGCATGCGCGCGCGCCACCAGCGGAACTGCGACCCCTGCGCCACCGTGTACGGCTCGCCGTCCACGTCCCAGCCGCCAAGGCAGGCGTCCCACTCGCCGAACGGCCGCTCCGGCGTGGACCGCCCGCGCCGCGGCGAATCGTACGGCATCTTGAGCATCGCCGAGTCCTTGGTGTTGTCCCACCAGGGGCCGGCTTCGAGCACGACGACGTTGGCGCCGGCCTTGGTGAGCATGTACGCGGCCATGGCACCGCCGGCGCCTGAGCCGACGATGGCCACGTCGTACGTGGGGCGAGGTTGCGAAAACGGCATGCGGACGCGTGCTGGTCGCCGGGCCGACGCCGGGCGAGCGTGGAAGGGAGGACGGGCGGGGACGGCCATTTGCGAGCAACGGCACGTACCACATTGTAGAGCACTGGCGACGGATCCCGCCAGCGCCGCCCCTTCCCTTGCGCCGGCCGCCTCCGCGCTACGCCGGCAGCCGCTGCAGCGCCGCGGCGCTCGCCTGCACGCTCGCGAGCGGATCCTTCGGGTTGTCGTGCTCGATGAAGCCGTGACGAAGCCCGGCCTGGTCGCCCACCGCGAACAGCCCCGCGAAGTCGATCGTGCCCGCGCCAACATCCACCATGGTCCGCTCCGGCGCCGGCCCGGCGTCCTTGAGGTGCCACAGGGGGAACCGGCCGGGATAGCGCGCGAACAGCGCCTTCGGATCGTGTCCCGCCTTCACTGTCCAGTACACGTCGAGCTCGAGATCCACGAGCGCCGGGTCGAGCCGCGCCACGAACACGTCGTACGCCACCTGCCCCTCGGTCACGGCGAACTCGAAGTCGTGGTTGTGATAGCCCATGCGCAGCCCGCGCGCCGCGGCAAGCCGTCCCGCCTCGTTGAGCCGGTCGGCGAACCGCCGCCAGCCGTCGAGCGACGCGCGCACGTCGTTCCCCACCCACGGGATCACGAGCCAGCGGTGCCCCAGCGCCTCGGCGGCGTCGAACATCGGCGTCCAGCCAGCATCCTCCGCCGGCATGGAGACGTGCGCCGCGGGCGCGGAGAGCCCATGCTGCGTGAGCAGCGCGCGCAGCGCCGACGGCTCCCGGTCGAAGTAGCCCGCGAACTCCACTTCGCGCACACCCGCCGCGGCCACGGCCGCGAGCGTGCCCGGCACGTCGCGCCCCATCAGCGCGCGCACCGTATACAACTGCAAGCCCACCGGCGGACGCGCCACGGCGCCGGCGCCCTGCCCCAGCCGTTCGAGCGCCTGCACCGCGCGCGGCAGCGTTATCGCGCCGACCGCCGCCGCGGACAGCCACCGCAGCGCCGAACGGCGCGACATGGCCGATGTATCGCCTTCACCCTGCATGAGCCCGTCCCTCCGCTGCGAGTCGCGTGAGCGCGTCACCCGTGACGCGGTGCACCGTCCAGTCCGCCATCCCCTGCGCGCCGAGCTTCTCGTAGAAGCCGATCGCGTCGGTGTTCCAGTCCAGCACCGACCACTCGAACCGTCCGCACCCCCGGGCTTCGGCGATCGCCGCCAGGCGCGTGAGCAGCGCCCGCCCCACCCCGAGTCCGCGGAAGGCGGGGTCCACGAACAGGTCTTCGAGGTACAACCCCGGCTGCGCGAGAAAGGTGCTGTAGTTGTGAAAGTACAGCGCGAACCCCGCCGGCTCGTCGTTCACGAACGCGAGCACCACCTCCGCCGATGGCCGCTCCCCGAAGAGCGTGGCATGAAGCTGCTCCTCCGTGGCCACGCACTCGTGGGCGAGGCGTTCGTAGTCCGCGAGGCCCCGGATGAACCGCAGGATGAGCGCCACGTCCGCCGCACCGGCCGGACGCAGGGTGATTCGTGGATCGGGACGTGATTCGGACATCCCGAAAAGTGCGCCTATGGCACGGTCTCTGCCAGCGGGGACGCGACACGCGTCCAGGCGTGAAGAAGGGAGCCGAAGGAGACGCTCCCTCGCACTTTCCCCGTAACTGTACGGAGCCCCGATACATCACCCCCCGTATCACTCCGGCGTTGTCCTCACCCTCTCGATCCGCTGTCTTTCACGACGAACTGTGAGACGGCCGGCGCCCTGCGGCGACACCGTCCTTCCCCGATTCCGGATCGTTCGTGACCCGTCTGACTCCGCGCTGCCGGCCCGTGCATCTCGCCGCCGCGCTGCTCATTGCCGTCCTCCTTGCAGGAACCTCGGCGCTGTCGCCGATCACCGTCCACGCTCAAAGCCGTTCCGCGGCCGGCGCACCCGCGCGCGCCGCCATTCACGGCATCGTGCGCGATGCCGGATCCGGCGCGCCCGTGGCCGATGCCATGATCACCGCGATCGCGGGGCCGGATTCGCTGCGCGCCCAGAGCGCGGCCGACGGCACGTTCCATCTGGCCCTCGCCTCCGACGCGCGCGTCACGCTGCATGTGCGCCGCCTCGGCTTCGCGCCGCGCCGGCTCACGATCGACCGGATGGGAGGCGACGCGCTCCGCATCGACCTCACGCCGCTCGCGCTCCAGCTCGATGCCACCGTCATCACCGCGGCGCGTCGTGAACAGCGGCTCGCCGATGCCGTCGTTCCCATCGAGCTCGTATCGCGCGCCGAAATCGAGCGCAGCGGTGCCAGCGACGTGGCCAGCGTGCTCACCGAGCAGCTCGGCGTGCAGCTCGAAGGCGGCGTCCCCGCCGGCGCCGGCGTGCAGTTGCAGGGACTCGGCACGAATCGCGTGCTCATCCTGCTCGACGGACAGCCGCTCGTGGGCCGCATCAACGGCAACCTCGATCTCTCGCGCCTTCCCACGGCGAGCCTCGAGCGGATCGAAGTGATCAAGGGCCCGCAGTCCACGCTCTACGGCTCCGACGCGATGGGCGGCGTGATCAATCTCGTCACGCGGCGGCCGGCGCATGGACGCACCGACGTCTCGCTGCAGGCTGTGGGCGGCAGCCGAGGCCGCCGCGACGTGAACGGCTCGCTCCTCCGGGGCGCCGAGCGCTGGGATGCCGGCCTCGACGCGGGGCACCGCTCGCTGCAGCTCGCGCCCGGCGTGCCGGGAAACACGGGCGCGTTCGCCGAACGGTATGAAGCCACCCCCCAACTGCGCATGCGTCCGAACGACACGTGGCAGGTCGAGGCCGGCGGCCTGTTCCTCACCGAGCAGCAGCGCTATCGCATCGGGCAACTGTTCCGCTTCGCCGATCGCAACCAGATGGCGGCGCGCGCCGGCGCCACCTGGCAGCACGGCGCGCGGCGGGGCGGCATTCTCCTGTACCGGTCGCGCTTCGATCACCTCGCCCGCTCCAGCACGCTCGATCAGCCGCAGAACAACGACGGCGACCGGGACCGCCAGGTACTCACCGAGCTCGAGATCACGTACAGCGGCCCCGTGCACCGCGCCATCGTGGACGCGGGCGTCGAGATCCGGCGCGAAGCGATCGTCGCCGATCGCATCGACGGCCATCGCCGCGAGTTCGACGCCGTGGAGCCGTTCGCGCAGATGACGGTGGGCGGCAACCGGTTCGCCGTCACGCCCGGCGCCCGCTTCACGTGGAACGAACGGTGGGGCAACTACGCCACGCCGCGTGTCGCGGCCCTCTGGCGGCCGGTGGAGTCGGTGAGCATCCGCGGCACGGTGGGACGCGGGTTCCGCGCGCCGGATTTCAAGGAGCTCTATCTCTCGTTCTCCAATCCGCAGGCCGGCTACGCGGTGGAGGGCAACGAGCAGCTCCGCCCGGAAACCTCCACGAGCGCCCAGCTCAACGTGGAATACGCCGCGGATCGCCTGTACGGGCGCGTCAGCGTGTACGGCAACCAGTTGCGCGATTTCATCGAGTCGGTCGAAGGCAACGCAGCCGGCCTCTTCACCTACGGCAACGTGGCGCGGGCCGAAACGCGCGGTGTGGAAGGAGAGGTCGGCGTGACCGCCGGACGCCTGCGGCTCGAGGGCGGCGGCAGTTATCTCGATGCACGCGACCTGCGTACCGGCCGCGTGCTGCTCGGCCGGCCGCGCTGGTCCGGACGGCTGTCCGCATCGGCGGGACGTGTGCTCGGCGCGCGGCTGTCGGCCACGCTCGTGCACACCGGTGTCACGCCCACGCAGCGTGCGGAGGACGGAACCGTGCTCTCCACGCAACCGGATTTCACGCGCCTCGATCTGCGCGCCGCGCGGCCCGTGGGCGCAGGCCTCGAGCTTTCGCTCGGTCTCGACAACGCATTCGACCGGCAGCTCGGACAATCGTGGCCCGGATTCACGGGACGCCAGTGGTACGGCGGCGTGACCTGGAAACCGGCGGGAACGCGCATCGCGGGATCGTGAACGGCTCCGCGGTGATCGTACGCCGTACGCGTCCCGCGGCGCCGTCGTCAGGCGTTGTACACCGGGCGTCCGAGCGCGACGTAGCGCTCCAGCACCGCCCGCGCCGCGTTGCGCTCGATCCCGTCCACGAACGTCACGCCGTTCCGCTCCAGATACGCGATGGACTCCGGGAACACCGGCCCTTCGTCGAATCCCACCGCCATCGCATCCTCGCGCGTGGCGCCCACCAGCACGCGCGCCACACCGCTCCAGTGGATCGCGCCGAGACACATCGCGCACGGCGCGCATGACGTCGCGAGCACGTGCGCCCGCGCGAGCGGCGGCGACGCGAGCGTGAACGATCCCGCCGCGCGCTGCGCGAACATGAACGCCATGATTTCGGCGTGCAGCACCGCGTTCGAACGCAGCGCCACGAGGTTCACGCCCACCGACACCAGCCGGCCGCTCTGCTCCTCGAAGATCGCCGCGCCGAACGGACCGCCGGTGGCGTACTCCACGTTCTCGTGCGCGAGGCGGATCGCAAGCGCCACCCGATCGCGGTCGTCCACGTACGGCCGGCCGACGTCGATCACGTCACCGACCCATGCCGGAAGCGCGATGGAGAGCGGCTCCCCGATCGGTGACGCCGCGGACGAATCGTGTGCTGTCATGTCTGCACGGTGCGGCCGCACGCCCGCGCTGTCAATCGCGCGGGCGCAGCCGATGCGTCTTCATGTCGCGCGGGCGACGGCCCCGGGTGTTTCATGCCGCGCGGACTGGTTCCACGCCGTCGCATCGTACATCTTTCAGGAATACGCGACGACGCCATCACGGAGATACACCCGATGCTCCCCACACGCCGCTACTGGTCGCTCCTGGCGGCTGCGATCCTGCTGCCGCTCCATCTCAAGCTCGACCGTTCCGATCCGAAGGCCGATGCCACGGTCGACGCCGCGCCCACGGCGGTCCGCCTGTGGTTCTCGCAGGCCGTGGAGCTCCCGGCCACCAGGGTCACCATCACCGACGGCGCAAAGCAGGACGTGGCCGTGCAGGCGCTCGAACGCGCGGAAGACGGCGCCATCGTCGCGCCGATTCCCGCGACACTGCCCGGTGGACGCTACACCGTGGCGTGGCGCACCATGGCCCGCGACGGCCACGTGGTCCGAGGCGAGTTCGCCTTCTCCGTGCGCTGACTCAGCGGAACCATGCGAATGCGGGCCGGACGCGTGATCCACGCGTCCGGCCCGCGATCCATCCAGCGGCTGCGCCAGCGGCGCCCGCGACCTACTCCCGCCCCTGCACCAGTTGCCGGTGCAGCACCGCCACCTCGGGCGAGTCCTGCAGCAACTGCTGGAACTCCTGCTGGAACCCCGAGCCTTCGGCATCGGGACGCAGCAGCCGGCGCGCCTCGTCGAGCATGCGCGACGCCTCCTCGGCGGTCACCGGCGGCTGCCCGCGATCGAGCAGCCGCGAATCGATCTCCGACACGAGCCGCATCATGGGGCGCAGCCAAGTGAACCACGGATCGTGCAGCGCGAGCTGCAGGAACGCGCCGTTGCCCTGGATGCGGCCGAACAGCTTTTCGTAACGCACCCGTTCGGCCTGCAGAAGCACGCGGTGCAGCGCCAGCAGGTCTCCGCGGGCGGCATCGAGCCGGACGAGCACACCCGCCAGATCGGGGGCGGCAGTGCCGGGGGGAGTACGCGATTCGTCGGTCATGAGGCCCATCCTGGAAAAACGGTCATCGGGCGCCACGCGCGATGACGCGCGCCGGCCGCCGCCACGGCGCACGTCGTCACCCGACGCCGTGCCATCCGTGTCTCTTCGACATATCCCGGACCGCCGTCGATCGTTCCCCGGATACGCGCCATTTTCCAGTCGGCCGTCGGCACCGCGCCCCCGTCCGGTGTCAGCGCCGGCCCGTCCGTCCCGGTCAGCGCCGCCGGCGCGCGCGCGCCCGCTGCACGGCCGCCGCGAGCCCGTCGGGGTCGTCGGTGCCGACCCGCACGATCCGCCCGCTGGTGGTCCGGATCCGCACCGCCCACCGTCCCCACACGTTGTAGAGCCACCCCTCCGGCGTGAGCCGGATGCCGTAGCCGTACCACCACGGATACCGTACCGGCTCCACGGACTCGATCTCGTCGAGCGCCAGGCGCCACTTCGGCCACCCCGGCCCGAATGCCCAGTGCACGTCGCGCGACGTCACCCGCACGCGCAGCGACGAAAAGAGCACCAGCACCACCAGCGGGATCACGCCGATGACCGGAAACACCCACAGCGGGATGTCCTGTCCCACGGCCATCACGCTCCCGAGCGCGGCGATCAGCCCCAAGGCCACCAGCGGGATCATGAGCCAGCCCACCTGCCGCCGCTCGTACAGGGCGTCCTGGATTTCGCTCATGGGGCGAGCAGGAACGGGAACCGCCGCGAACGCCTCACGCGCGCGCCAGCCGGCGGATCAGCCAGATCGCGATCACCACCACGACCGTGGGGATGATCAGGGCCACGATGGCCTTGAAGGCCAGCAGCACCACGAGACCGATGGCAATGAGGGCGATCACGGGAACGCCGAGGATGGCCATCCCGAGGAAGGGCCGGAGGGCGACGAGGCGAAGCAGGGAAGAAAGCACGGGCAGCACCTGGTGAGGGGGATGCGTACACTACGGTACGTGCCGCGCGAGGTTTCCGGCACCCTCAGGATCATGGTCCCGATGCCGGAACCGCGACCCACTCCCCGTCCGCCCTTCGTTCGAGCAAGGAGCACCACCATGACCCTCCTGCAATTCACGTCGACCGCCGTCCTCGGTGTCGCCGTGGTCGGCGCGCTGAGCCTGTCACCCTGGTCTCCGCGCGCGGCCACCGCCGCCGTCTCCGCCGGCACCGCTCCCGCTCTCGCCCTCCTCGATGCCGACGCCCAGGACATCGCCGTCCGGTACGTCACGGCCGGCGACGCCAGCCGCGCCCGGTATCGCGTGCGCGAGCGGCTCTTCGGACGCGAGCTCGACAACGATGCGGTGGGCGAAACCGCCGCCATCACCGGCAGCATCGCGCTCGACAAGGCCGGCGCCGTGGTACGGAGCGCTTCGCAGTTCGACGTGAACATGAGCGGGCTCACGAGCGACGAAGGACGCCGCGACAACTACGTGCGCACGCGGCTCCTCGTGACCGATTCGTTCCCCACCACGCGCCTCGCGGTCACCAGCGTGCGCGGCCTCCCGTCGCCGCTCCCCACGAGCGGCCGCGTGCAGTTCCAGCTGCTCGGCGATCTCACGGTCAAGGGCGTCACGCGTCCCACCACCTGGAACGTCACCGCGAACGTGGCCGGCGACGGCCTCACCGGCACCGCCGCCACGGCCTTCACCTTCGACGAGTTCCAGCTCACCAAGCCGCGCGTACGGTCCGTGCTCAGCGTGAACGACACGATCCGGCTCGAGTACGAGTTCGCCATGCGGAAGCAGGCGCCGTAATACGGCCGTCATACACCGCCGGCGCCGTAACACGTCTGCCGCACCAGCCCTCACGACCCCGACAGCAGCTCGCCGAGCAGGGAGAAGAAACCGGTGGGGCGCGCATCGCGCCTCCGCCCGGCGTCGAGCGACGGTGACTCCACCGGCCCGCGCAGCCGCCGTTCCCATTCGAGGCGTCGCCGTTCCTCCGCCAGCGCGGCCGCCTCGCGCGACCGGGCGACATCGAGTCCGCCGCGACGCACGAACTCCAGTACCGCCGGCAGTTCGTGCGCGTCGAACCAGGCACCGTGTGATCGACACACATCCAGGATCACGCCGGAGATGCGCGCGAAGTTCACCCGGTTCATGATCGTGGCGCATTCCGGACAGGCGCGATATCGCACTGCCGTCATGCCGGCGCTTCGGGCGCGCGGCGCCGACGTGGCCCCGATGCCGGGCACCAGCGCGAGCAGGATCGCATCGTCGGCGTGACTGGCCACGAGACGTTCCACGGTATCCCGCCCCACCCAGAGGCCGTGGCAGGTGGCGCAGTCGGCCAGGAACAGCGCGCGCCCGACCGTGCCTTCGGGAAGCGGAATCACGCGCTGTTCGAGTGGTCCCGCGCCGCAGGGACAGGACAGCGGCGTGGCTTCGGCGGACGGCGTGACCACGCCCGTCCCGCACCAGTGACAGAAGGTGACCCCCGGCGGCATGCGGCTCTGGCACGACGGACATGCCCGCGTGCCGAGCGTCGCGAGACAGTAGTCACAGCGTGTGCGCAGCGGATCGTCCGCTGGTGCACCACACCCCGGACATCGCAGATGCCCGGGACCCGAGCGGCGCGCCGTCACCGCCGCCTCCGACGTCGTGCCCCGAAGGCGGCGGCCGGGTACGTCAGGGCCGACCGCGCCCGCGTTGATTCACCATCCATTCGATCCGGAGTGTGTCGGCTTTCGCCCGCTGCTTCTCGTCGAGCTGACCGAACGCGCGCTCCTCGTACGACTGCGTGATCTCGCGCAGCGACCCCACGAGCGTGCGCACCGTATCGGGCATCCCGCGTCCGCCGGCCGCATTCCGCGGCATCTGCTTGTAGACCTCCTTGATCAGCGGATCCTGACTCTTCTTCATGTCCTTCTGATAGGCCTTGAGCGAATCGCGCTGCGCATCGGACAGCGACAGCTGCTTGCGGTGTTCGTTCAGGAACTCGAAGGGGTCGCTCGCCTCCACCTGCTGCTTGATCATGTCGGCGGGTGACGGAGCATTCGCCGGCGCTCGGCTGGCAGCGCTTCCACCACCACCGCGTCCGCCGCGCTGCGCGGCTCCTTCGGACGAAACAGTGACACAGAGTCCCGCGGCGAACAGCAGGACGACGAGGGGACGACGAACCGACGAGGCGAAATGCGGGACCGCGGTGAACACGGGACCTCCACGAAAGGAGACGAGGGGACGAGGCGCATCGATCCGGGACGGCACGCCCTGTCGCGGGACGAGCCGCGACCAACATACGGCGCGTGCAGCCCGCTGACCATCCTGGCGACGCGGCTCGCATCATCCCCCCGTCTCCCGGCGTTCACTCGCCGTTCGTCACCTCGCGCACCGGCGTTCCCATCACCTCGGCCAGCCGCTCCGCGACCTCGGGCGACACCTTGCCGAAGCCCGGCAGATCGACCCCCACGACATGGCGGATCAGGTCCATGGCGGGAGGCACCGAGCGCACGAGATCGTTCGTCACCCGGCTCACGCCGCCGCCCGCCCCCCCGCCGTTCCCGCTGTCCCACACGATCACCTTCTCCACGTTCACCCCCTTCACCGCTTCCGCCGCCTTCTCCACCAGCGACGGCACCATGTCCACGAGCAGGAGCGCGAACGCCTGCTCCGGACTGCCGGCCGCATCCACGAGCTCCTTGAGACCCCGGGCCCGCTGCGACAGCAGCGCGTACTGCCCGTCGGCTTCCGCCTCGAGCCGGGCCTTCACCGCCGTGGCCGCGGCTTCGGCGGCGATCGTGACTTCACGCGCCTGTCCTTCCGCGGCCACCACGGCCGTGGCCGCCGCGGCCTTGGCCGGCGCCTCCAGACGCGCCCGTTCGGACGCCTCGATCTGCCGCGCTTCGGCAAGCGCCGCGACCTCCCGCGCCTTGGCCGTGGCTTCCGCCACCTGGCCATCCGCCACGGCCCGCGCCGATTCGGCGCGCTTGCGCGCTTCGGCCGCCGTCACCGCCAGATTCGCTTCCGCCTCGGCCACGTGCGCCTTGGCCTGCGTTTCCCCCTTCACGGCATCGGCGTTCGTTTCCGCGATGCGCACGCGCTTCTGCGCCTCGGCCACCGCTTCACCGGCCACGGCCGTGGCATTCGCTTCCGCCACCGCCACGCGACGCGCGCGGTCGAGCTCGGCCACCTCGCGGTCCCGCTGCGCTTCCTGCGACCGCGTCTGCACGTCCTGCTCGCGCGACATTTCGGCCAGCCGCATCGTCTGCCGGAGCTGGGCCTCCTGCACGCCGATCACCTGATCGCGCTTCTGCACGGCCACGATCACGTCCTTCTCGCGATCCGCCTCGGCGACGCGGATGGCGCCGGTGCGTTCGGCTTCGGCCACGTCGCCGAGCGCCCGCTGCGTGGCTTCACTGCCGGCCTTCTTGCCGAGCGCCTCGAGATAGCCGGATTCGTCGCGCAGATCCTGGATGTTCACGTTGAGGAGCGCGAGTCCGAGCTTGGTGAGCTCCGGCACCAGCGTGCTCTCGATCTTGCGACGGAACTCGTCGCGATTCGAGTTGATCTCCTGGATGCTCATCACCGCGATCACCTGGCGGAGCGTGCCCACGATCGTTTCGGCCGCCAGGCTCTTGATCTCCTCCTCCGTCTTCCCTACGAGACGCGTGGCCGCGTTCTCCTTGTGCGGCGATCCGTTCCCCACCGCGAGCGTGAACGCGCTCGGCACGGCCACGCGGATGGTTTCCGCCGACAGCGCATCCTGCAGCGCCACCTTGAGCGTGAACGGCGCCAGGTCGAGGAAGTTGTACTGCTGGATGATCGGCCACACGAACGTGCCGCCGCCCGCGATCACCTTGGGAAGCGGGTCGCCGTGCTCGTTCGTGATCGACGTGGCGCCCGAGATCACGAGCAACCGGTTGGTGGGACACACCTTGTAGCGCGACGCGAAGAAGAGCCCGACCCCGATGATCAGGCCGATGATCAGGACGATGCTGCCGCCGCCCAGGATCATCGACATGAAGGAATCGAGCGTGAGCTCCTGCTGGGCAGCCTGGAGGAATGCGACCGTGAAGGGCATGGCGTCACCGGGTGAAGGGAAGTTCGGGATACGGACTCTCGCCCACGACCACGGTCGAAGGCGACTCGATGCGCACGATCACTACGCGCGATCCCTCCGCGAAGATTCCGCCGGTGTCGGAACGCGCCGAATATTCCTGCGACACGCCGCCGAGGGTGAGCTGCACGATGCCGGGCGCGTCCGCGCCGCCGATGCCGACCGTGAGCACGCCTTCGCGCCCCACGAGCAGATCGGGAGACACGCTGTGATCCCGGTCGAACCAGCGCAGCTTGCGCAGCATCGCGCGCCAGAGGCGCGCGCCGACCATGCCGCCCGCAACGGCGCCGATCACCGCGACCACCGACGGCAGCCGCAGCGGACCGAGCAGGAGCGCGCCCGTGGCGCCACCTGCGGTCAGCGCCGCGAGCAGCGTGCGAATGGACAGGAACGCCGCCGCCGCGCCGAGGAACCCGCCGCCGTCGGCGGCCGCGAGACCTTCGTCGTCGGCCGAGCCGATCCACAGCAGGCCCAGCAGCGCAATACCGCCGGCTACGAACAACCAGAGGAAGAGGGAGAGCACGCGTCGATTCTAACGTCCGCGCGCGGCCACGGCGAGCGCGGCATGGATTCCCGTGCCGGTTTCGGGTATCTTTCAGGAATGGGCACGTCACACGACGCGCCGGTGATCCTCTTCGACGGCGTCTGCAATCTCTGCAACGGCGTGGTGACCTGGATCCTTGCCCGGGACCGGCGGGCCGTCTTTCGCTTCGCGGCGCTGCAATCGCCGGCGGCCGCGGCGTTGCTCGCCGCACGCGGCGCGCCCGCGGATCTTCCCGACAGTCTCGTGCTGATCGATGCGCGCGGCGTGCACACCCGCTCCGACGCGGCGCTCGGCATCGCGGCCGCGCTCGGTGCGCCGTGGTCGTTCCTGCGCGTGTTCCGCATCGTGCCGCGCGCCCTGCGCGACGCGCTCTACGACGGCATCGCGCGCCGCCGCTACCGGTGGTTCGGCCGCCGCGCCGAATGCATGGTGCCCACCCCCGAGCTCACGCGCCGGTTTCTCACGTAGCGGCCGCGCCCGTCACGGCCTCGCTCGCGCCGCTGCGACATGCGCGCCCGTCAGGGCACGATGCGCACATCGAACGTGCCCGTGATCGGCAGCGGCGACAGCCCCGATCCCGGGTTCGACGGAGCGAGCGTGCCGGTGAACGTGCCGGTAATGCGCGTGGCCGTGACGTCCGTGATGGTGAACGTGCCCTGATCCGCTGCCGTGCCGCCCCAGCCGGCCGTGCCGCTCGCGGGGATCACGGTGATGCGACGGATCGGTACCGCCGTGTGCGAGAATGGTGCCGTACCGGGACCCATGATCTGCCCGGCGGTGATCAGCACCGTGTGCGTGGTGGTCGACGCCCCCAGCCCGAGCGTGGTGCCCGATGTCCCCGTCAGGACCACGGTCGCGGCATGCCACGGCGTACCGCCGAGCGTGGCCGTGACACTGTTGCCGAGCTGGTCGGCCGAAGCCGGCGAAAAGCCGGCGGGGAGCGGCACGTTGAACGCTCCGTTCGTGACCGTCACCGGCCCGCCGCCGGCCGCGAGCGGCTCGGCCTCGAACTGGAAGGTGCCGCTCACGCGCGTCGCGGTGAGCGAACTGATGGTGATCGAGCCGGCCGCACCGGACAGCGGTGTCAGCCACGACTGCGGTGCCTGCACCACCGTGGCGGTGCCGCCGGTCCCGGTGCCGGTGTTGATGCCGAGCCGATAGGTGCCCGGCCCCGGGATCCGACTCAGATCGAACGAGAGACTGCGTACCGGGTTCGTCATCGTCGCCCCCTGCAACAGGAGGCTGCCCGGACGTCCGGGCGCGCCGGCGGTGACGAGGATCGTTCCGGGCGCCGCCGACCAGGCCGTGCCGTTGATCGTCGCGGAGAACTGGTTGCCGCCGCCGTCATCCGGCCCCGAAGAATCCCCGCCGCAGGCGAACGCGGACAGGAGCACCACGCCCGACAGCCCCCTCCGCCACACCCGCCCGATCCCGCCGTCCGTCTTCATGAGTTCGCTCTCCGCATGCGGTCCACCGTCTCCATCCCCGGTCTCCCGCTAAACTACGCCCGGTTCGGGAGGTTCGCTTCCCCCCGCGGGGCGAACCTTCCACTCATTCCCGGTGTCTCACGTCACGTTCCATCCCGGTTCGTCGGCCCTCCGTCCCTCTCCCTTCGCTCCATGCAGCTCCTCCGCTCCCGCCGCGTGCTCGCCGCGGTCGTCCTGCTCGTCGCGCTGTCCGCCGCCTGGCTGATGGCCGATGGTCCCGAACGGGGGACGGCGCTCACCACCACCGTCACGCGCGGCGACTTCACCGTGCCGGTGTCCTCGGCCGGCGAACTGCGCGCCTCGTCGTTCGTGCAGATCCAGGGCCCGGCCAACGCGCAGCAGGCCGGCGCGTTCCAGATGAAGATCGCGTCGATCGTGCCCGAAGGCACGCTCGTGAAGGAAGGGGAGGTCGTGGCCGAGCTCGACCGCTCCACCCTCGCCAGCAAGCTGCAGGAAACGGCGCTCAACGTGCAGAAGGCGGAGGCGCAGTACGAGCAGGCCATGCTCGATTCCACGCTCACGCTCTCCAAGGCGCGCGAGGATCTGCGCACCATGGAGCTCGCGCTCGAGGAGCGGCGCATCAGCCGCGAGCAGGCGCGCTTCGAGGCGCCGTCGGTGCAGCGGCAGGCCGAGATCGACTACGAGAAGGCCGAACGCGCGCTGGAACAGGGGCGCAAGGATCTCGTCACGCGCACCGAACAGGCGCAGGCGAAGATGCGGGAAGTCGGCGCCGACCTCGAACGGCAGCGCAACCTGCAGAAGGTCGTGATGGAAGTGATGCAGGGGTTCACCGTACGCGCACCGGCCGGCGGCATGGTGATCTACGTGCGCGAGTGGAACGGCCGCAAGAAGGGCGCGGGTGCGCAGATCAACCCGTGGGAGCCCGCGGTGGCCACGCTGCCGGATCTCTCGAAGATGGAGTCGATGACGTACATCAACGAGATCGACGTCCGGAAGGTGGCCGTGGGGCAGCCCGTGCGCATCACGCTCGATGCCGATCCCTCCAAGGTGCTCGAAGGCACCGTGACCGCGGTCGCGAACGTGGGCGAACAGCGCCCGAACTCCGACGCGAAGGTGTTCGAGGTCAAGATCAACGTCACCGCGCCCGACACCACGCTGCGCCCGGGCATGACCACGGGCAACATCATCCGCACGGCGCTCGTGGAGAACGTGCTGTCGATTCCGCTCGAAGCGGTGCTCACGCTCGAGGACGTGCCGTACACGTTCGTGCGCCGCGGCGGCCGTGTGGTACGGCAGGAGATCGCCACGGGTGTCATGAACGACACGCACGTGGTGGTGAGCGCCGGCGTGGAAGAAGGGGAGGAAGTGCTGCTCGTGCCGCCCGCCGACGCGCGCACGCTCTCTCCGCGCCGCCTCGCGAATGACGCGCCGTGACCGCCTGCGCGCCCTGTGGGTGCGCCTGTCCACGCAGACGCTGTTCGCGCTCCGCACCGCCCTCGAGGCCGTGGCGCACAACCGGCTCCGGGCCGGCCTGACGTCGCTCGGCATCCTGTTCGGCGTGGCGTCGGTGATCGCCATGCTGGCGATCGGCAAGGGCGCCGAGCATGAGATTCTCGAGCAGATGCGCCTGCTCGGCACCAACAACGTCGTCATCGTGCCGTATGTGGAACAGCAGGAAGGCGCCGTGGAACGCGAAGCCGAATCCAAGCAGACCAAGAAGTACACGCCCGGGCTCACGCAGGAGGACGTGCTCGCGATCCAGCGCGTCATTCCCGGGCTGGACGCCGTGTCGGGAGAGATCGTGGTCAACACCACGATCACGCGCGAAGGCGTGCGCCGCTCCGGACGGGCGGTGGGCGTGGACACGAGCTACTTCCGGCTGCTCAATCTCGTGCTCGCGCAGGGCACCGCGTTCTCGCCCGCGCACATCGCGGGCGAACGCCCCGTGGCCGTGATCGGCCACGGCATCCGCAACCGGTTCTTCACCACCGAGGAACCCATCGGCCGCCAGATCAAGGTGGGCGAGAACTGGTTCACCGTGGTGGGCGTGCTGGCCGACCGGCAGGTGGTGGGCGAGAACGCCGACAAGCTCGGCATCCGCGACGCGTCGATGGACGTGTACGTGCCCGTGAACACCATGCTGCTCCGCATCCGCGACCGCGCGCGGCTCACCGCCCGGGCGGTCGAGGCCGCGTCCCGTGAAGGCAACGTGGTCACCGTCGGCGAGTCGGAGGAGGATCCCAACGTGCGCGCGGAACGCACCAATCCGCATCAGCTCGACCGGATCATCGTGCGCGTGTCGGAAGCGTCGCAGGTGCCGCAGGTGGCCGACGTGATCCGGCGCCTGCTCGAGCGGCGGCACAACGGCGTGGTGGACTACGAGATCACCGTGCCCGAGCTCCTGCTCAAGCAGGAGCAGCGTACCAAGACGATCTTCAACGTGGTGCTCGGCGCGATCGCGTCGATCTCGCTGATCGTGGGCGGCATCGGGATCATGAACATCATGCTCGCCTCCATCCTCGAGCGCATCCGGGAGATCGGCGTGCGGCGCGCGATGGGTGCGACGCAGGAGAACATCCTCGCGCAGTTCCTCGTGGAGGCCGTGCTCATCTCCGTGGCCGGCGGCACCGCCGGCATCCTCGCCGGCGCCGGCATCAGCATCGCCATCGAACAGTTCGCCGGCATCCGCACGCTCATCGCGCCGCTCTCCATCGTCGTCGCCTTCGGCGTCTCACTCACCGTGGGCCTCGTCTTCGGCATCGTGCCCGCCTGGCGCGCCGCCCGTCAGGATCCCGTCGTCTGCCTCCGCTACGAATGACCCGTCTTCGCCTGTCCCCGCTCGTGCTCCACCGGTGGCCTCTGACGGCGGGGCTCGTCGCCCTCGTCGCCGCGGCGGCGACGCTCACGTCCTCGCCGCTGCCGGCCCAGCCGGCGGCCACGGAGTTCACGCTCCCCGCCGCGATCGCACGCGCCCAGCAGCAGAGCTACCCCGCGCAGGCCGCCCGCGCGCAGCGCACGGCCGCGCGGCAGCGTGATCGCGCGTTCACCGGCGCGCTGCTCCCGCAGCTTTCGCTCAACGGCAACCTGCCGGTCTACAACCGGTCCATCATCCCCGTCCTGCAGCCCGACGGCTCCACCGTCTTCCGTCCGCAGCAGCAGAACGAATCGGCGCTCACGCTCGCCATGACGCAGCGCCTCCCCGTCACCGGCGGGGATCTGTTCGTCAACTCGTCGCTTTCGCGGCTCGACGTGGCCGGCGAGCGCGATATCCGCACGTGGTCGTCCACGCCGCTGCTGGTGGGTGTGCGACAGGATCTGTTCCGTCCCAACCGGCAGCGCTGGGACAACCGCGAGCAGGATCTGCGCATCGACATCGCCGAGCGCCAGTTCGGCGAATCGCTCGAGGAGATCGCGATCAGCACCACGAATGCGTTCTTCGATCACTACAACGCGCTCGTGGGTCTGCAGAACGCCGAAACGAACGTGGCCGTGAACGACACGCTGTTCACGCTCAACCAGGGGCGCTTCGAGGTCGGCCGCATCGGCGAGAACGACCTGCTGCAGAGCGAGCTCGCGCTGCTCCGCGCGCGCAATGCGGTGGATGCCGCGCGCCTCGAACACGACCGCACGCTCGCCGCGCTCCGCCTCGCGCTCGATCTGCCGGTGGGCTCGCCGGTCCGGCTCGTCGTGCCCACGGATATCCCGCGCATCCGGGCCGACACCCTGCGCGCCGTGAACGAAGCGCTGCGCAACCGGGCGTCCATCCAGGAGCTGGAACTCGGCGAGGTGCAGGCCGACCGGCGCGTCTCCGAGGCCCGATTCGGTACCGGGCCCGGCGCCACGCTGCAGGCCAGCATGGGCTTCAACCAGACCGGGCCCGAGGCCGGCGCCGTGTATCAGGATCTCCGCCAGGCGCAGCGCTTCTCGGTGGGCGTGCAGGTGCCGGTGCTGCAGTGGGGCGTGCGGAGCGGACAGGTCCAGGCCGCCAGGGCCGACCGGCTGCGCCAGGACTTCACCGGCCGCCAGTCCCGCGAGCAGACCGCGCAGGACGCCCACTTCGCGGCCCTCCAGCTCGCCCTCGCCGAGCGTCAGCTCGAACTCGCGGCCAAGGCCGACACCGTCGGCTCCAAGCGGTTCGAGGTCACCAAGAACCGCTACGTCATCGGCCGCATCGGCATGGACAACCTCTATCTGGCGCAGACGGAGAAGGATGCGGCGCTGCAGGGGTACCTGCAGGCGCTGCGCGGCTACTGGGTGTCGTACTACCGCCTGCGCCGCGTGACGATGTACGATTTCGAGGCGGACCGGCCGATCACCCCGTAGCGGGCGGTTATCTTGCGGGAGTGGCGAGCGAGGTCGTTCGTCCGCATCCCGCAAGCCCTTCGCTCTCCGGCCGGTGGCCCCTCGTCATCCGTTCACGCGCCCGACGATCGCGATCGCCTTGGCGATCGCCGTGGCCGCGGTCCTGCTCAACGTGGCCGTGGCGCGCCTGCTCGTGCGCATCGGCACCGATGCGCAGGCGCTCGCGGAAAACTGGATCTCGCGCGCCGCCACCCTCACCTCCTTCGAACGCGGGCTGCGGGACTTCCGCCAGCGCGAAGCCCTCTTCGCGCTGGCCGGCACCGACACCGCGCGCGCCGATCACGGCCTCGCGCTCGATTCGCTCCGCGACGCCAACACACGCGCACTCCGGCAGTTTGCCGCCGCCGACTCCGACAGCGCGCTGGCCCGTCACGTGGTGAGCGTGGACTCGCTCTGGTCCACGTATCTCGCGGCGCACGACGTGGCTCGGGCGCTGCCGGGCGGCGCAGGCAGCGCGGCGATCCTGGCGTTCCGCCTGCGGGAGCCCGTGTTCGAGGAGCTCACCGGCGCCGTCCGCCTCACCCAGGATGCGCTCCGCGCCGGCGCCGGCCAGGTCGCCGTCCGCAGCCGGCGATCCACCCGCACCTCGTCGCTGCTCCTCGGCACGAGCATTCTGCTCACCTTCGGCGGCCTGCTGCTCGCCGAACTCGTGCGACGAAGTACGCGGGCGCGTACCGACGCCGAGCAGCGCTGGCAGGACGTGGCCGATCAGTCGCTCGGCATCATCTGGGAGGTCGACGCGGCGGGACGGCTCTGCTACTCCTCGTCGGCCGGTTTCGACCTGCTCGATGCGCCGGCCGCGCGCGTCATCGGCCGGCGCGTGCTGGCATTCGTGCACCCCGACGACCGCCGGGCCGTGGTCGTGGCCGCAGAGCAGGCGCTCCGCGGCACGGGGCCGCTCGAGGATCTCGAACTGCGCGTCTGCCGCGCCGACGGGTCCGTGCGCTGGCTCGCGGTGAGCGGACGCCCGTTGCAGGAGCGCGGCGACCGGCAACGGTACGGCCTGCGCGGCCTCGCCGTCGACATCACACGACGTACCCAGGCCGAGCAGGCGCTCGAGCAGCGCCGCCGGCTGGAGTCGCTCGGCACGCTCGCCGGCGGCGTGGCGCACGATCTCAACAACGTGCTCGCCTCGGTCACCGCCTACGCTGAACTCGCGCGCGACGAGCTGCCGCCGGCGCATCGTACCCGCGACGACCTCGCCGCCATCCAGATCGCCGCCGACCGCGGACGCGATCTCGTGCGCCACATCCTGCAGTTCGCGCGCCGCCAGCCGGTGGAACGCCAGACGATCGATTTCACGGCCGTGGTACGCGAAGTGGTGCAACTGCTCCGTCCGGGAATTCCGCATCACATCGCCCTGGAACTGTCGCTGCCGCCGCTCCCCTGCACCGTGCTCGGCAACGCCACCGAACTGCATCAGGTGGTGCTCAACATCCTCACCAACGCGCTGCATGCCATGCGCGGCACGGGAAGCCGGCTCGCGGTACGCATCGTGTCGAACGACGAGCACGTGTCGCTCGTGATCGAGGACGACGGCGAGGGCATGACCGCCGACGTGGAACGCCGCGCGCTCGAGCCGTTCTTCACCACACGCGAAGTCGGCGAAGGCACCGGCATGGGACTCGCCGTCGCGCACGGCATCGTGCGCTCGCTCGGCGGCAGCATCACGATCCGGTCGGCCGTGGGCCGCGGCACCACGGTACGCGTGGACCTGCCGCTCGCGACCGCCGCCGAAGCCATGCCCGAGGCTCCGATCCCTCCGTCCCGTCCCGTGGCCGTCGTGACCTCATTGCCGGCGCGCATCCTCCTCGTGGACGACGATCTCATGGTGCTCAACGCCATGCGGCGCGTGCTCGAGCGCGCCGGCCATCACGCCGAAGTATACGGTGATGCCGCGTCGGCACTCGAGGCCATGCGCGCCGATCCCGCACGCGCGGATGTCGTGTTCACCGATCTCTCCATGCCCGGCGCGAGCGGACTCGAGTTCGCCGCCGCCGTGCGCGCGCTCCCGAGCGCGGTACCGCTCGTGCTCGTGAGCGGATACCTCGACGCCGACAGCAGCACCCGCGCCACGGCACTGGGGATCACGCGGCAATTGCACAAGCCGGTCGCGCCGTCCACCCTGCTCGAAGCCGTCGACGACGTGATGGCCGCGCACCCGCCTTCGCATCCGCTTTCCGCGCATCCGCACGCCTCCTCCACACCCGCGACATCATGACCATGCGGCCGTGGCAACGGCGCGGACTCCTGCTCGCGGGCGCACTGGCCGCCTGCTGGATCGTGTTCGCGATCGACGCCGTCACGCCGGGCTCGTTCGCCGGCTTCGGCATCCGTCCACGGTCCGTGGCCGGCCTGCAGGGGGTGTTCGTGGCGCCGTTCCTGCACGGCAACCTGGCGCACCTGGTCGCGAACAGCATGCCGTTCCTCGTGCTCGGCGGGCTGGTCATGCTGCAAGGAGAACGGCGGTTCCTGCTGGTGACGCTCTGGTCCGTGCTCGGCGCGGGGATCGTGGCCTGGCTGCTCGGCGCGCCGCACAGCGTGCACATCGGCGCCAGCGGCGTGGTGTTCGGCTATCTCGGGTTTCTGCTCTCGCATGGCTGGTTCGTGCGGAACGTACGTCTCATGCTGCTGAGCATCGCCGTGGCCTTCCTGTGGGGCGGCCTGGTGTTCGGCGTGCTGCCCGGTCAGCCCGGCGTGAGCTGGCAGGCGCACGCCGGTGGATTCGCCGCCGGACTGCTGGCCGCGCGCGGTCTTGCGCCGCGGCGTGCGAAGCCCGCATCGACCACACGCCGGCGATGAGCGAGGAACATCGCGCAACAGAATCGTCCACCGGGTGGGACGTGATCGTGGCCGGACTCGGCGCCACGGGAAGCGCCGCGCTGCACCAGCTCGCGGCCCGCGGCTATCGGGTGCTCGGCCTCGACCGGTACGCGCCGCCGCACCCGCACGGATCGTCGCACGGCCGCTCCCGCATCATCCGGGAAGCGTATTTCGAGGATCCGCGATACGTCCCGCTCGTGCAGCGCGCATATGTGCTCTGGCAGGCGCTCGAAGCGTCCGCCGGCGTGCACCTGCTGCACCCAACGGGCGGTCTCATGCTCGGCCATGCGGACGGCGTGCTCGTGCCGGGCGCGCGCCGGAGCGCCGAAACACACGGCCTCGCGCACGACGTGCTCGAGGGGGCATCCCTCGCGCAGCGCGCGCCGGCGTTTCGCCTGCCACCCGATGTGATCGGCCTCTTCGAACCGCGCGCCGGCGTTCTCGATCCGGAACGCGCCGTGGACACGATGCTCTCGGAAGCCCGCCGACATGGCGCCGAGGTGCGCACACACGAACCGCTCCTGGCCTGGCGCGCCACGGAACAGGGAGTTGTCGTGGACACATCGCGCGGCATCTGCACGGCGCGGCAACTCGTTCTCGCGCTCGGCGCGTGGTCCGGCACGCCGCTCGGCGATCCGGCCCTGCCGCTCACCGTGCAGCGGAACGTGACGTACTGGTTCACGCCCGCGCGCGATGCCGAGGCCTTCCGGCCGGAGTCATTCCCGGTGTTCCTGTTCGAACACGCGCCCGGGCGCATGTGGTACGGCTTCCCGGACCTGGGCGACGGTGTGAAGATCGCGCTGCACGGCATCGGCGACATCGTCGCGCCGGACGATCCCGCGCGTCCCGTGTCGCCGGAAGAGATCGGTCACGTCCGCGAACTGCTCGCCCGGTATCTGCCGGCGGCCGACGGCACGCTCCGCGCCGCCGTCACGTGTCTCTACACGAACACGCCGGACGGGCATTTCGTGATCGATCATCATCCGGCGCACCGGAACGTGATCGTGGCCAGCCCGTGCTCCGGGCACGGCTTCAAGTTTGCGCCGGCTGTGGGCGAACTGATCGCCGATCTCGTGGCCGAGCCGCCGGGACGGTTCGATCACACCCTGTTCTCCGCTCGCCGTTTCGGAACGGCATCGGAAGCCGGGGCGTGATCGTCCGCTACCCCGACGGGTGGCGATGTCCGTGGCGTGTCCCTACTGCACGGGAGGGGATGGCAGCAGCGTCGTGGGCGTGGACGTCTGCACGTACAGCAGGTGATCGAAATGCTCCGGCAGATATGCCGATCGGAAGTAGCCGGCTTCCTGCACCGGATCGAATCCGGCGCCGATGCTCCGCACCATGATGGGCCCCCGCAGTATGCGGGCAATGTCCGCTGGAGCGTTCGCAACCAGACGGGCATCGAGCATCGCAGGGGAGAAGCCGACCATGGCGAATGCCGACTCGATCGATAGGGCAGGTCGGGAGTGCGCGTTCCACCGCTGAGGACCCTGATCGGCGGTCGCTCCCGTCGCCAGCGCATTGAACGTGCCGGTGAGGAAGAACAGCCCCACGCCGCGGTATCGATCACCGTGCATCCGTCGCAGGTGAGAACCCATCCGGGGAGACTCCATCGAGACGTGCTGGTTGTGCGTCCACAGCGTCATGCGGGTACCGGCCGGCGCCTGCCCGAGGAGCCAGTTCACGTTGTCCGCCATCATGCTGTCACGAATGCTCGTCCTGTTCACCGGATCCCCCGACATGCGTTCCCATTGCCGGAGGACGCGTGCGCTCTGCCGTACCTGCGCCAGTCGTTCGGCGGGCACATCCCCGGTGTAGCCGTCGAGCAGCGCCTGCAGCGAATCCAGTCCGGCACGGCATGCCTGGCGAATCGTGCCGGACAGCGAGGCATACTCGCTGACGGGCCGCGGCAGACTTCCCTCGGTCCGACGGAACGGCTGCAGGCACTCCAGGCTCGAATCCATGAAGGCAGCGACCGCGGGCATCTCGTGCCGCACGAACGTCTCCACGGAATCGGCCGGGAGCGAAATGGCCTGCATGTCGAATCCGAGAAACTGCACCTGCCGTGATGGAGAGGCGCTGCTGTTCCAGCTCCGCATCCACTGGATCAGGTCCAGGACTTCCTGCGTGTTCAAGGTCCAGGAGCCGAGCCTGGACAGCAGACGCGCCGGCTCCCCCTCTCCCGTGCGCACATGGTGATTGATCTCGTTCGCCTCGCCCCATGCCCCTTCGATGGCGAAATGCGTGAAGCCCTCATGGCGCACGAGCGACTCGAAGATCCGGTGCTTGAGCGTGAAGTGTTCACGTGTGCCGCGCGTGGTTTCTCCGAGGGCCACGACGCGCGCGTCACCGATCATCGCGCGGAACGGGGCGAGATCCGCGTCGTCCCCGCCCGAGGGGATCGAGGTGAACGGTCTCGCCACGGTACGCAGCCATTCCCCCATTTGGTCGGAAAAGGCCGTCATCCCTTCGAAATCGAGATTCACCGCGTTGGGGCGATCGATGAACGGGGGAGACACACCGGGAATGGTATCCCGGTTGCTCCCGTCGAACAGATCCGTCACAGGCACGGACTTGTCCACGACCTCGAACCATCCGTCGTCGATGAGCACGTCACCGGGGCCGTTCAGGAGCACGCCGATATGCAGATTGGCTGCGTTCGGCGAGACGTCGAGCACGACCGAATGACGTGTCCAGTCGGTCGTTCCACGGATGGCGCGCGGGCTCATGTTGTCGAATGCCAACGGCCCGCCCGGCCCGTCCACCCGCATCCAGAGGCCGGCGCCGTTGCCCTCCACAGCCGTGGTCCGCACCCACGCGGACCACCGCACCCGCTGTCCGCGAAACGGCACGGCCGACACCGATTGGCTGATGGAAGCGGCATCGGCGACCGAGTAATAGGCAGGGGTCGCCGTCAGGTATGCCGCCGCCGTGCCGGAGCGCGGCAGGCCGTGATCGATTCCCGTTTCGAATGCCTGAAGCACGTTCGTCCCCGACAGGGTCCACGGGGCGAGAGTCCCGCGTGTACGCAGGGCTCCCCGCGGCACGCTCGGATCGGCTGCTATCACGTCGCCTGCCAGGCAACCCGCGACGATCCCGGGAATGGCGAACAGCGAGGCGACGGCGCGTACGCGAAAAGGCATCGAACGACCTCGGCGGGGGAATCGGCGGGAAGGGTTCAGCGGCACACGCTCGTGACGAACCGCACATTTTTCACCCTCGGTCGTACCTGAGGTTCCCGGCCCGCCGAATCTCGCCTATGCGGAGTCCGCCGGCATCACCGGCTCGCAGCGCACCTCGGTCCGCACGGAGTTCGCGATGTAGCATTCGTGGTGCGCGAGCTCGTGCAGCGCGTCGAGCTCCGCGCGGGTCGGCACCCGCTCTCCGGAAAACGTCACCGCGGGTCGGAGCGTCACCACGGTCATGGCTTGGCGCCCTTCGGCATTCTTCCCCATCACGCCCAGCGCCCGGTCTTCATAGCGGTCCACCACGAACCGCCGCTTCGCCGCGATCGCCAGGAACCACAGCATGTGACAGCTCGACAGCGAGGCCACGAACGCCTCCTCGGGATCCACCGCCGAGGGGTCGGACATGGGCACCGGCACCACGTGCGGGGACGCGGACGCCGGCATGGTCACGCCGCCGTCGAAGTGCACGAGGTGCCGCCGGCTGTAGCGCTGGTCCGTGAAGGATGCGTCGCCCCGCGTCCACTCCACGTGCGCCGTGTATTCGGCCATGGACAGGTCCGTTACGGTTCGCGCTTGCCCGTGAACGTGGCGCCGCCCATGCCGCCGAAGTCCACGATCCCCTTCACGTTGTCCTTGTCCACCACCACGCCGCGGAACACGAGGGCGATGCCGTCCGGCCCGTTGGCTTCGAGCGTGAAGACGAGCGAGTCGCCCTTCACCGTACCGGCGATGGAGCGGGCTCCCATCATGCGCGACTCGTAGGTGCCGGTGACCTTCTCACCCTCCTGCTTCATGATGATCGTCGGCGTGCCGGTGCCGTTGTCGGTGACCACGGCGAACGCCCACTTGCCGGTGAGGTCGTGGAGCACGTGCGCGGCGGCCGCCGCGCCGGCGGAGAGGACGAGCAGAGTGGAAACGATCGCGAAGGTCTGGCGCAGTCTGGACATGATTCGGAACAGGTAGTGCGGGAAGGGCCGGCCGGTGCCGGCGCAGACGACGCATGGAGCGCCGGCGCCCCGAATTCTACCCGGGCCCGGCAGGGACGACCAGCGGACAATTACGGAACCGTGCGCGATCGGATCAGCAGCGGTGGATCGTACGTCGTTCGATGAACGTGACCGGCAAGTCCGTGCGCGGCAGCGCCAGCGCGGCGGCGGGCCAGGTGATCACGGTGAGCGTTCCACAGCGAGGCCCCGGCGATGTCTCGTGTACCACCACCAGCAGGCGCGCGCCATCGATAAACGCGCCATCGAACCGGACATGATAGCCGCTGCTCCCCTGCCCGCCCATGGTCGCGACCACGATCATCTCCTGGGTGAAATCCATCGCGGGCGGGGGTCCCTCGTGCTGGCGGGCGGCCGCGTTCCAGAAGGCGGTCCATTCCTCGGCAGTCCGGATCGTTCGCCGGCCGGACTCGTACAACACGGAATCATTCCTGTTGAACTTCCAGGTGGCGGCCGCCAGCAGGTCCCCCTGGAGCCCATATGGCTCGGCATTCGCCGGGACTTCCGGGGCACCCGGCCCGCCATCGCAGCCCAGGCAGGCGGCCATCGCCATCACGGTCATCCATCGGCTGGTCGTGCGCATGCGTGCCACTCTCCTCATCGGGGGTGCTGAACCAGTCTCCGCCATGGGTACCCCTGCGACCGGCCAGGTGACCAGTCGGCGGGTGCTCCGGCCTCCCTCCGAACGCGCCCCACAGGTCAGGCCACGGAGAACACCGCCCGCACCTGCTCCACCGCCCACGCCAGATCCTCCTGCCGCACCACGAGAGGCGGCGCCAGCCGGATCACCGTGTCGTGCGTCTCCTTGCACAGCACCCCGCGCGCCATGAGCGCCTCGCAGTACGGCCGCGCCGGCACCCGGAGCTCGATGGCCAGAATCAGCCCCCGCCCCCGCACCGCCACGATGTCGGGGTGGGACAGCGCCTCGAGCTGGGGAAGCAGCCATGCGCCGAGCTCCGCGGACCGCTCCACGAGCCGCTCCTCCCGCATCACCTCCAGCGCCGTCCGGGCCACCGCGCACCCGAGCGGGTTCCCGCCGAACGTGCTGCCGTGGGTTCCCGGCCCGAACACGCCGAGCACGTCACGGCGCGACACCACCGCGGACACCGGGTAGAACCCGCCCGCCAGCGCCTTGCCGAGCACGTACATGTCGGGCACGACGTCTTCGTGGTCGCAGGCGAACAGACGCCCCGTGCGTCCGAGCCCGGTCTGGATCTCGTCGGCGATGAGCAGCACGTTCTCCGCGCGGCAGAGCGCCGCGAGATCGCGCAGAAAACCCGCGGGCGGAATCCGCACACCGGCCTCGCACTGGATCGGTTCGAAGAGCACGGCGCACGTGTCCGGCGTGATCGCGGCGCGCACGGCGTCGATGTCGCCGAACGGCACGCGCATGAAGCCGGGCGCGAACGGACCGAACCCGTCGCGGTACGCGGGATCCGACGAGAAGCTCACGATGGTCGTGGTGCGCCCGTGGAAGTTGCCGTCGAACACGATGATCTGCGCCGCGTCGGACGGGATCCGTTTCGTGGTGTACCCCCACCGGCGCGCCGCCTTGATCGCCGTTTCCACGGCCTCGGCGCCCGTGTTCATGGGCAGCACCATCTCCATGCCGCACAGCGTGGCCAGCTCCTCGCAGAAGAGCGGCAACTGATCGTTGCGGAAGGCGCGCGACGTGAGCGTGACACGCGCCGCCTGCTCGGTGAGCGTCGCCAGCAGACGCGGATGGCAGTGCCCCTGGTTCACCGCCGAATACGCGCTCAGGCAATCGAGATAACTCCGCCCCTCGACGTCCATCACCCACGCCCCGTCGCCGCGCGTGATCACGAGATCGAGCGGCCGGTAGTTGCGGGCGCCCCACTCCTCTTCGAGATCGATGAGATCCTGGCTCGTCGGCATGGGCAGAACGCTGGACATCGGCGGACTCCGTATCGGCAGAGGACCAGGTCGCGGTCAGGCACGGCGACCCAAGGGGAATCCTGTAGAATGCCGGGAACCACCCGCCAGCAACAAGTGCAAGAAGGTGACAGATTCTGGCAGCCTCTTCCGCAATTCGCCATATTTCGTTGACGAATTGCCATTTCTGCCTGCTGATATGGACGCCATCGACCAACGCCTCATCGCCCTGCTCAGGGAAAACGCCCGGATTTCCGTGGCGGGGCTCGCCCACGTGCTCGGAGTCTCACGTGGCACCGTGCAGAACCGCATCGACCGGTTGGTGGAGCGGCGCATCGTGCTGGGCTTCACCGTGCGCACCACGCCCGAAGCCGAGCCGCAGCGGGTGCGCGCGGTGATGATGATCAGCGTGGAAGGCGACCGGTCGGACGCCATCCTCGCCGCGCTTCGCGGCTATCCGGAAGTGCGCGCGCTCCACACCACGAACGGCCGGTGGGACATCGTGGCCGAACTCGGCACCGACAGCCTCGGCAGCTTCGACGAGGCGCTCCGCAGCATCCGCACGATCAAGGGCGTGGGCAACTCCGAAACGAGTCTGCTGCTCTCCACGCACAAGCTGTAGCGCTCAGCCGGCTCCCGTGTGTGCGAGCAGGCGCGCGAGCTCCGTGATCGTGCGCGGCGCCGAGCCCTCGGCCTTGTTGTTCGCCGTCACCAGGACCTGCCGTCCGTTCGCGGCCAGCCGGCTGGTCAGCGTCGCGATCCGTGTGCGGCACGCGGGATCGGGTGCCATGAGTGCGTTGAACGGCGCCCAGGCACGCCGTGCGACTTCGTATTCCTGATCCGGACGCAGCACCCAGCGCACCGCCACGGGGCCGGCGTCCGGCTCCTCGGCGCCGAACGCCGCGGCCTGTTCGAGCACGTCGGGCATGCGCGGATGCACGGTGTAGCAGTGGGTCGCACCGCCTTGCCGGAGCGCACTCGCGTACGCGGCGCCGAGCACGGCCGCGTCGCGCACTTCCACTGCATACGGCACACCACGCGGCAGCGCGGAGAGAAACCCGCCGAGCATGTCGGGAAACGCGGCCATCTGCTTCGGTGAAAATGGGAGCGGCGAAAACTGGAAGAGAAGCGCGCCGAGTCGTGCTCCCAACCCCTGCACCGCCGGCGCGATCACGGCGTCGGTGGTGTAGGCCGCGTCGAGAAACACGTCGGTCGTCCCGGTGCCGCGTCCCCCCTCGTATGAGGTGCCGCGCCGCACCGCGTATGCGCCGCCGCCCGGCGTGGTCACGGCCGCATGTGCCTTCACCAGAAACCGGAAGTCGTCCGGAACCGCCGCCGCATATTCCGCGTACTCCGGCTCCTCGATCGGCGCGTAGAACGTGCGATCGAGGCTCACCGTGCGGAACAGCGGATGCCGGGCGTACGCCGAGAGTCCGTGGCGCGCGAGACGCGTCGGCGATTCGGTACGCGCGTACACGAGTCCGGCCCAGCCGGGAAACGACCAGCTCGATGTACCGAAACGAACCGATGCGGGAAGCCGCGCCGCCATCGACACGACCTCGGCGTCGGGCACGGCCGCCGTCACTTCGTTCGACGGATCTTCACGGCCGAACAGATCGAACTGATTGGCGCGCGCAGGCGTCACCGTTTGACGCCGACGATCCCCACCATCGTGGGCGTGATCAGATACGCCGACGGATCGGCCGACCGGGCGCGCCACACCTCTTCGAACGCCGTGCGTTCCTCCGGTGAGAGCAGTCCGAGCTCGATCAGCGTGGGCAGATAGTTGGCGAAGAAACTCGCCGGCCAGTTCCAGAGCGCGCTGCCGGGACGGCCCACGCGCACCACCGGTTCTATCGACTCCACCTCGAGCCCCGCGTCCCGCATCAGCGTGGGCAGGCGCCGGGCGATCTCGAAATCGCCGCCGTGCCGGCGCACCGATTCCGTGGTGGCGCGGAACACGCGGTCGATGGCCTCGCTGCCGGGCGCCATGGAGAACGCCTCGTAGTTCGCGTAGTCGAGCACGGCCAGACGGCCGCCCGGCGCGAGCACGCGTGCCACCGCGGCGAGCACGGCCGCCGGATCGGGGGTGAAGCAGAGCACCCAGCGCGCGAACACGCCGTCGAAATGATCCGGCGGAAACGCGAGCGCGGTGGCATCGGCCTGATGCACGTGCACGTTGTGCAGCCCGCGCGCGGCAACGAGCGCCCGGAGCGACGACAGAAACCGCGGTGACACGTCCACGGCCGCGATCTCGCCGGCGGAGCCCACGAGTTGCGCGAGATCGGTCGTGGCATATCCCGGTCCGCTGCCCAGGTCGAGCAGACGGTGACCGGGGGCGAATCGCGCGCGCTCCCACAACTGCGTGGTGGCGGTGGACCACACCTGATGCTGGAATCCGAGACGACGCAGTTCGTCGTCGTGCGTACCGAGCACGTACTCGTGCTCGTCGTATGGAGCGGAATTGGACACGGTCTCAATTTAACGCGTTCGGAGGCGCGCGTGTGCCGGCGCCAATTGCACACGCCCCGGCCCGCCGGAAGGCGAGCCGGGGCGTGTGGACCGGCGTCGGTCAGTTGGAACCGGCGCCCAGGTCGTTCCAGTTCAGGATCGCGTTGAAGCCCATCATGAACGTGCCCTGCGTCTGCCAGCGCCAGAACGGACGCGTGGTGAACATCACCACCTGCCCCTGCCCCACAGGCTGCGTGATCACGGTGGGGCGGTTGGAGAGGTGTTCACCGCCTTCGAGCACGCCGGAGAGCAGCATGTCGCGCGGGCTCGCCGGGAACTGCACGACCACGCGCGGCGATGCGCCCGGAAGTGCGGTCATCGTGGACGCGGCACCGCCGCCGAATCCGCCGCCGCCACGTCCGAAGGCCACGACCGGCGCGTCGGCCGACAGCTTCGCGATCGCGTTCGCCGGCCACTGCTGTGCCGGGTTCCAGCGCGAATGCTCCACCCACGTGGACATCGGCGACGTGTTCTGGTACACGCTGCTCCGGCGCGCGGCCGGTCCGATTCCACCACCGCCGGCCGCCGCTCCCGACAGCCCCGAGGAGCTGCCCGGGCGGAAGACGTCGATCTCGCTCACCGGCTTCGCTTCGGGCTGCGTGGCCACGCCCGCGTCGAGCAGCGCGCTGCCGCTGAAGTAGATCGGGAGCTGGTTCACCGCGTAGCCGTACACGATGGGGCTCTTCATGTCGGCGATCACGCCGCGGAGCAGCGTGCCGCGGTTCACGAGTCCTTCGGCCGTGGTGATGCGGAGCCCCGGCGTGAGGCTGTAGCGCGGGAAGATCGCGGCCGTGCCGCCTTCGGTGATGAGCGTGCCGCCCTGGCGCACGAAGTCGTAGAGCTTCTCCAGGCCGTCGGTGCCCAGGCCGCCGCGCGTGTCGTCGGTGGAATCGGGGTAGCCGATGTCCGGATACTCGGCGGTACGCTTGTAGGGGATCGGCGTGCCGTCGGTGGGCGCGCCCTGTCCCACGTTGCCGCCGTGCGGCCACAGGATCACGTCGAACCGCTGCCGGAGCGAGGCGATCTTCCGCACCTCGTTCTCGCCGAAGTACGTGTACGGCACTCCGTAGTGATCGAGCGCCGCGCGCACCCAGCCTTCGTCCTGCGTGTTCGTCCAGCTGTGGATGTAGCCGATGCGCGGCAGGTCGAGTTCGTGCGTCTTCACCGCCGGCAGCCCGTTCACGGCGTAGCCGGACAGGCCGAGTTCGCGGAGCATCGGCTCGATGCGGCCGCGGTTCGCGTTGCGGATGATGAACGCGCCCGGGCCGAACGACCGGCCGGCCGCGGTGAACGAATCCTCTGCCGCCATCATCGACATGTCGGCGAGACGGTAACGGAAACGCATGAGGTTGTTGTCGCCGGTGTGCTCCACGATGATCGTGGAACCGGTGCCGGTCACGCCGCCGGCCGCCGTCACGTGCGCCGTGGCGCGCGTCATGGGCGAGGTGAACAGTCTGGCGTTGCCGACCTCGCGCACGATGATGTTGCGCATCATCGGGTAGGTCCAGCCCGTGTCGTCGTAGGGCGACGGATTGGAGGTGGGGTAGTTCTGCACCGCGAAGTACATGTCCGCGATGGTGCGCAGCGGCTGATCACCCCGGATGATCCAGTCGCCCTTGCGCACGGCGACGGAATCGAGCGTGAAGTCGCCGTCGGCCACATGGAACTCGAGCCCCTGGTCCATGAGCTGGTTCACGGCATCGGCCGCGTTCTGCTTGTGGTGCTGCGACGCGGGGATCACCCAGCCCTTGGTCGGCCCGAGCTTGCCGCGGTCGATCGCGTTCCGGTTCTTGATCCAGTAGTTCTCGAGGAACCGGTCGCGCTCCTTGCCCATGTTCCAGAGCGACAGGATCACGGCCGACTGCTGGATGTTGGTGTTCGCGCGCGGCCCCCAGCGGATGTCGTTCGGCGTGGGGTTCGGGCGGTACCATTCGCGGCTCTGGTTGTAGTTCGTGCCGCCGAGCACGCGGGTGAGCTCGGTGTCCGCCGTGCGCACCGGGCCCGGCCCGGCGGCGCCGCCGCGCGGATTGTTCACCGTGCCGTTGCACCCGCCGCCGTAGCTCTGCACCTCGTAGAACCGGCCGATGGCGTTCACGGTGTGCATCATGAAGAACATGTAGTTCGGCACCCACCCGTCGTAGAACCCGTACGTCCACACGCCCGGCACGCCGCGCTTGGTCATCTCCATGACCTCGTTCTCGGCCATCCACCACCACTCGTTGATGGTGATCGGGTCGATCTGCTCGTTGTACGGGCCCGTGCCCGTGGACACGTACAGCAGCGTGGCCTGCTCGTGCAGGTCGTGCATCACGACCGGGCGCCATTCGAGGTTCAGGTTGCGCACGTGCTGCGTGAGCTTGAGGAACTGCCCCATGCCGTCGCGGTTGTTGTCGTGCGCCACGTACTTGCCCCAGTACGGCGTGGGGAGCTGCTGTCCCGTCTTCACGCGGTAGCAGATGCCGTCGAGGATCTTCTCGCGGCCGTCCGGCTCGATCACCGGCGTGATGATCGTGATGACGTTCTTGCGGATGCCGGCGATGCGGGGCGAGTCGTCCACCGTGAGACGGTAGGCGAGCTCCATGAGCATCTCCGGGCCGCCCGTCTCGGTGGAGTGCATGCCGCTCGTGAGGTAGTAGATCGGCTTGGCCGCGCCGTTGATGAGCTCCTGCGCCCGCTGCTCGGTGGTCTTCCGCGGGTCGGCGAGCTCCTGCATGTAGCCCTTGTACTTGTCCAGGTTCGCGATCGTCTCCTCGTCGCTCACCACGAACGCGACCATGTCGCGTCCTTCCTCCGACTTGCCCATCACCCAGAACTTCGCGCGGGTGGGCGCGGCCTTGGCCACGGCCTCGAGGTAGCGGTTGATATCCCTGGACTTGGTCAGATAGCCCGGCGTGCCGATCACGCGCTCGATGCCGGGAAACTTGAGCGGCGTGGGCACCACGTCGGAGGCCGGCAGGTAATTCACCAGCTCCGTGCTGATACGCGGGTCGGTGAGGATCTCGCCGATGCGCCGCGTGTATTCCTCATCGACCTTCTGCGTGGGTTGGGCAGCCGCCGTCGTGGCCGCGACAGCGGCTCCGACGACGAGCGCGAGCGCCGAACCGACAAGGCGGCGCATCGATCCGCTCGGGCGTGACATCCTGACTCCTGGGAGGGTGGGGAGAGGGCGCGCATGAGCCGCGCCGGGTAGGGACCAACGTCGCTCCGGGCGGTACGGGCCGTCAGGCCGCGCAACCACCTATCCCAGCTTACGCGCCGCCGCCGCCGGCCGCTGGACACTGGCGCACCCGCTGGAACACCGCTGGAACACCGCTGGACGGCCTCCGCGCCGGTCGCAATGTTGGAGAGGGGGCTATCCGGCCCCTGAACGGGCCCCTCACGCGATTCCACCGGGAGCATCACGATGACCGGTCGCCTTCAGGTCTACGAAACCGACGAGATCACCGTGACCTTCGATCCGTCGCTCTGTACGCACTCCGGACGCTGCGTGCGGGGGTTGCCGGCCGTCTTCGACGTGAGCCGTCGCCGCTGGATCGCGCCGGAGGCCGCGCCCGCCGATGCGGTGGCGGACCAGGTGAGCCAATGCCCCTCGGGGGCGCTCCAGTCCGTCCGCAAGGGGTGAAAAAACCGAAGCGCGGCGCGACCCCCGAGGGATCGCGCCGCGCCGGCCATGCTTGCAGGTCCGGTAAGCGGGTTACTGCTGCCGGCGGGCGGAGAAGGGCATCCCGCCCATGCCGCTCACGTCCATCTGCCCGTTCATGGTGTCCTTGTCCGTGAGCACGGCGGACGCCTGGATGTTGAGCGCCTGCCCGCCCATGTCGAGCCCGAACGCGAAGTTCACCGTATCGCCCTTCACCATGCCGTTGATGGCGGCGCGGCCGAGGTCGGATTCGAGCGTCCCGCTCAGGGTATCGCCCTTCTGCTGGATCACGAGCACGGAGCCGACTGTCTGGTCGGGCGTTTGCACGCTCACGTTCCAGGTGCCCGACACATCGGCGGCCGGACGCGCGGCAAAGGTGAACGCCGTCAACGAAAGCAGCAGCACGACGGCGGAAAGGAGAGCACGAGGCTTGGTCATGGCCCGAGGGGCTGAATGTGGACGAACGCGGCCGGTGACTCCGGTATCCCGGAAAATTGCACAGAAACGGGGTGCCTGAGCAATACCCGTCCGGCACGAGACCGGAATTACCGGCCTCGCGCGCCGATCACCAGTCCCCGCCAGGCTCGCTCATCGCCGCCGCCGCCCCGCTCACCGCCGCCGGAACAGCGGGTTGGGCGGCAGCACGTAGCTGATCTGCACGATCTCGGCGCCCGGGTTGTACGGTCCGAGCCCGGCATTGGACATGTGGCCGAAGCGGGCCCGGAACTCCCCGCCGCCGGAGCGCCATCCCACTTCCGCAAAGGAGTAGAACTCCAGGGCATGGCCCAGGTCGGTACCGCCCCCCGCGCTGTGATAGGTGGGGGCGAACCCCACGCTCAGGTCCCACCGGGTCCCCAGCGGCAGGACGCCCGCCACCCCGCCGGAGACGAACGCGGCTCCAATTCCGGCGCTCGCGACCGCCATCAATGGATGGAAGGACCATTTCGAACGCGCCGCCCGGTACTCCACCGACAGGAGCAGCCGGTCGTGTTCGCCGCCGTCGAGCACGTTGAAGATGCCGCCGCCCACCAGGAGCCGTCCGGACTGTGCGGACACCGGCGGAGCACCGAACAGCAGCAATGTGACGAGCAGGGTCAGCGACCGGAGTATCATGTGTGTTGATTGCCTGGACGAGTTCTTCAGCCGGCACTCACGGACCCCGCGCCCGCTCCTCTTGTTCCGCCGACATGACCGCCGTCACGTCTCCACACGCCCCGCCGTCTCCGCTGCGCCGGCTCTTCGCCTTCGCACGGCCGTATCGGCGCGATGTCTTCATGGCGAGCACGTACTCCGTGCTCAACAAGTTCTTCGACGTGCTCCCCGAGCTCCTCATCGGGGTGGCGGTGGACGTGGTGGTGAACCGCACGGACTCCTTTCTCGCCCGGCAGGGGCTGACGGATCCCGCGCATCAACTCTACGCACTCGTCGCCCTGACCGTCGTGGTCTGGATGTGCGAGTCCCTCTTCGAATATCGCTACGCGATCCGCTGGCGCGGCCTCGCCCAGAACCTGCAGCACGATCTGCGGCAGGCGGCCTACACGCACATCCAGCGGCTGCCGCCCGCCTGGATCGAGCGTGAGCGGAGCGGGCGCCTCATGGCCGTGCTCAACGAGGACGTCAACCAGATCGAGCGCTTTCTCAACACGGGTGCCAACGATCTCATCCAGGTGTTCTGCTCGTCGCTCATGGTGGGCGCGGTGTTCTTCGTGCTTACGGCTCAGCTCGCCGTGCTCGCGCTGCTGCCGATTCCGCTCATTCTCTACGGCGCCTTCTGGTTCCAGCGGCGGCTCGCGCCCCGCTACGCCGCCGTGCGTGACGCCGCGGGCACGCTTTCGGCCCGGCTCAACAACAATCTCTTCGGCATGGCCACCATCCAGGCCTACACCGCCGAAACGTTCGAGGCCGAACATCTCCGCGAGGCGTCCGACCGCTTTCGCGCGCGCAACGAGGACGCCATCCGCTTCTCGGCCGCCATCACCCCGGTGATCCGCATGGCGATCCTGGCCGGGTTCGTGGCCACCCTGCTCTACGGCGGCCTGCTGGCGCTGCGCGGCGACCTTGGCGTGGGCAGCTACTCGGCGCTCGTGTATCTCACGCAGCGCCTCCTCTGGCCGCTCACGCGCCTCGCCGACATGACGGATCTCTACAACCGGGCGATGGCCTCGGTGGACCGCGTCATGCGCCTGCTCGATACGCCCGCCCCGCCGCGCGCCACCCGGCCCGTGCCGGCATCGGCCCGTCCGCTGCTCGTCTTCGACGACGTGCACCTCGCCTACGACGGCCGCCCCGCGCTCACAGGCGTGAGCTTCACCGTCCCCGAAGGGGCCACGGTCGCGCTGGTGGGCACGACGGGCGGCGGCAAGAGCTCCCTGCTCAAGCTGCTGCTCCGTTTCCATGACGCGGACCAGGGCCGCATTCTGCTCGACGGGCACGACATCGCCACGTACGACCCGGCGTCGCTGCGGCAGCGCATCGGCTACGTGGCGCAGGAACCGTACCTCACCGACGGCACGATCGCGGAGAACATCGCGTACGGCGAACGCGCGGGGGATCCGGCGCGCATCGCATCGGCGGCGCGCGCGGCCGAGGTCCATGCGTTCGTGCAGGAGCTCCCGGACGGGTATGACAGCCTCGTGGGGGAGCGCGGCACCCGGCTCTCCGGCGGACAGCGCCAGCGCATCGCCCTCGCGCGCGCCTTTCACCGCGATCCGTCGATCCTCGTGCTGGATGAAGCCACGAGCGCCGTGGACAACGAGACCGAAGCCGCGATCCAGCGGTCGCTCGCGCTGGCTGCGCGCGGCCGCACCACGCTCGTGGTGGCGCACCGGCTGTCCACCGTGCGCCACGCCGACGCGATCCACGTGCTCGACGCGGGGCGGATCGTGGAAAGCGGCACGCACGACGAGCTCGTGGCGCGGGGCGGGCCGTACGCCGCGCTCTGGCGGCTGCAGACGGGGGAGACGGAACCTCCCCCGCCGCAGCCGCCGTCCGGCGTCAGCGCGTAGCGTCCGCCAGCGCCTTCACCGCCGCCTCGAGCAGGCGGACCTTTGCCGCGTCGCGCGAAGTGCCGGCGTCGCTCTCGAGCTGCGTCGCGATCTCCTGCAGCGCGGAGCGCCGCGCGGTGCCCGACGCACGCTCCGCGGCGGTCAGCGAGGCGCGCGTGGTCCCGATCCGTGCCGCCGTCAGCCCGTTCGAACGTTCGAGCTGGTCCACGTACGCCCGCGCCAGCGCGAACGACGGCGGCCAGACGAGCTTCGGCTGTCCCTGCGGATTGAGATAGTCGAACCGCACCGTCTTCGCGGCGTCGATCTCGTTCTGCGAGATGTGCGCGCTGGGCACGAGCTCGAAGATGTCGAGGCCGCGCGCGATCTCGGAGTTCACGAGCACGCCGTTGTACCAGTACACCGACCACGAGCCGCCCATCTCCATCGACGCGGCATCGATCGGTCCGCGATCGTGGTATGCGATCTCCACCAGGTTGGCCGGATCGGTCCAGTCGAAGATCGAGATGCCGCCCTGGTACCACGACTGCACCATCACGTCGCGCCCGGGAATCGGAATGAGCGACCCGTTGTGCGCCACGCAGTTCTCCTCCGAGGTCTGCACGGCCGGCAGCTTGTAGTAGCTGTGGAAGCGCATGTTGCCGTTCTCGATCGAGAAGATCGCGTTCGCGCCCCACTCCTTCGGGTCCGTGGCGCGGCACTTGGCCGCGCTGCCGCCGCCCCATTCGTCGGTGAACAGCACCTTCGTGCCGTCGTTGTTGAACGTGGCCGAGTGCCAGTAGGCGAAGTTGGAATCGGCAACGGCGGCGATGCGGCGCGGGTTCGCCGGATCCGAGATGTCGATCAGGAGGCCGTAGCCTTCGCACGCGCCGCCGGCGAGACCGATCGCCGGATAGAGCGTGATGTCGTGGCACTGGTCGGGGCCGCGCGGCGGGCCGTCCCCCTGATCGGCTCCGCCGACCAGCCGGGCCACGATCGCCGGCAGCGAATCGCGCAGCATCGCGCTGTCGGCGGCCGTGGGCGCGCCGGTGCCGCCGCGCACTCGTATGATGTTCGCGAGCTGCGCGGCCACGAAGTTGTCGGGCACCACCATGGTTTCACCCATGACGTCCGCCACGAACGCACCGCGCGCGCGGGCCGCCTCCAGCATCACGCGTTCTTCCGGCGCGGGCCCGTGCACGGACGGCCGCACGAGTCCTTCGAAGATCCGCGGCGAGCTCACGATCGCAGCCTTCGCGGGATCGGCGAGCGGTACCTTGATCACTTCGATGCGGAAAAGCGCCGTGTTCGGATCGGCGCCCGGCGCCGCGCCCGAGCACCCGGGCATTTCGGCGGCGGGACGCACCGGCGCCGACCCCGATACGTACACGTACACATGTTCGGCGTCCTTCGGATCCACCAGCACCGAATGCGTGTGCGACCCGCGGCACGTCTGCACGTTCGCGACGTACTTCGGATTGCGGATGTCGGTGATGTCGAAGATGCGGATGCCGCGCAGCCGCTCGGCGCTCACCGCGGTGGTCACGCCCTGGGTGCCGCAGTCGAGCCGGCCCTCGAAGCCTTCGCCCGACACGAAGAGCAGGTTGCGGTACACCGACACGTCGCTCTGCGAGGCCGGGCACACGAAGCCCTTCACGAGCGACGGTTTCGCGGGATCGGCGATGTCCCACACCTGGAAGCCGTTGAAGTTGCCCTGGATCGCGTAGTTGCCCGTGAACGCGAGATCGGAGTTCATCGCGCCGAGGAACGCCTCGGGCGGCGGCGTGGTGGAGACGAGCCGCAGGTTCCAGATGGCTTCCCCGGCATCGAAGAGGCCGGCCTTGAGCCCGACCCGCGGATCGGGGCTCGGGGCCGTGGCCGACATGCGGGCCGCCGCCGCGGGTGCCGTTTCAACGCGCGCCGCGCCCGACGAACAGGCGGCCGTGAGCGCGACGAGCCCGAGAGCGATCGCGCGCGGAGCGGGCAGGCATGCGGCGAACATGCGTGAAGCGGAAGACAGCGGAGATCGGGAAAGCATGGCGATGCGGGGTTGGAGTGAGTAGCGAGTGATGAACAGGCGCGGTGTCGCAGGAGTATCAGCGCGCGTATGCCGTCAGTCGGGAGCAGGCAGTGCGTCGAGCATCTGCTGCATGCGGGCGATCTCGGTGCGCTGGTCCACCTGGACGTCGGAGGCGAGCTTGAAGATCTCGCGGTTCTGGGCCGCGCCGTCGGTGGCGAACAGTTCGTCCACCATCACCACCGCGCCGCGATGATGCTGGATCATGTACGCGAGAAAGAGGCGGTCGAAGGCGACGCCGCGAGCCGAGACGAGTTCGCGCATCTGGTCGTCGGTGAGCATGCCGGGCATGTGGTCGTGGGACGCATGACCGGCGCCGTGCACCATGACGCTGGCGCCGTTCACGTGCACCTCGGGAGCGGGCTGGCCGCGCTCGCGCAGCCAGCGCTGCATGAGCTCGATCTCGTCCTGCTGGGCATTGATGATGCGCGCGGCGAGCGTGCGGATGACGGGACTCGCGTCGTTGGTGGCGGCCAGGTTGGACATGCCGAGCGCCTGGGCGTGGTGTCCGATCATGTTGGTGACGAAACGCACGTCGGCCGGCGTGAAATGGCGGCGTGCGCTGTCCGTTCGCGCACGCCAGATCGCCTCGCGCTCGGCCATGGACTCGGCCGACGGCGCGGTGTTCGTCGTCTCGGGCGCGGGCCGCGCTCCGCCGGCGCAGCCGAGGGAGCCGCCGAGCAGGAGTGTGGCGCAGACGAGCCGATGGAATGACGGGGAGCGCATGGCGTTCGGTGTCCGTGAGATCAGGCGGCGACCGGCCTGTTGCCCGGCGCCCCGTACTCCAACACCACCCACAGCGCGAGGGTTTCTTCCGGCCTGCGGAATCAGCCGCGCAGGAGCAGCCACTGCCCCATCGTGCCGAGCACCGACATCATGAGCGCGGCGATCAGCGCCCACCGGAACCCGTCGATCTCGATCGCCTTGGTGAGCGACGCGGTGATCGAAAGCAGGATGGCGTCGATGATCCACCGGGTGATGAAGGCCAGGAGCAGGGCGATGCCGAGCGTGGCGATGGTGAACACGGTGAAGAACAGCCAGCCGAGCAGTGCGTTCAGCACCCCGAAGATGGCTGCCACGAGCAGGGCGCCGCCGAAGCTCTTCACCCGAACGCCCGGGAGGACGTACGCGGTGATCCAGACGGAGAGCGCGAGGATGAGCCACGAGAGGAGAAGTGTCATAATGAAACCTACGATACGGGGCTCCGTCAGGTTTCGCGAGCCCCGCCCCTCTGTCACGCCTGCTTCCGCTGCCATGGTCCGCTTCCTTCCGTTTCGCCGCCGGCTCCCGGGCCGTCTCCTGTCGATTGCCCTCTGGAGTGCCGCGATGGGTCTCGCCCCGACCTCCGCGCATGCGCAGCCGTCCGACCGCCTGCGCGCGGTCGTGGATTCGGCCGTCATGGACCGGGTGGCCATCGGGGTGCCGGGGATCGTCGTGGGCGTGTACCGGGACACCGTGCCCGTGTACGTGCGCGCGGAAGGCGTGACCGACCGGACGACCGGGCGGGCCTACCTCCCGGCCCAGCGCCAGCCGATCGGCAGCATCACCAAGCAGATCACGGCCGTGGCCGTGCTCGCGCTCGTGGATGCCGGGCGGCTCGCACTCGACGATACCGTCGGCGCGTACGTGCCGGGCTTTCGGGCGTCGCACGCGGGCGTGACGGTTCGGCAACTGCTCAACCAGGTGGGCGGTATCGGCCGCTACGAGCAGCGCTTCGCGCTGGGCGCGCCCGCGTCGTCGGATACGGTGCTGCGCGTGATCGCGGCCGCGCCCACGGAGTTCGCACCCGGCGCGCGGTTCGCGTACAACAACGCGAACTACTATCTGCTCGGCGCGATCATCGAACGGGTGACCGGCCGGGTGTGGCATGAACATCTCGCCGAGGCGTTCTTCGCCCCGCTCGGCATGCATCACACGGCGCCGTGCGCTCCGTCGCCCGCCGACACCATCACGGGCTACATGCGTGCCGGCGGCCCGGTCACGGCGCGGCCGCCGATGCCCGTGCTCACCACCGCGGCGGCCGGTTCGCTCTGCAGCACGGTGGCCGATCTCGCCCGCTGGGCGTCGGCGCTGCATCATGGCCGGCTGCTCACACCGGCGTCGTACGCGCTGCTGAGCACACCGGCCGCGCTGCCGAACGGAGCACCGAACGCGTACGGCATGGGGATGGTGCGCGCGGCGATCGATTCGCTGCCGCGGCTCTGGCACAACGGCGCGCTCACGAGCGGGTTCAACGCGCAGCTCGCGTACTATCCGGCCGACGACCTCACGATCGTGGTGATGGCGAACGGGTTTCCGGCCGAGGTGGAGGAAGTGGACGCGGCGGCGTACCGGGCGTGGCGGCGGGGGCGGTAGGCCGGATGGAGGAGAGGCTTACATGCGGAAAACTTGCATTTTTCCAATCTTATCCCTGGAAATCTTGCATTATCGATGCTGAGAGCCGGCTTATCCCGGGAAATCTTGCAGTCAGGGCCGAAATATTCCCAATTTTGGAATGGAGTCACCCCAGTAGAGTCCTCCCAGGGGCGGTCACGAGAACCAGCTCCATGCCGGAGATTTGCGTTATATCGTAAAATCTTGCACAATTAACTTGTTAAATAGAAAATTCTTGCATTTCAGCCCGCTTCGGCCCCTTTATGCCAAGAATTCTTGCACCAACGGCTCCGGAGATCTTTCTCACCACTCCCGAGACGGGGGTGCAGATCTCGCGCGCAGTGAAGCGGGGGGAGATGCAAAAACTCGGGCCGCGGCTCTATACGACCCGTACGGATGTGCCGGCCTCGGATGTGTTGAGGCAGCATTGGATGCGGGTCGTGTCCCTGTACTTTCCCGGTGCCGTGATCAGCGCGCGAACGGCCCTCGAGGGGAAGCCGGCCGCGGACGGCAGCATCTTCCTGACGGCTTCGAAGAAAAAGGACGTGGAACTCGACGGGCTCCATGTTCGCGCAATGCCGGGCCCGGACGACCTGCCCGGCGACATGCCTGCTCCCGGAGGGATCGTCTGGGCGTCCCGCGCGCGCGCGCTGCTCGAAGTGGCACGGCCAAGCCGCGCCCGCAACAGTGTTGCTCGAGGTTTCCGGCGCGAAGAGCTCGAAACATGGCTCGAGCGACAGCTCCGCCTGGGCGGCGAAGACGAACTCGGCCGGCTCCGCGACGAGATGCGCGGACTCGCGCTCTCTCGGGAAGGAGCGTCCCCGCTTCTTCCCGATGCCCAGGATGCGTGGGCCGTAGTCGATGGCATCATTGGAACTCTGTTGGGAACGCGTACGGTTCCGGTGAGCGCCCCGACGGCTCGTGCTCGCGTGCACGGAACCCCATACGATCCGGACTGCATCGCGCGCGTCCAGCGGCTCCATGAGACACTGGTCGCGACCCCTTTGCCGGCGATACGCGATCCGGCGCCCATGGGCCGCGCCGCGCGCAACCTGGCATTCATGGATGCCTACTTCTCCAATTACATCGAAGGCACGGAGTTCAGGATTGGCGAAGCACGCGAGATCGTCTTCGAGGCCAAGGTAATCGCGGGACGCGCAGCCGATACCCACGACATCCGTGGCACCTTCGAACTCGTAAGCGACACGACCTTTCTGAAGGCTGGGAGTCGCGTATGGTCCACCTATGAAGTGTTCGAGACGGTGTTGAAAACGGCGAATCGTCGCGTGATGGCGGGGCGAGCCGAAAAGTCCCCGGGACAGTTCAAGCACGTGGAGAATCATGCCGGCAATACGGCCTTTGTGCAGCCGGATCTCGTGCCGGGCACACTCCGCGAAGGCTATCCCCTCGTCCGTGCCCTGGAATCACCGCTCGCCCGAGCGATAGCTCTCATGTTCCTGATCACCGACGTGCATCCCTTCGGCGATGGGAACGGCCGCGTGGCACGAGCCTTCATGAACGCGGAACTGGTCAGCGCCGGCCTGTGCCGGATTCTCATTCCGACCGTGTACCGTGACGACTACGTCGGGGCGCTCCGCCGGCTCACCCGCCAGGACGATCCGACGGTCCTCATCGAGGCGCTGCAGTATGCCCAATCGGTCACCGGGCAGATCGACTACGCGGATCTCGACGAAACGATCATCCAGCTCTCCGCGTGGCATGCATTCGACGAACCGCGGGAAGGCACACGACTCCGGAAGTCTCGCGCCGCACGAAAAACGGGTACCGGCGACTAGCCGATACCCGTTTTCCGTATGACGCCGACCGCCGTGCGTCAGCTCACCCGCACTCGCTGAACCCGCACACGTGGCACTTCACGCACCCTTCCGCGAACTCGAGCTGCGAGCCGCAGTCGGGGCACGTGCCCATGAACGAGTCTCCCGCGTTGTACGAGTCGAACGACATCGGCTGCACACCGCCGGAGGCGGGCGGGCGCGACGTGGGCGCGATCGGCACCGGTGACGGCGGCATCGACAGCAGCGGAGACTGCGTGGGCGCCGTGGGGCCGCTCACGAGCAGGTCCTGCTGCACCCCCTGCTTCTCGCGCCACCACTGCTCGAGCGCGAGGCCGATGGCGTCGGGCACGGAGAGCACCTTGTGCGGGCCGAGTCCCACCGCGCGGTCGGAGGCGATGCCGCGGAGCTGACGGTGCACTTCCATGAGCGGAATCCCCGAGCGCAGCGCGAGCGAGATGAGACGGCCGATCGCTTCCGCGTCGGACATCGCGGCGCCGCCGGCCTTGCCGAGGTTCACGAACACCTCGAACGGCTGCCCCTTCTCGTCTTCGGTGATGTTCACGAACATCGTGCCGAGCGGCGTGTCCTTGCGGATCGTGGTGCCGCGCAGCACGTCGGGACGCGACCGCTTGGCGCGGCGCGCGGCGTTCTCGGCTTCGGCCGAGTGCAGCGCCTTGCGCGTGCGGTCGAGCTCGGACTGGAGCTCGGCGATCGTGCCCTGCAGCTCGCCCATCTCGCGCCGGAGCGCGACGAGCTCGCTCTTGTCGGCCTTGCTCTCCGGAGCCTTGACCGCGTCGGCGGCGCCGGCGGACTTGACCTCTTCACGCTTGGCAGCCGCTTCCTGCGTGGCGCCGGTGCTGAGCACCTGGTTGTCGCGCGAGCCGTCGCGATACACGGTAACGCCCTTGCACTTGAGATCGTACGCCAGCTCGTAGATGGCGCGCACGTCGTCCTGCGTGGCGGTGTAGGCGAAGTTGGTGGTCTTGGAGATGGCCGAATCGCAGTACGCCTGGAAGGCGGCCTGCATGCGGATGTGATACTCGGCCGAGATGTTGTTGGCCGTGTTGAAGATGCGCTGCACGTGCTCCGGCACCTCGTCGTGCTTCACGGTGCCCGTCTTCGCGATCTTCTCCATGAGCGCGTCGGAGTACCACCCCTCGGCCCGCGCGATCGTCACGAAGTCCTCGTTGACGTCGGGCATCATCACGCCGGCCTGATTGCGCATGAACGCCACGGCGAAGAGCGGCTCGAGCCCGCTCGAGCAGCCGGCGATGATGGAGATCGTGCCGGTGGGCGCGACGGTGGTGACGTTGCAGTTGCGGAGGAGCTGCATGGGACGGATGCGCTCGCCGTCTTCATCACGCGCGCACGTTTCGTCCGGCCCCCAGATGGAACGCGCCCACTCGGGGAACGCGCCGCGCTCCTTGGCCAGCCGCTCGCTCTCCTTCTTGGCTTCCGTGTCGAGGAACTCCATCACGCGGCGTCCCATCTCCACCCCTTCGGGGCTGTCGTACGGGATGCCGAGACGCACGAGCATGTCGGCGAAGCCCATCACGCCCAGGCCGATGCGGCGGATGCGCTGCGCGAGCGACGTGATCTCGGGGAGCGGATACTTGTTGACGTCGATGATGTTGTCGAGGAAATGCGTGCTCAGATGGATGTCGCGCTTGAACGCGTCCCAGTCCATCACGCCGTCCCTCACGTACCAGCCCACGTTGATGGAGCCGAGGTTGCACACGTCGTAGGCCAGCAACGGCTGCTCGCCGCACGGATTCGTGGCCTCGTATGCACCCAGGTGAGGCACGGGGTTGTAGCGATTGGCCTCGTCGATGAAGAAGACGCCGGGCTCACCTGTGCGCCACGCGCCCAGGATCATCTTCTCCCACACCATGTT
>CAZUKU010000018.1:0-76070 GCA_964621045.1 uncultured Gemmatimonas sp.
GGACACGCATCCCAACAAGATACACAGATCCGCACGGTTTTGTTAGGTATACTAAGCAAGCTCGACCTGTACATCCCAGTTCGCTCTCATCGTCATGCGTGGAGAGGCGATGACAGGGTTATCGTTGCCTTTCAACTCAATGATCGCGCGCCGATCATCGGGTTTTCGCCCGATGGGAGCGAGCACATTCTGGATCCAGCTAAACCTCCTCAAACAACTGTCATCGGAATTTCGCAACGAGAGCGAGTACTTCCGACCACACAAGGATCCGGAACCTATTTCGCATCGCTCTGCGATGATGGGACAGGTGGCATCTTCCCCCCGGGAAGCTGCGACCCGTGTCAACCGGAAATGAGAGCTGGCCCATCTCTCTCTTCAACCTGTGGTGGCGGACCAGGCGACGGAGGAACATCTTCACCTCCGCCGGACGGCTTATACATGACTCGCATGACGATTTGGGATAAAGCGGAGCCTTGGTTCCGCGGGGATCCAGAAATTGAAGTGTGGCTGCAAGCAGCCCAAGAAGGTGTATACTACGCAGTGCCGCAAGGTGGTGGCCTGCAGCACGCACTGCATTTCTTGAGTGGAACGTATATCCAAACGCTTTCTTGTGCTGGTCGACTTGCTCCCGAACCCAAAAAGCGGTTCGATTACAACGAAGAGAATGGACATACATACCTCCAGGAAGTGCTTATCGAAAAGCTGACAGGGTTCGAACGAGAAGAGATCGTAGAAGGGATCTATGGTGTGATCCTGAGCCGACGCCGAACCGAGGTCAAGCCTCCTTTTATTATCAGAATAATCGAACGCGACGATGGTCAAGAGTGTAATGTTCCGCCGACTCTTGCTCTATATCATACCATGGGCGTGGGCTTCAAGAAAACCGTCGGCAACTCTTTTTATCCAATCCCTAATGTACCAAGCCTGAACGATTTGATGATTGCGCTCAATATCACGAACGAAAACGATCTTATGGGGAACTTCCTCTTTTCTGATTGGGGCTCGTTTGAATCGTTATCCTCTTCGTCTGTCTTCAATGGAAGCCATGTAACTGTTCAGTTCCTTAATCGTGGCATCACCGCCCAGACAATACCGGCAGAAATCAATCCATATTCCCCATGAATTCCAGTGTCTGCATGATCGCCGAAGCCGGGGACAGAAAGACCTTCTCCACGTCAACACGTGCAGACCTCCAAGTGATGTCCTTTCTCCTGCGTTTGGCAGTCGCTACCGGCACAATCGCGGCACCCTGCGGCTCCTTAATGGCCCAGACGGCCGAACGTCCTACTCCTACTTGGGTTATTCATGTACAGGCTGGGGTTAGCTCCGCCAATTTCATCGACGTTTCACCAGCCAACCCTGATGTTCAATTTCGACGCCGAAACGCCCCGGTATTGGGCGTGAGAGTAAGTCGCGCCATGACCTCTTTCACCGCACTGTTTGGTGAAATGACGAGTGCGCGACGCGGTTCTCGATTTGTCGTTCCCGATTCGCCGTGGGTTGAGCAGCGCACGTCTTGGCTCGATATCACGGCGGGGGTGACTCTCACAGTCCGTTGTTCGGCATTTGTTTGCCTCGAAGTTGATGCGGCGGGTGTGCTCGCCCGCCTTCAAGACAACCACTTGTATGATCAAGGGTGGGGAAAGCGGATGGAGGCATTTCCATTCAAAGACTCGGAATTGTCCGGCCTGATCGGTGCACGCCTAGTCGTCCCACGGTGGCGAAACGCGGCGCTGGTGCTGCGGCATCAGGAAGGATTCACGTCACTACCCACCGATGAAAATGCGAATACTCGCAGTCGAGCACAAACTTTGATGTTAAGCGTACCACTTAATCGCTAGTCAAAAAACCTGTACCATACGTAGTAGATATTGGCGGCCAACCGTGCTGATCGTCCTCTCCAGTCGGGGCTGTGAGGTCACGTTCACCTCGCGGTTGCCCCCATTCAACAGACTCCGCGAGCGCCAGAAGTCAAGCCCAGGTCCTGATGCTGAGCATCCCGCTCAAACCGAAGACGATTCACCCCACGCATCCATGACCATCGCTCTCACACGCTCCGTCCTGCTTGCCGCCGCGAGCGTCTGCCTGATCGCCGCCCTGCCGCTCCGTGCGCAGCAGCACGACCCGCTGCCGCCGGGATGGCAACCGTCGCTGCAGGCCGGCTTCGCCTGGTCGACCCTCGTGGACGTCGCGCCCGTGGACCCCGACATGGCGTTCTCCTCGCGGCGCGGCGCGGTGTATTCGCTCCGCATGAGCCGGTGGGTGGCGGGACCGGTGAGCGGCTTTGCCGAAGGCGGCACGGCGGCACGAGGATCGCGGTTCTCCGCCCCCGGCGAATCCGAACTGCAGTATCGCACGCGCTGGTTCGAAGGGATCGCCGGTGTGAACCTCGCGGCGCGCTGCTTCGCCGAGGTCTGCCCGTCACTCGACGTGGGCGCGGCGCTCGGATACAACCGCCAGGCCGACATCGCCGATCTCACGGGGCGACCGGTCAGTACCTCGGCCACGAAAAGCTGGGAAACCTCCGCGGTCGTGGGCGGACGCGTGATGATCCCGCGCCTGCGTCGCATCGCCGTGGTTGCCCGCCATCAACGCGGGCTCACTCACCTGCCCGAGGACGACACCGACGCGCGCAATCGCTCGTGGATCCTCATGGCCGCCTTCCCGCTCAACCGGTAGACGTCGGCAGTTTTCGCCACCGGGCACGGATGGTATCTTTCAGGGATGGGCCCGATCGGCTCAGGGGGTGTAGCTCAGGTGGTTAGAGCGCCGGTCTCATAAACTGGAAGGCGTGGGTTCGAATCCCACCGCCCCCACTGTGTGCGGTGCAGCGCATGGCGGTTTCTCACAGGATACGGTCGCGACATATGCCTCGTTACGGCTGCCTCCTGCCCGTGCTCATGGCCGGACTGCTCGCCTGCACCCGGGACACCTCGCCGGATGCGGCGCCGCTTCGCATCGTCGATCTCGCGGCGCCGGACATGGTGCTCGACACGGGGTTCACCTACCTCTCGTCGGTTCGCGAGCTCGCCGGGGAACGCCTCATCATCACCGACCCGCGCGAAGGGCGGATCGTGATGTTCGATCCCGCCACCGCCACGCTCACGCCCGTGGGCCGGCAAGGCTACGGGCCGCGCGAATGGTCGCGGGCGACTGCATTGCTGCCGCTCGCCGGTGATTCGAGCATCCAGGCGAACCCCGTCGATCGCCGCTGGGTGCTGTTCGACGGAGACCGGGTGTCCCATGTCCTCCCGCCGGACGCTCCCGTCATCGCGGCTACCCGTGGTGTCGCGAGGGGAGCCGACCGGTTCGGGCGCGTTCTCACCCTGGTGAGCTGGAATACGGCCGACGAGGAAGGCGATCCCACGCCGCAGCTGGATTCCCTGGCCGCGGTGCTCTTCGACCGCGGGTCCGGACGGGGAGACACGGTGGCCATGCTGCGTTCACCTCCGGGTGAGGAAACCCGCGGCCGGATCCGCGCCTCGAGTGAACCCGCGCTCGCCGTGGGAGAAGAAGTCGCGCTGTTCGTGGACGGCTGGCTCGCGGTGGCGCGCCTCGATCCCTACCGCATCGACTGGCGTGCGCCCACCGGCGAATGGACGCTCGGCGCTCCGCTTCCCGTTCCCGTGGTGCCGCTCGACACGCGGGAGAAGGAGGCCTATCTCGCACGAAGCCGCCGCACCATCGCGAGGCTCGACGACATGCCGCCCGAAGTCCGTGACATCTTCATGCGGCGATTCACGGAGTTCCCGGCCACCATTCCTCCCTTCCAGCCACTCGCCCTGCACGCCGGCACGGACGGCCGGCTGTACATCCGGCGGACGCCGACCGCGGATGCACCGGAGCCGCGCTACGACGTCATCGACCGTACGCACGGACTCGTGCATCAGCTCCGGCTGAAGCCGGAAGAACGCCTCGTCACCGCCACGCCGCGCGCGCTCCATGTGGTCTGGCCGGACCCCGACGGCGTGGAACGCCTGCGACGGTATCCGCAGGTCGATCCGCAGCACCATCCGTGACCCGGACGAAACGTCCGCCGGTACCGCCTCTCCGGCGGGCGCTGTATCTTTGCAGGGATAGGCACGATCGGCTCAGGGGGTCGGATGGCGGTCTCGCCGGTCTCTCACCTCCAGCGTTTCCTTCCGCATGACGCGATTGCGATCCACCGTCAGACGGGTAGTGGTCACCGGCTTCGGTGCCGTCACGCCGCTCGGCCTCACGGCCGCCGCCACTTGGGATGCCGCCGTACGCGGCGTGAGCGGTGCGGCACCCATCACCCGCTTCGACGCATCCGGGCACACCACGCGGTTCGCCTGCGAGCTCAAGGGATTCGATCCGCTCGACCACGTGGATCGCAAGCTGGCCAAGCGCATGGACGTGTTCGCGCAGTACGCCATGGCCGCGGCCAACGAGGCGATCGCGCACGCCGGGCTCGATACCGCCACACTCACCGATGCGCAGCGCGCGCGGATCGGCGTGATCATCGGCAGCGGCCAGGGAGGCATGGAGACGTTCCAGCACCAGGCCGTCACGTGGCACACGAGCGGGCCGGGGCGGCTGTCGCCGTTCTTCGTGCCCATGATCATCTGCGACATCGCCGGCGCGTGGGTGGCCATGCAGCACGGGCTGCGCGGTCCGAATCACTGCGTGGTGTCGGCCTGCGCCACGGGCAACGACAACATCATGAGCGCGCTCGACTCCATTCGCGCCGGACGCGCCGACATCATCCTCGCCGGCGGCGCGGAGTGTGCGATCACGCCGCTCGGCGTGGGCGGATTCGGCGCCGCGCGTGCGCTCTCCACGCGGAACGACGAACCGGAACGCGCGAGCCGGCCGTTCGACACGGCGCGCGACGGGTTCGTGCTCGGCGAAGGAGCCGGCGTGCTGGTGCTGGAAGCGCTCGAGTCGGCGGAATCACGCGGCGCGACGATCCATGCGGAAGTGCTGGCCGTGGGCGCGGCGTGCGATGCGTATCATCTCACCGCGCCGCACCCGGACGGCGTGGGCGCGCGGCTCGCGATGGAAGCGGCGTTCGCCGAAGCGGGGATCGCGCCCACGGACGTGGACACGATCAACATGCACGCCACGAGCACGGGGCTCGGCGACGTGGCCGAGTGCAGCGCGGTGCGCGCGGTGCTCGGCGAGCATACGGATCGCGTGACGGCCACGGCCACGAAGAGCATGACGGGGCACATGCTCGGCGCGGCCGGCGCGGCGGAGGCGATCCTGTCGGTTCTGAGCATCACGCACGGGATCGTGCCGCCGGTGATCAATCTCGAGGCGATGGATCCGGGGTGCACGGTGCGCGTGGCGGCGAATGTGCCGGAGCGGCGGACGGTGCGTGTGGCGGTGAGCAATGCCTTCGGGTTCGGGGGGCATAATACCGCGGCGGTGTTCGCGGCGAGGGAAGTCGGGGATTCGAGGTAGGGGCGGGTACTCGGGGCGATCCGTCGTTGAGGAGCGGGATCGGCCGCACGAGGTCGCAAGCGGCGGGTCGTTAGTCGCGAGTCACGAGGGTGCCTGGCGACTTACAGCCCCGAGACCCGGCGCCGGTGCTCGCTCCACGCGCCCTCGAGGGCGAAGAAGCGACAAAGCTGGCCAAGGGGGCCCGAGTCGCAGGCACCCTCGAGACTCGAGTCTAAAGACCCGCCGCTTGCGACCTCGCACGGCCGATCCTGCATCCGGGCAAATCCTCGCGAAAAGCCCCCACGGCGCAAACCCGGCCGCCCGGGACTAACTTCCGGCAGCCAATTGCCCCCGCCGATGAAGGGCCATTCCCCTGCCCCGCCGAGGTCCGACGTGTCGAACCCCAGGTTCCCCCGCATCCTGTTCCTGATCGCGATCCCCGTCGCGATCTTCCTCCTCCCGACGCTGAGCGGACTGCTCGTCGACTTCTGGTGGTTCCGGGAGGTCGGCTACGAGGTGGTCTTCACCCGCTCGCTGGTCACGAAGCTGCTGCTCTTCGCCGGCACGGCCGTGGTCGCGGCGCTGGTCTTCGGCGGCAACCTGGCGTTCGCGCAGCGGGGCGCGGTGCCGGAGCCCGTGCTCGTGAAGATCGGCGACGCCACGCAGACGGTGGACCTCACCGGCGTGCTCCGCCGCTTCACCCGTCCGGCCACCATCGTCATCAGCCTCATCGTGGCGCTCGGCGCCACGGCGCTCTGGGACACGCTGCTGCTGTACCTCAACCGCACGCCGTTCGGCACGACCGATCCCGTCTTCTCGCGCGACATGGGCTGGTACGTGTTCACGCTGCCCGCGCTCTCCGCCCTGCTCGGCGTGGCGCGCAGCCTGGTCACGCTGAGTCTCATCCTGCTCGTGCCGCTGTACTTCTTCCGCGGCGACGTGGTGATGCTGCCGCGCGGGCTCCGCATCGAGCCCACGGCCGGCCGCCACCTCGGCGTGCTGCTCGCCACCTGGTTCCTGCTCGCCGGCATCGAGCTCTGGTTCGTGGACTCGGCGATGCTCCTGTACTCCGGCACCGGACCGCTCACGGGCGCGAGCTACTCCGACCTGCACGCCACGCTCCCCGCGTTCCGGGCGCAGGCGGTGGTGGCGCTGCTCGGCGTCCTGCTCGTGCTCCTGGGCGCGTTCCGCGCGCAGCTCGGCTGGTATGCCTTTCTCGCCGTTGGCGCGTATGCCGTGGTGGGCGTGCTCGGCCGCGGCGCCGCGCCGTGGCTCGTGCAGAAGTTCGTGGTGGCGCCCACCGAGCTCACGCGGGAATCGCCGTACCTCGCACACCACATCGAGGCCACGCGCCGCGCCTGGTCGCTCGACGGCGTGGAAGTGCGCGAGCTCGCCGGCGAAACGGCGCTCACCATGGCGCACATCCGCGCCAATGGCCCCACGATCGAGAACGTGCGCCTCTGGGACCGCGCGCCGCTTCTCCGCACGTTCAAGCAGCTCCAGGAAATCCGCACGTACTACGACTTCGTGTCCGTGGACGACGACCGCTACTGGATCGACGGCAAGTACCGCCAGGTGCTGCTCTCCACGCGCGAGCTCAACTCCGCGTCGCTCCCCACGCGCACGTTCATCAACGAGCATCTCACCTTCACGCACGGCATGGGGCTCACCATGAGCCCCGTGAACGAAGTGACGCCCGAAGGGCTGCCCGTGCTCTTCGTGCAGGACCTGCCGCCGCGGGCCGTCCGGTCGCTGCAGGTGAGCCGGCCGCAGATCTACTACGGCGAGCTCACGTCGTCGCACGTGTTCGTGAACACCAACCAGCGCGAGTTCGACCACCCGTCGGGCGAGGCGAACGTGTTCCGCGCCTACACCGGCACCGGCGGTGTGCCGGTGGGGAACATCCTGCGCCGGTCGCTGCTCGCGCTGCACTTCGGCTCCACCAAGATCCTGCTCTCGGGCGACATCACGTCGGAGAGCCGCATCCTGTACAACCGCAACATCCGCGAACGCGTGCGGAAGGCGCTGCCGTTCCTCACGCTCGACCGCGATCCGTACATCGTGCTCGCCGAAGACGGCACGATGCACTGGATCCAGGACGCGTACACCACCACCACGCGGTATCCGTATTCGTTCCGCGCGAACGACGGCACGAGCTACATGCGGAACAGCGTCAAGATCGTGATCGACGCGTACAACGGCACGCTGCGGGCGTTCATCTCGGCGCCGGACGATCCGATCGTGCAGTCGTGGGCCAAGGTCTTCCCCGGCATCTTCCAGCCCATGACCGCGATGCCGGACGATCTCCTGGCGCACCTGCGGTATCCGGACGACCTGTTCCGCGCGCAGTCGGCGCTGTACACCACGTACCACATGGACACGCCGGAGGAGTTCTACAACCGCGAGGACCAGTGGCAGATCCCGAGCGTGGACCGCTCCGACGGGTCGGTGCCGTTCATGCGGCACATCATCATGCGGCTCCCCGACGAGCCCGCGGCCGAGTTCATCTACATGGCGCCGTTCACGCCGCGCGGCAAGGACAACCTCGCCGCGTGGATGGTGGCGCGGAACGACGGCGAGCACTACGGCAAGCTGCGCGTGTACCGGTTCCCGCGGCAGAGCCTCGTGTACGGCCCGCGGCAGATCGAGAACCGCATCAGCCAGAACACGGAGATCTCGCGGCAGATCGCGCTCTGGGACCAGCGCGGGTCGCAGGTGATCCGCGGCGACCTGCTCGTGATTCCGATCGAGGCCGCGCTGCTGTACGTGCAGCCCATCTACACGCAGGCCGACGGCGGCCGCATCCCCGAGCTCAAGCGTGTGGTGATCGCGTACGCGGACCAGGTGGTGATGCGCGAGACGTTCGAATCGGCGCTGTCGGCGCTGTTCGGCGGACCGGACGACGGACCCGTGCGCATGGCGGTGGACGTGGGCGCGGGCGAGGAAGAGCCGGCGGTCGCGGTGAGCGCCACGCTGCAGACGCTCATCAGCGACGCGCGCCGCCGCTACCAGGCCGCGGTGGATGCGCAGCGCGACGGTGACTGGGCGCGGTACGGCGAGGAGCTCCGGCAGCTCGGCACGCTGCTGGAGCGGCTGGAGGCGACGCGGACGGCGCAGCCGTAGCGAGGAGATCCGGGCCCATGCGGCATCCCAGCCCCGATTCCGCGGCCGTGCGCCGCCGGGGGAGCACGCGCGTCGTGGTCGCGATCGTGCTGCTCGCCGCATGCGCTCTCGCCGTCTTCGGCGTCCTCGCGTTCGGTCTCACGGAGAAGGCACAGCCCCCGCGCGCCCTCGGGGTCGACAGCGTGAACCTGTCGGCCGCCGATTTCCTGCGCCATTATACCAGTCAGGTGCGGGCCGAGCGGGAGGCCGCGATGCTGTACCTGCTCGGCGTGCAGGACGCCACCGAAGGCCGGTCGTGGTGCGACTACGGAACGATCAAGTCCATCACGCTGCGCGAGTTCGTGTTCGAGCACTTCCGGAAGCAGTCGCCGCAGGCCCTGCAGCGCCGGGCCGCCCACGTGATCGAGGAAGCGCTGACGACCAGTTTCCCCTGCCGGAGCGGATCATGACGCCGACGTACAAGAAGCTTCGCGATCATCACTACTCCTCCGACCATACCCGGAGCGGTTATGTGTCGGCGGAGGATCTGTACAAGGAGATCGGCTACACGCTGGAGGAGCTGGTCAAGCAGAACGCGGGGTACAGCAATACCTGCGCGGTTCGCGTGAGCCTCGCGCTGCTCAAGGCGGGGGTGGCGTTCAAGGGGCGGCTGCCCGTCAAGGCCGGCCCCTTCAAGGGCAAGATGATCGAGCCGGGCGCCAAGCTGCTGGCCGACCAGCTCAAGCTGCCCTCGGTCATCGGCAAGCCGAAATACCTCAAGCCCGAGGACGCGTCGGCGAAGATCGGCATGAAGCGGGGCGTGGTCTTCTTCTGGAAGATCGTCGATTACGGCGGCGGGCACATCGATCTCATCGAAACCGTCACCATGGAACAGCAGTGCAACTCGAACTGCTACTTCTCGTGCAAGGAAGTGTGGTTCTGGGAGTTGCGCTGATCAGCGCCAAGGGTGCCGCCGGAGCCGCTGCAGGCCGTCGCTGTCGGAGACCGCGACATACACGGCCCGCGCGCCGAAACCCACGATGCGTTCCTCGAGCGGCAGCGTGATCCGGCCGGTCACGATTCCGCGACGGTCCACCACGTCGTAGCTCCGCGCCATGCCCTCGGCGGAGGGCAGGCGCTCCACCAGCAGCCGGCCATCAGGGGACGCGAAGAGCGCGCCCGCATCGAAGCGGCTTGCCGGCTCCACGAACGGCGGCACGAAATCCAGCCAATTGCTCGTCTCCTCGATCGCGGAGGTGGGCGGCCATGTGCCCAGACGGTTCGCCATTTCGAGATGTGCGCGCTTCTCCCGGTCGGTCATCGGCACCGGACGCGCCTGCAACACCGGCCCCGTCGTGCAGCCGCCGGCGGGCGCGCACCAGTCCACGCGGTACGGCAGCACGCGGGCGATCGCGATCCACCCGTCGGGGAAGGCGATGAACTGGTCCATGGCATTCATGGATATGCTGTACCGGGGACGTGTGCCCGCGGCCGCCCCTCCAGCCCGTTCGGCACCGGCTGCGGACGTTCCCGGCGGCATGATGAGGGAGCGCACCCGCGCGATGGTATCCTTGCGCGCGGTGCGGCCGTCGTACCGCACGAGCCAGAGTGAATCCGGTATCTGTCTCCTGTTCCCGTCGCTCGGGAGCTCGGCAAAGATCAAACGGCTGCTCCCGTCCGCTCCCAGGAGCCGCCCCCACGCCATGGACGTCACCACCGGATCGCTGCCGGTGTGTGTGCCCACGATCCTGTCGCCGTCGAACACGAGCCAGCCGCTCGCGTTGAAGTTCCGCATGATCGTGGAGTCCCCGCCCATGGCCCAGAGCCGGACCACCTGGGTGAACTCGCCGGGCCCGCTTCCCTTACGGCCCACGGGCTGCACCGTGCCGGCGCGCAGGTCGGCCGCCACGATGCGGTTCTCCTTTTCGTCGGTGATCAGCACCCGGCCGTCGCGCAGTTCGCGCACGCCGGCGATCACGCTGAACTCCTCGGCAAGGCGGGCATCGGCCGGCGGCAGCGTGATCGCGGTCTGCGCGTGCAGGGCCTGGCACGGGAGCGCCAGCATGAGGCCGGGCATGGTCAGGCGGACAAGGCGGCAGCCGATCGACATGGCAGAGGGGGTTCAGTTGAACCAGGCGGCGCAGCATCAGTGCGCTGGCACTAGAGATGGGGGCGCAACAGGATCGAAGCAAGTTCAGCAGTGGGCGGCTATAGGCGATAGCCAACCGCCCATGGCCTATTGCCGTAGTGCGCTTCGCTCCATTTGGCCGTTCGGCCGGTTCCCGTTTGGCCATTCGGCCGGGCACACTTCGGACACGGACGACAACCGCGATGGTGCCCTCACGGACGGTACAGGGATGCCGGGACCGTGCGCCGGCCCGGGTGGGCAATAGGCTATAGGCCATGGCCGATCGCCCCACCCGAGGGCAATAGGCTATAGGCCATGGCCGATCGCCCCACCCGAGGGCGATAGGCTATTGCCCATGGCCGATCGCCCCACCCGAGGGCAATAGGCTATTGCCCATGGCCGATCGCCCCACCCGGACGGTGCTCCTTGCCGGCATCCCGCCTGTTCCCGCAGGGCTGCCCCGGTCTCTCCGTGCCATTGTCCGCAGCCTGCCCGGCCGAATGGCCAAACGGGAACCGGCCGAACGGGCGATGGAGCGAAGAACAACAGCGGCAATGGGCAATGGGCCATAGCCCATGGCCTACCGCACAGGCCGAGCCACTGGCGCGGCTCGGGCACGCTGTTTACTCTACCTGTCTGCCGGCAACGCCGGCACACGGGCGTGTAGCTCAGCTGGTTAGAGCGCTGCTTTCACACAGCAGAGGTCCGGGGTTCGAGTCCCTGCACGCCCATACAACGACTCGCGCGGGTGGATACCTCGTTATCCACCCGCGCTCGTCAATTCCACCCCCGCCTGGCGCAGCCGGCCGGCCAGGCGGTCATCCATGCGCACGGTCACGACCAGATCGGCGCCGTCGGCCTTCTGGTCCACCACCTCGCCGTCCCGGTGGAGCGATGCGAGCACCGCCCCCTGATGCGCGCCCACGCGCACCTTCATGAGCGGGCGCAACTGCCGGATCGCCGTGACCAGCGCGGCCCGGAGCGGCTCCAGCCCGCCCGGCGCATGCGCCGACACGAACAATGCATCGGGCACGAGATTGTGCACGCGCTCCCGGAACCCTTCCCGCTCCGCCATCGGCAGCGCGTCCATCTTGTTGCACACCAGCCGCACCGGACGCGCCTGCAGGCCGAGATCGGCCAGCACGTCGTCCACCACGCCACGATGCTCCTCCCATGCCGGATGGCTCACGTCCACCACATGGAGCAGGAGATCGGCCTCGCGCGCCTCGGCCAGCGTGGCCCGGAACGACGCCACGAGATGGTGGGGCAGCTTGCGGATGAATCCCACCGTGTCGGTGAGCAGCACGCTGTAGCCCTCGCCCACGTCGATCTCGCGCGTGAGCGGATCGAGCGTGGCGAAGAGCCGGTCCTCCACGAACACGCCGTCGTCGCGCGCGAGCGCGCGCAGAATGGACGACTTGCCCGCGTTCGTGTAGCCCACCAGCGCGGCCTTGAACTGCGACTTCCGCTGCTGCCGCTGCACTTCGCGCGCCCGCTCCACGTCGACCAGGCGCTCCTTCACGATCTTGATGCGGTGCTGGATGAGCCGCCGGTCGGTTTCGAGCTGCGTTTCACCCGGGCCGCGCATGCCGATGATGCCGCCGCGCGTGGTATCCAGGTGGGTCCACATGCGCGTGAGGCGCGGCAGCGTGTACTCGAGCTGCGCCAGCTCCACCTGCAGCCGCGCTTCGGCAGACCGCGCGCGTGTGGCGAAGATGTCGAGAATGAGCTCGGCGCGATCCATCACGCGCGTGTTCGTGGCCGTCTCGATGTTGCGCGCCTGCGCGGGCGAGAGCTCGTCGTCGAACACGATGAGCGTGGCGCCGAGCTCGCCGATGCGGAGCGTCAGCTCGTCGAGCTTGCCGCTGCCGAGATACGTGCCCGGATGCGGCCGGTCGATCACCTGCGTGAGCGTGCCCACGACCTCGGCGCCGGCCGTGTCGACCAGGCGCGCGAGTTCCTCGAGATGTTCGTCCATCTGGTGGCGTTCGCTCCCGCGCTTGCGCGGCGCGCCCACGAGCATCGCCTTTTCGACCGGCGGGGCGAGAGAAATCGGTTCCCTGGAAATCGTCAGGACTCCTGGCGGGCGGACGCGGTCAGCGCTCGACGCCGGATACGGTGTTGAAACGCCCGGTGCGATCGTACGGCCGCGTGAAGTTGCCGAGCGGGGTGACGACGGTGAAGTCGCCGCGCACGCGATAGTTCACGCTGCCGGTGGAAAGGATCTGCCGTCCGGCCTCGCCGAGTCCGCGATAGGTGAAGCGGATGGGGAGGCGTACCATGGACGTGTCGCCGCTCGGCACCACGAAGCGCGAATCGAGCGCGCCGTTGCCGAGCTGCACCGAGTCGACGTCCACGCGATAGGTCATGCGCGTGGCGTCGAGCGAATAGCGGTTGGGATTGTAGATCGAGAGCACGACGTCCACGTTGCCGCCGTCGATGCCGAGGCCGGCCACGCGCACTTCGCGCAGCTCGACGTACGGTTCGGCGAAGGTGGCTCGGCCGAGCGTGGCGCACGCCGCGACCGTGCCCAGTGTGACGGCGAGCACGCCGGCGCGCGCGACACGCGACCGGATGCCGGTGGTTCCTGCTCTATTTCGCGTCGTCCACTTCATGGGCTGCTTCTCCAGCGGGGTGGGACGGATCGGCCGGCGCGTCGGCCAGCCGTTCGCGCATGGTCTGCCACCAGGCGAGCCGTTTGGCGATGTCCTTTTCGAATCCGAACGGACCGGCTTCATAAAAGGTACGCGACGCGAGCTCCGGCGGCAGATAGTCCTGTGGCAGGTACGCCTCGGGCACCTCGAATGCGTACTGGTACCCGGAGCCATAGCCGAGTTCCTTCATGAGCTTCGTGGGCGCGTTCCGGAGGTGGAGCGGCACGGGCGCGGCCGGTGTGGCGCGCGCGGCCTCGAGCGCGGCCTTCCAGGCGGCATACACACGATTCGACTTGGGCGACGTGGCCAGGTACACGGCCGCTTCGGCGAGCGCGAGCTCCCCTTCGGGCGAGCCGAGCCGTTCATACGTTTCCGCGGCGGCGATGGCGAGCGGCAGCGCATCGGGGTCGGCGAGCCCGATGTCTTCGGTGGCCATGCGGATCATGCGGCGCGCGATGTAGCGCGGGTCTTCCCCGCCCTCGATCATGCGGGCGAGCCAGTAGAGCGCACCCTGCGGATCGCTGCCGCGGAGCGACTTGTGCAGCGCGGAGATGAGATTGTAGTGCTCCTCGCCGCTCCGGTCGTAGCGCGGCATGCGGCGCTGCGCGGCCTGCACGATCTGTTCGGCGGTGATCTCCGCGCCGTCTGGCACGAGCGCGGCGGCGGCCTCGAGCACGCCGAGCGCACGGCGCGCGTCGCCGTCGGCGAGCTCGGTGAGCTGCTGCATGGCGTCGTCGTGCAGCGACAGCGCGCGCGTGCCGAGTCCGCGATCACCGTCGGTGAGCGCGCGGCGCACGAGCACGGCGAGATCGTCCGGCGCGAGCGGTTCGAGCACCACCACGCGCGCGCGGGACAGGAGCGCGCCGGTGAGCGCGAACGACGGATTCTCGGTGGTGGCGCCCACGAGCACGACGGTACCTGCTTCCACGTGCGGCAGGAAGGCGTCCTGCTGGGCACGGTTGAAGCGGTGGATCTCGTCCACGAACAGCAGCGTGCCGCGGCCGAGCTCGCGCCGCCGCGCGGCGTCGGCCACCACTTCACGCACGCGCGCCACGCCGTCGCTCACCGCCGAGAAGGACACGAACTCCGCGTCGGTGGCGCGCGCGAGCAGCCGCGCGAGCGTGGTCTTGCCCACGCCGGGCGGGCCCCAGAGAATGAGCGAATCGATCACGCGCCGGTCGATCGCCGCGCGGAGCGCGGCGCCCGGGGCGAGCAGATGCGCCTGCCCCACGAACTCGTCGAGCGCGCGCGGCCGGAGCCGCGACGCGAGCGGTTCGGACACCTGACCGGAGAAGAGGGACGTCATCGCGTCAGTCCGGCACGAGCGCGAGACGTTCCACGGCGAGCTCGAGCGCGCGGTCGAGCTCCGGCGCATCACCGAGCGGCGCGTGGTCGGCGTCCCAGACGGGAGTGGGCGCGGCTTTGCGCTCCTCGAACCCCATGCCTTCGAGCAGATACACCCAGCGATCGGAACGCGCGTAGATCACGAGCGCGAGCGACGACGTGAGCGTGAGCTGATCGTCGGGCGTGTAGATGCTGATCTCCACGCCGCCGTACGTGGCGAGCGGCAACTGCAGGCGGCCGAGCACCTCGCGCACATCGGGAAGCGGCAGCAGTTCGCCGCGCCACACCCGTCCGTCGCGGCGCGATTCGATGCAGACATCCACCGCGGGATCGAGCTGCGCGGTGAGCGCGTGCAGCACGTTCACGACGCGCTCGGACACGGCCCACGCGAACAGCTCGTGCACGCCGCCCCGGCTCCGCACCATGAACCACTCGGGCACCGGGCGAAAGCGCGGTACCCGGAGCATGGAGTCGTCGGAGTCCGGCGGGATCATGGCGTCAGGAATCGGTGGAGTGGCGTCAGGAATCGGCTGAGTGCAGGCGACGGGCTTGGGCCAGGAGCGCGTCGATCGTGTTGCGCGACGGATCCTCGAGCACGAAAGCCACGAGGGCGTGCAGGAGACGGCCGAGCGCCGGGCCGGCCGGGAAGCCGGCGCGGCGGAGATCGTCCCCGTCCACCGCAAGATCAGCCACCTGGAGCGGATCGCGGAAGGCGATGCGCAGCATGCGCCGGTGGAACCGCCGCCACGCCGCCGGGCCGGGTGCGGGCACACCGAGCTCGCCGTCGGCCCACCAGAGGGCGGCGGCGAGCCGGCCGAAGGCGGATACCCGCAGCCGGCCGATACGGGCCACCCACTGCCGGATTTCACGGTCGGGGATGGCCGGCGCTTCGCCGAGCCGGGTACCGATTTCGGCACCGAACTCGTTCCAGTTTCCAACAATAGAAAGAATAGTCGTGGTTTCCAGGTTCGAGAATTTCAGCGCCTTGAGCGTCTGCTGCACGGTGCGGGGGTCCAGACCCGACAGGAGCGCCGCCACCCGCAGGATGCGCCGGAGCGGCCGCCGCACCGCGCCGCCGGGCTTGGGCAGGGCGTCGATCGCGAGGAGACAGCGTTCCGGAACGTCCGCGAGCGCGGGCACGAGCGTGGCGAACGCTCCACTGGTACACCACAGACGGAACGCCTGCGACGGCCGCTCCACCTGCTCCATGGTCTTGTCGATCTCCTGCTTCACCCGCTCCGCGGAGAGACGCCCGAGGTGCGGCGCGGAGCCGCGGATTGCCTCCCACGTCCCGTCCTCGATGCGGAAGCCGAAGCGCGCGGCGAACCGGATGGCCCGAAGCGCCCGGAGACGGTCCTCCCGGAAGCGCGACTCGGCGTGCCCCACGGCGCGCACGAGCCCGCGTTCGAGATCCCCCCGTCCGTCGAACGGATCCTCGAGCCGCCGGCCGATGGGATCCCAGGCCATCGCGTTGATGGTGAAGTCGCGGCGGGCGAGGTCATCGTGCAGCGAGACGCCGAACTCCACCTCGGCGTGGCGGCCGTCGGTGCGGATGTCCCGGCGGAAGGTCGTGACCTCGTGCATGTGCCCGGTGCGGTCGAGCACGCCCACGGTGCCGAACTCGATGCCCACGGGGATGGTGCGCCGGAACAGCTTGCGCACCGCCTCGGGACGCGCGGACGTGGCGAGATCCCAGTCCAGGTGCCGGATGCCGAGCAGGGCGTCGCGCACGGCTCCGCCCACGCACCAGGCTTCATGGCCGGCGGCCACCAGGGTGCGCGCAAGCTCGAGCACCGGTTCCGGCGGCTGCAGCGCCGCCTCGCGGTCTACCCGCAGAGAACACTCCCGCCGTTCACGTTGAGCACCTCGCCGGTGACGTGCCGGGCGAGCGGGGTGCAGAGGAAGAGGATGGGGCCGGCGATGTCGTCGGGCGAGGCCACGCGGCCGAGCGGGATGCCGGATTCGATGCGGGCGCGTCCTTCGCCTGCGAAGGGACGGGTCACGGCATCGGTATCCACCCAGCCGGGGGCGACGGTGTTCACGGTGATGTCGCGGGGCGCGAGCTCCACGGCCAGCGACTTCACGAAGGCGATCATGGCACCCTTGGTGGCGGCGTAGTCGGCGTGGAAGGCCTCGCCGCGCTGGCCGGCGGTGCTGGACACGAGCACGATCCGGCCGCCGGGGGGCAGCACGCGGGCCGCGGCGCGGCAGCCGTAGAAGACGCCGTCGAGGTTGAGGGCCATGGTGGAGCGCCAGCGCGCGTCGTCGAGCTCGGCGACGGGGACCGGTTCATCGGGCCAGACGCCGGAGTTTCCCACATAGATTTCCACATCACCAAGCTCGGATCTGGCGAACTCGAGCAGGGACTCGTTCCCTTCTCGTGTGGACAAGTCGGACTGATGTGGAAAAGCCTTGACACCGAAGGCGGCGCATTCGTCGGCCACGGCGCGGGCTTCGCTCGTGCGGCTCCGGTAGCCGATGATCACGTCGGCGCCCGCCTTGGCGAGAAGCCGGGCAGTGGCCGCGCCGATCCCGCGCGAGGCGCCGGTGACGATGGCGCGCCGTCCGGCGAGGCCGAGGAGAGATTCCGCGGGGGAGTTCATGTCATTTATCACTTGAAATGAGTTCCGTTAACCAGTTATCTTATAAAGATATACAAGAATTGCCAACGGGTTTCTTCACACCCTGGTCCGGACTCGGCGCTTGTTCAGATCCGGCCTTCGACCGCCTCGCAGATCAGGTGCTGGATGCAGAGATGAATCTCCTGCGCGCGGTCCGTCCGTGACGTGGGCACCACCAGCGCGAGATCGCTCAGCTTCACGAGCTCTCCGCCGTCCCGCGCGGTCAGCGAAAGCACTTCGAGTCCTTTCTCACGGGCGCTCCGCGCGGCGTTGAGCACGTTCGGCGAGTTGCCCGATGTGGAATGGATGATGAGGATGTCGCCCGGTTTTCCCAAGGCCTCCACCTGCCTCGAAAAAATGTGATCGAAGCCGAGGTCGTTGCCGGCGGCGGTGAGGAGCGAGGTATCGGTGGTGAGCGCGATGGCCGCGTAGGCCCGCCGGTTCTGCATGTACCGCACCACGTACTCCGTGGCCATATGCTGGGCATCGGCCGCCGAGCCGCCGTTGCCGCAGAAGAGCAGCGTGCCGCCCCGTTCGAGCGTGGCACGCACCATGGCCGCCGCCTGCGCGATCTCCGTCTCCAGCCGCTCGGCGGTGCGGCGGGCGGTTTCGGCGAGTTCGATCAGGGGGGTGATGAGCGGGGTGGGCATGGCGGGACGGGAGAGAGTGGCTGGATTGTTGGCCGTCAGCGTCCGAAGAGGCGTTTCACGCGCTGCCAGGCGCCGCCGGTGGCCAGCGGCGGGACCGGCACGGGATCCTCGTCGCGGAGGAGATGCTCGGCGTTCCGGTGCGTAAGGAGCTCGATCTGCTCCGCGTCAGCCCCCTGCTCCTTCAGCCAGTCGCGCCCCGTGGCCAGCGACCGGCGGTCGCCATGGTTGTCCGACGCCAGGATGTCGATCAGCCCGGCCGCCAGCAGATCGCGCGCGAGATCGCTGGGCGCGCCGCGTCCCATGAGCACGGACACGTCGGTCTGGATCACGGCGCCGATCTTCCGGAACTCGCGTACGAGGGGCACGGAGCAGCCGTAGTAGCGTTCGGGGTGCGCGAGGAGCGGCGTGCGGCCGGTGCGGGCAATGCGGCGCAGCTCGCCGAGCGCGCCCCGCGGGATCCCGCCGATGCTGAACTCCACGAGCAGCGCCTGGGAGTCGCCGAGCGTGAGCGCCGGGTCGGTGAGGTCGGCGCCGGGCTGGTCGAGCATGATCTCCCACCCCAGGGTGAGCGACGGCCCGTCGTGGGCGGCTGCCCGCAGCTCCTCGAGGATCTCCCGGTGGCGTTCCGCGGGCGCCGAGGCGGCCCTGGACGCGTTCAGGTGCGGGGTGCAGACCAGCAGCGTCACCCCGTCGCGCCGGAACTGCTCGAGGATGGGGACGCTGACGTCGATGGACGGGGAGCCGTCGTCGACGCCGGGGAGGAGGTGCGTGTGGAGGTCGATCAGGGCGCCTCCGGGATCTCCGCGATGCGCCGCATGGCATCGGTGGCGAGCTGCTCGATCCCGTCCGGGGCCGTGGAGGCGGCCTCGAAGGCGTAGGTCACGAGCGCGTCCACGGCGAGCAGGTCGAGGGCCGACGCGCGGTCGGTGGCCTCCTGCGTGAGCAGGGTGGCGAGCCGGGTTTCACCGGCGGCGAGGCAGGCGGCGGGTACGTCGCTTGCCGGCCGGGTGGCATGGGGCGCGAGCAGTTCGTGCAGACGGGCGCGGAGCGCGGGCGGAGGCGGCGGCTCGAGGTGATCGAGCCAGGCGGCCACGGTGCCGGGGGCGGGTACCGCAGCCGACGCGGCCGCCATGGAGGCGGCCGACACCGGCGTTGCATCTCCAGCGCTCGCGTGCGGCATCACGCCCCGGCTCCCGCGGCCGAGCGCACCACGCCATCCGCCGCGGCCAGCGCCTCGTCGAGCCGCGAGGCGTCCGGCAGGCCGGCCTGCGCCATGTGCGGCTTGCCGCCGCCCCGCCCGCCCACCACGGCCGCGATATCGCGCACGAGGGCGTCGGCGCGCACGCCGCGCTCGCGGAGATCGTCGGTGACCACGGTGAGAAGCGCGCCCTTGCCGTCGCCGTAGTTCACGCCGAGCACGCCCACGCCGCTGCCGAGCGCGTCGCGCACGGCATCGCCGAGCGTCTGGAGGGCCTTGGCGTCGGGGACATCCACCCGGCCGGCCACGAGCGCGATGCCACCCACGTCGCGCTTGCCCGCGAGCAGCGATGCGGCCGCGCCGCCTCCGGCGCCGCCGCTCCGCATGGCGTCGTCGAGCCGCTTTTCGAGCGTGCGCCGCTCGTCGAGCAGGGCGTCGACCTTGCGCTCGAGCACATCGAGCGAGCCGGTGCCGCCGCCGAGGTTGACCTTGAGCCGCTGCGCGATGGCCGTGAGCGAGCGGTCGCGTTCGTCGAGCAGCGTGAAGGCGCGCCGGCCGGTCACGGCTTCGATGCGGCGCACACCGGCGGCCACGCCCCCTTCGCTCACGAGGCGGAAGAGACCGATCTCGGCGGTGTTGCGCACGTGCGTGCCGCCGCACAGCTCCACGCTGAGCCCGGGAATGTTCACCACGCGCACCACGTCGCCGTACTTCTCGCCGAAGAGCGCCATGGCGCCGGCGGCGATGGCCTCGGCGTAGGGGCGTTCGGTGGTCTGCACGGGCGCCGCGTGCCAGATCGCGGCGTTCACCTGCCGTTCGATCGCGGCCGCCTGTTCGGCCGTGACGGGGCCATGGTGCGTGAAGTCGAAGCGCAGGCGATCCGGAGCCACGAGCGAGCCGGCCTGGTGCACGTGCTCGCCGAGCTGCTCGCGAAGCGCGGCGTGGAGCAGGTGCGTGGCGGTGTGATTGCGTTCGATGTCGTGGCGGCGGTCCCGCGGCACGCGCGCGATGCACGCGCCGAACGTGATGGTGCCGGTGGCGGTGCCGATCGCGGCGATGCGTCCGTCGGCTTTCTTCACGTCGGTGACGTCCACGCGCCAGCCGTCGCCCACGATCTCGCCGTGGTCGGACACCTGTCCGCCCGACTCGGCGTAGAACGGCGACTCGCGGAGCATGACGGCCACGCGGCCGTCGTCGAGCGTGCGCACGGCGGTGACGTCGGTATGCGCTTCGGTGGTCACGTAGCCCACGAACGCGTCGCCGGCCTGCTCCTCGCCGGCACGCGACCAGGCGGTGGGGTCGGCGAAGTCGTCGGCGCTCACGGTGAGACCGCGCGCGCGGCGATCCTCCTGCGACTGCCGGCGCTGTGCGCCGAGCGCGGCCTCGAAGCCGGCGATGTCCACGAGATAGCCGCGCTCGCGGGCCATGAGCTCCGTGAGGTCGACGGGGAACCCGTACGTGTCGTACAGGCGGAACACGTCTTCCCCGGCGATCGTGCCGCGCACGGCGGTGGAGCCCTGCGTGGAGTTCGCGGGCGCGAGCTCGTCGAAGCGCTCCATGCCGCCGCCGATCGTGGCGAGGAACCGCTCCTCCTCGGCGCGCGTGGTGGCGAGCAGATGCGAACGCCGCTGCTGCAGGTCGGGGTATACGTCGCGCATGGTGTCGATGACGGTTTCCACCACGTGCACGAGCGTGGGCTCGCGGCGGCCGAGCAGCCAGGCGTGGCGCACGGCGCGGCGCAGGATGCGGCGAAGCACGTAGCCGCGGCCCTCGTTGCTCGGGAAGACGCCGTCGGCGAGCAGGAACGCCACGGCGCGCGCGTGATCGGCGAGCACGCGGTACGACGCGGAATCCACCACGCGTCCGTCGGGCGTGCGCGCGGTGCCGTCGCCACTGCCGGGACGCCACGGATACGGAATGCCGACGATCTCCTCGACCTTGGCGATGTAGGGCTGGAAGAGATCGGTGTGGAAGTTGTTGGTGACGCCCTGCTTCACGGCCGCGATGCGTTCGAGGCCGGCGCCGGTATCCACGCTGGGCCTGGGCAGCGGCACGAGCGTGCCGTCGCTCTGCCGGTCGAACTGCATGAACACGAGGTTCCAGATTTCGAGGAAGCGGCCGGCTTCGGCGCCTTCCACGAACGCGTCCTGCGAGAAGTCGGTGATGTCGGTGCGCGTCCACTCGCCTTCGGCGCCCTGCGGCACGGCCCAGTCCTTCGCGAGCGCGGCGAGGTCGACGTAGATCTCCGAGCAGGGGCCGCATGGACCGGTGTCGGCCATCTGCCAGAAGTTGTCCTTGTGGCCGAGTCCGTAGATGCGCTCCTCGGGCACGCCGGCGATCTCGCGCCAGAGCGCGCGCGCTTCGTCGTCTTCATAAAAGACGGTGACGCGGAGATGTTCAGGCGGGAGCCCGAGCTCTTCCGTGACGAACTGCCAGGCGAAGCGGATGGCGTCGCGCTTGAAGTAGTCGCCGAAGGAGAAGTTGCCGAGCATCTCGAAGAAGGTGTGATGCCGGGCGGTGTGCCCCACCTGTTCGAGATCGTTGTGCTTGCCGCCGGCGCGCACGCACTTCTGCGACGTGGTGGCGCGGCGTCCGAAGGCGGGATCCTCGAGACCGAGGAACACCTTCTTGAACGGCACCATGCCGGCGTTCGTGAAGAGGAGCGTGGGGTCGTCGCCGGGGACGAGGGAGGCCGACGGTCGAATGACGTGGCCGTGGCGTTCGAAGAACGCGAGGAATCGGGAGCGGATCTCGGACGAAAGCATAAGCGGGGTAATATATGCCCGTCCGGTCACCCGGTGTTACTCGTGCCAGGTGCTCGCGCGCGGCACCAGCGCGCGCACCACCTCCTGCACGACATGTCCCGGAAACCCGCGGCGGAGGAGAAAGCCGATGAGGCGCCGACGCTGCACGTCGGGCGCATGGGCGCGGAGCGCACGGAGCCGCTTCTCCCCGGCCTCGCGGCAGAGCGCCGTGTCGTCGATCTGTTCCTCGAGGGCCACGTCCCGTACGGCCGCCTTCGCGACGTCATCGGCGACGCCCTTGCGCCGCAGCACCTGGCGGATGCGGCCGGCTCCTTCGCCCCGCCGGAAGCGCGCCGCGGCCTCGGCGCGGGCCACGGCGGCATCGTCGAGCAGCCCGCGCTCCTCGAGGCGCCGCAGGGCCTGTTCGATGTATTCGGGGTGAGGCTCGACCCGGCGGAGCTGCTGCTCGATCTCGCGGCGGGTGCGCCGCGCGCGGGCGAGCATGCCCAGCGCCCGGTCGGCGCAGGTGGTGAGCCGATGGTTCGCCTCGAGGCGGAGCACGGTAGCGGCATCGAGCTCCTGCCCTTTCCGCAGCGCGCCCGCGGCGGTGAGCGCCTCGGCGTCCACGAGCCACTCGCGGCCGTCGGTGAGCTTCACGCGGTAGCGGCCGGGCTTTCGCCCATGCTCCGCCACCCGCGCGATGCGCCCGGGCGTGCCGGCTTCGGGGCCAGTATCGGGAGAAGCCGACGCGGGGAATCCCGAACCAGCCGAGTGCGAGCCCGACCGGCCGGACGGGAAAAGAGCCGAGGGGCTACTCACGATGAGCCGTGGTGATCCGGGCACCACTTCACACCGCAAGCGACCCCTCGGCCCTTGCTTCCACGATCGCGCATGGCGCGCGCGTCCGGCCTTACTCGTCCGCCTCCGGGGCGGGCGGCTCTTCCTGTCCGGCCTTCACGCCGAGCACGACCTTGACCTTCTCCTCGATCTCGGCCATGAGCGCCGGGTTGTCCTTGAGGAACAGCTTGGCGTTCTCGCGCCCTTGCCCGATGCGCTGGTTGCCGTAGCTGTACCACGCGCCCGACTTCTCGATGATCCCCGACTCGGCGCCGATGTCGACGAGCAGCGAGACGTGCGAGATGCCTTCGGCGTACATGATGTCGAACTCGGCCTGCTTGAACGGCGGCGCGACCTTGTTCTTGACCACCTTGACGCGCACGTGCGAGCCCACGACCTCGTCCTTGTCCTTGACCGGGCCGACGCGACGGATGTCGAGACGGACGGAGGAGTAGAACTTGAGCGCCTTGCCGCCGGTGGTGGTTTCGGGATTGCCGAACATCACGCCGATCTTCTCGCGGAGCTGGTTGATGAAGACCACGGAGGTCTTGGACCGCGCGATGGCGCCGGTGAGCTTGCGCAGCGCCTGGCTCATGAGGCGCGCCTGCAGTCCCATCTGCATGTCGCCCATGTCCCCTTCGATTTCCGCCTTGGGGACGAGCGCCGCCACCGAGTCGACGATCACGACGTCGACCGCGCCGGAGCGCACGAGCACTTCGCAGATCTCGAGCGCCTGCTCGCCCGTGTCGGGCTGCGAGATGAGGAGGTTTTCCACGTCGACGCCGAGCTTCTTGGCGTACTCGGTGTCGAGCGCGTGCTCGGCGTCGATGAACGCGGCCACGCCGCCCGCCTTCTGCGCGTTGGCCACGATGTGCAGGCAGAGCGTGGTCTTGCCGCTGGATTCCGGTCCGTAGATCTCGGTGACGCGGCCACGCGGAATGCCGCCGATGCCGATCGCGGCATCGAGATTGATCGCGCCCGTGGGAATGCACTCGACGCGCACCTTGGCGTCGGTGCCGAGCCGCATGATGGATCCCTTGCCATGCGACTTTTCGATCTGTGCGATGGCGAGCGCCAGGGCTTTGCGCTTGTCGTCGTGCGATGTGGAGACGGCCATGATTCCACCCGTGTTGGTGAAGAGAGGTGCCACGCCCTGGCAACGCGGAATCTACCCCGCCCCAGAACCCGGCCAAGACCCGAACAAACTACGAAACTTCGCGCCCGTGGACAACCCCCGAGTTTTCCACAATAGCGCCATACCCACCTGCAAGCGAAAAGGCGTCCTCCACGTGCCGCACCCGGACCCGGTCCCCCTGGACCAGCACGCCGACCACGTCGAACCGGTACTCGGCGCCCGGCGGACCGTGCCGGTCGACCCAGGTGAGCGCCGACCGGGAGAGCTCGCGGCGCTTGCGGGCGTGGACCGCCTCCACCGGCGAACCGAAGGCATCCCCCCGGCGCGCCTTGACCTCCACGAAGGCGATGACGGAGCCGCGGCGCACGATGAGGTCCACGTCCCGGTGTCCGCTCCGGAAGCGGTGGGCCACGAGCTCCCACCCCTGCCGGCGCAGCCAGCGTGCCGCGATGCGCTCCCCGAGGAGCCCGAGTGCCTGCCGTGCTTTCGTCATGGGCCCATGGTAACACGGTCCGGGCCAAACCCCTTCACCATTTTTCGCGCCGCGCAATCTTCGTATTGCCCAGTCCGGTACACGGCCGCACGTTTCCCACGCTTCCCTGCTCGCGCCTCCGCGGTGTCGTACGCCTCCTCCCTTCCATCGCCCCCATGCGTCCATCCCGGCTCGGTTCGGTAACCGCGCTGCTCATCCTCGGGATCACCGTGTACCTGGGAGCCCGCCCCGCCGGGCCGCTGCCACCGCTCGGCCCGCTGCTCGATCCGGCGAACGGACTGTTCGCCTCGGTGCATACGGCCGAGCTGCCGCCGCTGGCGGGCGGCACGATTCCCGGGCTCCAGGGACCGGTGACCGTGCTGTATGACGACCGCGGGGTGCCGCACATCTTCGCCGCCAACACGCTCGATGCCTATCGCGCGCTCGGCTACGTGGTGGCGCGCGACCGGCTGTTCCAGATCGAGATGCAGACGCGCGCCGGCGGCGGCACGCTCACCGAGCTCGTGGGTCCGGCTGCGCTGCCGCTCGACCAGTCCACGCGCGCGCTCGGAATGCCCAGGGCGGCCGAGCAGCGCGTGGCGAACGCCGACACGACCACGCCGATGTGGCGCATGGTGACCGCATATGCGACCGGCGTGAACGCGTGGATGCGCGGCCTGTCGCGCCGCGACCTGCCGGTGGAGTACAAGCTGCTCGGACGCGACCCGAGGCCGTACGGCGTGGTGGACATGATGCACCTCCTCAACCGCATGGGCTACACGCTCGCGTCCACCGAAGACGAGCTGCGGTATCTCCGGGCCGCCGCGCGCATCGGCCGGACGGCCGCGGACGCGCTCTTCCCCATACACGCGCCGATCGTGGAACCGATCCAGCCCAACGGGCAGCAGAGCCCGCGGCGCGACCGCATCGTGATTCCGCCGCCGGGCGTGCCCGATTCCGCGGCGGTGGCGCTTGCGGCCCCGTTCGGCGACGTGGACCTGCGCGACGCGCTCGGGCTCCCCGCGCGCGGCCCCGACGCGGTGGGGAGCAACAACTGGGCGGTGGCGCCCGCGCGTTCGGCGAGCGGACACGCGCTGCTCGCCGGCGATCCGCACCTCGAGCTCACGCTGCCGTCGATCTGGTACGAGGCGCACCTCGTGGTGCCCGATTCGCTCGACGTGTACGGCGTGACGATTCCCGGGCTCCCCGGCATCGTGATCGGGTTCAACCGCGACGTGGCGTGGACGTTCACGAACGTGGGCGCCGACGTGATGGACTTCTACCTCGAGCAGGTGGACGACCCCGTGAGCCCCACGCGCTACCGGCTCGACGGCGAATGGACGCCGCTCGAACGGCGCGTGGAGCGCTATCTCGATCCGTCCGGCACGCTGCTCCGCGAAGACACGCTGCGCTACACGCACCGCGGGCCGCTCCGGCAGATCAACACGCGCTGGATCTCGCACCGCTGGACCGTGCTCGAGGGGACGGCACGCGAGATGGAGTCCTTCGATCTCGCGGCGCGCTCGCGCACGACGCGCGAGCTGCTCGACCACATGGCGGAGCGGTTCCTCGTGCCGGCGCAGAACATGCTCGCCGCCGACCGCGAGGGAACGATCGGCATCCGCTCCACGGGCCGCTATCCGATCCGCCCCGATTCCGGACGCGGCGACGTGCTGCGCGACGGGAGCACGCGACGCAGCGACTGGATCGGCGACTGGGCGGTGCGCGAATATCCGCAGGCGTTCTCGCCGCCGCAGGGGTTCCTCGCCTCCGCCAACCAGGAGCCGCTCGACCCGCGCGTGCAGCCGCGCTACCTCGGCGCCGACTGGGAGCGGCCGTGGCGCGCGATCCGCATCAACGAGCTGCTGCGCGGCCACGATGCCGTGACACCGGATGACATGCGCGCATGGCAGACCGAACCGCGCAGCGCCCGCGCCGATGCGTTCGTGCCCGTGTTCGTGCAGGTGGCGCGCAACGGGCCGCCGCGTCCGTCCCTGGTGCGCGCGGGGCAGATCCTCGGGGCGTGGGATCGCCGCTATACGCGCGACAACACCGCGGCCGTGCTCTTCGAGGCGGCCATGACGAACCTCTCGCGGCTGCTCTATGACGAGCTGCGCGGCGGCGAGGGCGACGACATGCCGTCCGGCCCGATTCCCAGCGACATGATGACCGCCATCCTGCTCGACGACCCCACGCACGTGTGGTGGGACGTGCGCGCCACCGATGCCGTGGAATCCCGCGACGACATCATCACCGACGCGCTCGAAACCGCGTACGACGATCTGATCGCGCGGTTCGGCGCGCCCGATTCCAGCACGTGGCAGTGGTCGCAGCACCGCACGGCCACCATCAACCACTTCCTGCGCATCCCGTCGTTCAGCCGGACGCGGATACCCATGCAGGGCGGCAGCGGCACCCTCAACCCGTCCACGGGCGCGGGAACGCACGGCGCGAGCTGGCGCATGGTGGTGGAGCTCGGCGAAGAGCCGAGCGCGCAGGGCACGTATCCCGGGGGACAGTCCGGACATCCGGCGAGCGTTCGCTACGACGACCGGCTCGCCGCCTGGACCGACGGACGACTCGACGCCCTGCGCGTTCCCCGCACCGAAGGCGCGCTGCCGGCCGCGCAGCGCCTGGCCCGCCTGGAGCTCACGCCGGGGAGAAAGCCATGACCATCGCGCGCATGCTGGGAGTGGCGATCGTGATCACGGCCGCCACGTGGTTCATGGGCTGGTGGGCCGTGCCGCTCGGCAGCGCCGGCTATGCCCTGCTGCGGCGCGGCGCGGACGGCACGGTGCGAGAGGCGACGCTCGGCGCCATGGTGTCGTGGGCCGCGCTTCTGGGGTGGCAGGCGTCGCAGCCCGCGTTCGGCCGGCTCGGCACCGCGCTGCGCGACGTGTTTCCGGTGCCCACGGTGGTGCTGCTGCTCGTGGTCGTGTGCTTTGCGGGGTTGCTCGCGTGGTCGGCGGCGCGGCTCGTGCACGGGCGCTGAGCGCGCGGTTCTCCGGCCGGCGCGACCGCGTCGTGACCCGCTGCGGCGGGATCTCGCGCGCGCCTACCGCCCGCGCTCGGCGAGGATGACCGCGGGGTCGTCGCTGATGATCCCCTGCACACCGAGCTCCCAGTAGCGCCGCGCTTCGGCCGCCGAGTTCACCGTCCACACGTGGGTGACGCCGCCGTGCCGCCGCATGAGCCGCGCAAAGGCACCGATCGGGACGGGGAAACCGTGATGCGACGGCGGAATGCACGCGGCCACGAACGACGGGGCGGGCCCGACGCGTCCGAGCAGCGCGGCGGGCAGCAACCGGAAGAGATCGCGCGTGCAGCCGCCCAGCGCGATCGGGCCGCCGATGAGCGACCGGGTGCTGCGCGCATCGAAGCCGGCCACGATCACACGGCGCTCCGCGGCATGGCGCGCCACGGCCGCGCGCACGGCATCGGTGGCGGCGGGCGTCTTGATCTCGATGATGAGCGGCAGCGTGGGAAACGATTCCAGCACCGCATCGAGCGTGGGGATACGCACGCCCTGGCCGCGCCAGGGGAACGACCGGCCGTCGTCCTTCGTGAAGCGGTATCCCGCGTCGATGTCGGCGAGGTCGGCGAGCGTGCGCGCGGCGAGCGGCCCGGTGGCATCGGTGGTGCGATCGAGCGCAGGGTCGTGGTGCACGACCGCTATGCCGTCCCGCGTAACGTGCACGTCGAACTCGAGCGCGTCCACGCCGAGCGCGACGGCTTCGTGCATGGATTCGAGCGTATCCTCCGGGGAATGCGCACGGTTCCCGCGGTGGCCGATGACGGGGCGCGCGTCGGGGTCGAGCAGAATGATCATTCCGGAAACTCACCGAAGGGCCGGCGGATATCGAGGGGCATCGGGCGAGGCGTGTTCCGGGACATGCCGTGCATGGGGGCTGAACGCAGCCGGGGCGGCGCCTCCGTGGAAGCACCGCCCCGCCGGCCGACGGGCACGAAGCCCGCCGGCATGTCGTCAGGAAATCAGAACGTGTACTGGATCCGCGTCATCATGAGCCGACCGGTCTCGGGCACGCCCGGGAACGTGCGGATGCGGTTATCGAACAGGTTCTGGGCATTCACCGACCAGCGCATCTCCTTGGCGCCGACATTGAAGCGCTTGGAGAACTGGAGGTCGAAGGTGACGAACTCGGGCACGTTCTCGTAGCAGAAGGTGCCGGCGGGCGCCGGGTTGCACCGGTTCCAGCCACCGACGGCGTTGGGCACGGCCCCTTCGTTGCCCGCCGGAATCGGGAAGGCGACGTTGGTGGCGTAGACGCCGGAGTTCACCGGGTACGACTCCTGGTACCGCACGCGCGACTCCACGGTGTACGCGCGCACGGCGTCCTCGAAGCGCAGGCCAAGCGTACCGCGGGACCGGGGAGAGTTGGCCATGAGCGGGGCGCCGTTGCCGCCGGGGATGTCGTCGAAGACGTTCCGGTTCATGAAGCTGTAGGTGCCCTCGAAGGACACACGGTCGGTGGCCGCGATGCTGGCCGCGAGATCGAGACCGGTGACCCAGAGCTGCCGGTCGAGGGTGCGGTAGGTGGCGTACACGACGTTCGGAGCGATGTTCTCGCCGTCGAAGGTGACGACGCCGAGCGGCGCGGGCGCGAACTGTCCGGAGAGGCCCTGGGACAGCGCGGCACCGAGACCGGCGCCCAGAGCGGCGGCTGCCTCCGGGGAGATGCCCGGCTGCGCCCCCAGGAAGCCCGCCGCGTACTGGCTGATCTCGCCGTTCATGTACGCCTGCAGGTTGGCCGAATCCTGGAAGAACACGCTGGGCGTGGCGAGGCCGGCCGGCGTACCCACGTCGCCCCGCTGCTGGCGCCAGAGGGAGACGTCGATCGTGGCCCGGTTGCCGAGCACGCCCTTGTAGCCGAGTTCGTACGTGTTGTTGAACGACGCCTGAAGCGGTCCGATGTCGACCACCTGACCAGGGTTCAGGCCGCCGGCCGTGCCGAGGAAGGCCACGCGCGTGCCCACCTGGGCGTCCGTGGGGGTACGGGAGCCGAGGTGCGTCACGATCCCCTGGCTGAGTCCGGGGCCGAGCGCCTGCGCCGTCGCCTGTGCCTGTGCCTGCGGCATCCCGATGCTCATGAAAGCCTGCGTGAGCCCACCGATGATCTGGGGCGTGATGCCGGCCAGCACCTGCGGCCCCCGCGCCTGGAAGACCGGACCGAATGCCGACGCGGCGCTCGTGCCCACATACTGGCCATTGCTCACGAGCGGCGACTTCATGCACAGATCACCGAACGCGCCGCCGCAGCCACGCCGGAAGCTCCACCCGTCCTTGGGCCGGTTGCCGAAGGCCCGCACGTCGAACCCGGACCCGCCGATGTTCGGCGCCTGGATGAGATCGAGGAAGAAGGAGAAGTTCGCCGGCGTGCTGAACGCGCGGTTGTACGTGACGCGGAGGTTCTGGGTGGGCGTGGGCTTGAACGCGATGGCGAGACGGGGCGACAGGAAGCTGCCCTCGATCACGTTGTTGCCGTCCACGCGGAGCGCGGCCAGCAGATCGATCTTCGCGGTGGGACGCGTGGTGGACTGCAGGTACGCGCCGTATTCGGTGACGTTGTCGTCGGCCTCGTTCTGCCCGTTGATCGTGCCGCCCGTTTCCGGGTTGGTGGCGATGTAGTCGAGGCCGTAGGTGAAGGTCTGCCGGTTCTCCGCCATGTCGAAGCCGTGCTGCAGCTGGAAGGCGGCCACGCGCGACTTGTCCACGATCGGCTGACCGGAACGCAGCAGATAGGTGCCGGTGGTGGACGCGGCATTCTCGTTGCCGGCGTTGCTGCTGTTCACGAAGGCCTGCGCGAAGAGCCGGTTCCAGCGGAACCGCTGCTGCAGGTTCATGTACGTCCAGCCCTCGATCTGCGCGGTGCCGTTGGCGCCGGTGAGTTCGAGCCCGGAGCCGGCCCTGGTGTAGCCGAGCGTGGTGATGAGCTCCACGCCTTCGCGCGGCCGGATGTCCATGCGCGCTTCGCCGGTATACTTCTCGAGGTCGAAGGAACGCAGGTTGGGCTGTCCTCGGCGCTCTTCGGGGGCCGACGCCGGGAAGATGCTCGGTTCCGACGGGTCCACGTATTCCCAGTCCTTGCCGCGCATCACCTCGCCCGAGAGCTTGTACGCGAACCGCTCGCCCGTGGCGCCCGCGTGGCGGAGGCCGGCCCGGATGATCGAGCGTTCACCACCATCGATGCTCAGCGTGGTGCCCTGGGAGTTGAAGGGCGACTTCGTGATCACGTGCAGCACGCCGTTGGCCGAGTTCGGCCCGTACAGCGCCGACGCGGGGCCGAGCAGCACTTCCATGCGCTCGATGTCGTCGTTGGTGCCGGTGAAGAGGAACGGCACGTTCACGCGCAGCGACGGGACGCCGGCGAACCGGTAGTCCTGCAGCATGAGCATGCTGCCGGAGAAGGCGTTGTTGAAGCCGCGCGCCACGATGTTGGACTGCACGATGCCGCCCTGCTGGACGTCCACGCCGGCCGTGGCCCTGAGATTTTCGGCGACGGTCACGGCCGGCCGTTCGGCGATGCGCTCGCTCGAGATCACGAGCAGCTGCGCCGGGGCCTCGAGGACCTTTTCCGGCTGGTTGCGCGTGCCGGTGACGGCGATCGACGTGAGGATGCTCGTGGCCACTTCCAGGGCCGCGTTCACCGTGGCGGTGCCGTTGGCGCTCACGACGACGTTCGTGGTGCGTCGCTCCTGATAGCCGATGCGGCGCACGATCACGGTGTAGGAGCCGGCGGGCACGTTCACGATGCGGTACGTGCCGTCGTCACCGGTGGCCGCGCCCAGATTCACGCCGGTCACCTGCACCTGCGCGGCCGAAACGGGCGCGCCGGTGGCAGCATCGGTGATCCGGCCGCTGATCGTGCCGGTCTGGGCGACGAGGGGAGAGGCCGCCAGAGCCGAACCCGCGGCGAGCACCGAGAGCATCGCGAGACAGCAACGGAGAACACGAAGGGACATCACACACCTCGACAGGGGGATGGTCACCACAGGGTGTCCCTGGGGCCCGAAAACGGGGCCGGAAGGGTGCCGTGACCGTTCGTGATCGGCATCGATCGCGACGGTTCCAGCTTGTGGCCAAACAATCGCGGGCGTGCTGGTCGCCGTCAATACGTTGCGCGTAACGGGACGGGACAGTACGTCATCCGGGCGGGCGGCCGCAGATCCGATCGAGATCGGCTGGTCCCACCAGTACGTCCCGCGGCTTGGACGCGCCTTCGGACGGCGTGAGCACGCCGGCCGCCTCGAGCTGATCGATGATGCGCGCGGCGCGGCCGTAGCCGATCTTCATCCGGCGCTGGAGGAGCGAGGTCGACCCCTGCCGCTGCTGGATCACGAGTTCGGCCGCTTCGCGGAAGCGGCTGTCGCGATCGCCGTCGACGTCCGCATCGTCCTCGTCGTCATCCCGCGCATCGAGCGCGCGGATCGCCTCCAGGATGTCCGGCTCACCGGCGGGGAGATCGGCGTCCGCCGCGGTGGCCAGCCGCTGTTCGCGCGCGGCCGCGTACCAGCCCATGAGCCGTTCCGTCTCCTCGCTGGAGAGATAGGCTCCCTGGAGCCGCGCGGCCTCCGAGCGCCCCGGCGGGATGAACAGCATGTCCCCGTTGCCGAGCAGCGATTCGGCGCCGGCCCCGTCGATGATGGTGCGGCTGTCCACCTGCGACGCCACCCGGAACGCGATGCGGCACGGGAAATTCGCCTTGATCAGCCCCGTGATCACGTTCACGCTCGGCCGCTGCGTGGCGAGGATGAGATGGATGCCGATGGCGCGCGCCTTCTGCGCCAGCATCGCGATCGGGGTTTCCACCTCGCCCTGCACCGTCATCATGAGATCGGCCATTTCGTCGATCACGACCACGATGTACGGAAGCGGGCCGCCCGTGTACGTGCGATCCTCGAACGCGACGTCGGGAGACTTGGGCGTGCGGAGCGCGGGGCCTTCGCCGGCCTCGTGCGCCTGCGCGCGCTTGTTGAACTCCTGCAGGTTGCGACAGGCGTTCGCCTCGAGCAGGCGATAGCGGTCCTGCATCTCGAGCACGGCCCACTTGAGCACCGCGGCCGCGTCGCGGTTGTCGGTGATGACCTTGTGCCGGAGGTGCGGCAGCGTGTTGTACACGCTGAGCTCCACCATCTTGGGGTCCACCATCAGGAAGCGCAGCGTGCGCGGCGTGTGCCGGTACACGAGGCTGGTGATGATCGTGTTCACGCACACGGACTTGCCGCTGCCGGTGGCGCCGGCGATGAGGAGATGCGGCATCTTCGCGAGATCGGCCACCACGGGCCGTCCCTCGAGATCCTTGCCGAGCGCGATGGGAAGCGCGGCGCGGGCGCCCTGGAACTCGCGGGCTTCCAGCACTTCGCGGAGGAACACCGTTTCCGGCGACGGGTTCGGCACTTCCACGCCCACGGCGCCGCGTCCCGGAATCGGGGCCACGATGCGAATGCTCGGCGCGCGCATGGCGAGCGCGAGGTCGTCGGCCAGCGCGGCGATCTGCCGCACCTTCACACCGGCCGCGGGTTCGATCTCGAACTGTGTGACCGTGGGGCCGCTCGTCCGCCCCACGAGCTCTCCGTCCACCTTGAAGGTGCGCAGGGTGGCCATGAGTTTCTCGCCGGCCTGGTCGAGCGCCTCGCGGCCGGCGTCCTCGCGGCGCGCGGGCGGCGCGGACAGGAGCGCGGTGGACGGCAGGTCGTCGTCCATCGCGTCGTGCGCGCGCGCGTCGTGGTCGATGGCGTGCGGCGGCGTGTCGGCGAAAAGATCGCCGCTCGCGCCGTCGCTGCGTGCCGGCTTCCGTCCGCGGCGCGCGGCGGGCGACGGCGTGGCCGCGACTTCCTCCGCCACGTCACGCGCGAGCGACGGATCGATCGCGGGCAGTTCCTCCGGATCCGGCGCGAGACGTTCGGCGAGCGTGGGCCGCGCGGACGGCGCGGACGGCGCGGCGGAAGGCCCCGTGGGCGACGGCGCCATCACCACGCGAAGCGGATTCCACCGCACGGTGAACACGGTGAGCACACTCGTGGCCAGCACCCATACGATCCACGCGCCGGCCGCGCCGAGGAACTTGCGCAGATAGTGCGCCACGAAGCTGCCCCACAGGCCGGAGGCGGCGCTCGTCTCGGGCATGCCGCCCCGCGCGAGCGCGATGGCCACGGGCACGAGCAGAACGACGCCGGCGGCGAGCATGGCGGCGCGCGTGGCGTCGTGGGTGGACGTGGCGCCGAACCATCCCACGAGGCGGAGCGCCACGAGCAGGCAGGCGGCCGCGATGAGCACCGCGCCCGGCACGCCCACCGCGCCCACGAGCGTGCAACGCACGAACGTGCCCACCGGGCCGAACATGCCGGTGGCCTCGAAGCAGGCGCCGCTCGGCGGCACGCGCTGGAACACGAGTGCGCCGAGCAGGAACACCGCGAACAGCGCGAGCCCGATCGACGTCAGTTCACGCCGCAGTGCGGAGCCGCGCACGAGTGACCTGCCGGTCGGCATAGGTGGCGACGAGCGGCACGTGGTCGCGCGTCAGGCAGAACGACACGTCGCCGGCGAACCCGGCGGCGGCGAGCGTATGGGCGTGCGCCGCATCGCGGGCGAGGCGTGACGGATCGGCGGCATAGCGGCGGCCGAGTCCGCGCGCCATGGCCGCGGCATCACCGAGCGTGACACCGCGGCGTCCGCGCAGGGCTTCGGCGATCAGCACGCCGGCGCAGACGGCATCCTCGAGCGCGAAGCGGCGATCCTGCCCCGCGCACACGATCAGCACATCGGCGCCTTCCTCGAACGCCTCGCGGAGCGCCTGGGCCGTAACCGCGAGATTCGCGAACGCGGCCACATACACACGCCGCGCGCCGTGCGACGCGAGAAGCGCGCCCGTGCCGTTGGTCGTGGTCATGAGCACCGTGCGCCCTCCCACCCGCGGTTCGGTCATCAGCTCGGGCGAGTTGCCCACATCGAAGCCGGGGATCGGCAACGAGCGCCGCTCACCGGCCAGGCAGACGTCGCCGCGCGCATAGCGGCCGGCGGTGGACACCACCTCGTCGACATCGGCGCAGGGCACCACGGCGCGCGCGCCGCTCGCCAGCGCCTGCACCATCACGGTGGAGGCGCGCAGCACATCGATCACCACGACCACGCGCCCCGCGGCCTCGGACGGCGTCGGCGGGGATTCGCCGAGCAGCACGTCCACGCGCATTACGTGGGCTCCCGGAGCAGCTCGGCGCCCTCGAACTCGAGGAACTTGGTATGCACGTCGCCGCGCAGGAAGTGCGGGTGCTGCATCACGCGCGCGAGGAACGGAATCGTGGTGGTGACGCCTTCCACGACGAAGCTCTCGAGCGCGATCTGCATGCGGCGGATCGCTTCGGCGCGGTCGCGCCCCTGCACGATGAGCTTGGCGAGCAGCGAATCGTAGAACGGCGGCACGGTGTAGCCCGCGTACACGTGCGTGTCCACGCGCACGCCGGGACCGCCGGGCGGATGGAACGTGTCGATGCGTCCCGGCGACGGCTGGAAGTTGCGCGACGGGTCTTCGGCGTTGACGCGGCATTCGATCACGTGGCCGCGGAAGGCGGGGAGCGACGTGACGGCGAGCGCCTCGCCGGCGGCCACGCGGATCTGCTCCTTCACGAGATCCACGCCGGTGAGCATCTCGGTGACCGGATGCTCCACCTGGATGCGCGTGTTCATCTCCATGAAGTAGAACGAGCCGTCGGTGTCGAGCAGCATCTCCACCGTGCCCGCACCCACGTAGTCGATGGCCTGCGCGCCGCGCACGGCCGCGTCGCCCATGCGTTCGCGGAGCTCGGGCGTGAGGGCCGGACAGGGCGCTTCCTCGATGAGCTTCTGGTGCCGCCGCTGCACGGAGCAGTCGCGTTCGCCCAGGTGGATGACCTTCCCCTTGGAATCGCCGAGCACCTGAAACTCCACGTGCCGCGGACGTTCGAGGAACTTCTCCACGTACACGTCGCCGTTGCCGAACGCGCTGAGCGCCTCGCTCCGCGCGAGCTGGAACGACCGCGCGAAATCCTCGGGGTCGCGGGCCACGCGCATGCCCTTGCCGCCGCCGCCCGCCGCTGCCTTGATGATCACGGGGAAGCCGATCTCGCGCGCGAAGCCGAGCGCCTCGTCCACGTCTTCCACGGGCCCGGGCGTGCCGGGCACGATGGGCACGCCCACGTCGGCCATCGCGCGCCGCGCGGAGGACTTGTCGCCCATCACGCGGATCTGGTCCGGGGTGGGGCCGATGAACGTGATCCCCGACGCGCGGCAGATCTCCGCGAATTCCGCGTTCTCCGCGAGAAAGCCATAGCCGGGGTGAATGGCGTCCGCGCCGGTGATCTCGGCGGCGGCGATCAGCCGCGGGATCCGGAGATAGGAGTCGCGGCTCGGCGCGGGGCCGATGCAGACGTCGTCGTCGGCGAAGCGCACATGCAGCGATTCGCGATCGGCTTCCGAATAGACCGCGACCGTCTGGACGCCGAGTTCGCGGCATGCCCGGATGACGCGCAGGGCGATTTCACCGCGATTGGCAATCAGGACCTTTTTGAACATGACGTTGGGCAGGGGGCCGTCGCGCCGGCGGCGACGAATGCCGGCCCGGCGGTAGTCCGAGCCGCGCGAGGCGGGTGGTCGCCTGCCGGCGACCGATCGGATCACGCCGAATGGTGGCGAGGCGTGGCGCTCACCGCCAGTCGTGGGGGGGAATCCGGGGGACCTGGCGGTGGTGGAGGGGCGAGGTCGGGGGGTGATACGGCAGGGTGGTGCGGGGGCGGGATCGGCCGCACGAGGTCGCAAGCGGCGGGTCGTTAGCCCCGAGTCGCGAGGGTGCCTGGCGACTCCGGCCTCTGGACCCGGCACCGGTGTTCCATGTCGAGGGGGTCAGGAGCGACGAAGCTGGCCAAGGGGCTCGAGTCGCCAGGCACCCTCGGGACTCATGACTAACGACCCGCCGCTTGCGACCTCGTACAGCCGATCCTTCCCCTGCCCGGCAGCCGGCCTTCAGTCCCTGCTGCCTACGCCCCCGACCCCGGCTTGAACCCCTCGAACGACTGATCGCTCGACCCGTCCACCCCCTGGATCTTGAGCGCGAACTCGCTCGGGCTCGACGCGTAGAACAGCGCATTCTCGTACGAGATGACCCCCTTGCTGTACCACGTCATCAGCGACTGGTCGAACGTCTGCATGCCGTACGCCACGCTCCCCTCGCGAATCAGATCCGGAATGTTGAGCGTGGCCTGCAGGTCGCGGATCTGGTCCCGCACGGCGCCCGTGTTCACCAGCACCTCGCACGCCGGCACGCGCCCCGGCTGGTCGGCCCGCGGCACGAGCCGGAGCGACACCACCGCGGCGAGCGCGTTCGCCAGCGCGAACCGCACCTCGTTCTGCTGGTGCGGCGGATAGAACGACAGGATGCGGTTGATCGTGAGCGTCGCGTCGGTGGTGTGGAGCGTGGAGAACACGAGATGTCCCGTGCCGGCCGCCTTGAGCGCCACGTCGAGCGTTTCGAGGTCGCGGATTTCGCCGATCATGACCACGTCCGGGTCCTGACGGAGCACGCGGCGGAGCGCCTGCGCGAAGGTGGCCGTGTCGGTCCCCACCTCGCGCTGGTTGATGTGGCTCCGCACATCGCGATGCACGAACTCGATCGGGTCCTCGATCGTGATGATGTTCGCGGCGCGGCGTTCGTTGATGTGGTGCACCATGGCGGCGAGCGCGGTGCTCTTCCCCGACCCCGTCACCCCCGTCACGAGCACGAGCCCGCGCGGCTTGAGCGAAATCTGCTCCAGCACCGGCGGCAGGTTGAGCTCGCGGATGGAGTTCGCCGCGTGCGCGATGGCACGCATGGCGAACGCCACCGTCCCCTTCTGCTGGTACACGTTGACGCGGAACCGCCCGATCCCCGGCACGTTGATGGCGAAGTCGGCCTCGCGCATCTCCACGAACTCGCGGAGCTGCGCCGGCGGCAGCAGATGCTCCGCGAGCGTGCGCAGCTCCTCGGGACGGAGCGGCGGCATGGGGAGGGCGATCAGATCGCCGTGCAGCCGCAGGGTGGGCGGGCGCCCGACCTTGAGGTGCAGATCGGACGCGCCTTCCGTCACCATGCGCAGCAGGGCGGCCTTCAGGTCGAGACCGGCCGGCGCTGACGAACTGGGTGGAGCGCCGGAGACCATCGTCATGGGAAGGATCTCAGCCGTTCGGGTCGATGCGGAAGAGCGCCTGTCCGTATTCGACCGGTTGCGAGTCCTTCACGCTGATCTCGCGCACCACGCCGTCGACTTCGGACTCGAGCTCGTTCATGATCTTCATCGCTTCGATGATGCAGACGATCTGTCCCTTCGCGATCCGGTCGCCGACGGCCACGTACGGCTTGGCTCCCGGCTCGGGCGACTGGTAGAACGTCCCCACCATGGGCGACTTGATCTCCAGAAGGGCGGCTCGCGGCGCCTCGACCGTTGGCGCCTCGACACGTCCCCCCTCCTCGGCAGGACGCGCCGCGGGGACCGGAGGCAACACCGCGGCCGGCGCGCTCATCGGCGCCGCCATCTGGATGGCGGCCCCCCGCTGCTGCGGGCTCTTCGAGATCCGCAGTTTCATCCCCTTGTCGGACGAAATCTCGATGGAGTCCACGGAGGACTGATCGAGCATCTCGACGAGCTTCTTCACGTAGCGCAGATCAATCATGTCTGGCGGTCTCGACGACCCAGTCGGGCGAAGCCGCGGCCGGCACCGACGTGCCGCCGCCTCTTCGCAGGTTACGCGATTTCCAGCAGGTCGCGGCGGAACGCGCTGAGGACCACCGGCCCGTCCTCCGTCAGGAGCACGTCGTCCTCGATGCGAATCCCGCCCCACCCCGGCCGGTAGATCCCGGGTTCAATGGTCACGACCGCCCCCACGGGGAGGACGGCGTCGGCGGTCCTGGCGAGCCGGGGGGCCTCATGCACTTCGAGACCGATCCCGTGCCCGAGGCTGTGCCCGAAGGCCTCGCCAAAGCCGCGCGCGTCAATGTACTCGCGGGCCACGGCATCGGCATCCATCCCCCGCAGTCCGGGTCGGACCGCCGCCGAGGCCAGGGCGTTCGCTTCCCGCACGATGGCATACACGTCCCGCTGCTCCGCAGTCGCCGCGCCGAGCACCACCGTACGGGTGATGTCCGAGCAGTAGCCGTCGGCCACGGCCCCGAAATCGAGGAGCACGAAGTCGCCCCGCGCGAGCACCCGGTCGCCCGCCCGGGCGTGCGGGAGCGCGGCCCGCTCGCCTGCCGCCACGATCGACGGGAACGGAAAATCCTCGCTCCCCGCGTCCCGGAGCGCCTTTTCGAGCACGCCGGCGACCTGCGTTTCCGTGAGCCCGGGCGCGAGCGCCTCCAGCGTCACGGCCAACGCCGATTCGGCCATGCGGATCGCGCGCCGGATGGCCGCCACCTCGGTGGGATCCTTGCGTTCGCGGAGGGGCTCCACGAGCTCGTACGTGGGGCGCCACTGCCAGCGCGCCCCCTGCTCCATGAGCCGCTGGAAATCCCGGTGCACGAGGTGCGCGGAGTCGAAGCCCGCGCGCTGCACGGCCGACATGGCGCCGAGCGACTCCCAGAGGCCGGACCAGAGACTCTGGGCCACGATCACGACGCGCGCGCCGTCGCTCACCTCGTGCTCCACCTGCGTGGCGTAGCGGAAGTCGGTGAGGAGCACGACGTCCCGCGCCGTCACGACCACGAGCGCGCTGCTCCCCGAGAAGCCGGTGAGCCAGCGGATGTTGGGCAGGTGGGAGACGAGCAGCGCATCCAGATCCTGCGCCGCGAGCACGTCGCGGAGCGCGCTCACCCGGGCGGGCCGCGGATCGGTCATGGCACGCCCCGGTGTGCCGGGGCCGGCGCGGGCGGGATCACGCGTGCGTGGCGCGGAGACGCGCCACGAGCCCTCGGAGCGCGTACTCGTAGCCGTCGGCGCCAAGGCCGGTCACCATGCCCACGGCCGCAGGCGCGAGCATGGAATGCCGCCGCTCGGGTTCGCGGGCGTGGATGTTCGTGAGGTGGACCTCCACGAACGGCACGTCGATGCCGGTGAGCGCGTCGCGGAGCGCGAGGCTGGTGTGCGTGTAGGCGCCGGCATTGATGACGAACCCCTGCACCGCGCCGCGCCAGTCGTGCAGGAGGTCGATGAGATCGCCTTCGCCGTTGCGCTGGGCGCAGGTGACGTCGACGCCGAGGGCGCGGCCCACGTCCTGGAGCCGCGCCTCGATGTCCGCGAGGGTCGTGGTGCCGTAGAGCGCGGGCTCGCGCGTGCCGAGCAGATTCAGGTTGGGACCGTTCAGCACACCGATGCGCACGCCCGTCTCATGGATTGGAGAGCCCCTTCAGCCAGTGGGCGAACTGCGCCAGGTCGGCACTCGCCGACGCGGCGTCGGGCGCCGGAGCGGCATCGCCCGCTCCTGAAGCTATCGCCCCGGACGGCGGCGCGTCGGCACCGCGCGGCCGGTCGGTGGTGGCCGGGTCGGGGAAGAAGCGGTCGAACGAGAAGGCGGCGGCCTGGGGGGCCGGCGCTTCGGGGCTCGCGGGCGCCGCGGGCGTCTCGCCCGCCGGCTCCGGCGGCGCGAAGAGCGACGGCCCGGGCTCGATGTGTGCCTCGCTGCCGAACGCGCGGGCGAGCGACTGGGCGGCCTGCTCCTCCTGCGGCGACGGCAGGTCGCCGAACAGGCTCGCGAGCCCGTCGGCCGGCGTGGCCACGGACACGGCGGCTCCGCCGAAGGCGGGCGTCCGGCGCGCGACGCGCATGGCCGCGAGCGCGGCGAAGAGCTGCCGGGCCGTGCGGCGCGGCGCGGGCGCCACCAGCGGCACCGCGGCCGGAGTGGCGGACCGGTACGGCGTGGACGGACGAACGGGCGTGGCGCTCCGCGGCGTGGGGCTCCACGCGGTGGCCGGCGTGCTGCTCCATGCGGGGGTCGCGCTCCGGACCGGTGTCGCGGACCGCACGGGCGTGGCCGCGCGTATCGGCGTCACGCCGTAGAGCGGCGTGGGCGCGTGCGGGTCGACCTCGTCGGGCTCGCCGGCGTCGTGCGCGAGCATCTCGCGCAGCTCGACCAGCCGGCTCGACAGCACGGCATCGTACGGCCGGCGACGGACGAGCTCCTCGTACACGCCGACGGCCCGCTCCACGAAGCCCTGCGCCACGAGCAGTTCGGCCATCGTCTCCGTCACGAACGCGGGGCCGGTGGACGGCGCCGGTTCGTCGGACGACGCGTCCGGGGCGGATTCGGGGGCGGGAGATTCGGCGTGGACGACAGGGGCCTCCACATCGGCGGCGAACGTTTCTTCGACGGCTTCCGCCTCCGCGGCGAACGCATCTTCCGCGGCGAACTCAGCGGCCGCGACGACTTCCACCTCTCCGGTGATCTCCTCGACCACGGCATGGGCATCCGGAACGTCGTCGAATTCCTGCGCCGTCTCCGGCACGAGGGCCTCGGCCTCCCGCTCCTCCTCGGCCACCGACAGCCACGGGATCTCGACCGCCGAATACGGCGGGTCTTCGTCCACGATCTCGAAGCTGTCGTCGGCCTGGGTGTCATCGATGGCGTGTTCGGCTTCGGCAGCGTCCACGGCCTCGGCGTCCTCGCGGGCCCAGGCTTCGACCAAGGGCTCCGCGGCGGTGTCCGCGGCCGCGTCATCCTCGGCGGTGTCCTCCTCGACGACGGGAGCCGCTTCGGCCACGACTTCGGCGGCTTCCTCGACTTCGGCCACGACTTCGCCGACTTCGACAGTTTCCTCGACTTCGGCCACGATCTCCGCGGCAGCCACGTCCTCGCCAGCGTCACCGGCGGACACCGGCGCGGCTTCACCGAACGCGGCATCCACGGCCAGGATCTCCACCGGCGTCGCACTCCGCGCCGGCGTGGCCGGCCGGCTCGAGAGCAGATTCGTGTCCGGCCACTCCTGCGCCACCAGCCCTTCCTCGAACTCGTCGGCTCCCGTCGACGTCGCATCGACCGCCGGGACATCGGACCACGGGCTGCGCTCCGAGGACGCCTCGGACGCCGCCTCTTCCACCAGCCCGGCCTCGGCCGGCGGAGCGATATCCAGCGGATCGTGGGTCGCGAACGCGCCGAGCGCCGCCGCGAGCGGGTCCACGTTCTCCTCCGTGGACATGTTCTCGGCGTCGATCCAGGCATCGGCCAGCACATCGGCCGCGGATTCCGGTTCAACGGCCGTCGCGTCCGCCGGGTCGTTCCCGAATACACTCGCCGGATACTCCTCCGGCGCGTCCGCGGGATCGTTCCCGAACGCACTCGCCGGGTACTCCTCCGTCGCGTCCGACGCCTCCGCGGCCTCACTCCCGAACGCGCCCGCCGGATACTCCTCCGTCTCGTCCGCGGCCTCACTGCCGGCCGCGCGCACCGGATACTCCTCGGTCGTGTCCAGCACGCTCGCGGCGTCGCTTCCGAAGGCGAGCACCGGATACTCCTCCGTCTCGTCCAGCGCGTCCGCGGCAGCACTTTCGAACGCCTGGCCCGGATACTCCTCCGTCGCGTCTGCATCGTCGCTCGCCGCCGGCACATCATCCCCAGCCGGCATTTCCATCGAGAGCACGATCTCCACCCGCCCGTCCCGCGCGAAAGGCTCCGCCGCCGGCTCCGTGAGGAAGTCCGGAATCTCGAGCCCCTCCGCATCGTCCGACGCCTGCTCCCCGGGCTGCGCCTCGGCAGCCGGAGCCTCGGCGGCCGGAACCTCGGCCGCCGGTGCCGGCGGCGGAGCGGCAAAGGAATCCGCCGAAAAATCGATGTCGAGCAGATCGGCATCCCGGTCCACGGGCGTGCCGGCTGCCGGTGTACCGGCGGGCGGGGCAACCGTCTGCGATCCCAGGGGCGTCAGGAACGCCGGGGTATGCCAGGCCGGCGCATCCGGGGACTCGAACGGGTCCTCGGGGATTTCCACGGGCAGCACCGGCGCGGCGCCGAACGCGGGCGTTCCCGTCGCCTCGGCCGCGGGCGGCGCGGGCGGATACGACGGCGCCGAGGGCGGCGTCACCGACCGGGGGGTGAACCGCTGGGCCAGCGACGCCAGCAGGGCCGCGATGTCGTCGTTCCGGGGGTCCGCGTCGAGCACGCGCTCGTACCAGCGCCGCGCCGAGCCGGCGTCGCCGCGCGCCCGCGCGATGTCGCCAAGGTGCCGGAGCGCGATGAGGTTCTCCGGATCGAGCCCGAGCGCGGCCTCGAAGACGCCCTGCGCCTCGGCCAGGTCGCCGTTTTCATAGAGCGCCTGCCCGAACACGATGTGCCCGCTCATGTGGCCCGGCTGCTTGGGCAGATATTCGCGACAGAGCGCGATGGCCTGGGCCAGCTCGCCGGCCTTGCGGTACTCGTTGGCCAGCGGCGCGAAGTAGCGACGCGGGTTTTCCTCGAACTTGCTGCGGAGCTCGTCAATCCGGGCGGCGGTGCTCATCCGGTCAATCCCCATGGGGTGGTGTTCCCGGCGCGGTCCATGTGCGGAACCTATGTTGCGCCGCTTCGGGAAGTCAATTGCAGACGGGTGCTGAAGTGCCGACGTCACTTGCCTTTACACTCTCGCGCCCCCTACTTTTCACTGCTTGTCCCCGACATCCGCCGTGGCTCCAGCGTCGAGCCGCGGCCCCTCTGTCGGGCGTGCTGTCAACCTCCCCGTTCGAAGGAGTCCCGCCCCGTGCTGCAATCCATGCGGAGCGCTGCGAAATACGTCTGGATCGTGCTCATCATCGCGTTCGTCGGTGGCTTTCTGCTGGTCGACAGCTCCGGGCTGATCGGCCGGAGCCCGGTCACGCCGAATACCCTGGTGGCCAAGGTCAACGGCGAGGGCATCCTGTACGTCGTGTGGGAGAACGCCGTCCAGAATCTCGAGCAGCAGGAATCGCAGCGGCTCGGCCGCGGCATGACGCTCGACGAACGCCGTCAGCTCGAAGATCGCGCCTTCGACGAACTCGTCAACGACATCCTGCTCCGTCAGGAGTACGAGCGGCGGGGCATCTCCGTCACGGACGACGAGATCCGCGATGCCGCCCGTGTGAGTCCGCCGCCGGGACTGGAACAGAACCCGCAGTTCCAGACCGACGGCCAGTTCGATCTCGCCAAGTACCAGCGCTTCCTCACGAGCCCGATCGCCCGGCAGCAGGGCCTGCTGCTCGGACTCGAAGGCTTCTATCGCGCCGAGATCCCCAAGCAGAAGCTGTTCGACCAGATCGCGTCGGACGTGTGGGTGTCGGACGCGCGCCTCTGGCAGCTGTATCGCGATCGCAACGACTCGGCGCGCGTGAGTTACGTCGCGTTCCGTCCGGAAAACGTCACCGCCTCGGACGTGTCCGTCACGGACGCGGAGATTTCGCGCTTCTACAACGCGAACCGCACGCTGTTCGAGCGTCCGGGGCGCGCCGTGCTGTCGCTGATGTCGGTGGAACGGGCCGTCACCGCGGCCGATTCCACGGCCGCACGCACGCGCATCGACTCGCTGCGTGCCGAACTCGTGGCCGGCGCGGATTTCGCCCAGATGGCCATGCGCGAATCCGCGGACTCGATCTCGGCGCTGGAAGGCGGCGAGCTCGGACGGGGCACGCGCGGCCGCTTCGTCACGCCGTTCGAGGACGCGGCCTACGCGCTGCGTGAAGGCGAGCTCTCGGCTCCCGTGCTCTCGGCCTACGGCTGGCATCTCATCCGGCTGGACCGCAAGCGGGGCGACACGCTCGACCTTCGCCACATCCTGGTGAACGTGCGCCAGAGCGATTCCTCGGCGTCGGCCACCGACCGCCGCGCGGATCGGCTGTCCACGCTCGCCGCGAGCTCCACCGAAGCCGCCATGTTCGACAGTGCGGCGGCGGAGCTCGGGCTCACCGTTTCGTCGGTCGTTGCCGTCGAAAACGAACCGCTCACCTTCGCCGGCCGCTACGTGCCGGGCGTGAGCGCGTGGGCGTTCGGCGGTTCGTCCGTGGGCGAATCGAGCGACCTGCAGGATGCGCCGGACGCGTACTACATCGCGCGCCTCGACTCGCTGCGCGAAGGGGGCGTGGCCCCGCTCGACGACGTGAAGGACGACATCCGCCGCCGGCTGGAGCGCGAGAAGCGCATCGCGGCGCTCGTGCCCACGGCGCAGCAGCTCGTGGCCGCGGCGCGGCGTTCGTCGCTCGCCGACGCGGCGCGCGACATGAACCAGACCGTGGAGCAGACCGGCACCTTCGCGCGCGCGTCGCTCGTGCCGGGACTCGGACAGTTCACCGAAGCCGTGGGCGCGGCGTTCGGCCTGCCCGCGGTGGGCGCGGTGAGCGAGCCGATCACCTCCTCCGATGGCGTGTACGTGCTGCAGCTCGACGCCTTCACGCCGACCGACAGCGCCAGTTTCTCGCTGGTGAAGCAGGCCTTCCGCCTGCAGACGGCGCAGGCGCTCAAGTCGGAGCGCGTGCAGCAGTACCTCGTGGGTCTGCGCGAATCGGCCGACATCCGCGACGACCGCAAGAAGATCCGCGCCGCGCTGCGCCGCCAGGCGCCGGTCTGACGGTTCACGGCTCCAGTCAAAACGCCCCCGACATCACCGGATGTCGGGGGCGTTTTCGTATCGGGGGACCGCGGCTGCCGTAACCGCCGCGTGTGTCAGCTCAGAAGCCGCTTGGGCTCGGGCCGCTCTTCGTCGCGGGCCACCGGGTCGGCCGGGGGAGCCGCGCCCACTGCCCGATCCGATCGCGCCGGCGGCACCGGATCGGTGACCGCCTTCTGCGCTTCGTTGAGATTGCGCTTGAACTCGGTGATGCCCTTGCCGAACGAGCCCGCGATTTCGGGAATGCGCTTGGCCCCGAACAGCAGCAGCACCACCACCAGCAGAATGAGGATTTCGGTGAATCCGATTTGACCGAGGCCCATGAGAACTCCTAGAACAGGGAGCGTGCGATGAGATACGCGATGAGAACGCCCACCAGGCTCAGCAACGAAACGTCGAGCGCGACCGGACCCAGCGCAAATTTCAATATAATCAGATCGATCGGCAGGGGCCCGACCGACGGCTGCACGCCCGCGGTGATGAACTCCTTCACCGCCCCGGGCGGGAGGAACCGCCGGGCGAGCTGCGCCATGAGACCACCGGCCACGAAGCCGGCGCACAGTACCAGAATGTGGAACACCGGCCGGTGCTTCGAGGGTCCTTTGGCCATCACCACCGCCGGTCCACGGCGTAGCCGATCGCGTCGAGCAGGTTCGCCTTCGCTGGCCCTTCGGGCACCGTGACGAGCGCCTCCTCGGCTTCCTGGGCGAACTGGTCGGCCCGGCGGCGGGCATACTCCAGTCCACCCGAATCGCGCACCAGCGCGATGACCTCGGCCACCGCCTCCTCCTCCGGCTCCGAGGTCGCGAAGAGCCGCTCCACCAGCGCGCGCGCGGCCGGCGACATCTGCCGGAGCGACGCGATCAGCGGCAGCGTGACCTTGTGCTCCCGGAGATCGAGCCCGCTCGGCTTCCCCGTCATCTCCGCGGTTTCGGTGTAATCGAGCAGGTCGTCGGCCACCTGGAACGCCATGCCGAGACGCTCGCCGTAGCGCGCGAGCGCCTCGCGGTGCGCTTCGGCGCCGCAGAGCGCGCCCACCGAGCAGGCGGCCACGAACAGCGCCGCGGTCTTGGAGCGGATGAGCCGCTCGTAATCCGCTTCGGTGAACGCGAGCGCGTCGAACGCGGCGAGCTGCCGCATTTCTCCGAGCGTCATCGCATCGGACGCCTGCGACACCGCGCGCATGATCTCGATGTCGGCGAGCTTCACGAGCTCGCGCATCACGCGCGAGTAGAGGAAGTCGCCCATGATCACCGATACCTGGTGACTGAACAGCGCGTTCACCGTGGGCATGCCGCGTCGCAGCACGGAATGATCCACGGCGTCGTCGTGAATGAGCGTGGCCAGGTGCAGCAGCTCCACGACCGCCGCGCTGGTGATCGCGCGCGGCTGCATGCGATCCTCCACGGCGCTCGAGAGCAGCGTGAGTGTGGGACGCAGCAGCTTGCCCTTCATGCCGAGCAGGTGATTGCTCACCTCCTGCACGAGCGGCACGTCGGCGGCCACGATGCGCCGGATCTCGCCGGGCACGGCTTCGAGCTCCCGGCGCACGGGAGCCTGAATGTCACGGAGCGCGGCGGCGAGCGCCGACGGGGTGCGCGCGGATACGGTCATCACGCGCCCCGGTCGAGGGCGGCCAGCCGGTCGGCGACGTCTCGGAAATGGATGTCGGTGGCGTACACCCGTTCAAAATAGCGCCGTGCCTCGTCTCGGCGCTGCAGGGCTTCGCAGGCATAGCCCAGCAGGTACAGCACCCCCACCCGCTGCTCGTCGTCGAGCCCGGGTTCGTGCAGGGCCCGCGACAGCACGGTCACAGCCACCGGGTAGCTTCCCTGCTCGAGGAAACACTGGCCCAGCGCCTCGTAGGCCGGCAGGCGGTGGGTGGGGCTCCGGAGCGCCCGCTGGAACTCCGCGATCGCGTCGTCGAGCAGCCCCATCTCCTTGTACGCGACGCCGAGATCGTAGTGGCTCTCGTAGTCCTCGTCCCCGAGGTTCCGCGACACGCCCTCGCGGAACTGCTGCAGGAGGCGATCGAAGTCGGCGTCCTCGTCCCCGGTGACGGTGGGCTCGCGGAGCCGCATGCGCGTATCGGGGGTGTCGGAGTCGTCGGCCATCCATTCGGCGAAGCTGACGTATCCGTCGTCCACCACCGGCTTGGGCGCGGGCGGTGGCGGCGCGGCATCGCCCAGCGCGGCGCGGGCACGGTCGTCCCACGGATCGAGCTCGAGCACCCGCACGTAGACGGGTTCGGCGCGCGGCGCGAGTCCGGTGCGCACGAGCGCGTCGGCGAGGTCGAGATAGCTCTCGCGCAGGCGGTCGCGGTCGCCGAGGCGCACGGCGAGCTCGACGCGCTTCTGGTGGTGCGGGATGACGTCGGGGGCCACGCGGATCAGATCGTCGGTGACCCGGGCGGCGTCGCTCAGCGCACCCTCCACCTCGAGGCCGAGCACGGTGGCCGACAGCTCGTCGAGACCGGCGTCGAGCTCTCCGGCCTCGAGCAGCGCTTCGGCGAGCCGGCGCCGGAGCGCCCAGTCGCCGGGGTGCTGGTCCACCTCCTCGCGCAGCCGGGCGCACCGGTCGAGCGCGAGATGCATGGCCACGGTGGGCGTCCGCGGCGTGAGGATGGGGTCGAGGTCGTCGAAGTCCGCGTCGAAGGCGGGGGTGTCCGAGGGCTCGAAAGCATCCTGGTCGAGGGACGTAAAGGGCTCGGGTTCGAGAGACGCGTCGACAGGTTCCGGATCGAGGGGTTCCGGATCGAGGGGTTCCAGATCGAGGGGATCGCTCGTGGCTTCGGCGTCGCCCGGCTCGATCGTGTCAAGATCGAGGAGTTCGGGGACGGGTTCGGATGCCGACGCCTGCCCCAGCGCGGCGTGCACCACGGCGTCCGGGAGCACGATGGGCGGCAGTTCGCCGGGGAGGATGAAGTCGTGCGGATCGAGGCGCCGATAGGTGACCGGGGCCGCGGATCGAACGGGCGTGGGAATGCGGACGGGCTCCTCAGGCATGAAATCCGGGAGCGACTCGACGTCGAGGAACTCGAGCTCGACGGTGGGCGAATACAGCGGGGTGGACAGCGCGTCGTCGAGGGTGCCGATGAGGTCGGCATCCACGAGATCGGCGTCGGGCTCGATGAAATCGGCTTCGGTGTCGTCGTCGAGGGGCGGTAGCCCGTCGAGCATCGGCAGTTCGATGTCGGGCTCTTCCACCTCGAGTCCTTCGATGGCCTCGAGCGGCTCCGCCGGCATGTCGTCGCCGCCGAGCGATTCGAGGGCATCGATGTCGAAGATGACGGGCGCGTGGTCGTCGCCGGGGGTGTCGAAATCGATGAACGGCAGGGGCTCGTCGGAGGCAGGCGTCTCCGATTCGAGGGCGGACAGATCCAGCGACAGGGCATCGGCCGGGTCGGAGCCCTGCTCTGCCACATCGTTGACATCCGACGTGAGGTCATGCTTCTCAAGATCAACCCAGACAACGTCTTGACTGTCGTCATCTACGACCGATCCGAAGACGGTCGTGTCGGGTTCCTCGACGGTTTCCTCGGCTTCGGGGACCGCCTCGAGCTCGACAATCTCCTCGGCTTCGGGGACTGCCTCGAGCTCGACGACTTCCTCGTCCTCGGCGATTTCCTCAGTCTCGACGGCGTTCTCGACCTCAACGACCTCCTCCATCGCCACGACAGGCTCGGCCTCCACCACCTCCACCACCTCGACCTCGGCAATATCGGCTTCGGGCTCCGCCTCCACCTCGGACTCCGCGACCTCTGGGCTCTCCCCCGTCTCCACCGCCTCCACGATCTCCTCACCACTCGCCTCGACAACCTCCTCCCCGCCGCTCGCCTCGCCGACGAGTTCCTCCACGAGCAGCGGCGCATCCTCCTCGTCGGAGACCAGCCCTTCCAGCGTCTCCGTCCCGGACACGTCCGCCGGCAGAGCCGGCTCCAGCCCGAGCGCATCGGTGAGCCCATCGGGCGCATCGGCGATCTCGTCCGGCACCTCCACCGGCTCCGGCAGCAGCGACGGCGCTTCCACCACCTCCTCGACGGGCACCTCGGCGTGTGTCGCCTCGAGCCCGTCCACGGGCTCGGCGCTGTCCACGTCGTCATCGAGCGACGCGGGATCGAAGATCAGCAGATCGTCGAGCGAGCTGGTGCGCGCGGGAGCGGGCGGTGGAGGGCTTCCCGGGCGCGCGACGGGAGGAACAGGGGCTACCACGGCGGCGCCGAGCGGCGGCGTGAGCTCCACCGCCGAGTCGTAGTCCACGTCCAGGAACACCAGCCCGTCCGTCTTGCCGCCGGCCGACCGGCTCGCCCCGACCTCGGCCTCGGCGGCCACCGGGAGCGCGATGCCGGCGCGCGCGGCGTGCTCCTCCACGAGCCGGCGCACCTCCTCGAGCTCGGGCATGAGCCCCGCCACCTCGGCGAGCGACCGCATTGCCTCGTCGGTGCGCCCCTCCTGCTTCATGCGGCCGGCGTACTCGAGGAAGTTCCGCGTGGCGTCGCCGCGCATCCCCTTCCGCGCGCAGACGCGCCCGAGCGTGAGGTAGATCCCCACCCGCCCGGGCGCGTGTCGCAGGATCTTGTTGCAGAGGGCGATCGCGTTGTTGAACAGGCCGACGGCGGCGTAGTGATCCACCGCGCGCTCGTAGGAGGCGACCGCTTCGGCCACCCGTCCCAGCCGGAGGGTCAGGTCTCCGACCTTGTTCAGGAGCGCGACATCCACCTCTTCGCCGCTTGCGTCCCCCGCCTCGATGGCGCGCATGTAGCTGGCGATGGCCTTGTCGAACTGCTTCTGCAACTCGAACTCGGCCGCTTTCTTCCTGAACTTGGCGGCGTTCGACATCGGCGCGAGGCGTGCTCCCGTGGGGGTCGCAATACTGGGCTCGTCCGACGGACGACGGCGATCAGTGAGAGAGCGGGAAGCTACGGCGCTCCGTCACGTGTGACAAGCGCGTCCGCGACTCCAGGCTTCTCGACAGAGACGCTCGCCGAACCAGTAAGGCAACGCCCGGTAATCGTCCACGGCGTGCACCGCGAGATCGGCGGAATACCCGGGAGACAACTGCCCGGTTTCCCCGGCCAGACCGAGGGCGGCCGCGCCGTTCACCGTGGCCGCCACCCAAGCCTCCGCGGCCGACAGGCGGAGCTCGCTCACGGCCAAGGTGAGGAGCAGCGGGAAGCTGGTGAGCGGCGACGTGCCGGGATTGAAATCCGTGGCCAGCGCCACGGCCGCGCCGCCCGCGATGAGCCGGCGAGCCGGCGCCTGACGCCCGGTGCCGAGAAAGAGCATGGTGGCCGGCAGCACGGTGGCCACGGTGTCGCTCGCGGCCAGGGCCGCGATGCCGGTATCGGAGATCGCGGCCAGGTGGTCCACCGACGTGGCGCCGAGCTCCACACCGAGCGCCGCCCCGCCGCCGTCGTGCAGCTCGTCGGCGTGCAGCTTGAGCGCGAGGCCGGCCGCCCGCGCCCCCTCGAGCACGCGCCGCGATTCCTCGATGGTGAACACGCCGGGCTCGCAGAAGATGTCCGCGAACCGGGCGAGCCCCTCCCGGGCCACGGCGGGGTGCAGCTCCTCCTCGAGCGCCGCGATCCACGCGTTCCGCCCGTCGGGCTGCTCGCGGTATTCGAGCGGGACCTCGTGCGCGCCAAGGCAGGTGGCCGCGATGCGGACGGGAAGCGATTCCTGCAGGCGGCGGATCACACGAAGCGTGCGAAGCTCGTCCTCCACGGTGAGGCCATACCCGGACTTGATCTCCACGGTGGTCACGCCGCCCGCCACGAGCTGGGCGAGGCGCGGCAGCGCGAGCTCGTACAGCCGCTCGCTCGACGTGGCGCGGAGATCGCGCACCGAGGAATGGATGCCGCCGCCCCGCCGCGCGATCTCGAGATACGGCACGCCGGTCGCGCGCAGCTCATGCTCCGCGAAACGCGGCGCGCCGAACACGGCGTGCGTGTGCGAATCCACGAATCCGGGCGCAAGCAGACCGCGGTCGCAGTCCACTTCCGCGGCATCGGGGAAGGCGCGGCGGAGCTCGTCGTCGGGCGCGACGAGTGCGATGCGATCGCCCGTGATCGCAACGCCGACGCCCGTGCGCACACCGGCATCCTGCATGGCATCGCCGCGACGGGCGACGGGCGGGCCGGCGCAGGTCACGGTCTGCGCGGCGTTGACGAACAGCGTGGTGGTCATCGATCGCACCTCAGGTCGGACGTTGCGGACGGCCCATCACATCGAGCACGCGCGACCAGCGCATGGGCGCCTGCGCCTCGCCGCGGCAGGCGTAGAAGCAGTCGTCGCAGGCGATGGGGGCATACGGCTGCCACTCGGTCCAGTCCACGTCGGGGGGAAAGTCGGGACAGCGTCGCACCTTCCCCTGCGGGTCCACGTGCACGGTGGTCGTGCCGCTCGGACAGGGCGCCGTGAGCTCGCCGCGCACCCAGCGCGGGATCTCGGCGAGATAGTGGTCGGAGTTGGTGATCACGCCGCGATTCCGCCGCTTGTAGGCGAGCAGCGCGTCGATCGCCTCGCCGAGCGCGCGATGCTGCTCGGCGCGCACGAGGTGCGACGCATTGCCGTTCTTCGCGTCGGTGTACACCGAGAAGTTGACGCCCGCGCCCATGCTCGCCGCCCTGTGCACGATCGGCAGGAGCTGATCGAGGTTGTCGTCCTTGATCACGGTGTTGAACCGCACGCTGCCGATGCCGGCCGCGCGCAGCCTCGGCACGGTGTCGAGCAGCTTGGCGGTGAGACCGGGAATGCCGCGCGCGTCGTCGTGGCGTCCGTCGAGGTAATCGAGCGAGATGTTGAACTGGTCCAGTCCCGCGTCCCACAGAGCGCGCGCGCGGTCCACGGTGAGCATGGCGCCGTGCGTGATCATCGCGAGATACGAGAACCGCGTGGCCTCGCGCACCGCGGCCACGATCTCCTCGAGATCGCGCCGCAGCGTAGGCTCTCCGCCCGTGAACGTGATCATCATCGGGTTGAAGCGGCGCGCGATGTCGGCGAACTCGCGCAGTTCGTGAGCCTTCGCCGACGCGGGCGTCTTCCAGTAGTCGCAGAAGCCGCAGCGCGCGTTGCACCGCATGGTGACTTCGAGATTCAGCAGCACCGGACGCCGGCGCATACGCAGCCAGGCATACTTGCCCATGAACAGCGGCACATGCCACGGCCGGTAGCGCGAGCTCAGCATGGATCGAGCATGGGCAGGCGCAATCCCTCGCGCGCCGCCGTGTCGCGTGCCGTGTCGTAGCCGGCGTCCGCGTGCCGCGCGACCCCGATGCCGGGGTCGTTGGTGAGCACGCGCTCCAGCCGGCGCGCCGCGGCCTCGGTGCCGTCGGCCACGATCACCTGGCCGGCGTGCAGCGAGTTGCCGATTCCCACGCCGCCGCCGTGATGGAACGACACCCACGACGACCCGCTCGCCGTATTCAGCAGCGCGTTCAGGATCGCCCAGTCGGCGATCGCATCGGATCCGTCGCGCATGGCCTCGGTTTCACGGAACGGCGACGCCACGCTGCCGGTATCGAGATGGTCGCGGCCGATCACGATCGGCGCCGACACCTCGCCCCGCGCCACGAGCGCGTTGAGCGCGAGCCCGAAGCGCGCGCGTGCCCCCTGCCCCAGCCAGCAGATGCGCGCGGGCAATCCCTGGAAGTGGATGCGCTCGCGCGCCAGCGTGATCCAGCGCCGGAGGTGGGCGTCGTCGGGGAACATCTCGAGCAGCAGGTCGTCGGTGCGGTGGATATCGGCCGGGTCGCCCGACAGCGCCACCCACCGGAACGGCCCCTTGCCTTCGCAGAAGAGCGGCCGCACGTACTCCGGCACGAAGCCGGGAATGCGGAATGCGTCGTCGAGCCCGGTGTCGAACGCCACCGTGCGGATGTTGTTGCCGTAGTCGAACGCGACCGCGCCGCGGTCCTGCATGGCGCGCATGGCGCGCACGTGCTCCACGATCGAGGCGCGTGCACGCGCGATGTACGTATCCGGATCAGCGAGCCGGAGCGCGGCCGCGTCCTCGAGCGTGAGGCCGTGCGGCACGTATCCCACGAGCAGGTCGTGCGCGCTCGTCTGGTCGGTGACCACGTCGGGCGTGATGCCGCGCGCCACGAGCGCGGGAAGCACGTCGGCGGCGTTGCCGAGAAGCCCGATCGACAGCCCGGTACCGGCGGCCTGCGCGGCGCGCAGCTCGGCGAGCGCGGCATCGAGATCGGTGGCCATGCGATCGCAGTAGCCGGTTTCGAGCCGCTTCTCGATGCGCGACGGATCCACCTCCACGGCGAGCACGGCCGCGCCGTGCATCGTGGCCGCGAGCGGCTGCGCGCCGCCCATGCCGCCGAGCCCGGCCGTGACCACGAGCCGTCCGGCGAGCGTGCCGCCGAAGTGCCGCGCCGCCACGGCGCCGAACGTTTCGTACGTGCCCTGCACGATGCCCTGCGAGCCGATGTAGATCCACGAGCCGGCCGTCATCTGGCCGTACATGGTGAGCCCGAGCTTCTCGAGCCGGCGGAACTCGTCCCACGTGGCCCAGCGTCCCACGAGATTCGAGTTCGCGATGAGCACCCGCGGCGCGTCGGCGTGCGTGCGGAACACGGCCACGGGCTTCCCGCTCTGCACGAGCAGCGTCTCGTCGTCGCCGAGCTCCCGCAGCGTGCGCACGATCGCGTCGAACGACGGCCAGTCGCGCGCCGCCTTGCCGGTGCCGCCGTACACCACGAGATCGTCCGGACGTTCGGCGACATCGGGGTCGAGGTTGTTCATCAGCATGCGGAGCGCGGCTTCCTGCAGCCAGCCGCGGCAGCTCAGGTCGGTTCCGCGCGGCGCGCGCACGGTGCGGACGCCGAGGGGCAGGTCGGACACGGTCACGCATCACCTCGCAGCAGAACATCCGGGTCGAACACGCCGGCGGCGAGCGCTTCGGCGAGTCGTGCGATATCGGGCGACGGCGGACGATCGCCGTCGCGGGGAGGAACGAGCGCGCGCACATGCGCGTGCGCGCGTTCGAGCGGCGCGCTGCTCGTGAGCGGACGGCGCAGATCGATCGCGTCCGCTGCCGAGAGCAACTCCACGGCGAGCACGTGCCGGAGCGCGTGCACGCTCTGCCGCAGCTTGAGCGCGGCGCCCATGGCCATCGGCACCACGTCCTCCTTGTTGCCGTCAGTGGCGATGGAGTCCACGCTCGCCGGCGACGCCAGCCGCTTGAGATCGCTCGTGAGCGCGGCCGCGGTCACCTGGGCCATCATCAGTCCCGATTCCAGCCCCGGCGAACCGGCGAGGAATGCGGGCATCCCTTCGTTGAAATCGGGATGCACGAGCCGGTCCGTGCGCCGTTCGCTGATCACGGCGAGATTCGCGCACGCGATCGCGAGCACGTCGCACGCCATGCCCACGGCCTGTCCGTGGAAGTTGCCGCCGCTCAGCAGTTCGCCGCTCTCGAACACGAGCGGGTTGTCGGTGGCGGCGTTGAGCTCGCGCTCCACCATGCCCTCGGCGAACTCGAGCGCGTCGAGCACGGGGCCGTGCACCTGCGGCATGCACCGGAGCGCGTAGGCGTCCTGCACGCGGGGATCGCCCGTGCGATGCGACTCGCGAATCGCGCTCCCTTCGAGCAGCTCGCGGAGGAGCGCGGCCGATGTGCGCTGTCCGTGCTGTCCGCGCACGTCGTGGATGCGCGCGTCGAACGCGACCGGCGTGCCGAGCAGGGCATCGAGACTCATCGCGCCGATCACGTGCGCGGCCGCCCACAGCCGCCGGATCTCGGCCACGGCGATCGCCGCCACCGCGGTGTGCGCCTGCGTGCCGTTGATGAGCGCGAGCCCTTCCTTGGCCGCGAGCGTGAGCGGCGTGAGCCCCGCGCGCGAGAGCACCGTGGCGCCGTCGCCCTCGAAATCGCCCAGCCGGGCACGTCCTTCGCCGATGAGCACGAGCGCGAGGTGCGCGAGCGGCGCCAGATCCCCGCTCGCTCCCACACTTCCCTGCTCCGGCACCACCGGCGTCACGCCGGCGTCGAGCATCCCGGTGAGCAGGTCCACCGCGTCGGCGCGCGCGCCCGCGTGCCCGGTGGCGAGCACGTTGGCGCGGAGCAGCATCATCGCGCGCACTTCGCGCGCCGGCAGCGGCGCGCCCACGCCCGCGGCATGGCTCCGCACGAGGTTGCGCTGCAGCGCGGCCAGCTCGTCGGGCGGGATCGTGACTTCGGAGAGCTTGCCGAACCCGGTGTTGATGCCGTACACCGGTTCCCCCGCGGCCACCGCGCGATCGACCACTGCGCGCGTGCGCGTCATGCGCGCCCGCGCGTCGGGCGCGAGCGAGACCGTGCATCGGCCGTGCGCCACGGCCTCGAGCAGCGCGATGGTGAGCGTGCGGCCGTCGACCGCGTATGTCATGGGTGTCGGGGCTGTCGTCATCGCACCGTGCGCCGGTCGTAGTTGAACTTGATCTCCGGCGACGCCTTGAGGGCGATGAAGAAGTTGAAGGAGAAGTTGCCGTTCGGGGCGCGGTTGAACGAGAACGTCGCGTTCCAGTCGTGCAGTTCGCGCTGCAGGCCGAGCATCAGCGATCCGAAATCGCCGCGCGTCACGTCGTACTGCGCGTTCATCGTCGCGCTCCAGTTGGGCGTCAGGCCGAACGACAGATTGCCGCTCAGATTTTCCGTGGCGGCCCGGAGATACTGCGGGCCGCCCGGCGTGGTGTTGCCTTCCGGCTCGAAGCCCGGCGGCGGCGACAGTCGCGCATTGGCTTCGCAGTCGCTGCGCGCGAACGATCCCGGCGGAAGATGGGCACAGACCACCGTGGGATCGAGCTGGATCTGGGTGCCGCCCACGGGCGGCCGCTGCCGGTTGGCGTTGTACGTGAGCGAGAGCTGCCACCCCTGCCCCGCCGGCATGACCATGGGCGCGCCGCGCGCGCGCGAGCCGGCGGCGTTCAGGGCCGCGCCGCCGCCCCGCGTGAAGTCGCTGCGCCGCGCCACGGTGAGCGAGTCCGCCTCGCCGGGCAGCTCGATCTCGCTGTCGCGGCCGAAGAGGCGGCCCAGGAGCGCCACCAGCCCCGACCGACCGTCGAGCGAGAAGGTCGCCCCCACGTCGGTACGGAACGGCCGGAACACCGCCGTATCGCTGATCGGATCACCCTGGAACAGATCGTACCCCATCCGGAAGTCGAGATTGGGGAGCAGGTCGGTGCGCGCCGAGATGCTGAAGTTCCGTGTCGTGAACCCGGACCCGGCCGTATCGGCGCGCACGAAGTCGTACGAGAGCGACGAGAAGTTGAGCGCGAGCAGACGGATCTTCTTCCCGTCCGGCGCTTCCGTGCGGCGCGGCGCGGCATCGGGGTCGTCGCCGGCGCGCGGCGCAAGCGCGGTGTCCGCCGCCGCGTCCGTGGTGTCGGCCGGCATGTCGTCGCCCGCGCGCGGCTCCGCGCGTTCCTCCTCCGCCTTCGCCCGCAGCTTGGCCTCGATCGTGGTGGCGAACGTGAGCGTCACCATGCTCTGCGGCAGATTGCCGAGATATCCCTGACGGGTATTGCCGGTGGCCTGCAGGAAGTCGTCGCTGATCTGCGCCGCCGGCGACAGGCTGTACTGGAGCCCCGGACTCATCGAATGCCGGAAGGCTTCCACCGGCCCGATGCCGGGAAACAGTCCGTACAGCGTGGGCGAGGCGCTCACGCCGTATCGCAGCCGCTTCCCCTGCGACACGTACCGCCCGCCACTCTGCTCCGAGCGTACGATCATGCCGGCCCGTTCGTCCACGTTCACGAGCTGCACGTTCGGCGACAGGTTCAGCGTGCCCTGCATGAAGCGCGGCAGCTGGAACGACGTGTTCCAGTCGATGTTCGTGTAGAACCGCTGCGCGAACACGCGCGTGCTCACGATCGACGTGTCACGCGGATCCCGGACGATGCGCTGCTCCGGATAGTCGTCGAACCGCTCCGACACGGTGATGCTGTTGTTGATCTGGAAGTCGAAGATCTTGAGCGGCGTTTCCATCCCGAAGTTCGTGTTGCGGCGCGACGCGCGCACGCGCGTGCTGTCGATGCCGCCCGCCGCATCCTGGCGGTACACCCAGCCGAACTGGATCCCCTGGTCGATGTTGTCCGTGCGCGACTGGTTGAAGCGCACGCTCGGCGTCCATTCCACCGGGCCGAGCGCGAGCGTCCCCACGGTGAGGTTGAGGTTGGGCAGATCCATGTCCGTCTGCGGACGGCCGGGATACTGTCGGCGCTGCCCTCCCACGCTCACACGCGCCGGTCCGAAGCGCGTCTGGTAGTTGAGCTGCGACACCATCGTGGCCAGCGCGGCGGACGCGTGGAAGGCGCTCTGGCTCTGGATCGTGGTGCTCTGCGTCCAGTTGATGTTCGCCGCGAGCCGTGTGTCCTTGCTGAACATCTGGTTGTGGCGCCAGGTGACCGACGTGTTCGTCTGCCCGCTGTTCTGTCGCTGATATGAAACCGCGGCGTTGCCGTCGATGAACCGCGACAGCCATCGGTAGCGCACGTCCGTGTTGCCGCGCAGCCATCCGGCATCGAAGCCGCCGCCGCTCCCGCCGGACTTCCAGTCCATGGACATCTCGGCGTCGGCATAGTCGCTCAACGCGAAGAACCAGCCCACGTTCTCCACCATGCGCTGGTAGTTGGAGCTGTTGCGGAAGAGCTCCCCCACGCCGAAGCGCGGCGTGAGCAGGCCGCTCCGCCGGCCGGTGCGCACGTCCTGGAAGAAGAACGGCAGCCAGAACACCGGCACCTCGCCGATGTACAGCACGCCCGGCCGCGCCACCACCACGTTCTCCGACACGAACTTGATGTCGTTCGCCGTGAAGTGGAAATGCGGTTCGGTGAGATCGCAGTACGTGAAGTCGGCGTCGTGGAAGAACAGGCGCCGGCCGCCGGTGAGTGTCGTGTCGTTGTAGATCGTGCCGGACCGCGCGGCGATGAACAGGCGCTGCCCCGACACCACCGACGTGGAGAACGAGCCGGTCGTGCCTTCCTGCGTATCGAGATCGTAGCGGATCGAGCCCAGGGCCACGAAATCGTCGGCGTCGTCCCGCGAGGGATCGCGGAGCACCACCGTATCGCCCGTCGCGACCACGACCTTCGTGGAGTCGTCGTACACGATCGTGTCGCCCACGAGGATCGTCTGGTCGCGGCGCACCGCCGACGGCTTGCCGTGCATCACGAGCTGCTTCGTGGTCGCGTCGAAGCGGACCTGCTCTCCCTGATACTGCACGGCGCGGTATCCCGCCCGCTGCAGGAGCTCCCGCATGGTGGAATCGGGTTCGATCCAGTCCACGATCGCACGATCCCGGTTGAGCTGCGCGTTCTCGCCCGCGCCGGCCCGCGGTTGCGGCTGCGTGGGACGCTGCGCCTCGGCGATCGCGGGAGCGGTGCCCCACACGACCGCGGCCACGGCGACCGCCCGGATCCAGCCCAGCACGTTCATGGACGCCCGTCCACCGGCCGCGAGGCGGCCGCGCAATCCCCGCTCACGCGATGGCCTCGCTCCCGATCGCCTGGCGGCGCTGCTTGCGACGGTAGACCACGCGCGACAGCACGATGCTCCCTTCGTACAGGAGATAGAGCGGACCGGTGAGCGCGAACAGGGCCGTGGGATCGCTGCCGGGCGTGATGACCGCGGCCAGCGCCATGCAGCCGATCAGCGCGTGCCGGCGGAACCTGACCAGCAGCGGCGGCGTGACCAGGCCGATCGCGGTGAGCGCCAGAATCACGATCGGCAACTGGAATGCCGCGCCGAACGCCAGGCACATGCCCACGAGGAAGCCGAAGTACCGGCGCACCTCGAGCATGGGCGTGAACGCCTGCGTCTGGAAGTTCATCAGGAAGCCGAGCGTCACGGGCAGGACGAAGTAGAACGCGAGGGCCACACCGGCCGCGAACAGCGCCGTGGCGCCCGCCATCACCGGCACCATCACGCGCTTCTCGCTGGCGTAGAGCGCCGGAGAGAGAAACGCCCACACCTGATAGCCGATCACGGGGAGCGCCATCATGAGGCCGAACCAGAACGACACCGACATGACCACGCTGAACGGATCCGTGGGGCTCGTATACACGAGCTGCACGGAAAGGTGCGCGTGGATCGGCCGCTGCAGATAGTTCAGCAGGTCGATGGACTTCGTGGACAGCAGCCCGAACGCCAGGATGAAGCCGCCGCCCAGCGCCATCAGCACCTTGAACAGCCGCCAGCGCAGCTCCTCGAGGTGATCGAGGAACGGCATCTCGTGGGGAGAAGAACTCTGGGTCCCGGATGACACGGACCACACTCGACCGGCGCGCCCCCGCTTCAGGGGAGCGACGTCAGTCGCTCCTTGGCGAGTTCGGCCGCGTTCGACCGGGGATACCGCTGCACGAGCTGCTCCAGCAGCGGCTTGGCGGCCGTGACGTTCCCCTGGTCGAGGAGCAGCAGGGCCCGCTTGAACATCGCATCCGGCGCCCGCGGGGACTCCGGATACTTGCTCACCACCGCCGCATACGCGGTCTCGGCCGCCGGCACGTTCCGCTCGGCCGCGAACGCCTCGGCAATCCAGTACTGCGCTTCCGACGCCACGTCGGATCCAGGATAGTTGATCAGCAGGTCGTTGAAGGCGATGCGCGCCGAGGCATAGCTGCCGGTGCGGAAGTGGGACAGGCCGTCCTGGTAGAGCTGCGTGGCCCCCGGCAGCGCCGGATTGGGTGTCACGCCGGCGGTGGGCGGCGTGGCTGGTGGCGTTCCTCCGCCAGCCGGCGGCGGCGCGTCACCGGGCGGCACGGTGCCCACCCGCCCCGATGTCTCGATATCCGCCCGCAGCGACCGGATGATGTTCGCGCTCTGGCCGAGCAGCTCCTGCACCTGCACGAGCTGCTCGTTCACGCGGCGGAGCGCGCCGCGCGTGTCGCCCTCGAACGCCGTCTGCCGGTTCGAGATGCGCGAGAGCGAGTCGCTCACCGCCTGGAGAATGCGCGCGGTTTCCGCGAGCGCCTGCGCCTGGGCCTGCGCGCTGCGCTGCGATTCGGCGCGCACCGTGTTGATGTCACCCTGCAGGATGCGCACGTCGCCGCGGGTCGCGAAGCACCCCGCGCTGCCCAGGAGCAGCACGGGGATCGCCGCGCGCACGGCTCGGCGGCCATGCCGCCCGAAGACCACGCGCACGGGCATCACGGGGCGCGCAGATCGCCGCCGGCGACGACCTGGAACTCGCCGCGGCGGTTCTGCGCCCACGCTTCCTCGCTCGAGCCGGACGCGGCCGGCCGCTCACGGCCGTAGCTCATCGTCTCGATGCGCGACGCATCGATGCCGCGATCGGTGAGGTAGCGCCGCGCCTGGTCCGCACGACGCCGGCCGAGCGCGAGATTGTACTGGTCGGTACCGCGCTCGTCGCAGTGCCCGTCGATGCGGATGCGATGCTGCGGGTTCGCGTTGAGCACGCGCAGCTTGTCGTCGAGCACGGCGCGCGCGTCGGAGCGGAGTTCGTCGCTGTCGTAGTCGAAGTAGATCGTCTGCAGGAGCGAAGCGCGCGCGGCCTCCACCGCACGACGCGCCGCTTCGGCGGCAGCCCGTTCTGCAGCGCCATCGTCCACCGGCGTGGACGGCGGCGCGGCCGGCACGGTCGGCGCGACCGGCTCCGGCGGCGTTGCGACCGGCTTCTTCTTGCACGCGCCGACAGCGAGCGGCACGGCGAGCAGCATCACGGCGACACGGGTCATTCGGGACATGCGGGCGATCTCCTGGGGGATGAAGCGGGGTTCACGGAACGGATACCGGGGAACGAACACGAACGGGCTTTCGATTACGGCGTACTCGACAGACGCGGCGACCAGTGGGCAAGACGCGCGCTCGAGCCGCGCGTGAGCTGTCGCATGCGCGCGGTCTCGATGTCCACCACCCACAACTGCTCCGTACCGCCGCGCGTGGAGGAAAATACCAGATGCCGACCATCCGGCGCCCACGTCGGCGCATTGTTGCGACCGTCGCTCGTCACCTGACGAATCGCACGGTCCCGCAGATTGATCGTGAGAATCTGGCGCGTCCCGCCCACGTCCGACGAATAAGCCACCAGCCGGCCGTCCGGCGACCAGCTCGGATCGGCCCGATTGTTGCGCTCGCCGAAGGCATCCGCCGTCAGCAGCGACACATTCGTGCCGTCCGCATCTGCAATATATATCTCGTTGCGCCCGCTGCGGTCGGACTGGAAGGACAGGCGGCGCCCGTCCGGACTCCAGCTGGGCACCATGTTGATGCTCCCCCGGGCCACCGTGATCCGGGACGCCCTCCCCCCGTCGAACGGCATGACGAACAGGTCCGTCTGCCCCGCCGTGGCCTCCACGCTCCGGCTGAACACCACCTGCCGCCCGTCCGGCGAGATGCGGGCCATGTTGTCGAGCGACCCCTTCTCGTTCGTGAGCGTCCGCTGCGCCCCGGTCACCACGTCGGTCACCACCAGCCGGTGCCGGTCGTCGTCGATCACATGGTACACGAGGTACCGCCCCGACGGGTGCCACGCCGGCGACATCCCGCGCGGCGTCACCGCGCGCGCGTTCGCCCCGTCGCTGTCCACCACCCAGATCCGCCCCTCCCGCACGAAGGCGATGCGCGTGGCCGCGATCCCCTTCTGTCCCGTGACCCACTCCTCGATCTGGTCGGCCACCGTGTGCACGCCCAGCCGCCAGTTGTCCGTGTCCATGGCCGACGGGAGCGGGAAATCCCCCTGCTGCAGCACCTTCTTCCCCGTCACGTCGTGCAGCAGCACCCGCAGCCACCCGGAGGGGAGGAGCTGCGCCTGCACCACGCCGGCGGCCCCCGCCCGCGCGAACAGCGGATAGTTGAGCGGCTGCCCCGGCTCCGGCGCACTGATCGCCGGTACGTGCTGGAAGCGGTCGCTGTAGTCGAGATCCCGTTCCAGGATCGTCTTGATCGAATCGCCCGACGCGCCCATGATCGGCAGCACCATGATGGCGATCCGCCGCCCGGGCTGGTATTCGAGCGTCAGGGTGACCCCGGGCTGGCGCTCCTGGGCGCCGGCGCCGGCCGGCGTGAGCAGCGCGGCCGTCAGCAGGGCGAACGCCACGGCGCCCGCGGCACGACGGCCGCGAACGACGCGGGAGACAATGGACATGGGCAGCGCGGGCATCACGTCAGCGCATCCCCTTGGGTGTGAAGTTGAAGTAGACCCGGAGGACATCGTCCGTCCACTCGGGAGGCAACGGGCCGAACGCCCGCGCCGAACCGGACGATTCCACCGCCGAGCGCGCGTCCAGATCGAACCGGTACTCGCCGGAGGTTCGCTCCACGCGAATGTCGCTCACCGTGCCGTCGCGATGAATGAGGAAACTGACCTCGGCGCGCAACGGGCGCGTTTCGAAGCGCCGGTCCGGATTGAAGCGGAGCTCCACCTGGCGCACGATGTTGTTCAGATACCCTTGCGACGGGAAGTCGATCCCGTCCACGCGCACGGTCGCGACGTCGGCGCCCGTGCCGCCCGTCGTGCTGCCGGCACGCGGCGCCGACGAGGCATCCGTGCGCGGCGGCGTGACGCTGTCCCGCTGCCCGGCCTGGGACGTCCGCGCCGGCGTGGGCGTGGCCCGGGGCGTCGGACGCGGCGGCGTCCGCGGGGTCACCGTGGGCGCCACGCGCTCCGTGGGCGGCCGCTCGAGGCCGCTCGGCGCCGGTGCGGCGGCCGGGGGCGTCGTGGCCGGACGCGGATCCACCACGCCGATGTTCTTCGGGCCCGGCGGCGCCCCCACGAGATTCACCTTGTACACGGGCGGCCGCGCCGGCACCGGACGGCTCTGCCAGAACAGCACCGCCGCCACGATCGCGCCGTGCAGCAGCACCGACAGCATGACCGAGCGCCGGATCGGCGCTCCGCCTCCCGGGGCGAACGCGGCCGTGCTCATCGCCGCACTTCCTCCGGCTCCGCCACGAGCCCGATGTCGGTGACGCCGCTCGCCCGGAGCGCGCCGATCACCCGCACCACCTGGCCGTACGTCCCGTCCTTGTCGCCGCGCACGTACACCCCGTCGCGCCCGCGCTGGTCGGCGATGGCCTTGATGCTCCCCACGAACTCCTCGTAGGTGACTTCGGTGCGGTCGATGAAGATGCGTCCGCCGCGATCGATCGAGATCACGAGCCCGCCCTTGGGCTCGAGCGGCTGCACCTGCGCGGCGGGAAGCGCCACGTCCACCCCGCCCTGCATCATGGGCGCGGCGATCATGAACACCACCATGAGCAGCATCATCACGTCGATGAGGCTCACGACGTTGATCTCGCCGTTGACCGCCATGCGGTCGCCGCGCCGCCGCCGCTGCATGCTAGATCCGCCCCTCGCGCACCATCAGCGCGACGAGTTCCGACCCGAAGCCCTCGAGCGCGCTGTCGTAGCGGTTGAGCCGCGACGCGAACACGTTGTACGCGAACGACGCCGGGATCGCCACCGCGAGCGCCGCCGCCGTGGCCGTGAGCGCCTGCGCGATGCCGGGCGCCACGGCCGACAGATTGCTCGAACCCGTCTGCACCACGCCCTGGAACGCGTTGATCACGCCGAGCACCGTGCCGAAGAGGCCGATGAGCGGACTCACCGAGCCCACCGTGGCGAGCCACGGAATGAACCGGCCGAGCTTTTCCCGCTCCGCGCCGGCTTCGGCGTCGAGCACGAGCCGGAGCGCTTCCACCTGCGAGCCGCTCAGCCGTGCGTTGCGCTCCGGCGAGGCCGCGAGCGCGGGCTTGGTTTCGTTCAGGAACTGCACCGCGCGCGCGAACACCACCGTGAACGGGCTCGACGTCGTGCGCTGCGCGGCGAGCATCGCCGCGTCCATCCCCGACGCGCGCTCGAACTCGTGCACGAAATCATGCCCGTGCCTTTCGGCGCGGCGGAACTCGGCGAACTTCGCGAACATGATCCCCCAGCTCGCCAGCGACAGCACGGCGAGCAGGATCAGCACCGCGTTGTGCAGCGGATCGTCGGTGATGAGCATGCGCCACGATCCGTCGCCCGTCGCGGCCTCCAGCTGGGCCACGACGGCGAGGGTCGCGGCCGGAAGAGTGGCCGGGAGCATCATGCGGCCGCACCGGCGCGTCGCGCCGCGAACCAGCGATAGGTCTCCGCCAGCCCCTCGTCGAGCGAGACCGACGGCGACCAGCCGAGCACGTCGCGCGCCTTCTGCGTATCGAGCGCCGACCGGAGGAGTTCGCCGGCCCGCGCCGGCGCATGCTCCACGGGTGTCCCGCTGCCGGACGCGCGCACCAGCGAAGCCGCCAGCGTGTTCACCGACGTCTCCACCCCCGTGCCGATGTTGAACGCGCGCGCGTCGAGGCGGGCCACGGGCGGCAGCGCAGCGCCGGCGGCCAGCACGTTCGCGGCCGCGACGTCGCCCGCGTACACGTAGTCCCGCGTCTGTTCGCCGTCGCCGTACACCGTGAGCGCACGCCCGTCGAGCAACCGATTGCAGAAGATCGCGACCACTCCAGCCTCGCCGTGCGGGTCCTGTCGCGGCCCGTAGACGTTGCCGTAGCGCAGCGCCACCGTGTCGATGCCGTGCACGCGACCGTAGTACGCGAGATAGTACTCCACCGCGAGTTTGGCGATCCCGTACGGCGCCTCCGGATCCTTGGCCAGCCGCTCACCGCTCGGCGGCGGCTCGAAGTCGCCGTAGAGCGCGCCGCCCGTGCTCGAGAACACCACCCGCGTGCGCGGGCTCGCCGTCCGCACCGCCTCGAGCAGGTTGAGCGTACCGAGGATGTTCACGCGCGCATCGTACGCGGGGTCCTCGAGGCTGCGCCGCACGTCGATCTGTGCCGCCAGGTGGCACAGCACGTCGAACGCCCCCTCCCGCACGACCGCCGCCGCCTCCGGCGACCCGATGTCCGCCTCCACGAACCGGACGGCCGGCGACAGGTTCTCCCGCCGCCCGCTCGACAGGTTGTCGAGCACCGTGACCGCATAGCCGGCCGCCAGCAGACGATCGGCGACATGGGATCCGATGAATCCGGCACCTCCGGTAACCAGCGCGCTCCTTCGTCCCATCAGCTCGCGTCTCTCGTCTTGGGTGTGATGATGTGCGCAACGCGCAGGAATGTATACGCTCACCCGCCTCGGCACACACCCGGATGACGTCGGGGCGCGCCGGAATTGCACACGGGCCCCTCACGAACACGTGAGGGGCCCGGATGCGCCGCGTCACGAGTGGCGGCGATCGTGTGACGATCCTTACGGCGCGCGGCCGATCCGACGTGCCTGCATGCCCACCCGGATCGCCGGCTGGTCCTGCTGCATGACGATCGCGGTGGCCCCTTCCGGGCTCACCCGCACCACCCGCACCACGGCCACCCGCGAGCGCGTGGCCGTTTCCGACACGAGCTCGAACCGGTCGCCCGACGCGATCGCCGGGTCCGGCGCCAGCACGAGATACGTCTGCAGCGAGGGCAGCGGCGTATCGGTGATCCACCGCACGGCCGTCTCGATCGGCTCCACCGGGCCCGCCACCGGGGCTTCCGGCGCCTCCACGAAGGGGAGCACCATCTGCGTCTGCTCGATCACGCCGTAGAGCCGCGTGACGCGGGCCACGGTCACCCCGTTCTGCGGTTCCTCGAGCGTGAGCACGCCCGTGGGCACGACCAGCCGCGCCCCGCGCCCGAGATCGGCGCCCGGGGTGACGGTCACGTACTTCGTGCCCGGCGTGGCGTCGGCGCCGGCCGGCAGCACCACCTCCACGAGATCCCGCTGCTGCATGCGCTGGAGCTCGCGGGTCTTCGCGGCGGCCGTGGCATGCGCCCGCCCCTTCACCACACCCGCGCCCTTCCACTCGGCCGCACCGAGCGGGAACGGAGCCGCCTGGAACTCGCCGATCCGGCGGCCGGCCGGCTCCACGAAGCTTTCCGTGCCGTTCAGCTCGATCGTGCCCTGCATGGTGTCGGCGTTGAACGGCGCCGGCCCGAGGAAGATCGTGGTGTTGTCGCGACCGCGCGCTTCAGCCACCTGCGGCTGCTTCACCAGGCCGATGCGCGGCGTGGCGCGCGGTTCGTCCGCAGCGGCCGCCGGCGGGGCCGGAACGAACGGAGCCGCCACGGGCGCGGGTGCGGCCGAGGGCACCGCCGGGGTTGTCGGAGCAGCGGCGGGCGGCGTACTCGCGGGCGGCGTACTCGGAGCAGGCGCCGCCGCGGACGTACCGGCAGCCGGTGTCACGGCCTGTGAAGGCGTGGCCTGGGGCGGCGTTTCGGCCATCGCGGCGCGGGCCACCGCCAGCGGCGGCGCTTCGCCCGGCACGCGCAGCACCTGTCCCACCGCGATGCCCCGCTCGCCGCCTTCGGCCAGCCCGTTGAGCTTGGCCAGGTCGCGCCACTTGTGACCATTGCCGTAGTAGCGCGCCGCGAGGCTCCACAGCGTTTCGCCCACGCGCACGGTGTGGGTTCCCGACGAGGAGGCCGTGACCGTGGCGCCGTCCTGGGCGCGCACATGGGCGGGCCACGCCAGTGCCACGGCCAGCACGAAGGCGAGAATCAGCGGCAACAGGAGCTGCTGCGCTTCGGTGGCGGACTCCGACCGACCCGGCACGGCCTTGACGCGCGCCGGTGAACGATGGGAACGGGCTGAAAACATGACGCGGACCTCTCTGGGCGGTGGGATCGCGAGCACGGCGCGACCGGCTGGTCGCCGGACACACGTTCTCGTGGAGAGGGACGCTGCACGGGGGGCGGCGGTCACGCCGCCGGCATCACGGCCGGGGCATCGGATATCACGCCGACGCCCCCCGCGCGAACGTCTGGGTCAGAACGGCAGATCGTCGTCCTCGTCCTGCAGGGCGCCGGGGAAGTCGGCGAAATCGTCGCCGCCGCCCGCGCCGCCCGCCGCGGCCTTTCCGGCCGTGCGTGCCGGCGCCGCGCTGCGCCGCGGACCGTCATCATCGCCGCCGCCGCTCCGGCCGCCGAGCAGGATCAGCTCACGCACCTTGATCTCGGTGGTGTAGCGCGTCTGCCCGTCCTTGTCCTGCCACTGGCGATACTCGATCTCTCCCTCGACGTACAGCTTCTCGCCCTTCTTCACGTATCGCTCCACCACGTCGGCGAGCGTGGCCTTTCCCTGGTTCCATACCACGCAACGATGCCACTGCGTCTTCTCCTGCTTCGTGCCGGAGGCGTCGTTCCAGACGTTGCTCGTGGCGAGCGAGAAGTTCGCCACACGCCCGCCGTTGGACATGGTGCGGATTTCCGGATCGGACCCGACATTGCCGATCAGGGTGGCCTTGTTCAGACTGCGACTCACGGTGCCTCCTGGCGAACGGGTGAACTGCGGTTTGCGCACCCATGATAGCGCGGTGCCTTCCGAAAGCTATCACCGTTCGATTGCAGGCCGTACCGAAATCCCGCCCTGGGGCGAAACGGCGCGGTCCGCGCGCCACACGAGCACCAGCGCATCCTCGTCCGGGCGCTGGTAGTAGCCCCGGCGGCGCCCCGCCGGCGTGAAGCCGAGGGCCTCGTACAGCGCCTGTGCCGCGACGTTGGAGGCCCGCACTTCGAGATACATCGCCTGCACGCCGGAACGGGCGGCCTCCGCGAGCGCGGCCGTCAGGAGCACGCGTCCCACGCCGCGCCGCCGCGCGCTTTCGTCCACCGCGATGTTCGCCAACTCCGCCTCGTCGCCCGCCTGGATGACCACGCTGTAGCCCGCCACGCGGCCGTCGAGTTCGGCCACGGTGAAGCGGGTGGCGGGCGCATCCAGCAGCGAACGAAACCCCGCGGCGGACCAGGGATCGGAGAACGCCGTGCGTTCGATCCCCGCGATCGCGGTCACGTCGGCGGCCACGGCCGGGCGGAGCACCGCGTGTCGGGGCTCCACCTGGCGGCTCCCCGCCGCGCCGTCAGCCGGTGGGGAGCGCCCGTCCATGGGCCGCCTCCCACTTCACCTGCGCCTCCGCGAGCCGGCCGTACGCGGGCTCCCAGTCGTCGAGCGACACCGGCCCGTACGACGGCCAGTCGGCGAGCCACCGTGCCGCTTCCGCGCGGGGCGCCGTCTCGCCCGCGTCCACGAGCCGCTGGGCGTCCGCCTCGCCGAGCGTTTCGTCGAGCGCCGACGCCGCCACGCGCGTCACCGGCCCGCCCGCCCGCACCAGCCCCTCGGCCGATACCTCCACCGGCTGCACGAACCGTTCGTCGCGGAGCGCGTCCAGGATCACCAGCGTGCGCCCGGGCGGGGGCGCGGCCTCCGCGTTCCCTACCGCCAGTAGCAGCGACGGCACCGCGTACAGCGGCACCGACAGGCCGTACGCCAGCCCCTTGGCGAGCGACGCCGCGATCCGGAGCGACGTGAAGCTGCCCGGCCCCGCGCCGCACACGATCGCGGACAGGTCGCGCACCGCATGCCCCGCCTCGGCGAGTAGCGCGCTCACCGCCGGCGTGAGCAGATCCTGCCGGCCGCTTCCCATCGGCACCGCATGCGCGGCGAGCACGCGCGGCGGCGCATGGTCCGTGGACGGATTCCCGGCGGGCACGCGCGGGCCCGCGCGGTTCGGGAGCCCGTCGAGCAGCGCGACCGATCCCGCGGCCGTGGCGGCTTCGATCACCAGCCAGGGGCCTTCGCGAGCAGGAGTGGGGGTGGATTCCGACATGCCGCACTATCCGCTGGCGCGGTCACGCACACAAGGGCGCACGCGCGGCAGGCGGATCGTCAGGCGATCCGCGGAAGCAGACGGAGCAGTCGCCGCTCCGGGTCCCCCGGCACGTGCGCGAGGTGGAGATGCATCGCGGCCGCGGGGATGTGCTCGCCGCCCTGATCCGGCCACTCCACCAGCACCGCCCGCGCCCGCGCCAGGAGCTCGTCCCAGCCGAGCTGCTCGAGCTCCGACGGGCGCCGCAGCCGGTAGAGATCGGCGTGCACGACCGTCCCGCCGGCCGCCGCATATTCATGCAGCACCGCGAACGTGGGACTGGTCACGGCTTCGTGCACGTCGAGCCCTTCGCAGAGAGCGCGCACCAGCGTGGTCTTGCCCGCGCCGAGATCCCCGTGGAGCGCGATCACCGCGCCGGACGGAAGCGCGCGACCGAATGCGCGGCCCCAGGCCACGAGCTCCGGTTCGGTGAGCGCGGTCCCGCCGGCCGCCACGTCCTGCGGCACGTGCGTCACGCGCGGCGCCGCTTCCGTCCGCCCGGCCGCGCGCGCGGCGATGCGCCTCCCGCCGACTCCCCCGGCGCGCCCTGGCCGCCGAGCAGCGTGCGCACCTCGAACAGTTCGTCGCGAAGCCGCGCCGCCGTTTCGAAATCGAGCGCCGTGGCCGCCTCGCGCATGGCCGCCTCGAGCTCCACCACCCACTGCTCGAGCTCCTCGCGCGTGCGCGTGCCCGACGGCGTGGCCACCGCCTGGCCCGGCGCGCCACCCTTCGCCTCCTTCGGCTCGCGCGCATCGGCCACGCGCGTGATCAGCCGCACGTCGCTCACGCTCTTGACGACGCCGCGCGGCACGATGCCGTGGGCCTCGTTGTGTGCCTGCTGCATGGCACGGCGGCGATCCGTCTCCTCGATCGCGCGCTGCATGGACCCGGTCACCCGGTCGGCGTACAGGATGGCGCGCCCCGCCACGTTGCGCGCCGCGCGTCCCACCGTCTGCACGAGCGACCGGTCGCTCCGGAGGAATCCTTCCTGATCGGCATCGAGCACGGCCACGAGCGACACCTCCGGCATGTCGAGCCCTTCGCGCAGCAGGTTGATCCCCACGAGCACGTCGAAGTCGCCGAGCCGGAGCCCGCGCACGATTTCCATGCGCTCGATCGTGTCGATGTCGGAGTGCATGTAGCGCACGCGCACTCCCATCTGCTGCAGGTAGTCCGTGAGATCCTCGGCCATGCGCTTGGTGAGCACGGTGACGAGCACGCGCTCGCCCTTGCGCTCGCGCAGCCGGATCTCGTGCAGCAGATCGTCCACCTGCCCCTTCACCGGCCGCACGTCGATGACCGGATCGAGCAGCCCCGTAGGACGGATCACCTGCTCCACCACCACGCCCTCCGACAGGCCGAGCTCCACCTCGCCCGGCGTCGCGGACACGCTGATGAGCCGCGGCACGAGCTGCAGGAACTCGTCGAACACGAGCGGCCGGTTGTCGAGCGCGCTCGGCAGGCGGAAACCGTACTCCACGAGCGTGAGCTTGCGCGCGCGGTCGCCGTTGTACATGGCGCGCACCTGCGGCAGCGTGACGTGCGATTCGTCCACCACCACCAGGTAGTCGTCCGGGAAATAGTCAAGGAGACACGCCGGCCGCTCGCCCGCCTCGCGGCCGCTCAGGTGCCGCGAATAGTTCTCGATCCCCGCGCAGGTGCCCACCTCGAGCATCATCTCGATGTCGAACTGCGTGCGCTGTTCCAGCCGCTGCGCCTCGAGCAGCTTCCCCGCCATGCGGAGCTCGGCGAGACGCGTGGCCAGTTCGTCGCGGATCGCCGTCACCGCGCGTTCGAGCGTGGGCCGCGTGGTGATGAAGTGCTTGGCCGGATAGATCGCCGCGCGCTCGAGCACGGCGATCGTCTCGCCCGTGACCGGGTCGATCTTGCTGATGCGCTCGATCTCGTCGCCCCAGAGCTCGATGCGCACGCCCTGCTCCTCGTACGCCGGCAGGATCTCCACCGTATCGCCGCGCACGCGGAACGTGCCGCGTTCGAAGGCCACGTCGTTCCGCAGGTACTGGATGCCCACGAGCGCCCGCAGGATGTCGTCGCGGCTCTGCCGCTCGCCGCGCCGGAGATTCACCATGCGCTCCCGGTACGACACCGGATCGCCGAGGCCGTAGATCGCGCTCACCGTGGACACGATCACCACGTCGTCGCGCTCCATCAGGCTCGACGTGGCACGCAGCCGCAGCCGGTCGATGTCCTCGTTGATCGACGCGTCCTTCTCGATGTACGTGTCGCTCGTGGGGACGTACGCTTCGGGCTGGTAGTAGTCGTAGTACGAAACGAAGTACTCGACCGCGTTGGTGGGGAAGAAGCTCTTGAGCTCCCCGTAGAGCTGCGCCGCGAGCGTCTTGTTGTGCGACAGCACGAGCACCGGCCGCTTCCAGGCCTCGATGACGTTCGCGATGGTCATCGTCTTGCCCGAACCGGTGACGCCGAGCAGCGTCTGGTACCGGTCGCCCCGCGTCAGTCCCGCGACCAGCTCCCCGATCGCGCGCGGCTGGTCGCCGGCCGGGGCAAAGGGCGCCTGCAACGCAAACCCGGAGGACACCGGCGTCACTCCCGACGACCCGGATGAGCCCGGGGCCACTCCCGACGAAAACGACGTCATCCCTGAAAGATATACTTCGGGGTGCCTTCGGGTCAATCCTCACCGAGGCCTGGTGCGCCGGACCGCCCTACTCGTCGGTGCGGACGGCTCTACTCGTCGGTGTTGATGCGCTCGCGCCGCGTCACCGCCCCGATCCCCTTCACGCGCCGCATCGCCTTCATGATCTTCTCGAGGTGCGCGAGGTTCTCCACCTCCACGAGCGCCGCCCCCGTCACCTTCGTATCCGTGGTCCGCAGCTCGAGCGAGCGGATGTCGGTGCCCGTGGCGCTCACCGCCGCGGCCACGTCGGCGTAGAGCCCGCGCCGGTCGGTGCCCTCGAGCACGAGCCGCACCGTGAACCGCTCCCCTGCCACCTCCTGCCAGTCGATCTCGAGCCGCCGCTCCGGTTCGTTCACGAGGAGCAGGAGGTTGGGACAGTCGCCGCGGTGAATGCTCACTCCGCGCCCGCGCGTGACGTACCCTACCACCTTGTCGCCCGGCACCGGCTGGCAGCACTGCGCGTACCGCACGAGCAGGCCGTCGGCGCCCTGGATGCGTACCCCGCGCGACGTGCCGCGCACGCGGTCCACCAGCCGCTCGATCGTGCTCGTCTTCTCCGGCTCCGGCGCCGTCTCGAGCTCCGGATGCAGCAGGCGAAGCACCTGCATGACCTGCACGTCCCCCTGCCCGATCGATGCCACGAGGTGCGTGGAGTCCTTGAGCTTGAGCGCGCGCGCGGCCGTGGTGAGCGATGCGTCATCCGCCTTGGCCAGCCGGCGGCGGCGAAGCTCCCGCTCCAGGATGTCGCGGCCGAGCCGCACGGCCGACGTCTGCTCCTCGTGCCGCAGCCACTGCCGGATCTTGTGCCGCGCACGCCCCGTGCGCACGTGCGCGAGCCAGTCGCGGCTCGGCCGCGCGTTCGGATTGGTGAGGATCTCCACCGTCTCCGAGTTCTTGAGCTCGCGCGAAAGCGGGGCGATGCGCCCGTTCACCTTCGCGCCGGCGCAATGCGAGCCCACCTGCGTGTGCACCGCGTACGCGAAGTCGAGCGGCGTGGCGCCTTTCGGCAACTGGATCACGTCGCCCGTGGGCGTGAACACGAAGATCTCGTCCTGATACAGATCGAGCTTGAGGAACTCCAGGAACTCGCCCGGCGTCTCCGCGTCCATCTGCAGCTCCAGCACCTGCCGGAACCACGCCAGGTGCCGGTCGAGCTCGTCGCTGCCGGCCACGTGCTCCTTGTACAGCCAGTGCGCCGCGATGCCGAACTCCGCCGTGCGGTGCATGTCGCGCGTGCGGATCTGGATCTCGAAGAGCTGGCGCCCGGGTCCGAACACCGTGGTGTGCAGCGACTGGTAGCCGTTGGACTTGGGCTGCGCGATGTAGTCCTTGATGCGCTCCTGCACCGGCGTCCAGCCGTCGTGGATCACGCCGAGCGCATGGTAGCATTCGAGCACGTTCGGCACGATCACGCGGATGGCGAGCAGGTCGTAGATGTCCTCGTACGGCCGCTCGCGCTGCTGCATCTTCTTGTAAATCGACCAGAGGTGCTTGGGCCGTCCGCCCACGTCCACATCGGTGATCCCCGCCTCGGTGAGCCGCCGGAGCAGCGGGTCGGCCATCTGCGCGATGAGCGCCTCGCGTTCGCCGCGCTTGGCCGCCACGAGCTTGGCGAGCGACCGGTACCCTTCGGGCTCGATGTGCTTGAACGCGAGATCCTCGAGCTCCCAGCGCACCTTCGCCATGCCGAAGCGGTGCGCGAGCGGCGCGTACAGGTCGCGCGTTTCCTGCGCGATGCGCCGCCGTTTCTCCGGCGCGAGCCAGTCGAGCGTGCGCATGTTGTGCAGCCGGTCGGCCAGCTTGATCAGGATGACGCGCGCGTCCTTCGCGATCGACAGCAGCAGCTTGCGGTAGTTCTCGACCTGCCGGTCCTCGCGCGAGGTGAGCGGCAGGTTGGCGATCTTCGTGAGCCCGTCCACGATGCGCGCGACTTCGGCGCCGAACTCGTGCTCGATGTCGGCCACCGTGATGTCGGTGTCCTCCACCACGTCGTGCAGCAGCCCGCACGCCACCGTGGCCGAATCGAGCTGCAGGTCGGCGAGGATGCGCGCCACCTCGATGCAGTGGGACACGTACGGCTCGCCCGAATGCCGCACCTGGCCGGCGTGCGCGCGCTCGCTGAACTTGTACGCCCGCACGAGCAGGTCGGCGTCGAGCCGGTCGTAGTCGCCGTCGATGCGCGGCACGAACCCGGGAATCACCTCGTGCAGCATGGGCACGAGGGTGTTCGGCGTCTCCGCGCGCGGGATCTCCACCGGGTCGGCGCCGACGGGATCGCCCGCCGTGACGAGGCCCGGCACGCCGGACGCGGGAGGCGTGGTGAGCGGGTTCACAGGAGCCCGGCCTCGGCGAAGCTCATGTACCGGCCGCGTCCGATCACGATGTGATCGTGCACCGGAATGCCCAGCAGGCGTCCGGCGTCCACGAGCTGCCGCGTGACCGTGTGGTCATCCGGCGAGGGCGTGGGATCACCGCTCGGATGATTGTGCACGAGTACCACGGCCGCGGCGCGCTCCGCGATGGCCTCGCGGAACACCTCGCGGGGATGCACGAGCGACGCGTCGAGCAGACCACGAGTGATCAGCACGTCGCGTTCGAGTCGATGCTGCGCATCCAGTATCCCCACGTGGAACTCCTCGACCGGCAGATCCTGCAGGCGTGGGGCGAAGAGCGCCACCACGTCGCGCGGCGAGCGGACCGGCGCGCCCGCTTCCCGCATCTCGGACGTCATGCGCCGTCCGAGCTCCAACGCCGCATGCACGGCGACCGCCCGCGCGAATCCTACCCCGGGCACCCGCATCAGTGCGGCCACGGGCGCCGCGGCCAGCCGGCCGAGCGAACCGTCCGCGCTGGCCAGCACCAGCCGGGCGCACTCGAGCGCCGACCCCGCGGCCCCTCCCGTGCCCAGGAGGAGCGCCACGAGCTCCGAGGTGCTCAACGCCTGGGCGCCCAGCGAGCGGAGCCGCTCCCGCGGCCGCTCCACGACGGGCAGCTCCCGAATACTTAGCGGACGCGCGCCGCCGGGGCCAGCGGCGGGAGGGGGGGCCGACGGCACATACGAAGGCGCGGCGCGCCCGGACGGACGACGGGACGACAAGGACGACCTGGACACGGAAACTCCGGGAACGAGGGAGCACGACATGGATGCTCCAGTCTGGCGAAGCCCTGCCTCCGGTGTGCCATCAATCCATTGCCGCCCCGGTCTTCCCACCGCACCCGGTGCGGTTTTCTGGCGCAGAGGCTTCAGGACGCTCCCGCGCCCCGCTCGCAGACGGGACGGCCGTCCCGCGCTCCTTCGAGCAGCTCCACGAGCTCGTGCACGATCCCCGCGCCCCGGTCGCCCGCGTACCAGTCCCGCTTGTACTCCTGCAGCGCATCGCTCGGCAGCGAGTCGCGCCGCACATGCATGCCGTGACGCAGCACACGGGGCAGCTCCACGATGCACCCCGCGTCCCGCCCGTCGGCATCGAGCAGCACGAACGTGGGCGTGGCCGAACGGCCGTCCAGCGAGCGATGGGACGCCTGCACCGCCGCGCCGGCCGTGGGCGACACGATGCGGAGCGACAGGCCGGGCACGAGTTCCGCGAACCGGGCCGCGTACGGCACCTGCTGCATCGAATCGCCGCAACTGTCGATCGCGATCACGAGCAGGCGCCAGGTGCCGCCCACCGCCCGCGCGCGCGCCAGCGACGAATCGGCGATCTGCACGCTGTCGGTCACGGCGTGCCATCCCTCCCGCCGGCGGCGCGTGGCCTCGAGGAACTCGGGGAAGGCCTGCCCGCCGTCGAACAGCGCGGCCAGCGTGGAATCCGCAACCCGCGCGGCGACCGGTTGCCACACGGCCGGCCGGTCCGCGCAGTTCGCGGACCGGGCCGTGCCCGGCACGAGGACGGACACGGCGAGCGTGGCAGCCATCGCCGCTGTCGCGGCCGCGGTCTGGAAGAGCGGCACCATGACTCAGACGATCCGGAGCAGTGGAGGCATGCGGTCAGGCCGTGGCCCCGTGGCACTTCTTGAACTTCTTCCCGCTGCCGCAGGGGCAGGGGTCGTTGCGTCCCACGTTGCTGAAATCGATCGGGCCGGCAGCCCCCTGCTTCGGATCGAGGGAGCGGACCACTCCCGCGCCCACGACCTTGGGCACGGCTGGCGCCGGGGTCGCCTGCGGCGCGTCACCGGACGCCGAAGCAGCGGCCGGCGCATCGCCGTTCGCGCGATCGGGCGGCGTATCGGCCGGCACGTCCTCGAGCATGCCCATCGCGTTGAAGCGCTTCGTGGGCCGCGCTTCCGGCGGACGCGGCGGCGCCGCCGGCTGCTCGAACACGAGCTGCGCCTTGAGGAATCGCTCGGTGAACGTGTGGGCGAGATCCTGCACGAGATCCTCGAACATCGTGAAGGCCTCGTGCTTGTACTCTACGAGCGGATCCTTCTGGCCCCACGAGCGATAGTGGATGCTCGCGCGCAGCTGGTCGAGATCGTAGAGATGATCCTTCCACTTCTCGTCGATCACGTTGAGCATGACCAGCGCGAGCAGCCGCGAGCCGAAGCCTTCGCCGTCCTGGTCCTTCACCGCGTCGAGCGACGCCATCTTGCGGTCGAACGCCTCGAGCACCGCGTCGGTGACGGCCTGCTTCGCCTCCTCCAGCGACACCGGATGCGGCGGCTCCTCGAACGCGGGCACCGTGAGCATGTAGTGCAGCAGCAGGTCCTGCTGGAGCAGCGCGAAGTCCCACTCCTCCGGCGAATCGTACATGGCGAGCGCCGTTTCCACGCGCCGCTGCACGGCGCGCTCCAGGTACTTGCGCGCCTCGCCCTTGAGCTCCTCGCCGCCTTCGAGCGCGAACGCACGCTGCGAGTAGATCACCTCGCGCTGCTGGTTCATCACGTCGTCGTAGTCGAGCAGCCGCTTGCGGGCCTGGAAGTTCTGCAGCTCCACGCGCTTCTGCGCCTGCT
>CAZUKU010000019.1:0-73917 GCA_964621045.1 uncultured Gemmatimonas sp.
CGAGGCGGTGATCTGCACGTCACCCGGCGCGACGCCGGTGATCACGCCGGCGCCGCTCACCGTGGCGATGGCCGCCGACGACGAGCTGTAGGCGAACGTCCGCCCGGTCAGCGCCGTACCGTTCGCGGCGAGTGCGGTCGCGGTGAGCGTGGTGGTGGCCCCGACCTGGATGTTCGTGGCCGCGGCCGTGAGCGTGACCGATGCGACCTGGGTCGGCGGCGGCGGGGTGGGTTCGGTGGTGCTGTCGGAACCGCCGCAGGCGGCGAGCAGCGCGGCCAGCGTGCCCGCGACGAACGTGCGGAAGGAGACATCGGGCCGGCGGCGCCATGCCGCCGGAGCGAAACGCATGGGGGTGGACATCGGGAGAGCCTCGCGGTCGGAACCGGTGAGTGGACGCGCCGGACGACTGCCGCGCGACCGGATGCATGGAACGGCTTCGTGAAAGGGTTTCACGGAACGCCCACACCCTACGCGATTCGATGCGTCGGCCCGGAGGGTCGAACGACCCGGGACATATGACCTGCAACCGGCGAGTTGGTCGGGGTTTGGTGCGATGGGGTTCCCAGTCGCGGTCCCAAGCGGCGGGTCTTTAGTCGCGGGTCGTGAGGGGTGCCTGCGACTCCTGCCTTGCCGGCGGCTTTGCTGTTCCAGGCACCCTTGAGGGAGCCCGCCAGAAGCGACAACGCCGACCAAGGGGCCCGAGTCGCAAGTACTCTCGAGACTCGAGTCTAAAGACCCGCCGCTTGCGACCTCGTGCGGCCGATCCCGCTTCCTGCTCCCACACTCCGTTCATGAACCCTTCACGAACCGTTCACGAACTCGTCATGGGAGTCTCACCCGGTCGTCATCCGCCCTTCACGCCCCCCTCATCGAGCGATGCCATGCTGCGATACACGCCATCGGATCCGCCGGTGGCCGTCACGCACCGGAGGCACGTATGCTCGACACCCTGCTCGAATCGTCCGCCGTCGCTCCCCGTCGTCGCCTCAGCTCGCTCGTCTCGCTCGCGCTGCACCTGGGCGCTGCCGCGGCCCTCGTCACGGCCACCGCCGGCACGGGCGCCGCGCGCGACCCGGAGCCCACGGACACGATCGTCTACATCGACGCCGCGCCTCCTCCCAAGCCACTGCCGCCCTCGGCAACGCCCCCCGCGTCCGGGGCGCCGTCCGCTCCCTCGGCGCTGCCGCAGCCGCTCACGCCGGCCCTCGCCGCGCCCGACCTCATTCCGCTCACCATTCCGGACATCGATCTCACGCGGGCCGTCACCCGGGAGGGAGACTTCACCGCGCGCCCCGCGCCCGGCGGCGACGGGACGACCGGCTCCACTCCCGGTTTCGGGATCGGCGAGGAGGCCTGGCCGGCGCATCGGGTGGAGAAGGCCGTGGCCATGCACCCCGATTCGCCGCCGCCGAGCTATCCGGGCACGCTGCGGGCGCGCATGGTGGAGGGCGAGGTCCGTGTCCGGTTCGTGGTGGATTCGTCGGGACGGGTGGACCTGGCGCGCGTCACGATCGTGCACACCGATCACGCGCTCTTCACCCACGCGGTGGAAACGGCGCTCCCGCGCCTCCGCTACCGGCCGGCCGAGGTGGGCGGCCGCCCCGTGGCGCAGCTCGTGGAGCAGTCGTTCACCTTCCGCATCGATCGCTGATCCGTCGCTGGTCCGCTCCGCCGCAGCCATCGGTGCGCGGCGGGGAACACCCGTGCATTGCCCCCACCGGCGCGGGCGCCTAACATCTTCAGGAGGACGGCGCCCGCGCCGGCGCGCCATCGCACCCTGTCCGGAGGCCGGTCATGTCATTCGGTGATTTCCTGAAGAAGCAATTCATCGACGTCATCCAGTGGACCGAAGACGGGCCCGGTGTGCTGATGGAACGCTTCCCCATGCGCGACATGGAGATCCAGAACGGCGCCGCGCTCACGGTGCGCGAATCGCAGATGGCGCTGTTCGTGAACGAAGGGCAGGTGGCCGACGCGTTCGGGCCGGGGCTCCACAAGCTCACCACCAACACGCTGCCGCTGCTCACGAACCTCAAGAACTGGGACAAGCTGTTCAAGTCGCCGTTCAAGAGCGATCTGTACTTCTTCTCCACGCGGCTGCAGACCAATCAGCGGTGGGGCACGCAGCAGCCGATCACCATCCGGGACGCGGAGTTCGGCGCCGTGCGGCTCCGCGGCTACGGCGTGTACAGCTACCGGCTCGCCAATCCGCTCGCGTTCCATTCGAACGTGGCCGGCACGCAGGCGCAGTACACCGCGGCCGAGCTCGAACCGCAGCTCCGGAACGCGGTGATCACGTCGTTCACCACGGCGTTCGCCAAGTCGCAGGTGCCGTTCCTCGACATGGCCGCGAACCAGGGCGTGCTTGCCACGCTCATCAGCGCCGAGCTCGCGCCGCAGTTCGCCACGTACGGGCTCGAGCTCGCGAGCTTCACCGTGGAGAACCTGTCGCTCCCCGACGAGCTCCAGAAGCGGCTCGATGAGCGCATCTCCATGAACATGGTGGGCGATCTGCGGCAGTACGCGCAGTTCCAGGCCGCGCAGGCCATTCCCATCGCGGCCGCGAACGAAGGCGGCATCGCCGGCATGGGCGTGGGACTCGGCGCCGGCGTAGGCATGGGCGGCATGATGGCCGACGCCATGCGCGCGGCCACCGGCCCTTCTGCTCCCGCTCCCGCGGCCCCCGCCGGCACTCCCCCGGCCGCTACTGCCGACGCGGCGCCCGTATCCGGAGAGACCAAGTTCTGCATCCACTGCGGCCGCAACATCCCCGCCGTGGCCAAGTTCTGCGCCGTCTGCGGAGGCGCGCAGGGCTGAGGCGGGTTCCGGGCGTCAACTGCAACAGCAACGGAATCCACAGATGACGCAGATGGGACGGCGGATGGCACAGATAACAGCAACAGCAATGGAATGATCCGCAGATGACGCAGATGGACGCAGATGAAACATGAATGAATTCATGATGTGATTGAGAAATCAGAAAAGGTGGGTCTCGTTTCAAGAATCCTTTTCTCCATTTTTCTCAATCACATCTGCGTCCATCTGCGTCATCTGCGGATCCTTCGCTGTTCTTCATCTGTGCCATCCGCCGTCCCATCTGCGTCATCTGTGGATTCCGTTGCCGTTGCAGTTGACGATCAGCTCGAATAGTACGCCGCATTCTCGTCGATGTACGCCCGCGTGAGGTCACACCCCCACGCCGTCGCGCGTCCCATGCCGACCCCGAGCTCCACCTCGATCTCCACGAGCTCCTGCGTCAGCGCCGCGCGCACCACGCCGTCGTCGAACGCCAGCCGCTGTCCGCCGCGCACCACAGGAAACCGGTTGATCCACGCGTCCGTGCGCTCCGGGCGCACCGTGCAGTCGAAGCACTTCCCGATCGCCATCAGCAGCCGTCCCACGTTCGGGTCGGCGCCGTGCACCATCGTCTTCACGAGCGGCGAGTTCACGATGCTCTTGGCCACCACGCGCGCCTCCGCGTCCGACGCCGCCGTCCGTACCTCCACGCGAAGCAGATGCTCCGCGCCTTCGCCGTCGCGCGCCAGGATTTCCGTCATGCGCACGCACCCCGCCCGGAGCGCCGCGCGGAACGCCGTCTCGGATACCGGGCCGGCCCGTCCGTTCGCGAGGATCGCGCAGGTGTCCGACGTGCTCGTGTCGGAGTCCACCGACAGCATGTTGAACGAATCCTGCACCGCCTCGCGCAGCAGGCGGTCGAGCGTCTCCGCGTCGAACGCCGCGTCGGTGAAGATGTACACGAGCATCGTGGCCATGTTGGGTTCGATCATGCCCGACCCCTTCGCCACCCACGTGATCGTGGCCTGCTCCACCGACAGCGACAGCGCCTTCGGGTGCGAGTCGGTGGTCATGATCCCTTCCGCGCCCACGAACGGATCGGCTTGCAGCTCCGCCGCGATCCCCGGGATCCCCGCTTCGATCACGGCGATCGGGAGCGGCACGCCGATCACGCCCGTGGAGCTCACGAGCACCCGGTCGGGCGTGGTGTCGATCTCCGCGGCCGCGGCCCGGGCCATGCGGCGCGCATGTTCCACGCCTTCGGCGCCCGTGGCCACGTTGCTCACCTTGCTGTTCGCCACGATCGCGCGCAGCCGTCCGCCGCGGATCGTTTCGCGTCCCAGGATCACCGGCGCGCCGGGAAAATGGTTGCGGGTGAACACCGCGGCGGCCGCGGCGTCCACGTCGCTCACGAAGAGCGTGAGATCCTTCGCGCTCGGCTTGAGGCCCACGTTGCGGCTCGCGCAGCGGAAGCCGCGCGGAAAGACGGGTGGTGCGTGGAAATCCATGACGCGGCGGTACGGAGCGTGAAAGGATGATCAGCCGAACAGCTTGCCCAGCACGCCGCTCGCCAGCGCCTTCTGGGCCAGGGCACCGAGATCGCCGGTGGGCAGCGTGCCGTCCGGCGAGACCGAGTCGACCAGGCCGGGCAGGACCTTGGACAGCTGTCCGGCGGCGTCATCGGGCGCCAGTCCGGTCTCCTTGCTGACGGCGCCCAGCAGTCCGCCCGCGCCTCCGAAGATCTGCGAGATCTGCGAGGCCGAGATGGGCAGGTTCTGCCCGGTGCCGATCCAGGACTGGATCAGGTTTCCGAGTCCCGCGCCTTCGAACAGCTTCACCAGCCCGGGCAGTCCGCCCTGCTGCTGCAGCAGAGGGAGGAGCACCGTGAGCAGGGACGGCGTCTTGCCGCCTCCGACCGCCTTGCCGAGTGTGCCGAGCAGATCCATACCCACCTCCGAATCGGGGAAAACGCAAACGTCCCGCCCGGGGGCGGGACGTCCATCCCTGAAAGATAGCGGATCCGGCGTTACGGCGCGACGACGTTCACGTGCCCGATCATCCCGAGCAGCGCATGGGGGTCGCACACGAAGAACAGCCGCTTGCCCACGGCATCGGGCACCACCACCTCGTCGGCCTGCCCGGGGAGCTGCAGCATGGGGCCGGCGGGAGGGAGTCCCCGCACGCCGGGGTTCGAATCCACCGGGAAGTGCACGTTGTGCACGCCGCTCACCAGCACGTAGCGGAGCACGTCGCCGGGACGCGCGTCGACTTCGGTGGGTTTGAAGTAGTTCCCGTCGTCGTCCATGATCATCTCGATGGTGTGCACGGTGCCCGTGCGCGCGGGGAGATCGGCCGCGGCGCCGGTGGCCGGCGCATCGCCCGCGGGGCGGTCGGAGGGAGGCGCGTCGCCGCCGCAGGCGGTGGCGAGGAGCAGGGAGACGATGCCGGCGGCGGCAGTGAGGGTGCGCATGGTGATATCCGGGAAATGGCGTATGGAAACGGGAAACGGCGAAACGGGATCCGGTCAGAAGTCCTTGCGCGAGAACGCACGCAGCGCACCCGCGATCGGGACGAGAATCCAGACGGCCAGACCGGTGGCCGTGAGGAGCAAACCACCGGGGCCGCCGAGCAGGCGCGCCAGCACGGCGCCGGTGTAGCCCATGAAGGCGGCGCTGTCGAGGCGGAGCATGAGCAGCGTGCGCGCCAGATCCACCGGATTGGCAAGCATGAAGCCGAGCATGGGGCGCTCGAGCGGCCAGTCCGACATCACCGTCGCGATCCACACCACGAGGCCGTCGTACGCCACCGTGGCCAGGAACCAGAGGCCGAGCGCGAGGCCGAGCGCCTTGAGCCGGTCGTCCTGCCGCGCGCCGATCCAGAGCGCGACCGCGGCGAAGGAGAGCGTGAGCCCGACACCGGCCACGAGGTACGCCGCGAGCAGCGGGAGCGACTCGGCGTCGATCGCGCGGTGGAGCGCGAGCGGAATCGCGAGGCCGGCCATGAAGGCGGCCGACAGCGGCAGCACGAGACCGAGATAGAGCCCGAACCACAGCCCTCGGCGCGGCACGGGCTGGGCGAGCAGCAGTTCGGTGAACTCGCGCGCGGCGTGCCAGTACACCACGCCGAACACGGTGGTCACGAGCGGCACGAGCAGCAGCACCACGTTGAGCAGCCCGGTGAGGGCGCGCACGCCGCTGCCGCCGAGCTGATAGAGCGCTTCGGTGAGGAGGCCGAGCACGATGGCGTACGCGAGCACCCAGCGGTTGCGCGCGATCTCGCGCACCTGCGCGCGCAGCACGGCGAGCGTGAGGCCGGCGGCGTGACGACGAGTGGTGAAGGCGCGATCCTCCGAGCGGGGCAGGGCGGCCACGGGCGAGGAGACGAACGGGACGTCGAGGTTCACCGCGCGCCTCCTCCGGCGAGCGACGCCGGAGAATGTACATCGGGATCGTCGTCATGCCACGAGCGCTGCATGAGCGCCGCGATGGCGCGCTCCAGCGAGTCGCTTCCGGTCTCGTGACGGAGCGCGTGGAGCGTGCCGTGGTACCGCACCGTGCCGTCGAGCAGGAACACCACGTCGTCGGCGAGCGCTTCGAGCTCGCTCAGCACGTGCGACGTGACGAGCAGCGCGCGGCCGCGCTGCCGTTCCGCGGCGAGGCGGTCCTTGAGCTGCCCGCTCGACACCGGATCGAGGCCGGCGGTGGGTTCGTCGAGGATGAGCACGTCGGGGTCGAACAGGAAGGCCACGGCCGCGTTCACCCGCTGCCGCTGCCCGCCCGAGCACACGCCGAGCGGACGGGTGAGATACGGCGCCAGCGCGAACGCGTCCACCACGGCCTCCAGCGCTACCGGCGGCGCGCCGGGGCGGAGCGACTGCACGAGCGCGAGCACGTCGGCGGCCGACAGGTGTTCCGGGAACCGCGGCGCCTGCGGCATGTAGCCGATGCGGGCGCGGTGCGCGTCGCGTCCGGTCACGTCCTCGCCGTCCATGTACACGCGGCCGGCGTCGGGACGCACGAGGCCGAGCAGGATCTTGTTGAGCGTGGTCTTGCCGGACCCGTTCGGGCCGAGCACGGCCGTGATGCGGCCGCCGGGGAGCGCGAGGTCCACGTTGCGCAGCACCGGCGTGCGGCCGAACCGCTTATAGATGCCGCGCGCTTCGAGGCGGATGGGCGCCGTCATGACGCCGCCTGGAGGCGGGCCGCCGCGGGCCCGGCGGGCTCCACCGGCACTGCCCGCATGCGCGGCGCTTCGTCCACGAGCGTGACCGGCGTGAGCACCGGCGCGATGCGTTCGGCGAGGTCGAGCGCGTCGGCCACGATGCTGCGCACGAGGAGGAGCGCGGCCGGCGCCTTCTCCACCACGAGGGCGAAGAGCCGTACGGGCGCGTGCGGCACGTCGCCCGTGCCGTCGCGGTCGAGGTCGTAGCCGCGGTAGCGGTCCCAGTGATTGCCGCGCACCGTGCTGTAGTGCTGCCGGCTGTTCGTGCCCACGTCGAAGAGGTTCCGCGCGAAGCTGTTGTCGCGCACCATGTTCTCCTGCGCGTCGGCGAGGAGCCGGAGCGCCCAGCCGTTGCCTTCGAAGAGATTGCCGGCCACGTCGTTCCGATTGGATCCTTCGAGGTGGAGCGCGATCGTGTTCTCGGTGAACGCGTTGCCCGTGATGCGGCTGTCGCTGATGTCCTTGAGCAGCAGGCCGTACGCGGCGCTTCCGCGCGCCTTCGTGAACACGTTGCCGGTGATGGCCACGTGCTGCGCGTACATCACCGCCACGCCGGCGCGGTTGGCCGTGAACGTGTTGGCGTCGTACGTGCAACTGTCGGAGAACATGAAGTGGAGTCCGTAGCGCAGGCTCTCCGACACGGTATTCCGCCGCGCGACCGCGTCGCGCGTGAACTCGAAGTAGATGCCGTCGCGGTGGCCGGTGATGACGTTGTCTTCCACCAGCACGTCGCGGCTCGACCAGAGATGGACGCCGTTCCCGGTGGAGCTCTGCGTGCCGGCCATCCCCGCGAGCGTGTTGCCGCGTACGAGGCAGCCGTCCACCCGCTGCAGGTGGATCGCGAAGAAGGTATCCTCGAAGGTGTTGTCCGAGAGGTCGCACACGGCGGACTCGAGGACGCGCACGGCGGAGCGGTCTTCGGTCTGGCTGCTGCCCGTGTGGCGGAAGGTGAATCCGCGCACGCTGACCGAATCGGCGTTGATCACGAGCAGCCCGTGCCGGCCTTCGCCGTCGAGCACGGCGCCCGGCTGTCCTTCGAGGCGCATGGGCCGCTGGATCACGAGCGTGGACTCGCGGTAGAGGCCGGGCAGCACGCGGATCGTGCCGCCGCGCGTCACCCGGTCGATGGCGTCGGCCAGGGTGCGCGCCCGCGGCGCGGGCGCGTTGGGGCCTACGTAGAGAAGCGTGTCCCCCGCGGCATCGACCGGCGCGGCCGGCGCGCCGTGATCATGTTCGCGGGCATCGGCTTCGTTGATCTCGCGGAGCACCGCGGGCCACGACAGCACGCGGCCGCCGTACGTGGCGCGGAGCGCCGTCGTGTCCGCATCGGCGGCGAATCCGATCAGCCGGCGTCCCATGGGGCTGTCCACGTGTCCATCGATGATGTACACCGCCTGTTCGGCGGCCACGAACGTGCCGGGGTCGGCGAAGTCCGTGACGTAGACACCCGCCACGCGGGTCTCGCTGGCGAGCGTGACCACGAATCCCGCGAGACATTCGATCGAGTCGAAGGTGTGGATCTTGCCGGTGCCGGTCACGACCTGCGCACCGAACCGTTCGTCGGTGATGCTCATGCGGCAGTAGGCGCACGTATCCTCGCCGGCCACGAGCGCGCGCGGTTCGGACGAGCGGCACCCCGCCGCGGCGAACGCGAGCAGCAGCAGGGCGAAGCGGGCGACGCGTGTCATGCGGGCTCTTCCCGCGCCGCGAGCGACGCCATGCGCGGCTGCGATATACGAGATTGCGACACGCGCGGCTGCGGCATGGGCGGATCCTGCGCGGCGGCGAGCGCATCGCCGGCGTCGATCCTGCGGCGCCGGCGGGCGTCGTCCACCAGCACCCCCGCGGCGAGCGCGAGCGATCCGAAGGCGATGAGCCCGCCGGCGGCCGGCCACGACGTGGCCGTGAAGTTGAGCAGTTGCTTCGTGCCCAGGAACGGCGGCTGATACGTCATGCCGGGAATCTTGATGGGCGCATTCTCCTGATCGAGGTTGTGCCCGTAGTCGTACTGCCAGAGCCAGAAGTCGGCCAGACCGGCCAGCGATCCGGCGAAGAAGAGAATGACCCAGATCCGGGCCGGCCGGCGCCGGCCGAACGCCGCCGCCAGCAGCCCCGATCCGATGAGCGCGAGCATCACCACGGGCATGAGGCGCAGCTCCGGAATCGCGTCCGGCTCGATGCGCTTCATGCCGATGTAGTGATTGAGTCCGTTGATGTTTTCGAGATGATGCGGCTCGATCCCCGTCACGGTATTCACGCGAATGAGCATCCCCAGCCCTTCCGGGTACTGCGGCGCGGTGAGCGAAATGCGCCAGAGCGGAAGCACGAAGACGGCGCTCAGGGCGAGCGCGGCAACGGCGAACAGCAGACGGTGACGAAGCGACAGCATGTGATGAATCCTCGAGAGTGCGAAACCGGCGGCCGGTCGGACCGGCGGACAGCAGTGTTCATGCTGCCCGCCGATCCGGTCCGGACGATCAGCGCGGCGCCTTGCCGGCGCTGGTACCGGAGCCGTTGCCCGTGGCGCGATGCGCCGCGTGCGGGTCGTCCGCGGTGCGTTCCGCCGCTTCGACCGCGGCCTGGCCGGGCTTGAGCTGCGACAGCGCGCGCCGTTCGGCTTCGTTGCCGGCGTTGGCGGCCAGACGCGCCGCCTGCTGTGACCGCCGCGACGTGGCCGCCGTGAGCTGCACCGACGATCCCACCGGCGAGACGCGCACGTAGCCGGACATCTCCTGGTGCAGCGCCGAGCAGAAGTCGGTGCAGTACATCGGATAGACACCCGCTTCCTTCGGGATCCACTTGAGCGTGCGGGTCTCGCCCGGCATGATCAGCAGTTCCGCGTTGGTGGCGCCCATGATGGCGAAGCCGTGCGGCACGTCCCAGTCCTGCTCGATGTTGGTGACGTGGAACAGCACCGTATCACCCACCTGGATGCCTTCGAGGTTGTCCGGCGCGAAGCTCGACCGCACGGCCGTCATGCGCACGTGCACCGTCTTGCCGCGCCGTTCGGCGCCCGTCTCGCGCGCGGACCGGCTCACCTGCGGATGCCGGTTCTCGGCGAGCGAGAAGAACTTGGTCTGCTTGTCCTTGATCAGCGAGGCCGGCAGCGCGTTCGCGTAGTGCGGCTCGCCGAACGTGGGGAAGTCGAGCAGCAGCTTCATCCGGTCGCCCGTGATGTCGTAGAGCTGCGCGGAGTGCACGAGCTCCGGGCCTGTGGGCAGGAACCGGTCCTTGGTGATCTTGTTCATCGCCAGGGCGTACTTGCCGAAGGGCTTCTTCGTGTCGCCGCCCGGAATCATGAGGTGGCCCACCGAGTAGTACGTGGGGATGCGGTCCACCACCTCCCACGTGCCCAGCTTCCACTTCACCACTTCCGACGAGATGAACACCGACGTGTAGGCGTAGCCCTTGCCGTCGAACTCCGTGTGGAGCGGGCCGAGACCCGGATCCTGCACTTCGCCGGCGATGGTCGCCTCGTACTTGAGGATCGGCGCGCCGTAGGCGTCGCCGTCGAAGGCCTTGTCCTCGATCGCCTTGAGCATCTTCGAGAACGAGTGCACCGGGATGACCGTGGCGAGCTTGCCGCCGGCCACGATGTACTCGCCCGTGGGATCCACGTCGGCGCCGTGCGGCGACTTGGGCGTGGGCAGGTAGTAGAGCGAGCCCGGGCACTGCGCCGGCTCGAGCACCTTCACGCCGCGCTTCAGCGTGGACTTGCCTTCACGGGAGAAGTCGTCCATGACGTTGTGACGGTAGGCCACGTCCATCGTGCGGAACGTGCCCTTGCCCACGCACGCCTCGAGCACCTTCCAGTTCACGGCCGCCACGTAGTCCTTGTCGTTCTTCGACGCGTTGATCTCGAGCTTCTCGTACGCCTGCTCGGTGTTGTACGACGTGAAGAAGATCCAGTCCTCCGACGGGCCCTTGCCGGCGCGCGCGAGGTCGTAGTTGAAGCCCGGCACCAGGAGCTGGAACGCGATGTCCATCTGCCCGGGCTTGTCGGCGCGGATGAACGACACCGTGCCCTTGAACTTCTCGGCGTACTGCGAGATCGGCACGTCCTCCTGCGGGATCGGCACGCTGAAGCGCGTGGCCGCGAGCACGTACTCCGAGTTGCCCGTGAGGAACGGCGACGCGTGGTTGCCGGCCGAGTTCGGGATCTGGATGATCTCGGCGGTCTCCATGTGCGTCAGGTCCACGCGCGCGATGCGCGGCGTGTTGTTGCCGTTCACGAAGATCCAGCGGCCGTCCACCTCGCCGTTCGTCTGCGACAGCGCGGTATGGTGGAGATCGTCCCACGGAATGAAGCCGAAGGTGGTTTCGAGCATCGGCTTCGTCTCTTCGCTGTACCCCCAGCCGTTCTCCGGATTCTGGGAGAAGACGGGGATGACCTTGAGGAGACGGCCGGACGGCAGGCCGACGATCGAAAGCTGACCGTTGAAGCCGCCGGACAGGAATGCGTAGAACTCGTCGTGCGTGCCGGGGGCCACGTAGACGTGCGACGCCGCATCGCCGGCTGCGCCGATCGTGCCGCCGGAGCGGGCTGCGGGTCCGCAACCGTATCCGTAGGCCGCCAGCGCGGCGAGGCTCGCCGTCGCGACGGCCCAGCCGGTCGAACGTGAGCGGGTCATGGGAGTGCCTCTCGAATGCAGGGTGTCATGCGCTCCATCGACGGAGTGTCGTGAGGCGCTGATATAAAAGTCGGATGTGCGATGCCTCTTTCCAGTCGGCGTTGTCCGCGCCGGGCCGTCAGGGATTACCCGGCCGCCCGGTCGAGCGCCGCATGGAGCTCCGTCCAGACGAGTCCGTGCGCGTCCACGGCCTCGCCGAGCGTGCGCCCGGCGCCGCAGCAGCCGTCCAGTCCGTACTCGGCGAACACCGCGGCCGTGGCCGGATGACGGTCGAGCACGTCACGGATGGTGAGCGACGGATCGATCGCCACACGCGTGAAGCGCGCGCTCCACGTGTCGGCGTCCCGTTCTTCGCAGGCCGTGCGAAAGCCGCGCCGTCCCAGGAGATCGAGCAGCGGCACGGGTTCGAACGGGGCCAGCACTTCGAGGGTCTGGCCGTCGGCGAGCGCGGTGGCGGCCTCGAGGATCGCGGTGAGCGGCTCCTCGCCGGCCGCGAGCATCGGGCGGGCGTCGAATGTGAGGGGCGGGGGCAGGACAGATGCCATGATCAGCTCCGGGCTGGGGTGGTGGTGGACGGCGCAGCCACGGAGGCCGCGCCGGAAACGGCTGCGGAAGGCGAAGCGGCCCGCGGCGGCGCGCCGAAGGCGAGCACGTGATGGAGCGCGAGGCATGTCATGCCGGCGGCGTAGCCCAGCGCGGCGAAACGCGCGGCCGCGGGCGCTCCCGTCGCGACCGTGACGGCGAGGAGCAGCGTGCCGGCAACGAGGAGCGCCACGCTCGACCACGCCAGCCCCGGGCGGGCGAACTGCGTGACGCGAATGGGCGCCGCGCGCGGAGCAGCGGGCAGAGCGGCAGCCGGTCGCGCGTCCGGCCCGGCGCGCCGCATCCAGCAGAGGAACGGAAACACCCGGTAGAGCACGCCGGCGATCAGGAGCGACAGCCAGCCGGGAAGGAAGAGCACGCCCCACGCGGTGATCGCGCGCGCAATGCCGGGCGACGCCGGATGCACGATGCCGAGCAGCACGCCGCCGGCGAGCACGCCCTGCAGCACGCTCGCGGCGCCGAGGCACACGAACGCCGCGGCCACGAGCGCGAGCGCCGGGTCGAGCGTGACGCGCGCCCGGCGGCCGAACCAGTCGAACGCGTGCCGGCACATGAGAAGCTGCCCGGCGGCGAGCAGCAGCACGGCCGCGGCGCGGAGCGGCGCGAGCGCGGGCATCACGGCGGGGAGCGTGAGCAGCGCCCCGCCCGCGAGCAGCCACGGCACGAGCCGCGCCGTGGCCGTCTGCGCGGCGCGCGTGCCCAGGAACATCGGCAGCACATGTCCGCCCACGGCCCACGCGATGAGCGTGCCGAAGCCGCCCAGGCCGAGCGCGACGTGGGCGAGCCGGAGTCCGTCCGGATCAGGCATGAACCCGGCTCGGCCCCAGACCAGGCGGAGCGCGGCCACGAGCAGCGCGAGGGCGAGCATCACGAACGACAGCGTGACCAGGCGCATGCGTGCGCGCGTGGACGGCGGAGCCCGCCATGGGCCCAGTTGCACGATCGCCGTGGGCACGAGCGCGAGCAGGAGGCACGCCCAACCTGCCGCGGCGATGCGCCACCGGGCCGTGCCCGTGCCCCAGGCCACGAGGAGCACGGCCGCGACGTGGAGGGGCAGCAGCACGCGCCACAGGGCGCCGTGGCGCGCCGGCACGCGGAGTGCCACCGGGCCGAGCTGATACAGCGTGCCCACCACGAGTGTGAGCAGCCACCCCAGCGTGAAGGCGTGCACCGCGCCGAGCACCGCCGGGGCGCCCCACTGGCCGGCCGCGAGCCACGGAACCGCGCGTACGAGCAGCGCGGCGCCCGCGATCACGGCCCCGCAGCCCACGAGTGCGTGCACGAGCGGCGTGCCGGCCTCCTGGCGGAGATCCAGGCGCGGCGGGGGAGCTCCGGCCAGCGGCAATGTTCGTAAAGATGTATTTAACATACGCCTATTGAATATCGACCGGCCGTCCGTCAGATTCAAGGGGGCAGGCGCGCCGAGGCGGCTGTCAGGCTCGACCGTTTCCGCCGGGCTCTTCCGTATCCCGCATTTTCCACGTGCCATGCGTCTGACCCGGTTCACCGACAACGCACTCCGCTGTCTCATCCATCTCGGGCTGCACGAGGGGGAGACGGTCACGATCGCCGACGTCGCGCGGCGCATGGCGATGCCGGAAGACCATCTCGTGAAGGTGGTGCAGCGCCTCACGGCCCTCGGCCATGTCCAGACCGTCCGGGGGCGTCATGGGGGGATCCGGCTGGCGCGGCTGCCGCATGCGATCGGGATCGGCGCCCTGGTGCGCGACACCGAGGACAATCTCGATCTCGTGGAGTGCTTTGACCCTGCCACGAACGCGTGCCCGATCGCGCCGGCCTGCCGGCTCGCTCCCGCGCTCGACGAGGCGCTGGGTGCCTTCCTGGCCGTCCTGGACGGGTATACCCTCGCCGACATGCTCGTGCCCCAGCGCAAGCTGGTGCGCCTCCTGCGCGCCTGAACGCGCCCCCATTATCTTTCAGGAATGCGTTCGTTTCTTACTGCCGTGCGCGGCTGCATCGGGCGCGCACGCAGCCGGTCGTGCGCCCTCGGCGTGCTCGTCGCCCTGCTCTTCGTGCCGCCGATTCTCGAGGCCCAGCGCACGCCCACCGACCGGGCCCGTGCGTCCATGCGGCGGGTGTCCGCGCCGCGCACGCACTCGTTCAGCGGCGATATCGGCTACGTCAGCACCACGGGCAATACCAGCGTCACCACGATGAACGTGGGCGAGCGCGTCAACCTCACCACCGGGCACTGGCGCTTCGAACAGTTCCTGTCGGTGGTGTACGGCGAGAGCGAAGGGCGGGTGAACAGCAACTTCATCCGCGCCGGCATGGGGGGCGAATACGCGCTGCGTCCCAGCATGGGCATCGCCGCCGGGCTGCTCTTCGACAAGAACCGCTTCTCCGGCATCCTCCAGCGCACGGAAGAGTATCTCGGGCTCGTGTGGCGCGTGGTGGAAGGGCAGCGGGACACCCTGCGGCTCGACGTGGGCGGCTCGCTCACGCAGCAGCGCAACGTGGACGGCACGGTGCGCGAGTTCCCGGCCGCGCGCACGGCGATCTGGTACAAACGCGGGCTCGCGCCGCGGGCATTCATTCTGCAGACGGTGGAAATGGTGCCCAACATCGAGACCTCCGAGGACTACCGCGTGAACGCGGTGTCGTCGCTCATCTCGCCGATCACGCGCGCGCTCGCGGTCAAGCTCGAGCTCCAGGTGCGCTACGACAATCTGCCCGAACCGGATTTCCAGACCACCGACCGCATCTTCACCACAGGCATCCAGGTATCGTTCTGATGCGCAAATCCCTCGTTCACGGAATCTTCGGCGTATCCGCCGCGCTGCTGGCGGGCGCCGGATCGGTTGCGGCGCAGGTCGCTCCCACCACCCGCACGGTGCAGACCTCGGTCGCGCCGGCGGAAGCGCCGGCCACCAGCTTCACCACCGACCTCGGTTACGTGGCCACCAGCGGCAACACCCGCGTCTCCACCGTGAACGTGGCCGAACGCCTCGTGCACACGCGCGGGTTCTGGCGGTTCGAGCAGTTCCTCGGCATCGTGTACGGCGAGAACGACGGCGAGGAGAACGCCAACCTGCTGCGGGCCGGGATCGGCGCGGAGTATGCGCTGCGTCCGTGGGTGGCCGTGGCCGTGGGTACGCTGTACGACCGCAACCGCTTCGCCGGCATCGCCCGCCGTACCGAGCAGTACGCGGGGCTGGTGTTCCGCGTGCGGCAGGCGGCGCGTGACACGCTCCGTCTCGAAACGGGCGCGTCGCTCACCCAGCAGCTCGGCGTGGACGGCACGCAGAACGACTTCCTGGCAGCGCGCGCGGCCGCCTGGTACAAGCGGGCGCTCACCGGCAGCGCGTTCTTCCTGCAGACGCTCGAGGTGATTCCCAACCTCGAGGTCTCCGAGGACTACCGCATCAACAGCGAATCGGCGCTGGTGGCGCCGCTGTCGCGCCGAGTGGCGCTCAAGATGGGATACGTGGTGCGCTTCGACAATCTGCCGGAGCCCGACTTCCTGTCCACCGACCGCATCTTCACGTCGGGGCTGCAGGTCTCGTTCTGAGAGCGGGGCGCCCCGGGGGGCGCGTTTCCGGCCCGGCCGGTCACCAGCGGTTACCGGCCGGTCACCGGCAAGGGGCGGCAGGTCGCGTTTCGGGCGCGGGCGGTACAGCTTTGCGGCAGGGGGGCCGACACTTCCACCCGTAGTCGTGTCCGGGTTCCCGTTGCCTCTTCTGCTCGCGATGTCCGAATCATCCACCATGCCGACCGCCGACTGGTCGGCGGCCGGCCTGCTCCTCGACGCCGTCGGGGACGCTGTCTGCGTGCTCGACAGTGAACGGCGGGTCCGGTGGGCGAACACGACCGCGACGCGCGTGGCTGCCGGCTTCGGCGTGGAAACGGCCGTGGTGCTGGGAACGCCGCTGGAGGACGCGCTGCCGTTCCCGGCCGATCCGCGCCTCCTGGCCGCCATCAGCGAGGTACCGGCCACCGGCCGCACGGCCACGCTCCAGCTCCCGCTTCCGGGCACCGACCGCCAGGTGCGGGTGCGGGTGGTGCCGCTGCCGGCCGGCGGCATCGCGCTGGTAGCCAGCGAGCGCACCGACGCGCGGCGGGTGCGGCTCGTGCACGAGGCGCACGAGACCCGCTATCGCTCGCTCTTCGACGCCGTTCCGCTGCCGCTCGTGGTGTACGAGCGCGAGTCGATGCTGATCCTGGCGGTGAATCGGGCGCTGCAGGACACCTTCGCCGGCGCGGACGATCTGACCGGGCGGCCGGTGTCCGTCATCGTGCACGACGACGAGCTGAGCCGGTTCGCGAGCGCGCGCGACCATGACGTCCACGGTCCCAGGCCGCAGGGCGTGTGGCGTCTCCGGTGCGCGGACGGCGCAGTGATGGACGCGGAGGTCACCACGTTCGATCTCGAGTTCGGCGGCCGGCAGGCGCGCATGGCGATGATCCGCGACATCACCGACGCGCGGCGTTCCGAGGCCGACCGTCTGCTCCTCCGCGCGGCGGTGGCGCGCATCAACGACCTGCTCGTGATCACGAGCGCGGTTCCCGACGCCGACGGGCATCATCCCATCGTGTTCGTGAACGAGGCGTTCGAGCGGCATACGGGGTGGCAGCGCGAGGAGGTGATCGGCAGGCCGGGCACGCTGCTCGACGGCCCCGGCACGGATCCGGCCGTGGTGCAGCGCGTGCACGAGCATCTCCGCCGCGGCGAGAGCATCCGGGCCGAAGTCCTGCACTACACGCGCGAGGGCCGCGAGTACTGGGCCGAGCTCGTGGTGGTGCCCGTGTACGACACCACGGGGCGGCACACGCACTGGGTGTCGGTGCACCGCGACATCTCCGATCGCAAGGCGCTCGAGGAGCAGCTCTTCCAGGCGCAGAAGATGGAGGCGGTGGGGCGGCTCGCGGGCGGCGTGGCGCACGACTTCAACAACGTGCTCACCGCGATCAGCGGCTTCAGCGAGCTGCTGCTCGAGGAGCTGCCAGCGGGCGAAGGGCCGCACGAGGAAGTACAGCAGATCCGGGCGGCCGCGGCGCGGGCCACGGCGCTCACGCGGCAACTGCTCGCCTTCAGCCGCAAGCAGATCATGCGGCCGCGCGCGGTGAACGTGGGCGCGCTCGTGCGCGACATGGAGCGGCTGCTCACGCGCGTCACCACGGCCGAGGTCTCGATCCGCATGAGCATCGTGGAGCAGACGCCGCCCGTGCTCGCCGATCCGGTGCAGCTCGAGCAGGTGCTGCTGAATCTCGCGGTCAACGCCACCGAGGCCATGCCCGACGGCGGGCAGCTCACCATCGAGGTGAGCGACATCGCGCTCGGCGAGTCGTACGCGCACCGGCATCACGGCGTGCAGCCCGGGCATTACGTGTGTCTCGTGGTCACCGACAGCGGGATCGGCATGGACCGCATCACGCGCGAGCGGATCTTCGAGCCGTTCTTCACCACGAAGCCCGGCGGAACCGGGCTCGGGCTTTCCACGGTGTACGGCATCGTGCGCCAGAGCGGCGGGCACCTGTGGGTGTACAGCGAACCCGGCACGGGCACGACGTTCAAGATCTACCTGCCCGTGCACACGGGCGAGGTGCCCGAGGCGACGATCGCGGCCGCCACGGCGGAAACGGTGGGCGGCACCGAGACGATCCTCGTGGTGGAGGACGAGGCGCTCGTGCGCGACGTGACGTGCGCGATGCTCACGCGGCGCGGCTACCGCGTGCTGGTGGCCAACGACGGCGACCATGCGCTGCGGGTCGCGGCGGGACACATGGGGGTGATCGATCTCCTGCTCACGGACGTCGTGATGCCGCGGGCGAACGGCCGCCGGGTGGCGGAGCAGCTCCGGATGGTGCGGCCCGCGCTCCGGGTGCTCTACATGTCGGGGTACACCGAGGACGCGATCGTGCACCACGGGGTGCTGGAGGCCGGGATCGTGCTGCTGGAGAAGCCGTTCACGGAGCAGGATCTGGCGCGGCGGGTGCGGGAAGTGCTGGAGGGGTAGTTTCTGGTGGGCAACGGCGTGGCCGCGCAAATGACACCAGACGGGGCAAAGATGAATCGAGAGCTGGTGCGTATCGTCATGCTGGCCGTCGTGCTCGGTGTGGTCTTCGGCGGGTTGATCAGCGGGTTCGCCTACTGGAGTATCGTGAGTGCTGATCCGCATCTGCAGGGTGATGCCATCATGAGCGCGGAGATCCTGCTGGGCCGGGCGCGCTACCCCTTCGGAACGTTCGTGGAATCGTTCTGCCGGCGTCTCTTCGTCGCGAATGCCGAGAATGCCGGGCCATGGTGTTCAGGAAGCCTGCCGATCATGATCAATGGGGCAGCGTGGGTAGCCGCGGGAATGGGGGCTGTGGCGCTTGGGAGGAAGGCGGCCCGTCGATAAGGGCCTGCCGGTCTTCGCCGCCGTGCACATTGTCGGACGGAGTTGAAACAGAACGTGGGAACCCCGATCTGGAGGCGAGACGGGCATGAGCCGTTCGGAAACTCAGGCTGAAGCGATTTTTTCTCGGGAGGATTTCGCATCCTTCGTGCGTGCATTGCTTCTGGAACTGCAGGCGGGTGGGAAGGGGTGGGAGGATACCGACCTACCGAGGTTCCTGGACGCGCTGGCTGCCTGGGTCGAGGATATGGACGGATACTACGCGAATCGCAATGAGCCGGTGCCCACGGCCGATTGGCGAACATTCGCCCGGATGCTTCTCGCGGCGTGAGTGTACGAGTAATCGCCCCTGCCGGCAAATCGCCATCGCCGCTCATACCGGCCTGGAAGGCCTTCCTGATGTTCTCGACAAGGCAGCAGACATAATGCATTCGCTTGTCGATCAGTCGAGCGTGCATTTGCCGTTGACAAGGTGTTGCTCTTCTGAAGAGGGTTCGCATGAACGAGACGAACAGGCGATGGATCGAAGCCGCAAAGACGTTGGCGCATTCCGCGGATGTAAGAATTGCATGCCCACAATGCGGAACAATCCCGCTGAAGGTCGAAGATGCGAATAGAGCGGACGATCTTCGACTCGTGGATCGGTATCTCCACTGCGAAGCTTGCGGATCTCACCAGGTCATCACAGGTGTGCCCGCGCGAATCGCCTGACTGGCGGTGAACTGATTCCACATGCTGCTGCGGCGTAGCCGCCGTCAGCTCGATAACTCATTCCGCCGTGGTCAGACCATCCATCGGTTGCCCGTTTTTACCGGCAACCCGTTTTCCCCACAGCCCACCTCTACCAGTCCCCGGCCCTCGCCGCCGGCAGCCACACCCGGAACTCCGCCCCTCCGCCGGGCTCGCTCTCCACGGTGCACACGCCGCCCGACTGCACCACCACGCCGTACGCCGCCGACAGCCCGAGGCCGAGTCCGTTTCCCACGTCCCGTGTGGTGAAGAACGGCTCGAAGATCCGGTCGAGCAGGTGCGGTGCCACGCCGTGACCGGTGTCGGTGAGCGTGAGCACCACCCACGTGCCGGCCGGCACCGGCGCCGGCCGCGCCGCCTGCGGCTCGACCAGATGCGTCACGGTGGTGGTGATCCGGAGGGCTCCTCCATCGGGCATCGCATCGCGCGCGTTGGCCGCGAGCTGCATCACCACCTGTTCCAACTGGTCCGGATCGATGCGTACGTTGCTGCCGGCCGTGGTGAGCGACGACTCGATCCGCACCGTCGCCGGAAGCAGCCGTCGCAGCGCCGGCTCCAGCGCACCCACCACGTGGTTGAGCGACACGACACACGGCTCGAGCGTCTGCCGGCGGCCGAACGCGAGCAGTTGCCGCGTCACGACCGCGGCGCGCGATGCGGCACGGTGGATCTCGTCGATTTCCGTGGTGCCCGTATCGGCCAGCGGTGTCTGCCGCAGCAGCTCCGTGTTGGCCGCGATCACCGTGAGCAGGTTGTTGAAATCGTGCGCCACGCCGCCGGCGAGCAGCCCCACCGCCTCCAGCTTGCGTGCTTCGTGCAGCTCCGACAGACGGCGTTCGCGGGCGTCGTCGGCCAGGCGCACGAGCGTGATGTCACGGAGCGCGATCGTGAGACCCCCGGCGCCGGGATTCGCCCGTCCTTCGAACCAGCGATCGGTGTGCTGATGGTGCCACGTGAAACTCGTCGTCCATCCGGTATCCACCGCGCGCTGCCACGCGGCCAGCACCGCGGCATCCACGACGGACGCCAGCGCCGTCCGCACGTCGCGCCCCGCGAGGCTCGACGCCGACATGCCCAGGCAGTCGGCGAGCGCAGCATTCGCCCAGCGCACCTTCCAGTCCGCGTCCACCAGCAGCAGACCGTCCGTGACACCGGCCAGCACGTCGGCCGCCACCGGCTCCGACTCGGACACGGCGCGTTCCCGTTCGTCGGCGGGTGCAGCGACTGGTGCCGTCTCCTGTTCGCCCACCGGTGCAGCAACCGGCATCGCCTCCCGTTCATGCACGGGGGCAACAGCCGGCGCGAGCGTCCGTTCATGCATCGGGATGACGGCCGTTTCGGGCGCCCGTTCACTCACCGAGACAGCCGATGCAAGCGGCCGTTCGCTCGCCGGCGGCGGCGCGAGCAGCGCTGCCGTGGCCTGCGCGAGATAGTCGAGCAGGCGCACGTCGTTGTCGCTCCACCAGCGCGGCACGCCGTCGAAGGCGCACAGCGCCCCGTGCGTGACACCGGCGGTATCGCGCAGCGGTGCCGCGAGCAGGGACAGCACCCGCACGCCGCGCACCACCGGAATGCCGCGCACGAGCGGGTGCGTGCGCGCGTCCTCGATCGCGAGCGGGGCGCCCGACTGCCGCACGGCGTCGGCCAGAACGGGCGCGAGCGGCACGTCGTATCCGGACAGGGATTGGGCCCCCGAGGCGGGGAGGAAAGCAGCCGCCCACGGGTCGTCCGACGCGAACGCGACCAGGGCGAGCGGGACGCCGAGCCCGAGCCGCACCGCGTCCACCAGCGCGGCCACCGGCCCCCCACTGTCACGCATCGGGACACGCGGGGGTTCCCCCGGCTCGCTCATGGTCGAGGAGACGCGGCGGCTGTCCGAATGTGCACTGTCACGTGACGGGATCTGCACCGGAGCGATGGTCACGGACGACGGCAGCGGGAAACGGGGAAGGGGACAGCGCACGAATCGGCGGCAACCCCATAGTGTACAGCGCGCGACGGCAACCGGCCATCCCGGGGGGCTGCGCGGGGCGTCACCGACGCGTCCGTGGGACCCCGTGCGGCGCCTGCCGCGGGATGTTGCCATGGCGCGCGCGGGCGCCGCCGATAGTTTCCGGAACATCCCGCAGCATCACGCCTTCATCCCTCTTCGCCGTCACTCGCATGGTTCGACTTCGCGTGCCGTCGCAGCCTACCTTGCGGCCGTTCGATATCGCGGTCGCACTGCGTCTCCTGCTGGAGCCGGAGGATCGGTACGAACCCCTGGCCGACGCCCTCGCGACCAGCACGAGCGCCGTGCACCGCGGCGTGGCACGCCTGCAGGCCGCCGGGCTGCTGCGCGCGGGGAGCCGCACCGTGGCGCGTCCCGCGCTCCGCGAGTTCGTGCTGCACGGCGTGCGCTATGCGTTCCCGCCCGTGCGCGGGCACGAAGCCACCGGCATGCCGACCGCGTGGGCGCATACGCCGGTCGCGGCGCTTCTCACGGCCGAGTCGGCGCCGGATACGGCGCGCGCGCTCGTCTGGCCCGACGACACCGGCACGATGCGCGGTGATCTTCTCGTGCCGCTCTTCCCGGGTGCGGCGCGCGTGGCGCAGCGCGATCCGCGGCTGCACGAACTGCTCGCCGCCGTGGATGCCGTACGCGCGGGCTCCACCACCGTGCGGCGTGTGGTGAGCGAATACCTCGCCGACCGGATTCTCTGGGGCGAGCAGGCGGAATAGCGGCGCGCTCGTTCGATCGGCGGCTGTTGTCCGCGTGCGCTACCGGTCGCCGCCGCGCAGCGCCCGCCCCTGCGCCTTCACGTCGCGCCGGATGCGCCCGCACATGAGATCGCACAGCGCCATCACGTCGTCGTCGGCCAGTCGGTAATACACGAACAGCCCGTCCTTCCGCCGCGCGATGAATCCCGCGGTGTACAACTGCTGCAACTGCTTCGACGCATTCGGGAGCGTGAGCCCGGTCCGGGCCACGAGATCGCCCACCGCCTGCTCGCCGTGCTGCAGCGCCTGCAGCAGCGAGAGCCGCGTGGGCTCCGCCAGTGCCTTGAACCGTTCGGCGACTTCATCGAGCATGGCCGGCGGCAGCACCTTGGGCGCGCGGCGCCTCGGCGCGTTCCGCGTGCTCATACCATCGCCTCCCGTTCACGCGCCACGGGGAGCCCGGCATCACGCCAGGCCACGTAGCCACCCGTCAGATTCACGAGGTCGCGGTACCCGGCGCGCCGCAGCACGCTCGACGCGATCATCGAACGGGCGCCGCTCTGGCACTGCACCACGAGCGGCTGGAGCGGGTCGAGCTGCGACAGCGAATCGGCGAGCAGCCCCACCGGAATGTTCACGCTCTCCGACAGATGACCGGCCTCCCACTCCGCGGCGCCGCGCACGTCGAGAATGCGGAGCGGTTCGTCAGCCGCATGACGCTCGGCGAGCTCCCGCGCGGTGATCTGCGGGATCACGTCGAGCGCGCGGCCGTCCGCCGTCCACTGCGTGAACACGGCGGCATCGAACCAGCCGGCGACATCCAGTCCGATGAGCGCGAGATCGCGCACCGCGTTCCGGATCACGGCCGGCGTCGCGTCGTCCGACGTGGCGTCATGATCCGTGAGCAGCCAGAGCTCCGTGTCGTACGGCAGCAGCGAGCCGGCCCACGTGGCGAAGCGGCGGTTGTACGGAATCGACAGTGTTCCCGGAATGTGTCCCTCCGCGAACGCGTCGGCGCGGCGGAGATCCACGATCCACGCCTTCGCGTCCACGAGCGCGGCCAGGGTGCGGGCCGGCCGGAACGACGGCGCGTGCAGCGCGCCGAGCACGCGCGGTCCGTCGCGATTGATCCGCTTCATGTGGGCGAAGTACGCCGGCGGCTCCGGCTGCCCTTCGAGCACCGCGCGCACGAACGACGCTTCGTCGGTCATGCTCACGCCCCAGTTGGCGCGTTTCTCGTATCCCACGGTGGACGACGGCACCGCGCCGAGCGCCTTGCCGCACGCCGAACCCGCGCCGTGTCCGGGCCACACCTGCAGGTGATCGGGGAGTGCGCGGAACCGCTCGATCGAGCGGAACAGCGTGCGCGCGCCGGTCTCCATGGTGCCCACCATGTGCGCGGCCTTTTCCAGCAGATCCGGGCGGCCCACGTCGCCCACGAACACGAAGTCGCCGGTGAGGATGCCCATCGCGCCGGCCGCGGCCGGCTGGTCGGTGACCACGAACGACAGATGCTCGGGCGTGTGCCCCGGCGTGTGCAGCACGTCGAACCGGATGTTCCCCACGGTGATGACATCTCCGTCGCGCACCAGCGTGGCGCCGTCTTCGGCGGCATACGCGTACTGCCAGTCGCTGCCCCCTTCTGCGGACAGGAACGCGCGCGCGCCGGTGCGCGCGGCCAGCTCGCGTGTGCCGGAGACGAAGTCGGCGTGGATATGCGTTTCGGTCACGTGCGTGATGCGCAGTCCTTCGGCCGCGGCCGTGTCGAGATAGGGCTGCACATCGCGGATCGGATCCACCACGATCGCGTCGCCCGTGGCCTGGCACCCGATGAGGTAGCTCGCCTGTGCGAGGGACTGGTCGTAGAACTGGCGGAAGAACATGTCACGGCTCCGGAGAGAGGGAATCGGGTGACAGACGGGCGAGCACCGGCGACGTGTCGTCGTCCGACGCATCGGGCGCGTCCTGTTCGGGAGTAGCGGGCGGCAGCGCATCCGGCGCACGGTGCTGATACAGGTGCTGGTACAGGATGAACGTGGCGATGACCACGAGCAGGAGCGCGAAGGCGCGCCGGAGCGTGGCCTGCGGCACGCGCTGCGCGGCGCCGGTCCCCACGATGGTGCCGATGAGCGCGATCACCGTGAACGGCACGAGCAGTCCGAACGGGAGCGAAACCTGTCCGAGATACCCGAGCGTGCCGGCGGTGGCGTTCATCGCGATCACCACGAGCGACGTGCCGATGGCGGCGCGCATGGGCAGGCGCGCGATCTGCGCGAGCACGGGCACGATCAGGAAGCCGCCGCCCACGCCCACGAGGCCGGTGAGGGCGCCCAGGAGAAGTCCGAGCGGTGCGAGGCGGGCGAGCGGAAGCGGCGCGGCATCAGGACCGGCGGCCGCGGCCGGCGCGCGGCGCAGCATGCTGGCGGCCGCCATGAGCAGCACCGCGGCGAACAGCAGCAGTTGCGTGCGGCCGGAGAGCCACTGGGCGGAGCGCGCGCCGGCGAAGCTGCCGAGCATGGCGAATGCGCCGAACAGGGTGGCGGTGCGAAGCTGCACGTTGCCGGCGCGCCAGTGGCCGAGGGCGCCGAAGGCGCTGATCACGGCCACGACGGGGAGCGACGCGGCGATGGCGACCTTGGGATCGAAGCCGGCGACGTAGGTGAAGACGGGGACCGTGAGGATCGATCCGCCGGCGCCGAGCAGGCCGAGCACCAGGCCGATCAGGAATCCGAAGGCGAGGGTCAGCACGGCCGGGAAACGGAGCGAGCGGCGTGGGTGTCGCGACGCCCGGCGCCACAAGTGGAATGATCAACCATATAGGAAAATATCGGATTCACCGGGACGCCCGCAAGACCGGCGGGCAATCGTCCGCCCACCGGTCAGCGAGATCGTCCGCCCGCCGCTCAGCGCGCCCGGCCGGCCTTCGCTCGGCGGCCCACGAAGGCGGCCAGATGCTCGCCGGTGAGCGTGGACTTCGCCGCCACCAGGTCGGCCGGCGTGCCTTCGAACACGATCCGTCCGCCGTCGTGTCCCGCGCCCGGTCCGAGGTCGATGATCCAGTCGGCGTGCGCCATCACGGACTGGTGATGCTCGATCACGATGACCGACTTGCCGGAGTCCACCAGCCGGTCCAGCAGGCCGAGCAGTTGCGTGAGATCGGCCAGGTGCAGGCCGGTGGTGGGCTCGTCGAGCACATAGATGCCGCCGTCGGCGCCCATGTGCGTGGCGAGCTTGAGCCGCTGCCGCTCGCCCCCCGACAGCGTGGTGAGCGGCTGGCCGAGTCGCAGATAGCCGAGCCCCACGCCGGCCATGCGCTCGAGGATCGTGTGCGCGGCGGGTATGCGCGCCGGACCGGCGCCGAAAAAGCCGAGCGCGTCGTCCACCGGCAGGTCGAGCACTTCGGCGATGTTGAGTCCGCCGAGCCGGTAGTCCAGCACCGACGCCTGGAACCGCCGCCCCTCGCACTCCTCGCACACCGTGGTGACGCCGGCCATCATGCCGAGGTCGGTGTAGATCACGCCGGCGCCGTTGCAGGTGGGACACGCGCCTTCGGAGTTGGCGCTGAACAGCGCGGGCTTCACGCCGTTCTCCTTCGCGAACGCCTTGCGGATCGGCTCCAGCAGATCGGTATACGTGGCCGGATTGCTCCGCCGCGAGCCACGGATCGCCGTCTGGTCCACCGACACCACGCCACCCTGGTTGCTCACCGATCCGTGAATCAGCGAGCTCTTCCCCGAGCCCGCCACGCCGGTCACCACCACCAGCACGCCGAGCGGGATGTCCACGTCCACGTTCTGCAGGTTGTGCGTGCGCGCGCCGCGCACCTTCAGCACGCCGGTGGGTTTCCGCACCGACGGCTTGAGGGACGCCCGGTCGCTCAGGTGACGCCCGGTGAGCGTGTCGCTGGCGCGCAGTCCGTCCAGGGTGCCTTCGAACACCACCTCGCCGCCGGCCGTGCCGGCGCCGGGACCGAGGTCGACGACATGATCGGCGATCGCGATCGTCTCCGGCTTGTGCTCGACCACGAGCACGGTGTTCCCCTTGTCGCGCAGTTGCAGCAGCAGCTCGTTCATCCGCTGGATGTCGTGCGGATGCAGGCCGATGGTGGGCTCGTCGAACACGTAGGTCACGTCGGTGAGCGACGACCCGAGATGGCGGATCATCCGGGTGCGCTGCGCCTCGCCGCCCGAAAGCGTGCCCGACGGACGGTCGAGGCTGAGGTAGCCCAGCCCGATCTCCACGAACGAATCGAGCGTCTCTCCCAGCGCTGCCAGCAGCGGCGCGACGGACGGTTCGTCGAGCGCCTGGACCCATTCGGCGAGGTCGCTGATCTGCATCGCGCAGGCGTCGGCGATGTTGATCCCCCTGATCTTCGACGACCGGGCCGGTTCGTTGAGCCGCGTGCCGCCGCAGTCGGGGCAGGCGGTGAACGTCACCGCCCGCTCCACGAACGCGCGGATGTGCGGCTGCAGCGCGTCCACGTCCTTGGACAGGAACGACTTCTGGATGCGCGGCACGAGGCCTTCGTGCGTGAGGTTGGCGCCCGCGACCTTCACCTTGGCCGGCTCCTTGTACAGGAAATCCTGGCGCTCCTTCTTCGTGTACTTGCGGATCGGCTTGTCCGGATCGAGCCCCGAGGCCGCGAACATGCGCACGTACCAGCCGTCCGCCGTGTAACCGGGAACGGTGATCGCGCCTTCGTTGAGCGACTTGCTGTCGTCGAACAACCGGGTGAGGTCGATGTCGGTCACCGACCCTCGGCCTTCGCAGCGCGCGCACATGCCGCCGGTGACCGTGAAGGTCTGCTGCACCGTTTTCGCGGCGCCGCGCTCGATGGTGATCTCGCCGCTCGCGCGCACCGAGGGCACGTTGAACGAGAACGCATTGGGCGATCCGATGCGCGGCTTGCCGAGCCGGCTGAAGACGATCCGCAGCATCGCGTTGGCGTCGGTCACCGTGCCCACCGTCGAGCGGGCGTTGGCGCCCATCCGCTCCTGGTCCACGATGATCGCCGTGGTCAGTCCTTCCAGGACGTCGACCTCCGGCCGCGCGAGTGTTGGCATGAAGCCCTGCAGGAACGCGCTGTAGGTCTCGTTGATCAGCCGCTGCGACTCCGCGGCGATCGTGCCGAACACCAGCGAGCTCTTGCCGGAGCCCGAGACGCCGGTGAACACCGTCAGCCGGCGTTTCGGGATCTCGATGCTGACGTCCTTGAGGTTGTTCTCGCGCGCGCCCCGCACGCGGATCAGGTCGTGGCGATCCGCGGCGGGCGGGCTGGCGGAGGTCTTCTTCGCGCTCATCTCATCGGGGTTCGGAGGAGCCGCCCTGCCGCTTCGCGAGGTACGGCAGCGTGAACAGGTACAGGCCGGTGAACAGGAGCAGCGCGAGCGGAAGCAGCGGCGCGTAGGTGATCCAGGCCGGAGGCTCTCCCTGCGTCATGGCGACGAAGTTGGCGATGACGGTGATCGTGAAGGCCATGGACACCCAGCGGTGGATCTGCCGAACCCATCTGTTCATTGTGTCATCCTCCGGAGCGCGTGTGGAACGGGTGTAAACGGGTGTGCACGAGTGTCACGGGATCTTCGCGAGCAGGTCGACGAGCTTGCCGCCCATCATCTTCCAGCCGTAGCGTGCGCCGCCGAAGTTCTGCTTCTGGCTCGGCGTGAAGCCCGACTGCACGAGCAGCATGTGCGTGCCCGATTCCGTGGGCGTGAGCGTGAACGTCACGACGGTGTCCATGTCGCCCACGACCCACGCGTAGCTGAGCTTCCGGTGCGTGTCGACCTCGAGGACCCGGCAGTGCACGGTGCCGTCCCACCCGGGATACGGCTGCGTCTTGAACATGAACGCGGCCCCCGGCGCGAGCTCGAGCCCGGTGACGGGCAGCAGCCACTCCGCGAGCAGGGCAGGGTCGGTGAGCGCGCGCCACACCTTCTCGGGTGCATGATGCAGGTCGAACTCGAACGCCAGGGCTTCGGTTTGCGATTTCGCCGTCGTGTCGGTGAGTGTCATCCGTCCATGTTCTCCAGCAGTCGTTCGAGGCGATCGACGCGTTCCGTCCAGAAGACGCGGTAGTGCGCGATCCAGTCGATGAGCGGTTTCATCCCGCGCGGCTCCACCCGGTAGTAGACGGAGCGCCCCTCGCGCCGGCCGTGCACCAGGCCGGCGTCCTTGAGGGTGGCGAGATGCTGCGAAACCGCCGGCTGCGAGATGTGGAAGCGCGCGGTGAGGTCCTTCACCGCCGCTTCGCCCCGTGTGAGCGACTCGAAGATCGCCCGGCGGCTGGGGTCGGCCAGCGCCTGGAAGATCTTGTTCTCGGCCACGGCAGCGGTCTGCATGTCCAATAAATAAGCCAACGCTTATGTATTGTCAACTTCCGCCTCGCCCCTCCAGCGTTCGGCCGGGGTGGCCACGAAGAGGCGGATTTCGACGCGGGGTCATTGGTGGTGGTGCGGGGCTCCTGGAGACATTTACAGCAGAGCAGGGATTCATGGCGAATCGTCCTTTTGACTCTGTTGTGCAAAGTACTTGACAATTCAGAACCCTGCGGTAGTCTCCATCCGGAGCATGTCGACTTCCCCCCATCATCCATTCCTGACAGTGCCTGGCCTCTCCTCCTCCCTCCGCGCGCTGGTCCTGCTCTTCCTCGGCGCGTCGACGCTGGCCGCGCAGCCGGACGGCCAGGTGAACGCCCAGAGACTCGATTCGATTGCCGGGGCAGGCGTCCGCGCGAATCGCGCTGTCGGGCTCGTCGCCGCCGTCGTCAAGGGGAACGACACCCTGCTCATGAAGGCGTACGGCAAGGCCGACGTGGAATGGAACGTCCCGATGTCCGTGGATGCCATGTTCGAGGTGGGCTCCATCGCGAAACAGGTCGCCGCGGCCGCGATCCTCCAGTTGCGCGATGCCGGGAAGCTCGATCTCGACGATCCGATCACGCAGTGGCTGCCGGAACTGGGCGCGAGTGGCAGCAACATCACGCTGCGCCGGCTGCTGAGTCACACCGCGGGCATTTTTCACTTCAGCGACACGCCGGAGTGGGAGATCAACTTCTTCACTCCCCGCTTTCCGCGCGATTCCGCCTACCGGCACATCACACTCCAGCCGTTCCAGTTCCCGGCGGGTGAAGCGCAGGCCTACAACAACTCCGGCTTCTGGCTCCTGGGTCTCGTCGTCGAAAAGGCGAGCGGGATGAAATACGAGGAGTACATCGAGCAGAAGATCTTCGTGCCGCTGGGGATGACGCGCTCGATGTACTGCAACAGCACGGCGGACATACCACGTCGCGCGCACGGCTACGGCATGCAGAGCGGGGGGATTCGGCGCGCGCCGATGGTGACGTATACGTGGGTCTTTGCTCCCGGCGCACTCTGCTCGACGGCGGGCGACCTGGTCACCTGGCTCAAGGCGCTGCATGGCGGCATGGTGATGTCGCCGGCGTCGTACGCCGAGATGATCACGCCCTCCAGGCTCGCGGATGGCACGGCGCTGCAGTATGGATTGGGAATAAAGGTGGGGGAGGACTATCGCGGGCTCCGGTACATCGGCCACGGCGGCACCGCGCCCGGTTTCCGTGCCGACGCGACGTGGTACCCCGATGCGCAGATGGCGGTGGTCGTGCTGATGAACACGTCGCCGACGAACCTGTCGCCGGGCAGTGTGGGCGGGGCGCTTGTCGGGGCCGTGCTTCCGTGGCCACGTTCGGCCATGCCCGTGTACACGGATGATCCAGCGCCCTTCGTGGGCCGGTATCAGGCGGTCGCGGGTGGCAACCAGCCGGATGCCGTGATCGAGGTGACCCGGAGTTCGACGGGACTCGCGTTCTCGGTCAACGGCTCACGGCCCGAAACGCTGCCGTGGGCCGGAGCGCTGACATTCCATGCAGGTGAGAACGTCACCCTGACCTTCCGCCGAGCCAGCGGCGCCACCGGACCGGTGACGGAGCTGCGCCGGGACAACGCGGGCAATCACGTCATCTTCAGAAAGCAGTAGCGTCGGTTCGCGGTCTTCCCTCAGGTCAGATCCGCCAGGTGCCCCGCGGACAGCAGGTTCAGATCGTAGATCTCGCGGCACTTCCGGTCGTCGGCGAAGTCGATCATGACGATGTTGGGGAAGAAGCTGCGCCGTTGCTGCGCCGTCGCGAGCGGATTGGTGGACGGGAGGGAGACGCGTGCGTTCACGAAGTCGCCGAGCCCCTGTGCCCAGAGCGCTTTCATCTTCGCGGTGTTCGGCGCGTCCCACATCCCGTCGTCCCGCTTCCTGATGCTTTCCACGAGGCCGGTGGTGGTCCAGTACATCATGCCGACCACCTCGGGCTTCATCATCGCCGCGGCTCCCTGCATGAGCTTCGACTGCTTCTTGATGTTCTGCTTGAGCTTGTCCCTGGGATTGAACGGAGACGTGCCGCCTTTTCCGTAGTACTGCAATCCCTGGTATGTGTCGCTGTACGCGGCGCCCTGTGCCGACAGGTTCTTGAAGCCGAGAATGCCTTGCGTCGCTCCTCCCAGCTCGCCCAGGCCGGACGACGAGAAGAGCACGATCACCTTGCCGGACAGATCCTCGAGTTTCTTCGTGTTCAGATTCCCGCCGGCGGTATAGAGGCTCAGCCCCAGCGTGGTCCGGCAGGCATTGGCGATCAGTTCCCAGTTGGTGCACTTGTCGAACTTGAGGATCAGGAACTCCTTCTTGCCCACATCGGAGTTCACGAAGTTCCGGGCCTGCTGCAGCATGCTCGTGAGCGACAGGCCGAAGGCGCCTCCGGCGAGCTTGGACTGCGTGACGTGCATGGCCCCCTGGTTCAGAGCGCCCTTGAGCACCACCTTGCGGTCCAGCTTCATCACGACCTTGTCGTCGGCATGAAAGGCGCGCAGCTCGGCGACCGGTCGTCCCGAGGCGTGCTTCTCGCTCGTGACCGCGGCGGCGACGCGGATGTCGAAGAAGCGCACGCCGGCCATGGCCTGGTCTCCGATGTTCAGCGTCTGCGTCTGCACACCGCTGCCGCCGCCCGTGATCCCGGCATCGTGGGTTCCGGCCACGACGATCTCGTGGAGCTTTCTGTTCTTGCCGATATCGTAGTAGGTGATCATATCGAGAACGTCTTCATGACGCGGACGGGGGTGAGCATGCCGATCGTGCGGAGAATGGATGGGACGGAGAATGTGCGGAGAATGACACACCCTTGCAAGTCAGCGCGCAGGGGCGAACGCCACGACGAGCAGGTGCGCGCTCACGCCCAGCAGCGACGGTTCGCTCCCGAATGTCTCCGCCAGCCACGTCATCGTGCGCCGCTGGGCGGGATCGCGCCAGCGGCGCTCGAAATCCGGCAACAGACACGCCGGTCCTTCCACTCCGTGCAGCGTGGCCGGCGCCGGCGGCAGGAAGCGTGCGAGAAGCTGTCGCGTGCGCACGGCTTCGAGTTGCGCGATACCCTGATCGAGGCGGGTCTCCTCGAATCCGGCGTCGTAGTACGCGACGACCGGGGAGTTGTCGGACGGGGGGATGGAGCTCATTGCACGCTCGGGAAGTACCGGACGATCCGCCGGGTTCGCATTTTCACTCGGCGTCATGTTATTGGCTCGGTCAGATGTCGCCGGTTTTCCGCGGGCGCAAACGGCTCCGGCCAATATTCCACCAGGCGAACGATCCTGCCATCGTGCACGGTGAAGAACGAAATCGGTTCGGCGGACTGCTGGCCGTCGGAGACGCTGACCTGCGTGACGACCTTGTCCTGCGAAGCCACGAGCTCGTTCAGGCGGAACTCCCACGGACCGCTCGCGGGATACTCGGCATTCATGCGAGCGAAGTTCTCCGCCCCGCGAATGCGCTCGTTCGATTGAGGCCACTCCACCACGACCTGCTCGGAGAGGACGCTGGTCACGGAGTGGAAATCGTTGGATGCCATCAGGCGCCAGAACTCGCGGACAACCGCCTCAGCCTGCATGACGTGGATTCTCCTTCCAGTCGAGCCGCTCTATTCCGCGCGCAGCACCTGCCCCGGATCGGCCCGGGCAGCGCGCCTGGCCGGAAGGTAGCTCGCCAGCGCCGCGCAGCACACCAGCACCGCGGTGGCCTTCCCCCTCTCCGATTCGTACCTTGAACCGGAGCCATGACCGAACGTCCCCGATACCGCGAGTACCAGCCGGCACCGGCGCTGCGACGCTGGGTCGACGCCTACTGGAGCATCCGGAGCCACGGGCCCCTCGCCGAGCCCCGCGCCCATCGAGTGCTTCCCGACGGATGCGTCGATCTGCTCTTCGTGCTGGACGGGCAGGTGCACCGGGACAACGACGATTCGCCGCTTCCGCCCGGTGGCTGGTTCATCGGTCCCATGCAGCGGCGGGTGCTGAGCGAGGTTCGCGGCACCGCCGATCTCATGGGGATCCGGTTCCGCCCGGGCGCGTTGCGTGCCGGTGGCGTCTCCTATGCCGACCTGGTCGACCAGGCGGCTCCCGCTGCCGTCGTCATCGGCACCTCCGTCTCCGAATGGGAGGATCGCCTGCACGCGACCATCTCGATGACCGCACGAGCCCGATGGCTGGATGAGGCCGTCCACACGCTGCTCCTCCGAACCCGTGTTGCCGCCCCGGACGCCATCGACACGGCCTGCGATGCACTTCGCGGCGAGCGTCCGCGCATCGGGCTTCTGGCCCACCGGCTCGGCCTGTCCGAGCGCACCCTGGAGCGGCATTTCGATCGCTACGTGGGCCTGCGGCCCAAGCTGCAGGCACGGGTGGAACGCTTCGCCCGGGTGTCCACTGCGCTGCGGCGCCGTCCGGACGAGCCGCTGACGGAGCTGGCGCACCGGTTCGGCTACAGCGACCAGGCGCACCTGACGCGCGAGTTCCGCGAATTCGCGGGCCTGCCGCCCACCGCCTGGCTTGCCGAACTCCACCGGTGACGCTGTCGGAAATCGTCAAGACAGGCGGATCATCCGGCGCTATGCTTCGGATCATGCGTCTCCCCTCCCTGCTGACCGGCCTGTTGCTCGTCGCCTGCACCGGCGCCGATGTCGAGCGGCCAGCTTCCGATTCCGCCGTCCCGATGGAGCCCGATCCCGTGTCACTCGCCCAGCACGACCGCCGCGTCGACTTCGTGGAGTTTCCCTCCGCCGATCTTGCCGCCACGAAGCGGTTCTTCGCCGAGGTGTTCGGCTGGAAGTTCACCGACTACGGTCCCGACTATACCAGTTTCGAGGATGGCCGGCTGACCGGCGGCTTCTACGCCGTTCCCACACCGCCGGCGACGACCGCGCCGCTCGTCGTCATCTACACGACCGACCTGGCGGGCATGCAGCAGCGGGTCGAAGCCTACGGCGTGGCGACCTTCAACCTGCACGAGTTTCCGGGAGGCCGCCGGTTCCATTTCCGGGAGCCGGGCGGCAACGAGCTGGCGGTCTGGTCGGACCGCTGAGCCGGGCGACGACTCCGAACCTTCCAGCATCGCAAGCGCATGGCTATCGAAGTTCGACCAGCGAGCGTATTCGACGACGTCGCGACGATGGTGGGGCCGAAACGGCCCGACGCGAACGTATGCTGGTGTCTGAGCTACCGTATCCCGTCGAAGGAGAACGTGTCGCTGCGCGGGCCGGCCCGCGGCAAGAAGGTCGCCGCGCTCATGGAGCAGGGGCCCATCGGTGTGCTCGCGTACGACGGCGACGACGTGGTGGGATGGGCGGCGGTCGCGCCCCGCGCCGACACGACCTTTGCGCGCAACCGCAAGATCCCGCACGTGGACGATCTCGACGTGTGGTCGGTGTGGTGCATCCGCGTGCGGCCCGGGCACCGCGGCAAAGGGATCTCGCATGCGCTGCTCGCGGGCGCCGTCGAGTTCGCGCGATCCCGGGGCGCGTCCGCGATCGAGGGATATCCCGTCGACAACCGCGGCGAGCAGGTCGATCTCACGATGGCGTACGTCGGCACCCGCGCGCTGTTCGAGAAAGCGGGGTTTCGCAAGGCGGCCGACACGTCATCGGTGATCAACGGCTTTCCGCGGTTGCTGATGCGGCTGGACCTGTCTCCAGCCACGCTTCGGCCGTCACACGATCCGTGAACACGCCGAAGTCTCGGCCGCGTTCCGCCTCTTCCACCATCTCGCCGAAGCGTGAACTCGTGGCCACGCCCGCCGAGGGGAGCAGCACCGCCAGGCGAATCTGATAGTTCCGGAGACGCTGCAGCAACTCGCCGGCCTGGCGGCTGCTCAGGTCGAAGAACGCCGGCGGCAGATGCGCCGCATGCAGCAGGGCACGGTCTCCTCCGGCCGAGAGGCATGCCTCGATGAGCGCCGTTCCCAGGGAGTCCACGTGTGCATCGGCCTCGCCGGGGAGGCTCTCGACCACCGGGCCATCAGGGAGGTGAAACAGGGCAAACGCACTCACGGGGTTCCTCCTGATCGGGTGTCCGTCGGAATCTGCCGAATTCCGGCAGACTGTCCAGTAAAGATCGGGTCCTGCGGGGCGCCGTGTAGCGAGTGACCGAAACGGAGTCGCAGCCCCTCTACTCCGCGCGAATCGCTTCCATGGGGCTCACACGCACGGCCCGGTGCGCCGGTGCCAGAGCGCCGAGCAGCGTGGCCAGCAGCGTGACCGCAGCCGCGGCAAGGAAGGTGAAGGGATCCGCGGGGGGAACGCCGAAGAGCATGCCCTCCATCGTACGCGCGGCGAGGTATGCCACGAACACGCCGAGCGGAATGCCGATCGACGCGGAGAGCAGTCCCTCGCGGACCACCATCCACGCCACGCGCGATGGCGCCGCGCCGAAGGCGAGGCGCACGCCGATCTCCCGCCTGCGCCTGGACACCGCGTAAGCCAGCAGCCCGTGGATCCCGATCACGGTCAGGAGAAGTGCCACGATCGTGAGCGTGCCGAGCATCTGGAGCTGCGCGCGGCGTGACGCCGTCTCGCCGGCCACGACGTCCTCGAGGGACCGCACGTCGGACACGGGCTGCTCGATGTCGGTGTCGCGCACGATGCGACGCACCGCGGTGACGATGCCCGGGGTGCCGCCGGCATGCCGGATGACGAGCTCCTTCGCGTCGTAGAAGGTCAGGGCACCGGGGCGCACCTGTTCGACCGGGAAATACATCTGCGGCTCGCTCGTGCGTTCCCGGCCCCGGACGCGAATGTCGCCGACGACACCGACGACCGTCCGCTCATCACCCAGGTGCCGGAAGGTGCGCCCGAGCGGATCCTGGTCGGGCCAATGGCGCTGCACGAACGATTCGCTCACCACCGCGACCCAGTGCGCGTCACCGGTGTCGGTACCGTCGACGTCACGCCCGCGCAGCAGGGGAATCCCCAGCGTGGCAAAGTACCCGGGCGTCACGAAGCGGACACTCGCACTGTTCGGACGGCCGGGCCGGAACTCCTCTCCCGGCACGGTGATGCTGTTGATGCCGCCCATCATCTCCATCGGCAGTCCGGTCACGTAGGCGGCGCTGGCCACACCCGGCAGCGCCCGCACGTCGCCGAGCACACGATCGTAGAAGGCGCGGCGCGCGGCGGCATCTTCGTATTTCGGCCGCGGCAGCGCCGTGCGCATCGCCAGCACGCCCGCCGGCGTGAAGCCGGTCTCGACCGCGTTGACGCGCGTGATGGCGCGCATGAGCAATCCGGAGGTGATGAGGAGCGCGACCGACACCGCGACCTCGGCGGCCACCAGCGTGATCCGCAAGCGTCGTCCACCGCGCTCTCCCACGCGGCTCCCTCCGCGGAGTGCCGTGAAGCCGGTACTGCCTCCGGCACGCAGGGCCGGCACGAGTCCGAATCCGAGCCCGGTGAATCCCGCGAAACCGATCGCGACGAGAAGCATCCGCAGATCGAGATGCGGCGCATCCGTCGTGGGCAGGCCTGGCGGCACCAGCGTCGCGAAGAAGGGAAGGGATGCCAGCGCGAGGAGAACGCCAAGGGCGCCGCCCGCGAGCGCGAGCACGAGGCTCTCCGTGATCATCTGCCGGACGAGCCGTTCCTTTCCGGCCCCGAGTGCCGCGCGAACCTCGAGCTCGGCTTCCCGCGCCGCCGCGCGCACGAGCAGGAGGTTCGCGAGGTTCGCGCACGCGATCAGCAGGATGCAGAGACTCGCTCCACAGAGCGCGAGAAGAATGGTGCGGTATCGCGGCGAGAACTCGTCCCGGAGGCGGAAGAAGCTCACGCCGGTTTCGGCGTTCGTCTCCGGAAACTCGATGGCGAGCCGCGCCGCGGCCGCGACCAGGTCGGCTTTCGCCTGCTCGAACGTCACCCCGTCGCGGAGTCGCCCGATGCCATCGAGGTAGCTGTTGTCCCGGTCCTCGTAGGCGCCGGCGGGGATTTCCAGCGGTGTCCATACCTGTGTCGTGCGTCCGGGAAAGTTGAAGCTCGCCGGCATCACTCCGATGATCGCGTGCGGGATTCCGTTGAGGTTCACGGTTTTGCCGAGCACGCCGAGGTCGCTACCGAATCGATCCTGCCAGAGGCCATGCCCGATCACGACCGTCGCGAGGTCCGCCGTGCCGGCGGGTTCGAAGATCCGGCCGAGCACGGGCTCGACGCCGAGCAGCGACAGCACTTCCGGTGTCACGCCGGCGCTCGCAACGCGTACGGGCGTGCCGCTTCCGGCAATGTTCACGTGGCGCGCCGAGTAGACGCCGAGTGCCTCGAAGGAACGGCTCGTTGCCTTCAGGTCGCGATAGTTCGCCGGGGAGAGCTGGTTGTTGCAGCCCCATCCTCCGCCGGTCACTGGTCCTTCGCAGAGACGCACGAGTTCGTGGGCGTCGGGGAAGGGCAGCGGGCGCAGCAGGACGAAGTCGGCGGCCGAGAAGGCGGCGGTGTTGGCGCCGACTCCGATGCCGGTGACGATCACCGCGGTGAGCGCGAAGGCAGGGGAGCGGCGCAGCGTTCGAACGGCGAAGCGCAGATCCTGCCGAAGGAGGTTCCAGTGGGCGCCAATGGCGTTGGGCACCTCCTCGGCGACCGCCACGAGGAACGCGCCCAGTTGCGAAAGAAAGCCGCGTCCGGCCGTTGAGGCGGCGAACACCGCGACCATCTCCTCGCCGTACGACTGACGAAAGGAGCTCGGGTAGAGCCGGAGGAGAACGCGGTAGAGCAGGATCATGTCGACCGGGGGGAGAGCAGGCCGACTCCGCGCGCCACGCGCACGAGCTGTGAGAGGCGGAGCGACTCGGCGCGCGCGACGGCGAGGCCGAGCGGCGTGATCCGGTAGTAGCGCCGGCGCGGATCGTCGCGGGGGCCCTTGGGATTGCGCGGCTCGGTGATCAGTCCGCGTTCGAGGAGGCGCTGGATCGTTCGGTAGAGGGTTCCCGCGCCGAGCACGAGCGCTCCCTCCGTCCGGGCTTCGACATCCTGGATGATCCCGTAGCCGTGCCGGTCTCCTTCCACGAGGGCGAGCAGGATGTGGAAGGTGGCCGGGGGAAGCGGGAGGTGGGTTTCGACGTCGGCGGGATCGATGGGCATGATGCCGTATATATATCCACACCGGATATATCGTCAAGGGCTATAGCGTCGCCCTGCCGTGCCGGAGAGTGTGCCGTCAGCTTCCACCATCCTGGCGGCGGTGCTTCTCATCGGCGGAGCGAACGCCCCGACAGCCCCCTGACAGATGGACTCCGGGACGTTCGCCGCATCGCTACATCTTGCGCCTGGCCGTGAACGGGAAGACGGCGGTGGGGATGTCGAGATCGAGTACGATCCCCACCGGAGTGTTCCTGACGCGATAGAGTTCGATGACGCCGGTCATCCCGTCGGCATCGCGGGCCGCCTGAAAACGAAAGAAGTTGACCGGACACGCCTCCAGCGTGCCGTTCGGAAGCCGGCAGGAGGTCGCGTGCACGGTCGACTGCCCCAGCACGGTGCCGGCGGTGAGATCCGGTGTGCTCTGCGTCCAGAAGCTTTCGCTGAACGCTGCGAAGTATGGTCCGAAAGGAGCCGTGGTGCGCGGATTCGTTCCAAAGAACATGACGGGTGCCTGATTCGGAATCATGCCGCCGCCCCGCCAGTATACCGATCGGCGACAGCACTCCAGCTCATCGAAGGTGATCCCATCCGGGTGCACGTCCAGATAGATGCTGGACGTCGCGCTGTCGATGCGTGTCCAGATCATGAGCAGACCTGTCGCAGGTGCCGTCAGGAACTGCCGGAACACGGACTGCTGCCCGTCTTGGGTGTCCAGGAAGCCCTTCGGATCCTCGAACGAGGTGAAGAACCAGTACGGCAGCGGATACGTGATCACGAGAGTGGAATCCACCGCCAGGACCTGGCCGGGCTCCTCCGCGGTACGCAGCGTCGCCACCACGCGGAACGTGCCGACACGCGTGTACAGGTGCTCCGCCGCGGGTGTGTCGGTGTGGACGGTGGTCTCGGTGCCGTCGCCCCACTGCCATACGATGCGATAGCCGTCGTCGGGCGGGTCGGTGAGCGTGGCGGTGAGGGCCACGAGCGAGCTGTCGCGCAGATGCACCGTGTCCCGCTCCAGACGCAGATTCGGGCTCCTCACCGGGACTCGCCTGACACTCAGACTGAAGTGGAAGGGCACGAGCTGGCGTCCGGAGGCGACGTCGACGGCCACGGCATGGACCGCGACGGTCGCCCCGTCCTCCGCGTCCTGCACCCCGGGGATCAATCGCACGGAAATCGAAGCACCCGGTGCAGCACGGTGCACTTCGGCGCCGTTCGTCGGATCATACAGGCGCAGCGACGCCGAGGAGCCGGCCAGGCGCAGCTCGGCGCTGTCGCCGCTCACGATCTCGACGGCCTGGTCGACGTCGACGAAGTCAGAGACTGGAGACGGCCGAAGCTGTATCGGGACACGGGCGAGACCGGCCTGGGTCGCGAGCGTGTGATTCCACCCATGGCGGGCGGCCGGATCGGCGGTGATCGCCTGCGCCATGGTGATCAACTGCTGATGAACGTCCTGCTGCGGCAGCAGCGAGGGTGGCACCGCCAGCACGACGTCCCGTGGCAGCGCCACCGCGTCGCTTGCGAGCGTTCTGCTCGCGAGTCCGGTGAAACCGGTCGCGCCCGCGGTCATGGAGCGTATCTGGCCTGGAGCGGTCGGGTCCAGGAACTGAATCGTGCCCTGCTGCATCCCGATGGCGAGGCCCCAGGCATGACGGCCCGGGTCGCCCAGATCCTCCGCGGTGGGCAGCATGAGCAGGAGCTGGGGCTCGCCCGTCAGGGCCAGGGCGGCCATGAGGTTGGAGGTCGTGAGGCTGTCACGCGCAGGCTTGGTCATGCCGGTCATCCCCTGGAGCGCCTGCAGGGCCTGTTCGTGGGGGCGCTGCCGTGCCGCGGTGATCATGACCGTGGTGAGCGCCGCGGTATCGGCGTAGAAGTGATCCGCGCCGCGCGCGCGCACGAGCTGGGCGACGTTGATTCCCAGAGTCGCCGCCGCGCGCGTAAGCGACACGAGGGCGCTGCCGTGTCCCGTGGGGAAGGCGGCCGAGCCATCCTCGGCCACGGGCCATGCGTGCTGCGCCAGGCCGAGCAGGGGAGCGATGTTCTGCAGCGCCGCGTTGGGGAGCTGCAGGCGATAGAGACGGGCCGTGATCGTGCCGTTCTCCATCTGCGGCCATGGCCGGCCCGGCGAGCGCACGGCGAGTGCCCGCGGCCCGGGCATCGCCGCGTCGGCGTTCGTGCCGAAGAGCGCGGGATCGAGATGTCGCGTTCTCACCGTGACGCTGCCGGCGTCACGCGCCACGAGCGGGAGCAGGTCGAAGGCGCCGGTGGCGGGGTCGACGAGGGCGATCGCGGTGGTGTGTCCCGGCTGCGGCGTGACGGGGATGCGCAGGGTGAGCAACTGCGTCTGCCGGGTGAGGCCCGTGACACCGGCGATGGCGAGTCCGGGCCCCGCGACCGTGGCGCCGGCGGGAAAGGCGCGCGCGGGCGTGGTATCGGTCAGGACGCGCCATGTGGTGGCTCCGTCGAACGCGCCCGCGGGGACGGTAAGGGCGAAGCCGTCGAACGGGTGACCGGGCACATCGAGGGTGAGCGTGCCCCCGGTGGCCGGGATGGCGGCCTCCATCTCCTGCGGCACGGCGGGCACCGTGACCGTGGCGCGGCCCTCGATGGTGCCCACGGCCGCGATGATCTCGGTCGTGCCGGGCGCGACGGCCGTGACGGTGGCCGACGTGCCGCTGCCGGTGACCGTGGCGATGGCGGCGTCTGCGGAGCGCCAGGTGATGGTCCCGGCGGCCGTGCTCGGCGCCAGCGCGGCCGTCAGGGCGACGGTGCGGCCGATCGCCTCGAACGTGGCCGCGGCCGGCGACACGGTCACCGCGGTGACCGCCGGGGGAGGCGGTGGTGGCGGCGGGGGCGGAGGCGGGCCGAGGGAGCCCGGATCCGTCGGGGCGTCACCACCGCCACAGGCGGCAGCCAGGAGCAGGCCGGCCAGGGCGGCGAGCCTGCGGAGGCAGGGAGAGGGGCGCATGTCCTGAGAAGCGCAAAACAGCCCGCGCCGGGGATCATGCCCGTGGGGGCCGCCCGTCCGGTGCCGGGCGCGCGCCCCACCTCGACGTGCGCGTCAGAAGGTCAGCGCACGCAGGTAATCGTGATTGGCCTTCGCGGCGGCGAGCTCGTCGGCCGCGCTTTCCTGTTCGACGAAGCAGGGCTTTCGGTTCACGTCGGGGACGGCGGCCAGGAATGCGCGCAGATCGAACGTGCCGTTCGCCAGTTCCGTGTCGCGACTGCGGTCGGGACGCACGTTCTTGAGGTGAAAGGTCCAGCAGCGCGCGGAATGCTTCGCGAGGAACGCCATGGGATCGCCGCCGCCCATGAGCATGTTGCCGACATCGAGCTGAATGCGCACGAGATCCGGGTCGGTCTCGCGGACGAATACGTCGATGGGGATTTCGCCTTGCAGCGGATTCTGGTGATTCGGCTCGTTGTGAAAGGCGAGCCAGATGTCTGCGCGGCGCGCCGTCTCACCGGCCACGTTGAAGCGGTGCGCCCACTGTTTCCAGGCGTCGATCGAGCGGTTCGTGTCGGCGGGGAGACTCGGCACCACGAGATACCGATGCCCGAGCTCCTGTGCCTCCGCAAGGCGCTGCTCCCACTCCGTGAGCAGCGTCTCCGGTGCCATGTGCGCAGCGGGCGCTTCGAGGCCGGCGGCCTTCAGCGCATCGCGCGTCTGCCGCACGGTCCGGCCGAAGTTGCCGAAGCTCCAGAGCAGTTCGACATCGTCGTACCCGATGGCGCGGATCGCGGCCAGCGTCTTCTCCGGATCGGCACGCATGGCGTTGCGCACGGCGTACAGTTCGAGCCCGATCCGTTCGAGGCGCTCGCGCGGCGGCGGCGGGATCAGCCGGCCCGACGCAAGGCCGAGGGCGGCGGTGGCGAGGAAGTGGCGTCTGTCCATCGCCGGATTCTACCGCGGAAACTCATGGGGCGCGACCGGGGCGGTTCCTGCACGCCTCGTGCGCCTATGGACATTATCACGTACCCCGAGGCTTGCGGCAAGGCCCCGGGGCGCGCTCATACTTCGCGCTCATTTCGAACCGGGAGTTGCGATGACGGAACATGCGGTGGTGATCGCCGGCGGCGGTCCGACGGGATTGATGCTGGCGGGGGAGCTGGCGTTGGCGGGGATCGATGTGGTGATCGTCGAGCGGCGCCCCAACCAGGAGCTCGCCGGCTCGCGTGCCGGCGGCTTGCAGGCCCGCACCATCGAGGTGCTCGATCAGCGCGGCATCGCCGACCGGTTCCTCTCGGAGGGACAGGTGGCGCAGGTCGCGGGGTTCGCCATGAGCCGGCTGGACCTCAGCGACTTTCCCACGCGGCACCCCTACGGGCTCGGGCTGTGGCAGAATCACATCGAGCGCATCCTGGCCGGCTGGGTTCGCGAGCTGAACGTGCCGACCTACTACGGCATCGAGGTCACCGGGTTCGCGCAGGACGACACCGGCGTGGACGTCGCGCTGTCCGACGGCCGGACGCTGCGGGCGGAGTACCTCGTGGGATGTGACGGAGGGCGCAGTCTGATCCGCAAGGCGGCCGGCATCGACTTCCCCGGCTGGGATCCGACCACGAGCAGCCTGATCGCCCAGGTCGAGATGGCGGAGGAGCCGGAGCTGGGCATCCGCCGCGACGCGCGCGGCACCCATGCGCTGGGCAAGGTCGAGTACGAGATCAGGGACGGCGAGGTCGTCTACCAGAAGGGCGGGCGGGTGGGCGTCATGCTGACCGAGGACCACGTCGGAGCGACGGCCGAACCCACTCTCGACGATCTCCGCGAGCGGCTCATCGCGGTCTACGGCACCGATTACGGAGTGCACAGTCCCACCTGGATTTCCCGGTTCACCGACATGACGCGGCAGGCCGCGGCCTATCGCGACAGGCGCGTGCTGCTGGCCGGCGACGCGGCGCACGTGCATTCCCCGGTGGGTGGGCAGGGGCTCAACACCGGTGTGCAGGATGCGGTGAACCTGGGCTGGAAACTGGCCCAGGTGCTCGAGGGGACGTCGCCGGAAAGTCTCCTGGATACCTATCACGCCGAGCGACATCCGGTTGCCGCGCGTGTGCTGCGCAACACCATGGCGCAGGTCGCGCTGCTCCGTCCGGATGATCGCACGACGGCACTGCGCGACACCGTGTCCGAGCTGCTCGGCATGGATGAGCCGCGCAAACGGTTTGCCGCGATGATGTCCGGTCTGGACATTCGCTACGATCTGGGCGAGGGACACCCGCTGCTCGGGCGCCGCATGCCCGATCTCGATCTGGTCACCGCCGCCGGCCCGACGCGGGTCTTCACGCTGCTGCACGCGGCGCGGCCGGTGCTGCTCAACCTCGGGGAGCGTGGTGGTTTCGACATCACGCCGTGGGCGAATCGCGTGCGGTTGGTCGACGCCACCTGCGAGGGTGCGTGGGAGCTTCCGGCGATCGGTGCGGTTTCGGCTCCCGCCGCGGTGCTGATCCGGCCCGACGGATACGTGGCGTGGGTGGGAGACGGAACGCAGGCGGGGCTCGTGGATGCGCTCACGATGTGGTGCGGAGCGCGTGGGGTGGTGTAGCGGATCGGTGGCGGTTCGATGTGTCGTCAGCCAGTCGGTGCTGCTTCGTGCATATCCGTGTCCGCTGCCCACGCCAGGAAAATCTGCACCACGCGGTTCAGCCGCAACGGTCCGCATACGCCCCGGAATCGTTCTTCCTCGACCCAACATCGCAGCCACGCGGTCTCGTGCGCGATGTCCTCCTCCACTACAAGGAACGGCCGGCCCTCGAGCGCGGTACCGGCAAGCTCGATGGTGACGCTCCACCCGGGGTTGTCCAGCGTCTGGAGGATCACTCCCGCACCGTGCTCCCAGTCGCCATCGCACTGCGCGATGTACCACGCCTGGAGTGCTGTCAGTTCGTCCGTCATACAGCCTCGTGATGCCGTCCCGACACTCTCGTTTCGGCCAGGGAATCGTCCGTCGTCGCCCAGCGACGACAGGAACTCCTGCTCCCCGCTGACACCCCACCATGGAACGGAAACGACTCCACCCATGGCCCCGAATTTCCGCAAGAGCTCGAGCAAGGACTCGATCTCCAGCTCTCCCCACTCGGCCCCCATCCGATAGTCGATGACCAGCCCGTGCGAATCAACGAACACGCCCAGCTCCGGCAGCGGCCGGCCCGCGCACGACACATCGGATAGAACCACATGAAACGGACTGGCCACGCCAGCAACGACCAGCGACGCATCGCCCGCTCCGGAGAACGGCTGCTCGGTCAGCGGGTCCGTCAACCACACACTTCCGCCACCCTTCGTGACATTCCGAGCACCACAGGAGAACAGAAACTCGAAGGCCTGCGTGATCATCTCCGGCTCAGGAAATGCTATCTCGATCTCGGCAAGCGACCCGTCATCGGTGTTGAAGTACTGGAGGAGGTTCATGAGACACAAGTTCTCGGCTGCCGAGGTGAACGAGGCACGGTGTCGATTTCGGCCACGATGATGTCCGGACCGCATCATAGTCCCGAAGCGACTGGCATGGCGCAACTCTGGCGCATCTCCTCGACGAGGCATATCTTGGGCGCCCGTACGGCAGGATGACGGACGGACTCCCCGACAACAGAAGGTGGCAGCATGCGATGCTCATGGTGTGAACCTCGGGTCGCCGTGCTCTGGTGCGCCGGTGTCCTGCTCCTCGGCGCGTGCGCGCCGGCATCGGCTCCCCCTGCCGCTGACACCGTTGCCGGTGCCTGTCGGATCCTGAGGGAGCTCCGCGAGGCCTTTCGCTGATGGGATGGCCCGCATCGCTGGGCGTGGGGATTCTGACGGCCGCGATCACGACGGTCCTGGCCGGCTTCGTCGCCAACCTGTCGGTGGGCTGGTATCGGATCAGTTCCTTCGAGGGGCAATCCGGATACTTCGTCGTCTTCATGGCGTTGCTGGGCCTGGTCGGCGGCTTCCTGATCGGTGTGGTGGTGAGCCGTATCGTCGCGGCGGGCGCCGATCCCGGATTTCTCAGGGCGTTCGGCCTGGCGCAGGCCGCGGCGATCGCCACGGTCCTGCTGATCGGCGGGGCATCCCGGCTTCTGGCGGACCTGCCGCCACGGCTCGATGGCGATGATCTGCTCCTCGCCATCGAACTCCGCTGGCCGGAAGGGCGGAGTCCGGCGGAAGTGGCGGACAGCACTGAACCGTGGCTGCGGCTCAGCGCCTCGAGCGGCGGCGCCCTTCGCGACAGCCGCGAAGGGCCGCTCTGGCGCGAGGACGCCCGGCTCGATGATGAGGGCCGCTGGGTGGTGCCCGGCGCGGTGGATCTCTTCACCAGTCGCGGCAATCGGATCATCGCCGTGGAACCGGCCGGCATCGTCGAACATGGCGCCTTCGTTCCTCTCGGGGGTCGCCCGAATCGGAAACAGCTCGAGTGGAGCGCGTGGCTGCCGCTCACTCCGTCCGCGGATGCATCGTCGTCGGACAGCTTTCAGTATCGTTTCCGGATCGTTCCCGTGAGCCAGCCGATTCGCAGCGAACGATTCGGGCCGTTCGAGATCGTCACGTTTGCCTCCGGGTTCCAGCGGGCGAGATACGAAGACCGGCCGGCGGTGATCATCGCCGGCGCCCGGTTCGCACTCCGCCATCAGGGGCATCCGGTCGTCATCGAACATGCGAGCTCGACCGATGCCGCCGCGACGCGATTCGAGCGTCTCGACGCGGTGGCCGCGCTGCCTGGATCACGTCCGGCGCTGCTCGTGCAGATCGACGCGCGGAATCGTGTCGGCCCCTGTTATCTGGTGGCCGAGGACGGGAACCAGCTCCGGATCGAGCACGTGGCGCTCTGCTACAACGGCTTCGCTCTCGCTCCGCTCACGTCCGATGCGGAGGTCTTTGCCCGTGCGCGGAGTCATCCGTCACCCGAGGGGCGGTTCGACCGCGCGTCGTTCGTGGAAGGACTCTATCTCATGCGCGACGTCGTGTTCGATACGCGCACGCTCACCTGGCAACCGCATACGGTGCGGGGCCGAGGGCAGATGATCGAACGCATCCCTCCGCTGGGTGTCGCGCCGGACGAGAAGCACTTCATCCGTGTGGCGTGGAGCGGGGCGGGCAACGAAGAGATCGAACTGGTGGTGATTCCGCTTGGCGACGGCGAACCGTACACCGTGCCGGTCGACCGGACGCGGATGCGGTTCACGGACATCGACCAGATCGATCCGGCGTGGGTGCTGCACCATTTCGTGTGGGAGCATCGGCCCGGCAGCGCGGACCGGCTGGTGGAGCGCCCCGGCTTCAGGCCGCTCCCGTATCGCGGCACATTCACACGCGATGGCTCCGACTACCGGGAGTATCGGCTGTCACCCGCGCTGGAAGGGCTGCGAACGGCCCTGATCGAGTTTCTGGTCTCCGAGCTTCGCGCTGAACCGATAGCCGGCGAGGCAAACGCGTTCGCGCAGCGGGTGCGTCTCGGCGAGGCGGTCGTGCACGTGGGGTACGACGCCGGCGCCCAGCGGATCATGGTGTGGATGGACCGCGGGACGGACAGCCAACTGGTGGCCACGATCGCCGAACGATTCGACACGGCGCTTGCCACCGGCCGATACGATCCGTTGTTCGCGAGGTGATCGGGTGGACGATACGGATTCGCTCGGCACTGCTTCACCGCTCGCCGGTTCGCCGCTCGATCGCTTCATCCACAGCATGGAGCGGAACCGGGAACGCTGGCATGACGGCATCGGGTACGACCTCGACGCGTTGGCAGCGGCATCGCCCGACGCGCGGCAAGCCATCGAGGAACTGCTGCTGCGCCAGCGTCCCCGTTCCTGGCACGACATCCAGGCGCTGGCAGCACTCGACACTCCGCGCGCCCGGGCTGCGATCCTGGCCGCGCTCGACGATCCCGATGCCATGGTTCGCGCCGCGGTGACGCGGTTCGCTGCGACACGCATCGCCGAAGACGACCGCACGGCGGCGCTGGTGCGAGGACTGGAGACCGCGGACTTCTACGGCGGATTGACCCAGGTCCTGGCGCAGGTGGAGGAGTTTCATCCTCCTCCGGTGATCGAGGCATTGCTGCGCGGTGTGCTGACCCGCAAGGGCGAAGTCGCCGTGCACTTTGCCGCCATGCTGATGTTCCTGCATGGCAAGGCCCGCGAGCCGTTCGACTGGAATCTGCGCCCGTTCTTCCTGACCTTTCACACCGAGGACGCCGCGGAACGGGCGGCGGCGTTCGAGGAACTCCGTGCGCGAATCGGCGCGGATCTCTCCCCGTGATCAAAATCATCTTCTGGTGCCTCGTGGCTCTCGACGTGCTCGGGGTGCTGCTGCTGTTCCTGCTCGGCCTGGCCGCTGCCGGAAGCGCGAAGACGAGCCCGGTCCAGGTCGTGCTCCTGCTGCTGGTTCTCCCCTCGTTGCCGCTCGTGGCTTCGGTCGTGCTGTTCGTCCGGGCTCCCTCTCCGGGATGGCGCCTGCTGGCGTTCCTTCTCGCGGCGGCTCCGCTGCTGGTTGCGATCTCCTTGCGGGTCATCGCCGAAGCGCAGTTGCGCGCCAACACCAACGCGCAGGGTGAATTGACTTTCTTCCGGACAGGGCCTATGCGCGAGCTCGCCGAAGCCATCGCGCGAAATGACGCTCGCACCGTGGCTGCGCTGCTGTCCACGATCGACGTGAACCAGGCGGGGTTCTCCGACATGACACCGTTGATGCTGGCCATGCGGCAGTTGCGACGCACGCCGGATCAGCAGGACGTGCTCGGCATGCTGCTCGAAGCCGGGGCCGATCCGAACACGGGCGCCCAGTCGGAGTTTCCCCTGATGATCGCCATTCAGCTGGCCGGGAAAACCGGACCGGGCCCGGTGAAGGCGCTGCTCGACGCCGGCGCGAATCCCAACCAGGTGACCGAGTTCGGCGATCCGGTCCACTTCTCGGCCACGGGGCAGTCCGCCGGTCTCGAGACGCTGGCGATGCTCCTGGATCACGGAGCCGACCTGAGTTTCGTGGGGCCCAACGGACAGACCGTCCTGTTCGCCGCGGCGGCAACGCGCAACTGGAAGGCGGCGCTCCTCTTGCTGGAGCGCGGGGCAGACTGGACTCGCGGGCAGTCCGTGGACGGGATGTCCTTCAGGAGTCTGGTGGACAGGTACGCTGCCAGCGACCAGGACGGTGATCTGGCCGCCGTCCGACAGTTCCTGCAGCGGCAGTGAGTGGTTCGAGTTTCTTCGGTTCCTCCTTTTGAACAAGGCTGCGTTTTCGCATGCACAATCCTTCCCGTCGAGCCACCGGAGCATCGTCGTCGTCCGCGCAGGAACGACGGGCGCTTCGCATGGCGGTGCTTCTGATGTTCGGACTCGCCGCCTTCATGGGATGGATGGTGGTGCGCGGACTCGACCGCGGCGAGACGCGACTCCCGGTGAAGGGATCTTCCTCGTCGCACGTCGTGTCACGCCAGCAGAAGCCCGTCCAGTTCTGGGTGTCTATCGGGCTGTACACGGTCGTCGGCGCAGGTCTCCTGACCTTCGGGTTGCTCGGCGCGCGGGAGTGGCGGCGGAACGGATAGGAAGGGCAGGGAGAGCGCGCGTATCGGGAAGACGCAGGAAGTCGTACCAGCGACATCACCCCGGTGCCAGCGCCAGGCACGCCCCCACCGGATCCTGAATCACTGCGTAGACGTACTTCCCGTCGCTCCCCCGCGTCGCCTTGATGATCGTGCCCCCTTCTTCCTGCACGCGGCGGAGGCTCTCGTCGAGGTCACCCACGGGAAGGTAGAGCATCCAGACGGGCGGCAGGCCCAGGTTCACGCCGCGTGCATGGCAGACTCCCGCGGCGGGGGTTCCGTCATCGCCGAGCATGTTGTAGTCGGCGTAGCGCTCGCCTGCGTCCGTAAGCTCGACATCCTGCACCGACCAGCCGATGACCTGTCGATAGAAGTCCCGGGTTGCGGAGGCATCGGCGACCGTCAGGTCGATCCAGGCGATGCGCCCCACGCGCGCCGCGGCGTCGGGTGATGTGGCGGTGTCAGTCGGGGGAAACGCTTCCGCGGGGACGACGGGGATGATGCCGAACGCCGCCCCGTTCGGGTCGCGCAGCACCGCCCACTGGCTCTGTCCCGCGTCGTCCCTGGCATGCATCAGCTCGCTTCCGCCCAGATCGAGCGCATGCTTCACACTGGTTGCGACATCGGCGACCTGAATGTGCGGCATCCATTGGAGCGGGAGGTGCGCATATTCCTCGTTGCGCGCGCCCAGGCCGATGATCGGCAGGTCCAGGTTGTTCATCAGATCCTCACGCCACAGCGGGTGCTCGCCCGTGCCGAGCACCCGCGAGTAGAAGCGCACCTCGCGTTCGTGTTCGGGGACGGCGATGTCGGCGCTGAGGATGCCGCCGATGCGTGGGACAAAAGGTTCGCTCATGGTTCGCTCCCATCTGCAAGATACAACAACCCCGCACTGGCACGCTACCCGAACGCGGTGAGGAGCCGTGCCACCCGAGGCGAGGGTGAAACTTCACGGCGTCGCGTCCGTATCGCTGCGGGTGGCCGGCTTCATCCCGGAACCGCGCCTTCTCAAATCCCCGGGCGATTCATGGCTCTCGCATCCCGCAAGCGCGGATCCAGGTACGTGTCTCTTGTTCTGACCAATCTGAAACACTTCGGATTCACCTTTTTTCTGCTGCTCGTGGGGTTGATAACGTTCGGTGTGTCCATCGGTGCGGATGCGCACCTGTTCGAGAATCGGCTGGCCTATCAGCTCGAAGGGGAAGTCCACGTCTTTTTCGAGAACGGTCAAACAGTTGCTCGTGTATTGAAGGGCGACAATGACAGCGGGTTCTCCGTGGACACGATCGTTCTTCCCAGCGAAGGAGACGCGAGTATTACCGTCGTGTTTCCCGCGGACAGCAGTGCGTTCACCGTCGATGTCGTCCGGGATATCGAAACGCCGGACGCCGTTCATGACGATGGAGAGCCCATCGTGGCCATGTCGGACATCGAGAGTGGATTCGGCGCCTTTCGACAGTTCCTGGTAGCCCATGGCGTCGCTGACGAAAAGCTGAACTGGACCTTCGGGAAAGGTCATCTGGTACTGGTCGGCGATTTCGTCGATCGAGGCGCTTCCACCACACAGGTGCTGTGGGGAATCTACAAGCTCGAGCAATCCGCCAGACATGCCGGTGGCAACGTACACTACGTCATCGGCAATCATGAGATCAAGAACCTTCAGGGCAACTACCAATCCGCCAACGAAAAATACTTCCATATAGCCGGGATGCTCGGCAAGCAGCAGTTCCAGTTGTTCGATGACGACGCCCTGTTGGGTCGCTGGCTGGCATCGAAGAATGTCCTGGAGGTCATCAACGGCGTGGCTTTCGTTCATGGTGGACTTCATCCCGACATTCCCGGGTATCAGGTGTCCGTCGAGGATATCAACCGTATTGTACGCGCGGGATATCGTACGCCGTACTACACTCCGGTAGCGGTAACCCCGGAGTCTTTCTTGCGCTCCAGCACGACCGGGCCGGCCTGGTACCGGGGTTACTTCAAGGATGATCTGTCACAGCAGGACGTGGAACAGAGCCTGAAAGCCGTGGGCGCCAATGCGGTCGTGGTGGGTCACACCTTGCAGGGCAAGGTGAACGCCAGATACGAGCAGAAGGTCTTTGCCATCGATGTGAAGCATCGCAAGGACTACCTGACCAGTTTCCCGCTTCGCCGCAGCGAAGGGTTGCTGATCAAGGAGGGGCAGTACTTCCGGTTGCTGGAAGACGGCGGCGTACGTCCGCTTCGCTCCCCGTGAACCCCACACCTGCATCTGCCGGCCACCGAGCGGCTCCCGTCTTGCGCCGTGAAGAGCTGCGTCACATACTTCCACCACCTCGGTCGAACTCCCCGGGCTCTGGTACATTCATGTTCTTCAAACGCCGCAGCCGCAGCCCCGAGGCGGACGTCCGCCTCAGCGACCGTGACATGGAGCGCGTGCTCAAACGCGCGATCGAGCTCGATACACAGGGCAGCCATTCGCTTGCTCGTCTGCGCGAGGTGGCGGCGGAGCTGAACATTTCGCCCAACGCGCTCGACTCGGCGCTCGCCGAACTGGAGTCGCCCAAGGCACCGGCGGCGGTCGCGGCCCGGGTCGTCACCGAGCCGGAGATCGACACCACCTCCGGGTGGCGGCAGTGGTTGACGGCAGCCGTCGTGGTCGTGGGAACGGCGCTTGGCACGATCGCCGGGTTCGATCGGGCAGGCGGCGGCGGTGACGATTCCACCGTCGTCACGGTCATGATGATATCGGCGCTGTCCGTGGGCCTAGTGTGGGTGCATCGCCGTGCGCGCAAGTCATGGGCCATGAGCGCCCAGATGGTGGCGCTCTGGGCCAGTTATGGATACACGCAGATCATGGCGTTGAACTCCGCCGGGGCCGTACCCGAGGCGGCCCGCGCGACCGATGACACCGCGGCTCTCGCGATAACGGGGGCGCTGCTGTCCGTCGGCATCGGCTCGATGACGACGTGGGTGCTGCGCCGCTGGCGCAACCGGGCAAAGCGTCGAAGCGAAAAGCTGTCGCCGCCGCGGCCTGTCACACCCCTGCCGGATTCGTTCAGCACGCCGATCTGAGCGCCCTGCCAGGGTCCGGCCCCCGAGGAACCATGCACCGCGTATCCCGCCGTCGTCTGCTGTCGCTCTGCATCGCCGGGCTCGTGTTCGGCGTGTTCTTCCCGATCGGCCCGCCGGTGTTCGCGACCACGCGGATCGACTACCCCGAGCGCCCCGTCCGGGAGTTTCTCAAGCTCCATTTCGCGAGCTCACGCGTGTTCAGTGCGCGTGGGCTCGACCGGAAGGAGCGGTTCCTCACCCGGCGGTTCCGCCGCGGCATGTACAGCTTCTTCGAACGCGTCAGGAAGGACGGATCCGGGATGCCGCTCGTCGCGGATCCGTTCACCGGGAGCCAGGGCGCGACGACCTATACGGTCGGTGATGTGCGAGTGCGCAGCGAGAAGGCGTGGGTGACCGTGCAGTTCAGCGACGGCGCGGATACGTGGATCATGACGTACCTGCTGCGCAACGATCTGGAACGCAAGGATGATCGCTGGTACATCGACGATATCCAGGACCGGCGCGGGATGCTGCTGTCTGCGGTGCTGCGCAAGTAGGGCGACGTCGTGAATCTCTTCCGCGTGCGTGTCGGCTAGCGGAGAAGCGGGGCGATGTCGAGTATCGCAAACCCGAGCAGGTAGGTCAGCACGCCGAGCCAGAAGGCCCCCAGAATCCGCCCAGTGGTGCGGATGGTGAACCGCCCTCCGCCGATCCGGATATCCCGGCGGACGGTCAGCACCACGGCACCGAACGCGATGATCCACATCGGGAGGAGCCACCAGAAGATCGGGAGCTGGGATTGCTGTTCCGGGGAGATCCCGAGCGCCGTCTGTGTCCGGCGGGTCTGCATCGTCAGGAGCACCGTGACAACCACCGCGCCACCCAGCCACGCCCCCACCTGCGCCGAGACGCTCCCTCGCGCCGCAATGCGCCGCAGCGCCCAGCCGAAGAGGACACCGACGGCCGAGAACAGAAGCATGGACAGCAGGCCGTTCAGGGCGAGGTCTGCGGGACTCACGGATCGGGGGAGAGGATTTCAGGCAGGAGTCGGAACTGTCGCTGGACGCACGATCGTGGTGAGGGTCGCTCGCACGAGCTCCAACGACCCCACCCGTGCCACACCGCGTGTGCGGCAGATGCCGCGTCGATACTGCAGCAGGTCGACGGTCAGGTCGAGCGTATCGCCCGGCTCGGCCGCGCCCCGGAGCCGTACCCGATCGCATCCCATGAAGTAGCCCACCACGCCGGCAGGGTGCGCCTCGAGTCCCGCGATGACCGCGGCGGAGAGCTGTGCGAGAGCTTCCACGATGAGCGCGTGCGGCATGGCCAGCCGGGCTTCCCCATACCCGGTGCTCACGGCGAGCCATTCGGATCCCGTCACCCGCTTGCGGCCCACCGCCCGACGGCCACGCTCGACCGCGTCGATCCGGTCGACCAGGAGAAACGGATATCGATGCGGCAGCAGTTCGTGTGGATTCATTCGACGCCGACGAGCTGTGTGATTCGGGGATTTTCCCCGCGCCGCACGCCAAGCCGCGGCGGCGCTTCCATCAGGATGCCACCGGCGAGCACCGCGGGCAAGGCGGCAGGCCTTTCACTGGTACCGCCTATCTTCTCACGAACTTCAGATGCACCACGTTCGGCGCCGCCACCGTCTCGACCAGGACGAGGTCGTGCAGGTCGTCGACGGTGTCGAACAGGCGCTCGCCCGCGCCAAGCAGGATCGGCACCTGGTGAAGGTGCATCTCGTCGACCAGATCGGCGTTCAGATACTGCTGCGCGGTCCGCGCACCGCCCGCCAGCGCCACATCCTTCCCGTCCGCCGCGTGCCGCGCCTGCTCGAGCGCACTCTCGATGCCGTCGGTCACGAACGTGAAGGTCGTGCCGCCCTCCATCGCCAGCGGCTCGCGCGCGTGATGCGTCAGCACGAACACCGGATGATGAAACGGCGGCGTGCGTCCCCACCAGCCCTGCCACGGCTCTGCCTGGCTCCACGGGCCCGGACCACCGCCGAACATGTTGCGGCCCATGATGGTGGCGCCGATGTTGGCGAGCTCGGCTTCCATCACCGGCGTGCTCGCGTTCACCTCGCCGCCCTCCTTGCCATGGATGCGCCGCCACGCCTCCAGCGGGAACACCCACTCGTGCAGCCGCTCGCCGCCAGTGCCGAGCGGCTCCTGCAGGCTCTGGTTCGCGCCGGCGGCGAATCCGTCCAGCGACAGGGAAATCCTGAATCGAAGCTTCGACATGGTTCACCTGGTGATCAAGGTGGGACGGGTGAGCCGCGACGGAGGTGCCTCGGCCACCCATGAGTGTCGAACGGCGCGCCCTGAAATCGACAACGTCAGGAACGCCACGCGCGCGGGCAAGGTATGCATGGGTCGGGGGAGTTCTCCCACTGTACGATGCACCCCGGACCGGAGCCGTGAATGAGCACGTTCGTATTGATACACGGTGCCGGTGACGTCGGCTGGTACTGGCATCTGGTCGAGGCCGAGTTGTGTGACCGCGGACACGATGTCGTGGTCCCCGACCTCCCGGGAGACGACGACTCGCTCACGCTGGACGACTACGCGGACGCGGTGGTCGCGGCGGTGGCCGATCGCCGCGATCTGGTGGTGGTTGCGCATTCGTTCGGCGGATTCACCGCGCCGCTCGTCGCCGCGCGGCTTCCGGTCGATGCGCTGGTGTTCGTGACCGCCATGGTTCCGGCCCCGGGCGAGATGCCCGGCGAGTGGTGGGACAACACCGGATATCAAAAGGCCGTGGAAGTGCAGGCCGCGCGTGACGGAGGGGTCACGGGCAGCGAGGATCCGTACGTCTCCTTCTACCACGACGTGCCGCGCGAACTGGCGGCACAGGCGCTGAGCAGGGAGCGAGCGCACCCGTCGGCAGCATGCATGGCTTCGCCGTGGCCTCTCGACGCGCTGCCGGACGTGCCGACCCATTTCGTCCTCTGCACCGAAGACCGCTTCTTCCCGCCGGACTTCCTCCGACGCGTGGTGGCGGATCGTCTAGGCGTCGTTCCGGACGAGATCGCGGCCGGCCACTGCGTGGCGCTGAGCCGTCCCGGCGAGTTGGCCGACATTCTGGAACGCTCGCAGCGCCGAGGAAGGGGTCGGCAATATCGCCTTCGAACAGGGTGACGCACAGACGCATCCATTCCCGCCGGCGCATTTCGATCTGATCATCAGCCGGTTCGGCACCATGTTCTTCGCCGATCCGGTCGCCGCGTTCACCAACATCGCACGCGCGGTGCGGCCAGGCGCCCGCCTGGCCATGCTGGTCTGGCAGGAGGAGGATCGGAACGAATGGGCCACGGCGATCCGGCAGGTGCTGGCCGCCGGCGACGAGGCGGCGGCGCCGCCGGGGCTGGATCCGTTCTCGCTGGCCGATCCGGATGTGGTCCGTTCCATCCTCGGGATCTGCTCGCGCGAATGGACGCGGCATCAGCACAGCGCGTACTCGGCGGCTTGCGCGAGATGCTCGTTGCACATGAAACCGGCAGAGGCGTGTTGTTCGACTCGCGCGCCTGGCTGGTCACGGCTCGCCGCCGTTACGCGTTGGCAGCTGAAACGACCGCCCCCCCGGGACCGTAGTACTGTCAGACCGTTCCGCTGCCGCCCACCGTCGGTGCTCCTGCCGGCTCGAGAGACTTCCGCATGTCCGATTCCCTGTCTGCCCGTGTCGCAACCGCTCTGGGCGACCAGTATGAAATTCACGGCGAAATAGGGCGGGGCGGCATGGCGGTCGTCTACCGAGCACGGGACCGGCGCCTCAATCGCCCGGTGGCGCTCAAGATCCTCCCGCCGGAACTGGCCTACGATCTGGCCGTACGCACCCGGTTCACGCGTGAAGCCCAGACTGCGGCGCAGCTGGCGCATCCGCACATCGTACCCATCTACGATGTGGGCGAACGCGACGGCATTGCGTATTTCGTCATGGCCGAAGTCACCGGAGGCAATCTCGGCGCGCTGCTTGCCAACGACCCGCGGCCGCCGCTCGACGAAGTGCGCCGCCTGCTGTGCGAGATTGCCGACGCCCTCGGCTATGCGCATTCCCGTGGCGTCATCCACCGCGACATCAAGCCGGACAACATCCTGCTCGACGGCGAGACGGGCCGCGCCATGGTGAGCGACTTCGGAATCGCCCGCGCCATCGAAGCCAGCGGACGGCTGACCCTCACGGGCAGCGCCGTGGGCACGCCCACGTACATGTCGCCCGAGCAGGCAACCGGCGACCGCATCGTCGACGGACGGAGCGACATCTACTCGCTCGGCGTGCTCGGATATCAGATGCTGGTCGGACGGGTGCCGTTTGCAGCGGGCAATGCGATGGCGCTGATGCTCAAGCAGGTCAGCGAGCGCCCGATCCCGATTGCGGAACTGCGTCCCGACACACCGCGCTCGCTGCAGGATGCGGTGGAACGCGCATTGCTCAAGTCGCCCGAGGATCGCTGGCCGACGGCCATGGCGATGCGCGATATGCTGCTGGTCAACCGGTCGACGGCGGCACCATGGCGCGCGGCCGTGCGTGAACCGGTACGCTTCACCTCGCCGCTGCCGCACAGCCGAGCGACTGCATCGCGGCCAGGCGGGACGAACGCTTCTCCGGCACCTGTTTCGCGCGTCCCGCGCCTGGAGTCACGGATCGTCCTCGAACCACCACATCTGGTGTCGTTCACGGCGGAGCAGCGCGCCGATCTCCGTCTGTGGCACGGACGCATCCACCTGCAGGACCGCATCAGGGCCGCGCGCGGTTATGCCTGGCTGACACTCGCCGTGATCGTGAGCGGAATCGGGCTGGGCGTGGCCGGAATCAGCGAAGGCGTGCCGCCCGCGGTGGTCGCGTTTTTTCCGCCGTTCTACATGGGCGCCAAGCTCGTTCGCCGGTGCCGCTCGCTCAAGGCCGCGGGGCTCAGGCTGCGCCGCGTCTTCCTGATGCCGCGTGCCCGGTGGGTGCTGGATCGCGGCGAACCGCCTGTATCGCGGCCGGCCGGTATCGAGGCGCCGGCATCGGCGCCCATGACGGCCGAGGCGCGTGCGCTCGAACGGGCAGCGCGCGACCACGCGTCCATTCTTCAAATATACAGGAAACTGTCCAGGCATGATCGGGCGGCTCTCTCCGACGTGGAACCCACGGCCAAGGCGCTGCTCGAGCGTGCGTCGGCGCTTGCCGGGCAACTCGACCGGCTCGACGAAGGCTTCGATGGCTCGGGGCAGCGCGAACTCGACGCACGAATCGACGAGGCGGCCGGCGAACCGGATTCCACCGGCCGCAACCGGCGTCTCGACCTCCTGCGCCGGCAGCGCGACAGCACGGCCGAACTGGTGGAGCACCGGGCCATGCTCGCACGGCAGTTCGACAGCGCCTGTCTGGCCCTTGGCAACCTGCATCTCGATCTGATGCGTTTCCGGTCGTCCGGCCAGGCGTCGTCGCTTTCAGATCTCAACAACGCCACGCAGCAGGCACGCGCCGTGTCGCGCGACATCGGCTACGCACTCGAAGCCGCGGACGAGCTGCGCAAGCTCTGACGGCGACGGCGTGTCAGCAGGCGGAACCGGAGGGCGGCGGCGGTACGGGGCATTCACCGCTGCCGCAGGCGCGGCGGGCGCGCGCCACCCGCTCACCCAGCCGGGCGACGGTAAAGCGCTGTGGGCCGCCGGTATCGGAGATGGACGCACCGTCTACCGCCGCCCGCAGCGTTTCTCCTTCCGACGTGTTGCGCGCGCCGCCGGCTCTCGGGTCCAGCCGAAGCGCCGCCAGGTCGTGCAGCACCCAGTAGCTGTCGGCATGCACCGCGTCGGAGATCGGCACGGATCCGTCGCCGCTGGCCAGGCGGTTCGCAATGTCGCGCGCGTTGGTCAGGGTGCCGAGCGCGGCCGCGGAGTTGCCGGCGGCCCGCTGCATGGCCGCCTGGCCGAGCAGATAGGTGATGGATTCACGCTTGATGGCGCGCGGCACATCGATGTCTTCGTAGGCGCGGCGGTGCAGGTCACGGGCTTCGTTCACGCGCCCCTGCCGGCTCAGCCAGCGAATGTAGCCGTCGACCGCGTTGAAGTCGCCCGGCTCGGCGAGCTGCATCGCCTCGCGATATGCGACGTCGGCGGAATCGGCGCACTGGCGCCAGACGTCGAATACTTCGGCCATGCCGAGCCGCGCGGCACTCGCGAGTCCGGGATCACGCCCGGCACGTGCGAGGTCGAGCGCGCTCGCATACGCAGCCAGTGAGGAGTCCGCCTGGCCGAGGAGCGCGAGTTCCTGCCCGCGAGCCCACGCGACCTCGCCGGCCTCACGGGTCTGGGCTTCGGTGAGCCCGGGCGCCGTGGCGAATACGACGGCGAGAGCGGGAATCCAGCGGGCGACGGAAAAACGACCCCGGTGACGGACACGCATGCTGCCGGCTCCTGGCTGAGGGTGGCTGCAACAGATCTACCCCATGGTTCGCGACGTGTTCAGGAAGCATGGCTTGCGGGTGCATCCTGCCGCAATGCGCCCGGTGTTGTCGCGTTCCGGTCAATGGGGGAGCATCACCTGGACGTGCGGGACGTCATCGTCGTCGGACCAGACCGCGCCGCGTTTGCGCAGCCGGGCCAGCGTGTCGTCGATATCCTCTACCACGATGCCGACGTTGTCCATACGCTTGACCGTCATGATTCCCCCGTGGCGTTTCGTCTCCGGCGTTTTCGTGATTCTACCGTCGTTCTGATCCGGGCGCCAACTCGCTGTCGCCTGGATCGCCGACACCGTGCGTCCCATCACTGCTTGGCGAATGCCGGGTCAGTGCCGTCCGCGCGGTCCCGCCAGTCAGCTCGAGTTCCATGTAGACATCAGCCTCCGCGTACGGTGGCGCTCCCGGAAACGGCCGATGCTCGAATCCCAGCGCTTCGTAGAGACGAAGCGCTGGCAGCAGCCTGGTACTGGACACCAGAACCACACGATGTGCGCCGCGACCGCGCGCAAACTCCACAACGGTCTGCGCGAGCGCGCGGCCGAGCCCGCCGCGCTGCGCCGCCGGCGCGACACACAGTTTGGCCAGTTCGAATTGCCCCTCGCCATGCGGAATCGCGGCACACGTGCCGATCACGACGGCGCCCTGCAAGGCGAAGAAGATCTCGCCACCAGGCGCGAGAATACGGCCTTCCGGATCGCCGAGGTACTCCTCGTCGAGCGGCTCGATCGTGAAATAGCGCTCCAGCCACTCTCGATTCAAGCGAGCAAAGTCCGGCGCGAGCTCAGGTCGGTAGCGAACTATTTCGGTCGCCACGGCTCGTGCTCGTGCGCAAGCCAGACCGACTCGGGGTCGAGTGCGAGCACCCGCAGCTGGCCTTCGGTGCGCGGCTCGTCGAGCTCGCCGAACCAGACGGCCACGTCGCCGCCGACGACGACCGGACGCCCGTCCGTCTCGACGACGACCACCTGCGACCCGCGTGTGTGGCCCGGAGTCGGCACGAGCCGGAGCCCGGGGAGCAGTTCGAGCTCGCCGTCGACCGGCACATACTGCACGCCGGGCGCATCGACCCACTCGCGAATAGGGTAGCCATCCTCGCTGTGCGCGTCGTCCAGCTCCTGACGCTGGACGTAGACCGGCTTGCCGGCGAAGAGGTGGTTGCCGCCGCAATGGTCGCCGTGCAGGTGTGTGTTGACGACGATGTCGATGCCGGCGAGGTCGATGCCCTGCGTGCTCAGTGGATAGAGGCGGGGATCGAGATCGGCCAGGACCGGGTGCAGCTCCGTCATGCCGGTGTCGACCAGGACGCGCGCATCGGGATGGTCGATGACGTGCACGTAGACCGGCATCCGCTCGCCCTCGACGAGAAGGTCGGCGACGAGGATGGGTGTGATCGTGGTGTTCTTTTCCATGGATGTCGACAGGATCTCTCGGGGTTTCCTTGCTAGTGCAGTGCCGAGGGGAGCGCGAAGGCGTCGAGGAATCTCCTGATGCCGAACGTGGTGACTTCCGCCACCAGGCCGTCCTCGATCCGCAACACGTCGAGGCTCAGCGGCGTGTATTCGCGCTCGCCCGGGCGTTTCAGATAGCAGGCGATGCCGGGCATCCGGTTGGCGTGCGTGATCAGGCACTTGAAGTCGTCGTACGGCGGTGAGCCGAAGCCGCCGGTGACCCACGCCTGGACGACCGTCCGGCTGCCGGTCCATACACCCGGTTCCGGCGGCATCGAGAAGCGCACGTCGTCGCGAAGCAGCCGAACCAGCGCGTCCATGTCGCACCGCTCGGTGGCGGCGACGTACTGCTGCAGCAACGCGTGCTCGCGCGTGGCACTCTCCCGTTGACTCACCGCGACCGGGTTCGGCGCGTGTCTCCGCTCCCGAACCGTCGCCCGGGCCCGGCGCAACACGCCGTTGAGGGAGGGGACGGTGGCGTCGAGGAGCGAGGCCGCTTCCTGTGCCGACCAATCGAGCACGTCGCAGAGGATCAGCGCTGCGCGCTGTCTCGGCAGCAGAGACTGGAGCGCCACGATGTACGCCAATTCGATCGTCTCCCGGGTGATGACCTTCGCGTCCGGCTCGCTGTCGCGAGGCGCCGCGTCGCCGAGGAGCCGGTCCGGATACGGCTGGAGCCAGGGCACTTCGGGAAGCCGGTTCAGTCCTTCGTCGGCCGACCCGGACGCGCCTTCCACGACTTCGCGTTTGTGCTTCGCGAGGTAGTCGAGGCAGCCGTTCGTGGCGATGCGATACAGCCACGCCCTGAACGATCCCCGACTCTCGAAGCTGGCGCGTTTCTGCCACGCCCGGAGAAAGGTCTCCTGAACGAGGTCCTCCGCGTCCTCGAAGGCGCCGAGCATGCGGTAGCAGTGCACGTGCAGCTCGCGGCGATACTGGCGGGTGAGAGCCGCGAAGGCGGCCTCATCGCCGTTCACCGCGGCCGCAACGACGTTCTGGTCTTCCGGAGTCATGGGGTCGCGCCTCCTCTCTGCCACGTGGCCCGTCCCCAGGCCACGAACGCGGCGACTGGCACGATGGTCAACTGAATGATGAAAGGCTCACGACGCCATATATGGAAGGCGACGGCGATCGGCATGGCCATGCGGCAGGGCTCCGTATGCGGAAGTGGTTCTGGGCTGGGGGAGGGAAGCGCCATGCTGCAGGGCTCCGTCCGGATCGGTTATACATGAGACGGCACGACCGGGCGTAATTGACCGCGGATGTACTGGCGGTGACGTGAATCTGATCACGTCAGGGCGCTGCGCGCACCGGATGGACCACGACGCGCTCGATACCCAATGAGTCCCGCACTCGGCCGAGCAGATGGCTCCGCCCAATCTGGAAGACCTGCAGGCCCGGCGGAGTCGGTACGGTGCCGAGCCATCGCCCAGTGCGGTCGATGAGGTCCCAGTGGCTGGCGCTCAGGTCACCCGGCAGTCGATAGCGGTGGAGCCAGATGCGTTGCTCCGCATCGACGACGACCTCGTCGTACAATGCTGCAAATTCCGGGAGCGGAATCTCCTTCGCATAGAAGGCCCCGTACAGCCGACGATCCCGCTCGCCGGCCGTCGCCAGAGCAGCGACGGCCTGCTGGCGATAGCGCGGGTACAGGTCGGCAGACCGGATGCGCTCACGAGGCCATCGAATCAGCGAGGAAAGCGTTCCTGTCGCGTCCCACAGCTCGATTTCCGGACGATCGCCTCGCACGACCAGCACGTGCTCTCCGAACGGCTTCACGACGGCGTTCACCGTAAAGGGAAGGGGCGGATAATGTGTCGTCTCGCCGACCTCGTTCACATAACGCTTTCTGCCGTCGAAGCTGCCGAACCGTCTGACGAACCGGCCGCGCGCATCGAAGAGTGTCAGGGCGAAACTCGTGCCGATCACGGTGCCCGGCAGCCCGCGGAGTGTGCCGCCTCCATCAAAGGCGAGTGCAAGCCACGAGGCGTCGTCGAGGACCCCTTGAAGGAGAGGCCTCGATATCTCCTGCGTGAGCGTGAAGCGTCGGGTTTCGATCAACGTGAGGGTCGAATCGAAAGCATGCAGGCGGAAGACCCCTGGATCGCTCGCCAACAGCTCACCAGCGGCGAGAAAGAGACGGGGTGTGGACACGGCGGCAAACTCGCCGGGCCCGGAGCCGGCTCGGCCAACGCGCACGACGAAGCGCCCGGTCGAGTCGAACACGCGCAACTCGCTGCTGCCGGCATTCGCCACGACAATACGACCGTCGGGCAGGCGCAGGGCATCGCTGACGCGATGCAACTGGTACGCGTCGTCGTTGTCCTCCGTGCCGATGACGAGCGAGGGAGAGGAGTCGACAAGGATGGGAGTGGCGGGGGAGGCGAAGAGTGGCCCCGAGGCTTCGACGATTCGCACACCCGCGCTGTCCGAAACCGCCGTGACGCCCGGCGCAGCAGCCCGGGGCTCCGTGCATCCGCCCAGAAGTGCCGCAGTCACAAGAACCGGAAGGAATGCCGCGAGGCTGCCGGCATAGGCGGCTGCAGGTCTGCGCTGACGGAAGGATGGACGAATCGCTGGTGCAATCATCAAGGGGCAGCCTCGCACTGCCGAGTCGTGAATGTCGATCGGGCGTGCCAACGCCTCGCGCCAGGCCTCGTTCGCCGGTGGTCCACGACGCGCGGCGTTGACTACGGAAGCGCCCAGCCCTCGACGATCGGTTCCCCATCGGCACTGAGAGCGCGCGCGAGCGCTACCCCGTCGCCAAGTGCCAGCAACTCGCGGCCGGCCGGGATCGCATCGGCAAACCACCATTCCCGATCCGCGGTCTCGACTGCGATGCGGTCGGACGGCACGGGGAAACGTTGGCGCACCGTGCCCCGAAGATCCCGAATCTCGACGTGGGACGCTTCCGGCACCCACACCGCAATGCTCGCGCCCGGCACATCCGTCCACTGGGGAGTGGCGTGAAAGGGCGCGACCACCGTGAAGGACGGCCCGGTGGCCGGAGTCAATCGGATGCGCTCGCCGCTCACGTCGTAGGCGAGGACCGTATCGCGCGCCGTCCCGCGCAGTCGCACCACCGCGCGACGCGTCCCCATCGGTTCGAAAACCTCAGGAGCGTGTCGCCGTGGACGACGCGGATGCGGTTGGCCCACCGTGCGAGAGCCGGCGGCCGCGGCGCGCACGTTCGGGAGCGCCACCTGATCGTCCGCGCCGATCGTGAACAGGCGTCGAGCCGTCTGCTGTCCATGCGACGGCGCCGGCAGGCACACGGCGAACAGCACGGCAAGCGCGCCGGGGACCGCACGCGAAAAACGTCTCTGCATGACCACTCCTTCGTTCAGGAAGGGCAACCCGCCGATGGACGGCGGGACTGATGGCTACTCCAGTCCACGCGCCGCATCGCCTGCCGGCAGCACATCCCGGGCCCAATCGGTCTGTTTCCAGCCGGGAACCGGCGTCGGGATCCCGACCCGCGGCACGAACGCGGAACGTTCCACGAGCTGGTACTTGTGAATGTAACGCGGACAGTTCGGATAAATGCGATCGGCGTGCACCCGCACGACGAACTGGGCCTCCGGGTATCCCGCGAGCAGCGGATCGTCATGCCGAAGCTCCGCCGTCCCGTCCACCCGCACGCGGCGCTGGTGCTCGAAGTCGATGAAGAGGAGCCCGACACGCTGCGTCGCGTCCACGTTGCCCATGGAGAGATACATCCCATTGCCGTCGTAGTTCGGGAACGCGAGCGTCCGATCGTCGACGACCGTCACGAAGCCGGGGTCGCCGCCCTTGTACGAACAGGTGGGCCGTCCGAGGGGATCGACCGTCGCGAGGAAGAACATGTCGAGCCTCTCGATGAAGGCTCGATCCTCCGGCGTGAAGCGGTCATGGACCTTTACCTCGGCAAGGCGGTCGGCCAGGCGACGCGTGTCGAACCGGTCCTGCAGCGCGCGGGCCGAGGGAAGATAGAGTGCCGGCATGGGAGTCTCCTGGGTTGTACGCCGTTCAACCTGCACCGGGCATTTCACTCCACCCAGCCGGTGACCTTTGCAATGAGCCAGATCAATGCCGTTACCACCGGCAGGCCGACGAAGATGCCCAACGCCATGTAAATCAGGGGGCGAGTGCCTGATCCTGCCGCCTGGTACACGCGTTGATAGGACTGCTGCACGTCGGAAGCGAGGCTCTCCTTGCCGGGCTGCAGGGGAAGGCGCAGGACCATATGCAGCGCCGATCCCTTGGGCTTGAGGATGATCTGATGGAACTCGATCCAATCGGCGCGGACGGTGATCCTGACATCCTTCTCCAATGGTTGGAAATCCTCGCCAATGAGGATGCCATCGCCCGTCACCACGATTTCGATGCCGGCGGTGCCGGGATCCTGTGCGAGGTCGGCATCGTTGGGTCGCACGCCCTCTCGCTGGTCCCACTCGTTGCTGCGACGACGAAACCACTCCCATCGCGCAGGATCGATCGTCCATCGCGCGAGGATGCCCTCACCGGCGCGAAGGCGTGTCAGCCGTTTCGCTTCGTCCCACCGAACGACCAGCCAGACCGCACTGATCAACACGGCGGCGAGACTGAAGAACAGGATCATTTTCCTGGTCGTCAGATCCTCGCCCGATCGAGGCATGACCAGTACCGGCATGAACACGGCCAGCGAAACCAGGAGAACCATCGCGGCCCGATTCCGCGAGCGGATGCAGTTGGACATGAATGGGATCAGTCCTGAACCGCCGAGGCGTCACTGTTCGCCTGCTCTCGCCTGCTGCCGAACCTGTTGGCTACGAGCCAGTCGGTCATCGTCTCGAAATAGCCCTCGGCATACGGCGTGTTCCACGCTTGTCCGGACATCTCGCGGACGCCCCCCGTCTCGGCCTGCTTGAGGTTGTGATTGGCTCCTGCGAAAACCCGCACGGAGAGATCTGCTGCAGCGTTCCTGCCGATGGTCTCCCTGTAGAGCGCCGCGGTCTTCCTCCAGTCCACATTCGTATCCCTGTCGCCGAACAGCGCAAGCACGGGTATGTCGAGCGAAGACAGAACGTCGCCGAAGTTCGGGACGTACACCGCCAACCCGCTTTCCACGTCGACGCTGAGCTCGCCTCTGTTGAACTGATCCTGATAGGCAGCGAAAGCCTCTTCGGTGACCGGCTGCCCCCACCCCATGAACTGCACGAACGGATCCTCGCTCAGAGTAGAGGCGGCCTGGAGGTACTCCCGATACCCTTCACCCCGCCACGCGGCATCGAAGCTCCGTTGCCATGCGAGAAGCAGGCGCTCCGTCTCGTCGGCCGACCTGCCTTCGATGGGAAGGTTGGACGAGAGCAGATAGCGGGCGTTCTCCTTGTCGTCTACGCCGCTCACGGAGATCCAGAAGGCGATGGACGGCTCCGCCTTGATGGCAAGCGGGGCGATCCAGCCGGCGCGGCTGATACCCCAAAGACCGATTCGTTGGCTGCCTGCCACCCCTCGCGCCTTCAACGCGTGAACGGCTGCTGCGACCTCTTCCGCGCTACTCTCGACAGGCTGGTTGATATCGAAATCGCCTTCACTCTGACCGCACCCCGGCTTGTCCCAGACCAGCACATTGATCCCGATCCGGGCGAAGTGAGCGCGCAAATCGGAATACCAGTTCTGCTCGACCACATCGGTCTTCCCGTACCCGTGGACGATGATGATCGTGGACAGGGGTGCTTGATGGGCAGGCGTATCGAGCAGGCCCACGAGGCGATTTCCGTGCACCTCGAATACGAAGGGCTCCGTGTGAACGACCTCGGCGTTCCTGTCCTCTGCAGCGTTGTCCGCGGTACAGCCGGACAGCAGGATGGCCGAGACGACGAGAAATCCGGGAATCGACGTCATGATGTGATACTCCGGCGAAAATCTTGCATCGGCGTGTCGTTCTACCTACGTTCGCGAGGCATGACTGGTTGCCGACCACCGGGGAAGATAGCACCAGCACGGAAGCGAGCTGCGATCGGATGCGTCTCCTGGAGAACCTCGCCGGCGATTAATGATGGCACGCGCGATGCCAGAATCGGGACTGAGTCGAAAGGAGCCGCCGTGTGCCCGGCATCCGATTGCAGTTCAGCCTGTGTACAGCTCCTTCCATCGATATTGTCATACGTTCGTGCGGCCTTGACTCGCAGTGCGTTGAATCGGACCGTGATGTATGAGTCCTCGCCGGGGCGGAGGGTGAACGGAACGGCAATCTCCTTCTCCAGGACGATGCGTCGCGAGCCGCAGTGGAACTCACGCAGCAACACCTGCAGGCCTCCGCTATTGATCTTGTAGGGTACGCCCCAGCCCTCGGCCTGACTTCCGTGCTCGAAGCTCGAGATCCAGGTGTCGGGGCCGAGCCGGAACTCGTGGCGACCTGTGAGATAGCGGCGCTGTGCTTCGTCCCAGACGCGAACGAATACGTGACTCGCAACCGAATCCGGCAATGTATCGCGTGCTCGAGCGCGCGGGGGCGGTGGGAGCGGGAGGTCGCCGGCGTCCGCAGACTCACGTACCATGTGGAACGTTCCTCTGGCGCCGCAGCAGTACGCCCGCTGGACCCAGCTGCCGCGGATCGTATCTCCGGAGAGCCGCCCCGCAAGCGATAACCCGCCATGCGAAATGCGGGGGACGAAGTCAATACTGACCGAATCGCCGTTGAAGATCGTGGCGTCGGTCTCTCGAACGAACAGAGAATCCACATCCCCGAAGACTGTCGTGGACACGTCCCCGGCAACCTGCGTTCCGAAGAACGGCTCGAGGTTGATCCAGTGGAGTCCGCTCACCTCCATCACGTATGAATCTGGTGCGACACGCGGCGTGTACGGTCTTGGGTACTCGCGGCTGAGTGCGACGACTCCCGCTGTGCTGCGTGCGGATGGGTTCTGATCAAGTCCCACGGAGTCCAGCGATAGCGTGATGCGCCACCGGCCGTCGAGCGGACAGCAGGGAATGGGGGCACGGGTCAGCCGCACCATGATGTGCGTGGCGGCCGGCGGACGAACGGTTACTTGAACCGAAGTCTCGATGTAGCCGCGCTTCGCGACGCGCAACCCGTGCTGCCCCGCGGGTAGATAGGGAACCTCAAACTGTCCCGCAGAGTCGGAGCCGCCACCCATGGCGGCGGCGAAGGCATAGGCGTGCTCCACCGGGCTCCCAGTCGAGTCGTCGATGACAATCCCGGTCACACTTCCAGTGGTGTCGCGCAGAGCGGACTGGTGCGCGAAGATGCGGTCAAGCTCGCGATCACGCGCGGAGCATCCGCAGTCAGCGAGCAGAAGCACCGAAAAGAGCGCAGAAAGCGTAGCGGGTAACGATCGCACTGTCACGAAGTGTCGCCGTGGGCCTTGTATCCAGCGTTCCCGAGATTTTATCGAAGTTCTGATCAGGGCGCCAGCTCCCGTCTCCAGCTCTCCGTCGGCGTCACTTCACGGCATCAGAAGATCCGGATGGGACCCTCGGTCCGCACCGGTGCGTCGTCACGCGGCCCGCCACCCACCGCGTAGGACGCGAACAGCGACAGCAGCGGCCGCGCCATGCGCCGGCGGCTCTCCTGCGTGAAGGCCGCGTCGGCGATCCGGAACGCGAGGCGGTCGCTGCGCAGCGGATCGGTGAGACGCAGCGTCACGCGACCCCGGTCACCGGCGAGCCGCTGCGTCAGCGCCAGCTCGGTGGTGAACGCCGGCAGGATCTCGCCCTGTTCGATGACCTGGGCGCTCCGCCGGTATGCGTAGAGCTGTGCCGTGGTGTTTCCCGCCACCCGGACATCGATGGTCAGCCGCGCCGTGGCGTACACGCCGCTGCTGCCGACCACGTCGGCCGTCGTTGCCATGTGGGCGACGCCGCCCGCCAGCGTCACGACGGTGCCCTCCGTCGGCCGAGTACGCACGCTGCCGTCGGCACCGATGGCGCGCGTCCGCGTCAGGTTCTCCAGCGTGGTCGTCGCGCCGCCGCGCGCCGTCGCTGTCTTGAGCTGGCGGATCGGGTCTCGTGTCCAGCGGAGAAACGGCGTCACCTGCAGCGTCTGGCGCGGACGGTGCCGCTCCATGCCGACTTCCACCTGGTCCGAGATCTCCGGCAACAGCGACGGGTTGCCGATGATCTCGTTCATGTCGTCCCCACCCATGGAGAACGGGTTGAGCATCTCCGCGCCCGGCCGCGTGATGCGGCGGCCGTACGCGAGGCGATACACGAGACCACGCCGCGCGTCGGTCCATTCACCGCTGATGCTCGGGAAGACGCGCACGGCGGTCCGTGCGCCGGCCGTGTCGAGCTGGATGGTGTCGAGCCGGATGCGGGTCCGGTCCGCCTCCATACGCAGCCCCGCCTCCGCACGCACGCCGCCAAGGGAGCGGCGCGCGGTGAGGTAGCCGGCATGCAGAGCCATGTCGAAGCGCCAGGCCTGCGACACGGTCGCGTCGAAGTGGGTCGCAGCGTGCGCGGTGGTGATGGTGCGCAGCCGCGATTCCTGTCCGACCTCCGTGTCGATGCCCGGGAAACGCAGACGGAGCTCGTTGCGGAGGACGCGCTCCCGCTGGCGCGAGACCATGACTCTGCTCATGTACCGGTAACCCGCATCCTCATCGAAGTGGGCGCCGCGGAAATCCTCGTCCACGACGCTGGCGCGCGCGTCGGACGTGAAACGCGCGATCCCCCGCTCGATGCGGGCGACGGCGCTCAGCTCACCCGACGGAATCATGTGTTCCAGCAGGCTGCCGGTCGTGCTTGTTCCCGTGTTGCCGGCCGCATTCGTGTACACGAACGCAGAGCGGTTGCGGGATGCGCCTTCCATCCATGCGTACGTGCCGCGCACCGTCAGGGACGTGGCCTGCGTCGGCGCAATGGCGGCGCCCGCCAGCACGGAATGCAGCCGGTGCGTCTCCCGTTCGCGGCTGTCCTGATCCGTGTGGAGCGGGAGGTCGCCGGGCACCAGGCTCCAGCGCGCCGTCCTCGAGTCCGCGCGGGGACGCTGGCCGGACAGGGAGTACATCACGTCCCAGTGCAGGACGTCACCGGCATCACCGGCGACGGCGGCCGCCCCCATGTAGTGATCGGCCGTTGCCATGGAACCCGCCAGGGAGCGCATGGCGGTGCGGCGTACCGCGTCCGTGCGGAAGACGAGGTTCACGACACCGGCGGCGCCGTCCGCGTCGTGCCGCGCGGACGCGGTGGTGCCGGCCTCGACGCGCTCCAGTGCCGCTGCCGGCATCTGGCGGAGGAACGCGGCCAGGGCATCCCCGGCCAGGGCGATGCGACGCCCGTTCATCAGCACGAGCACACCGGTGCTGCCGCGCATGCCGATGCGCCCGTCCGCATCGAGCTCGAGGCCGGGCACGGTGCGCAGGAGGTCTGCGATGCTGCCGCCCGCGGCGGGGGACGCGCGCGCGTCCACGATGGTGGTGCCGCTGCGCAGCTCGACCGCAACGCGCTCCGCGCGTGTCGTGACCGCATCCAGCGCGGCCGGATGGAGCGCGAGGTGCACGCTGCCCACAGTGAGGGGCGCCGTGGCCAGGGTGACCTGCCGGCGATGCGGCTCATGCCCCGGGTAGCTGATCTCCAGCGTGTAGGTGCCGGTGCCGGCGCGGACGGCGAAGCGGCCGGCCGTGTCGGTCACCGACGTCGCCACGAGGTGCCGGCCGGGGCCGGAGCCGTGGAAGAGCTGGACGATGGCGTCGCCCAACGGCGTGCCTGCTGCGCCGTGGGCGGTTCCCGTCAGCACCACCTGCGCGCCGCCGGCCGGAACGCCGTGATGCTCGTGCTGTGCCGTCGCCGGTGCCGCGATGACCACCTGCGCACCGCACACGGCGGCGATCGCTGCCGCTCGTGCACGCCTGCGCGCCGCAACGATCGGCATCATTCGCAGATCACGGTCGGCCGGTAGGTTTGATTGTTGAGGCTGCCGGAGGCGCCGCCGATCTGGGTGCCGCCGCCGGTTACCCAGATCAGGCCGTCGACATATGCCGACCCCACGACGCCATGAACCGGGACAGGCATGTCGCGGAGGCTCGACCACGTGTCCGTCCGCGGATCGTAGTAGTCATGGTCGGGCGTCATGCCGGTCGGTGCCTCGCCGCCCCAGACGTGGAAGCAGCCCCGGGCCACGACTCCATTCATCCCGCTGCGGCCGCGCGGCATGGGGGCTGCGGTCGTCCAGGTCCGCGTCTGCGGGTCGAAGACTTCGTGCGCCGCCGATTTCAGGGGCGATAGACCGTTGCCGAGTCGCCCGCCGACGATATGGATGCGGCCATTGATCGCCGCACCCGTGATGTGATTGCGCTGGCTCGGGAGATCCGGCAGGACCTCCCACCGGTCGGTCGCCGGATCGTAGACCGCGAAGTCGTGGCCGCGCGGCACGCGTCCACCGGCCACGTAGATCTTGCCGTCGTGCACGACAGCCACTCCGCCGCTGCGCGCCGTGGGCATCCGCGCCTTCTCGATCCATGCACCGTTTGCGGGATCGAGCTCGTACACCATGTCGACCGCCGAGTGGCCCTCCTGATCATCCGTGAACTGGCCGCCGATGAGGTAGATCTTGCCGTAGACGCCGGCCGCCATCCCGTGGTTGTTGGGCTGCGGGAGCTGCGGTCCGAGCTGCCAGCTGTCGCTCGCGATGTCGTAGATCTGCACCGTGCGGACCGTCTGCCGGGAAGCGGGATACCCGCCAAGGACGTAGAGCTTGCCGTTCGATTCGGCGAGGGCAAACTCGGAGTTGGCCGCGAGCAATCCGGCCCGCCACCCCCATTCGGCCGGTGCCAACACGACGGCGAGCGTATTCTCCCCCGCCGTCAGCTGGATGGTCTGCGTCCGGGAATCGAAGTCCGGAGCACTCGCAACCAGTGTTGCCTGACCAACCGGCAGATCCTGAAGCGTGAAGCGTCCGCCTGCGTCGGTCGTCGCGGTGGCGCTGCCGACTCTCACCGATGCGTCTTCGATGACGGCGCCGCCGGCGGCACTCACCACGCCCGACAGGCTCGCCGTCGCGGTCGAGCGGACGGGGTCACTCTCCCCGCACGCGACACCGAGAAACGAGGCCGCCAATGCGAGGGCGAGGGCAGGGCGCGATGTCGGTCTCATTGAAACTCTCCAGGGCTGTCGGTGGTGTGCCAAGGGCAGCATTCGCCAGTATGGAACGCGCCCTCCGATCCGCCGAGCGCGGGGGGGACGGAACGCGGGAGTGGGGGACGAAGCGCGGAGCCGTGAGCTATCTTTCAGATGATGACCGATCTCGCCTCGATGCTTCGAGCGCGCCTGGCGCTTGCGGACCCTGTGCCCGTGGAGTTCCGGCGAGGCGACCTGAAAGAGGCCAGCGGATTCCGCCGGGAACGGATCGAGTACCGGGGACTCGAAGGCGACGTCATCCCGGCGTTCCTGTTCCTGCCGACGCATCGCCCACCGCTCGGCGGCGTGGTCGTCTTCCATCAGCACAACGGGGAGTTCCATTTCGGGAAGAGCGAGGTCGCCGGCGAGGTGGGCGACCGGTATCAGGCCTTCGGGCCGGCGCTCGCTCGGCGAGGTCTCGCCGTCCTGGCCCCCGACGCCATCACGTTCGAGGATCGGCGGGGAGCGGTGCAGGGGGTCGAACCGGGAGATCGTGATTGGGTCGAGCATTACAACGCGATGGCCTACCGGTTGCTCGATGGCGACCTGCTGATGCGGAAGTGCCTGGACGACGCCCAACGGGCGCTGAGCGTCCTGCTCGACGCCGCCGAGGTGGACGAGCGGTTCGTGGGGGTGGCCGGACATTCGTATGGGGGGTACACGGCACTCTATCACGCGGCCCTTGATGCCCGCTGCCGGTTCGCCTGCGTCAGCGGTGCCGTGTGCAGCTTCGCGACGCGGCGTCGGGAAGACACTGGCATCACCCTGTTCGAGACGGTGCCCGGGCTCGCCCGCCAGATCGACACGCACGATGTCCTCTCCGCCATCGGACCTCGGCCGACGCTCGTCGTGTCGGGGACCGAAGACAAGTACTCACGGGATGCCGACCAGGTCGTGGCCAAGGTCGCCGGCGACTTCATCGCCGAGCTGCGGGTCGATCGCGGACACGCTCTCGATCAGGAGCGATTCGACGCGATCGTCGGGTGGCTCGTGGCCCGCGTGGCCGATCCGTGAGCCTGGACAGGGGGGCTTGACGTTAATAGCCGATTGGTTATCATAACCGTATGGTTATGCACAAAGAGCAATGACACCCTCCCAGCACCTCGACGCCACCTTCGCCGCCCTGGCGGACCCCACGCGCCGCGCGATCCTCGCCCGGCTCGCCCAGGGGGACGCCTCGGTTGCGGAACTGGCGCAACCCTTCGCCATGAGCCAGCCGGCGATCTCCAAGCACCTGAAGGTGCTGGAGCATGCCGGCCTCATCTCGACGGCGCAGGACGCGCAGCGCCGCCCGCGCAAGATCGAAGGCGTGCGCCTCGGCGAAGCGACCGCCTGGCTCGAGGAATACCGGCAGTTCTGGGAGCGCCGTTACAGCGCCCTCGATGAACTGCTCGGCCAGCTGCAGGCCAAGCCTCCCACATCAAAACGCAAACGCCGCTAAAGGAAACCTCCCATGACCACCCCCCTCAACAACAAAACCCGGGTCTCGCTGCCGAGTGACACCGAGGTGCGCGTCACGCGCGACTTCAAGGCGCCCCGCACGCTGGTCTGGCAGGCGCATACCGAGCCGGAGCTGTTTCAGCGCTGGATCGGGGGCTATCCGGGCTGGTCGATGCCGGTGTGCGAAATGGATGTCCGCCCCGGCGGCACGTATCGCTGGCGCTGGCGTTCGGAGGACGGCAAGGAATTCGGCTTTCACGGCGATTATCGCGAAGTCGATGCGCCTGAACAAATGGTCAACGCCGAATACTTCGATCCCGGCAGCTTCGGCGGCCCGATGCCCACCAGCCCGACCATCAACCGCACGACCTTCACCGAGAAGAACGGTGTCACCACGCTGGTCGTGCTGATCGAGTACGATTCGAAGGAAGCGCGCGATGCGGCCGTCTCCACCGGCATGACCGACGGCATGGAGACGAGCTACGAGCGCCTCGACAAGCTCGTCGCAGAACAGCAGGAAGGCTGAAGTGGCCGCAAACCTCGCGATCACTCTCCGATCGGCCGCGAGATCCGCATCACGCGCTCGTTCCTGTTCCACGGCGTAATCGTGGCTAGAGGCGCAGGACACCGTCTTGAGTGAGCCGAGCACGGCACTCGCGCGCGTCGCATTCCAGGCTGAGCTCTGCCCAGGCCGTCCCGCCAATGGCGTGGCAGCTCGGCGCGCAGCGCATGGACACGGCCGTCCAGTGGCAACCGCCGTCCTCGCAAGCGCTTAGGCTTCCGCACGCCGGAGGAATGCTATGACCCCTGACGCACCGTGTTGCACTTCAAGGTTGACTCTTGGTCACTCAGGCGGTGAACATCGCCTGCAAGACCTCCAACGACCGACTCAGCGCCGTCGGCGACAGGCGGCCCAACCGCCGCGTGAGGCGGGTCGTATCGACCGTGCGAATCTGATCCAGCACGATATGCCCCGGCTTTCCCGCAAACTGACACGCCACGCGGAACGGATAGGCATGGCTTCCCGTGGTCATGGGCGCCACAATCACGGTGCGCACATGGGCATTCAGTTCGTCGGGCGACACCACGACACAGGGGCGGCTCTTGCGTATTTCCCCACCACGCGTCGGATCCAGCTCGACCAGAAAGACCTCGCCCCGCCGCGGCGCGCCTCGCGCTACCATTCCCACTCATCCGCATCAAACCGCGTCGGCGTCGAGGGCAGCACCAAGCCATCCTCCCCGCGAGCCTGCATGGCCTGGGCCGCCTCCGCCCAGCCCGCCCGTGGGGCGACCACCGACCGGATGGTAATCGCCCCTCCCTGAACGCGGAGCTCGACTTCCTCCGTGAGGCCGGCCTGTTCGATGAGCGGTTTCGGGAGCCGAATGCCGCGGGAATTCCCGATCCGAACCAGTCGCGTTTTCATAATCCTCCTCTTGTGACTACAAAGTAATCACTATCGAGGATTTCACGCAACCTCGCCTCAGTTGAGCTAACGCGTCGTTAGGGAAGCTCTGCAAAATTAGTTGATTTTTTCGCCTGATCGCCAATATTGGCCTCGCGAGGATAGGCGGTTCTTTTCGACACGCGGAGCGGGCCATGAGTGAGCAGCGGACCTTGGCGAGTGTGGTCTACGACAGCAAGCGCAAAGTCACGCGGCGCGAGCGGTTCCTGGCCGAGATGGACGCGGTCATCCCGTGGGCGCGGCTCGAGGCCTTGGTCGCGCCTCATTACACGAAGCCTGGGCGCGGACGGCGTCCTCTCCCCCTCGCGACGATGCTGCGGGTGTATTTCCTGCAGCAGTGGTTTGATCTGTCCGACCCGCAGGCCGAAGCCATGCTGTATGACTCGGAATCGATGCGGCGCTTCGCGCGCGTCGAGCTCGGCGAGGATCCCGTGCCGGATGAATCGACGATCCTGCGCTTTCGGCATCTGCTCGAGCGCCACCAGCTCACGGCGCAGATGTTCGAAGCCGTCAAGACGTTGCTGGAAGAGCGGCAGCTGCTGCTGAAGGCGGGCACCATTGTCGACGCGACCATCATTGGGGCGCCGAGTTCGACGAAGAACGCCACGCAGACGCGCGATCCCGAGATGAAACAGACGCGCAAAGGCAACCAGTGGTACTTCGGGATGAAGTTGCATGTCGGCACGGACCGGCACGGTCTTGTGCACTCGCTGACCACCACGCATGCCGCGAGCGCGGACCTCGCCCAGTTGCCGCCGTTGCTCCACGGACAGGAAACGACGCTCTGGGGGGACAAGGCGTACTATAAGGCGGACCACCGAGAACACTGGGAGGCCAGTGGCGGGCGCTATCGGGTGAACCAGCGCGGCCCGCGGACCGCCTATCGGGACGCGGTCAACGCGGCGCGCTCGCGCACGCGGGCGCGCGTGGAGCACGTCTTTCACGTGCTCAAGCGGCT
>CAZUKU010000020.1:0-73726 GCA_964621045.1 uncultured Gemmatimonas sp.
GTCGCAGGCACCCTCGAGACTCGAGTCTACAGACCCGCCGCTTGCGACCTCGTGCGGCCGATCCTGCTCCCACACGATCGCCAGTCATGACGCCCCAGCCATCGCATGCTACCGGCCGATCTCCCCCTCGGCAATCCCGTTCAGCCCCCGAATGATGCATCTTTCAGGAATTGCCCATGGAGCCGCACGATCCCCGTGCGCCCGCCGGCGCCGTACTCCCACCTCGCCGCCTCATGCGCCATCCCGCCCTGCCGCTCGCCGCGGCATTCGCGCTCGCCTCGCTCCCTGCTCTCGCCGCGGCCCAGCCGGCGTCCGTCCCGCTCCGCCACGGCACCGTGCAGGCCGCGCTCACGAAGCTCGAACGCGAGAATGCCTGGACGCTCGACCAGCAGGTCACGCTGTGCGAGATCCCCGCTCCGCCGTTCAAGGAAACCGCGCGCGGCGTGTACTTCGCCGATCAGCTCCGGACGCTCGGCCTGCAGCACGTGCGCACCGACGACGAAGGCAACGTGATCGGCGAGCTGCGCGGCGCGGCGCCGGGCCCCACGGTCGTGCTGAGCGGGCATCTGGATACCGTGTTCCCCGAGGGCACCGACGTCACCGTACGCCGCGAAGGCACGCGCCTCATCGGCCCCGGCATCGGCGACGACTGCCGCGGGCTCGCGGCCACGCTCGCCGTTACGCGCGCGCTGCGGGAGAGCGCCGTGCCCACCGCCGGCCGGCTCCTCGTGATCGGCACCGTGGGCGAAGAGGGTCCCGGCAACCTGCGCGGCGTGCGCGCGCTCTTCACCGGCTCGCTCCGCGATTCCATCGACTACTTCATCAGCGTGGACGGCACCGGCATCGCCATCACCAACGGCGCCGTGGGCAGCGCGCGCTACCGCTTCACCGTGACGGGACCCGGCGGACACAGCTACGGCGCCTTCGGCCTCGTGAACCCCATCCATGCCGTGGGGCGCGCCATCGCGGCCATCGGCGACGTGCAGGTGCCGCCCGAGCCGCGCACCACCTTCAGCGTGGGCCTCATCACCGGCGGCACGTCGGTGAACACCATCTCCGCCGAAGCCTCCTTCGATCTCGACATGCGCAGCGAATCCATGGAGACGCTGCGCGAGCTCGACGCCAGGGTGCAGCAGCTCGTGCGGAACGCGGTTGCCGCCGAACAGGCGCGCTGGCCGAACTCGCGCGGCGAGCTGTCGCTGCGCGTGGACACGATCGGCATCCGCCCCGCCGGCAGCACGCCCGATACCGCGCGCATCGTGCGCGTGGCCAAGGCCGCCGCCGATTCGCTCAAGCTCTACGCGCCGCTCAACGCCTCCAGCACCGACGCGAACTTCCCCATCAGCCTCGGCATCCCGGCCATCACCGTGGACGGCGGTGGCGTGGGCCGTGCGGCGCATTCGCTCGACGAGTCGTACGACGATCGCACCGACGGCTACAAGGGGCCGCAGTGGATCCTGCTGCTGGTGACCGGGCTGCTCGGTGTCGGGGAACGGTAGCGGAACGGCAACAGCAACAGAGTCCACAGATGACGCAGATGGAACGACGATGACGCAGATGAGAACCGCAAAGAAATCCGCAGATGGCGCAGACAAACGCAGATGGAACTGCAAAAGATTCAAAGTTTCAAATTGAAGTTTTTTCAGTTTTCATCTGCGTACATCTGCGCCATCTGCGGATTTTCATTGCAGTTGCCGTTATCTGTGTCATCGTCGTTCCATCTGCGTCATCTGTGGATTCTGTTGCCGTTGCCGTTCCTGTTCCCCGGATCACCGGAACAACGCTCCCACCTCCCCGGCCTCCACCGGTCGCGACACCGGCACCAGCCCCGCCCGCCACGCCGCCTCGCCGATCAGCATCGCCGCCGACGCACCGTCCGCCCGCAGCTCCCGCAGCGACGTATCGTGCGCCGCCTTGCTGAGCTTCCGCCCGTCCTCGTGCCGGATCAGCGGATGATGCACGAACAGCGCCTGCGGTTCGCGGCCGAGCAGCCGCGCCAGCAGCACCTGCCGCCCCGTCGACGAAAGCAGATCCTCTCCGCGGATCACCACTTCGATTCTCTGATCGAGGTCATCGACCGCCACCGCGAACTGGTACGTCCAGTGCCCGAACCGGTCGCGCACGAGCACGTCGCCGCATTCCCGTGACGGCACCTGCCGCTGCATGCCCAGCAGGAGGTCGTCGAATGCCACCGCGTCGTCGTCGAGGTGCACTCGGCGCGCCCGCGTCCGCTCCGGCGGCTGCGGCGTCACGCGGCACGTGCCCGGATACCGCGCCTCCTCGCCCGGCGCGATCGGCCCCGTCACCGCGAGAATGTCACGGCGGGAGCAGACGCACGGATACACGCGCTGCTCGTGCACGAGCCAATCCAGCGCTTCCGCGTACGCCGCGCCGTTGTCCGACTGGCGGAGCGGCGTCGCGCCGGCGCGGAACGACGCGATGTCCCCTTCGTCGGGAATGAAGCCCAGCCATTCGAGATCCTCGAGCAGCGCCGTCTCGTACTCGGGGCGGCAGCGCGTGCGGTCGTGATCCTCGAGGCGCAGCACCACGTGGCCGCCGAACGCGCGCGCCAGTCCCCATACATGGATCGCATTCACCAGATGCCCGAGATGCAGATATCCGGTGGGTGCGGGCGCGAAACGGGTGCGCCACCCGGGAGACGGCAACCGTGTCCCGGGCGACGCACCCGTCAGGCGTGCGTGCGGTAAGGCGAGATCAGACTCGCGCAGCCGTCAGATCCCCCCGGCCCCGCTGAAGAACGTATTGAACACGAACTTGAACGTGCCGTGCGGCTGCGAGCGGAAGAGCACCTCGGGGCCCACGAGCCAGAGCGTGCCCTTGCCCACCGACGCCTCGGCGATCGCCACGCCGCCCTGCAGCCGTTCCTGTCCCCAGGCCCAGCCGCTCCGCAGCGGTGTCGGCGTATCGAACGTCGCGATGGCGCGCACGCCCTTGGCCGCGGCATCCGGGCCGAGCTTCATGACCGGGCTGTTGTCGAACATCACGATCGGACGCGGCGACATGCCGAACGCCACCGGGTTCGTGGTGTCCACCGCGATCTCGAGCAGCGAGCCCGGGATGTAGTACTGCTCGTTGGTGAGCGGACGGCCGTTGTCGGTGAGATGGCTCTCCACCGGCAGGCCGAGGTGCTGCGCGAGCGCGGTGGAGCTGCCGATCGTCACGATCCGGCCGCCCTGCTCGAGGAACGACTTGAGCTGCGGGATCGTGCGTTCCGGCGAGATGTTGCCGAGCGCCGGCCAGTATTCCTGCGGGATGAGCGTGGAGTCGGCCGTGGCGCCGGCGAACCCGCCGAAGCCGCCGCCACCACCGCCACGACCGCCGGCTCCGCCGCGCACCGCGGGAATGCCGCCGCTCACGAACACGAGCACGTCGTACTTGCGGTTCAGGTTGCCCGCGTCGAGCTCCTTCGCGTACACCGTGGTGAACGGCACCTCGAACTGTTCGAGAATGAGCCGTGTCCACCCCGACGGCATCATGCCGCCGTAACGGTCCCACACGCCCACGCGGAGCGGACGCACCCGTTCCACCGACGCCGGACGCGCATCGGCCGCCGCGAACGTCACGCCGAGCTCCTTCGCCGCCTGCGTCACCACCTGGTCGGCGGCGCCGCCGGCCGGAATGAACCACGATCCCTTCGGATAGGTCACGCCGTTCTGCGACACGCTGGCCGTGGTCCGGAACACCGCTGCGTTCCGCTTGGTGAGCCGGTTCGCCACGGTCACGGCATCGTTGACGCCGGCGTGGACCAGATAACCGGCACGCCCCTTGGCCGCCGCCCCCGCCACCATCGGCGACACGTCGGCCACCTTCTCGAGCGGCGCGTTCACCGCGTCGAGGATGCGGTCGTACTGCACGCCCATCTGCATGGCGAGCGTCCAGCCGGCGTTGTCGTACGGCGGGATCGGCGGACCGCCGGGGAACCGGAAGTCGTTCGGATGATCCTGCGGCTCGAACATGTCGAGGACATGCGCGCGGAACGCCTGCGCCGTGAGGATCACCCACGAGCCGGCCGGATACTGCTTGCCGCCGGCGGAGAAGGCCGCGGTGGCGCGGTGCGCGGTCACGCCCGACTTCTGCAGGGCGCGCACGAACTTGGTGGCCGTGGGGAAGTCCGGCTGCGCGCTGGACATGATGTACGCGCGCGGGTCACGGTCTTCGGGACGGCGCAGCATGCCGAACATGGCGTCGGCCGCGCCGGGCGCCGTGGCCGCGCTCCCCGAACGCAGCTTGGCGAGCGAGTCGTTCAGGGCCGCCACGCGCGTGGGCCAGACCGTCCACGAATCGCGGTTGCCCGCGGCGATCTGGTCGCGTCCCATCTTCCACCGGTTGAACAGGAACTGCTCCCTGTTCTTCGACGCCACGTCGAGCACGGCACGGTTGGCGGTGATGGAGTAGTCCACCGACTGCCGGAAGCGCCAGAGCTGCGGATCGATCGGGAGCGGCTGGTCACCGCTCCGGAGCTGCCGGTTGGGCACGAGCGGAATGCGCATCGGCGTGGGGTTGCCGATCGTTTCCGTGAGCAGGCCGATCATGTTGTGGAAGTACACCGTGGTGCGCAGGCCGCCGTTCCACCACGTGGAGTAGTTCGCGCCGCTCCGCATCACCGTGCCGCCCTTCTCTTCCTGCACGAACCGGTTGTGCATCGCCGAGCCCACGATGTCGATCCCGGTGATGATGAGCGGGTGGAAGTTGTAGTTGGCCGGATCACGGAACGGCGGCGCGAACATCACCGTGCCCTGCGGGCCGGTCTGGTGATGGTTGTACATGATCACCGGATGCCACTCGATGAAGAGCTGCCGGCTCATGTTCTCCGTTTCGCGGAGCGCGTTCATGTACGAGTCGCGGTTGTTGTCGTGCCCCGCGTACTTCTGGTAGAGGCGCGGAATGCCGCCCGTGGTGCGCCGCAGGCTGTCGGGCGAACGCATGTACCAGTCGGAGACGAGTTCCATGCCGTCGGGATTCGCGTGCGCGATGAGCACGATGCATTCGTCGAGGAAGCGCGTGGTCTCCTCGTCGGTCATGCTGGAAAGCTGCCAGAACGTTTCGGTGAGCTGCTGCGCGCCGAGCACTTCGGTGGCGTGCAGGCCGCCGTCGATCCAGATGATCGCCTTGCCTTCACGCGCCAGACGGCGCGCTTCGGCCGAGTCCACGCCTTCGGCGAGCGCGAGGCGCCGCGAAATCTCCTTGTAGCGGACGAGATTCCGGTGATTGGCCGGGCTCGTCACGATGGCCATGATCTGCGGCCGGCCTTCCTCGGTGAGGCCGATCGTGTCGAGCACCACGCGATCGCTCTCGCCGGCCACCTTGGCGAAGTACTGGTGCAGCTTCGTATAGTTGGGAAGCTGATAGTCGGCACCGATGCGGTGTCCGAAGAACTGCTCCGGCGACGTCACACGCGACTGGGCCGAGAGCAGCCCGGGCAGCGTGAGCGCCGTACCCAGCAGCAGCGTTCGCGCGGCCGATGCGACGAGCGCGCCGGGCGTCCGAACGGAACGCGATTTCCGTGTCATGGCAGGGAGAGGGGCGGGAGAGAATGGAAATGCGGGGACGAACGGTCCATCCCTGAGACTACGGCCGGGAGCACGGGAGCGCTGGTCCGCGGGCTGTCTGAGGCGGAACGCCTGAGGCAGGCCGCCCCGAACCGGCTCCCCGGGAGATTTTCATGGACATCGAGATCATCACGACCGAGGCGCTGAGCACCGGCGCGCGGAATGCAGCCCTGGCGCTCTGCGAAGCGGCCTACGGGGAAGACATGACGGAGTACTGGACGGATATCGGCCCGGGCGTCCACGCGCTCGGCCGCGTCCAAGGCGAGCTCGTCTCTCACGCCATGTGGGTGGAGCGCACGCTCGAGCCGGCCGGCGGCACACCCCTCCGCGCCGCCTATGTGGAGCTCGTGGCCACGCACCCGCGCGTGCAGGGACAGGGGCATGCGAGCCGGCTGCTCCGGCACCTCGCCACGCAGTGGGACGGATTCGCGCTCGGCGCGCTCTCGCCGTCCGATCCGGCCTTCTATGCGCGGCTCGGGTGGACGCTCTGGCGCGGCCCGCTCGGCGTCCGGACGTCCACCGGAGTTCATCCCACTCCCGACGAGCAGATCATGATTCTCTGGCTCCCGGAGACCCCGCCCGCCCTGGATCTCGACGCCGCGCTCTCGGTGGAATGGCGGCTGGGCGAGATCTGGTAAGGCCGGCGCCCATGAAGCTCGCGCGCTACCTCGCCCACCTCGGCTACGGCACCCGCCGCGACGTGGAGCGCCTCCTCGCGGCGGGCGCGGTCACCGGGGCCGACGGCCACCGGTTCGGCCCGGCCGACGTGCTGCCCGCGCATCCGGACGCTCACGCCACCCTGCGCGTGCACGGGGAGCCGCTCGACCCCGCGCCCGGCGCCGTGCTCCTGCTGCACAAGCCGGCCGGCTACGTGTGCTCCACGGAGGACCGGAATCCGCTCGTCTACGACCTCCTGCCGCCGCGCTTCCGGCTGCGTTCCCCGATCATCGCGCCCGTGGGCCGGCTCGACCGCGACACCACCGGTCTCCTGCTCCTCACCGACGACGGCCCCCTGCTCCACCGTCTCACGTCGCCCCGCTCGCATCTGCCCAAGTCCTACCGCGCCGCCCTGGCCCAGCCGCTCCGGGGCGACGAAGCCGCGCTGTTCGCGAGCGGCACGCTCCACCTCGACGGCGAACGCACTCCGCTCGCGCCCGCCACGCTCGAACTGCTCGGCGGACACGACGCGCGCCTCACGATCACCGAGGGACGCTACCACCAGGTGCGCCGCATGTTCGCGGCCGTGGGCAACCACGTGCGCGCGCTGCACCGCGACCGCGTGGGGCCGCTCACGCTCGGCACGCTCGCCGAAGGTGCCTGGCGCCTGCTCGAGGACGCGGAACGCGATGCGCTCGATCATGCGCTGCGAACGGCACGCGCGGACCGCGCTTCTACCGCCGGGTCGCCTCCAGCACCTTGAACCGCGCGCCGTCGTGCACCGTACGCCGGTTGCCGAACACGCGCTCGAGCTCGCGCTCATAAGGAAGCGTGCGGTTGGCCACGAGTTGCAGTCGGCCGCCCCGCTGCAGCACATCCGCCGCTTCTTCGATGAAGCGGATCGGCAGCGCGAGGTCCGTGGCCTTGCCCGTGTGAAACGGCGGATTGCTGATCACCAGGTCGAACCGCTCGTCGCGCACGGCGCTCGTGACATCGCTCGCGAACACACGCCAGTTCCGCGCGCCGCTCATCGCCATGGTGCGCGTTGCACTGCGCACGGCTTCGCTGTCCGCGTCCACGAGCGTGACCGGTCCGTCATCCGTGAGCCGCGCCGCGACCGCGCCGAGCACGCCCGCGCCGCAGCCGAGATCGAGTACCGAGGCGCCGCGCGGAATGTCCATCACGTCCGCGAACACGCCCGATGCCTCGTCGAGCCCGTCCCACGAAAACACACCGGGACGCGTGGAGCACACGAAGGTTTCGCCGCGCAGCGTCACCGTGTATTCCCGGTAGACGTCGGGGTCATGCCAGGGCGCGGCGAGTGTGGACACCAGGGCCGTGTCGAGCGCGGCCGATCGCGTGGCCGCGAGCAGCCGGTGCCCGCCGCTGTGCGCGGGCACGCGCACCGTGCCGAACACATCGCCGAGCAGCGTGGCCGCGGACCTGATCCCTTCCGTGGTGCCGCCGAGCACGAAGCAGTCGCCGCCGTCACGCAGCAATCCCACCGCGTCGCGCAGCAGTTGATGGAACGCCGTCTTCTCGTGCGGCAGCCGGATCACGACGTGAGCCGCCACGAGTCCCGCGGGCAGCGCCGCCGCGCCATGTCCGTGCGATATCATCACGGCGTGATTCCCTGCGATCCCCTGGGCGCGGCGCAGCGCCTGCACCACCGGCAGACGCCGGTGCGTCACATACACACGAGGCGCCGGAGCGGCCTGAAGCGCGCCGAGCACGAGCGCGCTCGTATCCGCGTGCAGATACACGACCACTTCGCCCGGAGCGGCGCGCAGGTGACGGGCCACGTAGTGCTCCACCGGCGAGCCGATACGGTCACGGGCCATCGGGCGCTCCGTCGTGCGTCTCGTCCGGTCGCAGCAGCCGCCGGATCGCCGGCCGCAGCGTGAGCGGGCCGATGGGGCCGAGTACCGTGTGCCGCACCACGCCGTCGCGGTCGAGCAGCAGACTCGTGGGATATCCGCGCACGCCCCCTATCACGCCGATCGTGCGATCGTCCACGATCGCCACCGGGTACGTGATGTTCCGCTCGCGCAGAAACCGGTCCACGTCGGCCGCGGGCCCCCGGTCCACCGACAGGCCCAGCACCACGACGCCCTCGGGGCCGTACCGCTCGGCCAGATCCTGCAGCGCGGGCATTTCCACGCGACACGGCGCGCACCACGTGGCCCACACGTTCACGAGCACCACGCGTCCCTGCAGGCTGTCGTTCGTGAGCACGCGGCCCTCGCGCGTGGTGACGGAGAACACGGGACGCCGCGCGTCACGTCCCTGCACGCCGACGAGCGCGCCGAGGTGCGGCAGCAGCCTCGGCGCGGCCCACACCAGCACGACGAGCAGGAGCGCGTTCGACCACGACAGCCATGCCGGGCGGCGCCGGCGCGTGTCCGATTCCGGACGCGTGCCGGATTCCGGGTTGGCGTCCTGTTCCGGGCGCATACCCGACTCCGTCACCGCTCCGCTCCCGGCTCGGCCGCCATGAGCGCGTGAACCCGCGCCGCGATCACCGCCCGCGCGCGCCGCACCTCGGGTGACACCGGCGTCCGTTTGGCGCGCAGCAGCGTGCCGCGGCAGGCCGCGGCTCCGCATCGGCAGGGGAACCGCCGTTTCGCCGCCGGCGTGTGCGGCTCGTCGAGCTCGATGGCGTAGTCGTACCCCAGCTCCTCTCCCGCCGCGATGTCCCGCAGCGCCACCAGCCACATGTGGTCGCCGATCGCGATCGGCTCGAGGTTGGGCGCGCACGAATGATTGATGAACCGTGCGTCGTTTCCCCCCACGTTCGCATCGATCACGCGGTGCTCGTCGAGCTGGAGCACGAACGTGTGCTCCGGATCTTCGGGCCCGTTTGCGGGGTAGCGACGTTCGGCCTCCTCGTGGGCGATGCACTCGCCCGCGTACTCGATCACCAGCGTGTGTGCGGCGATCGGGGTATCGGCGTACACGCCCAGACCGTGGCGGGTGGAAGCGCGGCGAACGAGACGAGGCGGCATGCGGGGAAAGATGGGCAAAAAACAGGCAACGGAAAGCCGTCGGGCGCGGTCTCACCGTATCGAACCCGCCGGGCATTACTTTCGAGAGGGTTGCGCGGCCGTCGCCGGTCGCGCTCATCCGTTCATGATCAGGAGGTCGATGTGTCCGCTGGAACCCGGATCAGGCTCGCTGCTGCCGCGCTGCTCGCCGCCACTCTCGTGGCCGGCCCCGCGTCCGCGCAGGGCGAGCCGCCCGTGCCGTACTCGCGCATCATATCCGTCAATCCGCTGCTGCTCGTGTTCCTGGGCTACGTGTCCGTGGACTACGAGCAGCGCATCGGGCCGGGGGCCACGATGGGGCTGTCCGCCTCCAACTTCAGCCTGTCCGACGCGGACTACCTCACGATCGAGGCCAAAGCCCGCTACTACGTGTCCGGCCGCGCGTTCGACGGCGTCTCCATCGGCGTGCTGGTGAGCGCCGTCCGTCTCACCGAAGACGACTCCACCCGCTTCACCAGCCATGCGCTCGGCATCGGCTTCAACGCCGAACGCCAGTGGCTGCTCGGCGCCGACGAACGGCTCGCCCTCACCGCGGGCGCGGGGGCCACGCGCCTCTTCTTCGCCGATGATCGGGATGCCTTCCGGACGGTGATCCCGAGCCTGCGGCTGTCCATCGGCTGGGGGTTCTGAGCAGGATCCGTTCGTACTATTCTCCGGCCAGTGCCCGCAACGGGATTGTGCTTCTGATGCCGTCGAACCGGAGATCGTCTTGCTTGCTGGAGTCCTGAGCCGGGTCGCCCTGGCTGCGCTGCTCGCCATCGTGCTCACGGCCGGCACGGTCTCCGCGCAACGCTCGTACGAGCCGGCGCCGTACCCGCACCTCGTCTCCATCAATCCGGTCCTGCTCATCATGGGACACCTGTCCGTGGACTACGAGCAGCGTGTGGGGCTGGGCAGCACGAGCGTTGGAGCCAGCCTCTCGAACTTCGGCATCGGCAACGAGTGGTACCGGACGATCGCGGGCAAGGCTCGCTATTACGTGGACGGGCAAGCCCTCGACGGCATCTCGATCGGACTCGTGGTGAGCAGTGTGCGTCTCTCCAGGGGCGATCTGGTGACGAACGCCCTCGGCGTGGGTTTCAGTGTGGAACGCCAGTGGCTGCTCGGTGAAGACCGACGGTCCGTCCTCACGTATGGCGCGGGCGCCACGCGACTGTTCACCGGCAGCGATCGCGAAGTATCCCGCAGGGCAATACCGAGTCTGCGGCTGTCCATCGGCGGGGGGTTCTGAACGGGGCCGGTCTCGAACCCGCTGCGCTCAGGGCGCGCGTTTCTTCCGCCGCGCCTTGCGCGCGCTCCGCAGGTTTCAGGTTGGACGCACCGACGCTTGACGGAGTTCCCACGTCAGCCTTATGCTAGCCAGTGTAACGGACTTTCTTGCCCCCTGTCCCTTTAAAAATGGAACAGTCAAGAAAAACGGCGCACCTGATCCGCGCACTGACGCTACTGCTGGCATGCGCGTTCGTCACCACCGAGACACGGGGACAGACGACGAGGACGATCCCGAATACGATTTCCTGCCGTGATTGTCGGATCGAGACGATCTCCAACGTTATTCTTCGAGGAGAACCAGCGGGCGAAGAGATCATCCAACCGCCGTTGAATGTCGTGGCCGGGAATGACAATACATTGTATGTACTGCGCGATGGTGCCGCGCTCAACTATCGCCTGAGCGGACAGTATCTTCGAAGCTTTGCCCGGCACGGAAGCGGCCCGGGAGAAATATCGTCACCGGCGGACCTGTGGATCACTCCCGGTGATTCTCTCCTGCTGTTTGACCATGGGAACCAACGAGCCGTGCTCTACAGTCGGCAGGGCCATGCGGTTCGTCACATCGGCTTCCCGTATCGATTCCGTAACGGCATTGTTCTGCGATGGCCGGACTCTGTGATCATGAGTGGGCCCGCGAACACACCGGCTGGTGCAGCGCGGCCCTTACATCTTCTCTCTTTTCGCGGCAATACCGCGACAGTGATCCATCCGTTCGGCGCTGGCGACGGGCGACTGCAGCGAGGGCGTGAACTCTCCTTGCAGCACTTGGTCACGCAATCGTCAACTGGCGGATGGATGAGCATATCACCGTCTCTTTACGAAATCATCGCTTGGAGCGACGACCTGCGCCCCAGAACCAGGTTCTCACGCCGCCCTGAATGGTTGCTGTCTGAATCGGACCTCGGCACAGGAACGCCTACAACTCCCCCAAGCCCGAGGATACGCCACATTATCGAAGATCGGAATGGGATGACATGGGTCTTTTCCTGGTTGCCGTCTCCGGACTGGCGCCAGGCCTGGACCGGAGTTTCTGTCGGCAGCGGTCAGGAGATTTCTACCAGTCGTATCAGGGTTGACAAGTTCTACACGACCCAAGTCGATGTCCTGGACCTTGGCAGGGGAGCGCTCGTAGCGAGTTCTACGTTGCAGGGAGCAATCGTCGGACTGATCGGAACAGATCGCGTGGCACTGTACCAATATTCAGTAGCAGGAGAACCGATTCTCAGGATTCTCCAGCTCCGGCTGGCACGAAACAATGGAAGGAGCACAGACGCCTCGTCTGTTTCCGCATCACTTGAACCATTGAGAGAGAACGCAGACAGACGGGAATGAAACGGCAAGGATCGCGAGTGTGCCGACGCTCACGCCTTCCTGCGCCTTGCCTTCCGCTCCGCCTTCACCCGCGCCGCTTCCTCCCGCTCCGCGATTCCCGCCTCCCGTGCGGCGATCTCACGCTCCCGCGCCTCCCACGCCGCCCGGTCTCGCGCCTCCGCCTCCCGCGTCCGCGCCAGTGCCTCCGCGTCACGCCACGCCGCCACCCGCGCATGATCCCCGCTCAGCAGCGTCTCCGGCACCACATGCCCGCGGAACTCGGCCGGCCGCGTATAGCTCGGCGCGCTGATCCCGCGGTCGAAGAACGAATCCGTGCGCGCGCTGTCGAGATCGCTCATCGCGCCTGGGAGCAGCCGCACCGTGGCATCGATGATCGCGAGCGCCGCCGGCTCGCCGCCCGACAGCACGAAATCGCCGAGTGACAGCTCCTCGGTGGCGAGATGATCGGCCACGCGCTGGTCCACGTCCTTGTAGTGCCCGCAGAGCAGCGTGAGCTCGCGCCCTTCGGCGAACCGCACCGCGTCGGCATGCGTGAAGCGCCGGCCGCGCGCGGACATGAGCACGATCGGCGGCGCGGCGACGAGCGATTCCACCGCCTCGAAGAACGGACCGGGACGCATCACCATGCCGGGCCCGCCGCCGAACGGATAGTCGTCCACGCTCCGGTGACGGTCGTGCGTGAACTCGCGCAGGTCGACCACGCGATACTGCACGCCACCCGCCGCGGCCGCGCGCGCGGGAATGCTCAGCGACAGCGGCCCCGTGAAGAACTCCGGAAAGATCGTGACGACGTTGATCGTGAGCACGGCACCCGCTCCGGTCAGTCCACGAGGCCGGGGAGATCCACCAGCGTCACGCGGCGCGCGGTCCAGTCCGCCTCGGCGATGATCTCGTCGCGCCACGGCACCAGACGCGGGCCGGCTCCGGTCTCCACTTCCACCAGAATCCCCTGCGGCGCCTCGTACACGTCGCGCACGGGACCGACTTCCGTGCCGTCGTGCGCGAACACCACGAGCCCCACGAGATCGTGCAGGTAGACTTCGTCTTCATCGGGCGGCGGCAGCGTGTCCGCGTCGGCGTGGATCGTGCGCGCCTTCCACGATTCCGCGACCGTGCGATCGGTGAGCCCGTCGAGCGATACGATCCACCCCGCGTTCGCTTCGCGCGCCTCGGTGATCGTGCGCGGCGTGTCGTCCACGCGGGCGCCGTCGGCACTGCCCACATAAACGACGCGGCCGGGTGCGAACACCGCACCCGGCACGTCGGACTTCGGCTCGATCAGCAGCGCGCCGCGCACGCCATGTGCGCGACGCACCCGCCCGACCAGCAGTCGCTCGCTCAGCCTTCCGACTCCGCCGGCGCCGTGTCGGCGAGCGGCACGGCGGCCGCGCCAAGCTTGGCCGCGAGACGCGCTTCGTGACGCGACTTGAGCACGCCCGCCTTGCGGAGCAGCGAACGCACCGTGTCGGTGGGCTGCGCGCCCACGTCGAGCCAGTAGTTCACGCGGTCGGTCTTGAGATTGAGCGCACCCTCCGCCACACGGGGCTGGTACTGTCCGATGATCTCGACGAAACGGCCGTCGCGCGGGGCGCGCGAGTCGGCAACGACGATACGGTACATCGGGGTCTTCTTCCGCCCTTCGCGGCGGAGACGGATCTTCACGGCCATCGGTACGAACCTCGTTTACGGAGTGGATACAGCGCGGTGCCGAGCTCCTCGCGTCACCGGCAGTTCCGGCGCGCACTCGGCGTGGGGTGGTGGTGTCGCCTCGCGGCGACGTGTCCGGCTACCGCGAACCGAACATCCCCGGCATGGGAAAGGGCATGCGACCGCCCTTTCCGCCCGCCTGGCCACCGAACTTCTTCATCATCTTCTGCATCTGGCGGAACTGGTCCATGAGGCGGTTCACCTCCGAGACCGGCCGGCCGGATCCCTTCGCGATGCGCGCGCGGCGCGAGCCGTTGAGCATCTCGGGCTTCTTGCGCTCTTCCTTCGTCATGGACAGCACGATCGCTTCCACGTGCTTGAGCCGCTTGGGATCCATCTTCGCGTCGCGCAGCGCCTTGGTGTTCACGCCCGGCACCAGCTTGAGCAGATGTTCCATGGGCCCCAGCTTCTGCATCTGGCGCATCGCGGAGAGGAAGTCATCGAGATCCATCCCCTCCTTGCGCACCTTCTTTTCCAGCTTCTTCGCGGCGTCGGCGTCGAACGCCTCCTGCGCCTTCTCCACGAGCGACACCACGTCGCCCATCTGCAGGATGCGGCCGGCCATGCGCTCCGGGTGGAACTCCTCGAGCGCGTCCACCTTTTCGCCCACGCCGATGTACTTGATCGGCTTCTGCGTCACGCCGTAGATCGAGAGCGCCGCGCCGCCGCGGGCGTCGCCGTCGAGCTTGGTGAGCGTGACACCGGTGATCGTGAGCGCTTCGTCGAACCCCTGCGCGATGCGCACCGCTTCCTGGCCGGTCATGCCGTCCACCACGAGCATGATCTCGTCGGGCTTGATCGCGGCCTTGAGACGCTTGAGCTCGTCCATGAGCTCGGCGTCGATCTGGAGGCGTCCCGCGGTGTCCACGATGACCACGCGGTCGCGGGCGCGCGTGCCCTGGTCGATGCCGGCCTTGGCGATGCGCACCACGTCGGTGGTGGTGCGGTCGGCGTAGACGGGCACGTCGAGCTGCCGGCCGAGCGTTTCGAGCTGGTCGATGGCGGCGGGGCGGTACACGTCGGCGGCCACCAGGCGGGTGCTCCTGCCTTCCGCCTTGAGGCGGCGGGCGAGCTTCGCGGCGGTGGTGGTCTTTCCCGAGCCCTGGAGGCCGACCATCATCACGATGGTGGGCGGAACCGTGCTGACCTTGAGCCCTTCGCGCCGCTCGCCGAGCATGGCGGTGAGCTCGTCGTGCACGATCTTGACGAGCTGCTGCTCGGGGCGCACCTGCTTGAGCTGCAGGACGCCGATGGCCTTCTGCTCCACCCGCTCCAGGAACTGGCGGGTGAGGGAGAAGTTGACGTCGGCTTCGAGGAGGACGCGCCGGACTTCGCGCAGCCCTTCCTTGATATCGCTTTCGGTGAGGACGCCCTTCCCGCGGAGGCGGGCGAAGACGTTGCCGAGTTTGTCGGAGAGCTCGTCGAACATAGCCTTGGAACATAGCCGGTCCCGGGGCGGAGTGCCAGCCGCTCCCCGAGGGAATCGCGCATGCTGTCCACTATGCCATGCCCGGGCAAGGACAGCGAGCGGGAGCGGCCCGTCAAGAGAATCCTTGCCTGCTTTCTCGAATCCGGAATATCTCCCCTCGATATTTTGTGACGAGCGACCGATACTCCCTGTGATGGAGGCCGTGGTCCTCGCGCCACGTGTCCTCACCGCATCACCACCGGCTCCCGCCCGCCCCCTGCCCCTCTCGCCGTGTCGCGACCCGCCTCCCGTTTCCCCTCCCTCCCCATGCCCCGCGGGCAGAAGAAGGAGGAGATCCTGCGCTCCGAGCTGCCGCCCACGCTGCCGCTCATGGCGCTCCGCTCCACGATCGTCTTCCCACTCGGCACCATCGCCGTGCAGATGGGCGCCCCGGAAAACCTCGCGCTCCTCCGCGCCCACGAGGAATCGGGACTCATCGTGGCCCTCGTCGTGGCCGGCAGCGAGCAGGAAGACCCGATCGATCCGCACAGCTTCATCGGCAAGGTGGCCGTGGCCGCCCGCGTGCACGAGCGCATCAACCTGCCGGGCGACACCGTCCAGATCACGCTGCAGGGACTCCGGCGCATCACGCTCGACGGCATCGCGCAGACGCAGCCCTTCGCCGTGGCCAACGTGCAGGGCGCCCGCGAAACGCCCGCCGACCCGGCCGAGCTCGACGAGCTCGTGGCCCGCACCGTGTCCGCCGCTGAAACGCTCGCCGAGCTCATCGAGCGCATCCCGGCCGAAGTGCCGCAGATCCTCAAGATGAACGTGTCCGACCCCGGTCGTTTCGCCGACCTCGCGGCCACGAACATGAACCTCCGCATCGCCGACAAGGACGAAGTCCTCCAGCGCCTCGACATCGGCCAGCGCATCCGCTTCATCCTCTCCCGCCTCGAGCGCGAAGTCGCCCGCGCCCGCGTGATGGAGGACGTGAAGAAGCAGACCGAGGTCAAGATCGAGCAGCACCAGCGCGAGTTCTATCTGCGCCAGCAGCTCCGCGCCATCCAGTCCGAGCTCGGCGAAGCCGATCCCAACGAAAAGGAAGCCGTCGACCTGCTTCGCCGCATCGACGAAGCCGAGCTGCCGGAGAAGGTCGCGCAGGAAGCGCGCCGCGAAACCGAGCGGCTCCGCATGCTCTCGCCGGCGAGCAGTGAGTATCAGGTGCTCCGCACGTGGCTCGACTGCCTGCTCGCGCTCCCCTGGCACGCCCGCTCCGCCAACGACGCCGACATCGCGCTCGCCAAGGTGGAGGACGCGCTCGAGGACCGGCACTACGGCCTCGACGAAGCCAAGGAGCGCATCGTGGAATATCTCGCCGTGCGGAAGCTCCGCGGCGGCGATCCCAACGGCCCCATTCTCTGCTTCGTGGGACCGCCGGGCACCGGCAAGACCTCGCTCGGTGAGGCGATCGCCAAGAGCATCGGCCGCGAGTTCTATCGCATTTCCGTGGGCGGCGTGCGCGACGAGGCCGAGATCCGCGGACACCGCCGCACGTACGTGGGCGCCATGCCCGGCATGCTGCTGCAGGCGCTCCGCCGCGTGCAGGTGCGCGATCCCGTCATCATGATCGACGAGATCGACAAGATGGGGAACGGCGGCGCGAGCGGCGATCCCACCGCGGCCATGCTCGAAGTGCTCGACCCCGCGCAGAACGACAGCTTCGTGGATCACTACCTCAACCTGCCGTTCGACCTGTCGTCGTCGCTGTTCATCTGCACGGCCAACAACCTCTTCGACATTCCGCCGGCGCTCCGCGACCGCATGGAAGTGATCCGCATCGCGGGCTACACCATCGAGGAGAAGGTCGAGATCGCCGAACGCTATCTCATGCCGCGCCTGCTTGCCGATCACGGGCTCGACCCCATCGACCTCACCATCCAGGGCGACGTGCTCGGCTACATCACCGCGCGCTGGTCGCGGGAAGCCGGCCTGCGCACGTTCGAGCGCTCCCTCGCGTCGATCCTCCGCAAGCGCGCTCGCGCCAAGGCCGGCGGCGACGACACCACGTGGATCATCGACGCCGCGCGCGTGGAAGAGATCCTCGGCGCGCCGCGCTACAGTCTGGAGGAAGCCGAGAAGGAGCCGGAGATCGGCGCCGTGACCGGGCTCGCGTGGACGAACACGGGCGGCGAGCTCATGACCATCGAAGCACTCCGCATGCCGGGGAACGGCAAGCTCACCGTCACCGGCCAGCTCGGCGGCGTGATGCGCGAGTCGGTGGACGCGGCCTATTCGTTCGTGCGCTCGCGCGCCGGCACGCTGAACATTCCGGAGCTGGAGTTCCGGGAGTCCGACCTGCACCTGCACTTCCCCGCCGGCGCGATTCCCAAAGACGGCCCGTCGGCCGGCATCGCCGTCACGCTCGCGCTCGCGAGCGCGCTGTCACGCCGTCCCGTGCGCCGCGACGTGGCGCTCACGGGCGAGGTCACGCTGCGCGGCCGCGTGCTCGAAATCGGCGGCGTGAAGGAGAAGGTGCTCGCCGCGTACCGGTCCGGGCTCCGCGAAGTGATCCTCCCCAAGGCCAACGAAAAGGATCTCCGCGACGTGCCCGAGGAAGTGCGCGCCGGCATGGCGTTCACCTTCGCCGGCACGATGGATGAGGTGTTCCATCTCGCGCTGATGCAGGGCGCGGCGGATACACCGGCGGATCGTGCCGACGCGGCCGATGACACGCTCGCGCTGCCGCTCGACGACGCCGCGCAGCCGATGGAACCGGCCGCGCGTGGGCGGACGTCGGATCGCCGCCGCGAGCGCGTATAAGGGCGGACGATCCCCGCTCACGATTCAGGCACAGACTTCATCGATCCCGACGTCTTTCTTCGTCGCGATCGAGGTCAGCGGACGAGCTGCAGTCTCCCGATCTGCAACACCGGCAGTCCATCGGAGTCTTCCCGGTAGATACCGACTCCGCGATTATCCCCGCCAAGGAAAAACGCGAGATACTCCGGAACGCGCAGGGACTGCACGACACGCGCGGTTTCCGGGTCCACGACCTCGATGATCGTATCGTACAGCCTGTCCACCCGGCGGTGCGGATAGCTCTTCCTGCCGAGTTGAGGCACATCGACGGGAGCACCGAGCGCATTCTGCCAGTTCCGGCTCGCAACATGGATCATCACCCATACGAGGCCGTCGTGATCTTCATGGATACCGGCGACTGCGGGCGTGGGCATGGTGCCGTCTGCTCCATCCGAAGGCACTTCGCTGGCCGGGAACCATGGAACCTGACGTGTGAAGGAGCGTATCCGACGCCCTGACACCGCGTCCCATTGATCCAGGGCATAGGCGGCGGTATTGGCCGCCCAGAAGCGACTTCCCGTAGAGGGAGCGAGGCGAAACGAGGGACCTGTTCCGGGGCGAGCCGGCCCTCCACCATCACCTCCGAAGGATCGGAGGTATTCTCCGGCGTCCGTGGTGACATGGAACGGGTGCCCCGTCTGCGCGGGAGCGCGCCCTCTCCCGCTTGCGACGAACAGACCGTTCGCCAGACGGATATTGAGCACGGTCGGCACGGTCATTGGCGCAGATCGCACATGTTCGCCATCGGGCGAGAGCACCGTTCTGCGAAGGAGCTGGAGATCGAACAGGTAGGCGGTATCCGCCGCACTCACGAGCGGAGTCGACGCCTCCCGGTATTCTCCGGGCCCGCTACCTTCACGGCCGACACGTCGGATGAATCGCCCTGAAGAGTCGAAGAGATACGCGAGCCCCTGGGGAGGAGCCTGTGCCACATACAGGCGGCCGCGCGTGTCACGTGCCGCCTGCAAGGGTCGCTGTTCGAGCACGTCGGCAGCCATGACCGCGCCGCGTTCGATGGTGATGCGGCACTGCGAACATGAGACGGCTTCCGGCAGCGCCCGGGTACCGGACCCTGCCTGTGCACCGGCCGCGAGTGGCAGCAGTGCGGTCAGGAAGACGGCCGAAGCCAGCGCGGCGAGTCTTGCGCGCCGCTGCATCCGAATCCTGAAACCGCCATACGCCAGACCGCATACAGCAGCAATCAGCGACGCGAGCAGCACGCCGACCTTCGCGGCGCCCAGGAGACCGGGATCGGCGAAGGCCAGCGTCGCGATGAAGATCGACATCGTGAATCCGATGCCGGCCAGCATGCCCACGAGCCCGATCCACGACCATGTCATGCCGGCCGGCATCCCCGCCCACCCGAAGCGGATCGCGACCCAGCTCGCGATCACGACTCCGAGCGGCTTGCCGATGACGAGCGCCAGCAGCACCCCGAGTGCGACCTGCTGCGCGGCGCCGTTCGCGAGATCCACGCCGTCCAGGCGCACGCCGGCGTTCGCCAGCGCGAACAGCGGCATGATGCCGAACGCCACCCACGGATGCAGTGCCATCTGCACGCGCGTGACCGGCGCCATCATCTCCCGCTGGGTCAGCCACAGTTGGCGGAGCGGCTTCATGAGACGCACGGGGTCCACCCGGGGTTCTCCGGCCAGCGTGCCCAGATCCTGCACGGCCCGGGTCGCCATGTCGAGCGGCCGCTCATGCCGCCTGGCCGGCAGCACCGGCGTCATCAGTCCGAGCGCGACACCAGCGAGCGTGGGGTGGGCGCCGCTCTGCAGCAGACCGACCCACAGCACGACCCCGGGCACCACGTAGGCGAACGCCGAATCGACGCCGATACGCTGCAGTCCCAGCACGAGCCCCAGGCCGATGAGTGCGACGATCAGGCCTTCGTAGGCGAGGCCGTTCGAATAGAACAGCGCGATGATGAGCACGGCCACGATGTCGTCGATGATCGCGAGCGCGAGCAGGAACACGCGCACCGCCGCCGGCACGGTGCGCCCGAGCAGGGTGAGCACGCCCACGGCGAACGCGATGTCCGTGGCCGTGGGCACGGCCCAGCCCTGCCGGGCGATCGGGTCGCCGTTCAGGGCAAGAAAGATCAGCGCCGGCACTGCCACACCGCCGAATGCGGCCGCCAGCGGCAGGACGGCGAGGCGCAGATCCGCCAGCGCTCCTTCGTGAATCTCGCGTCGGATCTCCATGCCGACCACGAGGAAGAACACGACCATCAATCCATCGTTGATCCAGAAATGCAGGGATCGGGACACGATCCGGTCGCCGAACCCCAGGGAGACCGGCGTATGCCAGAGTGCGTGATAGCTGTCGGCCGCGGGGCCATTGGCCCAGAGAAGCGCCGCCGCCGCGGCCACGATCAGCAGGATGCCGCTGAGAGCCTGGATGTGAAGAAACCGCTCCACCACCAGGAAGGCGCGCTCCGCCAGTATCTGGGCGCGCGGAAGGGCCGGCATCACGGGATGCTGCGTCATGAGCACAAGTCGCCGTGCGCTGGCGGCCCGACCAGCACGTCACCCTGTCCCACTGCCACGCGCAGCAACGACACCCTTCCGAAGGAATACGAAGTATCACGTGCGAAGACAAGGGTGCCGCCGTCGGCGCGGCACGTCACGTGCCGATGCGTCAGATCGCGGCCGCGATCGCGTGCAGCAACAGCCCCACGAGCCCGCCCACCACGGTCCCGTTGATGCGGATGAATTGCAGGTCACGTCCGATCTGCAGCTCGATCTTGCGCGACGTGGCGTCCGCGTCCCACTGCGCCACCGTGGCCGCGATGAGCTGCGCCACTTCGCCGCGCGCCTGCTCCACGGCGTAGGTCACGAGCTCCACCACCCACATATCCACCTTGGCGCTGAGCGCGGAGTCCGCGAGCACCGTGCGCCCGAGCCCGCTCACCCAGCGTTCGATCGCATCGGGCTCCGCCCGCTCCTCCTGCGCCAGCCGCTCCGCGTAGCGCGTGATGCGCCCCTTCACGTCCGTCCACACCTCGCGCGAGAACTCCGCCACCGACGGATGCTCGAGCAGTTCGAGCTTGAGCTGCTCGGCGCGCTCCATCACCTCGGGCGAGGTGCGGAGCGATTCCACGAACCGCTGCACCGCGTCGTCGTAGCGCACGCGGAGCGGATGCTCCGGATCCGCCGCCACGGCCGCGAGCGTGTTCTCCACGCCGGTCACGATGCGGTCGTGCAGCCGGTTCTCCACCATGCCGGGCACCCACCACGGGCTCTCGGCCTTGATGCGATCGCGGATCACTTCCTCGTTCTCGGCCACGAACCGCGCCGCGAGACGGAGCGCATCGTCGAGCAGCGCCTGGTGACGGCCGCCGGTGGTGAGCAGCTCGAAACCGCGCGCGAGCAGCGGCGCCATCTGCACGTTCCGAAGGCGCGCCACCACCGCGCGGTCGGTCACGGCCTGCACGTCCTCGTCGCGCAGCACGTTCACCGCGCCGGAGAGCCCCGTGGCCACGTGCCGCGCGAGCCGGCGCGAGTTCTCCGGCTCGGCGAGCCACCGGGCCGCCCGCTCGCCGAGCTTCATGGCCGCGATCTTCTGCGCCACCACCTCGCGCTGCAGGAAGTTGCGCTGCACGAAGTTGCCGAGCGCGGTGCCGATGCGGTCCTTGCGCGCCGGCACGATGGCCGTGTGCGGAATCGGAATGCCGAGCGGATGGCGGAACAGCGCGGTGACCGCGAACCAGTCGGCGATGCCACCCACCATCGCCGCTTCGGCGAACGCGCGCACCCACGACAGCCATGGATACTGCGTTTCGTACCAGCGGGCCACGGCGAACAGCAGCGCGACCACCACGAGCATGCCCGTGGCCGTGCGCTTCATGGACACGAGCCGCTGCCGCTTGATCTCGTCGTCGGCGGTGATGCGGAGCGCCGGCGGCAGATGCGCGTCGTCAGGGGCTGGCGCTGCGGCCGTGGGCACCGGCGATTCCATCAGCGCGCGTCAGCTCCCGAGCGTGATGCGCGCGGGATCGATCAGCCCCTCGGCCTGGCCGAGCGGCGCGTCCGTGATCACCACCATCGTGCGGCCGTCCCGCGTGAGCACCTGCACCACCACGCTCCGCGCCGAGGGAACGCCCCGCGCGCTGTCGGCGGCCACGCCCCATCGCCGGAGCATCGCGTCGTCGGCATCCCGCGTGGCGATGCGTGGATAACGCTGCCGGAGCCAGAGCGTGAACACGTTCGCGAACTCGGCCGCTTCCACGGTGTTGTCCCACACGCTCGCCCACACCAGCGCGTCGCCCTGCGGCAGATCGATCAGCGCGTACCGGTCGCCGTCCACGCCCTGCGCCGCGCGTCCGGCCTGCACCTCGTTGCGCACGAACTGATACAGGATGAGCCGTGTTTCGAACTCGCCGAACACGTTCGAGAACTGCACCCGGCCGCGCGCCGGCGGCGGCAGCGTCACGCGTACGGGAGAGCGGCGCGTCGCGGCCGTGAGCAGCGTGTCGCCCGTGCCGAAGTACGCGCCGTCGCTCAGCAGTTGCCGCGTGGAGACGGGCATGTCGGCGAGCACGTCGTCGCCCGGACGGCGGGCCATGAACCGGTGCACGAAATCCGCGCCGCCCGTGTACGGGAACAGCAGCGACTCCCGGATCACCATCGGCGCGCTCGCGAACACGGGCATGCCGTCCTGCGCGTCGCGCATGGCCAGTCGCGCGCGTTCCCAGCCGCCCAGCCGCATCCCCGTTTCGCCGAGCGACGCGCGGAGCTGCACGTACACGGCCTGCCCCTCGAGAATGGCCTGCGCCGCGACCTGGCGATCGGCGTCGTCCACCGCGTGCTGGATCGAATCGATGTTCACGTACTGGTCCTGCAACGCGTGCACCAGCTCGTGCGTGATCGTGATCTCGAGCAGTTCGGGGCGCACGTCCTCCACCACGTAGAGCACCTTCGTGGCCGGATCGTAGTAGCCCACGATCTGCTCCTCGAGCAGGCGTTGCAGCAGCTCCCCCACGTTCACGGAATCCGGGATCAGCCCGAGCCGCTTGTACACGGCCTCCTGCCCCGTGAGCATCGTCTGCGCGCGCGCGCTCGTGAGCTGCTGCAGCAGGAACGTGCGCACCTCGTCCCGGGAGCGGGCTTCGAGCACGGGCGTGGTCTTGAACGTGAGCCCGGCGGCCCGCTCCACCTTGGGGATCGCGCGTCCGAGGATCTTCGCGTACGGGCCGTCGCCCACGCTGGGCGCGCGTTCACAGGCCGCGGCCGGCAGCAGTACGGCGAGCAGCGCTGCCACACGGAGACTGCGTGAGCGTCCGAGGAGCGGCCGGGAGTTGTTGCGGGAAATGAATAAGGTCACAGGCCGAGAGTGCGCTCGAGGTACCAGGCGATGAGGGGATCTCCCCAAAGCAAGGCCAGGAGCGCAGCCGGCGCAAGGAACACGCCGAACGGCACGTCGGGAAACGCGAACGGCTCGCCGCGACGCTTCGCGCGCACCCACACGATCGGTCCCACGATACACAGGAAGAGCACCGCGCCCAGGAAGGCGCCGCCCACGATGGTGAGAAACGTGCGCGGCGGGCCGAGGGCCGCGCCCACGAACGCCATCAGCGTTTCGTCGCCGAAACCCATGGCTTCCTTCTTGAGCACCACTTCGCCCAGCCAGCCGATGATGCGGATGGCGCCCGCGCCCACGCAGGCGCCCAGAATGGACTCCCACGGCCCCGCGAAACGCGTGGGCCCGTCGAAGTACAGCGTGGCCACCACCGACGTGACCAGCACGAAGAGGAGCCCGGTGATCGTGAAACCGTCGGGGATCAGATAGTGCTGCGCATCGGTGAGCGCGATGCCGAGCAGGATCGTGCCCACCACCGCGATCCGGAGCGCCTCGAACGTGAAGCCGAAGGCGAGCGCGGCGCCCAGCCACCCCAGCGCAACCACGAGCTCGATGAGCGGGTACTGTGGGGAGATGCGCGCCTTGCACCCCGCGCACCGGCCGCCGAGCCGCAGCCAGCCCAGGATCGGCACGTTCTCGTGCCAGCGGATCTGCCGTTCGCAGTGCGGACAGCGCGACGGCGGAGACACCACGCTCAGATCGGCCGGCCAGCGGGCCACGCACACGTTGAGGAACGAGCCGAAACACGCGCCCACCACAAAGGCGGCGATCAGGAACGGCCAGAACTGGTCGATCGGAAACGCAGCGGACACGGGATCGGGGTCAGGGAGTACCGGTGCCGAGCACGTACAGCAGAATGCCCGTGGCCACGGCAACATTGAGGGATTCGGCACCCGCCGCCATGGGAATGGCCACCCGGCGGGCCGCGGCCGCCGCCACGTGCGACGACACACCGGCCCCCTCGTTGGCCACCACCAGGGCAACGTCCGATGGACGCCGGGCCGCCGCGGCCGCGAGCGGCTCGCCGTCGGCCGCCGCGATCCAGAGCGGCACGCCGTGCAGCCAGGCGGCCGCCTCGTCCCACGGCAGCGGCAGCACCGGATGTGTGAACAGCGCGCCCATCGCGCTACGGACGACTTTGGCGTTCCAGAGGTCAACCGTGCCCGGCAGGGCCACGATCACCGAGGCGCCCAGCGCCGCGGCCGTGCGCAGGATCGTGCCCACGTTGCCCGGATCCTGCACGGCATCGAGCACGAGCACGAGGCCGCGGGGCGTCAAACTTTCCGGCGCCCTGCGGGGTATTTCCGCGAGAGCGAGCACCCCCTGCGGGGTGTCGGTGTCCGCGGCGCTGTCGAAGTCGCGTTCACCGACTATCTCGCAGGGAATACTCCGTGCGGACAGGCGTTTGCCGATGCGGGCGACGCGTGGATCGCGGCCGGCGGCCTCGGTCATCAGGGCGCCGCGGACCGGGAGGTCGCTGTCGAGCAGTTCCTCCACGGTGCGCACGCCCTCGGCCACGAAGAGGCCGTGCCGTTCGCGGGCCTTGCGCCGCTTGAGGTCGCGCGCGAGAGACAGCAGCTTCACAGGAGTTCCGGAAACGGGATGAGCGGGACGGACCAGGGTTGAACCGGCGGGATCACCGACAACCGCGCCCACGAGGCGCAGGTAGAGGGATATGCGCGAGAAACAGTCGAGACACAACCGCGGGCACACGGCGCGGCGCTCTTCCGTTCGCCGCGGGCGGACCCTGACCATGGGCGGCGCCCTCGCCATCCTGGCCGCCGGCGTGGCGGGGTGCATGGCTTCCACGCAGGAAGAAGTGGCCATGGGCGCCCAGTATGCCGCCGAGATCAACCGGCAGCTCCCCATCATCACCGACCCCGAGGTGGCGCAGTACATCACGGTGCTCGGCGACTCGATCGCGCGCGTGGCCGACCAGCGCGGGCTCGACTGGCACTTCTACGTGGTGGACCAGCAGGAAGTGAACGCCTTCGCCGTGCCGGGCGGGTTCATCTACGTGAACCGCGGACTGATCGAACGCGCCGAAACGCTCTCCGAACTCGCCGGCGTGCTCGGCCACGAGATCGGCCACGTCACCGAACGCCACTCCATGGAGCAGATGGCCAAGGCCCAGCAGGCCAACGTCGGGCTCGCGGCCACCTGCATCCTCGCGCCCTCCGTATGCAACAGCGGACTCGGGTCCACGGCCATCCAGCTCGGCGCCGGCGGCGTGTTCGCCAAGTTCTCACGCGACGACGAACGCGAGGCCGATCGCGTCGGCATCCAGTTCGTGATACGGGCCGGCATCGACCCGCGCGGCGTGCCCGCCATGTTCCGCACCCTGCTCGCGGAGCGGCAGCGCCGTCCCGACGCCCTCGAAGGCATGTTCTCCACGCACCCCCTGGCCGAAGACCGCGTGGCCGACTCCGAGCGCATGATCGCCCAGATCGACCCGGTGATCATCCGCTCGCTCACCACCGATACACCGGCCTTCCAGCGCTTCAAGGCGCGTCTCCGGTCGCTGCCCCCGTCGCCCGTGATGGCGCCGCGGTGAGCAGCACACCCCAGTTCATCATCGCCGTCCCGGTCGCTCTCACGATCGCCGGTTCCGACTCGGGCGGGGGGGCCGGCATCCAGGCCGACCTCAAGGTCTTTCAGCGCTTCCAGGTGTTCGGCACCTCGGTGCTCACGGCGATCACGGCGCAGAACACGCTGGGCGTGAGCGCCTGGGAGGCGGTGTCGCGCGACCTGGTGCGCGCGCAGCTCGAGGCCGTGGCCTCCGACCTGCGCCCCACGACCGTGAAGAGCGGCATGCTCGCCAACGTGGACATCGTCGTGGCCGTGGCGGAAGGCTTGCAGGAGCACTCGCTCGCGCCGTACGTGCTCGACCCGGTGATGGTCGCGACCTCCGGCGATCTGCTCGTGAACGACGGCACCGTGGCCGCGATCCGCGAGCAGCTCCTGCCGCTCGCCGCACTCGTCACGCCGAATCTCGACGAAGCGCAGGTGCTGCTCGACGAGCCGGTGCACGACGTGGACGGCATGGAGCGCGCCGCCCGCGCGCTCGTGGACGTGCACGGCGCCGGCGCCGCGCTGGTCAAGGGCGGACACCTGCCCGGACTGGAGATGGTGGACGTGCTCTATCTCGACGGCGAGATCGAGCACTTTCGCCACCCCCGGATCGAGACCACGAGTCTGCACGGCACCGGCTGCACGCTCAGCGCCGCGATCACCGCGCACCTCGCGCGCGGGAACAGCATGCGCGAGGCCGTGCGCAGCTCACTCGACTACGTGTACCGCGCGATCCTCGGCGCGCCGTCGCTCGGTGACGGACACGGGCCGCTGAATCACTGGGCGTAGGGCGATCTCACGGGCCGGAGCGCTCCACCCGTCTCAGGAACGCTCCGCCAGCCGCCTCACGAATCCCCGCACCAGTCGCTCGAACCGTCCCGCCGCTTCACGCCCCACCTGCAGCACTTCCTCGTGATCGAGCGGCACCGGGCTCAGTCCCGCGGCCTTGTTCGTGATCAGCGAGACCGCCACGGCGCGCATGCCGAGCGCGCCGGCCACGATCACTTCCGGCACGGTGGACATGCCCACCGCGTCCGCGCCGAACTTCTCGAGCATGCGCACTTCGGCCGGCGTTTCGTACGTGGGGCCGAGCAGCCCCATGTACACGCCGTCCTTGAGATCGATGCCGAGTTCCTGCGCGGCCTCGCGCATGAGCGCGCGCAGCGTCGCGTCGTACGGGTCGGCCATGTCGGGGAACCGCACATCACCCGGCTGCGTGGGACCGTGCAGCGGATTTCGGAACATCAGGTTGATGTGATCCGCGATGAGCATGAGGTCGCCGGGCTCGAACGTGCGGTTGATCCCGCCCGCCGCATTCGACGCCACGTACACGGGCGCGCCGAGCGCGTGCAGCACACGCACCGGATAGCCGGCCAGCGCCGGCGCATGCCCCTCGTACAGGTGCAGCCGGCCGGCCAGCATCACCACCGGCACCTCCTCGAGCAGCCCCACGATCACCTGCCCCGCGTGCCCCGCCACCGTGGTGGGCGGAAACCCCGGCACATCCGCGAACGGAATGCGCACGGCATCGGTCATCTGCTCGGCGAGCCCGCCGAGCCCGCTGCCGAGCACGATACCGCACACGGGTTCGATGAACGACGCGCCCACGCGCGCACGGATGGCGTGCGCCGCACGCTGCGCTTCGTACATGCCCGGCCCCTCGATCGGAACGGGCATCGTGCCCGTGCGAAACGGCGCCGTCATGCCATTGCCTCCTTGCCGCTCACCAGGTCGGACACGTCGGCCGCCTCGCGGATCAGTTGTTCGATGTCGCGCGCGGCCGCGTCACGGAGCGCCCGCCGCTCGGGCCACGACAGGAAGGACGCGTCGAAGGCGGCCAGCGAGATGTCCCCGAGCGTGGCCAGATCGTAGCCGAAGTGCTCCGCGCAGCGCGCGTATTCCTCGGTGAGCGTGACGCCGCTCATGAGCCGGTTGTCGGTGTTGAGCGTGATCACCACGCCCGCCTCGCGCTGCGCGGCGAGCGGATGCGCGCCGAACGTTTCGGCCACGCGCGTCTGCACGTTGCTCGTGGGGCAGACTTCGAGGGCGATCCGCCGGTCGCGCACCCAGGCGAGCAGCGACGGATCTTCGCCCAGGCGCGTCCCGTGGCCGATGCGTTGCGCGCCGCACAGGTGCACCGCTTCACGAATCGACTCCGCGCCGTCTCCCTCGCCCGCGTGCACGGTGACCGCGAGATCGTGGGACCGCGCATACGCGAACGCCTCCGCGAACTCGCGGGCCGGATGCCCCGCTTCGGCGCCCGCGAGATCGAACGCCACCACGCCGAGGTGCTTGTGCGCCACCGCCACGTCGGCCATCGCGCGGGCATGCGCCGCGCCGAGATTGCGGAGCGCGCAGATGATCGTGCGCGCCGTCGTGCCCGTCTCGCGCTCGCCGCGCACGAGCCCGCGGCGCACGGCGGCCACCACCTCGTCGAGCGACAGGCCGCCGCGCGTGTTGAGCCACGGGCAGTAGCGCACTTCCACGTAGCGCACGCCGTCCTCGGCGGAATCGATCACGAGCTCGTGCGCGATGCGCTCGAGCGACTCGGCGTCCTGCATCACGGCGAGCGTCATCTCGAAGCGCGCGAGATAGTCCTCCAGGTGCCGCGCGTCGTCCACGCGCATGTAGGCGCCGAGGGACTCCACGTCGGACACGGGAAGCGGAACGCCACGCGTGAAGGCGAGATCGTGCAGCGTGGCCGGACGCAGCGAGCCGTCCAGGTGCACGTGCAGCTCGGCTTTCGGCAGCCGCTGCATGAGCGCGTACGACAGGGCGGAGATCGTCACGCCGCGCCCTCCGCGGCAGGAACCGCACGCTCGCGCACCGGCAGCAGGCGATAGATCGCGCCGCCGTGAACCGGGCTGTCGGCCGGCACGGGCAGGCCGCGGCTGTCCATGAGCCGGCGCGTGCCGCCCGCCAGCGCATCGGCCTCGTGTGCGTCGAACGCCCGCACCGCGTCCAGCGCCGTGGCGCCCGGCGCCACGGACACGCCCCGTTCGTTCACGTACGCCCGCACCGTGGCAGGTTCGCGGACGCCGTCGTTTCCGGCGGTGTTCCCGTCGCCAGGCATGACGGAGTCGCTCACGGCGCACCCGCCGCGCGCACCCGGCTGTCGGTGGGCGTCCGGACCGGCTGCGGCAGCGAGCGCAGATACTGCGCGAACGCATCGATATCGCGCACCGGCAGCACGTCGCCAGCCACGAACGGCACGCCGCGGATGCTGTCCGGATCGCCGTACATGTAATCGTTCATGATCACAGTATAGACGGCGACCGGATCGATTGCACGTCCGTCGGGGAGCGTGATCCGCTCCACGAGGTCCCCTTCCCGGCGGTCCGCGTTCCAGGTCACGATCAGGCCGCTCACGTGGAGATCCGGCCCGCGCGACTTGTAGAAGGAGTTGTCGAGCAGCCGCTTGAGATCGCGGCCGCGCACCTGCACGCGCACGAGCTGGTTCGCGAACGGCACGATCTCGTGCAGGGCGCCCATGGTGGCCGTGCCCGCGGAGAGATTGGCCCGGATGCCGCCGTTGTTCCAGATGGCGATATCGCCGCGCCCCACCATCCGGATGGCGTCCACGAGCAGCATGCCGATTCCGTATTCGGTGCCTTCCCGGCGGAGATCGGTGGCGATCGTGGCCACGGTTTCCGACAGCCGCGGCCCCACCACGGCCAGCGACCGCTCCACGATGCGCGTGGCGGCCGGATCGGCGCCTGCCACGGAATCCCCGAACACGTCGCGCACCGCCGTGCGCGCTGCGCGGTCGGGGCCGTCGAGCGGAATGTCGGTGACCGTGATCGCGCGCCCGCTCGACGACGCCTGCACGATCGGCACGCCGTTCACGCGCGCATCGAAGATGGTGTGCGAATGGCCGGCCACCACGAGGTCCGGACGCTCCGTGAGACCGCGCACGAAGTCGAACACCGAGCCGCTGCACGTATCGGGCGCGTTGCGTTCGCAGCGCCCGCCGTCGTGGATGACCACGACCACCACCTGCGCCCCACGCGCACGCAGCGACCGCACGTGCTCGCTCACCACCGGCGCGGGATCGAGGAACGTGAGATCGTCCACGTGCATGGCCTTGGTGCTGCCGGACGTATGCGTGCCCGCGGCACCCACGATTCCCACCTTCACACCGGCCCGTTCCACGATGGTGTCGGCACGCACCCAGCGCGGCAGCGCGCCGTCCCGCCCGCGCACGTTCGCGCCGAGCACGGCGAAGCGCATTTCGCGGAACCGGGCGTACATCGTGTCGCGTCCGTAGTCGAACTCGTGATTGCCGAGCGCTGCGGCGGTGTAGCCGAGCGTGTTCATGAGCTCCACCATGGGCCGACCGAACTGCCAGTCGGAGCCGGGCGTTCCGGTGAACATGTCGCCGCCGTCCACGAGCAGCAGTTCGCAGCCGCCGGTGCACTCTCGGCGCGCCTTGGCGATCGCCGCCGCGAGCGGCACCGCGCCGCCGCGCAGCACGCCCTGCGCATCGGGGCGCGGCTGGTGCGTGCCGTGCACGTCGTTGGTGGACACCACGCGCAGCACGCGCGTGTTCGCCGGCACGCGCGGCGCGGCCGTGGCGAGCCCGCGGCCGTCGGTGGCGGCGGTGGCAGGCGTGGTCGAGGCAGCGGAGGGCGCGGTCGTGGTGGACGTGCCACGGGCTTCCGCTTCCCGGGTGCGGTTGAGCGCCGCGTACCCGTGCGTCACGGCCGACGCCGGCGCGAGGCGCCAGTTGCGTTCGGCGTACACGGCGGGATCGAGCGTGCCCACGCGCCGGATCTCCTCCACGAGGAGGTCGCGGATGTCGCGTCCCTCGTCGTAGACCACGGGTGCGCCGGCGAGCATGCTGAATCCGCCGCCGCCTTCGGCCCGGTAGTTGTTGAGCGCGAGCGTGAAGGAATCCGTGGGCGCCACGTCGCGCCCGTTCCGGCGGAGCGTGGTCACGCGCTGTCCCGCGGGGCGTGAGATGTCGAGCACGTACTCCACGCCGGAGAGGATCTCGAAGTTGTAGCCGGGAATGCCGGGGTCCACGAGCCCGCCGGCCGGCGGCGTGCCGTTGGACGCGAGCGTGCGGAAATAGCGCGCGGAATGTTCGAGATACGCGCGGAGCTGCGCGCCGCTCACGCGCACGGCGCGGAGCGTGTTGTCGTAGGGATAGAGGCGCGCGAGCTGCGCCATGGTGATCGGCCCGGGCTCGAAGGCGGCGTCGAGGGAAAACGCGGCCGTGGCCGCGAGATCGGCGTTGGCCGAACGGCGCATCACCGACAGCATGAAGTCCACGATCGGCACGTCGGCCACGCGCGCGCTGTCGGAGCGCCATGCCACGGTGGTGCTGCCGAGCGGTTCCTTGACCCATGCGAGCGCCCGTTCGTGCGCGGTGCGCACGGCGTTCACCACGGCGGGCGATTCGGCGACGTTCGTGAGCCGGATCGACTCGCCCTTGCGCGACGCGACACGCCAGCGTCCGCTCTCGCGCACCAGGCCGAAGCGCGCGACCGCGACCGTGGTGGCCCAGTTGCGCGGCTGCACCACGAGCGTGGTGCCCACGAGCGAGTCCACGACTTCGCGGTGCGAATGGCCGAACACCACGAGATCGATGCCGTCGACTTCCGCCGCCACCACACCGGCCACGTTCTCGGGCCCCACGCCCGACGCGGCTTCGTCGTAGCTCGACGCGCCGTCGAGCCCGCTGTGCATCACCACGACCACGAGGTCGGAGCTGGCCCGCACTTCGGCCACGGCTTCGCGCACGTACGGCACGATATCGCGGATAGTAAGCCCGGCCTCGGCGAGGTTGGCCCGGTCCCAGATCATGGAGCCGGGCGTGGTGGCGCCGATGATGGCGATGCGCACGCCATCCCGTTCGATGCGCGCGATCCCGGGATAGCGTGGCGATCCGTCGCGCGCGCGCACGTTGCCGGCCAGGAAGGGAAAGCGTGCCTGCGCCATGGCGCGTTCCCAGGTGTCCACGCCGTAGTTGAACTCGTGATTGCCGATCGCCGCCGCGTCGTAGCGCAGCACGTTCATGGCGGCGATCACCGGGTGCTGTGATGGCGGCGGCGCCACACGCGAGGCCACGTAGGTGAGCGGGTTGCCCTGGAACAGATCGCCCGCATCCACGAGCACGACACGATCCGGGTGCGCGGCGCGGAGGGAATCCACGGCCGTGGCCGCGCGGGCCAGGCCGCGTGTGGAATCCGGCCGGTCGGCCTGGTAGTCCCAGCCGCGCAGCCTGCCGTGGACGTCGGTCGTGGCGGCGATGAGGATTTCGGTGGAGTCACCGTCGGCGCGCTGAGTGGCCGGCGCGCAGGCCGCGGCGATCGCGAGGAGGAGCAGGAGGCGTGGCATGAGGAAATGGTAGTGCCGCACCCGGGCGCGCGGGAACCACTGTCCGCGATCCGTATCCGTTCCGTTGCCGGGAGGGTGGGCGAGCTGGGGTCTGGTGGGCGGCAGGATGGGCGGTGGCGGTGGGCGGTGGGATGGACGATGGGGGTGGGCGGTGGACCATCGCCCATGGCCCATGGCCCATGGCCGCAGTGCGCTTCGCTCCATCGCCCGTTCGGCCGGTTCCCGTTTGGCTATTCGGCCGGGCCCGCTTCGGACAGAGGCGCGACGGTGCAATGGCAGCCGGGCGGGCATCGATGCGATCTCGGAGCCGTGCAACTCCCGGGAAGCCCATGGCCTATGGCCCATCGCCCCGTGAACAATATATTCATTTATCCGGTTAGATGGATATAAAATGGGGCGATAGGCAATGGGCAATAGCCTATCCGGCCGGTTCAAACGGCCTCCATCTCGTGGCCGTCCGTCAGGCTGACACCGGCTCTCTGATGCCCTTGTCCGAAGCGGGCCCGGCCGAATGGCCAAACGGGAACCGGCCGAACGGGCGATGGGACGAAGCACACCACGGCAATGGGCCATGGGCGATTGGCTATCGCCGCTGTTGCCCACCGCCCACCGCCCCCGCTGCAATTGCCGCCAATCACCCTCCCCCGCCCGCCGATACATTTCTGTGACACGATCGTCGCCGTCCCATCACCGCCCACCCGCACCCTTCCCCGTGGCGTGAAACCGCTCATCATCGGAATCGCAGGCGGTACGGGATCCGGAAAGTCCACAGTGGCCCGCAAGGTCGCCGAGGCGCTTGGCCAGGCCTCGGTCGCGTTCATCGAAATGGACGCGTACTACCGGGACTTCTCCCATCTCTCGCGCCACGAGTTGCACCACCACGTCAACTGGGATCACCCTGACGCCTTCGACTTCGCGCTGCTGGCTTCCCACCTCGAAGCCCTGGCCCGCGGCGAAGCCGTCGCGGCCCCGGTCTACGAGTTCGCGACCCATTCCCGGAGCGCTCTGGTGCGGCAGGTGGAACCGGCCGACGTCATCGTCATCGACGGCATCCTCCTGCTCGCCGACGAACGGCTGCGTTCCGCGTGTGACGTCAAGGTCTACGTGGACGCCGATCCGGACATCCGGCTCATCCGGCGCATCCGCCGCGACATGGCGGCCCGCGGCCGGTCGCTGGACTCGATTCTCGATCAATATCTGTCCACGGTCCAGCCGATGCACTTGCAGTTCGTCGAACCGAGCAAACGCTATGCCGATCTCATCGTCCCGCGCGGCGGCAGCAACACGGTGGCCATCGAAATGATCGTCGCCAAGATCCAGCGCCGCCTCGCCGGCCGCGGCACGCCGGTGGGCGCATGATCGCGCCGGCCGCCGATCGCGCGCCCGCCGACCGGGTGCTCGTCGTGGACGACGAACCCGAGATCGTCGCCCTCGTCGCCTACCACCTCGCCAAGGCCGGCTACCGCGTGGCCACCGCCGCCGGCGGACAGGACGCCATCGAGCTCGCCCGGCGCGAACGCCCTGCCCTCGCCGTGCTCGATCTCATGCTTCCCGGCATGTCCGGCTTCGACGTGCTCGAAGCCCTCCGCGCCGACGAGGCCACGCGCGACGTCGCCGTGCTCATGCTCACCGCGCGCCGCGAGGAGGCCGATCGCATCCGCGGCCTGTCGCTCGGCGCCGACGACTACCTCACCAAGCCGTTCTCGCCGCAGGAGCTCGTGCTGCGCGTGGGCGCGATCCTGCGGCGCATGACGCAGGTGCCCGTGGCCGATGCCGACGTGCTCGCCATCGGCCCCATCCGCATCGACCGCGCCGCGCTCAGCGTGCAGGTGGACGAACAGCCCGTCGACCTCACGGCCACCGAATACAAGCTGCTCCTCACGCTCGCCGAACGACGCGGCCGCGTGCAGGGGCGGAGTCATCTGCTCGAAACCGTCTGGGAAGCGGCGCCCGACATCCAGACCCGCACCGTCGACATGCACGTGCAGCGCCTGCGCGCCAAGCTCGGCGTGGCCGGCGACCTGATCGAGACCGTGCGCGGGTTCGGATACCGGCTGCGCTCGGCGCCGCAGGCACGCGGCGCCTGATCCCCCTGACGCGCCCGGCGATCGCGTGCGCCTGACCCGTCGTCTCACGCTGTCCATGGTCGTGGTCGTGATCGCCGTCGCCGGCGTGATCGGCGTGGCGATGGCCTGGCGCATGCCGCAGCGCGTGCAGTCGCTCCGCCCCGCCAACGACGCCGCGGCCGTGGACGCCGTGCTGTATCTGATACGACGCGACATCGCCTTCGCCGTGCTCGCCGCGCTCGCCGGCGGATCCTTCGCGGTGTGGAAGATCGCGCGCGCGATCGGACGCCCCGTCGAATCGCTCCGCGATGCCGCGTGTGCCGTCGCCGACGGCGACCCGTCCCGCCGTCTTCCGCTGCTCGGCACCGGCGACGTGGCCGATCTCGCCGACGCCATCCGCCGTCTCTCCGACGAGTCCACGACCCGGCTGAACGCGCTGCAGGCCGAGGAGGCGCGGCTCGTCGCGCTCACCGAATCGCTCAACGAAGGCGTGGTCGCGCTCGATGCCCGCCAGCGCGTGGTGCGCATCAACCAGACGGCGCGGCGCATCCTGCGCCTGCGCGACGAGGTGCCGTTTCCCGCCGACTATCTGCCGCGGGACCGCACACTGCGTGAGGCGCTCGCGGCCGTGCTCCGCGGCGAGGACGTCATGCCGTCGGACGTGCGCGTGGACGATCGTACGCTCTCGCTCACGGCCCGCCCGCTCCCCGACGGCGGCGCGATTCTCGCGCTCTACGATCTCACGCCGTTCCGCCGTCTCGAAGCGGTGCGCCGCGATTTCGTGGCCAATGTGTCGCACGAACTGCGCACGCCGCTCACCGTGGTGTCCGGGTTCGTGGAAACGCTCACCGACGACGCGCTCCCGCCCGACCTCCGGCGGCAGTTCCTCGGCATGACCGCCGCGAACGTGCGCCGCATGCAGCGCATCGTCGACGATCTGCTCGATCTCTCCCGCATCGAATCCGGGGGCTGGCTGCCGAACGCGAGCGATCTCGACGTGCGCGCGCTCGTCACCGAAATCATCGCGCCGCTCCGCGAGCAGGCCGAGGCCAAGGGCGTCGTGCTCGACGCCGAGATCGCCGAAGATACGCGCACCGTGTACATCGACCCCACGGCCGCGCGCCAGATCCTGAGCAATCTCACCGAAAACGCGCTCCGGCACACGAGCGCCGGCAGCGTCATGCTCTTCGCCGAGCGCACGGACGAAGGGGTGTGGCTCGGCGTGCGCGACACCGGCACCGGCATTCCGGAAGAGCACCTGCCGCGCATCTTCGAGCGGTTCTACCGGGCCGACCCCGGGCGGTCACGCGAAGCCGGCGGCACTGGACTCGGCCTGTCGATCGTGCGGCACCTGGCCGAAGCGCATGGCGGACGTGTGCGCGCGGAAAGCACCGCCGGCGTGGGCACCACCATCGCCGTGCTCCTGCCCCCCGCCGAGCGCTGACGCCTCCATAAAAACGCGGGCCCCTCGCTCCTTCGCGAACCGCGGCCCCCCGCCCCTTCGCGCTGACGCCCGTCAGCGCCCCCGTGCAGGCCACGCCCGCGCCATCAGCCGCGGCAGCAGCGCCGACGCCGTCCCCACGAGCGGCACGATCGACGGCCCCGACCGCTGCCCCTGCATCGTGGGGTTGATCACGAGCACCGTGGCGCCGTGCGATGCCGCGAGCCACGGCAGCGAGGCCGCCGGCTCCACCATGTTGCTCGTGCCCACCGACAGGAACACGTCGCAGGCGAACGTGGCCGACCGCGCCCGCGCGAGCGCGGCCTCGGGCAGCGGCTCGCCGAACCACACCACGTCGGGGCGGAGCGGCGCGCCGCAGGCCGAACAGCGGGGCGGCTTGAGCGGCCCGGCCTGCGAAGGATCGGCGTCCATCGACTCCGGCGCGTCGAACGCGGGGGAGCAGCCGGCGCTGCATCGCACCCGCATGAGGCTGCCGTGGAGCGACACCACCTCGTGGTGGCCGGCCGCCTCGTGCAGCCCGTCCACGTTCTGCGTGAGGAGCGTGCACCGCGGCAGGCGGCGGGCCAGATACGCCAGCGCCTCGTGGGCCGGGTTGGGCTGCGCGTTCCGCACCATGGCCCGGCGGAGCGCGTACCACCCCCACACCCGGGCCGGATCGGCCGCAAAGGCCTCCGGCGTGGCCAGCTCTTCCGGCCGGTAGCGCGCCCACCACCCCGTGAGCGCGTCCCGGAACGTGGGAATGCCGCTTTCCGCCGATACGCCGGCCCCGGTGAGCACCGTGACCACTTCGGACGACCGGAGCATCGAGGCCGCGGTCGTCAGTGCCGCGTCGAGGTCCGACGGCAGATCCATCGGTGCGGGAGACGAGGCCGGCAGCGCGACCAGACGCGCCCGGCTGGGGTCGGCGCTCCGCGCCCGGGGAGGAGAGGATTGCTTGGTCATTGCCTGCGAAGGTGCAACGACCCGGCCCCTGCCGCAACGGGGGCGAGCCATTCCGTTTGGCCCCACGGACGCCCCGAACGGCCGAAACCGGCGCTTCCGCTCGTGACACGATCGTTGCGCATCCGTGCGGTTCCCGAAACCTGCGTCACGAAGATTGCGCCATGTCCACGGCGGGTCGCCGTCGCGGGCGCGAACCACCTTTCCGGAACCGCCGCATGTTCATGTGTCATCGTTCGTCGTTCTCCCCGACTCTGCTGCGCACTCCATGGAGCAGCGCGCGGATGTTCGTCGGTCTGCTGGTCCTGGCGTTCACGTTCCATCCTGCCACCGCTACGGCGCAGGAGCCCACAACGTTCGGACGCGTGACCGGCCTGGTGCTGGATGCCGAAACCGGTCAGCCCATCGCCGGCGCCGGCGTGAACGTGGTCGGCACCACCATCGGTACCACCACCGGCGTCGACGGCCGCTACAACATCCCGCGCGTGCCCGCCGGCACCGTCACGCTGCAGGCACGCCGCATCGGATACGCGCCCAAGACCGTCACCGGCCTCATGCTTTCGGCCGACGGCGTGGTGGAACAGGACATCACCCTGTCCACGGCCAACCTCGAGCTCTCCGCCGTCACCGTGTCGGCCGCGGCCGAACGCGGCACCGTGAACGCCGCACTCGATGCCCAGCGCACCGCCACCGGCATCGTGAACGCCGTCACCGCGGAGCAGATCGGCAAGAGCCCCGACAGCGACGCGGCCAAGGCCATCCAGCGCGTGAGCGGCGTGACCGTGCAGGACGGCCGCAGCGTATTCGTGCGCGGACTCGGCGAACGCTACACCGTCACCAACCTGAACGGCGCGCGCCTCCCCAGCCCGGAGCCCGAGAAGCGCTTCGTGCCGCTCGACATGTTCCCGTCGGGACTGCTGCAGGCCATCAATGTGAGCAAGACGTTCACACCCGATCTCTCCGGCGACTTCTCCGGCGCCTCGGTGGACATCCGCACGCGCGAGTTCCCCGCCCGCCGCATCGTGACCTTCTCCGCCTCGCTCGGCGGCAACGAGCTCGCCACCGGCCGCGCCGTGGAAACCGCGCCCCGCGCCGGCAGTGAATGGCTCGGCTTCGGCGCCGGCGCCCGTCCGCTTCCCGCGCAGCTCGCGTCGGCGAACGCCGTGGGCCAGCTCACCTCGCGTCCCGCGATCAACAGCGCCATCAACTCGCTCCGCAACTCCTGGACCCCGCTCCGCGAAACCGGACTCCCGAACGGATCGTTCGGCGTGTCGGTGGGCGGACAGGATCCGGTGTTCGGCCTCCGCGTCGGCTATCTCGCGTCGCTCACGTACGCCGCGAGCCAGGACATCCGCGCCGACGACTATCAGGCCAACCCCGTGCAGCGCGACGGCGCGCCGCAGGTGCTCGAATCCTGGTCCGGCCAGGGCGGCAGCCGCGGCGTGTCGTGGGGCGGCATGTTCAACCTGAGCAGCCTCGTCACGCGCGGCACGCGCCTGTCGCTCAACAACACCTACACCCGCAGCGCCGACAGCGAAGCGCGCCGCACGTCCGGCGAGGCGTTCTCCTTCTCGCAGGCCGTGATCGAACGGCAGACGCTGCGCTACGTGGAACGCGCCATCCGGAGCTCGCAGCTCAAGGGCGAACACACGCTCGGCGAGCGCCAGCAGCTCGACTGGACGCTCTCGTCGGCGGGTGTGATCCGCAAGGAACCCGACCGCTCCGACCTCGTGTACGCCCGCTTCGGCGCCGGCGAGCCGTTCGCATGGAGCGACGGCAATCCCGACGTGGCGCGCCGCACCTTCGGCGATCTCCGGGAGAGCAACTGGAGCGCCGGCAGCAACTACCGGATCGCCCTCCGCTCCGGCGGCGATGCGCCCGCGGTCAAGCTCGGCGGCACGTACCGCACCACGTCGCGGTCGGCCGTCAACCGGCAGTTCAGCATCGTGTCCACGTTCGTGCCGCTCGCCGACCGCACGCGCCCCGCGGAAGACCTCTTCGATGGCCGCTTCACCGGCGCGAACGACGAGATCTTCAACATCATCAACGTGGCCGAAGACGGCGTCTACGACGCGGACGAGCGGATCACGGCCGGCTACGCCATGCTCGAGGTGCCGTTCGGATCGCGCGTCCGGCTCATCGGCGGCGCGCGCGTGGAGCACGCCGTCATCGACGTGACCACGTCGCTGTCGAACACCAGCGTGTTCAACTCCGGGCTGAACAATACCGACCTGCTCCCCGCGCTCGTGCTCAACGTGAAGACCGGCGACCGCAGCCAGTTGCGCGCATCCGCCTCGCAGACGCTGGCGCGCCCCGAGTACCGCGAGCTCTCGCCCGTGCAGTACCTCGAGGTCGTGGGCGGCCAGATCACGCGCGGTAACGCCGACCTCGTGCGCACGCTCATCCAGAGCTACGACGTGAAGTACGAGCTGTTCCCGAACGCCGGCGAAGTGCTCAGCATCGGCGCGTTCGTGAAGCGCTTCGACCGGCCGATCGAACGCATCGACCTCTCCACCGGCGGCCAGCCGTTCGTGTCGTTCTTCAATGCCGCGGCCGCGAACAACGTCGGCATCGAGCTCGAGGCCCGCAAGGGACTCGGCGGCATCGCCGACGTGCTCGAGCCACTCGCCCTGTTCAGCAACGTGACGCTCATGCGGAGCGACATCGAAGTGGGCGGCGACGCCTCGTCCAACACCAACGCCAACCGCCCCATGATGGGGCAGGCGCCGTGGGTGGTGAACGCGGGCGCCACGTACACCGGCCGCTCCAGCGGCGCGTCGGCCACGCTGCTCTGGTCCGCGGTGGGCGAGCGCATCTACAGCGCCGGCACGATTCCCTTCCCCGACGTCTACGAACAGCCGCGCCACCTCGTCGATCTCTCGGTGCGCCTGCCCCTCGGCGATCGGTGGACGTGGCGCATGGACGCGCGCAACCTGCTCGACGCGCCGTTCCGCCTCACGCAGGGTCCCGTGACACGCGAATCGTACCGCCTCGGACGCAGCGCGTCGCTCGGCGTGCAGTGGCGGCGGTGACCCGTTCGTGACCTGACGGTCGCCGGAGCATGACAGTGCAACGGTAGCCTGAAGCATGGAGCAGTACCCCATGTCCCCTTCAACGTCCACGCACAGGTTGCTCATGTCCTTCGCTTCGACACGCCGGCTCCCGACGTTCGGCGCTCTTGCCTGTCTCCTCGTCGTCGCTGCGTGCAGCGAAGACGGCCCCACCGATCCGCCACCGCCGCCGGCCCTCACCGCGCCGGCCGGCGTGGCGGGCACGTCCCCGTCGCCCACGAGCATTCGCGTCACCTGGTCGGCCGTCGAGAGCGCCACGTCGTATGCCGTCGAGCAGGCCGCCGGCACCGGCGCCTTCGCGCCGGCCGGCACGGCCACGGCCACGGAGCTCGTCGTTACCGGGCTCGCCCCCGAAACCGAATACCGGTTCCGTGTGCGTGCCATCCGCAACGCCGACGAAGGACCGTTCTCCGCCGAAGCCACGGTGCGCACGTCCGATCGCGCCACCGTGCAGGTCACGGCCGACATCACCACGGCCACCACGTGGACGTCGGACAACGTCTATCAGCTCACGCGCATCATCTCCGTGGCCAACGGCGCCACGCTCACCATCCAGCCCGGCACGCGCATCATCGGCGGGCCGATCACGCCCGGCCAGGCGCCGCCGGTGGTGGCGCTGATCGTGCTGCGCGGCGCGCGCATCAACGCCGTGGGTTCGCGCGAAGCGCCCATCATCATGACCTCCGCGGCTCCGGAAGGGCAGCGCTTCCCCGGTGACTGGGGCGGGCTCATCATCGTGGGCAACGCGCGTTCCAACCGCACCGGCCGCACGGTGGTGGAAGGCCCCGCGCCGGCCGACACGATCAGCTGGAACGGCGGCACCAACGATGCCGACAACTCGGGCGACTATCGCTACGTGCGCGTGGAGTTCGCCGGCGCCGCCGCGATCCTGAACGTGGAGCTCAACTCCTTCTCCATGTATGCCGTGGGCAGCGGCACGCGCATGGAGTACCTGCAGGCCATCCGCGGCCTGGACGACATGTTCGAATGGTTCGGCGGCACGGTGGACGGCCGCTACCTCGTGTCGTACGAAGCGGGTGACGATCACTTCGACGCCGCCGAAGGATATCGCGGCCGCGTGCAGCACATCATCGGCCTGCAGACCGGACCGCGCGTCTCGCCGCGTCCGGGCAACCCCGGCGCTCTCTCCGCCGAACAGAGCGGCTTCGAGATCGACGGCTGCGGATCGGCCTCGGGCACCTGCGCGCAGGGCTTCAACTCCACGCCCTACACCATGCCGGTGTTCGCCAACTTCACGCTCGTCGGCCCCGGTGACGGCGTGCTCCCCGTGCGTCCCGGCGGCGACGGCGGCCTCGGCGCCAATCTCCGCCGCGGCACCGGCGGCGTGTGGATGAACGGCGTGCTCGCGCGCTGGCCCGAAGCGGCGATCTCCGTCTTCGATCCGGAAACGAACCAGCGGCTCACGGAAGACTCCCTGAACGTCCGCAATCTCGTCCTCGCGAACAACGCGCGGGACTTCGATGCGGCGGGCGCGTCCAACCGCTTCGGGCAGGCCGACAAGTTCGCCAGCAACGCCATCCGGACCACCGCCACGGCCGCGCACACGCTCTTCGCGAACGTGCCGGCGGCGACCGCCACGATTCCGAACGGGTTCGCCTTCGACTGGCGTCCGGCCACCGGATCGCTGCTGCGCGAAGGCGGCACGGGCGCCACGCTCCCCGGCCGCATTCCGCAGCGCGTCACGAACTTCTTCGGCGGCACGATGGCCGGCACCGCGTACATCGGCGCCATCGATCCCACGTCCACCGACCCGTGGTATGCGGGCTGGACCACCTACTACCGCAACTGATGCACCGCATGCGTTCCGCGGGTTCGCTCGCTCTCGTTGCACTCCTCCTGGTCACGGCCGCGAACTGCGGCCGTGACCAGGAGGCCGCGCGTCGCGCCTACGCGATGGCGCACGACACCACCACACTCGAACCCGGCGCCGTCCGCCAGCCCATTCCACCGGGCATCGATCCGGCCATGGTGGAATGGCGGAGCGACGGGACGCTGATCGCGTCACGCGATTCGCTCGTGAAGACGCCGGGGTACGTGATCGACAGCATCTTTCCACCCGAGGAAGCCCTTCGCCGCTTCCAGGCCGAGGCCGGTGGCGTCCCGGTGACGCAGCTCTCGGGCGGTGCCCCGTCCACGGACGCCCTGCTCCGGCGCTACTGGGCCGCGCTCGCGCGCGGCGACACCCTCGCACTCACGCCGCTCGTGGTCTCGAAACCCGAGTTCGCGTATCTCTGGTTTCCGGAGAGCGGCGAAGCCGACAGCGGCATGCAGCCGGCCATCTCCTGGCTGCTGCTCTCCAACAACGGCGGACGCGGACTCGCCCGTGCGCTCGCACGCGCCGAGGCGTCCGATTCCACCGTGCGCGGCACGACTTGTGTCCGCGAAACCCGCACGGCCGGCGCGAACACCATCCACGGCCCCTGCGGCATCGTCCGCGATGTCGGCGGCCGGCGCGACACGACCTGGCTCGTGAGCCACATCATCGAGCGTGATGGTATCTTCAAGCTCATGAGCTTCACCAACGGTCTGTGAGCTTCCGCGCCCGCATCCGGTTCGCGGCGCTCGTCCTCCCGCTGTTCGTGGCCGCGGCCGCCTGCCGCGACGCCTCGAGCCGCACCGGCGACGACGCCATGCCGCGAGGCCGGGGAAATGTCGACCTGCTCGGCGCCGGCGCCACGTTCCCCTATCCCCTCTACGCGCGCTGGTTCAACCAGTACGCCGAGGAGACGGGGGTGCGCGTGAACTACCAGTCCATCGGCTCCGGCGGGGGCATCCGCCAGCTCATCGCCGGCACCGTGGACTTCGGCGCCACCGACGTGCCCATGACCGATGAGGAGATCGCGCGCGTGCCCGGCGGCCGCGTGCTGCACGTCCCCACCGTGCTCGGCGCCGTCGCCCTCACCTATCACGTGCCGGGGCTCACGCGCCCCCTCCGGCTCCCGCCCGACGTGCTCGCCGACCTGTTCCTCGGACGCATCACGCGCTGGGACGACCCCCGCATCGCGGCCCACAACCCCGACGCGACGCTTCCCGATCGCGACGTGCTCATCGTGCACCGCTCCGACGGCAGCGGCACGTCGTTCATCTTTTCCGATTATCTCACCCGCGTGAGCCCGGACTGGGCCGCCGGCCCGGGGCGCAGCAAGGACGTGCGCTGGCCCGTGGGACTCGGCGGCAAGGGGAACGAGGGCGTGGCCGGCCAGGTGAAGCAGATGCCGGGCGCCATCGGCTATGTCGAGGCCACCTACGCGCGGCAGAACCGCCTCCCCGTGGCCCTGCTGCAGAACGCCTCCGGCCGCTTCGTGGCGCCGTCCGCCTTCGAGATCGCCGCCGCGGCCATGAGCGCCCTCGACGCCGCCGGTGAGCCGGAAGACCTCCGGCTCTCGATCGTGAACGCGCCGAGCCCCCAGGCCTACCCCATCGCGTCGTTCACCTGGCTGCTGCTCGCCCCCGAGCACATCGGGGCCGACAAGACCCGTTCCCTGCTCGACCTGATCGAATGGTCGCTGGCACAGGGAGACGAAACCGCGCGCCGGCTGGGCTACGAGCCGCTCCCCGAATCCCTTGCCGAACGCGTGCTCGGCATGCTCCGCGAACAGTCCGCCGCGGCGCCCGCCGGGCGGTGATTCTCTTTTCGGCGGAGCGGTGACCCCCCCCCGGCAAGGCCGGCGGCTCCCGCCGTGACCCATCCGTTACGATCCGGTAGACGGGACCTCTTTCGGCGCGGGTAGAATTCACCCATGAGCCCCCCGCTCCCGGCCGCTTCCCACCCGCCGTCCCCGCGCGGCGACCGCATCTACGCCGCGGCCATCACGGCCTGCGCCGTGGCCGTGCCCGTCCTGCTGCTGCTCGTCGCCCTGATCATCACCCGGTCGGCGTGGCCCGCCCTGACCACGGTAGGTGCTGATCTCGTGACCGGGCGCACCTGGGACGTGGCCCGTGGCGAGTTCGGCGCGCTGGCCGCCATCGCGGGCACCCTCGTCTCCTCCCTGCTCGCCCTCGCCCTCGCCACCCCGCTCGCCATCGGCGTGGCCATCTTCGTCACCGAGCTCGCCCCGGTGCGCCTGCGCCGCCCTGTCGCGATGCTCGTGGACGTGCTCGCCGCCATCCCGAGCGTGGTGTACGGGCTCTGGGCGCTCTATGCGCTCGTCCCGCTGCTCCGCGAATACATCATGCCGTTCGTGGGCGAAACGCTCGGCCTCCGCGCGCTCCCCATCTTCGCCGGCCCGGCCTACGGCCCGAGCCTGCTCGCGGCCTCGCTCGTGCTCGCCATCATGATCCTGCCGTACATCGCCGCTGTGGCGCGTGAAGTGCTGCAGGCCGTGCCGCGCTCGCAGCGGGAAGCCGCGCTCGCGCTCGGCGCCACGCGATGGGAGATGATCCGCGATGCCGTGCTCCCGTACGCCCGCACCGGCCTCATCGGCGCCGTGATCCTCGGCCTCGGCCGCGCGCTCGGCGAGACCATGGCCGTCACCATGGTGATCGGCAACCGGCACGAGTTCCCCACGTCGCTCTTCCAGCCCGCCTATACCATGGCGTCGCTGCTCGCGAACGAGTTCGCCGAAGCCTCCGACGATCTGCACCTCTCCGCGCTCATGGCCGTGGCCGGCATCCTGCTCGCCATCACGCTCGTGGTGAACGCGATCGCGCGCTGGCTCGTGTGGCGGATGGAACACGCCGCATGACCATGCGGTCCTCATCCCGCGCGGCCGTGATGGCCCGGCGCCGACGCCGCGGCACGGTGATGACCGTGCTCGTCTGGTGCGCCGCGCTCATCAGCCTGCTGCCGCTCGTGTTCATCCTCGGCCACCTGCTCGCGGGCGGTGTGCGCGCGCTCACGCCGGCGTTCTTCACCGCCATGCCCGCGCCTCCCGGCGTGCCCGGCGGCGGCGTCGCGAACGGCATCGCCGGCACCTTCGTGCTGCTCGCCATCGCGTCCGTGGTCGGCCTGCCGATCGGCCTCGGCGCCGGCCTCTACCTTGCCGAACGCGGCCGCACGCGCCTCGCGGCCGTGGTCCGCTATCTGAGCGACGTGCTGAGCGGCCTGCCGTCCATCGTGCTCGGCATCTTCGCCTGGGAGCTCGTGGTCCGGCCGAGCGGCACATTCTCCGCGCTCGCCGGCGGCCTGGCGCTCGGCGCGATCATGATTCCGATCGTGACCCGCGCCACCGAGGAGATGGTGCGACTCGTGCCCTCCTCGCTGCGCGAAGCCGCGCTCGCCCTCGGCTTCACCCGCTGGCGCGCGTCGCTCACGATCGTGCTGCGCACCGCGCTCCCCGGCATCGTGACCGCCGCGCTCGTGGCCGTGGCGCGCGTTGCCGGTGAGACCGCGCCGCTCCTCTTCACCGCGTTCGGCACGCCGTACTGGTCGCTGCGGCTCGACCGGCCCATCGCCGCGCTCCCGCTCCAGATCTACAACTATGCGGCGAGTCCGTACGACGACTGGCGCGCGCAGGCCTGGGGCGGCGCGCTCGTGCTGATCGTGCTCGTGCTCGCGATCAGCCTCGTGGCGCGTCAGGTCACGCGCGCGCGCTTCACCCAAACGGGCGGCGGAGCCACCGGTGACTGACGCGCTCCGGCACGGCTCGCTCGGCGCCCTGCACCGGCTCACGCCCGTCGTGACGCGGACCGACCCGGTCACGTCCGCGGCCGCCATGACGTGCGTGCCCGTGGACACGCAGGCGCTCTACGCATGGTACGGCGCACGCGCGGCCGTCCGGGATGTCTCGCTGTCGTTTCTCCCCGGCCGGGTGACCGCCATCATCGGTCCGTCCGGCTGCGGCAAATCCACGCTGCTCCGCTGTCTCAACCGGCTGCACGAGAGTGCGCCGGAAGCACGCGTGCGGGGAAGCGTCCGCATCGCCGGCGACGACATCTACGCGCCGCACGTGGACGCGACGGTGGTGCGCCGCGCGATCGGCTTCGTGTCGCAGCGCCCCACGCCGTTTCCCACCATGTCCATCCGCGAGAACGTGGTGGCGGGGCTTCGCGCGCACGGGCTCGTGACGAACCGGCGCGAGCTCGACGATCGCGCCGAGCAGGCGCTGCAGCGCGTGGGGCTCTGGCCTGAAGTCATGCAGCGGCTCGACGGCAATCCCATGGAGCTTTCCGGAGGCCAGCAGCAGCGCCTCTGCCTCGCCCGCGCGCTCGCGCCGGCGCCGCGCGTCCTGCTCCTCGATGAACCCACGGCGGCCCTCGATCCCACGAGCACGCAGCGCATCGAGGAGCTCGTGTACACGCTGCGCGGCGAAGTCACGGTCGTGATCGTGACGCACAACCTGCAGCAGGCCGCGCGCGTCTCCGATCGCACCGCGTTCCTGCTGGCAGGCGCGCTCGTGGAAGTGGCCCCCACAGGCGATCTGTTCACCACACCGGGCGATCCGCTCACCGAGCAGTACGTCACCGGCCGGTTCGGATGAGCACGCCGCTCGCGATCGACACCGAACACGCCGCGCCGCCCACGCCCGCACCTGCTCCCGCGGCCGGCCGCATCGCGCTCCGCGACTGGTCCGTGTGGTTCGATCAGGTGCAGGCGCTCCGGGAGATCTCGCTCGACTTCACCCCCGATCGCGTGACGGCGCTCATCGGCCCGTCCGGCTGCGGCAAGTCCACTCTGCTCCGGTCGATCAACCGCCTCGACGACCGCATGGCCGGCATGCGGCACACCGGGCAGCTCCTCATCGACGATACCGACATCCACGCCGCCGGCACGGACGCGTCGGCGCTCCGGCAGCGCGTGGGCATGGTGTTCCAGCGCCCCAACCCGTTCCGCCGCTCCGTGTTCGACAACGTGGTCTACGGGCCGAGGCTCGACGGCGAACGGTCCCCGCGCGTGCTGGAGGAGATCGCCGAGCGGTCGCTGCGGCGAGCGGCGCTGTGGGACGAGGTCAAGGACCGCCTCCGGGAGCCGGCATCGCGCCTCTCCGGCGGGCAGCAGCAGCGGCTGTGCATCGCCCGGGCCCTCGCCAACGACCCCGACGTGCTTCTCCTCGACGAGCCGGCCAGCGCCCTCGATCCCGGCGCCACGCTCCGCATCGAGGAGCTGCTCTACGACTTGCGCCGCGACGTCACGATCGTCATCGTGACGCACAACCTGCAGCAGGCCGCGCGCGTGAGCGATCGCACGGCGTTCCTCCTTGGCGGACGCCTCGTCGAGATCGACGACACCACACGGCTCTTCACCAGTCCGCGCGATTCCCGCACGGAAGCCTACATCACGGGACGATTCGGCTGATGCTCGATGCGCCGGGCGGTTATCGCCACTTCCACGACGACCTGGCCCTGCTCAAGACGCAACTGCTCGAGATGTCCGAGCGGGCCGAGTCGCTGGTGGAGCTCGCCATCGACTCCCTGCTCACGCGCGACCGCGAGAAGGCGGAGACCGTCATCGCCGCCGACCGCGAGCTCGACCGCATGGAAATCGAGGTCGAGCGGCTCGCCATCTCCCTGCTCGCACTGCAGCAGCCGATGGCCCGCGACCTGCGCTTCCTCGTGGGCGCGATCAAGGTGTCGAGCGACGTGGAGCGCATCGGCGATCACGCCGTGAACATCGCGCAGTGTACCGTGCGGCTGGTGGAGCAGCGCGCCGTCACGCCGCCTACGCCGGCGCTCGCCGACATGGCCCGGCGTGCCCGCCGCATGCTCGCCGACGCGCTCGACGCCTTCATCCGCGGCGACGGCACGCTCGGCCGCGCCATCGGCAAGGCCGACGACGAGGTGGACGCCTTTCACGAAGGCATCTTCCGCCTGCTGCTCACGCACATGATGTCCGACGCGCGCACGATCAACGCCTCGCTCGAACTGCTCCTCGTGTCGCGCAACCTCGAGCGCGTCGCCGACCTCGCCACCAACATCGGCGAGAACGCGGTCTACGTGGCCGAAGGCAAGCAGATCCGCCACCGGTTCGAGGCCGCGCATGAGTGACGCGCCGGTGCCGCACCAGCGCATCGCCGCCATCGACATCGGGTCCAATTCGATCCGCCAGATCATCGCCGACGTCTCGGAGTCGGGACAGATCCGCGTGGTCGACGAGCTCAAGGCCATGCCGCGCCTCGGCGAAGGGCTCGAAACCACGGGCGCGCTCGGACGCACCGCCATGGATACCGGCGTTGCCGCCGTGCAGCGCATGGTGCTGCTCGCGCACCAGCTCGGCGCCGAGCGTATCGAGATCGTGGCCACGAGCGCCGTGCGCGACGCCTCCAACGCCGCCGATTTCACGAGCCGCATTCTCGAAGAGACGGGACTCCCCGTGCGCGTGCTGAGCGGCGAGCAGGAAGCGCTGCTCTGCTTCCGGAGCGCGCTGGCCCACTTCGAGCTCGGCGCCGGCCGGTCGCTGGTAATGGACATCGGCGGCGGCTCGCTCGAGCTCGTGCTCGCCAAGGACGGGCTCATCGAACGCGTGGCGTCGCTGCCGTACGGCGCCGTGCGGCTCACGGAGCGGTTTCTGCAGCCGGAGATACGGCCGCGCGCCGTGCGGGAGCTGCGGCGGCATGTACGCGACGGGCTCCGGCGCGCCATGCCGGTGAAGGACTGGCGCGGCGCCCAGGTGATCGGCTCCGGCGGCACGTTCACGAACCTCGCCGGCATCATGCTGAGCCGGGCCGGCGTGACCGCGCGCTCCACGCACGGCACGCGCATCGGCCGCGTGGAGCTCGAACACGTGCTCGACTGGCTGCAGCGGCTCTCGCCCGAAGAACGTGCCGTCGTGCCCGGCCTCAACCCGGCGCGCGGCGACATCATCGTGGCCGGACTCGGCGTGGCCGCCGAGGTGCTCGCCCGGTTCGATCCCGATCACCTGCTCGTGTCCGGTTACGGCATTCGCGAGGGACTGCTGCTCGAGGCCGCGCGTGTGGTGCCGATGGTCGCCGACCCCGGCGCGGCGCGCGAGCGCTCCGTGCGCGAGTTCGCGGAGCGCTGTCACTACGAGGAGCCGCACGCCCGGCAGGTCCGGCGCCTCGCGCTTCAGCTCTTCGACGCCCTCGCGCCGCGTCTTCGTCTCACCGCCGTGGACCGGCAGATCCTGGCCGACGCGGCGCTGCTGCACGATGTGGGCTATCACATCAACTACGAGAATCACCACAAGCATTCGTTCCACCTCATCTCGCACGCCGAGCTGCTCGGCATGACACCGGCCGAGCAGATCGCCATCGCGCATGTGGCCCGTTATCACCGCGGTGCCGTGCCGAAGCGCAAGCATCGCGCGTTCATGCAGCTCGATCGCGTGCTGCGCGCGCGCATCGTCAAGCTCGCGGCGCTGCTCCGGCTCGCCGACGGCTTCGATCGCGGACACGTGAGCGCCGTGGACCGGCTCGAAGTGCAGTGGACCACGCAGGCGCTCCGCGTGCGCGCCGTACACGTGGAGGGCGCCACGTCGATGCGGCTCGAGCTCTGGGGCGCGAGCCGCAAGCGGCAGTTGCTGGAGACGATCGCCGGGCGCGAGGTGGAGGTGCTGGCGCCGGACGGCAGCGTCGTGCTGAGCTCGGACGACGAAGGGGAGTAGTTCGCAGCGTGCCCGATAGCCCTTGGCCAAATGGCCATGGCCTATCGCCCATTGCCAGTCGGTTGCTTCGCTCCATTTGGCCTTTCGGCCGGTTCCCGTTTGGCCATTCGGCCGGGCCTGCTGCGGACAGGGGCACCGGAGGTGCAATGGTAGCCGGGCGGGCATCAATGCGATCTCGGAGCCGTGCAACGCCCGGGGGAGGCTATGGCCTATCGCCTATCGCCCCATGGATAGAATATATTCATACATCCGGATACATGAATACTGGGCGATAGGTAATGGGCGATGGGCTACCCGGCCGGTCCAAGTGGCATCCATCTCGTGCCGTCCGTCAGGCTGACACCGCTTTCCCGCGCCCCTGTCCGCAGCGGGCCCGGCCGAATGGCCAAACGGGAACCGGCCGAAAGGCCAAATGGAGCGAAGCAACCCTGGCCATGGCCAATCGGCCATGGCCAATGGCTCCCGGCCACCGTGTCACGACACCTCGCGCATGCCGGCCTACCGCCCGCCTAGATCCCGACCTCAACCCCGAACCGGGCTCCCACCTCCCCCCGCCCTCCCGCTCCCCGGAACACCGTCCGCATCACCTCGCCCTGATACTTGATCCGGTGCCCGTGCACGTACCGGGCAATGCCCACCGCCGCCTCCCGCACATCCTCCGCGCCCGCCTGCCCCCGAATCGGCGCGGCCGCCCCCACCCACGTCATCCGGGCCACCGGCTCGATCCGCGTTCCCGGCAGCAGCCAGCTCGTCTGCACGTGCACGCCCTGTCCCGTGAAGACATAGCGCACGTCGCTCCCGAGCTGCGTCACCGGATCGTTCGCCGTCCGGTGCGCATACTCGGCCGCGAGCGTGAAACCGCCCCGCTTGACCACCACGTCCGCGAAGTGCGTCGTCATGCTGCGCGGCGCGTGCAGCTTCGCGCCGAGCTGTCCGCCCGTGCGTACCGCGCCGTCATTGCGGGACGACGCCACGCCGATCGCGACCCGTGTCCCCGGCTGCCGCACTCCCGCCGATCCTTCCACGTAATCCCCGCCGTTCAGGAACGCGCCGAACGGCAGCAGCTCCGCGCGCGCCGTGAAGGCCAGCCCCGCGTCGCCCGGCATCGGATTCCGTCCTTCCCCCGCGCTCACCGCCGCGCGCAGCACGAGACGCGGCGTGCCGAAATCGTGCAGCCAGGAGGCGAAGACGCCCACGTCGCGGTCCACCGTGAAGCGCGCGTTCACCAGCGACCGGTCCGGCAGTTGCAGCTCCGACGACGAGACCTGCCGCTGCCGGTTCCCCGGCAGCTTGGCCTGGCCCGCCGCGATCGCGAAGGTCGGCGTCGCCTGCCAGGTGATGTACGCATCCCGCAGCACGTTCGCGAACCCCGTCGCCTCCTGATCCATGTCGAGACGCGCGAACGACAGTTGCACGTTGACGCGGAGCCGCGGATCCCGCAGCGTCCCTTCGAGGCGGAGACGCGCCCGCCGCACCATCATGTTCACCTGCGACGGGCGCCCGGTTTCGTCGTCGTCGCGGTCCGTCACCGACATGAGCTCCTGCATGCGGAAGCGCAGGTTGAGCCGCGTCACCGAGTCGGTGCCCTGGATCGTGATCCCCTTTCCGTCGAGCGTGACGGCCGGATTCGGAAAGGCGGGCGCCGGTTGTGCCGCCGCGCGCGCAACCGGCAGTGCCGCGATCGCCGACATGACCAGCAGAGCGAGCCGCACGGTCCGTCCGATCACCGTCGGCGCTCCGTGCGTTTCTTGCCTGCGCGTGTACGTCGGCCGCCGCGGTGTGCCTCCGTCGACGGGTCGTCGGTGGAGGACGTCGTGCTCGGCGCGTCGCTGTCCGATCCCCAGGGATCGCGCATGAGCTGCGTGTGCACGGCCCGCTCCGGCTCGTCGCCCGGCATCAGGCGCTCGTACCTGCCATCCGCCTGCAGCACCCAGGTCTGCCGGTTGTCGCGCAGACACGCGTCGAGCACCCGGTGCATGCGGGAGTGCAGCGCCGGATCCTCGATCGGCACCATGACCTCGACGCGGCGGTCGAGATTGCGCGGCATCCAGTCTGCCGACCCGATGTAGTACTCCGGCTGTCCGGCGTTGGCCACGTGCAGGATGCGCGAATGCTCCAGGAACCGGCCGATGAGCGACCGCACGCGGATGTGCTCGCTCACGCCGTCGAGCCCGGGGCGGAGACAGCAGATGCCGCGCACGATCAGGTCGATCTCCACGCCGGCCTGCGACGCGGCGTAGAGCGCCGCGATGATGCCGGCGTCCACGAGCGCGTTCATCTTCGCGATGATGCGCCCGCCGTGTCCGGCGCGGGCGTGCGCCGCCTCGCGTGCGATGAGCTCGAGCGTGCGCTCGCGCAGATTCGCCGGCGCCACCAGCAGCTTGCGGTAGAACTTCTGCCGCGACACGCCCGTGAGCGAGTTGAAGAGGTCGCTCAGGTCCGCGCCGATGGATGGATTGCACGTGAACAGCCCCATGTCGGTGTAGAGCCGCGCCGTCTTGGAGTTGTAGTTCCCCGTGCCGATGTGCACGTACCGCCGGATGCCGTCGCCGTCGCGCCGCACGATGAGCGCCGTCTTCGCGTGGGTCTTGAGCCCCGGCAGGCCGTAGGCCACGTGAATGCCGTAGCTCTCCAGCGTGCGCGCCCAGGCGATGTTGTTCTGTTCGTCGAAGCGCGCCTGCAGCTCGATGAGCACGGCCACCTGCTTGCCGCGCTGCGCCGCGTCGGTGAGCGCGCGCACGATCGCCGTATCGCCGCTCGTGCGGTACAGCGTGAGCTTGATCGCGAGCACCTGCGGATCCACCGCCGCCGCTTCCAGGAACTGCTCCACCGACGCGCCGAACGACTCGTACGGATGATGCACCAGCACGTCGTGCTCGCGGATCACGTCGAAGATCGACCGGCCGTCCCGCAGCCGGTCGGGCACGCGCGGCGTGAACGGCGGATCGCGGAGCTCGGGAATGTCGAGCCCCGCGAACGTCATGAAATCCCCGAGTTCCAGCAGCTCGTCGATCGTGTGCACGTCCGCTTCCGTGAGCGGCGCCACCTCCTGCTGCTCGCTCGCGCCGAGCTCCTCGAGGAGGAGCGTACGGATGCCGTCGGGCATGCCGCGCTGCACCTCGAGCCGCACCACTTCGCCGAACCGGCGCTGGAACACCTGCTGCTCCACGCTCGCCAGCAGATCCTCCGGCTGTTCCATCTGGCCGAGGTCGAGGTCGGAATAGCGCGTGATGCGGAACGTGTACCAGCGCTGCACCTCCATCCCGGGGAAGAGCGCGCCGAGATTCGCGCCGATCACCTCCTCGAGCGGCACGAAGTGATGCGCGCGGCCGGCCGGCACCCACCGGGGCAGCGACCGCGGCACCTTCACCCGCGCGAAGTGCTCCGCGCCCGTGACGGGATCGCGCACTTCCACGGCCAGCGACAGCGACAGGTTCGAGATGTACGGGAACGGATGTCCCGGATCCACCGCGAGCGGCGTGAGCACGGGGAACACCTGCGACTCGAAGAACCGGTCCACCGTCGACCATTCCGCCGTCGTCAGGTCGTTCATCCCCACCACCCGCACGTCGCGCGCGGCGAGCGCCGGCAGCAGCTCGTCCCGCAGCACCGAACGCCGCAGCGTCAGCAGCTCGGCCACGCGCGCCTCGATGGCGTGGAGCTGCTCGCCCGGCGGCAGCGGATCCGGCGGCTCGGCTCCCGCGCCCATGGTCACGCGGCGGCGGAGCCCCGCCACCCGCACCATGTAGAACTCGTCGAGATTCGTGCTGAAGATCGACAGGAACTTGAGCCGCTCCAGCAGCGGCACGCGCGGATCCATCGCTTCCGCGAGCACACGCGCGTTGAAGTCGAGCCAGCTCAGCTCGCGGTTCAGGTACGGCAGCACAACGTCGTCGGACATGCTTCCTCGGGAAGAGTCGCCGGCAGCCGGCCGGATGCACGCGGGCGGATCGCCCGCGTGCGTCTCCGTCTCGCTACGGCCCATGGCGTCGCTACTCCACACTCACCAGCGCCGCCAGGATGCGGTAGCTGATCGCCGCCATGAGCGCCGACGCGGGAATGGTCACGACCCACGCCCACACGATGCGCCCGGCCAGCCCCCACCGCACGGCGCGCAGGCGCGTCGTCGCGCCCACACCAACGATCGCGCCGGTGATGGTGTGCGTGGTGGAGATCGGAATGCCCAGCTTGGACGCCGCGAGAATCACGATCGCGCCCCCCGTTTCCGCGCAGAACCCGCCTACCGGGCGCAGCTTCGTGATGCGCGTGCCCATCGTGTGCACGATCCGCCAGCCGCCGAAGAGCGTGCCGAGCGAGATCATGGTGTACGCGCTCAGCTCCACCCAGAGCGGCACCACGTCGCTGTTCTCCACGTGGAAGAAGCCGAAGAAACCAGTCTGCCCCACGAACAGGTGCTGCGACGCCACGAGCAGGCCGAGAATGATGCCCATGGTCTTCTGCGCATCGTTGGCCCCGTGCGCCAGCGAGAGCGCGGCCGAGCTCACGAGCTGCATCACCCGGAAGAAGCGGTCGCTGGTGGCGTAGCGCACGCGCCGGAACACGTTGAACACCACCACCATGAGGATGAAGCCCATGAGGATGCCGCCCAGCGGGGAGAGGATGATCGCGCTCAGCGTCTCGATCCACTTCCGCCCCCACGTGAGCGCCTCCAGGCCGGCCTTCGACACCGCCGCGCCGGCGTACCCGCCGATCAGCGCGTGCGACGAGCTCGAGGGAATGCCGAACCACCACGTGATCAGATTCCAGACGATCGCGCCGATCAGACCGCCGAAGACCACGTTCTGGTCCACGATCGACACGTCCACGAAACCGGTGGCCACCGCCTTGGCCACCGCCGTCCCCACCACGAAGGCGGCGGAAAAGTTGAACGTCGCGGCCCATACCACGGCCGCCAGCGGGCTGAGCACCCGGGTTCCCACGATGGTGGCGATGGAGTTCGCCGAATCATGGAACCCGTTGATGAAATCGAAGATCAGGGCGACGACGACGATGAGGAGAACGTAGTACTCCACGGAGCCGCCCGTCAGCTGTTCTTGAGCGCGATGCTCTCGAGCACGTTCGAGACGTCGTCACACTGGTCGACGGCCTCCTCGAGTGCATCGAAGATGTCCTTCCAGGCGAGCACCTCGAGCGCGTCGGCCCCGCTGCGGAACAGCGCGCTCACCGACTCGGCGTAGCGTGCGTCCCCTTCCTCCTCGAGCACCTTCATCGCCTTGCTGTGCTCCACCATGCGGGCGCGCTTGCGGATGTCGGTGACCGACGCCGTGATCACCACCGAGGCCCGCACGAGCACGTCGGCGAGTTCGGCCGCGCCGGGCCGCACCGTCTGCACGTTGAACATCACCGTGCGCCGCGCGATGCCGTTGATGATGTCGATCACGTTGTCCAGCCGCTTCGCGAGCGTGTGGATGTCCTCGCGATCGAGCGGCGTCACGAAGCTCGTGTCGATCCGCTGGTTGATCGTGTGGGCGATCAGATCGCCCGCCGACTCCACCTTCTTGATCTGCGCCGCGATCGCCGGCGCATCGTCGAGATGGCCGAACAGATGGTGCAGCAGTTTCGCGGATTCGCCGATGTGCGCCGCCAGCTGGGCGAAATAGGCGAAGAAACCCTCGTCACGGGGAATGAAACGCACGGTCAGGGGATCAGGGTCAGAACCTGGACGCACCACGACGCCCGCGAAGCGATTCCGCGGTGGGTACGCCACGGGAAACAAGCGGCATCTCGCGGCCAAGCGGTATGTCGCGATGCGTAACGATCACGTCACTGCACGCCCGTGCCAAGGGGCAGTTGCCTGACGTCGGTTTGGGGACGAACGGTCCGGCTCGCGGGACGGCCCGCGCCGACCTGACAGCCCGCTCCTTGCCCCCTGCCGGAAACTGCCGTTTCAGCAGGCCTCCGTGCCGATCCGGCGCCCGATCCGTGGCCCGGACCTTGCTCTCCTCCCGAACAGTCGGCGGCGCCACTCCCGGCCCGCCCCTGACCCATTCTTCCTGAGGCTCCAATGGCAGACAAGGTGATCGGTATCGACCTCGGCACCACGAACTCCGTCGTGTCCGTGCTCGAGGGCGGCGACCCGGTCGTGATCCCGAACGCCGAGGGCGGCCGCACCACCCCCTCCGTCGTCGGCTTCACCAAGGACGGCGAACGACTCGTGGGCCAGATCGCCAAGCGCCAGGCGGTCACCAACCCCAACAACACCATCTTCTCCATCAAGCGCTTCATGGGGCGCAAGCTGGGCGAAGTCTCCGACGACAAGAAGCGCGTCCCCTACAAGCTCGTCTCCGGCCCCAACGACCTCGCCTCGGTGGAGGTGCAGGGCAAGGCGTACACGCCCCCCGAGATCTCGGCCATGGTCCTGCAGAAGATGAAGCAAACCGCCGAAGACTACCTCGGCCACACCGTGACCAAGGCCGTCGTCACCGTGCCGGCCTACTTCAACGACGCCCAGCGCCAGGCCACCAAGGACGCCGGCAAGATCGCCGGCCTCGACGTGCTCCGCATCATCAACGAGCCCACCGCGGCCGCCCTCGCCTACGGCCTCGACAAGGCCAAGACCAAGGACGAGAAGATCGCCGTCTTCGACCTCGGCGGCGGCACGTACGACATCTCCATCCTCGAGCTCTACGACGTGGACGGCACGCGCCAGTTCGAGGTCAAGTCCACCAACGGCGACACGCACCTCGGCGGCGACGACTTCGACGATCGCATCATGGACTGGCTCGTGGCCGAGTTCAAGCGCGACCAGGCCATCGACCTGTCCAAGGACCCCATGGCCATCCAGCGCCTCAAGGAAGCCGCGGAAAAGGCCAAGATGGAGCTGTCGAGCACCATGAGCACCGACATCAATCTGCCGTTCATCACGGCCGACCAGTCGGGGCCCAAGCACCTCAACTACTCGCTCACGCGCGCCAAGTTCGAGCAGCTCGTGGATGATCTCATCCAGCGCACGCTCGAGCCCATGAAGCTCGCGCTCAAGGACGCCGGCCTCCAGCCCAACGAGGTCGACGAGGTCATCCTCGTGGGCGGCTCCACCCGCATCCCCAAGATCCAGCAGGTGGTCAAGGACTTCTTCGGCAAGGAGCCCAACAAGGGCGTGAACCCCGACGAAGTCGTGGCCGTGGGCGCCGCCATCCAGGGCGCCGTGCTCACCGGCGAGCAGAAGGACGTCCTCCTCCTCGACGTCACCCCGCTCTCGCTCGGCATCGAGACGCTCGGCGGCGTGATGACCGTGCTCATCCCCCGCAACACCACGATCCCCACCAAGAAGGCGGAAACGTTCTCCACCGCCGACGACAACCAGACCACGGTGGAGATCCACGTGCTGCAGGGCGAGCGCGAGCTGGCCATGTACAATCGCACCATCGGCAAGTTCCAGCTCACCGGCATTCCGCCCGCTCCGCGCGGCCTGCCGCAGGTGGAGGTCACCTTCGACATCGACGCCAACGGCATCCTGCACGTGGCCGCGAAGGACAAGGCCACGGCCAAGGAGCAGAAGATCCGCATCGAGTCGTCCAGCGGCCTGTCCGACAACGAGATCGACAAGATGGTCAAGGATGCCGAAAAGAACGCCACCGAGGACAAGGCGCGCCGGGAGGAGATCGACCTGCGCAACCGCCTCGATTCGCAGACGTACGAAGTGGAGAAGAACGTCAAGGAGTGGGGCGACAAGGTGCCCGCCGAGCTCAAGACGCGCATCGACACCGCGATCGAGAACGCCCGCAAGGCGCTCCGCGGCGACGACGTGTCGGCCATCCGGTCGGCGCAGGAGGAGCTGAGCCGCGCCTATTCCGAGGCCGGCCAGGCGTTCTACCAGCAGCAGGCGGCGAGCGCGGGCGCCGAGGCCCCGCCGGCCGACGCCGGAGCCCCTGCGCCGGAAACCGGTGCCGAGGAAGTCGCCGAAGCCGACTACGAAATCGTCGACGACAACAAGAAGTAGCACATTTCGGCTCCCGGCACGTCCGTCGCAGGAAACAGCGGCGGGCGTGCCGGTGTCTTATCATCAAGGCAGGTCGCAACTTCTCATCGCAGCAACAGGACGTTTCCCATGGCAGCATCCAGTACTTCCCGCCGGCTCCGTCTCTCCCTCGCCGTGGCCGCCGCGTTCGTGGGCGGCGTGGTGTTCGCCTCCGGACTCGACTTCACGCGCTACGGCTGGGCCCAGGGCGGCCCGTCCGACCGCACCATGCTCACCCCGGCCGGCAGCACCATCCCGGAGGGCACCGGCTCCATCGCCGACGTCGCAGAGCGCGTCACGCCGGCGGTCGTGTCCATCCGCGCCACGCGCACGGTGCGGCCGCGCTCCAACACGCCGCCCGGCAACATTCCGCCCGGCATGGAGCAGTTCCTCGAGCAGTACGAGCGGCAGCAGCCGCGCGAGCAGTCGGGCGACGGCTCCGGCTTCATCGTGAGCCCCGACGGCTACATCCTCACGAACAACCACGTCATCGCCGACGCGTCGATCCTCGAGGTCACGCTCGCCGATCGCCGCCGGTTCCGCGCGCGCACCATCGGCACCGATCCCACCACCGACATCGCGGTGATCAAGATCGACGGCAGCAACTTCCCCGTCATCGCCCTCGGCGACGACGAGCAGACCCGCATCGGCGAATGGGTCGTGGCCGTGGGCAACCCGCTCGGCCTCGACTTCACCGTCACCGCCGGCATCATCTCCGCCAAGAGCCGCGGCAGCGAGGTGCAGCTCCCCAATGGCGGCGGACTCGCCATCAACGACTTCCTGCAGACCGACGCGGCGATCAACCCCGGCAACTCCGGCGGTCCGCTCATCAACCTGCGCGGCGAAGTGATCGGCGTGAACAACGCCATCGCCAGCCGCACGGGCTTCTATTCCGGGTACGGGTTCGCCATCCCGATCACGCTCGCCAAGGCCGTGATGGAAGACCTCATCCGCGACGGCAAGGTGCGGCTGCCGGTGATCGGCATCTCGGTCACCGAAGTCGATCAGGAAGACGCCGGGCTCGCCGGCCTGTCGCGCATCCAGGGCGTGAAGGTGCAGACGATCACCGCCGGCGGCCCGGCGGCCAAGGCCGGCATCGAAACGGGCGACGTGATCGTGACCGTGGCCGGCCGGGAAGTGGACCGGGTGAGCGCCCTGCAGCGCACGGTTCGCACGCACAACGTGGGCGAAACCATCCCGGTGGAAGTCATGCGCTTCGGCAAGAAGCGCACCTTCAACGTGAAGCTCACCGGCGCCGACCAGTTGCCCACCGAGGTGGCCGATGCGTCGCCGGCCACGCCGGCCCGGCCCGCGCCCGCTGATCCGGCCACGCGGCTCCCGGCGTCCAAGCTCGGCGTGACCGTGGAGACCCTCACGCCCGAGCTGATCGAGCGCATGCGGCTGTCGTCCGACGCGGGGGTGCGCATCACCGATGTCGTGAGCGACGGCGCCGCGCGCGGCAAGCTGTTTCCGAACGACGTGATTCTCGAGATCACCTATCCCGGCGAACGGCGGCCGGTGCGCTCCGTGGCCGAGCTCCGGGCCGTCGTGGACGGCCTGCAGCCGGGCGACTACATCGGACTACGGGTGTTCCGGATCTATTCGAACGGGTCGAGCACGCTGTCGGTGACGCTCCAGGTTCCCAAGTAGGCACTGACTGATCGAACCGGCCCCGGCTACCGTGTGAATCGGTGGCCGGGGCCGTGTCGTATCCGGCCTCACACCGCGCCCGATTCTTCGTATCTTTCAGGAATAGCCGCGCTCGTGGCGAAATTGGTAGACGCGCAAGCCTTAGGAGCTTGTAGGGCAACCTGTCCCGGTTCGAGTCCGGGCGAGCGCATGGGAGCCCGTACTTCCGCAATGTCGAAGACCTGAAGCCGAAGGAATCTCTCGGGACCGTCGGACGACGACAGACACATTCGCTGTATCTATCCGCCCAGGATGCGAAACCCTTCGCGTTCCGCGGCGTCGGCCAGTCGATGGTCCCGCGTGATGAACGGCAATACCGCCGGTGTGAAATCCGAGGCGACCACGGCGGCCGCCAGTTGCAGGGCATCCGCGGCGCGGAGCCGATGCGAGCGGAGCAATCGAACGGCCTGCACGCGCACGTCGTCAATGGCGGGAACCTCGCTCCAGCGCCGCTGCACGGCGTCGAGCCGGGTGATCGCCATGCGCACCTCCTCTCCACGCAGTGCACCATCCCGCTCGAGGCGGGCAATGGCGGACATGCATTCGATGCGCGTTCCCCACCAGGTCACGACTGCCGGATCGTCCCGCAGATGCGCGTCCATGACATCGGATGTGGGCTCACGCAGCACCAACGGCAACAGCGCCGACGCATCCCAGTAACGCATGCGTCGCCTATCGGGAATCGCGACGTTCGTCGAGCAGTGCGTCCACCGCAGACTGCCCGCCGCGCGGTTCCGCCATGGGAAGATCGAGCCAGGCGGTATCGGGCGACTGCTCAGGCAGCACCAGGCGCCCCTGCTGCGCCAGTTCGATCGCCGCCGCCGAGATGCCGCGCGCCGCACGGATGGGGGCGAGCCGAGCCACCGGCACCCCGCGATCCGTGATGAGGACCGTGGCTCCGCCGCGAATTTCGCGGAGGAGTGCACTCAGGCCATTCTTGGCCTCGGAGACAGAGACAGTGCGCATCTGTCCAAGATAGCCAGATTGAGATGGCTAGACAAGCGGTGGCTCCGTCCGCTCCGCCCTCACCCCCGCCGCACCAGCGTGAGGATCGAGTACACCGCCACCGGCTCCTCGTCCTGGTTCCGCACCTCCACGTCCCACTCCACCACCCCCTGCGGGATCTCCCCCTCGCGCGGATCCTTGGCCGTCTTCCGCTTCACCGTGAGCCGCACGCGAATCGTATCCCCGGGATACACCGGTTTCGTGAACCGCAGATTCTCCAGCCCGTAGTTCGCCAGCACGGGCCCCAGTTCCGGATCCACGAACAGCCCCGCCGCCGCCGACACGATGAAGTAGCCGTGCGCCACGCGGCCGGTGAAGATGCCGTTCGATCGCGCGGCCTCGTCGTCCATGTGCGCGTAGAACCGGTCGCCGCTCAGGTTCGCGAAGTTCACCACGTCGTCGAGCGTGATCGTGCGCGTGCCGGTAACGAGCGTATCGCCCACCTGGAGCTCGTCGAACGTCTTCCGGAACGGATGCACCGTGTCCGACGCCTCCGGCGCGCCACGCGTCCATTCGCGCGTGATGGCCGTGAGCATCGCCGGACTCCCCTGCACCGCCGCGCGCTGCATGTAGTGCAGCACCCCGCGTGCGCCGCCCATCTCCTCGCCGCCGCCGGCACGCCCTGGCCCGCCGTGAATGAGATTCGGCAGCGGCGATCCATGCCCCGTGCTCTCCTTCGCGCTCGCGCGGTCGAGCACGAGCAGCCGGCCGTGATACGGCGCCACGCCGAGCACCACGTCGCGCGCCACCTTCGGATCGTGCGTGATCAGCGATCCGCACAGCGAGCCGCGTCCTCGGCGCGCGAGCTCCACGGCCTCGTCGAGCGAACGGTACGCCATCACCGTGTTCACCGGCCCGAACGCCTCGATGTCGTGCGGCTCGTCACGCGCGAACGGCTCGCTGCACACCATGAGCCGCGGGCCGAAGAACGCACCGCGCTCCCGGTCGGCGCCCACGACCTCGAACTCGCCGCCGCCGTACACGAGCTCCGCCGCCGACCGGATCTGCTCCGCCGCCGCGCCCACGTCGCGCACCTGGCCGCGCGTGGCGAGCGGCCCCATGCGCACCCCGTCCACCGACGGATCGCCGATCACCGTCTTCGCGAGCCGCGCCGACAGCGCCTGCACCACGGCGTCTTCCATGCCGGCGGGCACGATCGTGCGGCGGATCGCCGTGCACTTCTGCCCGGCCTTGGTGGTCATCTCGCGCACGACCTCCTTGACGAAGAGGTCGAACTCCTCCGTGCCGGGCGTCGCGTCGGGCCCCAGGATGCAGCAGTTGAGCGAGTCGGCTTCCATGTTGAAGCGCACCGAATGCCGCATCACCGCCGCGCCGGCCTTGAGCATCTGCCCCGTAGCCGCCGATCCGGTGAACGCCACCGCGTCCTGCTCGGTGACGTGATCGAGCAGGTCGCCCGCGCTCCCGCAGATGAGCTGGATCGCGCCGGCCGGCAGGATCTCCGACGCCACCATGGCACGAAACACGATCTCCGTGAGATAGCTCGTGGCCGTGGCCGGCTTCACGATGCACGGCACACCGGCGAGCAGCGCGGGCGCGAGCTTCTCCAGCATCCCCCACACGGGGAAGTTGAACGCGTTGATGTGGATCGCCACGCCTTCGAGCGGCACGCAGATGTGACGCCCCACGAACGTGCCGCCCCTGGACAGCCCTTCCACGGGTCCTTCCACGTGGAACGTTTCGTTCGGGAACTCGCGGCGTCCTCGGCTCGAATACGCGAACAGCGTGCCGATGCCGCCTTCGATGTCCACCCAGGAATCGCTGCGCGTGGCGCCCGTGGCCGCCGACACGGCGTAGAACTGTTCCTTGCGTTCCATGAGATACACGGCCATGGCCTTGAGCATGGCCGCGCGCTGATGGAACGTGAGCCGCCGCATCGCCGGCCCGCCCACGCGGCGCGCGTAGTCGGTCATGGCGGCGAAGTCGAGTCCGCCGCTCGAGGCCTCGCCGATCTTCTCGCCGGTCACGGCGTGCACGAGGTCGGTGGACCGGCCGGTTCCCTCGACCCATTCGCCGAGCGCGTAGTTTCCGAGTGTCATCGATGTCAGTCCCGTCGGGTTTCGTGCCAGGTTTTCAGCATGTTCGCCTGCGCGGGCCGGTTCGCCGGCACTTCGCGCAGCGGTTCCACCAGCCGCCAGCCGGCGCGCATCGCCGCCGGCAACTGCTGGTACAGCGCCGTGCCGTCGCTCTTCCACGCCAGCATCTCGTCGCTCACGTCCTTTACCACGCGCGCAGGATTCCCCACCACCACCTTCCGGTCCGGGATCTCCATTTCGGCCGGCACGAAGCAGAGCGCGCCCACGATGCAGCCGCTGCCGATCACGGCGTTGTCCATGATCACTGCGTTCATGCCGATCAGAGCGTTCGCGCCGATGCGCGCGCCGTGCACCACCGCGCCGTGCCCGATGTGCGCGCCTGGCTCGAGCACCACCGTGACGCCGGGGAACATGTGGATGGTGCAGTTCTCCTGCACGTTGCACCCGTCCTCGATCACGATGCCGCCCCAGTCGCCGCGGATCGCGGCGCCCGGCCCCACGTACACGTCGCGGCCGATGATCACGTTCCCCGTGACCGCCGCCTGCGGATGCACGAACGCGCTCTCGTGCACCACCGGAATGAAATCGTCGAAGGCGTAGATCATGTGCCGCGTCCCCGGGCCGTCCGCATCACACCCGCTCCAGGATCACGGCGTACCCCTGCCCCACGCCGATGCACATCGTGCACAGCGCATAGCGGCCGCCGTGCGCGTGCAGCTCTTCCACCGCCGTGAGCGCGAGCCGCGCGCCGCTCATGCCGAGCGGGTGGCCGAGCGCGATCGCGCCGCCGTTGGGATTCACGCGCGGATCGTCGTCCGCGAGCCCCAGCTCGCGCATGCACGCCAGCGACTGCGCGGCGAACGCCTCGTTGAGCTCGATCACGTCCATCCGGTCGAGCGTAAGGCCCGCGCGCTGCAGCGCGAGTCGCGTGGCCGGCACGGGGCCGATCCCCATGATGCGAGGTTCCACGCCGGCTGCGGCCGCGGCCACCACGCGCGCGCGCGGCGTGAGGCCGGCCTCGCGCGCCGCGGTCTCGGAGCCGAGCAGCAGCGCGGCCGCGCCGTCGTTGAGCCCCGACGAGTTGCCCGCGGTGACCGATCCCTGCCCATCGGTGCGGAACGCCGGCCGCAGCTTCGCGAGCCCCTCGAGCGTGGTGTCCGGCCGCAGGAACTCGTCCGCATCCATCCGCGTCACGGCGCCCTTCCGCCCCGCGATCTCCACCGGCACGATCTCGCGCGCGAACCGCCCCGCCGATCGCGCCGCCGCGGCTTTCTGCTGCGACCGGAGCGCGAACAGATCCTGATCGTCACGCGAGATGCCGAACTGCTCGGCTACATGCTCGGCCGTCTCGCCCATGGCATCGGTGCCGTACTGCGTCTTCATGGCGGGATTCACGAACCGCCAGCCGAGACTCGTGTCGAAAAGCTGCACGTCGCGCCCGAACGCCGCGGAGCTCTTGGACATCACGAACGGCGCGCGCGTCATGCTCTCCACGCCGCCCGCGATGTAGAGATCGCCTTCGCCGACACGGATCGCGCGGGCGGCGCTGGCCACCGCGCTCAGCCCGCTCGCGCACAGCCGGTTCACCGTCTCGCCCGGCACGCTCACGGGCAGCCCCGCGAGCAGCAGCGCCATGCGCGCCACGTTCCGGTTGTCTTCGCCGGCCTGGTTCGCGCACCCAAGGATCACGTCGGCCACCCGCGCGGGATCCACGGCGGCCTGCCGCGCCATGAGCGCGCGCAGAACGTGCGCCGCGAGATCGTCGGCGCGCACGGGACTGAGCAGGCCGCCAAGAGCGCCGATCGGCGTGCGAACGCCGTCGAGAATGTATGCGTTGATGGATGTGCCTGTCATGACGGAATGGACGGAGAGACGGAAGCCGTCTCGTGCTGGCGATGCGTGCGGTACACGGTGCCGCGAAAGTGCGCGACGGCGGCGCCGTCTTCCCGCGTCACGGTCACGCGGCAGAACCCGAGCTTGCGCGACGTGCTCTCCTCCACCGCTTCGGCGGTCAGCACGTCGCCCACCTGCACGGCCGCCGGAAAACTGATCGTGCAGTCGAGCGCCACGCTCACCGTGCCGGCCGCGTTCGTGGCGAACGCGAGCGCGCTGTCGGCAAGCGAAAACACGATGCCCCCGTGCGCGATGCCGAAGCCGTTCACCATCTCCTCGCGCACCGTCATCCGGATCACCGCGTGGCCCACTTCGGCCGCCACCACGTCGATCCCGAGCCAGCGCGAGAACGCGTCGGCGGCCATCATCTGCTGCACCACGCGCGCGGCATCGCTCATCCGAGCAGACTCCCGCCGCTCCGCACCAGCCGCCGCAGCCGCACGCTCGGCCGGTAGCGGTCTTCGCCGTAGTCGGCGTGCAGCTCCTCGAGCGTTTCCAGCACGCGCGCCGCGCCGATCGCGTCGCCCCATGCCAGCAGGCCGCGCGGATAGTTCACGCCGCGTGTCATGGCGAGCTCGATGTCCGGCGCCGACGCGACCCCGAGATGCACCGCGTCCACGGCTTCGTTCACCAGCATCGCGAGCACGCGGTGCAGGATCCGCTCGCCGAGCTCGGCGTCGGTGACCGGCTCCGGCTGCACCGCACCATCGCGATAGTCGTAGTATCCGCGGCCGCTCTTCCGACCGAGCCATCCGGCTTCCACGAGCCGCCGCTGCAGGAGCGACGTCCGGTATCGCGGATCGTACGACATCGCCTCGAACACCGAATACGTCACGGCGTAGTTCACGTCGTTGCCGATGAAATCCATCAGCGTGAACGGGCCCATGCGGAACCCGCCCAGTTCGCGCATGGCCCAGTCGATCGTGGCGCAGTCGGCGATCCCTTCCTCCCGGATGCGGAGCGCTTCACCGTAGAACGGACGCGCCACGCGGTTCACGATGAACCCCGGCGTGTCGGCCGCGCGCACGGTCGCTTTTCCCCAGGCATCCACGAGCGCCTGCACGTCGTGCGCGAGCGCGTCGTCCGTGGTGAGCGCGGGGATGATCTCCACCAGCGGCATCACCGGCGCGGGGTTGAAGAAATGCACGCCGATCACCCGGCCCGCGTGCTCGCAGGCACCGGCCAGCGCCGCGATGGAGAGCGACGACGTGTTGCTCGCGAGCACCGCGTCGGGCGCGATCACCGGCTCCAGCGCGGCGAAGAGCGTGCGCTTCGACGCGAGATCCTCGATCACGGCTTCGATCACGAACCCGCACGCTTCGAACGCCGCCAGGTGGGCCGCCGATGCGCCTTCCACGTACGTGATGCGCGCGAGCAGGGCGTCGGCGTCGCCCTGCGAGCGCCGCCCCTTTTCCACGTCGCGCGCCATCGCCGCGGCGTGTCCGTCCTTCGCGCGCCCGATCGACGCCGGCTGCGCATCCGCGAGCAGCACGCGATGGCCGGCGCTCGCCGCCACCTGCGCGATCCCCGCGCCCATCGCGCCGGCGCCCACCACGCCGATCACGGTGTCCGGCCCGTATCGCATCAGACGCCCCGGTACGCCGGCTTCCGTTTTTCGAGGAATGCCTGCAGCCCCTCCGCGAAGTCGGCCGTGTGCCCCGCCTCCTGCATGCACTGGGCTTCCACTTCGAGCTGCGCCTCGAGCGTGTTCGCGAACGAGGCGTTGAGCGCGCGCTTGGTGAGCCCGAACCCGCGCGTGGCCTGCGTGGCGAGCGTCCGGGCGAGCGTGGCGGTCGTTTCGTGCAGCGCCGCCAGCGGCACCACGTCCCAGATCAGCCCCCACTCCTTCGCCTTTGCCGCCGGCAGCTTCTCGCCCAGGAAGAACAGCCCCGTGGCCCGCTGGATCCCCGCGAGGCGCGGCACGAAGAAGGTGCCGCTCGTGTCGGGCACGAGGCCGAGCTTGGCGAAGCTCTGCACGAACACCGCCTCCTCCGCCGCGATCGTGAGATCGCAGGCGAAGGCCAGATTCGCGCCCGCGCCGGCCGCCACGCCGTTCACGGCGCAGATCACCGGTTTCTCCAGGGTGCGGATCGCGCGGATGATGGGGTTGTAGCTGTCGCGCACCACGTCGCCGATGTCGGGCAATGGATCGTCGCCGGTGGGGAACGACTCCGACAGATCCTGCCCCGCGCAGAATCCCCGGCCGGCGCCGGTGAGCAGCACGGCCCGGATGTCGTCGTTCACGGACGCCTCGCGCAGCGCCTCCTGGACTTCGTGCGCCATGGCCCGGGTGAAGCTGTTGAGCACGTCCGGGCGATTGAGCGTGATGGACAGAACCCCGTCCGCCACTCCCGCGATGATGAACTGGTGGGTCATCTTATCAAGATACGAGGGGGAACCGCGTCACGCCTCCACCTCGGCGTCGCCCCGCCGGATTCCGTGCCGGCGCGGGTCCATGCGTCCACTCCACACCGCCCATGGCCGACAAGTCCCGCCCGCGTCGCTCTGCCCACGCTGCCGCCGCCGTGCCGCTCCCCGGCATCGACTGGCGCGCCGTCGCCCGGCACACGCTCGCCTCCCGCCTGCTCGACGACATCGAGGAAGCGACCAATCGCGACCGGGCCCGGATTCCGAAGGAGCACGTGGTGCTCTACCAGTTCTCGGCACGCGGACACGACATGGCCCAGACCATTCTCGGCGCGCTCGTCCGCGGCCGGCACGATGCCGCCGGCGCCTACTACCGGTCCCGTCCGTTCCTGCTCGCCCTGGGGCTCCCCCTCGACGATGCGTTCGGCAGCCCGCTCGGCCGCGCCGGCGGCTTTTCCGACGGCCGCGACATCGGCGTGGTGTGCAACCTGCCCAACGAGCACGGTCCCGTGGTGCTGCCCATGGCCGGCGACGTGGGGTCGCAGTACACCCCCACTGCCGGCTGGGCCCAGTCGATCGTGTACCACCGCGATACGCTCGGCGACGCGGGCTGGAACGGTTCCATCGGCGTGGCCCTGGGCGGCGACGCCTCCGTGGCCACGAGCGGCTTCTGGTCGGCGCTCACCATCGCCACCACACTGAAGCTGCCGATGCTGTTCTACATCGAGGACAACAACCTCGGCATCTCCGTTGCCGGTGACATGCAGACGCCGGGCGGCGACATCGCGCGCAACCTCGCCGCGTTCGGCCACCTGTTCGTGCGCAACGGAGACGGCACCGATCCGCACGAAGCCGCCCTGCTCCTCACCGAGTGCGTGGCGCACGTGCGCGAAGGGCACGGCCCCGCGCTCGTGCGGCTCACCGTGCCGCGCCTCTCCAGCCACTCCGGCCCCGACAACCAGAAGGGCTATCGCACCGACGCCGAGATCGCCGCCGACGTGGCCCGCGATCCCTTGCCCAGGCTCCGGGATTATCTCGTGCCCGCGCTGCTGTCCCCCGACGAATGGACGGCGCTCGAAGCCGAGGTCACGCGCGACGTGCACGCCGCCCTCGAAGCTGCGCGCGCGCGTCCTGCGCCCGACCCCGCGGGCATCGCCCGGTTCGTGTATGCCGACGACGAGGCCGATGCTCCCGAGGCCTTCGGCGGACTCCGCCGCGCCGAACGCGCCGCGCTCGGCGGCACCGACGTTCCGACCGAAGACGGCGATCTGCTGCGGTTCGCCGAGGCCGTCCGCCGCACGCTCCGCCACGAGCTCGAGGTCAACCCGAAGGTCGCGGTGTTCGGCGAGGACGTGGGCCGCAAGGGCGGCGTGCATCTCGTCACCGAAGGGCTGCAGAAACAGTTCGGTTCCGCGCGCGTGTTCGACACCAGCCTGTCCGAGGAAGGCATCATCGGCCGCGCGTCGGGCATGGCCATCGCGGGGCTCATGCCCGTGGCGGAGATCCAGTTCCGCAAGTATGCCGACCCCGCCACCGAGCAGCTCAACAATACCGGCACCATGCGCTGGCGCACCGCCAACCGGTTCGCGGCACCCATGGTGGTGCGCATGCCGGGCGGGTTCGGCAAGGACGTGGGTGATCCGTGGCACAGTCTGAGCGATGAAGTGCGCTTCGCGCATGCGTACGGCTGGCAGGTGGTGATGCCGTCCAACGCGGCCGACGCCGTGGGGCTGCTGCGCGCGGCCATGCGGAGTCCGAACCCCACGATCTTCTTCGAGCACCGGTCGCTGCTCATGACGGGAGACGGCAGCGCCCGCTATCCGGGAGACGACTACGTGCTCCCGCTCGGACGCGCGCGCGTGATACGGGAGGGCGCGGATCTCACGCTCGTGACATGGGGCGCCATGGTGCACCGATGCACCGACGCGGCCGCGGAGTTCGGCGATCGGGTGGAGCTGATCGACCTCCGTACGATCGCCCCCTGGGACCGGGATGCCGTGCTCGCATCGGTGCGGAAAACGGGCCGCTGCCTCGTGGTGCACGAGGACAATCTCACGGCCGGTTTCGGCGCCGAGATCGCGGCTGTCGTGGCGCAGGATGCGTTCTGGCACCTCGATGCGCCGGTCCGGCGTCTCGCACCGCGGGATATCCCCATGCCGTACCACCCCGTGCTGCTCGATGCGGTGCTGCCGGATTCGGGGGTCGTGCAGGCGGCGATTGCGGAACTTCTGCGGGTCTGATAGTGTTGTTCTCAAGCGTACGGTGCGGCACGCCTGCATCGCACGCCGATTCCCCTTCACGGTTGGTCCGATCCATGGAATTCCTGCCTCGCAACATCGACATCGCCGTCCGGTCCGTCCGGATCGTGCGCCACCGCATGGTGGGCGCCGCGATCGTCGTCACGTTGCCTCTCGAAGCAGGCTCTTCCCGGTAGGCGCGGCTCCTTCAGCCGCGGACCTCGCGGATCCACGCCCCTCCTGCTTCGACACGAATCAGGCGGGGCGTTCTCAATTTCCGATCCTTCGAGGCCACTCTTGCATTCTCAGACGGAATCTCCCGTGACCGGCACACCTCCATCCGGCGGCGCGGGCTTCTGGCACGACGTCCGCGACGCGCTGCGAGGCACGTCGGTGGACTATACGTCCGGCACGATCGGACGCGCGATCTTCCTGCTCGCGATCCCGATGGTGATCGAGATGTCGATGGAAAGTCTCTTCGCCATCGTGGACGTCTTCTTCGTGGGCCGGCTCGGCGCGGCCGCGGTCGCCACCATCGGGCTCACCGAGTCGATCATGATCGTGATCTACACGATCGCGTTCGGTCTCAGCATCGGCGCCACGGCCACGGTGGCCCGCCGCATCGGCGAGAAGGACCGCGACGGCGCCGCGCGCGCCGCGGTCCAGGTCATGCTGCTCGGGCTCCTGCTGTCGAGCGTGCTGTGCGTGGCCGGTGCGATCTGGGCGCCGGAGCTGCTCGTGCTCATGGGCGCCGACGCCGCCGTGCTCGCCGAAGGCACCATGTACGCGCGCATCACCCTGGCCGGCAGCGCCACGGCGTTTCTGCTCTTTCTCGTGAACGCCGTGTTCCGGGGCGCGGGTGACGCGGCCGTGGCCATGCGCGTGCTCATCCTGGGCAACGGCATCAACTGCGTGCTCGATCCGGTGCTCATCTTCGGACTCGGACCGTTCCCCGAGCTCGGGCTCACCGGCGCGGCGATCGTCACCATCATCGGACGCGGCATCGGCCTGCTGTACGCCCTCGTGCTGCTCGTGCGAGGCACCGGGCATCTCGCGGTGCGCCGCGAGCATCTGGCCATCGAGGCGCGCACGATGTGGAATATCGCGCGCCTCTCCGGGTGGGGCACGGTGCAGGTCGCGCTCGGTTCGGCGAGCTGGATCGGGCTCGTGAAGATCATCGCCGGGTTCGGCAGCACGGCGCTCGCCGGGTACACGATCGTCATGCGCGTGATCCTGTTCGTGCTCATGCCCGCCTACGGCATCGGCGCGGCCGCGGCCACGATGGTGGGCCAGTCGCTGGGCGCGAAGCTGCCGCATCGCGCGGAGCAGTCCGTGTGGACGGCGGCGAAGTTCAACGTGCTCGTGCTCACCCTCACCGGCGCGGTGTTCCTGCTCTTCGCGCCCGTGATCGTGGGCCTGTTCACGCGCGACCCCGAGGTGCTCCGGGTCGCCGTCTACGGGCTGCGCGTGATCGGTCTCGGGTTCCCCGCGTACGCGCTCGGCCTGGTGTTCGAGCAGTCGTTCAACGGGGCCGGCGACACGCGCACGCCCACGTGGATCAACTTCCTGTGTTTCTGGCTCGTGCAGATCCCGCTCGCGTGGCTCCTGGCCGCGCCGTTCGGCCTGCGCGAGCGCGGCGTGTTCATCGCCGTGCCGATCGCCTATGCCGTGCTCGCCGTGGTGAGCGCGGTGCTGTTCAGGCGCGGCCGCTGGAAGACGCGGGAGGTGTAGCGCCGTCGATTCCACCGCAGTCCTGGCTGCGGTGGAATGATGCGTGCGGCAATGATCCGGTGACGGATCTTCGGCCCGGCAGCCGTATCTTCGGGCCATGTCGCCCCCTTGCCTTTCCCGCCGAGCCGAGCGTACGCTATGGGCATGCCCGCGCAGCACACCGAGTGGACGGCCGATATGGCCATTGCACTCCCCGTCGACGGTAACCGGTACGAGGTGCTCGACGGAGAGCTCTTCGTGACGCCGGCGCCGTCGTGGGATCATCAGCGGGTGGTCTTCCAGCTCGCCCGCCACTTGGACGATCATGTCCGGCGGCACCGGCTCGGCTGGACGATGCTGTCTCCCGCCGACATCGTGTTCTCTCCGCGCCGGCTCGTGCAGCCGGACGCATTCGTGGTGCCGTGGCGGGAGGTGCGGCCGCGTGATTGGCACGAGGTGAAGCACCTCCTGCTCGCCGTGGAGGTGCTCTCCCCCTCCACCGCCCGCGCCGACCGGCACCGCAAGCGTCTCATCTACCAGTCGCAGAGCGTGCCGGAATACTGGATCGTGGACCTCGACGCCCGGCTGGTGGAGCGATGGCGTCCAGATGGTGCGCGGCCGGAAGTACTCACGGAGCGGTTGGCATGGCAGCCACGCGGGGATATTGAACCGCTCGTGATCGACCTCCCCTCGTTTTTCACGGAAGTGCTCGGTTCCGGCGATCTCGTCGTCGAATCGCCCTGACACCATGCCCGCACAGCACACCGAGTGGACGGCCGACATGGCCATCGCTCTTCCCGCCGACGGTAACCGGTACGAGGTGCTCGACGGAGAGCTCTTCGTGACGCCGGCGCCGTCGTGGGATCATCAGGGCACCGTCGGGGGAGCGCTTCTGTGGCTCCACCCGTACGTACATGCCAACCGGCTGGGCTGGGCAATGATATCCCCCGCCGACATCGTCTTTTCGCCACGCCGTCTCGTCCAACCCGACCTGTTCGTCGTCCCGTGGCAGGAGACGCGGCCGCAGTCGTGGCACGAGGTGAAGGACCTCCTGCTCGCCGTGGAAGTGCTCTCTCCCTCCACCGCCCGCGCCGACCGGCACCGCAAACGCCTCATCTACCAGTCGCAGGGCGTACCGGAATACTGGATCGTGGATCCCCACGCCCGGCTCGTGGAGCGTTGGCGTCCCGACGACACCCGCCCCGAGATCCTGGCACGACAACTGACCTGGCAGCCCCGCGCGGATGTGACGCCCCTCACGATCGACCTGCCGGAGTTTTTCGCGGAAGCACTCGGCCCCGACGACGTGCCGGAGCCCGGCCTCAGATCGCCTTGAACTCGTCGAACGGCTGACGGCACGCGTTGCACACGTGGATCGCCTTGCACGCCGTGGAGCCGAACTCGCTCTGCAGCCGCGTGTCGCCCGATCCGCAGAACGGGCACGTCACCGGCACATGCCGGCGCGTGAGCGTGATGAGTCCGCCCTGTTCCGCGCGTCCCGGCGGTGCGATGCCGTAGGCCCGCAGCTTCTCCCGCGCTTCCGGTCCGATCCAGTCCGTGGTCCACGCCGGCGCATACACCGTGTGCACCTCCACCGCGCCAGCGCCTGCCGAGCGTAGCGCCGTCGCGATATCCGTCTCGATCTCGCGCATCGCCGGGCACCCCGAATACGTGGGCGTGACCGTGACCGTGACGCGCGAGCCGTCCACCTCCACGTTCCGCACGATGCCGAGCTCCACCACGCTGATCACCGGCACCTCGGGATCCATGACCGTGGCGAGCACCTCGTACACTCCTTCACGCGTCAGTCCCATCGCTCCCCCATCTGCGTCATCCGCGCTTCGACGATCCCGCATCCTTTCCACCAACCTCCGCCGGGCTTCATCTGCGTCATCTGCGGATTCCGTTGCAGTTCCGCGGGCCCTACCAGCTCGCCTCCGGATGCGCCCGCGCCACGCTCTGCATCACCGACAGCAGATGCCCGAGATGCTCCGTATGCCGCCCAGCCCGTCCCCCGCCCGCCATCACCGCATCCGGCACTACGAGCGTCGCCCGGTCGAACACCTCCCGCACCATCCGGTCCCAGCGCGTGCGCAGCCCTTCCGTATCCACGACGATGCCCTGCTCCACCACCGCATCGTCGATCACGTCTCGCGCGAACAGCTCGCCCGTATACCGCCACAGCTCGTCGAGCGCCTGCTGCACCCGCGCGTGACTCTCGGCCGTGCCATCGCCGAGCCGCACCACCCACTCGCTGCTGTGCCGCAGGTGATACCGGCTCTCCTTGAGCGCCTTCGCGGCCAGCCCCGCCACCGCTTCGTGCCCGCACGACGCGAGCGCATCGAGCAGCAGCACGCTGTACGCGTCGAACAGGAACTGCCGCACCATCGTGAATCCGAAATCGCCTCGCGGCAGCTCCGTGAGGAGCGCGTTCCGGTATTCCACCCCTTCGCGAAAGTAGGCCAGCGCGTCGGCGTCCCGCCCCGCGCCTTCCGTCTCCCCCGCGAGGCCGAGAAAGAGCGTCGCCTGCCCGATGAGATCCAGCGCCACGTTCGCCATGGCGATGTCTTCCTCGAGGATCGGACCATGTCCGCACCACTCCGACAGCCGGTGGCCGAGCACCAGCCGGTCGTCACCCAGCCGCAGCAGGTATTCCACGAGCGGCGCCGCGAACACCGGGCCGCGCGTTCCCGCCACGTTCGGCATCACCGCCGCCGCGGAGCCCTCGCCGCCCGTCGCCGCGTCATCCGGATCGTCGTGCGCCGCCATCAGAACACGCGCACGCCGCGCGGCACCTTGTAGAACTGCGGGTGCCGGTACGCCTTGTCGTTCCCCGGATCGAAGAACGGCCCCGCGTCGCCCGGCGCCGACGCCACGATCGCGCTCGACGGCACCACCCAGAGACTCACCGCCTCGCCGCGCCGCGCGTATACGTCGCGCGCGTTCTGCATGGCGTGCTCCGCGTCGGTGGCGTGCACGCTTCCCGCATGCTCGTGCGGCGCGCCCTTCCCCGCCTGCGTGAACACTTCCCAGAGCGGCCACTGCGTCTCGCCGGTGACGTCGAGTCCGGCCGCGTCCACCGTGCCTTCGTAGCGTGACATGTTCGCGGAGTCGTTCATCAGGCAGCCTGCGTTCCGGTGTGCCGCTGCTTCGCGGCATGCGCCGATGCGGCCTCGCGCACCCACGCCCCGTCGTCGTGCGCCTGCCGGCGCGCGGCGATCCGTTCGCGGTTGCACGGGCCGTTGCCTCCGATCACCCGGAAGAACTCCTCCCAGTCGATCTCGCCGAAGTCCCAGTTGTTCGTCTCCGCGTTGAAGCGGAGCTCGGGATCCGGCAGCGTGACGCCGATCGCGGCCGCCTGCGGCACCGTGAGATTCACGAACCGCTGGCGCAGCTCGTCGTTCGTCTTCCGCTTCACGCGCCACTTGAGGAGCTCGGCGGAGTTCGGCGAATCGGTATCGCTCGGTCCGAACATCATGAGCGACGGCCACCAGAAGCGGTTCACCGCGTCCTGCAGCATCGCGCGCTGCGCCGGCGTGCCCTTCGCGAGCGTGGCGCAGATCTCGTAGCCCTGCCGCTTGTGGAAGTTCTCTTCCTTGCAGATCC
>CAZUKU010000021.1:0-68694 GCA_964621045.1 uncultured Gemmatimonas sp.
CGGAGCAGGAGTTCTTCTGGAACCGCGTGTTCGGGCAGTGGTGGTGGGCGGCCTGGATCATGCTCCTCTGCAACATGGCGCTTCCCATGTCGCTCTGGTCGCAGAAGCTCCGGCGCAACCCCACGTGGCTCTTCATCCTGTCGATCTTCATCAACATCGGCATGTGGTACGAGCGCTTCGTGATCGTGGTCCCCTCGCTCAGCCACGAGTTCGAGCCGTGGCAGTGGGGCAGCTACGCGCCGAGCTGGGTCGACATGAGCTTCCTGGTGGGCTCGTTCGGGTGGTTCTTCATGTGGTTCCTGCTCTTCGTGAAGCAGATGCCCGTGATGGCCATCATGGAGCTCAAGGAAATCGTCGTGCCGAAGCGCCGGCACCTTCATGACGGAGGGCACCACTGATGCAGGGCGTACTCGGTGCATTCCACGAACTCGACACCACGGTCCACGCCATCGAGGAGCTGAAGAAGGCGCGCCTCGGCGACGTGACCGTGTACTCGCCCACCATCCGCCACGAGATCGACGAGGCCATCGACGCGCCCAACAGCGTGGTGCGCCGCTTCACGCTCGTGGGCGGCCTGCTGGGGGTGTCGTTCGGCTACTGGATCTCCATCTGGACGGGCGACTACTGGCCGCTCGTCACGGGCGGCAAGGCCATCGCCTCCTGGATTCCCTACACCATCATCGGCTTCGAGGTGATGGTGCTCGTCGGCTGCCTCTCCACGGTGGCCGGCATGTTCATCAACTCGCGCATCCCGCGCCTGACCAGCACGGTCGGGTACGATCCGCGCTTCAGCGCCGGCCACTTCGGCGTCTTCGTGTCCTGCGGCGCCGACAAGGCGCCCCAGGTCGAGGCACTGCTGCAGAAGCACGGAGCCGAAGAGGTGCGCCGTGAAGACTGACCCCACGCCCATGTCCGCATTCACGCGCCTGGCGCGTGCCGCCGTCGTCGTCACGGTGCCGTTCTCGTTCGGCGCCTGCGCCTGGTTCACCGACTTCAAGGAGCAGCCGCGCCTCGAGCCGTGGGAATCGTTCGCCGTGGACGTGAACGACACCATGGCCGGCCCGCGGTTCAATCCGCAGTTCTCCGTGCCCGTGCAGGGCACGCAGATGTCCGGCCTCGTGGTGTCGTACACGCCGTCCATGCAGGCGCTCGACTCCATGGCGTCGCTCGCGAACCCCGTGCCGGTGGATGCGGCCTCCCTCGACAACGGCCGCAAGTACTACAGCATCAACTGCGCCATGTGCCACGGCGTGCTCGGCGACGGCAACGGCGCCATGAAGGACGCGGGATACAACTACTATCCCAGCATCATCAACGAAGCCGCGGCGGCCCGTTCCGACGGGTATCTCTGGGGCATCATGCGCAACGGACGCGGCCTCATGCCGTCGTACGCACGCATCGAGGAAGCCGACCGCTGGGACGTGGTGAACTACGTGCGCGCCCTGCAGGGGCGTACGAGCCTGCCCGCGGTGATCGGCGCGCCCGGCCTCCCCGGACAGACCGGCAACACGCTGCCGCGGGCTTCGGCCACGGCGCCGCAGGTGCCCGCGCCGTTCGTGCGCCCCGAGGTGCGGCTCACGCCCGGCAGCAGCGGCCGGAACGCGGCCACGACCGGCCGCGAGAAGATGTCGTTCCCGAGCGGAGCGCCCACGTCCGGTGGTCCGGCGCCGGGGCACGATGATGGTGGACATGACGGGGCCGATGCGGCCCGGGAGACGTTCGAGTGAGCGGCGTTCATCACTATCACTATCCGTCGCGCGAGGAGTTCCAGCAGCGGATCAGCGGCACCACGGTTCCGTCCACGCTCAAGACCGCCGCGCTCGTCGCGGCCGTGCTGGGGCTCGGGCTGTTCGCGTTCGGCGCGGCCACCGGCAACCAGCGCGCCTGGCACGCGCTGCACTTCAACTGGCTCTTCCTCGCCACCATCTCGTCGGCCGGCGTGGCGTTCGCCGCCGTGCAGCGCATCGTCACCGCGCGCTGGTCGCGCCCCGTGGTGCGCTTTTTCGAAGGGTACGTGGCGTTCCTCCCCGTGGCCTTCGTGATCCTGCTCCTCATCCTGTTCCCGGGACGCGAGGCGATCTTCACCTGGGCGGCACGCGAGCATGTCGAAGTGGCCGAGAAGGCCGCGTATCTCGATCCCACCTTCTTCGTGCTCCGTGGCATCCTGATCTTCGGGTCGATGACCGCGGTGATGCTCTGGTTCGTGTATCGCTCCGTGCGGCTCGACGTGGCCGTGATGCCGAAGTTCACCGGGGCGGCGTGGGCCCAGGGGATCCGGGACCGCATGCGCGCCGGCTTCGGCGATGAGCGCCGGGAGCTGCACACCACCCACTCCGTGACGGGCAAGATCGCGGTGGCCGTGTGCATGCTGTTCGTGCTCGGCTGGTGCGTGATGGCGTGGGACTACTCCATGTCGCTCACGCTCCACTGGCAGCAGACCATGTACGCGTGGATCGTGTTCATGTGCGGCTGGCTCGGCATGATCATGTCCGCGTCGCTGCTCTCCATGTGGTGGCGCCGGCACCTGCAGATGGAGGACGTGGTCACCGTCAACCACTTCTGGGACCTCGGCAAGCTCGCGTTCGCGTTCACCGCGTTCTTCGGCTACATCAGCTTCAGCCAGTACCTCGTGATCTGGTACGGCAACATGCCGGAGGAAACGCACTTCTACAATCTGCGGCTGAGCGGCGTGTGGAAGACCACCACGATGCTCATCCCGTTCCTCGCGTTCGCGCTGCCGTTCGGAGGGTTCATCTCCAAGGCCGCCAAGGTCTACTTCCCCACGTTCGTGTTCTTCGCCGTGTGCTCGCTGCTGGGCACCTGGCTGCACCGCTACATCGAGGTGTATCCGTCCATCTACGGCGTGGTGGAGTCGCTCCCGTTCGGCCTCTGGGAGATCGGCGTCACGATCGGCATGATCGGCCTCTGGTTCACGTGCTATTTCGCCTTCATGGACGCCTTCCCCAAGATGCGCGTGTTCATGATGACGTCGCCGTACCGCGATGAAGTGCAGGTACCGGTGGATCCGCGCACCATGGAGCCGCTGCCGGCGCACGAGTAACGCTGTCGTACTGCAAGGCAGGGTCGCGGGCCGTCTCCATGTCGGAGACGGTCCGTTGTGCATTCTGATGCGAACAGATGGGGCGTGATGAGCAGACGGTGGTGCAGGGGAGGGATCGTTCGTACGAGGTCGCAAGCGGCGGGTCGGTAGCCGCGAGTCGCGAGGGTACTTGCGACTCCTGCCTCTGGACCCGGCGCCGGTGTTCCATCCCGAGGGTGTCAGGAGCGACGAAGCTGATCAAGGGGCTCGAGTCGCCAGGCACCCTCGCGACTCGGGGCTATCGACCCGCCGCTTGCGACCTCGTACGGCCGATCCAGCCCCCACACCATCGCCCGTGCATTGCACCACCACCCGCCTGCTGACGCACCAGCGGCGATCGCACTACCCTCGAGCCCCGGCGATCGGCTATCTTTCAGGAATGGGGGCGTTAGCTCAGCTGGGAGAGCGCTCGCTTTGCAAGCGAGAGGTCATCGGTTCGATCCCGATACGCTCCATGCCGCATCGACGGCACGCCGGCCCCGGGTCTCTCCCCGCCGCCGACCCTCCCCACCGCGCGCCGTCGCCATGACCACACTCGCACTGCTCGGCACGGGGCTGCTCGGCTCCGCCATGGCCGAACGATTCGCCCGGCAGGGCGCACGCGTCACCGTCTGGAACCGCACGCGCGCCAAGGCCGCCGCGCTCGAGCCGTTCGGCATCACCGTAGCCGAGACGCCCGCCGAAGCCGTGGCCGGCGCGGAGTTCGTGCATCTCGTGCTCCGCGACGATGCCAGCGTGAACGAGGTCATCGCCGCGTGCGGCGACGCGCTGCAGCACACCGTCGTGGTCGATCACACCACCGTGCTGCCGTCCGGTGTCGCGGAACGGGCCGCGCGTCTTGCCGCCGGCGGCGTCTCCTGCCTGCACGCCCCCGTGTTCATGGGGCCGGCAGCGGCGCGGAAGGCGGGCGGCAGCATGTTCGTGAGCGGCCCCACGGCCGTGTGGGAGGCCGCGCGCGCCCATCTCGAAACCATGGCCGGAAAGGTCGTGCATCTGGGCGAACGCCCCGATCTCGCGGCGGTCTGGAAGCTCGTGGGGAACGCGCTCATCATCACCGTGAGCGCCGGCCTCGCCGACGCGCTCGCCGTGGCGCAGGCGGCGGGCGTGGCACCGCTCGACGTCATGCCGCTGTTCGACACCGTGAATCCTGCCGGCACGCTCGGCGTGCGCGGCAAGGCCATGGCCGCGGGCGACTACCGCGCGTCGTTCGAGCTCGCCATGGCCCGGAAGGACGTGCAGCTCATGCTCGACGCGGCCGCCGAAGGCGGGGAAACGCTCCACATGCTGCCGGCCATCGCGGCACGCATGGACACGCTGCTCGACGCCGGCCACGCCTCCCGCGACTTCGCCGTGCTCGCGGTGGATACGATTCCGCTGACCGCGGGCTGAGCGCCGCGCGATTCATCGGGAATCCTGGGACACTGACGCTCCGCGCCGGCTCCCGCCGCTCAGCCCGGCAGCGGAACCCGCGTGCGCCGGAGCTCCACCGACGCCGGCGGATGCAGGCGGAACACCGGCGCCAGCGCCGAGAGCGGCACCGCCGGCGAGAAGAAGTGCCCCTGCTGCTCCGTGCACTGGAGCGTGGCGAGCTCCTGGGACTGCTCCTTCGTTTCCACCCCTTCGGCCACCACGTGCAGCCCGAGGCCGCGCGCGAGCGTGGTGAGCGCCGACACGATGGCGTGATCGCGTTCGTCGGTGAGCATGCGGCTCACGAACCGCCGGTCGATCTTGAAGCCCGCGAGCGGCGCCTCGCGCAGGAACGCCAGCGACGCGAAGCCCACGCCGAAATCGTCCACCACGAGCTGTACGCCGAGATCGCGCACGGCCCGAAGCGTTTCGAGCGGCTGGTCGCCTTCGTACAGGGTGGAGCTCTCGGTGAGCTCCAGCACGAGCGCGTCGGCCGGGCAGCCGGTGTCGGCGAGAATGCGGGCCACGCGCTGCTCGAACGCCTTTTCGCGAAGCTGCACGGCCGACAGGTTCACGCCCACGCGCATCATGCTGCCGGGGTGGTCGCGCCGCCAGCTCACGGCCGCGGCGCACGCTTCGCGGAGCACGAGATCGCCGATCGGGACGATGAGCCCGGTGTCTTCGGCGAGCGGCAGGAACGACGACGGGGCCACCATGCCGAAATCGGGATCGTGCCAGCGGAGCAGCGCCTCGAGTCCCACGAGCCGCTGCGTGGCCACGTCCACCTGCGGCTGGTAGTGCACGGCGAGCTCGCCGGCGTCGAGCGCCGCGCGCAGGCGCTCCTCGCGCTGGTGGGCGATCGTTTCGTCCTGCACGCGCAGCCCGAAGATGGGCGTGGGCATGCGGCCGCGGCGGCGCGCGTACTTGTCGCGGTACATGGCCACGTCGGACGCGTCGAGCAGCTCCTGCGCCGTGGTGCCGTCGAGCGGCGACATGGCGCCGCCCACGCTGGCCGCGATGCGCTCCACGCGCCCGTCGCCGAGGTCCACGGGCTCCATGAGGCAGGACAGGATCATGTCGCGCACGTGCGCGACGTCGAGCCGGCTGTTCACGTCCGGAAGGAGCACCACGAACTCGTCGCCGCCGAGCCGCGCCACGGCGTCGGAGCGGCGCACGGTGCCGAGCAGGCGGCGCGCCACTTCCACGAGCAGACGGTCGCCCACCGCATGACCGAGCGAGTCGTTGATGAGCTTGAAGCCGTCGAGGTCGACGAACAGCAGTCCCGTCTTGCGGCCGTACCGCGCGCCGAACGCGAGCGCGCGGTCGAGATGATCGAGGAAGAGGCCGCGGTTGGCGAGCCCGGTGAGCGGGTCGTGCGTGGCGCGGTGCGCGGCGGCCACGCGCGCGGCGTCGAGCGCGGTGAGATGCCGCTGCCGCTCCATCGCGAACCGCAGGAGCCGCGGAATCTGGTCCGCCGTGGTGGTGGCCTTGCAGAGGCATTCCTGCGCGCCCACGCGGAGCGCACGCACGGCCACGTGGTCGTCGAGCGTGCGCGTGTACACCATGATGGGAATGCTGGGCGCCGCGCCCCGCACGCCGGCGAGGGTGGCGAGCCCGCTCGCATCGGGGAGATCGAGCTCGAGCACCGCGACATCCACCGGTCCTTCCATCAGCAGGCGGATCGCATCCGCGAGCGTGGACGCGTGCAGCATCGCGATGCGCGATCCGAAGGCATCACCGAGCGCCTTGGCGGAACGCACGGCGTCCGCTTCATCGTTGTCCACGAGCAGGACGCGAATGATCCCGTCGGAAGGCGCGGTGGACGCAAACACGTGTTCGGCGAGGACGAAGGAGCGGGCGGGAAAACGGCGACTGCCGGTACTACCGGATTCTACTCGATTGGTCCGACGACGCCACCCCTGTTAAGATCCGTGATATCACGGCGCGTTTCGTGACACTGTGTGCCCGTGGTGTGACACGCAGCACAATCGGTGGTTTCCACTTTCCCGAACCCCATCCGACCATGACCGCATCCTCCGTTTCCGCGCCGCTGGCAGCCGGTGCCGCGGCGCCCGACTTCACGCTCGCCGGAACCGGCGGCAGCACCGTGAGCCTCTCCTCGTTCAAGGGGCGGAGCAACGTGCTCGTGGCCTTCTTTCCGCTCGCCTTCACCGGCACCTGCACCACCGAGATGTGCGCGTTCAGCGAGGATTTCGACCAGTTCGCCCTGAAGGACGTGGTGATCCTCCCCATCAGCGTCGACGCGGTGCCGTCGCTCACGGAGTTCAAGAAGAAGCACGACATGAAGGTCGACCTGTACTCGGACTTCAAGCGCGAGGTGTCGCGGGCGTACGGCGTGCTGCGCGAGGACACGTTCTTCTCGAACCGGGCCTACTTCCTGATCGACAAGGAGGGGACCATCCGCTGGGTCCACGTGGAGGACACCCCCGGCAACCGCCGCGAGAACCACGAGATCCTGCAGGCGATCGCCGATCACGTGAGCTGACGGCGCCGCTGCATGCGCTGATCCGCGCCGCCGCGTGCGCTGATTCCCGCGGCGGCGTGCGCTGATCCGCGCCGCCGCGTGCGCCGATTCCCGCGGCGGCGTGCGCTGATCCGCGCCGCCGCGCGAGTCGATCCTTCGCGCCGCGAGGCGGTCGCTCGGGAGCGGGCGAAGTGGGACTGGTTCGGTCAGCTTGTCCGATTTCACCCCATCCCGTAGCTTCCGCTCATGTCCGCCTCGCTGACGCCGTCCACTTCCGCGCTCGACACGCGCCCCGGCGTCGCGCTGCTGGCCGCCGTGGTGCACGCCCTTGCCGAGGAACCGGAGGCCGGTGCGCCGTCCGCCTCCACCCCGTCCACGATCGAGCCGGCCGTGTGGCTCGTGGACGAACGTATCCGACGCGCTCTGATCGTGGCCCGGGACACGGCGGGAACGGCCGAGGTCGCCATTCGCCGCGCCGATGATCCCGCGGGGCCGGACGAGCTCCGGCTTCCCATCGTGGTCGACGACGGCCCGTCGCCCGCGCTGGTGATCACACCGGCAGCCGGCCAGTCGGCCTCGGCGTGGCGTCCCGTGGCCGAACTGCTCGGGCTCGCCATGCGCGCCGCCAGCCTGCGCGCGCGGCTCGAAGGCGAGCTGTCCGACCGGCTCACCGAACTCGCGGCGCAGCGGCGCTTCATCGAGCGCATCATCGACTCCATGCCCGTGGGGCTGTACGTGGTGGATCGCGCGTACCGCATCCAGGCGTGGAATCACAAGCGTGAAACGGGACTCCAGGGCGTCTCCCGGAAGAGCGCGCTCGGCCGCACGATCTTCGAAGTGCTGCACCGCCAGCCCGCGGCGCTCCTCCGCCGCGAGTTCGACGAAGTGTTCGCCTCCGGCCGCATGCAGCAGTTCCAGATGGAGAGCCGCGCCACCGGCACCGTGCGCACCTACCGGCTCTCCAAGATCCCCATGTGCGTGGACGATACGCGCCCCGCCTACGTGACCCACGTGATCACGATCGGCGAAGACATCACCGACTGGCGCGCCGCGCTCGACCGCACCGCGCAGTCCGACAAGCTCGCCGCGCTGGGCCAGATGGCGGCCGGCGTGATGCACGAGATCAACAATCCGCTGGCCACGATCGCCGCCTGCGCCGAAACGCTCACCCTGCAGGTGGACGACGGCACGCGCGCCCCCGGCGTGCCGGCGGGCGATCCCACGGAGCTGCTGCGCATCATCGACCTCGAGGTGCAGCGGTGCAAGAAGATCGTGCAGGGGCTGCTCGACTTCGCGCGGCCCAAGCCCGTGCAGCTCGACGAGCTCGATCTCAACGCCGTGGTGCGGCAGACGCTCTTCCTCCTGCAGCATCATCCGCGGGGCAAGCGCGTGTCGATCGTGACGGAGCTCGAGCACACGGTGCCGCTCCTCGTGCACGGCGACGCGGACCGGCTCGTGCAGGTGCTCATGGCCCTCGTGCTGAACGCGCTCGACGCGAGCCCCGACGGCGCGCGCGTGGTGCTGCGGTCGGCCGCGCTCCGCGTGGGCGACGCGCCCTGCTGCGCCGTGGACGTGGTGGACGAAGGCCATGGCATTCCCCGCGAATCGCTGGCCAAGGTGTTCGAGCCGTTCTTCACCACCAAGGAGCCGGGACGCGGCACCGGACTCGGGCTGTCCATCTGCTACGGCCTCGTGATGGAACACGGCGGGCTGCTCGCCGTGGACAGCCTCGTGGGGCAGGGCACGACGTTCCGCATGCTGCTGCCCGAGTTCGGCACCCCGCCGCTCGTGGCCGGCGCCGGTGTGCCGCCGCTCGTGCACACCCCGCTCGGGAGCGCGACATGACCGCGCCGGCCGATTCCGCCGACGCCGCGCCGTCCGAATCCGAGCCCACCGGCGCGTCCGCCATCCGCGTGCTGATCGCGGAGGACGAACCCCACCTCGGCACCATCCTCGAACAGTTCCTCGTGGCGCGCGGCTTCAGCGTGGCCAAGGCGCGCGACGGGCTGCGCGCGCTCGATCTGCTGCGGCTCGAGCAGTTCGACGTGGCGCTGCTCGACATCATGATGCCGGGGCTCGACGGGCTCGAGGTGCTGCGCCAGGTGCGCGAGGATCCGCTGCCGCCCGAGGTCATCATCATCACCGGCAACGGCACCATCGAGACGGCGATCTCCGCGCTCAAGCTCGGCGCCTACGACTTTCTCTCCAAGCCCTATCGCATGGCGGAGATCGAGGTGCTCGTGCGCCGCGCGTGGGAAAAGCGCGTGCTCGCGCGCGACAACGCGCGCCTGCATTCGCTCCGGGCGCGGCGGGAACACGGCGGCGACACGGCGCCCGCCTTCCTCACGCGCCACGCGCCGCTCCAGGCCGTGCTCGCGCTCGTGCAGCGCGTTGCGCCGAGCACGTCGCCGGTGCTGATCACCGGCGATGCCGGCACGGGCAAGGATCTCATCGCCCGCCTGCTGCACCACTGGTCCGGCCGCGCGCACGCCCCCTTCGTGGATCTCAACTGCGCGGCGCTCGTGGAGCAGGGGCTGGAGACGGAGCTGTTCGGCGTGGAGCGCGGCGCGTTTCCCGGTGCCGACCGGCGCACGATCGGACTGCTGGAGCTCGCCACCGGTGGCACGCTCTACCTCGACAACGTGGCCGACCTCGATCCGCGGCTCCAGGCCAAGCTGCTGCGGGCGATCGAGACGGGCAGCTTCTACCGCGTGGGCGGGTCGCAGAAGGTCGACGTGGATGTGCGCATCGTGGCCGCCACCACGCGCGATCCCGGGCGGCTGGTGGCGAGCGGCGCCATGCGCGAGGATTTCCTGCACCGCATCAACACCATCCGCATCCAGTTGCCGCCGCTCCGGGAGCGGGTCACCGACGTGCCGCTCCTCGCCGAGCATTTCCTCGCGCGGTTCGGGGGCGCCGCGCCGGCGCGGCTCACCCCCGAGGCCGTGGCCGTGCTCGAGCGCTACCGGTGGCCCGGGAACGTGCGCGAGCTCCGCAACGTGATGGAGCGCGCGGCGCTGCTCGCGAGCAACGGGGTCATCGAGGCGCGGGATCTCCCGCTCGGCCTCGACGTGGGCGGCGCGGCGCGTGCCACGCCCGTGCAGTCGCTCACGCTCGGCGAGCTCGAACGGCGGCACATCGAGGCCGTGCTGATGCGCACCGGGTGGCATCAGGGGCGGGCCGCCGAACTGCTCGGCATCTCGCCCAAGACGCTCTACCGCAAGATCCGCGAGTTCGGCTTCCGCCGGCCGGATCGCATGGGCGGCGAATCGTGAGCGGCGCGGCGTGCGCGGGAGGCCGGTCATGAAGATCCTGGTCATCGAGGACGATCCCACCGTGGGCGAGTTCGTGCGCCGCGGGCTCGAGGAACAGCTCTGGCAGGCCGATCTGGTGGCCAACGGCCTCGAGGGCGAGGCCATGGCCGTGTCGCAGCCGTACGACCTGGTCGTGCTCGACATGCGGCTGCCCGGCAAGAACGGGCTCGACGTGCTGCGCACGCTCCGCGCCCGCGGATTCGACCGGCCCGTGCTCGTGCTCACCGCGCAGGACGCGGTGGACGCGAAGGTGGAGACGCTCCGCGCCGGCGCCGACGACTACGTCACCAAGCCGTTCGCGTTCGAGGAGCTGCTCGCGCGCATCGAGGCGCTCTCGCGCCGTCCGCGCGCGCTCGTGTCGCCCGTGCTCCGCGTGGCCGACCTCGAGCTCGACCAGGGCACGCGCGAGGTGCGGCGCGCCGGCGAGCTCGTGGAGCTCACGCCCAAGGAGTTCGCCGTGCTCGAGTATCTCATGCGTCATGCCGGCCGCGTGATGTCGCGCACGCTGATCACGGAATACGCCTGGGGCTATCACTTCGATCCCGGCACGAACATCGTGGACGTGGTGATCAACCACCTGCGCAAGAAGCTGGACAGCGGCCACGCCCGGAAGCTCATCTCGACCGTGCGCGGCGTGGGCTACATGATCCGCGGCTGACGGCGGCGGGCGGCGCATGCGCGCGATTCGCACCCGGATCACCATGGCGTTCGCCGGCGCGTTCATCGCGTCGCTGCTCGTGTTCGCGTTCACCATCCTGCTCACGCGCCGCGACGCGGCCATGCACGACATCACGGAGCGGGCGCAGCGGCAGGTCGAGCAGACGCTGATGATCATCGAGCGCACGCGCAGCCTCGCCGACGAGGAGGTGCGCGTGGAGGCCGACTCGCTGATCACGGCCGGCGTGGGCAACACGCTGCGGCGGTTCCTCGAGATCCTCGACGACTACGTCGTCATCCTCGATCCCACCGACTACGAGATCTACGCCTCGCCGCGGGTGCGCAAGCTCTCGCTGGCGGAGCGCGAGCAGCTCATGGCCGCGGTGCGCGCGATGACCGACGAGACGCGCACCGCGCGCGTGTCGATGCGGAGCGACGACGTGATGCTGGCCATGCGCCACGGGCACCTCGAAGGGGCGCCGCGCATCCGCCGGGTGTTCGTGGGCGTGTCGTCGCGGCCGGCCTCGCTCGCGCCGCGGCAGCTCGTGGGCACGATGCTGTTCATCGGCCCGCTGCTCATCGTGCTGTCGGTGGGGTGGGCGTATCTCATCGCGGGGCGCGCGTTCCAGCCGCTCGACCGCATGGTGGACCAGGTGAAGGCCATCACCGACGGGCGTTCGCTCCATCGCCGCCTCGCCATCGGCGCGGCGGGCACGGAGCTCATCCGGCTGGCCGTCACGCTCAACGAGATGATCGAGCGGCTGGAGACGTCGTTCGGCGCGCTGCGCCGCTTCACCGCCGACGCGAGCCACGAGCTCAAGACGCCGCTGGCCGTGCTCCGGGCCGACGTGGAGCGCGCGATGTCGCCCACCACGCGCAAGGACGAGCGCGCGGTGGCGCTCGAGGAGGCGCTGGAGCAGGTGACGCGCATGGCCGAGCTCGTGAACTCGCTGCTCACGCTCGCGCGGGCCGACGAAGGGCGGCTCGAGGTGGTGCAGGATCCCGTGGCGCTCGATGAGCTCGCGCGGGAAGTGGTGGAGACCGCGCGGCTGCTCGGCGAGGAGGCGGGCGTGCAGATCGAGGTGGAGCACATCCAGCCGGCGCGCGTGCGCGGGGATCTGACGCGGCTGCGGCAGCTCTTCCTGAACCTGGTGACGAACGCGATCAAGTACACGGCGCGGGGCGGCCGGGTCACGATCGCGCTCACGCGCGTGGGCGACCAGGCGCTGTTCAGCGTGCGGGACACGGGGATCGGGATCGCGGGGGCCGACCTGCCGTACGTGTTCGACCGGTTCTGGCGGGCGGACCGGTCCCGGTCGCGGGCGGCCGAGCGGGGCGGGTTCGGGCTCGGGCTGGCCATTTCCCAGTGGATCGCGCACGCGCACGGCGGCTCGCTGAGCGTGCAGTCTCGGCTGGGGCGGGGGAGCACGTTCACGGCCCAGCTCCCGGTCGCCGAACCGGCGCCCGTGCTGGTCTCGGCCGCCTCCGCGGAGCCGGCCGGCGCCACGAACACCTAATGCGGCCTTAATCGAACCCTAATGCAGCCGATATTGCCGGATCATCGACCGACCCTAGTTTCACCGATGTGACGGCGGGACGGGCCCGCCGCGCATTCCCTCTCGTGGATCGACGCGATGTTCAATAACCTGCTCGAGTCCGAGGCCAAGAAGACCAGGCGAACGGGAAGTACGGTTGTCTCCTTCATTCTCCACAGCGCGGCCGTGGCGGGGCTCGTCGTAGCCACCGCCAATGCCGGTCAGCAGATCGCGGAGAGCCGGCAGGAGAAACTCGAGTTCGTCGAAGTGGTGAAGGACGAACCACCCCCGGAGCCGGAAAAGGCACCGCCGCCCCCCGATGTCGTGGCCACGCCACCGATCGCGAAGGGCTTCCAGGTGCTGCAGCCGCCCGACATCATCCCGCTCGAGATTCCGGAAATCGACCTCACCCGCAAGGTGACGGACGAAGCCGACTTCTCGGGACGCGGTGTGGCCGGCGGTATCGCGAAGGGGGTCGAAGGCGGTGTGCCCCAGGTACCGCAGGGCGATCAGCCGTACTTCGAGTTCCAGGTGGAAAAGCCGGCGGCCATGGCGGCCGGTACCGCCAACATGGTGTACCCGGAAATGCTGCGCTCGGCGCAGGTCGAGGGCACCGTCATGGCGTCGTTCGTCGTGGATACGACGGGGCGCGCGGACATGAGCACCTTCAAGGTGATCCGGTCCGACCATGAACTGTTCACCACCGCGGTCAGGAACGCCCTGCCGCGCATCCGCTATCTGCCGGCCGAAACCGGCGGTCGCAAGGTGAAGCAGCTCGTGCAGCAGCCGTTCGTGTTCAATCTGGCCCGCTGATCGCGGCCCCCTTTTCCAAACGTCCGGAGAGTTCGAATCATGCAAGTAGATCTGATGCATCTGTGGGGCGAGATGGGCTGGTTCGCGAAGGGCATCGTGTACCTGCTCTTCATCATGTCCGCGTACGCCACCACCGTGCTGATCCAGAAGTGGTGGGCCATGCGCAAGGCGCAGGCCGAAACGAAGCGCTTCGCGCCCGAGTTCTCGCAGTTCCTCGAGGAAGACAACCTCACCGAAGCCATCAACCTGGCCGAGAACTACAAGAAGTCGCACGTGGCGCGCGTGCTGGGCGGGGCGCTGGCCGAAGTGCGTCCGCTCATCCAGGACGGGTCGGTCACGGTGTCCGACATCAACTCGGCCGAGCGCGCGATCGAGCGCGAGATGCTGATGACGGTGGTGGAGCTCAAGCGCGGCCTCGGCGTGCTCGCCACGGTGGGCGCCACGGCGCCGTTCGTGGGTCTGGTGGGAACGACGATGGGTATCGTGAACTCGTTCACGGCCATGCAGACGTCCGGCTCGGGCGGCATCAGCTCGATCGCCGGCGGTGTGGCCGAAGCCCTCATCACCACGGCCATCGGGATCGGCGTGGCCATTCCGGCGGTGTGGTCGTACAACTTCTTCACCACCAAGATCGACAATCTCACGGCCGAAATGACGTACACGTCCAAGGAAATGATCGATTATCTGATCAAGGGCGTGTCGGGCGAGTTCGGACGGTCGCGTTTCACCCGCGAGTTCAACACCGCGGGCCAGACGCCGCTGTCGTCCTGAGACGGTCCATACCCTGACCGGCCGCGCGGCGCGCTCCATGCGGAGCGAGGGCCGCGCGGCCACGAGCGAGGAAACACACCATGGGTATGAGCCTTGGAGACGGAGGGGGCGTCAACTCCTCCCCCAACGTCACACCGATGATCGACGTGATGCTCGTGCTGCTGATCATCTTCATGATCACGATTCCGCAGATCAATGCGGGCTTCCAGGCCACGCCTCCGCAGGGGCAGAACCTCAAGCCGCATCCGGAAGACGACAGTGATCAGGTGCTCGGCATCGACGCGAACGGGCAGTACTGGTTCAACAAGAGCCTCATCCGGAACGAGGACCTCGAGCAGCTCACGCGCAACATCTTCACGGCGGACCGCGGCGAGTTCATCATGTACGTCAAGGCGCACAAGGACCTGTCGTACGACAAGGTGCTCTCGGCGCTCGACATCATCGCGAAGGGCGGTGTCCGGACGGCCGCGCTCATCACCGAGCAGACGCCCGGCACCGAGTCGCTGGTGGAGACCGACCGCCTGTTCCAGAACAAGGGAGGGAGCTGACCATGTCCATGAGTGCAGGCGGGTCGGCCGGCGGCCACTCCAACGATATCAACGTCACGCCGATGATCGACGTGCTGCTCGTGCTGCTGATCATCTTCATGATGATCATCCCCATGAGCCGCAAGGCCATCGACACGACGTTGCCCGATCCCAACCCGCAGGTCGCGACGGCCAACGATCAGTCCAACCAGATCGTGCTCAGCGTGCTCCCCGACGGGCAGTACAAGGTCAACGCCGACGAGGTGGACCGGGCCGGCCTGTTCGACAAGCTGCGGGCCGTGTTCGATCCGCGTCCGGACAAGATCATCTTCATCAAGGGTGACTCCACGGTCACCTACGGCGACGTGGTCTTCGCCATGGACCAGGCGCGCGGAGCCGGCGTCAAGGTCATCGGCGTCGCCCCCGCATCCACGTCCTCGGCGGGCGGGTCGTAAGACGCCGGATCACGAAGGCAGACCGGCGCGGCTCTCACCGCTGTGACCGGGGTATCACGGCGGGCGAACCCTTCGGGGGGCGTCCGCCGTACTACGTTGGTATCAGACCGCACTTTTCGCGGCCGCCCCGATCTCCATCGTCACCACATGACCGCTGTCCCCCCCATACCGGATCAGGATCCGCCGGCCGGCGACGACATGCCCGTCGCCGTACGGCCGCCCTATCGCCCCCCGATCGGCATTCCCATCGCCCGCCAGCGCTCCGTCGGCGGCGCGATCATGTCGCTCCTGCTGCACCTGCTCATCGTCATGCTGCTCCTCTTTCCGTTCTTCGGGGCGGAGATCATTGCCGACATGAGGGGCGCGGGCAATGCCGGGCCGGCCGGTGGTGGCGGTGGCGGCCGAGGAGGCACCGGCGGTGGCCGCATCGTGCAGGAGCGGGTGCAGTACGTGGTCCCGCCACCGCCGCCTCCTGTCGTTCCGCAGCCCGAACGGATCCCGCCGCCGGAGGTCATCAAGCCGCCCGAGGTCAAGCCGCCGGAGGTTCCGCCCCCCGAGCCCACGCCGGTCCCGCCGGTGGAAGTGCCGGAGACCAGGGTCGAGCTTCCGCCCGCCGATGCGGCCTCCCGTACCACGGGAAGCGGCGGCGGGTCGGGGAATGACGGCAGCGCCGGATCCGGCCCCGGATCCGGGGGGGGCACGGGGTCGGGGATCGGCACGGGGCGCGGCAGCGGCGTGGGCGCCGGTACCGGCGGCGGAACGGGCACGATCTATCCGCCCACCCCGGCGGAGCTGTTCATTCCTCCGATCCCGGTCCCCGATCGCGTGAAGGGACGAACCATCACCATCGTCTTCGACGTGGATTCCTCGGGCAAGGTGATCGACTTCGAGTTCACGCCCACGCGCGACGCGGCCTACAACCGCAAGCTGCGCGAGATCCTGGCCGCGACGCGGTTCCGCCCGGCCACCGACGCCGACGGCACCCCCGTCCGCGCGAAGTACAACCTCGACTACACGTTCTGACGCCCCTGCGGTAGTTTCCGGCGTCCAGCTCTAGTCGTTCGTCGCGGCACCTCCTTCCCGCCGCCGACCACCTCCCACACATCGCAGCGCATGGGGCTCTTCGTTCGCAAACCCATTGCCGAGCATTCCGAGACCGCGGGCGGCATGAAGCGCGCGCTCGGGGCCGGCGACCTCGTCATGCTCGCCATCGGCGCGGTGATCGGCGCCGGCATCTTCTCGTCGCTCGGCACCGCCGCCGCCGGTGAAGTGCTCGCCGACGGCACCGTGGTCCGCTACGGCGCCGGCCCCGCGCTCGTGCTGTCGTTCATCCTGCTCGGCTGCGTGTGCGCGCTGGCCGCGATGTGCTACGCCGAGCTCGCGTCCATGATTCCGCAGGCCGGCAGCGCGTACGCGTATTCGTACGCCACGCTGGGCGAGATCGTGGCCTGGATCGTGGGGTGGGCGCTCATCCTCGAATACGCCGTGGGGAACGTGGCCGTGGCGATCGCCTGGAGCGGCTACTTCAACTCGCTGCTCTCCGGATTCGGGCTGGATCTGCCGGGCTGGCTCGTGAACGGCTACTGGATGGTGAAGGCGAGCGGCGACCCGGCCATGGTCGCGCTGCTCGAGAGCGCGCCGCGTGTGGCCGGCCTGCCGATTCTCATCAACGTGCCGGCGTCGCTGATCGTGCTCGCGGTCACGTGGCTGCTCATGATCGGCGTGAAGGAGAGCACGCGCGCGAACAACATCATGGTGGTGATCAAGCTCGCCGTGCTCGCGCTGTTCGTGGTGGTGGGCGCGATGCACGTGAATCCGGAGAACTACAAGCCGTTCGCGCCGAACGGGTTCACCGGCATTCACCAGGGCGCGGCGATCGTGTTCTTCGCGTACATCGGGTTCGACGCGATCTCCACCGCCGCGGAGGAGACGAAGAACCCGCAGCGCAACCTGCCGCGCGGCATTCTCGGCGGGCTGGCCGTGTGCACGATCATCTACGTGATCGTGGGCGCGGTGGCCACCGGGCTCGTGCCGTACGATCAGCTCCGCGCCAGCGACCCGCTCGCCCGCGCGCTGCAGCTCGCCGGCCTCGAGACGGTGAGCTGGATCGTGTCGCTCGGCGCGGTGGTGTCGATGACGGCGGTGCTGCTCGTGTTCCAGTACGGGCAGCCGCGCATCTTCTTCGCCATGGCGCGCGACGGGCTGCTTCCCAGAGCGGCGGCCCGGCTGCACCCGAAGTACCGCACGCCGCACGTGACCACGTTCATCACCGGCGTGCTGGTGGCGGCCGGCGCGCTCGTGGCCAACGACGCGTCCACGTACGATCTCACGAACATCGGCACGCTGTCGGCGTTCGCGGTGGTGTGCACGGGCGTGCTGGTGCTGCGGCTGCGCGAGCCGGACCGTCCGCGGCCGTTCCGGGTGCCGTTCGTGTGGCTGGTGACGCTGGGCGGGGCAGGGGCGTGCATCTTCGTGATGCGCGGTCTGCCGTCGAGCGCGTGGAAGGGGTTCGCGGTGTGGATGGCGATCGGGCTCGCGTTCTACGTGCTGTACGGGCACCGGCATTCGGTGCTGCGGACCGGGAAGCCGGTGGTCGTGGACGGAAATGTGGTGGAGTGAGCAGGGCGCCGGCTTTCGCGAACCGCAACTGCAACAGAATCCACAGATGACGCAGATGGAACGGCGGATGGCACAGATGACAGCAACGGCAACAAACAGAATGATCCGCAGATGACGCAGATGACGCAGATGTCTCAGTATGGATGAAGGGAAATTACGAATAATTCGATAAGTGGAAATGAGCTCTCGAATTGATTCTCGATGAATTCATTCTCCATCCATTTTTCTCAATCACATCTGCGTCCATCTGCGTCATCTGCGGATCATTTCATTGCTGTTGCTGTCATCTGTGCCATCCGCCGTTCCATCTGCGTCATCTGTGGATTCCGTTGCTGTTCCCGCCGAACTCCGCGTCGATGAGCCGTCTGCGGAGCCCTACACCCCCATCAGCCGCCGCGCCCGCCGCACCGCGCCACGCCCCGCGTCCACCTCCTCCCCCCGCACCACCGCCCCGGGCACCGCCGTCCTGAGCCGCTGCTCCACGCGCTTGCGCACCAGCGACCCCTTGCCGAGCACCCCGCCCGCGCACGCCACCGGCACCGCCGCGCGCTCGTCCGCGAAGCACCGCCGCGCCAGCGTGCGCACGTGCAGCACCAGCTCCTCCACCGCCAGGCTGACCAGCGCGTTTGCCCGGAGATCGCCCTGCGCCGCCACCTGCGCCACCACCGGCGCCAGCGCCGCGAAGTCGGCCGGCGACGCATCCGCCCCCCACGGGATCAGATCCTCGATCGCCTCCACCTCGAGCGCCGTGAGGATCGCGCCCTCGAGCGCCGTCTCCGGCTCGCGCCCGTCGCGGGCCGCCGTGATCACGCTCATGGCCCGCCGTCCGATCCACGCCCCGCTCCCTTCGTCGCCCAGCACCGGCCCCCAGCCGCCGCACCGCTCGAGCCGGCCGTCCAGGGCGCGCGCGAACGCCACCGACCCCGTCCCCGACACGAGCAGCACGCCCGCCGCGTCCCCGAACGCATCGTCGAGCGCGATCTCGGCGTCCGACACCACGCTCACGTCGTCCGCCACCTGCCGCGACGATGCCAGGGCCTGCCAGAGCGCCTGGGCGGCCCGCTCCTGCCCGCCGCCGGCCACACCCACCACGCAGGTGGCCGGACGCGTGTCGGGGCGCTCTGCCTGCACCAGCGCCTCGTGCACGAGCGCGGCGATCGTCTCCGCCGAGTCCCGCTCCCGTCCGGGGCGGAGCGCCGTGCCCTCGCCCTCCACCCGGGCGAGTTCGCGCCCCTCCAGATCCGCCAGGACCACGCGGGTACGGGTGCCGCCGCCGTCCACGCCGACGACGAGGGGGGAAGGATCGAGCGGACCGACACTCATGCCATGGACTCCGGGGTGGCGGCATCAGGGGATGCCGGGGAAAAGCGCGACGACAACAGACCCGTGGCAAACGTAAGCGATGTGCCGATCAGGACGAACCAGGGCCACGCCACGCCCCGCACCGGCGCGAGGATCGGGGCGATGGCCGGGAACCACGTGCTGAGCGGGGTCGCGAACACCACCACGCTCATCACGCCGATCCCCACGCTCATGCCGAGGATCGCGTCACGCTGCCGCGCCCGTGGCACCAGGATGCCGAGGAAGAACGCGCCGAGCAGGCCGCCGTACGTGAACGAGGCGATCGACAGCGCGATCGTGACCACCGGCGTGGCCTCGTCGCGGTAGAGCAGCGCGCCGCCCACCAGGATCGCCGACCAGAGCAGCGTGAACCGCTTGCTCGTGCGGAGGAGTCCCGGATCGTCGGCGCGGCGCTTCGTGATCGGCAGATAGAGGTCGTGCACCGAGGCCGCGGCCAGCGAGTTGATCGAGCTCGACACCGTGCTCATGGCCGCCGCGAGCAGCGCCGCCATCACGATGCCCGTGAGCCCGGGCGGCATCACCTCCACGATGAACCGCGGGAAGATCGCGTCGGGGCGGCCGAACATCTCGCCGCCGTAGAATGCGTACAGCCCCACGCCGATCAGCAGGAACAGCGCGAACTGCACGAACACCACGAAACCGCTCCAGATGAGCGCGCGCTGCGCGAGGCGGAGCTCCGTGGCCACGAGCAGCCGCTGCACCATCATCTGGTCCACGCCGTGCGACGCCATGGACAGGAACGCGCCGCCGATCAGGCCGGCCCAGAGCGTGTGCGGCCGGTCGAAGCCGGTGTACAGGTCGAGGAACTGCAACTGCCCGCGCGCGCCCGCGTCGTCGAGAATGCGCGACCAGCCGCCCATCACCTGATCGCCGATCAGCCACACCGCCGCGATGCCGCCCACGAGATACACGGCCATCTGCAGCACGTCCGTCCAGATCACGGCGCGCATGCCGCCGTGGTACGTGTACACGATCGTGCAGGCACCGAGGATCAGGATCGAGGCGGGCCCCACGTATTCCGGCGCCACCAGCGGGCCGATGATGAGCGCGATCGGAATCGCGGTGGCGAAGAGCCGCACCGAATCGCCGAATGTACGCGTGACCATGAACGTGAGCGACGCGAAGCGGCGCGTGGTGCTGCCGAAGCGCCGTTCGAGCAGGGAATACGCCGTCACCAGCTCGCCCTGGTAGTAGCGCGGCAGCAGCACCAGCGCGATCACGATGCGTCCCACGATGTAGCCGAGCGCCACCTGCAGGAATCCGAGGTTGCCGATGTAGGCGAGCCCGGGGATGGAGATGAACGTGAGCGCGCTCGTTTCCGTCGCCACCACCGAGACCAGCACGGCCCACCACGGGATGCTGCGATCGGCCACGAAGTAGTCGCGCGCCGATTTCTGGTCGCGTCCCAGCCAGACGCCGAGCACCGTGGTGGCGATCAGATACACGATCACGATGAGGCCGTCGAACAGCGTGAAGCCGGTGGTCGTCATGGAGGGCTCGGAGGGGGCGGGACGGCGGGACGGGGCGCGCCGGGCGGGAAAGGCAGGAAAAGGGCGGGGAGGTGCAGGAGATATAGCAGCGGAGGCCCGTGATCCGCACTGGGATCACGGGCCTCCGGTCGTTCGGGTGGGACGAGTCGAGCGCGTTCCGCCCGGAACGGGCGCCCGGCGGAGCCTTACGCCGAGAACGAACTGCCGCAGCCGCAGCCGCCGGTGGAGTTCGGGTTCTTGAACGTGAAGCCGGATCCCTGCATGGACGTCACGTAGTCGATCGTGGTTCCGCTCAGGTACTGCGCCGAAAACGGGTCGACGAACACCTTGAAGGCGCCGTGGTCGAGTACGATGTCGTCGTCGGCGCCCTTGTCCTCGATCACGAGGCCGTACTTGAAGCCGCTGCACCCGCCCGGCATCACCGACACGCGGAGGCCGCCGCCGGCCTCTGTCGTGACGCCCTCGGCTTCCATGAACTTCCGCACTTCGGCGGCGGCGGGGTCCGTAATGCTGACCAGGAGGTCGGGCTGCTGCATCGTGCTCATCTGAGTTCTCCGAGGCCGGCCCCGCGGGCCGGCGCATGAGTCCGTTCGACGGGGTCGTGCAGCGCCGCACGGCGCCCGCCGAATACCGTCTTCCGAATTCTAATCATTCCCATGTGTTCTACTCAAGATTCCCCTCCGGAGTTCGCCCGGCCGGTCCGGCCGTGGCCTCCAGCGCGCCCACCACCGCGTCTGCCAGCGCCATGCGCACCGGCCCGACTCCCTGCCGCTGCCGCGTCGGGTTCACGCGGTTGGTCAGCAGGAGGACGAAGAGATCCTGGTCGGGGTCGATCCACAGGGAGGTGCCGGTGAATCCGGTGTGCCCGAAGGCCCGCGCGCCGAGCCGGCGGCCGGCCGAGTTGGACCCGGTGGGCGTTTCCCAGCCGAGCGCCCGGTGCGACCCCGCGTGCGGCTGGCGCTCGGTGAACGCGCGCAGCGTGGCCCCGTCGAGCACGGGCGGCAGGTCGGGGGAGGGCGTTCCCTCCAGCGGCCAGGCCGTGCGGAGCAGCGTCTGCGCGAAGCGGGTGAGATCGCGGGCCGTGGAGAAGAGCCCCGCGTGCCCGGACACGGCGCCGAGCTGGAAGCTGTTCTCGTCGTGCACCTCGCCGCGCAGGTGCCGCTGCCGCCACGGATCGATCTCCGTGAGCGCGGTGCGCGAGCGCCAGAGCGCTGGCGGGTGGAAGCGCGTTTCGCGCATCCCCATGGGGAGGAACACGTGGGCGAGCACGTAGCTGTCGAGCGGGAGCGCGGTCATCTGCTGCACCAGTTCGCCGAGCAGGATGAAGCCGAGATCGCTGTACACGTACCGCGCGCCCGGCACGGTGTCCGGGCCCGTGGCGTACACCTGCGCCATCGCTTCCTCGGCCGACCAGGCCTCCTTGTACAGCGGACGCCACGCCGGCAGTCCCGCGCTGTGCGTGAGCAGGTGACGCACGCTCACCAGGCCGGCGTTCGGCGCGGTCCACCGCGGCAGGTACCGGACCACCGGTGTGTCGAGCGCCACGCGGCCGTCGGCCACGAGCTGCAGCACGGCCGACGTGGTCGCCACCACCTTCGTGAGCGACGCCAGGTCCCACACCGTGGAGTCGGTCACGCGCGACGCGGCGGGGTCGAAGACCGGCACGGCGGGCATGGCCGGCGCTCCCTGCCTCTGCACACCCGCGGGGGCGCCGTTCCCGGCACCGGCCAGGACCGGCATGGGCGGCGGATCGAGCGAACCCACGCCAACGGCCGCGTACACGCCGCGCGCGCTCCCCACCACCGCGAACGCGGCCGGAAACGCGGAATCGGCGAGGCCGCGCGCCAGCACCTGCTGCACGGAATCGGTTACCGCGCGCTGCCGCCACGCCGCCCGCATGGCCTCGGCCGCGGGATCGTCGCCCGGGCGCATGCCGCCCCGGTGGCACGCCGCCGCGCCGAGCAGGAGCGTGATCCCGCACGCGAGCCGGGTGAGCTGCGGGGGAAGCAGCGGGAACGATGCGACCCGCGGGAATCCGCGGCGCGGCGCGGCCGGCCGCCGAAGCGAACGCGGAGACATCATGACGCCCCCAGGGCGGCGCGTGTGAGCCCGTCGCCGGCCTGGAAGAAGCCCGGCAGCGAGACCGGAGTCCGTCCGCCGATCCCCTGCGTGCCCGTGACCGCGCGCGCCGCTGCTTCCTCGAGCGCCTCGCCGCGTCCGTAGGTCACGAGGTAGCTCGACACCGACGGAAACTGGCGGATCACGTACGGATTGCCTCCCGCCACCACCACGGTGCGCGTGGTCTGCGCGAGCGTATCGATGAACGCGGCCACGCGCGGCGCGATCGCGAACCGTCCGGCACCTTCCAGGGTGCGCGTGTACGTGTACACCACCACGCGCTCCATGCCGCGCGCGGCGCTGGCGAGTGAGTCGAGCTCACCGGCGCCGGTGCGCGGCGTCACCCGCGCCACGCGCGTGGACGGTACCGCGCGCGTGAACGCGGCCGAAAACGCGCTCCCCGCGTTCACGTCGTTGTCGGGCGCGTACACCACGAGCAGCGTGCGCGCGGCGCGCGGCACGGGCACGAGATCGTCGCGGTCGCGGAGCAGCGTGATCGCGCGGCCGGCGATGTCGCGCGCGATCGCGCGATGCTCCGGCAGCCCTACCACTTCACGCAGCGCCTCGAGCGACACGACGGGGCGCGCGATGGCGCCGGTGCGCAGCTTGAGCTCGAGGATGCGGCGCACGCTCGCGTCGATCTGCGCGCGCGCGATGGCACCGGATTCCACGGCGCGCACCACGGCGGTGATCGCCTCCTCCACGTTCACGGGCATGAGCAGGATGTCGTCGCCCGCCTGCACGGCGCGCACCGCGCTCTCGGCCGTGCCGAAGCCCTTCGAGATCCCGTCCATCGTGAGCGCGTCGGTCACCGTGAGTCCGCGAAAGCCGAGCGTGTCGCGGAGGAGACCCGTCATCACCGCGCGCGACAGCGTGGCGGGCACGGAGTCGCCGTAGATCGTGGGAAGCGCGATGTGGGCCGTCATCACGCTCGCCGCGCCCGCCTCGATGCCGGCCCGGAACGGCACGAGCTCCACCGCGTCGAGCCGTGCGCGCGGCACCGTGATCACGGGCAGGCCGAGATGGGAATCGACATCGGTGTCGCCGTGTCCCGGAAAGTGCTTGAGCGTGGCCGCGGCGCCTCCCTCCTGCACGCCGCGCACGAACGCCGCCGTGAGGCGCGCCACCACGGCCGGGTCCTCGCCGAACGAGCGCGTGTTGATCACGGGGTTGGACGGATTGTTGTTCACGTCCACGGTGGGCGCGAAGGCGAGATGGATGCCGATCGCGCGGGCCTCGCGTCCCGTGATGCGGCCGGCGGCCAGGGCATCGTCATCGCGGCCGCCCGCGCCGATGGCCATGTTGCTGGGCAGCACGGTGGCCGAGCCGGCGTTCATCAGCGACGGGGCGAACACCCCGCCTTCGAGGCGTCCGAGCCCGGGTTCCACGTCCGATGCGACGAGGAGGGGGATCCGGGCGCGCGTCTGGAGGTAATTGACCTTGGCGGCCACTTCGATCGGCGAGCCGAGCGACATGACCACCCCGCCGATGCCGAGGTCGGCCACCTGGTTCGTGATGCCGGCGAAGGTGGTATCATAGGCGCCGGTGTAGTCGCCGAGCACCCACACCATCACCATCTGGGCGATGCGCTCGCGAAGGGAGAGCGTCGCGAGGGTAGATTCGATCCAGGCCCGGTGCGAGGCGGGCAGCGGGACCGAGGGCGAGAGGCTCAGGGGGCCGGGCAGCGTGCCCGGTCCCGGATCACTCGCGCCGGGCGGACTCCCCCCGCGTCCGAGGCAGGCCGTCAGGGCGAGCAGGACGAAGAGCGACCAGGGCCGGCGACGAATGCCGCCGGCGACACGACCGGAACCGAACGGTGGAGCGAGGACAGCGTGCGTCTGACGCATTGGCGGGGAGAGGAGAGGGCCGCGGGAGGGACCGGCCGGAAACGGCACCGGTCGCACCGACCGAATGTTACCCTCGGATGGCGCGCGTGGCTCGTGCTGGCGGGCGTGGCGGCGCTGACGGCGTGCGCGTCCGGCGGACGGGAGGGACCGGACGGCGACCCGCGGAACCCCCGGCGTGAGCGCGTCCGACCGGGCATCTCGGTGCTGCTGTCGGACAGCATCCATCTCATCCGCGACAAGCGTGTCGGCCTGATCACGAACCAGACCGGGATCGACGAGCGGGGACGCAGCACGGTGGACCTGCTCTTCGGCGACGAACGGGCCACGAAGGCGAACGTCAGGCTCACCGCGCTCTTTTCGCCCGAGCACGGCATCCGGGGCACCGAGGACCGCACGAACCTGCCCAGCGAGCGCGATGAAAAGACCGGGCTCGTGATCCATTCGCTGTACCAGCGCTCCACCATCGGGCCGCCGGACAGCACGCTCACCGATGTGGACGTCCTGGTCGTGGACCTGCAGGACATCGGCGTGCGCACGTGGACGTACGTGGGCGTGGTGCTCTACACCATGCAGGCGGCGGGGCGGCGCGACATTCCCGTGCTCGTGCTCGACCGGCCCAACCCGCTCAACGGCGTGCGCGTGGAGGGGGCGCTGCTCGATTCGGCGATCGCCGACGCGCGGGAAGGCACGATGGACACGCCGCGGAACGGCTTCTCGCTCTGGCCCGTACCGCTCCGGCACGGGCTCACGATGGGCGAGCTGGCGCTGATGTTCCACCGCGAGCTCGAACTGCCGGGCCGGTTGCACGTGGTGCCGGTGGCCGGCTGGCGCCGCGAGATGTGGTTCGACCAGACCGACCTGCCGTGGGTGAAGCCGTCTCCCAACCTGCCCACCCTCACGAGCGCGCTCGTGTATCCGGCGCTGGTGCCGTTCGAGGCCACGAACGTGTCGGTGGGGCGGGGCACGAACGAGCCGTTCCAGCGCGTGGGCGCGCCCTGGTTCCGGGCCGACAGCGTGGTCCGTCTCCTGCGTGATCTCGAACTCGCCGGCGTGAACTTCTCGGCCGAGCGGTTCCGTCCCGTGGGACCCGGCGATCGCAAGTACGACGGCCAGACCATTCCCGGGGTGCGCATCCAGGTCACCGACCGGGACCGGATCCAGGTGGCGCGGGTGGGAGCGGCGCTCCTCTGGGCCATCGCGAAGGTGCACGGCACGGATTTCACGTATACGGAACGGCGGATCGACGAACGGCTCGGATCCACGGCCATGCGCTCGGCGCTGATCGGGGGGGAGGACCCGGACCGGGTGATCGACCGGCTGCTGTCGACGGTGGTGGCCTACCAGCAGGCGGTGCGCCGGTACCACCTGTACCGCTGATCGCTCTACCGTTGGTCCGGACGGGCTCCTAGCTTTGTCACGGTCGTGTTGCGGTGAGCCGGTGTCCTCGGACGCCGGTTTCGGCACGATGCGGACCGGTACCCGACAGGCGGGTACGGTCCGCGCGGCTCGCTCACCACACGCCCGATCGGCATGAACGCACTGTGGGGCCTGATTCAGCGGGGCTACCTCCGGGTCATCGGACCCGTGGGGGATTTTCTCGTGCGCCGCCGCGTCAGGCCGAACACCATCACCACGATCGGCACGGTCTGCACACTGATCGCCGGGGCGATCTTCGCCTCCGGCCACATCCGCACGGCCGGCTGGTTCCTCGGGCTCACGGCGCTCTTCGACGTGCTCGACGGCACGGTCGCGCGGCGCACCGGCACCAGTTCGGCGTTCGGCGCGTTCTACGATTCCACGCTCGATCGCGTGAGCGACGGCGCCCTCATGGGCGGGCTTGTGGTGTTCTACGCGATCAATCCCGTGCACCGGAACACGCCGCTGCTGGTGATCGCGCTGCTCGGCCTCATCGCGGCGTTCATCACGTCGTACGCCCGCGCCCGGGCCGAAGGGCTCGGGGTGGACGCGAAGGTGGGGCTGCTGCAGCGGCCGGAGCGCGTCACGCTGCTGTCGGCTCCGCAGGCGTTCTTCGGCCTCGCGCTCGACGGCTGGGTGCTGGCCGGGATCGTGACGCTGCTCAGCGTGACGGCCTGGATCACCGTGGTCCAGCGCATCGCGTTCGTGTATCGCATGACCGACGGCCGGACGCCCGACGAGCCGCCGTCGCCCGTGCGGGCGGCCGACACGTCGTCCCCGGTTTCCTCAACGATTTCCCCGGCGCTGTCCAGAGCGCCCGGCGCATCCCTCAAGGGAGAATGACCTTAGTGTCCGAGACCACCAGCGGTACCCCTGCCACCATCGCCCCGGCCACCGGGAAACTCGTGATCTTCACGCCGGGCCTCGGCGCGGTCGCGACGACGTTCATCGCCGGCGTCGAGCGCGTCCGGCGCGGCCTCTCCGTGCCCATCGGCTCGCTCACCCAGATGGCCACGATCCGCCTCGGGAAGCGCACCGAGGCCCGCAGCCCGCTCATCCGCGACTTCGTGCCGCTCACCGCGCTGGAAGACGTCGTCTTCGCCGCGTGGGATCCCATTCCCGACGATGCCTACACCGCGGCCGTGAAGGCCGGCGTGCTGCAGACGTCGGATCTCGAGCCGATCGCCGACTTCCTCAAGGGGATCTCGCCCATGCCGGCCGTGTTCGAGTCGCGCTACGTGACGCGTCTCCAGGGCACGAACGTGAAGACCGGCCCGAACAAGAAGGATCTCGCCGAACAGCTCCGCCAGGACATCCGGAACACGAAGGCGAAGCACGGCGCCGAGCGCGCGGTGATGGTGTGGTGCGGCTCCACGGAGACGTTCATCAAGCCGGGCCCGCAGCACCAGACCATCGAGGCGTTCGAGAAGGCCATGGAGGAGAACGACGACGCGATCGCGCCGTCGATGCTCTATGCGTACGCCGCCATCATGGAAGGGGTGCCGTACTGCAACGGCGCGCCGAACCTCTCGGCCGACTTCCCGGCGCTGCTCGATCTCGCCACCGCGCGCGGCGTGCCGGTGTCGGGGAAGGACTTCAAGACCGGCCAGACGTGGATGAAGACCGTGATCGCGCCGGGCCTCAAGGCGCGCATGCTCGGCCTCGAAGGGTGGTACTCCACCAACATCCTCGGCAACCGCGACGGTGAAGTGCTCGACGATCCCGCGTCGTTCAAGACCAAGGAGGAGTCGAAGCTGTCGGTGCTGCACACCATCCTGCAGCCGGAGCTGTATCCCGAGCTGTACGAAGGCTTCTCGCACGTGGTGCGCATCAACTACTACCCGCCGCGCGGTGACAACAAGGAAGGGTGGGACAACATCGACATCACCGGATGGCTCGGGTATCCGATGCAGATCAAGGTGAACTTCCTCTGCCGCGACTCCATCCTCGCCGCGCCGATCGTGCTCGACCTCGCGCTGTTCAGCGACTTCGCGCACCGCGCCGGCATGAAGGGGATCCAGGAATGGCTCTCGTTCTACTACAAGAGCCCGCAGACCGCGCCGGGGCTGCAGGCCGAGCACGATCTGTTCATCCAGCAGACCAAGCTCAAGAACACGCTGCGGCACCTCATGGGCGAGTCGGTCATCACGCATCTCGGCCTGGAGTACTACCAGTGAGCGCCGCGCCGGGTCGACGCACGCGCGCGCTGTTCGCCGCCGCGGTACTGGCGACGTTCGTCGCCGGCTGCGGCGGCGGACGCCAGGGGAACGAGTTCCGTCTCGTGACGGAGACGTACTCCATTCGCGTGACCGTCGATCCGGCGCCCCCGCGCGCGCTCGAGCACATCCGCTGGACCGTGGCCGTGAGCGATCGCGAGACCGGCCGTCCCATCGATGTCGGGGAAGGGCGCATCTTCGCCAGCAGCCGCGATGGCAAGAACATCGCCAACGGCTTCGCGCCCACCGAACAGGTCGGCACCTACACCACCACGCTGCTGTTCGTGACCGCGGGCACGTGGGCGATGGGCATCCAGTTCCGCCGCGACTCCACGGCCGTGCTCGAACGCACGCAGGATTGGTCGCAGGACATCCGTTCGGCCGAAGAGCCGGGCGAGTACACGCTGCCGTCATCGGGGGCGCCCATGCCCCCGCCACGGGACACCGCGCGTCCCGACACCACGACTCCGGAGGGTGCGGCTCCGCCGCGCTGACGCATGCGCCTGTTTCATCGCACTTCGCTGAGACCCGATCAGGTCCTGGACGAGGCCGACACCTACTTCGGCGCGCTCGGGCTCGAGCGGCAGCATGCCGACGAGCGCAGCCGCCGCTACCGCGGCGCGCTCGGCACCCTCGCCCTCCTCGTGAAGATGGAGGGCGGGCACTACACGTTCGTCGACGTCGTCACCGATCAGGTCGGGGAGAGCCGGCTCGACAAGAACGCGAAGAAGTTCTTCGTGCGGCTGCACCGGTACGTGGATCCCCGGCACGGCGTCGAGGCGGCGTACTGATGGCGCGCGCCGGGAAGAGCCCGGCGCGATCGAGGGCGACGCAGGGGGCCGGTTCACGCCCCAGCGACGCCCTCTCGCGCGAGCAGCGGCTGGCCCTGTACCGCTGGATGCGGCTCACCCGCGTCCTCGAGGAACGGCTCGTCGCGCTGTACCGGCAGACCAAGGTCGTGGGCGGGCTGTTCCGCTCGCTCGGCCAGGAAGCCGATGCCGTGGGGAGCGCCTTCGCGCTCGAGCAGCGCGACGTACTCTCGCCGCTCATCCGCAACCTCGGCGCCATGCTCGTGAAGGGCGCCACGCCTCTGGAAGTCCTGCGCCAGTACATGGCCAAGGGTGATTCGCCCACGCGCGGCCGCGAGCTCAACATCCATTTCGGCGACACCGAAACGCGGAACTTCATCGGTCAGATCTCGCACCTGGGCGACATGGTGCCGGTGATGGCCGGTGTCACGCTGTCGTTCCGGATGCGCGGCGAGGATCGCGTGGGGCTCGTGTACGTGGGCGACGGCGCCACGTCCACGGGCGCGTTCCACGAAGGGATCAACTTCGCGGCCGTGCAGCGCTGCCCGCTGGTGGTGATCGTGGAGAACAACGGCTACGCCTACTCCACGCCCACGCACCGGCAGACGGCCGCCGCGCAGTTCGTGGACAAGGCCATCGGCTACGGCATCACCGGCGTGCAGGCCGACGGCAACGATGTGCTGGCCGTGTACGACGTGACGCGCGAAGCGGTGGACCGCGCGCGCCGCGGCGAGGGCGTCACGCTCATCGAGCTCATGACGTATCGCCGGAAGGGGCACGCCGAGCACGACAACCAGTCGTACCAGCCGCCCGAGGAGATCGAGCGCTGGGCGCAGGAGAACGATCCCATCGACCGCTACGAGCGCGTGCTGCGCGAGACACAGGGCGTCACCGACGCCGAGTTCGCCGCCTTGGAGGCCGAGATCACGGCGCTCGTGGACGCGGCCACCGACGAGGCGGAAGCGTCGCCCATGCCCGAGCCCACCGATGCGCTCACGGGCGTGTACGCCGATCCGCCGGTGGTGGCGCCGCTCTGGTTCCGCGAATCGGTGAAGAGCGCCGTGGACGTGAACGAACGCGCCGCGGGCTGGGGGACGTATGACGGGTAATCCCATGGTTGAGCGCACGTACCTCGAAGCCATCCGCGACGCCATCGCGGAAGAGATGGAGCGCGATCCGAACGTGTTCATCATGGGCGAGGACATCGGCGCGTTCGGCGGCGCGTTCAAGGTCACCGACGGGCTGCACGCCCGCTTCGGCGACGCGCGCGTGATCGACACGCCGATCTCCGAAGCCGGGATCGTGGGCGCGGCCGCGGGTGCGGCGCACATGGGGATGCGCCCCATCGTGGAGCTCCAGTTCATCGACTTCATCTCGTGCGCGTACGACATGCTCACGAACTACGTGGCCACGGCGCGCTACCGCGCGTTCCTGCCGTGTCCCATGGTGGTGCGCGGGCCCAGCGGCGGGTACGTGCGCGGCGGGCCGTTCCATTCGCAGAACCCCGAGGCGGCGTTCCTGCACACGCCCGGGCTCAAGATCGTGTATCCGGCCACCGCGGCGGATGCGAAGGGGCTCTTCAAGGCTGCCGTGCGCGACGAGGACTGCGTGCTCTTCTTCGAGCACAAGTACCTGTACCGCCGCGTGAAGGAGGTCATGCCCGAGGGCGATCACGTCGTGCCCATCGGCAAGGCGCGCATCGCGCGCGAGGGCACGGATGTGTCCATCGTGACGTACGCGGCCACGGTGTGGCGCGCGCTGGAGGCCGCCGAGCAGCTCGCCGCCGAGGACGGCCTCTCGGTGGAGGTGCTCGATCTCCGCTCGCTGCTCCCGCTCGACGACGCGGCGATCGAGGCCACCGTGCGCAAGACCAACCGGCTCCTCATCGTGCACGAGGACACGCGCACGGGCGGCATCGCCGGCGAGATCACGGCGCGCGTGAGCGAAACGTGCTTCGAGTGGCTCGACGCGCCGATCCTGCGCGTCACCGCCGCCGACGTGCCGCTCCCGTATTCGCCGCCGCTCGAGGACTACGTGTTGCCGCAGACCTCGGATATCGTTCGGGCGGTGCGGCGGCTGGCCGCCTACTGACCCCGTCCGTGTCTTCCATGCCCGATTCCGATCCCGTGCCGCGTCCGGATACGCCCCCCGCCGTTCCCGGGGCGTCCGCGTCGTTGTCCCGGGACGAGGACAAGCGCCTGGCGCGCATCGGCGTGGGGTGTTTCACCACCTTCATCGGGGCCGTGAGCGGCTCCATGATCGGGGTGCTCATCGGGGTGGGCGTCACCTTCGGGACGCGCTGCAAGCCCATCGAGGGGCTCCCCGCGTGTGATTGGCATATCTTTGCAGGGTGGGGCGCGCTCATCGGCGCGCTGACTCTGCCGACTCTGGTACTCTGGCGGCTCCGCCGGCGCGATCGCGCCGGCGGCTGACCGCGGTTCGAGGAGAACTCCGTGGCACGTGTCGACGTCATCATGCCCCAGATGGGGGAATCCATCGCCGAAGGAACGGTGTCCCGCTGGCTGAAGCAGGTCGGGGATACCGTCAAGCGTGACGAACCCATCTTCGAGATCTCCACCGACAAGGTGGACGCCGAGATCCCATCACCCTCCTCCGGGGTGCTGCTGGAGATCATCGTGGGGGAAGGGAAGACCGTGGAAGTGGGCACCGTGGTGGCCCGCCTCGAGACCGACGCGGCCGTGGCGGCGGCGGCACCTCCTGCCACCACCACCCCCTCATCCTCCCCTCCAGCCGCCTCCTCGTCCTCGGCTCCATCCCCGTCCCCATCTGCGCCATCTGCGTCATCTGCGGATTCCGTTGCAGTTCCCGACACCGCCGAACACCGCCTCCGCACCAAATCCTCGCCGCTCGTCCGCAAGATGGCCGCCGAGCACGGCATCGAGCTCGCCGCGCTCACCGGCTCCGGCATCGCCGGCCGCGTGACGCGCCGTGATCTCGAAGCCCACCTCGCCTCGCGCCCCGCCGCGGCCGCGCCTCGCCCCGGCGCGTCCATGCACGCCCCTGCCGGCGTGGAGATGCACGGCCCCATGCCCACCGCATGGCCCGGCGACCGCGTCGAGCCCATGTCGAAGATGCGGAAGGCCACGTCCGACCACATGGTGCTCGCGCGCCGCACCGCCGCGCACGTGACGTCGTTCTTCGAGGTCGATCTCACGCGCATCGCCCGCATCCGCGCGCGGGAGCGCAGCGCGTTCGAGAAGCAGTCGGGACAGAAGCTCACGTATCTGCCCTTCATCTGCCGCGCCGTGGTGCAGCAGCTCAAGCGGCACCCCGTGCTCAACGCCTCCGTGGCCGGCACCGACATCATCTTCCGCCAGCAGTACAACCTCGGCATCGCCGTGGCCATCGAGCCCACGGGACTCCTCGTGCCCGTGGTGAAGCGCGCCGACGAGCTGTCGCTCACCGGTCTCACGCGCGCCGTCAACGACCTCGCGGCGCGCGCCCGCGTGAAGAAGCTCCAGCCCGCCGAGCTTCAGGACGCCACCTTCACCATCACCAACCCCGGCGTGTTCGGCTCGCTGCTCGGCACGCCCATCGTGCCCGTGGGGACCACGGCCATCCTCGGCCTGGGCGCGATCGAGAAGCGGCCCAAGGTGATCACCGGGGCCGATGGGGAGGACACGATCGCCATCCGCACGTGCGCGTACTTCTCGCTGTCGTTCGATCACCGCGTGGTCGACGGGGCCGATGCCGACCGGTTCATGGCCGATCTCAAGGCCGCGCTCGAAAGCGTGAGCGAGACGCTGGAATGAGCACGCCGCGCGTTCTGCTCGTGACGGAACGTACTGTCTCCGCCCCGGAGCGCACCGGCTATCTCGCCGCGCTCCGCGATACGAAGGCGCGCTGCGCCGATGCCGGCGTGCAGTTCTGGGTGTTCACGCACGAGCAGGACGACACGCGGTTCCTCGAGTTCGCCGAAACGAAGGACGGAGCGCGCCTTGCGTCGCTCGGTCTCGATACCCCGCCCGCCGAACGGTGGCACGCCCTGGAGATCGTCTGACATGCCGAGTCGTCGCCTGATGGTGGAGGGTCACGCGTGGCGCGTGTATCCCGGCGGGTTCCTCACGCAGTACGCGGCCGACGAGTTCTCGCTCATCTTCGTGCGCGGCGCCGGCAACGCGCGCGAGGTGCGGTTCGTGCGCTTTTCGCCGAAGGCGTCGCGTTCGCGCGAACAGGCGCTCGCCGAGTTCACCGACGCCGAGCTGGCGCGTCTGTTCGACATGTCGCAGTCGAGCGCGCGCGCGCCGGAAGCAGGCTACCGCACGTGACCCATCCGCACGCGGGCGCACCGGCCACTCCGCGGCCGACGAACGACGCGCCCGCGGCCCCGCGTTTCGTGGACCTGCAGGTGCACACCACGGCGTCGGATGGTGTGCTGCCGCCGGCGGCCGTGGTGGAGGCGGCCGCCCGCGCGAAGCTCGCCGCCATCGCGATCACCGATCACGACTCCATCAGCGGCCTGCCCGAAGCCGAAGCGGCCGGTGAGCGGCTCGGCGTGCGCATCGTGCCCGGCGTCGAGCTTGCGGCGCACTTCGAGGACGACGAGCTGCATCTGCTCGGCCTGCACCTCGCCGACCGGAACGCCATCGCCGCCGATCTCAACGCCTTCCGCGGCGAACGCGTGGCGCGCGCCGAAGCGATCGTGCGCGTCCTCAACGGACACGGCATCCCGGTCACCATGGAATCCGTGCTCGCGCAGGCGAGCGTGGGCGCCGTGGGGCGGCCGCACGTGGCCCGCGCGCTCATGGCCGGCGGATGGGTGCGCGATTTCCGCGAGGCGTTCGACCGCTGGCTCGGCTGGGGGAAGCCCGCGTTCGTGGAGAAGGGGCGGCTCACCATGACCGATGCCATCGCGCTCGTGCACCGCGCGGGAGGAATCGCGGTGTGGGCGCACCCGGCCGATCTCGCCACCGAAGCGCGGCTCACTCGTCTCCGCGCCATCGGGCTCGATGGCGTGGAGATTCTGCACCCCGCGCATCCGCAGCCGCTCGCGGAACGGCTGTACGACCGGGCCGAACGCGTGGGCCTGCTACCGAGCGGCGGCTCCGACTGGCACGGCACCACGGAAGGACCGCGGCAGCTCGGCACCCAGCTCGTGCCGTATCTCTGGCTCGCGCGGCAGGATCGGGCGATCGCGGAGCGCGGGGGATGACCGCGCCCGCCCGCGTCACGCTCGTCACGGGCGGGGCACGGCGCGTGGGAGCCGCGATCGTACGCGCGTGTGCGGCGCGGGGCGATGCGGTGGTGATTCACGCGCACCGCTCCGCCGCCGAAGCCGAAACGCTGGCCGAAACCCTGCGGGCAACGGGCGCGCAGGCCACCGTGATCACCGGCGACCTGCACGAACCCCACGCGCCAGCGCGCATCGTGGCCGCGGCGCACGCATGGCACGGGCGTCTCGACGTGCTCGTGAACTCGGCCGCGAGCTTCGTGCGGAACGATCCGCTCCATCTCACGCCCGCCGAATGGGATCGCGCGTTCGCCGTCAACGTGCGCGCGCCGTTCTTCGCCGCGCAGGCCGCGGCGCGCGTGATGCCGCCCGGCGGCGTGATCGTGAACATCGCCGACCATCTCGCGTTCGAGACCATGCCCGCGATGGCCGCGCACGGCGCCGCGAAGGCGGCATTGGTGCACGTCACGCGCACGCTGGCCCGCGCATTCGCGCCGGACGTGCGCGTGAATGCCGTGGCGCCGGGGCTCGTGGCCGCGCCCGAGACGTGGGACGACGCCGAGGTCGCGCGGTTCCTGCGCGGCGTGCCGCTCGCGCGCGCCGGCACCGCCGACGACGTGGCGCAGGCCGTCTGCTGGCTCGTGGACGCGTCGTACGTCACCGGCGTGGTGCTTCCCGTGGACGGCGGCCGCGGAATCGCGCGATGAACGCGCCGGCACGCCCGCCGGTCGTCTTCGGGCACGTCGTCGTGATCGGCGGCGGGTGCTACGGAAGCTGGTACACGCAGCAGTTGCACCGCGCGGCGGAGCACGGGGCGCTCCTGGTGGAGCGCGTGACCGTGGTGGACCGTGATCCGCGCTGCCGCGTGGCCGAACGGCATGCCGACGGGCAGTACGCCGCGCTGCCGCTGGAGGTCGTGACACAGGAATGGGCCGGCTGGCTCGCCGGCTGGCTCGACGATGTGTCGCCCGAGGAGCGCGCCGGCGACGCGATCGTCCCCTCGCCGCTCATGCCGCACCTGCTGCTCGACTGGCTGGTGGACCGGGCACGCCGGCGCTGGCCGGCCCGCGAGGTGACCGTCGCCCCCCTCCGCGCGCCGCCGCCCATGCCGTGGGAGCGCGCCGCCCCCGACGGGCGCCACTACGTGAGCTTCGCGGAATGGATGTGCCCCGTGAACTGCATCGAGCCGGCGCGCTGTCCCGCCACCCGCGGGCCGCGCGACTGGAGCATGCCGCCGGCGCTCACGACCTGGGTGGAGGCCGAGCGACACGCCGGCCATCCGCTCGACGGACCGATTATCTTTCACTGTCTGCACCGGACGTGGGGCGTCGGGATGATCGACGCCGGCCCCGTCGCCGCCGCCGACCGGTTCGTCGCCGAAGCCGCCGCCGGCCGGCCGGCCCGGGTGCTCGTCGGCACGGTGTCGCACTGTCACGGCGCGCTCGGCGTACTCCACGTGGCGTGACCGCGGTGTACCTGTTCTCAACCTCGTGAATCTCCATGTCCGATCTTCGTGAAACGCTGGTCATCATCGGCAGCGGGCCCGCCGCCTGGACCGCGGCCGTGTACGCCGCCCGCGCCAACCTCGACCCCGTGGTCTACGAGGGCGAGATCTCGCGCGAGATGGTGCCGGGCGGCCAGCTCATGTTCACCACCGACATCGAGAACTTCCCGGGCTTCCCGGAAGGATCGAGCGGCACCGAGCTCATGGAGCGCATGAAGGCGCAGGCCGAACGGTTCGGCACGCGCGTGGTGCAGGAGAACATCGACGCGGTCGATTTCTCGCAGCACCCGTTCGTGCTCCGCTCGAGCGGCGGCGCGCGCATCGTGGCGCGGTCCGTGATCGTGGCCACGGGCGCGCGGGCCAACTGGCTCGGGCTCTCGGCCGAGGAACGGCTCGCGCGCACGGGCGGCGGCGTGTCGTCGTGCGCGGTGTGCGACGGCGCGCTCCCCGCGTTCCGGAACCAGCGCCTCGTGGTGGTGGGCGGCGGTGATTCGGCCATGGAGGAAGCGCTCTACCTCACCCGCTTCGCGAGCGAGGTCGTGATCGTGCACCGGCGCGATTCGTTCCGCGCCTCGAAGGTGATGGTCGACCGCGCGCTCCGCGATCCCAAGATCCGCGTGGAGTGGAACACGCAGGTGGTGGACGTGCTCGGCGACGACTTCATCACCGGCGTGCGGCTCGAGGACACGCGCACGGGCGCGCGCCGCGATCTCGAGTGCGGCGGGCTGTTCGTGGCCATCGGGCACACGCCCAACACGCAGTTCCTCGGCGGGCAGCTCGCGCTGTACGAGAACGGCTACATCGCCACTCCGGAAGGGTGGCGCACCAACACGAGTGTGCCGGGCGTGTTCGCCGCGGGCGACGTGATGGACAGCTACTACCGGCAGGCCGTGACCGCGGCCGGCACCGGCTGCATGGCCGCGCTCGAGGCCGAACGGTGGCTCGCGCACCATGCCGACGACGTGGGCGTGGTGACCACGACCACCGCGGTGCTCACCGAAGGCGCGGCGGCGTGAAGGTCACGACGCTCGCCGTCGGGCCGCTGCAGGCGAACTGCCATCTCCTGGCGGATGAGGAGGCCGGCGAGGCCGTGCTCATCGATCCCGGCGACGAGGCCGCGCGTCTCGCGGAGGCCGTGAGCGCCGCGGGCGTCCGTCTCGCCGCCATCTGGCTCACCCATGCGCACGTGGACCATGTCGGGGCCGTGGCGCCCCTCGCGGAGCGGTTCGGCGTGCCCGTGGCCGTGCATCCCGACGACCGGCCGCTCTACGACCGGGCGCCGGTCATCGGCAGGATGTACGGCATGGAGATCCCGCCGCTCCCCGAGCCGTCCATCCTGCTCGCCGAAGGCGGGAGCGTGACGGTGGGCGGGCTCACCTTCGACGTGCTGCATCTGCCGGGGCACGCGCCGGGTCACGTGGCCTTCGTCGGCCACGGCCTCCTGTTCGCGGGCGACGTGCTGTTCGCCGGCTCCATCGGGCGGACGGATCTCCCGCTCTGCGACCCGCGCGCCATGCGCCATTCCCTCGAACGCCTGGGCGGGATACCCGGGGAGACTGTGGTGTATCCGGGGCACGGCCCTGCCACCACCATCGCGCGGGAACTCGTAGCCAACCCCTTTCTCGCGGGACTTGCCCGTCCGGTTGGTTCCTGAGCGACCGTGACGGGTAGTAGATGCGGGTTCCCGCCACATCTTCACTGATTCGACTTCAGCCCTCCTCCGATGCGTCTTTTCGCTTCCCCCTCCATTCCTCTCCGCCGATCCGCCCAGGGCGTCTTCGCGGGCGCCCTCCTGGTGCTGGGGGCCTGCTCCCTCGGCGAGTCCGCGCCGACCTTCCGGTACGGCGTCGTCACCATTCGGGGCGCCGGCTCCAGCAGCGGCAGTGTGGACGGGCCGTTCGTGGCCGCGCCCACGGCCGTGTTCTTCACCGCGCCCGAAACACAGGTCCCGAACAGCGTCACCACGGTCGACTTCTGCAGTCTCCAGTCCTATGTGGTCGAGCAGATCGCGCCCGGCAACATGCGGGCGGGGGAGTCGCTGCAGGTGGACGTCGGATCCGATACCTACTCGATGATCGAGTCCGATATCGCCGCCCGCATCTACGTGCTGTCGTCGGGGCCGGCCTTCCTGTACCAGGCGGGGGACACGGCGCGCATCACGTCTCCCGGTCTGGCCGGCGGATTCCCCGGCGGGCAGGTGGCCGTGCGGCTGGCCGAACCCGTGCGCCTCGGTCCCCTCATGAACCCCGTCATGGGAGAGGACTTCCCGATCTCGTGGGAGACCAACGGGGATGCCCGGTCGGGGATCGTCATCTCGATGCGCTATGCGGCGACCAGCACAGCCGGCGCCCCCGACCAGCAGTACCTGTGCATCGTGCGCGACAACGGCGCCTACACCATTCCCGGCAGCAGTCTGACCGACTGGTACATGTCGCCGCCGGCGCTCCGGGAGGTGAACGTGATGCGGTGGCGCACCAACGTCACGGAGATCGACGAGCGTTCCATCTTCCATGTCGTGTCCACGATCGACACGACCGCCATCATCAGCAACTGACCCGGCCGATTCCGGCCGATCCTCCGCCCTCCCACCATCATCATGACTACCCGTCTCGAAAAGGATCCTCTCGGTGAACTGCCGGTGCCGGCCGACGCGCTCTACGGGGTGCAGACGGTCCGCGCCGCCCGGAACTTCCCCATCAGCGGCCTGCGGCCGCTGCCGGCGTTCGTGGAAGCCGTCGTGCACATCAAGCGCGCGGCCGCCCTCACGCACCGGGACACCGGGCGGCTCGAAGCCCGGCTGGCCGATGCCATCGTGCAGGCCGCCGACGAGATCGTGGCCGGCGGGCATCGCGAGCACTTCATCGTTGATCCGTATCAGGCGGGCGCGGGCACGTCGCACAACATGAACGCCAACGAGGTGCTCGCGAACCGGGCCAATGAGTTCCTCGGCGGCGCGCGCGGCAGCTATGCCCCCGTGCACCCCAACGATCACGTCAACATGGCGCAGTCCACCAACGACGTGATTCCCACGGCGATCCGCCTCGGCGCGCTGTCGATGCTCGGCGCGCTCGAACGGGCCGTCGAAGGACTCGCCGACGCGTTCGGCCGCAAGGGCGTGGAGTTCGACGACGTGCTCAAGAGCGGACGCACGCACCTCCAGGACGCCATGCCCATCCGGCTCGGGCAGGAGTTCATGGCGTACGCGCGCACGCTCACGCGCGATCTCGAGCGCGTGCGGCAGGCCGCGGACTATTTGCGTGATCTCGGCATCGGCGGCAGCGCCGTGGGCACCGGCGTGAACGTGGAGCCCGAGTACCCGGCGCTCATGGTGCGGCACCTGTCCGAAGCGCTCGGCGTCGAGCTGCGCGCCGGCGAGGACCGCATCCAGCTCATGCAGAGCATGGGCGACGCGGCCGCGTTCAGCGCCGCGCTGCGCATCCTGGCGATCGATCTCAGCAAGATCGTGTCCGATCTCCGGCTCATGGTGAGCGGCCCGCGCACCGGCCTCGACGAGATCATCCTGCCGGCCGTGCAGCCGGGATCGTCCATCATGCCCGGGAAGATCAATCCGTCCATCCCGGAAATGGTGAACCAGGTGTGCCTGCAGGTGATCGGCAACGACACGTGCGTGGGCATGGGCGCCGAGCACGGGCAGTTGCAGCTCAACGTGATGATGCCGGTGATGGCGCACAACATCTTCCTGTCCATGGGCATTCTCACGAACGCCATCACGGTGCTCGACGAGAAGTGCGTGCGTGGCATCGAGGCCAACCGCGAGATGTGCGCCTACTGGCTGGAGCGGTCGGCGGCGCTCGCCACGGCGCTCGCGCCGCAGATCGGCTACGCCCGGGCCGCGGAGCTGAGCAAGCAGTCGGTCAAGGAGGGCGTGCTCATCCGCGAGCTCGTGAAGCGCGAGCAGGTGCTCCCGGAGGATCAGATCGACGCGGTGCTCGATCTCCGCCGGATGACCGAAATCGGCGTGCCGGGCGGGCAGTTCGGCGGCGTATCGGCGGGCTGACCGGGGCCGAGGGCCGGAAAATCCGCACACCCGTCCGGCGCTGCCGGGCGGGTGTGCTTGCTTCGGAGGGGCCGGTTCCGGTAGACTCCACGGATGCGCATCACGACGTGGGCCGAGTACGGCCTTATCTGCACGCTGCACCTGGCGCGGCGGGCCGATGAAGGGCCGGTGACCGGGCGGGAGATCGCCGCCAACGAACGACTCTCCGGCGATTATGTCGAGCAGATCCTGCTGCGGCTGCGGCGCGCGGAAATCGTCCGCAGCACCCGCGGCGCGCGCGGCGGCTATCAGCTCGCGCGCCCCGCGGAGGAGATCACCGTGCGGGACGTGATCAAGGCGTCGGAGCTGTCCACCTTCGACCTGCACTGCGTGTCGCACCCGGTGGACAGCGAGCGGTGCTCCGAAGCGAGCGAATGCAGCATCCGGCCGGTCTGGCTGCTGCTCCAGCAGCGCATCGACGAAGTGCTCGAGAGCGTCCGCCTCTCCGACCTCATCGCGCAGGAATCGGCCGTGCGCGAGCGCGTGGGGCTCACGATGGCCGCGCCGCCGGCGCCGCCTCGCGGAACCGGCCTCGTGCTCCCCGTCCTGCAGCGCTGATTCCATGGGACTGCTGGCTTCGTTCCGGGAGCAGCGTCGGCGGCAGGGGTTGGCGGAACGGTACGTCGCGGCGCTGCTCCGGCCCCCGGCACCGGACGATCTGGCGTGGCTCATGCAGGTGGGCGGCGGCACGGCCGAGTCGGCCACGGTGGAGCTGGCGTTCGCCCAGCGCGCCATCGGGCTGATCGTGGCCGAGCGTGATGCGCTGGACGACCGGACCGCGGCCGATGTCTCCCACGCGCTCGACGCCGTGGTGGCGCGGGAAGCGCGGCAGCGGCAGGGCGTGGCGGCCGACTGGGCGGCGCACTGGCGCGACTACGCCGACGCGCTCGCCTCGCGCGGCCGGTCCGAGGCGCCGCTCCGCCGGATCGCCCGCGTGCTGCTCCGGCGGGCCGGCGTGGCCGATCCGGAGAGCGCGGCAATCGATCGGGCGCTGGAGATCGTGACCGCGTTCCGCCACGCCGCCAACGCCGCGCTGCGGGACGCCTACGGCGCCGCGTCGCTCCCCGAGGACCGTCCCCCCTCGGCGTTGCTGCGGGAGCGGTCCGGGCACGGGTGAGGCGCAGGGCCGCGCGGTTTTTCCGACGCGCCACCTGTGCTTGCTTCCGGGACGCCCTCAACGCACGACGCGGCGGAGCACCGAGCCGGTGTCCGCCGCGTCATGTGAATCTCACGAAATACTCGAAAGGTGCCGAAGGCCGGACTCGAACCGGCACGGGCTTGCGCCCACTGCGCCCTGAACGCAGCGCGTCTACCAATTCCACCACTCCGGCGACGCCGGTCCGTGTCGAACCGGACCGAATCCGGAGTATAGAGGGATGAGTGGGCCCAAGTCAACGTGCCCGTGCCGCTTCTACTGCCGCGGCCCGGTCCATACCGCCACGATCCCGCACGATCCCTGGCGCGTGAGCGGGATCAGTTCCACCGGCGCATTCGCCGTGGACGGATAGACCTCGATGGCCATCACCTCGCCGGCGTGGACGTAACCTTCGAGAGTTTCTCCGGCCGATGGCCTGGTACGGTCCCCCATCAGTTTGCCATCGACCAGGATCTGCATGGGACACCCGGCACGGCCATAGAGCCTCGTCCCCCGTACCGTCACATACCGTTTGCCGTACAGGACCTGCGAAATCGTTCCCGCGGCCCGCAGCTCCAGCTCCTCCGGCAGGATGAACTCCCCCAGGATGGCACCGCGGCGCACGCGCTCCATGCGATCGTAGAAACCCGTGCGGGAGAGCATCGTGTGCCGCGGGGCAATGGTCCGGACGGTCTCCAGTTGCCGGTTGAGCGGGGCCAGCGTGATGACGAACGGCTCCGCCGTGCTCGCGCGGGTCACCGGGCCGCTGTGCGGCTGATAGCCGATCCGCTGCGCGCGCACCTGCAGGGAAAGCCGCTCCTCGGCGCCGAGCAGCACGCGGCCCGCGGAATCGGCGGCCCGCGAGATCCCGTTGCCCAGCGTGACCATGGCGTAGGGAATCGGCATGCTGTCCCGGTCCACGATGCGCACCACCGCGCCCCGCGTGCGCCCCGCCACGGCCTCGACTGTGTCGAGCCCCCACGGCAGCACGTCGAGCATGACCACGAACGGATCCTGCCCCGTTGCGCGCGTGGCCGCTCCCTCATGGGGCTGGTATCCGATGCGCTGCACGCGCACCGGCAGCGACAGGCTCACGGTGTCGTCGAGCAGCACCCGCCCTTCGGCATCGGTCGCGTACGAGTGGCGATCGGCGGCGATCGTGACCGTGGCAAACGGCACCGGCGCATTGTCGCGATCCACCACGCGCAGCGTGGACTGGCGCGCCGCGGCCCGCGGGGCGGACGGCCTGGGCGGCGCATCCGGCCGCACTGCTGCCGCGAGCTCCCGATCGAGCGTGGTCATCACCTCCGACACGCGGGGATCATCCGCCGGCGTGCGCAGGTCGGCAAGCGCCACCGGGCCGCTCGACCGCAGCATCCGGTCGATCCGGGCCGTGGCGCGACTGGAGGCGACCCGCACGGTGAGGCTGTCCGGGGCATGGCCGGATGCCTCAGTCTGCAGGAGCAGCGGCCGGTCGGCCGGCACACCGCAGAGCCGGTACTGGCCGGCGGAATCGGTGCGGGTGGTCATGCCGGCGGCGGATGACCCCCGCCCGGTCACGGTCACCTGCGCGCCACCCAGCACGGTCCCCTGATGGCCGCGAACCGTGCCATGCACCAGCGGCAGGGCTTCCTGGCACCGGGCAGGGTCGCCGTGCGCCTCCAGTGGCAGGCCGATCACCGCGCCCGATTCATCCACCTGGTCCGTGGCCCCCACCGTGTACCGGGGCCGCCCGTTCACGCCCACCTCCAGCACCTCCCCGCTCACGACCTGCCGGCTCATGACCTCCTGCCGAGCGGACACGTCGCGCGAGTTGAGCAGGATCTGCTGCCGCACCTCGGGCATGCGGATCGCCCAGTGGCTCACGAACCAGATCCCGCCCGGCAGCTCCGTGAACTCCACCCAGCCGCCGGGGTTCGTCCGGGCCACGATCGACTCCAGTCCCACATAGCCGTACTCCAGCCGCTGCAGCGCTTGCGTGGCCCGGTCCAGCCAGAGCGTGCCCTCCACTTGCACGATCCCCCGCCGTGTCCGTGCCGGCCGGAACCCCACGCCGATCGAGCCCGCCCGCTCGTCCGTCCCCTCCACCAGATGCAGGCAGTAGTCCGCGAGGAACCGGTCGTCCACCAGCACCTCCGCATCCGGCGCCCGGTACGCCGTGCTCCCGTCGAACTGGCGCGCTACGTATCCCTGTGCGATGAGCGAATCCACCGGCACACTCTGGAACGGCCGGAGCGAATCGGTTACGAACTCCGTGGCCTGCACGGTCTGGATCTGGTCGCCGCGCGCATTCCATCGCTCCGTGACCAGCCGGTACCGCGTCCGCGGCCGCCCATCGAGCGACACGAGCTGCGATGCCAGCAGCGCCGTGCGGGCGTCGGCAAAGAGCCGCGCCACCGTAGCGGTCCCTTCCGGCCGCACCCGGCAGCGGGAATCCGTCCGGGTCTGGAGCGCCGCGATCGTAACCGGCGCGTCCAGCAGCACCCCGCTCACCTCCCGCGCCTCTCCCGCCGCGAGCCGGACCACGCCCAGCGTCTGGGGCTGCTGTCCGATGCGGAGCGCGCGCATCTCCAGCGAATCGGTGGAGACCCGCACCCGATACGTGCCCTGCTCGCCCGTGACCGTCCGCCCCACGAGCTCCCCATCGCCCACCCGCACCGCGAGCACCACCACGCCCGAGGCCGGGGTCCCCGTGGCCCGGCGCAGCGTGCCGTGCAGCTCCTGGGCGGAGAGGGGAGCGGACAGGAAGAAGCTGCTGACCAGCAGCCCCGCAACCCCCCTCATCTGCCGTCCGGATACCGACATCATCCACTCTCATCGAGAATCCCTGACAAAACTTCGCGTCTCATTCACGATGTCAAGTAGCTGGCCGAAGCGAGTTGTGCCCCGTGGCTGACCGTCCTTAGCTTCCTCGTCGCATGCCGAAACCCGACAACGCCGACGACACGCGCCAGCTCATCGCGCGGAACAAGCGCGCCCGCCACGACTACGAAATACTCGAAACGTGGGAGGCCGGCATCGTGCTGCGCGGCACCGAGGTCAAGGCGCTCCGCGAAGGGCGGGCCAACCTCACCGATGCCTACGGGGTAACGATGGACGGGGAGGTCTACCTGCTCAACCTCAACATCGGGGCGTACGGGCTCGGCAACCAGTTCAACCACGAGCCCACGCGCTCCCGCAAGCTGTTGCTCCACCGTCGGGAAATCCGTCGTCTGTACGGCGCGCTGGAGCGGCAGGGACTCACCCTGGTGCCGCTCGATCTCTACTTCCTCCGCGGCAAGGTCAAGGTGCTCCTCGGCCTCGGACGCGGCAAGAAGGCGCACGACAAGCGCGAGGATCTCAAGCGCAAGGACGCCGATCGCGAGATCGCCCGCGCGCTCCGCACGCGCTGACCCGCTCACTCTCCACCCGTTCGCCGGATTCCGTGCTGCTCTCTCTGCTCTGCGCCTGCCAGGTCGCCGCCGCCTCACCTCCCCCGCTCGTGGTGCGCGTGGGAGACCGGGTGCGGTCCGTGCCGGTAGTGGCGCACCCGGAGGGCGGCGCGGCGGTCCGCGGCGACCAGCTCGCCGACGCGCTCGGCGGACGGCTGGTGGACGGCGGCAGCGGCCGCTGGCGCCTCGAAGTGGGGGAAGCGGGTGTCGGGGTCGCGCTGCTCGCGCCGTTCGCCGTGAGCGGCGAGGACGTGCTGCCCATGCCCGCGTCGGCGTTCCGGAGCGGCGGACGGGTGTTCGTCCCCTACGCGCTGGTCGCCGACGTACTCCCGCGCGCGCTCGGCGGGCTCCTCTACGATGCCCAGCGGGTGGAGCTTCGCCGCTTCGCGCCCGTGGTCCGGCGCCCCGTGGCCGCCCGCCCCGAGCCCGCCGCCGCCCCACCGCGGGGGACGACCGCGAGCGCGGCGCCTGCCGCGAATACCAGCGCGAGTACAAGTGCGAACACCAGCGCGACCGTGCCGCCGCCGCTCGTCACGCCGGCCGCCCGGCCGCCGGTGCGCCGCCGCGTGGTCGTGGTGGACGCCGGCCACGGCGGACGCGATCCCGGCACCACGATCACCGTGGGCACCACGCGCATCCCCGAAAAGACCGTCGCGCTCGACGTCTCGCTCAAGCTGCGCGCGGCGCTCGAGGCGCGCGGCGTTGGCGTGGTGATGACGCGCACGCGCGACACGCTCATCGCGCTCCACGACCGCGGCCCCATCGCCAACCGGGCCAAGGGCGATCTGTTCGTGTCCGTGCACGTGAACGCCGCGAATCCCAACTGGCGCAATCCCGGCGCCACGCGCGGCTTCGAGACGTACTTCCTCGCCGAAGCCAAGACCGAGGACGAAGCGCGCGTGGCCGCGATGGAGAACGAGGCCGTCAAGTTCGAGACCAGCGAGGAAACGTCGCGCGGCGATCCGCTCGGCTTCATCCTGCGCGACATGGCGCAGAACGAGCATCTGCGCGAGTCGCTCAACCTGGCCACGCTCGTGCAGGAGCATCTCGGCACCATCCACCCCGGCACCAACCGCGGCGTGAAGCAGGCGCCGTTCAGCGTGCTCGTGCGGTCCTTCATGCCGTCGGTGCTCGTGGAGATCGGCTTCGGTTCGAACGCCGCGGACGCACGCTGGATCACCTCGGAAGCCGGACAGCGGCAGCTCGCCGAGGTGATCGCCGATGCGTGCGTGGCCTATCTGGCGCAGTACGAACGCAAGGTCGGCGGCGGCGATCCGTGATACCCGCCGCCCGCCGCCGCGCGCTGCTCGGCGCGGTGCTCGTGATGAGCGCGGGCGGCTGCGCGTACTACAACGGGATCTACAACGCGCGAACGGCCACGCGGCGGGCCGACGCGCTCGTGCACCGCGGACTCGACGACAGCGCCGCGGTGCTCTATGCGCGCGCCGCGGATGCGGCGGAGACCGTGCTCGCGCGGCGTGATGCGGCGTCGTGGCGGCGGGAGGCGCTGCTGCTCGCGGGGCGGGGCGCGGCGCTGTCGGGCGCGTGCGATCGCGCCGCGCCACGGCTCGAGGATTTTCTCGCGGATACGACCCTGCCGGATACCGTCACTGCGAAAACCGCCATCGCGGGGGAAGAGCGCGTGCGCGCTGCGCTCGCGCTCGCGGTGTGCGAGGCGCGCGAGGAGCGGTTCGGCGCCGCGGCGGCGCGGCTGGCCGCGCTGGATGCGAACGACCCGCCGGTGAGCCCCGCGCTTCACCGCGAGGTGCGCCGGTGGCGCGCGCGTGTGGCGCTCGCGCGCGGCGAGACGGCGCTCGCCGACTCGCTGCATGCGGCGCTCGATCCGGCGGACGCGCCGTGGGACCGGATCGAAGCAGCGGCCGCGAGCGGTGCGTGGCCGCGCGCGGATTCGCTGCTCGCGCTGCGCGCCGCGGCGGGTGATGCGCGTCCGGCGCTCGACGGTGTGCTCCGGCGCGCGGCCGCCGCGGGCGAGATCGCCTTCGTGTCGCGCGTGGCGGATGTCTATGCCGCCTCGGGCGCGCCGCGCGCCGTTCGTGCCCGTGTGCAGGTGCTGGCGGGCGAGGCCGCGCGCACGGCCGGCGACAGCGCGCGTGCGCGCCGGCATTTCGCGCACGTGGTCGAGCGCGCCGGTGCCCGCACCGACACGGTGTCGCTGCGCGAGGCGTGGGCCGGGCTCCTGTACCTCGACCTGATGACCGCCGATTCCGCGCCGGCGCTGCGTCCGCTGCTGTCGGCCGCGCGGCCGCTCGCGCGCGGGGCAGCCGGTTTCGATCGTCTCGAGACGGCTGCCGCGCTGTTCCTGATCCTGCACGACACCGACGATCCCTCCGGCGCGGCGCATTATCTCGCGGGCGAGGTTGCGCGTGACAGTCTGCACCTGCCGCGCCTCGCGGTGCGGACGTGGCGCACGCTGGTGGAGCGGTGGCCGGATGCGCCGCTCGCGCCGAGGGCGCTCTATGCCGCGTCGCTCGTGAGCGCGGATTCGGCGGCGCGGTGGCGTGAGGAGCTGCTCACGCGGTACTCCGGATCGGCCATGACGGCGCTGGTGCGCGGCGAGGGAATGGCCGGCGCGGCGGACCAGCGGGCGGCGGATGCGCTGCTGCAGGGGCGATGGGTGATCGCGACACGGGCGCTCGAGGATACGCTGCGGGGGTGGCGGGAGCAGGCGGGTGGTGGGGAGTGGCCGTAGCGTTCGGGGCAGACTGTCGGTGTTGCCGCGGGATCGCCCGTACGAGGTCGCAAGCGGCGGGTCGGTAGTCGCGAGTCGCGAGGGTGCCTGGCGACTCGAGCCCCTTGGCCAGCTTCGTCGCTCCTGACACCCTCGGGATGGAACACCGGCGCCGGGTCCAGAGGCAGGAGTCGCAGGCACCCTCGCGACTCGCGGCTACCGACCCGCCGCTTGCGACCTCGTACGGGCGATCCCGCGGCAACACCGATGCCCGCCGAGATGCCGCGTATAGATTCCCTATACCCATGCCCGCCGATACCGCCGCCCCTCGCGCTCCGGCCGCGTCGACCACCGACGCCTCCGTCCCTCTCCCGATGCCCCTCGGCGTCCACGCCGCCCGCATCACCTTCCGGAACCCCGTCGTCCTCGCCTCCGGCACCGCCGGCTATGGCTACGAACTCGCCGACGTGATCGACCTCGACGCGATCGGCGGGCTGTCGAGCAAGGCCGTGAGTGTCGCCCCGCGGCACGGCGCCGCGCCGCTCCGGGTGGGCGAGTTCGCCGGCGGCATGATCAACGCCGTGGGGCTCGCGAACCCCGGCATGGAAGCCGTGCGCCGCGACCACCTCGGCTACATGCCGCGCGAGCACCCCGGCACGCGCGTGCTCGTGAACGTGATCGGCTTCGCGACCGGCGAGTTCGCCGAGGTCATCGCGCACCTGGACGACCTGCCCGGGCATGCGGGCTACGAACTCAACGTCAGTTGCCCGAACACCAAGGCCGGTGGCCTCGAGTTCGGCGCGGATCCCGCGGCACTCACCGCCGTGGTGGCCGGTGCGCGCGCGGCCACCCGGCGTCCGCTCTTCGTGAAGCTCTCGCCATCGCTCGGCGCCGGTCTCGTGGATGCCGCGCGGACGGCCGTGGACGCGGGTGCCGACGCGCTCACGCTCGTGAACACCATGCCCGGGCTCGTGATCGATGTGGACGCGCGCCGTCCGCGGCTCGGCTTCGGGAGCGGCGGCGTGAGCGGGCCCGCGCTGCTCCCGATCGGTGTGCTCGCCACGTGGCGGGTGACGCGGGCGCTGCCGGACGTGCCCGTGTGCGGGCTGGGCGGTGTGTCCACGGCCGAGGATGCGCTGCAGTACATCCTCGCCGGCGCGAGCCTCGTTGGCGTGGGAACGGCCGCGCTGCGGGATCCGCGGGCGCCGGAGCGGATCGTGCGGGGGCTCGAACACTGGTGCCGGGAGCATGGCGTGCAGGAGCTGGCCTCGCTGCGTGGTGCGCTGGAGTGGCCGCAGTGAATGGCTGACCGTCTTCGGCGAATCGCGGGCGGGGTGATGCTGGCGGCCCTGACCGCCTGCCGCGCGGACGGTCCGCTCTTCCCCGCGCTGGAGCAGACCGAGCTCGTCGTGATGCCGGGGGTCGGCGGGGCGGTTTTTGCCGTCGTCGATGTACGCGCTGGAAAACCCGTGCGTGCCTTGTCGTCCACCGGCGACCAGATCCGGGAGATCGTGGTGGCTCCCGACGGCGGGGCGATGTACGCCTGGGGTACCCGGGGCGATGGCGCGACCCAGGAGGATGACCTGCTCGCGTTGGATGTCGCGACCGCCCGGGTGCGCTGACGCATTCCGATGCGGCGCAGCCTGAAGCCGACGGTGACCAACGGGATCGGGCTGGTGAACGCCCAGTCCATCGGAGTATCGGCCGACGGCGCCACCGTACACGTAGGCTATGCGCAGCAGGATGACGCGCTCGGCCTGGCCGCGGTGGATGTGGCCACCCGGCGTCCCATCGCCTTCAGCGGGCCATGGCGGTTGGTGGGTCCTCTCGAATCAGTGCAGGGAAGCGCCATGTTCCCCGAGGGAGTACTGCTCGTGCCGGGATATCGTCAGCCGGCTGCGGAGCCCCCACGTCCCGATGCTCCCGCCTACGTCTTCCTCCTGCACCCGCGCACGCTGGCGGTGCTCGACTCCATCGGTGGCGATGTGTTCGAGCCCGGCACACGCGCCATCGGGGTGATAGCGACTCCGGACCCGCGCACCCTCTACCTGTTCGACGGGTTGCGGGTAAGACGTTTCGATCTGGAAACGCGGACGATCACCGCCAGCATGACCCGTGTGGCCACGGGAGCCGTCACTTACGTGCCGCAGACCCGGTATCTCGTGTTCAGCGACGCCGGCGACGGACGCAACTTTCCGGGGAGCGGGCTGCTGCACCTGTACACGGACGATCTGCGGCCCCTTGGCACGATCGATGTGTCCACGCCGCTCGGCGGTACCCCCCACAGCCTGCATGCGCTCGTGACCAGCGGGGCGGTGTCAAGCGCGGATGGGCGGCACCTTTTCGTGCGCAGCGGGTCTACCGATGGCATCGGTCCGAACTTCCCCGGCCAGCCCTCGCGACTGCTGGTGGTGAACCTGGCGGAGCGGCGGCTCGAAGGGGCGATCGAACTCGGCAGGCCGTGGTTCGCGGGAGCTGTCTACCGCGTGCAGTGATAGCCGTGTCCAACGCTCGGTCTGATTCGATGAAACGAATGATGCGGCGACTCGCGGGCGGGGTGATGCTGGCGGCCCTGACCGCCTGCCGCGCGGACGGTCCACTCTTTCCCGCGCTGGAGCAGCCGGAACTCGTCGTGATGCCGGGAGTCGGTGGATCGATTTTTACGGTCCTCGATGTCCGGACCGGAAAACCGGTGCGTGCCCTGGCGCCAACCGGCGACGACATCCGGCACATCGTGATGGCCCCGGATGGCCGGACGATGTACGCCTGGGGCAGAAGAGGCGCTGGAGCTGGGACGAGGGATGATCTGCTGGCAATGGATGTCTCGTCTGCCCGGGTGCTCTGGCGCCTGCCGATGCAGCGGAACCTGATGCCTACCGTTACCAACGGCATCGGGCTGCTGACCGGCCAGTATCTGGGGGTGTCAGCCGACGGCGCTACCGTACACGTAGGCTATGCGCAGCAGGGTGACGTGCTCGGTCTGGCTGCCGTGGACGTGGCCACGCAGCGCCCCATCGCCTCCAGCGGGCCATGGCGGCTGTCGGGCCCCCTCGAATCGATGCCGGGAAGCGCCATGTTCCCCGACGGAGCACTGCTCGTGCCGGGGTATCGCCAGCCAGCCACGGAGGCGCCCGCGCCCGATGCTCCGGCGCACGTCTTCCTCCTGCATCCACGCACGCTGGCGGTGCTCGACTCCATCGGTGGCGATGTGTTCGAGCCCGGGCTGCGGATTTTCCGGATGATGTCCACTCCGGATCCGCGCACCTTCTACCTGTTCGACGGGCGGAGTGTAAGACGCTTCGACCTGGAAACGCGGACCGTCACGGCCAGCATGACCTCCTTGCCCACGGGAGCCGCCACCTACGTGCCGCAGACCCGGTATCTCGTATTCGGTGACGCCGGCGATTGGAACAATTTTCCCGGGAGCGGGCTGCTCCACCTGTACACGGACGATCTGCGGCCCCTTGGCACGATCGATGTGTCCACGCCGCTCGGCGGCACTCCCCACAGCCTGTATGCCCTCCTGACCGGCGGTCTGGTACCAAGCGGAGATGGGCGGCACCTTTTCGTGCGCAGCGGGTCCACCGACGGCATCGGCACGAACTTCCCCGGCCAGCCCTCCCGGCTGCTGGTGGTGAACCTGGCGGAGCGGCGGCTCGAAGGGGCGGTCGAACTCGGCCGGCCATGGTTTCCGGGGACGATCTACCGCGTGCAGCCCTAGGCAGGGCGCGCGATATATTCCGGCCATCATGCCGGCTGAAACGATCCCCACTTCCATCCCCACCTCCCTCGCGCCTGCGGCCCCCGCCGCCGCCGCCATCCCCATCGTGGCCCTCGACGTCCCGGACGCCGCGGCCGCGCGCGCGCTCGTGCACCGGCTCGGCGCGCACTGCGATTTCTACAAGGTGGGGCTCGAGCTGTACGCCGCCGAGGGGCCGGCCATGGTCACGTGGCTCCGCGAGCAGGGGAAGCGGGTGTTCGTGGACCTCAAGCTCCACGACATCCCGAACACCGTGCGCGGCGCGGCCCGGAGCGTGGCGCGGCTCGGGGCCTCGCTGCTCACCGTGCACGCGGGCGGCGGCGCGGCCATGGTGCGGGCCGCGGTGGAGGGCGCGCGGGAGGGGCAGGGAGACGGGGACGCCCCCTGCGAGATCCTCGCGGTCACGCTGCTCACATCGCTCGACGCGGCCACGGTGGCGGACACCTGGGGGCGGACGTCGGTGGACGTGACGGCCGAGGTGGTCCGGCTGGCCGGGCTGGCGCGGGGCGGATCGGCGGCCGGCGTGGTGTGCAGCGGGCACGAGCTGGCCGCGCTCCGGGCCGCCTACGGCACCACGCTCCGGTATCTGGTGCCTGGGATCCGGCTGGCGGGCGGCGCGTCGCACGACCAGCAGCGGGTGATGACGCCCGACGCGGCGGCGGCCGGCGGGGCAGGGTGGCTCATCCTGGGACGGGCGGTGACCGCGGCCCCGGATCCGGTGGCGGCGATGGGGCAGGTGAGAGCCGCCGCGGGACAGGTGTGACAGCCGCCGTTCGGCCCGGCCCGCCCCTTGCATCGGGCTCGCAAATCGAGTAACAATACGGTCTTGGCCGAAATTGGCCTCGGTTCGTTCCGCCTTGCGGGTTCACCCGCGCGGACCTCCGAGGCGGGACGCCAGGACGTCGTGCCGGCCCGCCGGCGCCCCATTTCCAGCACGTACGCGCGGGATCGTTCCACGTCCGGCCTCGGCCGGCAGTGCACACGATGCATCGTACGTGATCCACCGACGGACCGCCGGGCAACCGGAGTCCGGCACGGCGCGTGAGCGTCGGGACGCGCGAGCGTCGAGGGTATTTCCGTGAAGGTTCGCAGCAGCGTCAAGCCGATCTGCGAGCACTGCAAGGTCGTCAAGCGACAGGGCGTGACTCGCATCATCTGCAAGCGCAATCCCAAGCACAAGCAGCGTCAAGGCTGAGGGAGAGCGCACACACATGGCACGTATTTCAGGCGTCGATCTCCCTCGCGACAAGAAGGTCGAGATCGGTCTTACCTACATCTTCGGGATCGGCCGCGCGATGGCGCAGAAGATCCTCGCGGCCTCCGGCGTGGACGTGAATCAGCGCGTCCGCGATCTCTCCGATGCCGATGTCAACAAGCTCCGCCAGGAGATCGAACGCAATCATCGCGTGGAAGGTGCGCTCCGCACCGAAGTCGCGATGAACGTCAAGCGTCTCATGGACGTGGGCTCGTATCGCGGTTCGCGCCACCGCCGGGGACTCCCCGTGCGCGGGCAGCGGACGCACACCAACGCGCGCACCAAGAAGGGGCCGCGCCGCGCCATCGCGGGCAAGAAGAAGGTCACCAAGTAACCCATGGCTACCGCGAAGAAGAGCAAGCGCGTCGTCGAGGCCGAAGGCATCGCCCACGTCAGCGCCACGTTCAACAACACCACCATCACGATCACGGACATGCACGGCAACGCCGTGTCGTGGGGGTCGGCCGGCAAGGCCGGGTTCAAGGGGTCCAAGAAGTCCACGCCGTTCGCCGCCACCGTGGCGGGCGAGCAGTGCGCGCGCGAGGCCCTGTCGGCCGGTGTGCGCCGCGTGCACGTGCGCGTGCAGGGTCCCGGAAGCGGCCGCGAGTCGGCCATCCAGGCGCTCTCCACCGCCGGCCTCCAGGTCAAGTCCATCCGCGACGTCACGCCGATTCCGCACAACGGCTGCCGTCCGCCCAAGCGCCGGAGGGTCTGATCATGGCACGCTATACCGGACCGTCCTGCCGCCAGTGCCGCCGCGAGGGCACCAAGCTGTTCCTCAAGGGCACCAAGTGCTTCACGGAGAAGTGCCCCGTCGAGCGTCGTCCCTATGCGCCGGGCCAGCACGGCCAGGCCACGGCGCGCCGCCGCAAGATGTCGGAGTACGCCAAGCAGCTCCGCGAGAAGCAGAAGATCAAGCGCACCTACGGCGTGAGCGAGAAGCAGTTCCGCAACACGTTCGAGAAGGTCGCCTCGCTTCCCGGCATCACCGGCCACAACCTGCTCGCGGCGCTCGAGACGCGTCTCGACAACGTGGTGTACCGCATGGGCTTCGCGCCGAGCCGCAAGGCCGCGCGCCAGCTCATCCGCCACCGCCATGTGGAAGTGAAGCAGAAGAAGGTCGACATCCCGTCGTACCAGGTACGGCCGGGCGAGGAAGTGCGCATCAAGCAGGGCTCGCGTGAGCTCGTGCTCGTGCAGGCGGCCATGGAGCAGGCCTCGCGCGGCGCGCCGATGTCGTGGATCGCGGTGGACCGCGAGTCGTTCAGCGGGCGCGTGCTGGAGAAGCCGATCCGTTCGGCCATCCCGCTCGCCGCGCAGGAGCAGCTCGTCGTCGAACTGTACTCCAAGTAAAGCAGGTCGGGACCCGCACTCCCGTACGAGCGTGCCGCGCGGCGGGGCGAGGCACGGCGTCGCGACACCAGCGTCCGCTGGCGTCGTGAGACCACCCAACGACCAGAACCATGGCGACTACGATTGACCTGAGCGGGCTGGTTCGGCCGCAGCTCGTCGAAGCGACGAAGCGCGACGATCAGCCGATGATGGCGGAGTTCCGCCTGCAGCCGCTGGAACGCGGCTTCGGGCACACGCTGGGCAACGCGATGCGGCGGCTGCTGCTCTCGTCCCTGCGCGGCTCGGCCGTGTGGGCGTTCCGCATCGACGGCGTGGTGCACGAGCACCAGACCATCGCCGGCGTGATCGAGGACGTGCACCAGATCATCGCCAACCTCAAGACGCTCACGCTGGCCCTGCCCGACGAGGTCGAGCACACCGTGCTCCGCCTCAAGAAGACGGGCCCGGGCGCGGTCACCGCGGCCGACATCGAGGCCACCGGCGGCGTGCGCGTCGTCGACGCCGCGCACCACCTGTTCACCATCTCCGACGAGCGCGAGCTGTCGGTGGAGCTGTACGTGAACAAGGGACGCGGCTACATCGAGGCCGACCAGCATCCGGTCGACCGCGCGCTCCCCGTGGACACGGTGCGCATCGACGCGATCTACAACCCGGTGCGCCGCTGCAACTTCACCGTCGCGGAAACCCGCGTCGGCCAGCGCACCGACTACGATCGCCTCACGCTCACCGTCGAGACGAACGGCACGATCTCCCCCGAGGAGGCCGTGTCCTACGCCGCCGCGCTGGCGCAGACCCACTTCCAGTACTTCGTGGGCTTCGGATCGTCCACGTCGGTGTCGATCGGCGCGGCCGACGCCGCGGCCAACAGCGATGCGCTGCGTCTGGCCGACCTGTTCCGCACCCCGATCGACGACATGGAACTGTCGGTGCGATCGGTCAACTCACTGAAGAACTCGAACATCCGCTCGCTCGGCGATCTCGTGCGCCAGACCGAAGCCCAGATCCTGCAGGTGAAGAACTTCGGCAAGAAGTCGCTGAACGAAATCGCCGATCTGCTCGAACGGCAGGGACTGAACTTCGGCATGCGCTACGAGGAGTCGCCGTCGGAAGGAGTTCGCATTCTCGATATGGGGACGCCCCCCAGCCGCGCTGCCGAAAACGCGCCGGACGACGAAGAGGACGACGAGGACTGATGCCATGCGCCATCGCAAGGCCAACCGCCAACTGAGACGGACGAGCGAGCAGCGGCTCGCCCTGCTCCGCAATCTTGCCACCTCGCTCATCGAGGCCGGCGCGATCGAAACGACGGAAGCCAAGGCCAAGGAGCTGCGGCCCTTCGTCGAGAAGCTCATCACCAAGGCCCGCTCCGGCACGCTGCACGCGCGCCGGCTCGCAGGCCGCCACGTGCGCAAGCGCGAAGCCGCGGACAAGCTCTTCCAGGAGATCGGTCCGAAGTTCGCCACGCGCCCGGGCGGGTATACCCGCATTCTCAAGACCGGCCACCGCAAGGGTGACGGCGCCGAGATGGCACGCATCGAACTCATCCTGAACTGAGGGCCGCCATCATGCCCATCAATCGCAGCCGCTGCTGGACGTGCGGCAAGGGCGTTGCCTTCGGGAACAACGTCTCGCACGCCAACAACAAGACGCGCCGCGTCTGGAGGCCCAACCTCCAGGTCGCGCGCGTGCAGCACGACGGCAAGATCATCAAGGTCAAGGTGCGCACCCGCTGCCTCGCCGCCGGCAAGGTCCAGCGGGCGCCGCGCGGCCAGGTCGCCGTCGCCTGAGACCGCGCGCGCCGGAACATGCCGGCGTGTGTCGGCGTGTCTCGCTGACCGGCGCGCGGACACACCAGCGGGGGGCTCGCACCGGGCTCCCCGCTGTCGTGTATCCGTCCGCGACGTCGTGACCGCCGGGCGCGTGCGCGGGTTGCACCCATCGAGGCCGCGCCACTCCGCCTGATCGTTTCCTCCACCTGGTACGCCATGCCCACCGCGCTCATCACCGGCATCACCGGACAGGATGGTTCCTACCTCGCCGAACTGCTCCTCGCCAAGGGGTATCGCGTGTGCGGCGTCGTACGTCGTTCGTCCACCACCCCCTACGAACGCATCGCGCATCTGATCGACCACATCGAGCTCGTCTCGGCCGATCTGCTCGACCAGACGTCGCTCGTGGACGCGGTGGCCGCCACGAGACCCGACGAGATCTACAATCTCGCCGCGCAGAGCTTCGTGCAGACCTCGTGGACCCAGCCGGTGCTCACCGGCGAGTTCACCGCGCTCGGCGTGACACGCGCGCTCGAAGCCATGCGGAAGGCCGCGCCGGACGCCCGGTTCTATCAGGCGTCGTCGAGCGAGCAGTTCGGCAAGGTGGTGGAAACGCCGCAGCGCGAGAGCACGCCGTTCTACCCGCGCTCGCCCTACGGCGTGGCGAAGGTGTACGGACATTGGATCACCGTGAACTACCGCGAGAGCTTCGGCCTCTACGCCGTGTCGGGGATCCTGTTCAATCACGAATCGCCGCGCCGCGGCCTCGAGTTCGTGACGCGCAAGATCTCCGACGGCGTGGCGCGCATCAAGCACGGGCTGGCCACCGAGCTCCGGCTCGGCAACCTCGAGGCGCGCCGCGACTGGGGATTCGCCGGCGACTACGTGGACGCGATGTGGCGCATGCTGCAGGCCGACACGCCCGACGACTACGTGATCGGCACCGGGGAGACCTGGTCGGTGGAGCAGTTCTGCGCGGCCGCGTTCGGCGCGGTGGGACTCGAGTGGCGCGATTACGTGGTGCAGGACGAGCGGTTCTTCCGCCCCGCGGAGGTGGACCTGCTCGTGGCCGACCCCACCAGGGCGAAGACGCAGCTCGGCTGGAACCCCGTGGTGTCGTTCGAGGAGCTGGTGCGGCGCATGGTCGAAGCCGACATGGACCGCTGGGCCGCGCGCCGCGCGTGAACGCCACCCCCGCGAGCGAGCGCCCGGCCGGCCGCGCGCTGGTGACGGGAGCGGCCGGTTTCGTGGGACGCCATCTCGTGCGGGCGCTCGTGGAAGACGGGTGGCACGTCACGGCCACGGCGCTGTCGTCCGGCGCCGAGTCGTCTGCCGGAACGCCTGCAGGGACGACACCCGCCGGCGAGGCGCCGGATGCCGCGACGTGGCTGTACGGTGACCTGCGCGACGCCGCGCACGTGACCCGGGTGGTGGAGACCGCGGCGCCGGACCTGGTGGTGCACCTGGCGGCGATCTCGCACCTGCCCACGGCCGCCGCCGACCCGGCCATGGCGTGGGACGTGAACGTGACCGCGTCGGTGCGCCTGTTCGACGCGCTTGCGCGGGCCCACACGGCCGGCACGCTCGCCCCGCGGGTGCTCGTGATCGGCAGCGCCGAGCAGTACGGCCGGCACGACCTGGAGCCCGGACGGGACGGCGGGCGGCTCACCGAGAAGGCGGCGCTCCTGCCGCGCACGGTGTACGCGGCCACCAAGACGGCCCAGGAGGTGGCGGCGCTGCAGGTGTGGCGCGCCACCGGCCTGCCGGTGATCGCGGTGCGGCCGTTCAACCACAGCGGGGCCGGCCAGGAGCCCCGGTTCCTCCTCCCCGCGCTGGTGGCCCGGGCGCTGGCGCTCCGGGACGCGCCGGCCGGGACGCCCCTCCTGCTCGGCAACATGACGCCGGTTCGCGATTTCCTGCATGTGAGCGACGTCGTGGCCGCCTATATTGCACTCGGACGGCACGGCACACCGGGCGCGGCGTACAACGTCGCCAGCGGTGTGGGGCGATCGGTGCGGGAGGTGGCCGAACGCATCCTCGCCCGTGTCGGCCGCACGCCCGACCTGCGTGAGGACCCGACCCTGGTGCGTCCAGTGGACGTGCCGGCGCTCGTGGGTGATTTCTCGCGCCTTCAGGCTGCCACGGGATGGCAGCCGCGGCGTTCCTTCGACGATCTTCTGGACGACCTTCTGCATGCCGCGACGTACTGACCTGCACCGGATTCTCGTGATCGGCTCCGGCCCGATCGTCATCGGGCAGGCCGCCGAATTCGACTACTCCGGAACGCAGGCGCTCAAGGCGCTGCGCGAGGAAGGATACGAGGTCGTGCTCGTGAACTCCAATCCGGCCACGATCATGACCGATGCGGAGTTCGCCGATCGCACGTACATCGAACCGGTCACCACCGAGTTCGTGGAGAAGGTGATCGCGCGCGAACGTCCCGACGCGGTGCTCCCCACCATGGGCGGGCAGACCGCGCTCAACGTGGCGCTCGCGCTGTACGACGCCGGCGTGCTCGAGCGCTACGGCGCCGAGCTGATCGGCGCGAACGCGCGCGCGATCCGCGTGGCGGAAGACCGCAAGCTGTTCGCGGAGGCCATGACGCGGATCGGGCTCCAGTGTCCGCCGGGGCGCACGGTCACGTCGCTCGAGGAGGCGCTGGGCACGGTGGAGGAGTTCGGCTATCCGTCGATCATCCGGCCGTCGTTCACGCTCGGCGGCTCGGGCGGCGGCGTGGCGTACAACCGCGACGAGTTCGAGGCGATCGTGCGGCGCGGGCTCGAGCTTTCGCCCGTGCATTCGGTGCTCGTGGAGCGCTCGCTGCTCGGCTGGAAGGAGTTCGAGCTCGAGGTCATGCGCGACCATGCCGACAACGTGGTGATCGTGTGCTCGATCGAGAACTTCGACCCCATGGGCGTGCACACCGGCGACTCGATCACCGTCGCGCCCGCGATGACGCTCACCGACCGCGAATACCAGCGCATGCGCGACGCGGCCGTGGCGATCATCCGCGAGATCGGCGTGGACGCGGGCGGGTGCAACATCCAGTTCGCGGTGAACCCGGCCGACGGCGAGCTCATCGTGATCGAGATGAACCCGCGCGTGTCGCGTTCGTCGGCGCTCGCGTCCAAGGCCACGGGGTTCCCCATCGCGCGCATCGGCGCGAAGCTGGCCGTGGGCTACACGCTCGACGAGATCCCGAACGACATCACGAAGACCACGCCGGCGTCGTTCGAGCCGGTGCTCGACTACGTGGTGGTCAAGTGCCCGCGCTTCGCGTTCGAGAAGTTCGCGGCCGCCGAGCCAGTGCTCACCACGCAGATGAAGTCGGTGGGCGAGTCGATGGCGATCGGGCGCACGTTCAAGGAGGCGTTCCAGAAGGCGCTGCGCGCGCTGGAGACGGGGCGGCCCGGCTGGCAGGTGGCCGACCGGCTCGTGGACGACCGCCTCCCCGACGACGGTGTGGAGGCGCTCCGCCGCGCGCTCCGCACGCCCACGCCGGAGCGCGTGTTCCAGCTCAAGCACGCGATGCGCGCGGGGCTCCCGCTCGCGGAGATCGCCCAGCTCACGGGGATCGACCCGTGGTTCGTGGCACAGCTCGCCGAGCTGATCGCCGCGGAAGACGAATACGCCGCGCTCTCGGCGGATGCGGTGGACGCCGCGGCCACGCGTCGCATGAAGCGGTCCGGGTTCTCCGACCGGCAGCTCGCCGCGCTTCGCGGCGAAACCGAGGCCGCGGTGCGCGAGCGGCGGTGGTCGCTCGGCGTGCGTCCCGTGTATCGCATGGTGGATACGTGCGCGGGCGAGTTTCCGTCGGCCACGCCGTACCTGTATTCCTGCTACGACGAAGCCGACGAGGCGCCGCGCACCGACCGCCGCAAGGTGGTGATCCTGGGCTCGGGGCCGAACCGCATCGGGCAGGGGGTGGAGTTCGACTACTGCTGCGTGCGCGCCGTGCTCGCGCTCCGCGACCGGGGATTCGAAACGATCATGATCAACTCGAACCCCGAAACCGTGTCCACCGACTTCGACGTGTCCGACAAGCTGTACTTCGAGCCGCTGTCGTTCGAGGACGTGCTGGAGATCGTGACGCGCGAGCGGCCGGAAGGCGTGATCGTGCAGCTCGGCGGCCAGACGCCGCTCAAGCTCACGCGCGCGCTCGAGGCCGCGGGCGTCCGCATCCTCGGCACGTCGCCCGATGCGATCGACATCGCTGAGGATCGCCGGCGCTTCGAGCAGATCGCGCGCGAGCTCGGCATCGCGCAGCCGCCCAACGGCACCGCGACCTCGGTGGAGGAGGCGGCGGAGATCGCCAACCGCATCGGCTATCCCGTGCTCGTGCGCCCGTCGTACGTGCTCGGCGGACGCGCGATGGAGATCGTGTACGACGACACGTCGCTCCGCGATTATTTCGACCGCGCCGTGCGCGTGAGCGAGGACCGGCCCGTGCTCGTGGACTGCTTCCTCGAGGACGCGTTCGAGGCCGACGTGGACGCGCTCAGCGACGGCACCGACGTGGTGATCGGCGCCGTGATGGAGCACATCGAGGAGGCCGGCATCCACTCCGGCGACTCCGCGTGCGTGCTGCCGCCGTATCTCATTCCGCTCCACGCCGTGGAAACGATGAAGCAGCACGCCGTGGCCATGGCGAAGGCGCTCGGCGTGGTGGGGCTCATGAACGCGCAGTTCGCGTACAAGGACGGCGTGGTGTACGTGATCGAGGTGAACCCGCGCGCGAGCCGCACCGTGCCGTTCGTGTCCAAGGCCATCGGCGTGCCGCTCGCCTCGGTGGCGGCGCGGCTCATGATGGGCGAGTCACTCGCCGACGTGGGCTTCACGCGCGAGATCGTGCCGCCGTACGTGAGCGTCAAGGAAGCGGTGTTCCCGTTCAACAAGTTCCGCGAGGCCGATCCCGTGCTCGGCCCCGAGATGCGCTCCACGGGCGAAGTGATGGGGATCGACGAGGACTTCGGCACCGCGTTCCTCAAGTCGCAGCTCGCGGCCGACAATCCGCTCCCGCGCGAAGGCGCCGTGTTCCTCACCGTGAACGACAGCGACAAGCCGGCCGCGGCGGTGCTCGCGGCACGGCTGCACGCGCTCGACTTCAAGCTCTACGCCACCGCGGGCACGGCCACGTTCCTCGAGGCGCAGGGGATTCCAGTGACGCGCGTGCTCAAGGTGAGCGAAGGGCGGCCGCACGCCGTGGATCTCATCGTGAACGGCGAGGTGCACCTGCTCGTGAACACGCCGCTCGGCAAGGACGCGCAGGACGACGATCAGCGGCTCCGCATGGCGGCGCTCGCCAACCGCGTGCCGTACACCACCACGCTGAGCGCCGCGAGCGCCGCGTGCGACGCGATCACGGCCCGCCGGTCGCGCGACCCGGGTGTGCGGCCGCTGCAGGAGTGGCACGCGCTGGTACACGGCGAGATCGCGCCCGGCCTGGTGTCCGAGGGCATCGCCGCGCCGGCGGGAGGGGTGTCGTGAGCGCAGCAGGGCCCGCGCGCGCGCCGTCGGAGACGGTGATCAAGAGTGCGAACCCCGAGCTCGTGGGCACCCCGGGCGCGGGGCACGTGTCGCGCGGCGCCACGCTCGGCCCGGGCGCGCTCGTGCACGAGTCCGCCTACGTGGACGACGGCGCCGTGATCGGCGCGGAGTCGCGCGTGTGGCACTTCTCGCACATCATGGGCGGCGCCGTGATCGGCGCGCGCTGCTCGCTCGGGCAGAACGTGGTGGTGATGAAGGGCGTGCGCACGGGCGACAACTGCAAGATCCAGAACAACGTGTCGCTCTACGAAGGCGTGGAGCTCGCCGACGACGTGTTCTGCGGCCCGTCGATGGTGTTCACCAACGTGCTCAATCCGCGGAGCGCGGTGTCGCGCCGCGACGAATATCGCGCCACCCCCGTGGGGCGCGGCGCCACGATCGGCGCGAACGCCACGATCGTGTGCGGCGTCACGCTCGGCGAGCATGCGTTCGTGGGCGCCGGCGCCGTGGTCACGCAGGACGTGCCCGCCTACGCGCTCGTGGCCGGCGTGCCGGCGCGGCGGATCGGCTGGATGTCCGCGGCCGGGCACCGCCTCGAATCCGACGGCGAGACGCCCGATGGCGAGCAGCTCCGCTGCCCGGTCACGGGTGCGCGCTATCTCCGCCGCGGCGACGTGGTGACGCCGGTGGCCGGCGAGCCCGGAGTCGGCGAACCCGGAGCCGGCGAGTCCGGGACGGACGACCCCCGCACGGTGGAATCCGCATGACACCCGGACACGCGGCCGTGCGCATCGCGCTCGTGGGATGCGGACGCATCAGCCGCAACCACTTCGACGCCATCCGGCGCATCGACGGCCTCGAGCTCGTGGCCGTGTGCGATGTCGTGTCCGAACGCGCGGAAGCGGCGGGCGAGGCCGAGGGCGTGCCGTGGTTCACCGCGATCGACGTCATGCTCGACACCGTGCCGTCCGACGCCGTGGTGATCGCCACTCCGTCGGGGATGCATCCGCAGCACGGCATCCTGGCGGCGCGCTCGGGACGGCACGTGATCACCGAGAAGCCCATGGCGATCTCGCTCCAGGGAGCCGACGCGCTCGTGCAGGCCTGCGACGACGCCGGTGTGCGCCTGTTCGTGGTGAAGCAGAACCGGCTCAACCCGCCGGTGCAGCTCCTCAAGCGCGCGCTCGACAAGGGACGCTTCGGCCGGCTGTACATGGCGAACTGCACCGTGCGGTGGACGCGTCCGCAGGAGTACTACGACCAGGCGCCGTGGCGCGGCACGTGGGAGTTCGACGGCGGCGCGTTCATGAATCAGGCGTCGCACTACGTGGATCTCGTGCAGTGGCTCATGGGGCCGGTGGAGAGCGTGATGGCCAAGACCGCCACGCTCGCGCGCCGCATCGAGGCCGAGGACAGCGGCGCCGCCATTCTCCGCTTCCGGAGCGGCGCGCTCGGCGTGCTCGAAGTCACCATGCTCACCTATCCGCGCAATCTCGAAGGATCCATCACGCTGCTCGGCGAGAAGGGATCGGTGCGCATCGGCGGCACCGCCGTCAATCGCGTGGAGCACTGGGATTTCGCGGACTACGACGACGACGACAAGCTCGTGGACACGACCGCGACCAACCCGCCCACCGTGTACGGATTCGGGCACGAGGCGTACTACCGGAACGTGCTCGCGGTGCTCCGCGGACGGGCCGTGCCCGACACCGACGGACGCGGCGGGCGCAAGTCGCTCGAGCTGATCCTCGGCATCTACGAATCGGCCCGCACCGGCCGCGATGTCCCCCTGCCGCTCCGCAGCGGCGTCTGACCGACCTTCACCGACACTTTTTCTTCGCCGATGGCCGTTCCTCTGCTCGACCTCAAGGCCCAGCACGATACGATCCGTGACGATGTCATGGCCGCGGTCACTCCCGTGATCGAGGCGCAGGCGTTCATTCTCGGCACGCCCGTCGCGGAGCTCGAGCGCGACGTGGCGGCGCTGTCCGGCACGCGCTACGCCGTGGGGTGCGCGAACGGAACCGATGCCCTGCTGCTCGCCCTGCGCGCGCTCGGCGTCGGACCGGGCGACGAGGTGGTCACCACGCCGTTCACGTTCTTCGCCACGGCCGGCGCGGTGCACAACGTGGGCGCGACGCCCGTATTCGTGGACATCTCGCCCACCACGTTCAACATCAGCCCCGAGGCCGTGGCCGCCGCCGTCACGCCGCGCACGAAGGCCGTGATCGCCGTGGACCTGTTCGGGCAGATGGCGCCGATGGAAGCCGTGCAGGCAGCCGCCGGCGCGATCCCCGTGATCGAGGACGCGGCGCAGAGCATCGGCGCGCGGCGCCGGATCGAGGACCGCTGGGTGATGGCCGGCGAAGCCGCGGCGATCGGCACGTTCAGCTTCTTCCCGTCCAAGAACCTCGGCGGCTGGGGCGACGGCGGCATGATGGTCACGCAGGACGAGGCGCTGTACGAGGCGCTCATGAAGCTGCGCACGCACGGGAGCCGCCGCACCTATCACCACGAGATCGTGGGCTTCAACAGCCGCCTCGACGCCCTGCAGGCCGCGGTGCTCAAGGCCAAGCTGCCGCACCTCGCCGGCTGGAGCGCGCGGCGGCGCGAGAACGCCGCGTTCTACGACGCCGCGTTCGCGGACGTGGCCGACATCGTCACCCCGGTGATCGACCCCCGGAACGAATCGATCTTCAACCAGTACACCATCCGCGTGCCGCGGCGCGACGCCCTGCGGGCGCACCTGGACGCGGCCGATGTGGGGACGGCGGTGTACTACCCCCAGCCGCTGCACCTGCAGCCGTGCTTCGCGTACCTCGGCGGGACCGAGGGACGGTATCCCGAAGCCGAGCGGGCCGCGCGGGAAGTATTGTCGCTGCCGATCTACCCCGAACTCACCCGCGCGCACCTCGAAGAGGTCGCGAGCGCGGTGCGTGCCTTCTTCGGGCGCTGAGCGCCTCACGTCGGAGACCACTGCATGCAGGACAGATTGCTCGCGAAGATCCAGGACCGGTCGGCCATCATCGGCGTGATCGGGCTCGGTTATGTCGGGCTGCCGCTCGCGATGGAGTTCGCGCGGGCGGGCTTCCGGGTCATCGGCTACGACGTGAGCCAGCGCGTGGTGGACACGCTGATGGCCGGCACGTCGCACATCCAGGACGTGAAGTCGTCGGATGTCGCGTCCACCGTGGCCGACGGCACGTTCACCGCCACCGCGATCGAGGCGCGTCTCGGGGAGTGCGACGTGATCTCCATCGCCGTGCCCACGCCGCTCGCCAAGACGCGCGATCCCGACATGGCCTACGTGCTCTCGGCCGCCGACGCGGTGAAGCGGCACGCCCACCCCGGGCTCCTCGTGGTGCTCGAAAGCACCACGTACCCCGGTACCACGCGCGAGCTGCTGCAGCCGCGCATGGAGGCGGCCGGGCTGCAGGTGGGGAAGGACGTGTTCCTCGCCTTCAGCCCGGAGCGCGTCGATCCCGGGAACCCCGTGTACCGCACGCACAACACGCCGAAGGTGGTGGGCGGGATCACACCCGCCTGCGTGGCCATCGCGAGCGCGCTCTACGAAACGTGCATCGAGACGGTGGTGCCGGTGTCCTCGCCGGAGGCGGCCGAGCTCGTGAAGCTGCTCGAGAACACGTTCCGGGCCGTGAACATCGGCCTGGTGAACGAAATCGCGATCGTCTGTGACAAACTGGGGGTCGACGTCTGGGAAGTGATCGACGCGGCGGCCACCAAGCCGTTCGGGTTCATGAAGTTCACCCCCGGGCCCGGCATCGGCGGCCACTGCATTCCGCTCGACCCGCACTATCTCGCCTGGAAGATGCGCACGCTCAACTACAAGACGCGGTTCATCGACCTCGCGAGCGAGATCAACTCGCAGATGCCCGATTACGTGGTGGAGAAGGTGGCGCGCGCGCTCAACGACGTATCCAAGTCCGTGCGCGGAAGCCGCGTGCTGGTGCTCGGCGTGGCCTACAAGCGCGACATCGACGACGTGCGGGAGAGCCCCGCGCTCGACATCATGCGGCTGCTCGAGGAGCGGGGCGCGCACGTGGAGTTCCACGACCCGTTCGTGTCCGAGATCCGCGAGGACGACCACATCCGCCGCACCGTCGATCTTTCCGACGAGATGCTGCGCTGGGCCGATGCCTGCGTGATCGTGACCGACCACGCGGAGATGCCGTGGCAGCGGGTGGTGGACCAGGCCGCGCTCGTGGTGGATACGCGCAACGTGTGCGCGGGCCTCACCCCGGCGCGCGCGCGCGTGGTGACCCTGTCGGCGAGGCACGGCGCGTGACCGCTGCGACCCGATGGGTGCGTTCGACCGTGTACATGGTGGTGACGCTGGGAGTCCTGGCCGGCTGCGGCCGGGGGTTCCAGCCGCGCGACTTCGCAAACCCGGAAGCGCTCTTCCGCGGCGCGATGCAGGAGTACGAACGCGGCAAGATGGCCAACGCCATCCTCGGATTCGAGCGGCTGTCGCTCGATCTGTCCTCGCGCGACCCGCTGCTCGTGCTCACGTACTACTACCTCGGCCTGGCGCACGAGCGGCAGAAGGAGTATCTGCTCGCGGCGCAGGCGTTCGCGCGGCTGAGCGACGCCTTCCCGTCCGATACGCTGGCGCCGAAGGCGATCCTGGGCGAGGCACGGTCGTATCAGAACCTGTGGCGGCGTCCGGGGCTCGATGCCGACTACGGCCACAAGGCGCTCGGTACGCTGCGCGTGCTCCTCACGGCCTATCCCGAAAGCCCGGAAGCCGTGGACGCGACCGCGCGCATCGTCACACTGGAAGACTGGCTGGCGCGGAAGGACTACCAGACGGGGATGCACTACTTCCGCATCCGGAAGGCCTACGATTCGGCGATCATCTATTTTCAGGACGTGGTGGCCACGTACCCGGGCACGGCCACGGCCCGCCTGGCATGGATCGGGCTGCTGCGCTCCTACCGGGCCCGGAACTGGACCGAGGAAGCCCAGGAAACGTGCGAGGAGCTGCACCGGCGGTACTCCGGGGACGCCGATGTCCGGGAGCTCTGCGGACCCTCGGCTGCCGCGGCGGACCCGGCAGCGGCCTCCTCTTCCGCGCCGCCGGATGCGGCGATGCCGGACTGAGTGACCACGGGCGCGTCGGAGACGGGCGGTGCCCCGCGCATCGGCATCTTCGGCGGCAGCTTCGATCCGCCGCACGTGGGGCATCTGTTGTCGGTGATCGACGCGGTCGAGCAGCTGGCGCTCGACCGGGTACAGGTGGTGCCGGCCGGCGTACAGCCCCTCAAGGGGGATGTGGCGGCCCCGCCGGCCGACCGGCTCGCCATGGCGCGGGCCTGCTTCGCCGAGGTCCCCGCGGCCGAGGTCGACCCGATCGAAATCGAGCGGGCGGGGTTATCATTCATGGTTGACACCGTGGAGCACTATGCCGGGCGCTGGCCCGGCGCGGAGCTCCTGCTGCTGCTGGGAGCGGACGCCGCCGCCACGCTGGACCGGTGGCGGGCGCCCGAACGGCTGCTGCATCTGACGCAACTCGTCGTGCTGGAGCGGGCAGGGGAAGCCGGTGAGGCGGAGCCGTGGCGGCAGTGGCCCGGGATCCGGCCGCCGCTGCGACTGCCCACGCGCCGGATCGACGTCTCGTCGTCCGAAGTCCGGGCGCGGGTCGCGTCGGGCCGTTCCATTTCCGGATTCGTCGTCCCGTCCGTGGCCGCGCACATCGCGGCGGCCGGGCTGTATCTCTCGAGGAAGGCATGCTGAAGGGTTTGATCAATCGCGTGTTCGGCACGCGACACGAGCGGGAACAGAAGCGCGTTCAGCCGATCATCGCCGAGATCACGGAGATCGAGGAACGGCTGCGGGCGATGCCGGACGCCGAACTGCAGGGCCAGACGGCGCGGTTCCGGGCCCGGATCGCCGAGCGCACCGAAGCGCTCGAACGGCAGATCGCCGACCTCAAGGAACAGAAGCGGCAGGCCGCCGACCCGGCCGACCGGGAGCGCATCGACGACGCGCTCGGCGGGGCCGACGGACGCGGCGGGCTCGAAGCCGACCTGCGCCAGACGATCGCCGACGTGCTCGACGAGCTGCTCCCGGAGGCGTTCGCCACCGTGCGCGAGGCCTCCCGCCGGCTCCTCGGACGTCCCGTGATGGTCACCGGGCAGGAGCTCACGTGGGACATGGTGCCCTACGACGTGCAGCTCGTGGGCGGCATCCAGCTCCACCTCGGGCGCATCGCGGAAATGGCCACCGGCGAAGGCAAGACGCTCGTGGCCACGCTCCCCTCGTACCTCAACGCGCTCGCGGGGCGCGGCGTGCACCTCGTCACGGTGAACACGTACCTCGCGCGTCGCGACTCGCAGTGGATGGGGTTCCTGTACGGATGGCTCGGGCTCACGGTGGCCTGCCTCGACGACACGGAGCCCGGCTCGACCCAGCGCCGTGCGGCCTACTGGGCCGACATCACGTACGGCACCAACAACGAATTCGGCTTCGACTACCTGCGCGACAACATGGTGGTGAGCACGGAGCAGCGGGTGCAGCGCCCGCACGTGTTCGCGATCATCGACGAAGTGGACTCGATCCTGATCGACGAGGCGCGGACGCCGTTGATCATCTCGGGCCCGGTGGGGAACGAAGGCGACGTGCAGTACGCGCAGTACAACGCCGTGGTGGGACGGCTCGTGCGCCGGCAGACGGATCTGGCCAACCAGCTCGTGGCCGACGGCGAGCGGGCGCTGGAGGCGGGGGACACGGCCACGGCCGGCCTCATGCTCTACAAGGCCAAGCAGGGGTCGCCGAAGAACAAGCGGCTCCAGAAGGTGCTCAACGAGACCGGCGTCAAGCAGCTCGTGCAGAAGATGGAGCTCGAGCACATCGCCGACCGCAAGCTGCCGATGGCGCGCCGGCAGTTCCCGGACATCGAGCAGGAACTGCTCTACGTGCTCGACGAGAAGGGGCAGACGGTGCACCTCACCGATCAGGGGGTGGACTTCCTCTCCCCCGACGAGCACGAGGCGATGGTGCTCCCCGACATCTCCACCGAGATCCACCGCATCGAGCGCGACATCGAGCTCGACGCGGCGGAGCGGCTGGCGCAGCGGCAGGCCATCGAGCAGGAATACGCGCTCAAGAGCCAGAAGCTGAACATCATCCACCAGCTCATGCGCGCGCACGCCCTGTACGAGCGCGACGTGAACTACGTGGTGCAGGACGGACAGGTGCTCATCGTGGACGAGTTCACGGGACGCACCATGCCGGGCCGTCGCTGGTCGGAAGGACTGCACCAGGCCGTGGAGGCCAAGGAAGGAGTGCAGGTGAAGGGGGAGACGCAGACGCTCGCCACCATCACCATCCAGAACTACTTCCGCATGTACGAGAAGCTCGCCGGCATGACGGGCACCGCGGAAACGGAAGAGACCGAGTTCCACCAGATCTACAGTCTGGAAGTGTCGGTGATCCCCACCAACCGGCCGATCATCCGCGACGACCGGCACGACTGGGTGTACAAGACGCGCCGCGAGAAGTACAACGCGATCGTGGAGGAGACGCGCCGGCTGCACGGGCTCGGCTTCCCCGTGCTCGTGGGCACGGCGAGCGTGGAAGCGTCGGAGACGCTCTCGCGCATGTTCACGCGCGGCGGGCTCAAGCACAATGTGCTCAACGCCAAGTATCACCAGCGCGAGGCGGAGATCGTGGCCCTGGCCGGTCAGCCGAACGCGATCACGATCGCGACGAACATGGCCGGCCGCGGTACCGACATCAAGCTCGGCGGCGGCGTCACCGAATCGAAGCCGAGCACGGTGAAGGATCTCGACGGCAAGGACGTGGACATCACGGAGATCGGCGGGCTGCACATCATCGGCTCCGAGCGGCACGAGTCGCGGCGCATCGACCGGCAGCTCCGCGGCCGCGCGGGACGCCAGGGCGATCCGGGATCGTCGCAGTTCTTCCTGTCGCTCGAAGACGACCTCATGCGGCTCTTCGGGACCGACCGCATCGCCAAGCTCATGGACCGCATGGGTGCGCAGGAGGGCGAGGTGCTCACCCACCCGCTCATCACGCGCTCCATCGAGCAGGCGCAGAAGCGCGTGGAGCTGCAGAACTTCCAGGCCCGCAAGCGGCTGCT
>CAZUKU010000022.1:0-64302 GCA_964621045.1 uncultured Gemmatimonas sp.
CCAGCACGTGTAACCCACTCACCCTGCCTCACACACAGAAAAACGGATAGGCCCCTCTTGGCTGATACCCCCGAGGGTGCTTGGGACAGCGGCGCGGGCCCTGGAGGCAGGAGTCGCCAGGCACCCTCGCGACTCGCGACTAAAGACCCGCCGCTTGCGACCTCGTACGCCCGATCCCGCCCCTGAGCCGCCAGCCCGCCCGGAACACCCCCAATCCTGCCCCCTTTCTAAATTTACCCAATCCAGCCCCTTCCACCCACCGCCGTGTTCACCACCTGCTTCTTCTGCTCCGCCGACCTTGGCCGGAACGACGTCCTCGAGACCCTGCCCGTGGGCCATCGTGTCGCGTTCGCCGAGCACACCGGCCGGCTCTGGGTCGTCTGCCGGGCATGTGAACGCTGGAACCTCTCCCCGCTCGAGGAGCGCTGGGAGGCGATCGAAGCCTGCGAGCGGCTGTTCCGCGACACCCGGCTCCGTGTGAGCACCGACAATGTCGGCCTCGCGCGCACCCGCGGCGGGCTCGACCTCGTTCGCATCGGCACCCCGCTCCGGCCGGAGTTCGCCGCCTGGCGCTACGGCGACCAGTTCGGCCGGCGCCGGAAGCGGCAGCTCCTGTCCACCGGCGCCGTCGTGGGCGCCTTCGGCGCGGTGGTAGCCGGCGGCGCCTGGGCCGGCGTGAGCATTGCTTCGTTCGCGGGCGTGTACGCGAACTCCGCGATCTGGGACCGTCTGCTCCACGGCAATCCGAAGCAGATCGTGGCCCGCGTGCCGCTGGCCGGCGCACAGGTGCTCGAAGTCCAGCGCCAGCATGCGCGGGGCGCGCTGCTCATGCATCCCGAACAGTCCGGAGACCCCTTCGCGCTCCGCGTGGAACACACCAAAGGCGACATCCTGCTCACCGGCGCCGATGCCGCCCGCGTGGCGCAGCAGGTGCTGCCCGTCGTGAACCGGTTCGGCGGATCGAAGCGGGTCGTGGGCGACGCGGTGCGGACGGTGGAAGACGCCGGCGGACCGGAGGCGATGATCGCACGGCTTTCGGCCACGCGTGGTGCGCACCGGCTGCTGGAAGCCAAGGGGCGGCGTCCCCTCGCGTCGAAAAAGAAGCAGGACGGCAAGGTGGGGTTGCTGCGGGAGTTCACCACCGTCGATCGCCTGGCGCTCGAGATGGCGCTCCACGAGGAATCCGAACGCCGCGCGATGGACGGCGAACTCGCCGCGCTCGAAGCCGCGTGGCGCGAGGCGGACGAGATCGCGCGCATCGCCGACAGTCTGCTCGAGCCCGAAGCGCTCACCGAAAAGTTCGCAGCGCTGCGCCATGCACGGGATCGCGGCGCGCTGCAAGGCGCCGACCTGTCGAACGATACACGGGACGGAGCCGCATGACGTCGCTGGCCACACCCATGTACACCCACTGCCTGCACTGCAACGCGGCGCTCGGCGCGAACGAGGTGCTGGAGGCGTTTCCCGTGGGCCGCCGTGTGGCGTTCGACGAAGAACGCGGACGGTTGTGGGTCGTGTGCACCCGCTGCGCCCGCTGGAACCTCGCGCCGTTCGAAACACGCTGGGAAGCGATCGAACAGGCGGAACGCGCGTATCGCGGCACGAGCGTGCGCATGGCCACCGACAACATCGGGCTCGCGAAGTGGCGCGACGGCACGACGCTCGTGCGCGTGGGGCGGCCGCTGCGTCCGGAGTTCGCGGCGTGGCGGTATGGGGACCAGTTCGGACGGCGGCGCCGGCGGGCGTGGATCACGGGCGGCGCGCTGACCGCGGGAGGTGCGCTCGTGGTTGGGGGCGCCGCGGCGTCCGGTGCGGGACTCGTGCTGCTCGTGCCTCTGCTGAACATGATCACGATGACGAGCACTCTGGCGCAGGTGAGGGCCAGTCACACCCCGCTCAGGCATCCGGACGGAGGCTGGTTTCTGCCCTTCGGCAATCCGCGCATCCTGGCCGGCACGCGGAGCCCCGACGACTGGGCCATCGAGATCGGCTGGGTGCGGCGGCTCGACGAGCCTCGTCTCACGTTCCGCTCGTGGTTCGGCAACGGACAGAACATGGAGCAGGGGCGCGTGGTGCTCACCGATGCGCTTGCGCGTGACGCGCTCGCGAAGCTGCTCGCCGGCGTCAACCGCGGCGGCGCGTCGGCATCCCGGGTGCGCGACGCGGTGTCACTGCTCGAATCCGCGGGCGGTCCGGATCGTGTGCTTCCCTGGGCCGCGACCCAGCGCAATACATGGGCCGCGCAGCAGACGTTCGGCGATACCGGCGATCTCCGGTACATTCCCGCGCCCGCGCGGCTCGCGATCGAGATGGCGGTGCACGAGGAACGCGAGCGACTCGCGCTCCTCGGCGAACTCGCCGAGCTCGAACGGGCCTGGCTGGAGGCGGAGCGGATCGCCGCGATTGCCGACAACCTGCTCGTATCGCCCGAGGTGGAGGAGAAGCTGGAACGGCTGCGCAACGGATCGACGTCCGTGGCGGACTGACAACCGCGCTCGACGTTACCGGGCGGCGCGCAGCATCACCCGCACCGGCGCTGCATCGGCGCCGAACACCCGCATCGGCAGCGCGCGCAGTTCGTACGTGCCGGCGGCGATCTCCCGCAGGTCGAGGTTCTCGAGCACCCACGCGCCGTGATCGAAACAGGCGTGATGCGTGGCGAGCACCTTCGTCTCCCGCGCATCCACGCTCGGCGCATCGGTGCCGAGCAGGCGGAGCCCGCGCGTCGCGCACTCGCGGGCCGCGTCGGCATCCAGCCACGGCCATTCGTCCGGAAACCGTCCGTCCGCCACGCTCGCGCCGGTGCGGAGGAACACCCGGGACGCGTCGTTCGCGCCCAGCCGGTCGCGCAGTGTGGCGAGCGGGATCGCGCCGTGCAGATCACGCACGTCCACCACGTGCACGCGGCCGTTGAACGGCGGCACCGGAATCGCCTCGCTTCGCAACCCTTCGTCGTGCACGTGGAACGGCGCGTCGGCGTGCGTGCCGAGGTGCGCGCTCACGGTGAGCGCGGCCACGTTCACGCTGTCGCCGTGGGCCCGGCGCATCACCCACCCGCACGACAGGCCCGTATCACCGGGCCAGGGCGGCGTGTCCGCCGCATACGGCACCGTGATGTCGATCCAGCCGGCGTCAGACTCGCTGTTCATGCGCCGGCGATTCAGGCCGACCGACCCTCACGGCGCGGTGCCGTAGAACCGGCTCCGCACGGCCCAGAGATTCGGGAAGAACCGCAGGGAAATCGTGCGCTGCAGATACTTCGCGCCGAGCGTGCCGCCGGTGCCGCCGGTGGCCGGCCCGATGATGCGCTCCACGAGCTGCACGTGCAGAAAACGCCAGCGTGAGAAGTGCTGTTCGTACTCCAGCAGCCCCTCGGCGATGAGGAAGAGCGCCGTGGGCGCGGGCCCGGTGTAGAGCGCTTCGAGCGTGGTGTTTTCGTGCGCGACGAGCCGTTCGAACAGCTCCTGCAGCGTGGGACGCTGCAGGGCCTCCCGCACCAGCGCCGCCGGTTCTCCGTGCTCCGTGATCGCAGCCATGAAATGCGGATCGCGCAGCCCGGACAGCGCCTCGATGGCCCGGAACTGGTCGCTCTGCGAGCCGCTCGACTGGCCGAGGTAGCCGCGGAACTGGGCGAACCGCTGCGGCGGCAGTGTGTCGAGCGCCGAAAGCTGCGACGCGACGATCGCCATGAGCGAGTTCACGCGCCGGATGGCGAGCGTGGCGCCCATGGCGTCGAAGGCCTCGAGACGCGTGATGAGCCCGTGCAGTTCGTGCAGCAGCACCTTGAACCACAGCTCGCTCGCCTGGTGCACGATGATGAAGAGGAGCTCGTCGGGATGTTCGGGCTCGGACCGCGGATGCTGGAGCGTGAGCAGCCGGTCGAGGTGCAGGTAGGACGGATAGCTGACGTCGTGGGAGGAATCGGACACGGGAGAGCTCAGAACGTGGAGACGTCGAGTGCCATCACGTCGGCAACGCGCATGGTCTCGTCGGTGAGGAAGGGCTCGCCGTACCGGCAGCGGATGAGCGAGCCGTAGTGCGCGGCCTGGTGCGTGACGATGTCGTACAGCGACTCGCCGTTGGGAAACACTTCGCCGGCCTGGGTGGCGCCGTCGAACTGCGAGGCGTAGCAGCGGATGGCAGCGAGCTTGCGCTCGAACTGCGCGCTGATGTCCACCACGAAGGTGGGCTTGATCGCGTCCTCGCGGTACGTGATCACGTGCAGCAGCTTGAGCGGCCGGTGCTTCGGCACGTCGGGCACGTAGCGCGCGAGACCGGCCAGGAAACACGCGTCCCGGACGAGCTCGGACGCCACGCGGTGATCCGGATGCCTGCTGCGCGCGGCGGGCGCGATCACTACGCGCGGCTGGAGACGGCGGATCATGGCCACGAGCTGTTCGCGCGTGGCGCGCGTGTTCTCGATCCCCGCGTCGGGGAGGGCGAGGTTCTCGCGCACGGCGAGCCCCATGACTTCGGCCGCGCGTTCGGCTTCCTGCGCCCGCAGGTCGGCCGAGCCGCGCGTGCCCATTTCGCCTTCGGTGAGATCGAGCACGCCCGCGCGGTAGCCGTCGTCGACGGCCTTGATGAGCGTGCCGCCGCAGGTCAGTTCCGCGTCATCGCGGTGCGCGGCGATGCAGAGGAGATCGAGAGGACGCATGCCGAAGGGTAACGCCCAGTCCGGGGCGCACGCCATGCCCGGCGGCGGGAATCATATGCTCGCCGCGGGGAATCACATGTCCGCTACTCGTACCGCAGCGCTTCCACCGGATCCAGCCGCGACGCCTTGAGCGCGGGCAGAATCCCGAACACCACGCCGGTGAGCACGCTCGCGCCGATCGCCAGCGCCACCGCGCTGCCGGGCACCGTGGACGGGATCGAGGTGTTCGTCCGGATCAGCCACGCGATCGACGCGCCGATGACCAGGCCGAGCCCCGCGCCGATGGACGTGAGCGTGGCCGCCTCCACGAGGAACTGCCAGAGGATCGTGGCCCGCGTGGCGCCGAGCGCCTTGCGCACGCCGATCTCACGCGTGCGCTCGGTGACCGAGATCATCATGATCGCCACCACGCCCACGCCGCCCACGAGCAGCCCCACCGCCGACAGCGCGATCCCCACCATGAAGATCGCGCCGAAGAGCTGGTCGAACGTCTCCATCATGCGGTCCTGCGCCACGAGCGCGAAGTTGTCCGGCTGATCGGGGCGAAGTCCGCGCCGCGCGCGCAACGTGGCCGTGACCGCGTCCATGGCCACTTCCTGCGACACGCCGCTGTCGGGCTTGGCCATGATCATGAGCGCGCGCCGCCACGCGTTCGTCTGCCGGTAGGCGGTCATCATCGGCATGATCGCGCGCGGATTCTCAGGGCCGCGGCCGTCCATCGACTTGAGGAACCCGGCCTTGGTGTGGAACACGCCGATCACGGTGAACTGCTTGTTGCCGTCGAGCCGCACCTGCTTGCCGATGGGATCGCCTTCGCCGAAGAGCTGCACCTTGAGCGAGTCGTTGATGAGCACCACCATCGCCGCGGCATCGTGCTCGGCCGCGGTGAAGCTCCGCCCCGGCGAGATGTCCGCCTGATCGGTCTTGATCCAGTCCGCGCTCTGCGCGTCGTAGCTCACGTTCTTCACCACCCGGTCACGCCAGGTGAAGGAACTCGTGCCGAACAGCCAGGCCGTGGCCGTCTCGATCTCGGGCAGCTCGCGGATGGCGCGCCATTCGCCGAGCGTGATGGCGGGGTTCCGGCGGTCGGGGCAGGTGTCGTCGGTGCCGTCGCACGAGTTGAACCCGATGCCGCGACGGCGCACCTGGAACGTGGTGGCGCCGAACTCGTCGAGGTCCGACTGGAAGCTCTGCCGGATGCCGTGCACGGTGGCGCCCATGGCCACCACCACGAACACGCCAACGGCCACGCCGGCGATGGTGAGCGCGGCGCGCACCCGGTTGGCGCGGATCGCGTCGAGCGCGATGCCGATCCCTTCGAGCGCGATCAGGACCCGGTCGATCAGTCGCATCGCCTACTCCTGCCGCAGCGCGGCGATGGGATCGAGCCGTGACGCGCGGCTCGCGGGATAGAATCCGGCCGCGATGCCCACGCCGGCGCCGAGCAGGATGGCCACGGCCACCGACCACGGGGCCACGGCCGCGGGCAGGGGCGTGACGCTCGCGATGAGCTGGGCGAGTGCGACGCCGAGCCCGATGCCGATCGCGGCGCCGATCACGCTCAGCGTGGCCGCTTCCACCAGGAACTGCGAGAGAATGTCCCAGCGACGCGCGCCAAGCGCCTTGCGCACACCGATCTCCTGGGTGCGCTCGGCCACGGCCACGAGCATGATGTTCATGATCACCATGGCGCCGACCACCAGCCCGATGGCCGGCAGCGCGGTACCGAAGAGGATGAGTCGCGACCGCAGGCCGTCGAAGAACGACAGCGCCGCATCCGATGTCTCGAGTTCGAAGTTGTCCTTCCGCTCGGGACCCAGGCCGCGCTTGGCCCGCATGACTTCACGCGCGACTTCGATGCCTTCGTGCATGAGCGGTTCGCTCGGCGCCTGCACGACCATGGTGGCGATGTCGCCGGCCGGCCGGATGGCGCGCTGGAGCGGCGACGTGTACGGCGCGATGGCGAGCCGGTCGAGCGAGAAGCCGAACACCGTGCCCTGCTTCTCGATCACGCCGATGACCGAGTACGGCACGCCCGCGATCCGGAGCTCGCGTCCGATCGGATCGAGCCCGAAGAAGAAGTGGTCGGCCACCTCGGTGCCGATCACCAGCACGCGGCTTCCCGCGAGCACTTCCTGCGTGGTGAACCCGCGTCCCTGTTCCACCACGAACTTCTTGATCTCGAAGTAGCTCGCCTCGGTGGCCACGGCCTGCACCTGCCGCCGCCGCGCGTTGGGCGACGTGGCGTAGAGGAACGTCTCGCTCGTGATCGCGGCGCGCATGCCGGCCGGCATGGCCGCGCGCACGGCTTCGGCGTCGTGCGCATACAGCCTCGGACGGCGCATCATCTCGCGCCATTCCTCGTCGGTGGTGTTCGGCCGGAAGTTGGCCGCGCGCCGCATCGTGAACGTGTTCACGCCCATGAGCTTGCCCGCGAAATCCTCCTGCACGTAACGGCTCATCCCCTCCACGATGGAGACCACGGCGATGAGGAACATCACACCGATCATCACGCCGAGCAGCGTGAAGAAACTCTTGAGTTTCTGGACCCGGAGCTGCCCGAGGGCGAGCCGGACGGCATCGAGGAAGTGCACGTGTTATTCGTGACGGAGGGCGACGACGGGGTCGAGCCGCGAGGCGCGGAGTGCGGGGAGCATGCCGAACAGCACGCCGGTGATCACGCTGGCCGCGAGCGAGGCCACCACGGCCATGGGCGGCACGGACGCGGCGATGGGCGTGGCCGCCCGGATGCCCATGGCACCCAGCCAGCCGCACACGAGCCCGATCATCACGCCGATGCCGGTGAGCGTGATCGCCTCCACGAGGAACTGCCAGAGAATCGTGGCGCGCGTGGCCCCGAGCGCCTTGCGCACGCCGATCTCGCGGGTGCGCTCGGTGACCGAGATCATCATGATCGCCACCACGCCCACGCCGCCCACGAGGAGCCCCACCGCCGACAGCGCGATCATCACGAGGAAGAACACACCGAAGATGCTGTTGTACGTTTCGAACAGCTTGTCCTGCGTGATGATGGCGAACGACGACTCTTCGGAGGGGCGCTGACCGCGCAGGCCGCGCAGCGTGGCCGTGACCTGATCGACCATCACGTCGCGGTCCACGTCGGCGCGCGGCTTCACGGCGAGCCCCACGTTCCGCATGCGCGCGCCGAGGTGGCGCACGGCCGACTGCACCGGCATCACCGCCTTGGGTCGGTCGCCGCCGCTCAGGAAGCTCGAGTTGTCCTTGTAGACGCCGATCACCTGGAAGGGCAGGCCGTTGAACTGGATCTCCCGTCCCATGGGGTCGCTCTCGCCGAACAGACGCTCGGCCATCACCGTGTTGATCACCACGACGCGTGCCGCGCCGCGGGCCTCCGCCGCCGTGAAGGAGCGGCCCGGCCAGATATCGGGAGCGCTCAGCTCCGGCCACACCGCGGAATACGCTTCGATGGTGGTGCCCTGCAACCGCGTGCCGCGGTAACTCGCTTCGGCGCTCCAGTCGAGGCGCATGCCCACGGCCAGCGCTTCGGGCAGGCGCGCGAGCGCCTCCACCTCCGATTCGCGGATGGGCGGATTGGACAGCCACTTGCACGTGTCCCCGCTGCCGTCGCACGCCTCGAACGAGATGGGATAGCGGGAGACGAAGAACGTGGTGGGGCCCGTGGATTCGAAATCGCGCGCTACGCTCGTGTTGATGCCGTGCACGGCGGCGGCGATGAGCACCACCACGAACACGCCCACGGCGACACCCATGATCGTGAGCACGGCCCGGACGCGGTTGCCGCGCAGCGACCCGATGGCGATCAGCACGCCTTCTGCAATCGTGGAAAGCACGGGCTACTCCTGCCGCAGCGCGGTGATGGGATCGAGCCGCGACGCACGGCTCGCCGGATAGACGCCGGAGATGATGCCCACGCCCGCGCCCACGAGCACGCCGAGCACCACCGACCAGGGCGCGACCACGGTGGGGAGCGGCGTGGCCGCGCGCATCACGAACGCGAGGAACACGCCGAGCCCGACGCCGAACGCCGCGCCTACGGCGCCGAGCGTGGACGCCTCCACGAGGAACTGCGCCAGGATGTCGCGCCGCTTGGCCCCGAGCGCCTTCCGGAGCCCGATCTCGGCCGTGCGTTCGGCGACCGCCACGAGCATGATGTTCATGATCACGATGGCGCCCACCACGAGGCCGAACGCGGGCAGCGCCACGCCGGCCAGCACCAGATATCCCTGCAGCTTGTTCCAGAAATCGAGCGCGCTGTCGGAGGTCTGGAGCGAGAAATCATCCTTCTGGCTCGGCCGGAGCTGATGCTGCACGCGCATCACCTGGCGCACGTGCTCCATCGTTTCCGTCATCTCCGCTTCCGACGGCGACTGGATGAGCACCGCGTCGATCATGCTCGGCTCGGGATTCAGCAGACGCCGGGCCGGCGCCTTGAGCGGCACGTAGGCGACGTTGTCGAACGACATGCCGAACGCGCTTCCCTGGGATTCCAGCACGCCGATCACCGTGTACGGCAGTCCTCCCATGCGCACTTCCCGTCCCAGCGGCGAGAGGCCCGGAAAGAGTCGCTCCACGACGTCCGGCCCGATCACCGCCACCGGCGTGCCGAGCTCGTACTCCTGCGGCGTGAACAGCCGTCCCTCGGTGACCGAGAGGGCCTTGATCTCGAAGTACTCGCCTTCCACGCCGTTCACGCGGACCGACCGCGGGCCGCGTCCGTACCGCGAGGTGAGCGTGATGCCGCCGTCCGACACCACGGCGTACCGGGTACCCTCGGGGAGAGCCGCGGCGACCGCCGGCACCTCGTGGTACCGGAGCCGCTTGCGGCGCCGGTACTCCTCCCAGGTCGCCGCGTCGACGTCGCCGATGTTGATGTTCGGGCGATGCCGCAGCTCGAAGCTGTTGATGGCGATCAGCTTGCCGACGAGGTCGTCCTTGAGGTACCGCCCCATCCCTTCCACGATGGACACGACGGCGATCAGGAACATCACCCCGATGCAGACGCCCATGAGCGTGAAGGCGCTCTTGAGCTTCTGCGTGCGGATGGTATCGAGCGCGAGACGGACGGCTTCGAGCGGGTTCACAGCGAGCGGGGCAGAGGGACGGGCCCGCGGGCCCGCCCGAGTGAACGATTCAGTCGTGCGCGACCTTCGTGGTCGCGTGGGCGATGCCCACGCGGTCCACGAATCGTTCGCGACGCTCATCGCTTTCCACGACACCGTCACGCAGCACCACCACGCGACGCGCGTGGGCGGCGATGTCCGGTTCGTGCGTGACCATGACGACCGTCTGTCCCTGGCGGGACAGGTTCTCGAACACGCGCATGATCTCCTGCGACGTGGTGGAGTCGAGGTTGCCGGTCGGTTCGTCGGCGAGCAGGATGGACGGCCGGTTCACCAGCGCGCGGGCGATCGCGACGCGCTGGCGCTGGCCGCCGGAGAGTTCGTTCGGCCGGTGGTGCAGGCGCGGTCCGAGCTGCACCGCGTCGAGCGCCTCGGTGGCGCGGCGACGACGCTCGTCGGCCGAAATGCCGGCATACACGAGCGGCAGCTCCACGTTCTGGAGCGCCGTGGCGCGCGGGAGCAGGTTGAACGTCTGGAAGACGAACCCGATCTCCTTGTTGCGCACCCGGGCGAGCTGGTCGTCGCTCATGGCCGACACGAGCATGCCGTTCAGCCAGTACTCGCCGCCGTTGGGCGAATCGAGGCAGCCGATGAGGTTCATGAGCGTGGACTTGCCCGAGCCCGACGGACCCATGATCGCCACGTACTCGTTGCGGCGGATGGCGAGGTCGACGCCGCGCAGCGCGCGCACGATTTCGCCGCCCATGTCGTACTCGCGCTTGAGGCCGCGCGCCACGATCACCCAGTCCTGCCCGGGCGTCTGCCCGGGGGCCGAAACGACCGCGCGGCGTTCGCCGGTCGTGCTGATTCCGATATCGTCGATGGTGTCGGTCATCCCGTCTGGCCCTTGGGCTTGGCGTCCGTTGTGGGGGCGGTCCGTACCAGCGCGCCGTCCTTGAGGTCGCGGATGGCCTGGTACGTGCCGGCGACGATGTTCTCGCCGGCCGTGATCCCCGTCAGCACCTCGAAATGGCGCTCGCCGGCGATCCCCACCTTTACGGGGCGGAAGGTCACTTTGTTGTCCACGCCCACCACGAAGACCCCTTCCACGTCGGTCCGGCCGATCTGCCGCGCGGGCGCGTTCCGGCCCACCGTGACCGCCGTGTCCTCGGTCTTGAGCGCCTCGTTCTCCCGCACCGTCAGGGCGATGATCGGGATCGAGAGCACCCGCTGCCGCATGTCCGTGATGATCTTGGCCGTGGCCGAGAAGTCCGGCCGCGTATCCACCGGCGGGTTCATGAGCTCGATCTTGACCTCGAAGTCCACGGCCTGGTCGGCGCTGGCCGCCGTACCGGCGGTCGCCGACACGGAGCTGTTCGAGATCTCCACCACCCGGCCGTAGAACGTGGTGTCGTTGAAGGCGTCGATCTGCACCACCGCCGAGTCGCCCACCTTGACCCGGGCCACGTCGGTTTCGTCCACGCGGACGCTCGTTTCGAGCACGCGCATGTCCGCGATGGTGAGGAGCGTCGCGGCATCCTTGTTGAGCGTGCCCATGATGGCGGTTTCGCCCTCCTGCACACGCAGCCGCGTGATCTTGCCGCTCATCGGCGCCACGATGGTGGTACGGGTAAGCGACTGCCGCGCATCGCGCAGGGTGGCCTGCGCCTGCTCCACCGCGAAGCGGGCCGCCTCGAGCAGCGCCTCGTTCACTTCCTGCTGCGTCTTGGCCTGCTCCACCACTTCGGCCGACACGAGGGTCGGCGAGGAGGTCTTGATCTGCAGTTGCCGCTCGTAGTTGCGCGTGGCCTGGATGCTGTTGGCCCGGGCCTGGGCTTCCTGCGCGCGCGCCGACGCGAGCCCCGCTTCGGCGCGCTGCACCGCCGCTGCCGGCTGTTCGGGGTCGATCTGGAGCAGGAACTGGCCGCGTTCGACCATGTCCCCCTCCTTCACGGCGAGCCGCACGATGCGTCCCGTGACGTCGGCGCTCACGTCCACCTTGGTGCGCGGCTGGATCTTGCCGCTGGCGGTGACGGAGGCGACGAGATCGCGGGCTTCGACGGCCTCGATGCGGACTTCGGTGGCCTTGGGGCCGCTCTTCTTCGCGCCCACCCAGGCCAGCCCCGCGAGGCCGGCGACGACGACACCGGCAATGCCGAACTTGACAGCTTTGGTCATAAATGGAGTCTCAGGTTACCGGAGCGGACGGCCGACGGCCGCTTCGAGCTGCGCGAATGCGCGTTGAAAATCGAAGATCGCGTTGATGCGATCGGTTTCGGCGGTTTCGAAGTCGGTGCGCGCCTGGATGAGTTCCACCAGGTTGATCGCGCCCGCGCGGTAGCGCTCCTCGGCGAGCGAGAGCGCGATGCGGGCCGTGCGCGAGTTCTCGTCCTGCAGATCCACCGCCTGCTTGTTGACCGTCAGCGTCAGATACGCGGACGTCACGTCGGCCGACACGCGGAGCTCTTCCTGGCGGCGCGTGTTCTCGGCGTTCCGGCGCTGGACGGTGGCGTTCTGGACGCCCGCCTCCCGCTGGAACCGGTCGAAGATCGGGAGAGAGATCGAGGCGGTGAAACTGTACGGGCTGCGGGTGAAGTCGAACGGATAGCGCCCCTGCTGATCACGGATGCCCTGCTCCATCGCAGGCGTCCAGGCGATGGCCTCGCACTGCGTGAGGTTGTTGGGAAGATCGAGAGCCGCCCGCACCTCTTCGGAGCGGATGCAGCTCGCGCGGCTCGACAACGTGCCGGCCTGCGCCTGCGTGATGAGAATGTCCGTATTCATGGAACGCTGGGTGAATCCGGCGATACTCCCCTGCAGGCTCAAGGTCGGGAGATAGTTGCTCCGCGCGGCCGAGACCCGGCGCTGCGCCTGCTCTTCGCGCCGCCGCGCCGCGTCGATCACCGGATTCGCCCGCCGGGCCTGCGCGAGCAGATCGTTCACCGAGATGTCGGGGAGCGCCACGTCGAGCGGACCGGTCAGTCGTGTACCGGCCACCGGCTCCACTCCCATGGCCTGATACAGGCGCAGCACTTCGATGTCCGCCTGATTGCGCGCCTGCAGGGCCGCGACCCGCTGCCGGCCGTTGTTCACTTCGGCACGCTGCACATCGAGCTGCGTGCCGGAGCCGACCGTCAGCCGGGCACGGGCCAGCTCGAGCTGGGCGGCCGTGGTGGTGAGGAGGGTGTCCTGCAGGATGGCCCGCGCCTCGGCCTGCCGGGCGGCGATGAACTGCGTGGTGACCTGCTGACGGAGATTCTGCTCGGCCGCTTCGATATCCGCTTCCACGGCAGCCGCCCCCGCGCGCTGCGCCCGCAGCTCGTTCAGGTTGGCCATCGACAACTGCATGTTCGAGTTGGCGCTGATGCCGGTGCCTATCTGGTCGTTGGTGGCACCGAACGCCTGACCGCTGATGATCTGCTGGCGCCCTTCGCGGTAGTCGCCGCTGAACCCCGTATTGAGGCTGGGGAGAAAGGCGCCGTACGCGGTGCGCACCTGCGCGTCGGCCGAGCGCTGCGCGTTCTGCGCCGTGCGGTAGACCGGGCTGTTCTGCCGGGCGATGGCGAGCGCCTCCTGGAGCGTCAGCGTGGGCCCTTGCGTGGGGGCCGCGCCGACCTGGGCGCCGAGAGCAGGGACCGTGCCGAGGCACGCGAGCACGAGGAGCAGGTTTCGCATGAGAAATAAAGGGATGAATGGGTGGGACATGCGGTCGTACGGCGGCTGTCCCCCGTGGGTTTCAGCCGCCTTGCGGGATGGTCGGACGGCGGCCGCTCACCGCGGCACGTCATCACGGATCGCGTCCAGGCCGAGGGCTGCCACCGTCACCCGCAGCACCCGGCCGTCCGCGTCCGTCCATAGGACACGTCGATTGCCCGAATCGTCGATCACCCACCGCGACGCGGGGAGCCGGACCCCCGCCACCAGCACCGGATCCGAGGCCGCGTCGAGCGTAACCCGGACGTCACGCTCCCGGTTTTCCATGGGGGCGAGCGCCCGGACCCGGAAGTCCGTGCGGCCGCCGCGGCCGTGGATCAGAAGCGCTGCCAGATGGAACGACTCCACCTCCAGCACCACCGCGCCGGCCGGCAGCAGGTACTCGCGTGCCGCCTCGCCCCGGTCGGTCCGGGCCAGGGTGGCGAACCGGCCTCGCACCCGCTGGCCGCCGAGCCGGAGCACCGTGGTCGTTCCCTCCCGCACTTCGGCCGAATAGCGGAGCGGGGTGCCGGCGGAATCGGTTTCGAGGCGCGTGGCCAGCCGCCGGTTGCCGATCGCCGACTCGGCCCGCAGCTCGAACTCCACCCCTTCCGGCGACCCGACGCGGCGGAGGCTGAACTGCTCGCGGCCCACGCGGGAGCCTTCGCGGAGAATCGCGAAGCTGCCCACGTCGAGATGATCGGGCTGGGGGCGGTTCCCGAGGAGCGGGACGGCGGCAAGAAGGAGCGCGAGCGCCCGCGCCGCGCGGGCGGCCGGGGAGCGGAGGCGACTCGGGGCCATCCCTTATAATCTAGCGCGATTCCGGGCAGGGAGTGCAGGTGGCGCGTCGATCGGACTGGTGATCTCGCGCCGGGCCGGTCATCGTCGTCCGCGCTGATAGCGGTACATCACGACGCTCTCCACGCCATCGGCATCGGTCACGATACCGAGCAGGTGTTCGCGTCCGACATCCCGCACGCGAACGCCGGCCGGCGTCCGCAGGCGCGCCATGACCGTGCGGTCGGATCCCACCACGAGGAACTCGCTGTTCGTGGCCGGATCTTCCTGGTAGCGCTCCACCCAGACTTCGCCGTCCGGTCCCGGCAGCAGCGCACGGAAGTACGGCTGGTGCGAAGGCAGGTAGCGCGGGTCGTGCCGGGCACGCAGCGATGCCTTGGCGCGCTCGTCCCTGACATCGGCCACGGCAGCGGCACCCAGTCGCGCGATGACGGCGCGGTCGAACGATCGGGGTTCCAGCGGAAGCGTGGCGCGTCCGACCGGCCGTCCCGCCGCGTCGAAGTACTGCAGCGCCGGTTCGGCCGCGTCCCCGAGGACCGCCGCATCGTTCGATGCTGCCAGATGCAGATGCGGTCCGAACGGGTAACTGCCCACGGAGGTCGCCCGTTCACTGTTCGCGGGATTGATCGCGAGGCTGGTGAGCCAGGGGAACTCGCCCAGACGCACCGGGGGCCTGGTCGTGTCGGATGACACGATGAACACGTCGATACGGTACCGCAGCAGTCCGTCCGGGCGGCGCATCGAGGTGACCGGAATCGGTGCGCCAAGCAGTGCGCCGGACGCGAGACGCGCCATCGGCACGATGGCGTTGGCCGGCGCCCTCGGAGCGGAGTGCGTACGGACCGTTCCGCTCCGCAGGTCGAGCGCCGTGATACGCTCGTGCGAATGGTCGTACAGGTAGAGCGTATCACCGCTTCGGGCAACGACGCCGGGTGATTCGAACTCGCCGGGCCCCGCGCCGCGACGGCCGTAGGCACGCACGAATGCCCCGGCCGCACTGAAGATCCGGATGTCATGGGAACCACGACTCGCAACGGCGATGCTGCCGTCGGCAAGTCGTGCGAGCCCCATGATGCGTGTGAACTGGCCACGTTCACCGATCTGCTCGCCGATCGTGACGTCAGGCGCCGGCTGGACGCGCCACTCAGGGATGGAGGACTGGGCGAAGGTGATGCCGGGCGCGACGAGTGCCAGGGTCGCGACGGAGCATGCGATGAACACGGAGACGGCACGCGGGGATATCCGGGGCAACGCAGCTCCTTGTCGGACGATCCGACCTGACATCGGGGGAAGGACGTGCGTATCGTGTACCCGCGAGTGGTATCTTGCAGCCAGTGCCCGACGCACAGCCTTCCGTCACTCCGCCACACCCTCTGGTGGCCCTTCCACCTGCTCCACCACGCCCCCGCTGGCCCGCGCTCTGGACCGGCGGCGCGCTCGTATGCCTCGTCGCGCTCGCGCGCTGGCAGCGGGCCGAGGACGCGGCATCGCTGCTCGTGGCCGCGCTCGGCCTCCTCACGGCGATGGCGGCCGTGCGCACGCTCCGCGCCCCGCGCGGTTTCGCCGTGGTCGCGATGGGCGCGCTGGCCATCGCGCTCGGCGTGGCCGTGGCCGAAAGCCGCGCCCGGGGGGAGCTCGCGCGCGCCGGCGAGATGTGGGCGCTCGCGGCCCGCAACCGCGACGTGGCGCGTGTGGCCGATGCCATCGCCACCGCGCGCGTCGCGCTCGCCGCCGCGGCCACGAACGCGGCCACGTCGGGACTCGTGGCGGCGCCGGCGGTGCGACGCGGCGAAGCCGGGCTCGCGCTCTTCGAGGACGGCCGGCTGATCGCCCGGGCCGGCCAGGCCCGCGTGACCCTCACCCCGGGACCGGAGGGCGTGACGTTCGAGCAGAGTCCGTTTCACGGCGTGCTCGTCGTTCGCATCGAGCGCGGCACGCGCACCGCCGTGGCCACCGCGCTCCTCACGGCCGCTCCGCCCGCCGACCGGTTCGCGCGCGCGCTCGTGCCGGCCGTCGTTCCCGCCGATATCGCGACGTCCATCCGGCTCGACCGGCCGTCGCCGATCTATCCGGTGGATCCTGCCGATCCCACGCGCCGCGTCGTCTTCACGGGGGATCGCGAGGTGCCGGCCGTCGGCGCGCCGGTGCTCGTGGTCTCCGCCGCTCCGCGCTCGCTCGACGAGGCCCGCCTCACCGGCCTGCAGCGCGCGCGCGTGCGCACGGCCGTGCCGCTGGCCGTCGCCGCGGTGTTCGTGCTCGTGGTGGGATGGCGCCGGCCGGCGCGGCTGCGCGAACGGCTGTTCACCGTGGCCGTGCTGCTGCTGATGCTCGGCGTGGCACCGCTCGGCGCGCTGTCGAACGTGTCGCCGTTGTTCAACGCGGCGAACTACTTCTCGCCCATGGCCGGCCCGTTCACGGCCAACATCGCGGCGCTCACGCTGTCGGCGCTGCTCGCCCTGCTCGCGCTCTTTCGGGTGCTCCGCAGCACGCGGCTCGCCGAATCGCGACGCGTCGCGATCGCGCTGGTGATCGGCATCGCGGGGCTCGGCCCGTTCGCGCTGCGGGATCTCGCGCGCGGCATCGCCTTTCCGCCAAGCGGACCGAGTGTGGGGCTCTGGATTGCGTGGCAGCTCGCGATCGCGCTCGCCGCCGCCGGGATCCTGATCGCCGGCGCAAGCGCGGGGCAGGTGGTGATCGGACAGCGGCGCGGCCTGCCGGCGGCGATCGGACCCGTGATCGCGATGGCGTCGGCGATCGCGGCGCCCGTCCTCTGGAATGCGCCGGGCGCATGGCCCGGCTGGTACGCGATCTTCTGGATCGCGGCCATCGCCTGCCTCGCGTTCGTGCGACGGGGACGCGCGCTGGTGACGGCGGTGGCGTTCGTGGCCGGCTGCGGTGCGGTCACGCTCACCTGGGGCGCGACCACGCGCACGCGCATGCAGCTCGCCGAACGGGACGTGCCGCGGCTCGGCGCCGTGGATGAAAGCGCGTTCCCGCTGCTGGCGCGGTACGCCGAGTCGCTCACGCGCGAACATCTGCCGCCCGATCGCGCGCGGCTCATGCGCACGTACGCCGCATCCGAACTGGCACGCGCCGGGTATCCCGCGCGCCTCGCGCTCTGGAGCGCGTCGCAGCCCAACACGCCCATCGTCTCGGTTTCGCTCACCTCCATTGCCGACGATGCAGGCGTGCAGGCCGCGATGGCCGCGATGGTGCGGGAGTTCGGCGAAGCCGACATCCGCGCGGCCGACGACGGACCGTTCACCATGCTCGTGGCCGCCGTGCCGTTCGGACGCGACACCGTGGCCACGATCGCCGTGCCGCCGCGTACGTGGCTGCTGCCGCCGGATCCGTTCACCCGTCTCACCGGCCTCGCCCCTACGCCCGATCGCGCGCCGCCTTACCGGCTGTCGCTCGGCGCGCTGCTCACCGGGCTTCCCGATTCGCTGTCCGAACGGGTGACGTGGCATCGGGCGGGCGCGCTGATGAGCGGCGAAGCACGCGTGGGCACGGAAGCCGAGCGGCGGCGCGCGCACGTGGAAGTGGATCTCCGCGGACTCGATGCGCTGCTGCCGCGCGGCGCGCTGCTCGTGCTGCTCGACGTGGCCGTGGTGCTGCTCGTGTGGGCGGCGAGCGCGATGGCCGACGGCGGACTCTGGCGCCTGCTGCGCCGGCAGCGGGGACGGTGGCGGCGTTCCTACCGGTCGCGGCTGTCGGTGGCGCTGCTCGCCTTCTTCCTCGCGCCGGCGGCCGCATTCGCGGTGTGGGAAGCCTACCGCCTGCGCGAAGACGACCAGAACGCGCGGGAGCTGCTCGTGCGGGAAGCGCTGCGTACCGTGGATCTGCCCACGTCGGCGGATGTGCCAGCGCTGTCGGGGCTGCTCACCACCGCGGCGCTCGCCGACCTGGCCGATGACGTGGGCGGTCCGCTCTTCGCCTATCGGGACGGCGTGCTCGCGCAGGCCAGCGATCCCGTGCTCGCCGATCTCGCGCCGTTCGGCACGCTGCTGCCGAACGACGTGCCGAGCGGTGTCGTCAACGAAGTCATGCGGCTGGATGCCAACGACGAGTCGATCGTCACACGCCCGATGCCGCTCGCCACGCGCATCGCGCTCGTGGGGTTCCGTCCCACCATGGGACCCGAGGGCACGCCGCTGGTGCTCGCCACGGCCGCGCGCGGCGACGAGTTCGCGCTCGATGCGCGGCGTGCCGACCTGGCCGTGCTGGTCGTGCTCGTGACCATCGCCGGCGTGCTCGCCGCGCTCTGGCTGAGCGGCGTGGCGGCCCGGCAACTCGCGCGGCCCATCGGCACGCTGCGCGACGCGGCGCTCGCGATCGCCGGCGGCCGCCCCATGCCGCCGCTCGACGACATGCCGCCGGCGGAGTTCGTGCCCGTGTTCGGTGCGTTCGCGCGCATGGCCACCGATCTTTCCACGAGCCGCGCGGCACTCGAGGAAGCGCAGCGCCGCACCGCGGCCGTGCTGCGCGAAGTGGCGAGCGGGGTGGTGGCCGTGCGACACGACGGCACGGTGCTGCTGGCGAATCCGCGCGCCGAAGCCCTGCTCGGGGCCACGCTCGCGCCGGGCACGCGCGTGCTCGGCGGCACCGGCGGGCATCTGCCCGACGCCTGGCCGCGCGTGGCATCCCGGGTGCGCGTGTTCCTCGAGCAGCCCGAGCGCGTGCCGGACGCTTTCGATATCACGCTGCCGGCGCTGCCGATGATCGGGCGCGGGGCGGATGATCCGGCCGCGGGCGCATCGGGCGCGGGCGAGCGTCAGGTGCGCGCGTCCCTCACACGCCTGCCCGGCGGCGCGGTGCTCACGCTCGACGACGTCACCGACCTCGCCACCGCGCAGCGCGTGCTCGCGTGGGGAGAGATGGCGCGCCAGATCGCGCACGAGATCAAGAATCCGCTCACCCCCATCCGGCTCGGCGTGCAGCACCTCCGCCGCGCCTGGCGCGACGGCCGGCAGGATTTCGGCGGGATCCTCGATACCAACGTGACCCGCATTCTCGACGAGATCGATCATCTCGACGAGATCGCCCGCGCCTTCAGCCGTTACGGCGAAGCCCCCACGGAGCGCGCGCCCGGCGAACCCACCGACGTGGCGCGCGTGGCCCGCGACGTCGTGGAACTCGAGCGCATGGGCGAAAGCGACGTGTCGTGGGAGCTCACGTTGCACGGCGTTCCCGATGCCGCGGCGCCGGCCGCGCCGGTGCTGGCGATCGCCCGCGCGGATGAACTCCGGGAGGTCCTGCTCAACCTGCTGGAGAACGCCCGGCTCGCCGACGCGCGCGTGGTGCACATGACGCTCGAGCGCGCGGCGGACCGCGTCGTGATCACGGTGCGCGACGACGGCACGGGCATGAGCGCCGACGTGCTGCCGCACATCTTCCAGCCGCACTTCTCCACGCGCACCAGCGGCAGCGGGCTCGGCCTCGCGATCAGCCGGCGTCTCCTCGACGGGTGGGGGGGGAGCATCGGGGTGACGAGCGAACCCGGGGCCGGCACCACGCTCACCGTCACACTGGTGGCGTGCTGAGGGATTCACCGACGCGGATCCATGGTCCGGGTTCTTCCACACCCCCCGCGCCGCACCTTCATCGCCGTCCCCGATCCCGCTTATCTTCCCGGGATGTCCTCGGTCGATCCGATCCTCACGCCGACACGCCTCAAGGCTGCGCTGCCGCGGCATCTTGCCGACTGGACGCTGCCGCCGGGCTGGGCGTGGGGGCACGACAGTGTCTGGGGCGATCGCCGGCACTACCAGGAAGTGGTGGACGCGCTCGGCCGTTCCCTGTCGCTCGTGAGCGCGCCCGATCCCGCGCACGACGGCTGGCTGCGTGACGAGGCGCGCACGCTCGCGCACCGCAATCATCCGTCCATCCCCACCACGTATCACTACTGGGCGAACTACAGCGAGAGCCGCCGTGGTCCGGGCTATCTCCGCCGCTGGATCGCGGGGGAAACGGTGGCGCAGCGCGTCGAGCGCATGGGACCGGAGTCGGTGCCCACCGTGCTGCAGGTGCTGCGGGAGGCGGGGAGCACGCTCGCCTATCTGCACGATGCGGGGGCGCTGCACCGCGCGGTCTCCGCGTACAACGTGTGGCTCACGCCCGGCGGCCGGCTGTGGCTCCTGGGTTGGGAGTGGGCGCTGGCGCCGGACCAGCTTCCGCCCGGCCTCCGTCCCGATCAGGCGCGCATCCCGCGTGCCCCCGAGTGGATGGAGGGCGAGTGGACGCCCACCATGGCCAGCGATCAGTGGCAGCTCGCCGCCATGGTGTTCACGGCGCTCACCGGCGAAACGCCGCCGGAGCACGACGCGCCGCCGATCACGCTGCTCCGTCCCGACTGTCCCGTGGGGCTGGCGCGCGCGCTCGAGCAGGCGCTGCACGCCGATCCGTCACAGCGGTTTCCGTCGGTACGCACCTTCCTGCGCGAAGTGGATCGCGTGATCTCGCCGCGCACGGTGATGGTGGAGCCCGAGGGCGACGAGATTCCCTCGTCGCAGCAGACCCCGGAGGCGCGGCTCCGCTGGGCCACGTCCGACGACTACGAGATCCTCGCGCCGCTCGGCTCGGGAACGTTCGGCAGCGTGTGGCGCGCCCGGGACCTCACGCTCGCGCGTGAAGTCGCCATCAAGGTGCTGCATCCGCACGTCGCACGCGACGACGTGGCCGTGTCGCGGTTCCGCCGTGAAGCCCGGCTCGCCGCGCAGCTCGCGCATCCGGCCATCGTGCCGATCTACGACAGCGACGAACGCGGCGGCGTGGTGTGGTACACGATGGAGCTCGCCGAAGGTGGATCCGTGGCGAGCCTCATCGCCCGCCGCGGGCCGCGCGACTTCGAGGAGATCGCCATGCCCGTGGACAGCGTGCTCGACGGCCTGATGGCCGCGCACGCCAGCGGCATCATCCACCGCGATCTCAAGCCCGAGAACATCCTCATCGACCGTTACCGGCGCTGGCGCATCGGCGACTTCGGCATCGCGCACGCGTGGGGAGAGGATCCGGCCACCGGCTCGTCGGGGACGCCGGCGTTCGCGGCGCCCGAGCAACTGCTCGGCGAGGTGCAGGGGCCGGCCACCGACTGCTACGCGCTCGCCGGCATCGTGTACTTCGTGCTCACCGGACGTCCGCCGTTCGGCGACGCGAGCGCGGAGCAGGTGCTCGCGCTCCAGCTCGGCGACCGGCTCACGGAGCGGCTGCAGCTCGAGGCGTTTCCGGCTCCGCTCGCCCAGTTCTTCGCGCGCGGCCTGCACCCGCGCGCCGACGAGCGGTTCACCGACGCCGCCGAGATGCGGCAGGCGTGGCGGCAGCTCGTGCGCGTAATGCGCCGCGTGGACGATCCGCGCCCCTGGTGGCGGCGCGTGTTCGAAGGCCCGCTCGACGACGAGGACGAGGAGTTCGCGGATCCGGTGCTGACCACCGGCACGCGGGATACGTAGACGCGCGTCGCGGTGATCGCCGAATGGTCATCGCGTGATCATCGCACGGACCCGCGCGCGATCACTCCGCTACGCGTACGGTCTTCACGTTGGTGAACTCGCGAAACCCCGGCGTGCCGAGTTCGCGTCCCATCCCCGACCGCTTCACGCCGCCGAACGGCACGCGCGGATCGGAGATCACGACTTCGTTCACGAACACCATTCCGGCCTCGAGCTCCGACACGAAGCGGGCGGCGCGCCGCGGGTCACGCGTCCACACGCTCGCGCCCAGTCCGAACGCGGTGCCGTTGGCGCGGACGAGCGCCGCGTCGTCATCGGCCACGCGGAAGACGGGCGCCACGGGGCCGAAGAGCTCTTCCGTGGCCGCCGGCGAATCGTCGGGCACGTCCACCAGCACGGTGGGCGGATGAAAGAAGCCGGGTCCCTCGGGGATGCGGGCTTCGGCCGCGATCCGCGCGCCCGCCGCCACCGATTCCCGGACCTGTCGCGTGAGCGTCTCGCGCATGTCGCGCGTGGCCAGCGGGCCCACGTCGGTGCGCGGGTCGCGCGGGTCGCCCGTGCGGAGCGCCCGCACGCCGCGCGTGAAGGCGTCGAGAAAGGCGTCGTACACGCCATCGCACACGATGAACCGCTTGGCCGCGATGCACGACTGGCCCGAGTTCACCATCCGCCCCGTGACCGCGGCGCGCGCGGCGCGCTCCACGTCGGCATCGTCGAGCACGATGAACGGATCGCTGCCGCCGAGTTCGAGCACCACCTTCTTGAGGTGCGCGCCCGCGGCCGTGGCCACCGACCGGCCTGCCGGTTCGCTCCCCGTGAGCGTGACGGCCGCGATGCGCGGATCGGCGATGAGGCCGGCGATGTCGTCGCTCGCCACGAGGAACAGCGGCGCGAGCGCTTCCGGCGCGCCGGTATCGCGGGCGGCCCGGGCCAGAAGCGCGTGCATGCGCTCCGCGCACCCCGGCACGGAGCCGGCGGGCTTGTGCAGCACGGCATTGCCCGCGAGCAGGTTGGGCACGATCACGCGCAGCGCCTGCCAGTACGGGAAGTTCCACGGCATGACGGCGAGCAGCACGCCGAGCGGATGATACTCCACGCGCCAGGCGCCGATCACGTCTTCGGTGATGCGCGCGGGCGCGAGCGCACGCGGCGCGAGCTGCAGGGCGAGTTCGCAGAGCAGCGCGCACTTGTCCACTTCCGCGCGGGCGGCCGTGATCGGCTTGCCCATTTCGAGCGTGCAGCGCATCGCGAGATCGTCACGTTCCGCGCGGAGCAGCGCGCCGAGCCGTTCCACGAGCGGAAGGCGCTGCTCGAGCGTGCGAACGCGCCACTCGCGCTGTGCCTCCGACGCGTTCCGCACGGCGCGCTCGATGTCGGCGGCATCGAGCGCGGGGGTGTCCGAGAGCGGCGTGCTGGTGAACGGGTCGATCGCGCGAAAGCTCATGAGGGCTCGGAGGCGGAAGGCTCCCGAACCCTAGGCGGCGGTCACGGCTCCGGTCAACCGGGTGGATTCCACGGCCCGCTTGGCCGACCGGCGCGCGCGCGGCGAGTTCGTGGACGGCATGATGGTGTCCGCGGCCGTGCGGGCCGCGCGATGGGCCTGCTTGCGCTGGAGGAGATCGCGGTCGGCGGTTTCGAGCAGGTCCTCGAGCGAGATGGTGCCGGTGGCGGGCGCGTACACGTGGCCCACGCTCACGCCCACCGGCGTCGGCAGCAGGATGAGCGCGTTGAGCGCGTCGATCCGTTCGAAGACCCGTGCGCGGATCGTGTCGGCGCAGTCGCCGATCGCGTCCACGGCGAGCATGGTGAACTCGTCGCCGCCCATGCGGGCCACGAGATCGCTCTCCCGGACCGCGCCGCGGAGCGCCCGGGCGATCTCGCGGAGCGCGCGGTCGCCGGTGGCGTGTCCGTACGTGTCGTTGATCTGCTTGAACGCGTCGCAGTCGAGATAGAAGAGCACGGCGTCGTGCCCGGCCTTCCGCGCCGCCTGCAACTGCTCCTCGGCCATGGTGAGGAAGGCGCGGCGGTTGAGCAGCCCCGTGAGCTCGTCCGTGAACGAGGCGCGGCGCAGCCGGGCCGCTTCACGCTTGCGTTCGCGGATGTCGGTAAGGGTGATCGCGAGTCCCTGGTCGACCGGTACCGCGCGCACGGCCAGCCATGAGGTGGCCACGTGCCGCGGATGAGCCCGCACTTCGGTCCGGTGAGCCTGGCCGCTCTCGAGCGTCTGCACGAGCGCGCGGAACAGCGCCGTATCGGGCGCGAGACTCGCCAGCATGGAGGTGCGCAGGCCATCGATATCGGCGAGCGTGCGACGGAAGAGCATGGCGGCCCGCAGGTTCGCATCCGTCACCGCGAAATCCACGATCGCGCCGGCGGTGTCGCGGAGGGGTTCGAGGTGCACCAGTCCGTCTTCGCTGTCCTGCATGGTCAGGCGCAGGCGGCGTTCCCGCGCCCGCAGAGCCGTGAGATCACGTTCCTGGCGCCGTGTCCGTTCCCGGAGCATCCACGCATTTCTCGCCGTGAGCAGCAGGGCCATGAAACCCGCCGTGCAACTCATGGTGAGGAAAATCGCCGGAGATGGCGGCAGGAGCCGCCGGGTGGCGTCCATGACGAGATCGGGGGCAAGCAGGGCAGTCAGCGACGACAGCATGGGACGAGGTTGAGCGTGAAAGGGCGAAAGCGGCACTTCGTGCCAGCCGAGCCCTACCGTAAGCAATGGTTGTGCCAGCCTGAGCCATACGGTGGTTTTCATTGTTAGTTCGTGCTAAATCGTTTTTTTACATCATTTTCCATTATCAGGCTAATGGAATATATTGACAACAATCCACGACATGGATTTCCGTCCGGCAAGAAATGCCTAGTCGCCGCTCGGCTGCGCTGAGTCCGGAACCGGGGCTTCTTCCCCCACCAGCATGCGACGCTCCAGCGCCGCGAATCGCGCCTGGCCGTCCCGGTCAGGCCGGAGCAGGGAGACCGTGATCCCCACCAGGAACGACAGCGGCACCGACACGAGCGCCGGATTCCGGAGCGGGAACCAGGCACTCTCGTGCTGGAGCAGGTCGACCTGGATCGCGGGCGACAGCACGATGAGCGCCACCGTGGCCACGGTCCCCACCACCATGCTCGAGGCCGCGCCGGCCGTGCTCGTGCGGGACCAGAACACGGCCAGCAGCAGCGCCGGAAAGTTGCCGCTCGCGGCGATGGCGAAGGCGAGCCCCACCATGAACGCCACATTCTGCCCCTTGAACACGATCCCCAGGGCCATGGCCACGAGAGCGAGACCGATCGTGGCGAGGCGCGCGACCCGAAGTTCTTCGCCGGGACGGGGAGCACCGCGGCGCACGACGCCGGCCCAGAGATCGTGCGAAATGGCCGCGGCCCCCGACAGCGCGAGTCCGGCCACCACCGCGAGAATCGTGGCAAAGGCCACGGCGGCGATGAAGCCGAGGAACGGACGTCCGCCGAGCAGTTCGGCGAGGAGCGGAGCGGCCATGTTGCCGCCCGCGTCCACGGCGCGGATCACGTCCGGCCCCACGAGCACCATCGCGCCGAAGCCGAGCACGAACGTGAGCAGATAGAAGAGGCCGATCAGGCCGGTGGCGAAGAACACCGACCGCCGTGCCGCGCGCGCGTCCGGCACGGTGTAGAAGCGCATGAGGATGTGCGGCAGGCCGGCCGTGCCGAACATCAGCGCGATGCCGAGCGAAATGGCATCGAGCGGATTGGCCACGAGACGCCCGGGCGCGAGCACGCCGTCGCCGTAGCGCTCCGCGGCGGCGGCGAACAGCGCGATCGGCGAGAACTGGAAGCGCGACAGCACGAAGAGCGCGAGCAGCGCGGCGCCGCCGAGCAGCAGCACGGCCTTCACGATCTGTACCCACGTGGTGGCCAGCATGCCGCCGAAGAGCACGTACGCCATCATGGCCACGCCCACGCCGATCACCGCGATTTCATACGGCACGCCGAGCAGCAGGCGGATCAGCCCGCCGGCGCCCACCATCTGCGCGATAAGGTAGAACGTGATCGTGGCGAGGGTGCCAACGGCCGCGGCGATGCGTACCGGACGCGGATCGAGACGCGCGGCCACGACGTCCGCGAACGTGTAGCGTCCGAGATTGCGCAGCGGCTCGGCCACGAGAAAAAGCATCACCGGCCATCCCACGAGCCAGCCGGTGGAGTAGAGCAGCCCGTCGAATCCGGAGGTGGCCACGAGGCCGGCGATACCGAGAAACGAGGCCGCGCTCATGTAGTCGCCGGCGAGCGCGAGGCCGTTCTGGCCGGCGGTGACCGCGCGTCCCGCGGCGTAGAAGTCCTCGGTGGTGCGCATGCGCCGCGCCGCCCACCAGGTGATGCCGAGCGTCGCGGTGATGAACAGCGCGAAGAAGGCGACGGCCACGGCATTCGGCTCCCCGATGCTCGTGGCGGTCTGCATGGGTGCAGTCTGCAGCATCATGGGTCCGTCCGCGACGTGTCGGGTGATCCGTGCTGCGCGGCGCCGGGTGATCCGCTCCGCGCCGCGTCGCGGACGCGCGCCCGCTGTTCGGCGACCATGGGATCGTATACGGCGTTGGTCCAGTGGACGTATGTCCAGGTGAGCAGCCAGGCGCATGCGATCACGAGGGCGCCCGCCAGCACTCCCATCGACAGGCCCGGCACGAGCAGATGGCCGAGCCGGGCGGGCGACCACGCCACGAGCGACAGGAAGCCGAAGTAGACGGCGATCATCAGGGCGGTGAGCAGGGCGGCGAGTCGGCGCCGGGCGCGCGCCACGGTGCGCATGCGCTCGAGCAGCGCGGAATCGGAGACGGAAGGCATGGGGCGGCAACCTACGGGCGTGACGGGGGAAGGCAAGCGCGCCGGAGTGCCCCATGTCTTCCACGGCCGGCGGTGCGCATATTCCCCACATCCTCCCACGCCCTGCCCGCCCCGTATGCACCGCATGCTCATCGCGCTCGCCAGCCTCGTATCCGGACTGGTCGCGCTCTATCTGCACCTCTGGAAGATCGGCAAGGCCGGGTCCCTGACCTGCGGCGCGGGCGGCGGGTGCGCGTTCGTGCAGGGGAGCAAGTACGGGTGGTTCCTGGGGGTCGACGTGGCCCTCATCGGCACGATCGGCTACGCGCTGATCTTCCTCGTGGCGTTCGTGGGCACCACGTCGCGCTTCGAGGACGCGCGCGTGATCACGCGTCTCCTGCAACTGCTGATCTGGCCGGCCGTGCTCTTCACGATCCGGCTCAAGTGGGCGGAGTTCGTGATCCTGAAATCGTTCTGCCCGTGGTGCGCGGTTTCGGCCGTCACGATCACGCTGTGCGCGATTCTGGTGACGCTCGATGCGCGCCGCCTCCGGAACGAGGCGGCGTGATCCGATTCAGGGCGCCGCGCGATCGCCGAGCATCACGTCGAACCACGACGCGAGCTGCTCGGCGCCCGGATAGCCCGGCATCGTGCCGCGAATGCGTCCGTCGGGGCCAACGGCCACGAACGTGGGCGTGCCGCGGTAGCGGAAGGTGAGGAGCACCTGGGACTGTGACGTGGCCGGTCCGAGCGGCACCGCGCCCTGCACGCCGGCCGCCATGAGCATCGGCACTCCGTCCTCGGCGCCTTCGAGCGTGAGCATGCGCAGCCCCGGCACCGGGCGCCCCTTGGCATACGCACCGAGGTCGCGGAGCGCGATCTTGCAGTATCCGCACGTGCGGGAGTTGATCATCACGATCGCCGGCTCGCCGGTGTTCACGATGGGCACCGTGGCGCCGGCGACATTCCGCACCGGGAAGGCGCCGAGCCCCTGCCGGCTGGTGGCCAGCGCGCCTTCGGAGTTGCCGGCCACGGCCTCGATGGTGGCGGCGGCTTCGTCGAGCCCCGTGTTGCCGCGGGGAGCGGGGGCGGACGGAGCCGCCGCGGGAAGCCGGTCCCGTACGGCGAACACCACCGCGAGCACCACGGCCCCGCCGGCCAGGGCCATGAGCACATCACGGGCGGCGCGGCCCGTACGTCGGCGTGGGCGAGCCGGTGACGGCGCGGAATCAGCAGCGGAATGACGCATATCCCGAAAGATCGCACATCCGGCTCGGCGACGACAGTTGCCCCGACCGGTGAGGCGGCCGCGGCGTCTCCGGAGCCTCCGCCCCTCGCGCCTGCCGGTGACGCGGCCGCGCGCGCCCTCGCGGCGCTCGATGTGGACGCATACCTGGCCGACCCGGCGTGCAAGCAGGCGTTCGTCACGCCGATGTTCGATGTCATCGCGCCCCGCTACGACGCGTTCACGCGCCTGTTCTCCTTCGGCATGGATGCGCGGTGGAAGGCGCGGGTGGTCCGCGCCGCGGCGGCGGCGCTGGCCATGTCCGACCGGCGCGCGCCGCGTGTGCTCGATCTCGCCTGCGGCACCGGCGACTTGGCCATCGGCGTGACGCGGGCGGCGCGCGGCCTGCATCCGGACCTCCGCGTGTGCGGCGTGGATGCGTCGCGCGCCATGGCGTGGCACGCCGGCGCGCGGCTCCGGGGCGCCGATCGGGATGTGGCTTCGGCAATCGACATCGTGGCGGGCGACATGACACGGCTCGCCGCGGCCGACGCGAGCGTGGACCTGATCACGGCCGGCTACGCGGTGCGGAACGCCCCCGACCCGGCGGCGGCGATCCGGGAAGCCGCGCGGGTACTGCGGCCGGGCGGCGTGTATGTGACACTGGATTTCTACCGTCCCGTGTTTGCGCCGTGGCGAGCCGCCTGGCTGGGGTATCTGTACGCGGCCGGCAGCGCGGTGGGATGGACCTGGCACCGCGCGCCGGTGGTATACGGCTACATTGCACGTTCCATTGCCCGCTTCATGTCGTGGCAGGCGTTCTCGCAGGCCCTGGCCGGCAACGGGTTTCGTGTCCGATCCGTCACCCGGTGGCTCGCCGGCGGTGTTGCCATGCACGTGGCCGAACGCGAGTAGCCCGCCCGCCGTTCATCGTACTTCCCGCAGGTTCCTTTGCCCATGCTCCGTCCTCGTCGCTTCCGTTCCGCGGTCTTCATGCTCTCCTGCGCACTGCTCGCCCTGTCGGCGGCGTGCTCGGACAGTCTCACGGGGGGCTCGGGGAATCCGTCCGACCCGGCCTCGGAGAACTTCGCCTCGTCGCTCGGCGTGAATCTGGCTCAGATGACCGAGCGGGCTTCGCGGCTGTACGTGCAGGATCTCGTGGTGGGCGCGGGGCGGGAAGCCGTTGCCGGCGACTCGCTGGCGGTGCGCTACACGGGCTGGCTGCGCACGGGCATGCAGTTCGACAGCAACGTGTCGGCCGGACAGCCCTTCCAGTTCAAGCTCGGGGTGGGGCGAGTGATCTCGGGGTGGGATCTCGGCGTGCCGGGAATGCGGGTGGGAGGAAAGCGCCGTCTCATCCTCGGCTCCGAGTACGGATACCGCGGGCAGGGGTCGGGGTCGATTCCGCCCAACGCAACGCTCGTGTTCGACGTGGAGCTGATCAGCATCATGAACTGAGCGTGGGCGGCGGCTCGTGCGGCTGCCTTCCGAATCGAGCGGCTGCACCCGCGGCCCGTTCCGGCCCCTCACTCCATCGGCGACCCCGCGGCCGTGGCCACGAGATGCCCGGCCAGCCGGGTCCACCAGGCCCGCACCGTGATGCGCCGCACGGCGAACTCCGGCAGCAGCAGGCGCACCTCCGCCTCGCCCTCGGATTCCGGAAACAGCTCGACCTCCTGGAAGCGCACGTAGCGCTGCACGTGCGGGTCGATGGCCTTGTACACGGCTTCCTTGAGCGCGAACCGGAGCCGCACCGCCTCGCGATACGCGAGCGGATCGCGCGCCGCGAGCGGTGCGAGTCCGTGCCGCTCGAGCGGCGTGAGAATCCGCGAGGCGAGATCCGGGCGCGTGAGCTCGCGTTCGTCCGGCACCTCCTCCACGTCCACACCGATCGTGCCCACGTCGCCGCTCGGTACGGCCGCGAGCGCCATGGCCACGCGGCGCTTGTGACTCACCGATCCCAGCACGCCGGCCGGCAGGAGCGGCGCGCCACGCGGGGTGCGCAGCACCGGGGAGGAGCGCGTCTCCGGCGACACCGACGACAGCGCCGCGCGCAGCGCCAGGCGTCCCCCCACGAACGACACCCGCCGCGGCACGGCCAGCGCTGCCGCGAGCGCGTCCTCTTCGGCGGGCAGGGTGCGCCGCCCCTCGGCGAGCGCATCGAGCAGGTGCGCGTCCGAAGCGCCGGAGGGCAGCGACACGGCAACCAGGCGCCCGTGTGGCAGCGCCTGCTCCACGAGCACGCGAAACGGCGGGTCGACGGAAGTCATCCCGTAATCTCCCCTCCGGGCGCGCCGTGTGCCATGCTTCACGCATGACCGACTTCGCCTTTCCCGTACCGTCCTTCGCGCGCCGCTGCCTCGACGCCTCCGCCGACATCTGGGGCGCCTCGTTCGTGCACCCGTTCGTGCAGGAGCTCGCCGCCGGCACCCTCGCCTCCGACCGCTTCCGCTTCTACCAGATGCAGGATGCGCGCTATCTCGAAGCCTTCGCCGACGCGGCCGCTCTGCTCGCCGTGCGGTCCACGGCGCCGGTGGACAAGCTCTGGTTCCTCGAGGCGTCGAAGATGGCGCTCGTGGTGGAATCGCAGCTCCACGCCGGCTACGGCGTGACGCTCGGCTACACCGCGGAGGACATCGCGGCGCTCGAGCTCACGCCGAACAATCGCGCGTACCAGGACCACATGGTGGCCACGGCCACGCGCGCGTCGCTCGTGGAAGGGATCGCCGCGCTCACGCCCTGTCCGTGGCTCTACATCGCGCTCGGCCAGCACCTCGAACGCACGCACGGCCCGCCGCCCGACACGCATCCCTACGCCGCCTGGCTCCGCATGTACGCCGATCCCGGCTTCAACGACTACATGCGCGAACTGCTCGCCCGTCTGCAGCACGCGGCCGACGCAGCCGACGAATCCGCCCGTGCGCGCGCCGAACAGGCCTTCCGCGTGAGTGTGCGCTACGAGTGGATGTTCTGGGAGCAGGCGTACACGATGCAGCAGTGGCCGGGCGCCGCCACGTGACATCGCCCGTGACGGCGCCGCGCGATCGGGAACGACTGCGGGACGCCGTCACGAACGGGCAGGCGTGGTACATCGTGCTGGTGCTCATGCTCGCGAACGTGAGCGGGTTCGTGGACCGGCAGATCCTGTCGCTCCTCGTGGAACCGATCAAGCGCGACTTCGGCGTGAGCGATACGCAGGTGTCGCTCCTCATGGGACTCAGCTTCGCCGTGTTCTACTCGGTGCTCGGCGTGCCCATCGGACGGCTGGCCGATCGCCGCAGCCGGCGCGTGATCGTGGCCGTGGGCGCGACGCTCTGGAGCGTGATGACCGCGCTGGGCGGACTGGCCCGGTCGTTCACGCACCTCTTCCTGCTGCGCGTGGGCGTGGGCGTCGGAGAAGCGACGCTCGGTCCGTCGGCGGTGTCGCTCATCGCCGACGCCTTCCCGCGCGAACGGCGCGGCACGGCCATGAGCGTGTACATGCTCGGCACGTTTCTCGGCTCCGGGATCGCCTACGCGCTTGGCGCATACGTGGTGGGGCTCACCGATGCGCACGGCGGCTGGACGTGGCCCGTGGTGGGAGAGATCCGGCCCTGGCAGACGGTCTTCGTGCTCGTGGGGCTGCCCGGACTCGTGATCGGCGCGCTGGCGCTCACGATGCGCGAACCGCCGCGCGAGAACCGCTCGCCGGTGCTCCCGCTCCGCGAGGTGCTCGCCTATTTCCGCACACACCGGCGCACGATGCTCACGCTGTCGTTCGGCTTCGCCTGCTCGGCGGCGGTGAACTACGGGATCGCGGCGTGGCTCGCCACGTTCTTCGTGCGCACGCACGGCTGGACCGCCGCGGAAGCCGGCACGCTGCAGGGCGTGCTCACCATGACGGTGGGCGTGGCCGGCACGCTGCTCGGGGGCTGGCTCACCGACCGGTGGGTGCGGGCGGGCCGGATCGATGCGCCCATTCGCGTGGGGATCGCGGCGGCGGTCGGCATGCTCGTCACGGCCGGCTCGTATCCGCTCGTGCCGTCGGCTCCGGTGGCGGCCCTGCTGCTCGTGCCGGTGAACCTGTTCGCCGCCATGCCGTGGGGGGCGGCCAACGCGGCCGTCGCCGAAGCGCTGCCCTCACGGATGCGCGGGCAGGGGGCGGCAGTGTACTTTCTGGTCGTGAATCTGTTCGCGGGAGCTTTCGGCCCCACGGCAGTCGCCCTGCTCACCGATCGCTTCTTCGGGGACGCGGCCGCACTCCGCTGGTCGCTCGCCCTGTGTACGATTCTGGGCATGTTGTTCACCATCACGCTACTCGGATCCGGTCGCGCGGCGTACCGGACGACAGTGGCAACACGGGAGACCTGATGCGGCGGATGCTTCTGGCAGTGGCGAGTGTGCTGGGCATGGTGAGCGTGACGATCCCGGCGTCGGCGCAGCGCGTCCCGCGCGCCGAGGCCGGACTCTCGATGATGGTGTCGCCGACGACCGGCTCCCGCATCCCCGAACTCATGGCGGGGCCGATGGTCAACGTGACGATCGCCGAAGCCGCGGGCGGACTGATCGGCGTGGAAGGCGCGATGCGCTTCAGGGCCGACGGCACGCAGCTCGTGGTGTGTCCGCAGCCGCCGGGCGTGATCTGCGACGCGCGCAATGTGAAGACGCTCACCACGGCCGGTCTCACGTACCGTCGCGGCTTCGGAGCGGAACCGCTGCGCCGCGGTGCCATGGTGCGCGCGGGCGTGGGCGGGGCGTTCACGTCGCTCAAGGGCACGGCCACGATCTATCCGTTCTCCGATGGCACGCGTCCGCCCCTCGCCGACGTGCAGAAGAGCGCGGGTGTCGTGGACGTCGGACTCGGCTGGGTGCAGCGCATGGGCACCGTGCCGCTCCGGGTGGAAGGGCGTGTGGCCGGATTCGTGCCCGAGCTCGCGTCCACGAAGTACGTGTACGGCGTGCAGTTCGGCCTCGGGTACTGAGCAGCACGTCGGGCTGAGCGCTTCGGCGCGCCCGCATTACAGCCGGCGGATCACCGCGGGGAACGCATCCCCGCGGTGATCACGTCGCCCGGTCTCCTTCCGCGAACTCCGGCCGCGACAGTCCGGTCACCACGTTCCCCGCCAGAATGCCGGCGGTGAGCGAAATCCCCACGATCGCCACGCGGAACGCGGTCTCGACACCGAGCATGGTCTCGTTGCCGAGCATCGACGTGACGGAGCGAAAGCCGATGCTTCCCGGCACGAGGATCAGGAGCCCCGGCACCTGCGTCACCATCGAGGTGGCGCGCCGCCACTTCGCGAGCAGGTTGCTCCCGGCGCTCACCACGAGCGCGCCGAGAAACGCGCCAAGCTGTTCGCCCATTGCGAGCCCCGCGAAGCGCGACGTGGCCCATGCGGTGAGACCGGCGAGCACGATCCATCCCACGTCCTTGCGCTCGGCCCGCAGCAGCACCGCAAAGCAGAGCGGCGCGAGCAGCGCGGCCGCGAGTTCCGTCCACCAGGGCACGCGCGCCGTTTCCACGATCCATGCGCCCTCTCCCTGCAGGACGGCCGCCGCGATCAGCGTGCCGGCCTTCGCGCCAAGGGCAACGCCGAAGCCGAGCCCGAGGAACGTGACGAGCGCGCCCGCGAGACGGGCCGTGCCCGACGCAAGGTGACGCGTGCTGAGCTCCGTGAGCCCGATCGTGAACGTGAGGCCGGGGAGCAGCACGATGAGACCGGCGAGCGACGTCTGATAGCCGCTGCCGCTGCCGGTGAGCCCCGCGATGAAGAACGCGAGCGTGGACACGACGCCGGCCGTGAACGGTTCGAGCACCGGCGCGAGGCTCGGGGTGCGGCTCGCCACGAGCGCGCACAGGCCGGTCACGAGACCGAGCGTGCCGGCGATTCCGGCCTCGAAGATGGTCACGCCGAAGAAGCACGACACGGCCGCGGAGGCGAGCACGAATGCCACGAGCGTCTGCCACTGCGTCCAGCGGGGCGGGGCGGACGGGAGCGCGGTGATGCGCGCCGACCCTTCGGATGCCGTGATGCGTCCGTCCACCACGTCGGTCATGATCGCGTCGAGCCGCGACAGATGCCCCAGGTTCGGTTCGCCGGGTTCCACGCGCATGAGGTGCGTGCGCTGGGCGTCCTGCGTGCCGAATCCGGCGAAGATGGAGGTGGGCGTGGTGAAGAACTGCGCTTCGACACCGAGCCGCGCGGACACTTCTCCGAGGACGGATTCCAGGCGATGGGCCGGATAGCCGTGCGCGTGCAGCGCCCGCGCGAGGTGCAGGATGAAGTGCGACGCGAGATGCTGCGCGGTATCCACGGGCGGCGGCGTGACGGGCATGATCGCATGATCATAGCGCAGGAGAGGCCGGCGTGAAGGCCGGCGTCGGCGCCGTGTGGCGAACGGGTGTCCGCAACTGGATTTTGCATAGGCCCCGGGGGTATCTTACGGAAGAGTCCCTCTCCTCGTCATCCGGGAATGCCATGTCCGAACGCAGCCTTCCCGTGGCCCACTGCGGCTGCGGAACGGGATCCGAGCCCGGCGATCCGGTGCGCCATGCCGCGGCCGTCGACCCCGACATCAAGAAACGCAATCTGGCGCGGCTCCGTCGTATCGAAGGGCAGGTGCGCGGCCTGCAGAAGATGGTCGACGAGGAACGGTGGTGCGCCGACGTGCTCACGCAGATCGCGTCCGTGCAGGAAGCGCTGCGCAGCGTGTCCCGCGAGCTCATGCGGAACCACCTCAAGCACTGTGCCGCGTCGGCGGCGCGCACGGAAGACGGGGACGCGGACGCGGTGTACGACGAACTCGTGGAGCTGATGTTCAAGTACGCGCGCTGAGCAGGCGCACGCACGGGCAGGCGTGCGTGTCGGGGCGCGGATGAGCGGGGGTGCGTGAATAACACACCGCGTGCATGGTTTCGGTGATGCACGAAGCGACCGGATCGTGCACACTGCGGCCATGCTTGCCGCCGCCACTTCCGCCGCCGTGCTCGGGATCGAGGCCGTCGATGTCACCGTCGAGGTGCACATCGCGAACGGCCTGCCGCAATGGACCCTCGTGGGACTCGCCGCCACGGCCGTCAAGGAAAGCCGCGACCGCGTGAGCGCCGCGCTCGCCAACGCCGGATTTCCCGTCCCGCCCCGGCGCATCACCATCTCGCTCTCGCCCGGCGATCTCCCCAAGGCCGGCACGGCGTTCGACCTGCCGATCGCGCTCGGTGTGCTCGCGGCCGGCGGACAGCTCGCGCCCGAACGGCTGCGCGGCCTGCGCATCGTGGGCGAACTCGGTCTCGACGGCCGGCTGCACCCCGTGCGCGGCGTGCTCGCCGTCGCCCGGCGCGCCGCCGCGTGCCACGAGGTGCTGGTGATTCCTCCGGCGAACGTGGCCGAGGCCGCCTGCGTGCGCGGCATCCGCGTGCTCGTACCGGACACGCTCGTGGACCTCGTGGCGTGCCTCACCCGCGGCGCCGCCGGCGACCAGGCGCTCACCGGCGACACGCTGGCGGCGTACGTGCGGCAGCGCGAGGCCTCGCCGGCACGGCGTGATGATGCGGCGCACGGCGATGCCCCGGACATGTCCGATGTGGTGGGACAGGAGCTCGCGCTCCGCGCGCTCGAGATCGCGGCGGCCGGCGGCCACAACGTGCTGCTCGTGGGTCCGCCCGGCGCCGGCAAGACCATGCTCGCGCGCCGTCTGCCCGGCGTGCTGCCGCCGCTCCACGACGACGAGGCCCTCGAAGTGCTGGCCGTGCATTCGGTGGCTGGCCTGCTCGGCGCGGGGCCCGCGCAGCCGTCCCGCCCGTTCCGCGCGCCGCACCATTCCGTGTCGGCCGCGGGGCTCGTGGGTGGCGGCAGCGTGCCCAGGCCGGGCGAGGTGAGTCTCGCGCACCTCGGCGTGCTGTTCCTCGACGAGCTGTCGCTCTTTCCGCGCCATGTGCTCGAAACCCTGCGGCAGCCGCTCGAGGATGGACAGGTCACGCTCGCGCGCGCGGCCATGACGGTGCGCTTTCCCGCGCGCTTCATGCTCGTGGCCGCGACGAATCCGTGTCCGTGCGGATACGCCGGTGACTCCGAACGGGTGTGCACCTGTTCGAGTGCCGATCTGGACCGGCACCGCGCGCGGCTGTCCGGACCGCTGGCCGATCGCATCGACCTGCACGTTCACGTGCGGCGTGTTCCGCCGGCATCGCTCGATGCCCGATCTGGCGCGTCCGGCGCGTCCGGCGCGCCTGCCCGCGGAACGCCGTCGCTCGTGCTGGCATCCCGCATCGCCCTGGCCCGCGAGCGGCAGCGGGTCCGCTACGCGCGTACTTCGGGCGTCGGGACGGGCGCGCCGACCGGCACCAATGCCGGCGCCTCGTCGCGGCTGCTGATGGCCACGGCGGCGCTCCATGCGGACGCCCGATCGCTGCTCGTCACCGCCGCCGACCGGCTCCGCCTGAGCGCGCGCGGCTATCACCGCGTGCTGCGGGTGGCGCGCACCATCGCCGATCTGGACGAATCGGCATCCGTCGCGGTGGCGCACGTCGCCGAAGCCCTGCGATACCGGCCGGCCGGCGATGGCGCGGTGGCCGGCTCCTCCCCCGATGCCGTCCCTCGGACGGCCTCCCCCAACCCGGAGACCTTCCGATGAGCACGCATCCCGTGCCCCGGCGCCCCTGGCGGGCTTTACACGACTCCTCAGGTAGAGTAATATATCAGGACACTCTACATAGGGAGTATTCGATGATCGCCCAGCCCCTCTCCGATACGCCTCCGCTCGCCGCGGCCGCCGCTCCGGCGCTGCGCACCTTCTTCCGCATCGCCGATGCGTGGCAGCTCACGGCCACGGAGGCACGCACGCTGCTCGGTTCACCGCCGGCGTCCACGTACTTCAAGTGGAAGTCGGGACAGGTGGGGCAGGTGAGCCGCGATGTGCTGGAGCGCGTGTCCTACGTGCTCGGCATCTACAAGGCGCTGCAGGTGCTGCTGCCGCAGCCGGCGGCGGCCGATGCGTGGGTGAAGCAGCCCAACACGGCCGCGCCCTTCCACGGCGCGCGCGCGCTCGATCGCATGCTGTCGGGGAACGTGTCCGACCTGTTCGTGGTGCGGCAGTATCTCGATGCGGAGCGCGGTGGCTGGACGTGAGCGCCCGAACAGACGCAGCGGGGCATGAGGCGCCTGCCGAGGACGGCCGGTCGGCCGCGCCCGACCCCGACGGGATCCCGTCGGCGGCCGTGCGCTGGCAGCCCTGTCATCGCATCATCCCGAGCCGGTTCCCGCCGGTGTCGCTGTTCGAGCGCGTGGCCGATCCTGCCGATCTCGACGCCGTGTTCGCGGTGGAGGCGCTCACGAATCCGCGACTCCGCGCAGAGGTGGGCGCTCTCGCCGGCGTGCCCGTGGACGATCGGGTGAGCGGGGCGGGCGCCGGGTGGATCATGGCGCCCTTCACCCACCTCTCGCCCACGGGCGGCCGGTTCTCCACGCCCTGGTTCGGCGCCTGGTACGCCGCGCGCACGCGCGAGACGGCGATCGCCGAAACGGTGTATCACCGGTCGCGGTTCCTCGCCGCCACGCGGCAGCCGGCCATGGAGATCGGCATGCGTGAGCTGCAGGCCACGCTGCGCGGCCATCTGCTCGACCTGCGCGGCCTGCGGGATGCGCAGGCCGCGCTTCATCACCCCGACGACTACGGCGCGTCGCAGGCCTTCGCGACGAGCCGGCGTGGGGCGGGCGCGCATGGGGTGGTGTACGACAGCGTGCGCCACGACGGCGGCGAATGCGTGGCCGTGTGGCGGCCGCGCGTGTTATCCGCGTGCCGTCAGGCCGCGCACCTCGCGTACGTGTGGGACGGGACGCGGATCACCGGCGTGTATGAAAAATCGCGGCTGCGGCGGCTTGCAACGGACAGGTCGTCGACCGACATGCCATGACCGTCGGCGAGCCACCCGTGATCCGGATCTGAGCGCGCCGGTCTCATTCCCGCATCGGCGGACGGCGGTAGGGTCTGGTCTCCGGAGTCCCGTTGCAGGCTCCACTGCTCCACCATTGCTGTTCACCGTCCACGTTACGCTTGAAGGCGGCCGAATCCTCCTTGGTGCGCAAGATCGTTCGAATCGTGGAATCTCGTACGGTGCGCCGACGACGAGCCTCCGCGGAGGTGCGAACTTTGGCTGAATCCGTGTCGTAGAAAACCTCGATAGCCTGATGGATCAGGGCCATCTGTTCCGAGTCGAGGGCCATCCTGCGGGTGAGTACAGTGGTCTGGCATTCAAAAAGGTGCGCGCGATCACGCGGAGGCCAATACGTCTGCGCTTGAATCGACCCTCCCGTGGTTGCGAAAAAAACGATGCCCGCGAGGTATCGTGGAGCCGTCCATGCATCGAAGATCTTCATGGTGTCGACCTGCCCTCACAACAAGAGAGAGACTCGGTGGCACACGATATCTCCGGGCAGAGATAGGGCGCCAAGGTCACATGGAAGATCTCACCTGCGAAAGCTGCCAGCCAGCCTGTGCTCAGATCGTATTCTGCAGCCGGGAGAGCCGGAATCCCCGGCGCGCCGGTTGTGGCGCGGCCTCGGGCAACGACTCGATCTCCGGGGCCGGCTCGTCGGCGTGTCCATCCTCGTCGACGCCGACCACCTCGGTTCCCGGAAAGATCGTGTCATCCACCCCGTGGGCCTCGGCCTGCTCCCGGGCCGCAGGCGGTTCCGCGACCGGCGCCTCCGCCGCCTTCACATGTCGTGTCCACGGCCGCACCGGCTCCTCCGATTCCGCGTGCCGCTTCGGCACCGCGACCGGCTCCGCCTCCAGTCCGGCCAGCCGCCGTTTCGCCGCCGTGATGTCCGCTTCGAGCCGCAGCTCCCGTTCGAGCTGCCGCGCCTCGAGCTTCGTGACCGCCTGTTCCAGGCGCGCGATCAGCGCGGCCAGGGCGTCGAGCACGACGCGGAGCGACAGGTCATCCGGCGCCGTGGCCACATCATAGTCGGCCCAGAGCCGCGCCCCGCCGCGATCGGCCACCACGCAGCAGCGCAGGCGTGCATCCGATCCCACCGTGAGAAAGCGGTTCGCCGCCGGCGGACCGGCCAGCCGGTCGTGCCGCAGCACGTAATGCACCGCGTTCCCGCCCGGGCCGTTCGCGCCGGCCCGCATCACCGGCACGTCGTGCACCGAGGCCGATTGCAGCAGCCGCGCGGCGTGGCGCACCAGGGTGTTCACGTACAGCGCCGCCTTGCGATCGGTGACCTGGTCGAGGCGATGGGCCGTGCGGGTACGCTGGCCAAGGCGTACCGCCATGGCAACGAGCGCGCGCGCCTCGACGATCGGGTCGGGGTCGGTGGAAGAAACGGCGGGTTCGGGCTGAGCGGCCATCGGCTGGCGGAGGGCGGGGCGGGTGGGGACTCCTTCCCCACCGCTTCCTGACACAGTGTCGGACGGGGCGAAGCGCGCTTGAGCAACCGGGCCGGCAGGGTGACCCCCTGTGCCCGCTCCGTATCCCTGACCGCGGCCCTCCTCCCGTGCGGCCGGGATGGCTAACTTTCAGGGATGTCATCGAATTCCCTTCTGATCAGCATCCCGGGCAGCCCCGGGGAAACCCGACGGAGTGGCCCATGGGCTGCCTGACGCGCCTCGTCGGAACGGTCGTGCTCGTCGTGGCCGCGGCCGGCGCCTGGTGGTGGTGGAGCGGCGGCAGGCTGCCGCTCCCCGCCGCCGTGGAAGCCCGGATCCCGTTCTCCCCCCGCACCACGACCGACAGCATGAGCACCGCGCCGGCGAGCGGACTCGCCACCGCGCGGTGGCAGCCCATCTCGTCCGACGCCGCCTTCACCACGGCCCAGGAACGGCTCTCGAGCCTCGGGCGGCGCGGCGGACCGGGGATGGTCACGCTCGAAGCCGGACAGCTCGCCTCGTTCCTGGTCCAGGCCTTCGTGCGCCAGTTGCCGGCATCGGCGGCGGGCGCCGTCGTGGCCGTGGTCGACGACATGGTGTACATGAAGGCCGAGATGCCGCTCACGGATTTCGGTGGCGATGCCCTGCTCGGACCGCTCGCCGGCGCGCTCGACCGTCGCGACACGATCATCGTGGGCGGCACGTTCGACATGCTCGCGCCCGGTCGTGCCCAGTTCCGCATCCGCGAGGTCGTGGTGGGAGAGTTCAGCGTGCCCCGTCCGCTCGTGCCGAGGTTGATCGCCGCGACCCGTCGCGGCATCATGGCCGACGACATGGCCGATGAGGGGTATCCGGTGCAGTTGCCGCCGTACGTGGGCGATCTGCGCATCCGGCGCGGACAGATCACGGCCTATCGCGCCGAACCCTGATTCCATGACCACCCGCCGCATCCTCGTCGTCGACGACGAGCCGGGCATCCGCCAGGCCCTCGGCCAGCTCCTCGAGTACGAGGGGTACGAGGTGCGCACGGCCGCCTCCGGCCAGGAAGGGCTCGCCGCCTACGACACGTTCCGGCCGCATCTCGTCTTTCTCGACGTGAAGATGGCGGGGCTCGACGGCCTCGAGGTGCTCGGCCGCCTGCGCGCGGCCGATCCGCACGCGGTCGTGGTGATGATCAGCGGGCACGCCACCATCCAGACCGCGGTGGAAGCCACGCAGCTCGGCGCGTACGATATCCTGGAGAAGCCGCTCGATACCGATCGCGTGCTGCTCCTGCTCAGGAACGCGCTCGCGCAGGCCGATCTCTCCGAGGAGAACTCGCGGCTCCGGCAGACCATCGAGTCGCGCTACGAGATCGTGGGCCGGTCGTACGTGATCCGCGCGCTGCTCGACCGCATCGACAAGGTCGCGGCCACGCCGTCGCGCGTGCTCATCACCGGCGAGAACGGCACGGGGAAGGAGCTCGTGGCGCGCGCCATGCACCGGGGGTCGCCGCTCGCGCGCAAGCCGTTCGTGGAAGTGAACTGCGCGGCGATTCCGTCGGAGCTCATCGAGAGCGAGCTGTTCGGCCACATGAAGGGATCGTTCACCGGCGCGGTGGCCGACCGCACCGGCAAGTTCGAACAGGCCGACGGCGGCACGCTCTTTCTCGACGAGATCGGCGACATGGCGTTGTCGGCGCAGGCCAAGGTGCTCCGCGTGCTGCAGGACGGCGTGGTCACGCGCATCGGCGGCAACAAGCCGATCCAGGTGAACGTGCGCGTGATCGCGGCCACCAACAAGGATCTCGAGCGCGAGATCGCCGAAGGGCGCTTTCGCGAGGATCTGTACTATCGGCTCAACGTGGTGCCGATCACGGTGCCGCCGCTCCGCGAACGCCGCGAGGACATCGAACCGCTCGTCGTGCACTTCCTGCAGCAGTTCGCGCAGCGCGACGGCCTGCCGCGACGCGGCATCGGCAACGACGCGCTCGCGCGTCTGTCGGAACTCGAATGGCCCGGCAACGTGCGCGAGCTGCGGAACACGGTGGAACGGCTGGTGATCCTCGCGGCCGGCCCGCACATCGCGGTGAGCGACGTGGAGCGTCTCGTGGGGCGGCGCGCCGTGGAGCCGAGCGGGCTCGGCTCGCTGGCCGACTGCCGCACGTTCGAGGAGTTCAAGGACGCGGCCGAACGGGCGTTCCTGCTCGCGAAGCTGCGCGCGTTCGACTGGAACGTGTCCGAAACGGCCCGGGCGCTCGAGATGCCGCGGTCGAATCTGTACAAGAAGATCGAGCGCTACGCGCTGACGCGCGAATCGACGCCCGCGTGATCACCGGGCGCCGCGCTTCGCCGCGCCGGCCCCTCCACCGCCTCCACCCCGCCAGCCATGACACAGCGCGACTGGGACAAGGAACTCGCGAAGATCGACAAGCAACTGGCGTCGCTCCCCGACGAGGAGTTGCTGCCGCCGGCGCCGTCGGGCACCGGGATGCCGCGGGGGGCGAGCGCGCCCGCGCAGCGCTCGGTTGCCTCCGCGCCCGCGGCGTCTTCACCGGCGGTGTCGGGCAAGGCGCGTGCCTGGGCCTGGACCAAGCTCACGGTGGCGCTCGTGGCGGGTGTGGGGATCTGGCTCTGGCCGTGGCCGGCGCGGTGCGGCATGCCGCTCGCGGGGCTCATGGCGGCAGGCGGCGGCGTGGCCCTGCTCGGTCTCTGGAGCGCGATGGGCACGTGGCGGCACCGGCTCGGGCGCGCGCACGTGCTGTCGCTGCTCATCGTGGTATCGGGCGTGGTGCTCGTGGCGCGTGAAGTGCTGCCGCGCGTGGGCTACGCGCACTCCACCTTCGACCGGCCGGAACGCTGGACCTGCCAGACCGCGCCGCCGACTGCGCCGGCCGCGCCCACGAGCGAAACGCCGGGCACGATCCGGGGCGCGCTCCGTCCCGGGCTTCGTTGACGATCATCCGACCTCCATTCGACCTTCCGACCTCATCATGACCGACTTCAGGAACTTCATTGCGGGATCGTGGGTGGCGCCGTCCACCGGCGCGTACTTCGAGAATCGCAATCCGGCCGACACGCGGGATCTGATCGGCAACTTCCCGGCGTCCGGCGTCGACGACGTGGAACGCGCGATCGCGAGCGCGCGCCGCGGCTTCGCCGAGTGGAAGCGGACGCCCGCGCCGGCGCGCGGCGACGTGCTGCGCCGCGTGGGCGACCTGATGGCGGGGCGCAAGGAAGAGCTGGCCGATCTCATGACGCGCGAGATGGGGAAGCCGCTCGCCGAAACGCGCGGCGACGTGCAGGAAGGAATCGACACGGCGTATTACGCGGCCACGGAAGGACGGCGTCTGTTCGGCCACACGGTGCCGAGCGAGCTGCGCAACAAGTGGGCGATGAGCTTCCGCCGGCCCATCGGCGTGACGGGGCTGGTGACGCCGTTCAACTTCCCGCTCGCGATTCCCACGTGGAAGATGTTTCCGGCGCTCGTGTGCGGAAACGCGGTGGTGTTCAAGCCCGCCGAAGACGTGCCGCACACCGCGCATGTGCTGGTGGAGATCCTGCTCGAGGCCGGCCTGCCGCCCGAGGTGATCCAGCTCGTGCACGGGATGGGGGAAGTGGTGGGGAAGGCGCTGGTGGAGCATCCCGGCGTGCCGGTGATCTCGTTCACCGGGAGCACGGAAACGGGACGGCTCGTGGGCGAGACGTGCGGGCGCATGCACAAGCGGCTGTCGCTCGAGATGGGGGGCAAGAACGCGCAGATCGTGCTCGACGACGCGGACCTGGATCTGGCGCTGGAGGGCGTGCTCTGGGGCGCGTTCGGGACCACGGGGCAACGTTGTACGGCCACCAGTCGTCTCATATTGCAGGACGGCATTCACGACCGGTTCGTGGACCGGCTCGCCGAGCGGGCGCGTGCGCTCCGGCTCGGCGATGGCCGCGCGGCGGGCACGGACGTGGGGCCGCTCGTGCACGAGGCGGCGCGCGAGAAGGTGGAGCGCTACGTCGCGATCGGACGCGAGGAAGGCGCGACGCTGGTGTGCGGTGGATCACGTCCGGGAGACGCGGCGCTGGCGCACGGCTGGTTCTTCGAGCCCACGATCTTTACCGGCGTGCGCGCCGGCTCGCGGCTCGAGCAGGAGGAGATCTTCGGCCCGGTGCTGTCGGTGGTCCGGGTCGCGGATGCGGAGGAGGCGTTCGCGGTGAACAACGGCGTGCGGTACGGTCTGTCGTCGTCGGTGTACACCCGGGACGTGACGGTGGCGTTCCGGGCGTTGCAGGATCTGGACAACGGCATCACGTACGTGAACGCGCCCACGATCGGAGCGGAGGCGCACCTGCCGTTCGGGGGCGTGAAGGAAACGGGGAACGGACACCGCGAGGGCGGATGGGAAGTCTACGAGTTCTATTCGGAAACGAAGGTGGGGTACGTGGACTACTCCGGCGCGCTGCAGCGCGCGCAGATCGACAATTATTGAGCAGAGCAGTCGGATATCGACGGCGGGGCGATCGCCCCGCCGCTTGCGCGGCCCGGTGGGTCCCGCTTGATTCCGAGGGAAGTTCCCTCCCGAGTGGCGGTCGGCCGTGATGGATCGTTCGAGCACAGCACGCATCGAGTTTGACGGGCAGGACGTGTCGCAGGACGCGTCGGCCGGCGGCATGGCCGTGGTGCGGGCGGACGACGCGAGTGTCGGAGCACGCCTCGCACCGGTGCCCGGCGCGCTCGCGGCCGACGGCGAACTGCGCGCGGCCGCGCTTCGCGCCGCCAACCGTCGCGCGTCGCGCATCGGCTTCCGGTGGTTCTTCGAGTGGATGCGCGTCTTTCCCGCCGCGATCGCGCTCTTCCTCGTGCTGCGCGCCGTGCTCGTGGAGGCGTACAAGATCCCGTCCGGGAGCATGGAGAGCACGCTGCTCGTGGGCGATTTCCTGCTCGTGAACAAGCTCGTGTACGGGGCCACGATTCCGCTCACCAGCCTGCGGCTGCCCGCAGTGCGCGAACCGCGCCGCGGCGACGTGGTGGTGTTCGAATGGCCCACGGATCAGAGCAAGAATTTCGTGAAGCGGCTCGTGGCGCTCCCGGGAGACACGGTGGCCATGCAGCAGGGTGTCCTGCTGCTCAACGGCGTCGAACAGGACGAACGCTACGTGGTGCACACCGACCCCGGCGTCGATCCGGTCGCCGAGGATTTCCGCTGGCAGCGCAGCTATCTGGTGCGCACGGCCGCCGCGGCGCCGGGCACATCGCTCCGCTACCGGCCGTCGCGCAACAACTGGGGACCGCTCGTCGTCCCCGACGGCCACTTCTTCGTGCTCGGCGACAATCGCGACAACTCGCTCGACAGCCGCTACTGGGGATTCGTGCCCGATTCCCTCGTGCGCGGCACGCCGATGGTCGTGTATTACAGCTACGCGCCGGATTCGAGTACCACGGCACCCTGGCTCACCAACATCCGATGGAGGCGGCTTGGAGAGCGCATCCGCTGAGATCCCCTCGCTTCCCCGCGCCGACGTCCTGTCCGCGCCGTCGCTGGTGACCTCCCGCGACTCCCTGCTCCCGACGCCCCGCCCCGTGCGTCCGGAACCGCTTCCTCCCCGATCCCGCGCCGCCAACGGCGCTCCCGCCCGCAAGCGCACCTCGGTCGACGACGGCTCCCTCGACCAGTATCTCCGCGACATCAGCAAGTATCCGCTCATCTCGCGTGAAGACGAGGCCGATCTGGCGCGTCGCATCCGGGCCGGTGACGACGACGCGCTCGACAAGCTCGTGCGCTCGAACCTGCGGTTCGTGGTATCGGTGGCGAAGAAGTATCAGAACCAGGGCGTGTCGCTCTCCGATCTGATCAACGAAGGGAACCTCGGACTCATCCGCGCCGGTCACAAGTTCGACGAGACGAAAGGGATCAAGTTCATCTCGTACGCGGTGTGGTGGATCCGGCAGGCGATCCTGCAGGCGCTCGCGGAGCAGTCGCGCATCATACGCGTGCCGCTCAACCGGGCGGGCACGCTGCACCGCATCGGCAAGCGCGCCAGCGCCCTGCTGCAGGAGCTCGGACGCGAAGCCACACACGCCGAGATCGCCGAAGGGATGGACATCTCCGAGGAGGAGGTCGCGAAGACGATGTCCATCTCGCAGGTGCACCTGTCGCTGGACGCGCCGATCATGCCGGGCGAGGACAACCGGCTGCTCGATTATCTTGCCGATACCGTGAGCCCCACGCCCGACGAGCAGACGATCGAGAAGGCGCTCACCAAGGCCATCGAGGATTCGCTCGGCTCGCTCAAGGAGCGCGAGGCGAAGATCCTCCGCCTGTACTTCGGACTGGACGAGCACGAGCCCATGACGCTCGAGGAGATCGGCACGATGCTCGGCATCACGCGGGAACGCGTGCGCCAGATCAAGGAGAAGGCGCTGTCGCGACTGCGGCACGTGAGCCGCGCAAAAACCCTGGAAACATTCCTGGGCTGACCTTTCGTATTTCCCCATGGCATCGACGTATTCATTCGACGTGACCACCGGTGTCGACCTCCAGGAGGTCGACAACGCGATCAATCAGGCCCAGAAGGAAGTCGCGCAGCGCTACGACTTCAAGGGCTCGAAGGCCTCCGTGGAGTTCAACCGCGGGGAGGAGAAGCTCGACCTCGTGGCCGACAGCGACTTCCAGATGCACCAGCTCTTCGACGTGGTGCAGAGCAAGCTGATCAAGCGCGGTATTCCGGTGAAGAACCTGGACATCGGCGACATCAAGCCGGCGGGGGGCGACACGGTGCGGCGCGAGGTCAAGCTCAAGACGGCACTCGACGGCGACACCGCGAAGAAGGTCGCGGCCACGCTCAAGGCGGCGAAGCTCAAGAAGGTGCAGGCGTCGATCCAGGGTGACCAGGTGCGCGTGACGTCGCCGTCGAAGGACGATCTGCAGGACGCCATCCAGCTCCTGCGCGGCGAGGACTTCGGCGTCGAGCTCCAGTTCGGCAACTTCCGCTGAGCGGCCGCGTGCGCTTCTCCGTCCTCACGCTCGGCTGCGACAAGAACACCGTCGATTCGGAACGCTATCGCGCCGACCTCGTGGCGCACGGCGGCGAGTCCGTCGACGATGCGCACGACGCCGACATCGTGATCGTGAACACCTGCGGCTTCATCGACGCGGCCAAGAAGGAATCGCTCGACACCATTCTCGAGGCCGCGCGCCTCAAGGACGACGGGCAGGTGCAGGCGGTGTTCGCCGTGGGGTGCATGGTGGAACGGCACCGCGACGAGCTCCGCGACGCGCTCCCCGAAGTGGACGTGTTCCTCGGCACCAGCGAGGCCGAACGGCTCGTGCCGGAGCTCGTGGCGCGCGGATTCCTGAGCGGGTCGCTCGTGGAGCATCCGGGCGTGCGCCTCTTCGCGGGCGAGCAGCCGGCGGTGCGCTATCTCAAGGTGAGCGAAGGGTGCGACCACGGCTGCGCGTTCTGCGCCATTCCGCTCATGCGCGGCCGGCACCGCTCGTTCGCGCTCGACGACGTGGTGCGCGAGGCGCAACTCCTCGAGCTCCAGGGCGCGCGCGAGCTCAACCTCGTGGCGCAGGATCTCGCGCACTACGGACGCGACCGCCGCGACGGGACCGGGCTGCCGGAGCTGCTCGAGGCGCTCGTGCGCGAGACCACCGTGCCGTGGCTCCGGCTGCTGTATCTCTACGGCGCGGGAATCACGCCGCGGCTGCTCGAGGTGATCGCGGCCAATCCGCGCATCGTGCGCTATCTCGACATGCCGATGCAGCACGGACACGACGCGGTGCTCGCACGCATGCGGCGGCCGGAACGCGCGCGCACGATCCGCGAGAAGGTGGCGCTCTACCGCCGCGCAGTACCCGATCTCGCGATCCGCACCACGGTGATCACGGGATTCCCCGGCGAAACCGACGAGGAGTTCGAGGCGCTGTTTTCGCTGCTCGAGGAAGTGCGCTTCGATCGCGTGGGTGTGTTCACGTATTCGCCGCAGGAAGGCACGCGCGCCGCGGCGCTCCATGACGACGTGCCCGAATCGCTCAAGAGGGAACGGCAGGAACGGCTGTACGAACTGCAGCGCGGCATCACGGCGGAGCAGTACGAACGGTTCATCGGGCGCGAGGCCCGTGTGCTCGTGCAGCACGTGGAGGCCGACGGCACCGTGGAAGCCCGGGCGCCGTGGCAGGCCGACGATGTGGACGGCGTGGTGCACGTGGAGGTGGCACCGGACATCGCGGCCGACCTCCCCGTGGGCAGCTTTCTCGACGTGACGATCGACGATGTCGTGGACGACTACGATTTCAGCGCGATGTTCCGCGGGGTGGCGGAGCGGGCCGGCGGCCAGGCGGCCGTGCGCCGCGGGCGCGTGCTGACGGTGGTGTCGGGTTCGCCGCCGAGCACGGTGGGGAGCTTCGGACGGTGACGCGGCCCGGCCGTGACGGAAACGGCCGGCCGGATGCGTGTCCGCTGCTGACGAACCCGGCGCGTGGCTCGTCTTTCTGCATGCCATGATCGGACGCCCTGGCCTCCGCGGCGCGCGCTGGCGCGCCGGTATTCCGCTCCACGGGTTCACGCTCCGCGGGTCCGTGTTCGGCGTGCTCGCGCTCGGCGTGCTCGTGGCCGCCTGCGCTCCGCGTCACATGCCCGAGCGCACGGCCGTGGCCGTCACCCCGTCGGCGGAGATCGTCACGGATACGGCGGCCGCGGTGCTCGACGCGAGCGACCGGGTGGCATGGATCGCGCTGGCCGGGAGCGCGTCCTCGGTGGCGGTGTCGGGGGTGGGGACGTTCGAAGTGTTGGAGCAGGGCGGACGGCGGACGCTGGTGCAGGGGCAGGGCGGCGAGGCGTGGCGCATCGAGCGGAATGGGCGTACGCTCCGGGTGGCCGGCGCGCGCGGCGACGCCACGCCATGGCGCGACGGGCCGTTCGTGGTGCGTCCCCGGAGCACGCGCTCGCTCGTGCAGCACGGGGAGCGCCGCTACCGCGGAGAGCTGTGGGTGAGCGTGACGGACTCCGGTCTCCTCGTGGTGAACAGGCTCCCGGTGGAGGACTACCTGCGCGGCGTGGTGCCGCTCGAGCTCGGCACGCGCGCGCCCGGCGATGCCGCGGCGCTCCAGGCCCAGGCCGTGGCCGCGCGGAGCTACACGTACGCGCGCGTCCCCACGCGGGAAACCGTGCCGTCCGCGGGCTATCACATGACCGCCACGGTGCAGCATCAGGTGTACGGCGGCGTGGCGGTGGAGCACGCCGTGGTGGACGCGGCGATCGCGGCCACGAGCGGGCTCGTGCTCCGCTACGAGGGCCGGGTGGTGGACGGCCTCTATTTCTCGAGCTGCGGCGGCCGCACGGCCGATCCGAGCGATGCGTGGCGCGACGGGCACGATCACGGATACCTGCGGAGCGTGAGCGATCTCGATCCGCGCACGGGACGCCCCTACTGCGACCTGTCGCCACGCAATGCGTGGGAGGTGGCATTCGACGCCTCGCTGCTGCGGCAGGCGGTGGTGCGTCACCTGGGCGCCCGGGGCGCGAGCGGCACCACCGCGCCCACCGTGGAGGCCGTGTCCGTGGAGCGGCGGAGCGCGAGCGGCCGGGTGGCATCGCTCGTGGTGCGCACCAATCGCGGCACGGTGACGCTCACCGGCCCGGATATCCGCAGTGCGCTGCGCGATGCGCGTGGCGCGATCCTGTTCAGCACGTATTTTGATGTGGAGCGGGAAACGCGGGTCGGCGACCGGGTGTCCGGTGTGGTGCTGCGGGGCGTGGGGAACGGGCACGGCGTAGGCATGTGCCAGTGGGGGGCGATCGGACGGGCGCGTGCGGGGCACGACGTGCGGGCGATCCTGCGTCACTACTACCCGGGCACCGTGGTCGGCTTCGCGGAGTGACCGATCGGCGATCCCCGATCGCCGAAGACCGAGACTTCCGGAGGCTGCATGAAGGATGGCGTGCGGATCGCCGTCGTGGGAACGGGCGCGATCGCCCAACTGACGCACATTCCCGTGCTGTCGAAGATGCGCGGCGCGCAGCTCGCCGCGCTCTGCGACAACGACGGCCCCAAGGCGCGCGCGCTTGCGGACCGGTTCGGGGTGCCCGACGTGTTCACCGACCTCGAGGAGATGCTCGAGTGGGACATGCTCGACGCCGTCGTGGTGGCCACGCCGAACCATCTGCACGAGCCGCACGTGCTGAGCGCGCTGCGCAAGGGGCTGCACGTGCTGTCGGAACGGCCGCTGGCGCTTTCGCTGCGCGGCGTGGAACGGTGCCTCGCCGCCGCCACGAAAGGAGAGCTGGTGCTGCAGGTGGCGCACAATCACCGCTTCCGTTCCGACGTGCAGGCGCTCACGCAGTTCCTGCGCAACGGCGAACTCGGCACGCTCACCTCGGTGCGCGCGGGCTCGCTGCAGGTCACGCGTCCCGGTGACGGATGGCGCGGACGCCGGGCGGAAGCCGGCGGCGGCGCGTTCCTCGATCAGGGATTTCCGCTGCTCGATCTCGCACTCTGGCTGGCCGACTTTCCCGATCCCGTGCGCATCAGCGCCCAGGCCCGCAAGGGGAAGGGCACGAACGCCACCGAAGTGGCGATGCAGCTCTTTCTCGAATGCGAGGGCGGCGTGAGTCTCATCATGGACGTGTCGTGGGCCTACGTGGGAGAGCAGGACCGCTGGTGGTTCGAGGTGCACGGCACCAAGGGCTCGGGGCGGCTCGCGCCGCTCCGCGTGGTGAAGGACCTCAACGGCCGGCACGTGAACGTGTCGCCCTCGGGCGCCGCGGGACGCGAGAGCCCGTTCCTGCAGAGCTACCGGTCCGAACTCGCGCACTTCGTGGCCATGGTGCAGGGAGATGTCCCGCGCAAGCTCCCCACGGAACAGGTGATGGTGCATCGCGTGCTGGACGCGGCGTACAAGTCGGCCGAAGAGGGCCGCGAGGTGCGTTTCTGATCCGCCGTCTGCGCTTCGTATGCATGGCGGTGCTCGCTCTCGCCGGAGCGGCGGCGCCGTTCCGCGCCGACACGCAGCCGCCCCCGCCCGGCGTGGACATGGCGCTCGATGCGGCGCGCGCCGAGCGTGGCGCGTCGCTCGAAGTGTCCGTGCTCACGTTCGCGAATGGCGAAGTACTCTGGGAGCGCTTCGGGCACAACGCGCTCGTGATCACCGATACGGGCACCGGCGAAAGCCTGGCCTACAACTGGGGCGTGTTCGACTTCGCGCAGCCCAACTTCCTCACGCGGTTCCTCACTGGCAACACGGAATACTGGCTGGCCGTGTATCCCACCGATGCGATGGTCGCATCCTACATGGCCGACGATCGCACGACGCGCCGGCAGGTGCTCGCGCTCAGCGACGTGCAGAAGGGGGCGCTGGCCGATTTCCTGGCCTGGAACGCGCGCGAGGAGAACCGCTACTACCGCTACGACTATTATCTCGACAACTGCTCCACGCGGTTGCGGGATGCGGTCGACCGCGCGCTCGGCGGCGCGCTCGCGAGCACGCTTGGCGACGTGCCCGATCTGCCCGTGACCTGGCGCGAGGAGACGGCCCGGGTAACCGACGGCGACTGGCCCGCGTTCGCCGGCATCCATCTCGCGCTCGGCCGCAACGCCGACGCGCCGCTCACGCGCTGGCACGAGGCGTTCATGCCCGGCCGTCTGGCCGATCATCTCACCACGATGCAGGTGACCGATCCGACCGGTGCGACCCGCGCTCTCGTGGCGCAGGATACGATCCTGTACATGGCGCGCCGCGCGCCGCTCCCCGAGCGACCGCCGTTCCGCGGCTTCGAAGCGCTCCTGATCGGCGCGTTCAGCGGCGGCGTGATCTTCGCGCTCGGCTGGTGGCGCGCGCGCGGCAGCCGCGCCGCGCTCGTGCTGCTGCGCACCGTGGCCACCACGTGGTATCTGCTCGGCGGCGTGCTCGGCACGGCGCTGCTGCTCGCCGGCACGGTCACCAAGCACGTGGAGTACATGGGGAGCAACGGCACGCTGTTCCAGATCCATCCGTTGCTGCTCGTCGCTGCCTGCTGCGCGCCGTTCGCGGGCGGAAGCGGGCGCGTGGCCCGGCTCGCGGCGCGCCTGGCGATCGTGGCGGCGGTGCTCTCCCTGCTCGGGTTCCTGCTGCAGATGACCATCCTGTCGCAGGATTCCGGGCTCGTGGTGGCGGTGACGGTGCCGATCCACATCGCGCTGGCCGGCGTGCTCGCCCAGACGCGACATGTCACGGCGCCCACGCCGCCCGCCGCATCGGCCGCTGCCATGGCCGCGGCTGCGTAGCCGCGCTCGAGCGGCGCATGCCAGCCGGCATCGCATGATGCACGACGACGTGGCGGTGGGCGTGGATGTCGGCGGCACGTTCACCGATCTCGTGGCCGTGCACGCCTCCGGCGCGGTGCGCGCGGCCAAGGTGCTCACCACGCCTGGTGATCGATCCGTCGGCGTGATGCAGTCCGTCGCCGACGCGGGGCTCGACGCCGCGGCCGTGCGCCGGTTCGTGCACGGCACCACCGTGGTCACCAACCTGCTGCTCGAACGCGCCGGCGCCCGCGTGGTGCTCATCACCACCGCGGGCTTCGCCGATCTGCTCTGGCTGCGCCGTCAGGAACGGGCCGCGCTGTATGATCTCACCCGGCATCATCCGCCGCCGCTGGTACAGCGCGCCGACGTGATCACCGTGGAGGAGCGCGTGGCGCCCCGGTGGTTCGACGGGGCACGGCGCCTCGCGGTACCCGACGGACTCGATGTGCTGACTCCGCTCACCGACGCCGAGCTCGCACGCGTGGCGGCGGCGGCACGCGCGAGCGGCGCTTCGGCGTTCGCGATCGTGCTGCTGCACAGTCACGTATATCCCGCGCACGAACAGCGACTGCACGAGGTCGTGCGCGCCGCGTGTCCCGACGCGACGATCGCGGTATCGCACGACGTGCTGCCGGAAATCCGCGAATACGAACGCACGGCCACGACCGTCGCGGAGGCGTATGCGCGGCCGGCGGTGCGGCGATATCTGCGCGGGTTGTCGGACGCGCTGTCGTCGCGCGGCTACCCGGCGCCGCGCGTGATGACGTCCGCGGGGGGCACGCTGAGCGCGGATGCGGCGTCGACCCGGGCCGCGTCGCTCGCGCTGTCGGGACCGGCGGGCGGCGTCACCGCGGCCGCGGCGCTCTGCCGGGTGCTCGACATCCGCGACGCGCTCACGATCGACATTGGGGGCACGTCGGCGGATGTGGGGCTGGTGGTGGACGGCGAACCGCTGATCGAACGCGGCGGTGATGTGGACGGCGTGCCGATTGCGCTGCCGCGCGTGCTCGTGGAAACGGTGGCGGCCGGCGGCGGTAGCCTGGGGCGCGTGGACGGCGGCGGCGCGCTGCAGGCCGGGCCGGAGAGCGCGGGCGCCGATCCGGGGCCAGCCTGCTACGGCCGCGGCGGAACGCGCGCCACCGTGACCGACGCGCACGTGGTGCTCGGGCATATCGCCGAGGGTGCGTGGAGCGGCGCGGTGCACATCGCGGCCGCGCCGGCACGGGCGGCGGTGGCCGAGCTCGCCGGCGCGCTCGGCCGTGACGTGGAGGAGACGGCGCGGGCGCTCATCGCCACCGCCGACGCCACGATGGCGCGCGCGCTCCGCCGCGTGAGCGTGGAACGCGGACGCGATCCGCGTGATCTCGTGCTCGTGGCGTTCGGCGGCGGCGGTCCGCTCCACGCCTGCGGACTCGCCGACGCCCTCGGCATGTCGCGCATCTTCGTGCCGCCGTGGGCAGGCGTGCTGAGCGCCCTCGGCCTCGCGCTCGCGCCGGAACGGCGCGACGGCGTGGCGAGTGTGATGCGGCGGTGTGACCATGTCGCCGTGGAAACACTGCACGACGTGCGCGAATCGCTGGTGGCACACCTCACCGACGAGCAGCACGATCTCACGGCGCGCACGTGGGCGCGCATGCGATATCCCGGACAGGGGCATGAGCTCGATGTCCCGTTCGAGCCGGATGACACGACGGCATCGCTGGTGCAGCGGTTCGACACGCTGCATCGTGAACGCTCCGGCTATACGCTCGACCATGTCGCCGAAATCGTGAGCATGCGAGCCACCGTGGAAGGCACATGGTGGCCGCTTCATGCGAGACGACCGGCGCGCGCAGCGCCGTTCACCTTCCACGATACCGACGACGGCGCCGCGCTCGACGTGACGGTCACGGGACCGCGCACGGTGCGACTCCCCGATGCCACGCTGCGCGTGGCGCGCGGGTGGAAGGCAGCGGCACTGCCGAGCGGTGGCTGGTGGCTCGAACGCGAGGAGGATGCATGACCCGCGATTCCGCGCGCACGCGTATTCGCGGCGTACCGGTGGCGCCCCATTTTCCGGACGCCGGCCCGGTGCGCGTGCTGTGCATCGGCGAAGCGCCCGGACCGCGCGGTGCCGACAAGAGCGGGATTCCGTTCTTCGGCGATCGTGCCGGCGGCCCGCTCTACCGCGCGCTCGTGGCCGCGCACGCGTGCACGCTGCCGGAGGTCGTGGCCCTGCTTCCGTGGGACGGCGCGGTGTTCGCCGCGCACGGACTCGCGCCGGTGATGCACGGCGCGGCACTCGGCAACGCGTTCGATCGCTGTCCCACCGACGACGGCGTGCGATTCCGCGCGCCGTCACGCGCCGAGCTCGAGTCGGACGACAATCTCGCCCGTCTCGCCCGCGACGTGGACGCGGCATCGGTGCGCGGGCTGCACCGCATCATCGCGCTCGGCCGCGTGGCGGCGCGCGTGCTGCAGTTCCTGCTCGACGCGCAGCCGCAGCGCTGGCCGCACGTCACGCTCACGCCCGTGCCGCATCCAAGCGCGCAGGGGCTGCTGTCCATGGCGCCCGAGCGCGGACGCGGCGCGCGCATGGCGGATCTGTCGGCGGCGTGGGAACACCGCGTGACCGCGCTCGTGCGTGAAAGCCTGGAGGCGCCGTGACCGCGCTCGCGTGTGAATATTCGGAGGCATCATGACGGCGGCTTCCCGTTTCGATCCGCTCGCGCTCACGGTGTTCGCGCAGTCGGTGGCGATGATCGCCGAGGAGATGGGCACGCGTCTCGAACGCGCCGCGGTGTCGCCGAACATCCGGGAGCGGCGGGATGCGTCGTGCGCGGTGTTCGACGCGGACGGCCGCATGGTCGCGCAGGCGGCGCACATTCCGGTGCACCTCGGCGCGATGCCGGAGAGCGTGGCCGTGGTGCGCGCGCGTGATCCGCGTCCCGGCGACGTGTTCCTGCTCAACGATCCGGCGCACGGCGGGTCGCACCTGCCGGACATCACGATGGTGGAAGTGATCGCGCACCCCGACGACGCGAGTCGTGTGATCGGTTTCGTGGCGGTGCGCGCGCATCACGCCGATGTAGGCGGGATGAGTCCGGGGAGCATGCCGTTCGGCGCCACGGAGCTCGTGCAGGAAGGACTCGTGATCCCGCCCGTGCGACTCGAGCAGGGCGGCGTGCCGCAGCACGACGTGCTCGCGCTCGTGCTCGCCAACGTGCGCACGCCCGAGGAGCGGCTCGGCGACCTGCGGGCGCAGCGTGCGGCCTGCGCGGCCGGCCGCGACGGATGGCAGGCGCTGTTCACGCGGCACGGCGACTCGTGGTGCACCGATGCCGTGCAGGCGCTGCTCGACTATACCGAACGGCGCACGCGCGCGCGGCTGCACGCGCTGAACGGCGTGTCGGGGCGATGCGAGGACATGCTCGAAGGGGACGGCGTTTCCGATGATCCGGTGCCCGTGGTCGTGACGGTGCACGTGCGTGACGACGGATTGCATGTGGACCTCACCGGCTCGAGCGGCGCCGTGCGCGGGAATGTGAACGCGCCGTTCGCGGTGGCGCGCGCCGCGGCGCTGTTCGTGCTGCGCGTGCTGCTCGACGACGACGTGCCGGTGAACGACGGGCTCGCCCGCGCGCTCGTGCTGCACGTGCCGGACGACTGTGTGGCCAATGCGCGGCGGCCGAGCGCGGTGGCGGCGGGGAACGTGGAGCTGTCGCAGCGGCTCACCGACGGAATGCTGCTCGCGCTCGGCGACGCGGTGCGGGGGTCAGGGGCGGCGGATGTCGCGCTGCCCGCGCAGGGGCAGGGAACGATGAACAACATCACGCTGGGCGCGCGCGGCTGGACCTTCTACGAAACGCTCGGCGGCGGACAGGGAGCGAGCGCACGCGGGCCGGGGCCGTCGGCCGTGCACGTGGGGATGAGCAATACGCGCAACACACCGGTGGAGAGCCTGGAGTGGGCGTATCCGCTCCGCGTGCGCGAGTATGCGCGGCGATGGGGAAGCGGCGGAAGCGGGGCTCAGGCGGGCGGCGACGGCGTGGTGCGCACGTACGAGCCGCTCGAACCGGTGGTGCTGACACTGCTCACGGAGCGGCGCGGAGTGGCGCCGCGCGGCGTGGGCGGGGGCGGGGCGGGAACACCCGGGGAAAACCGGGTGGCCGGCGCGGTGGTGGCGGCCAAGGGGCGGTGGGAGGCCGGCGCAGGAGAGACGGTGACGGTGACGACGCCCGGGGGCGGAGGGTGGGGATGAACGCGGACGGATCGATAACCGGTAAATAGCCGATAGACGGTTACTCTTCCTCCTCTTCCCCCCGCCACTCCTCCCCGAGGCTCTCCCGCCATTCCTCGTTGCCTTCGTGCCGCTCCTCCCACTCCTCCGCGGCCCGCGCCACCTCGTCCTCCACCGCCCGCGCGGCCTCGGTCCGGGCCTGCCATCCGGCCAGCGCCCGCCACGCCGCCACCACGAACACCGCCAGCCCGAGCAGCGGCAGCGGATGCCGGATCCCGGGAAACGTGGCCACGAGCGCCACGAGCAGCACCAGGGCGAAGAACGGCGCGCGCGTGCGGAAGAATCGAAGCATGCCGGAAGCTACACACCGGCTCCCCGGCGGCATACCGCCGACCCGCGCCGCCGTCCGGGGTATATTCCACGATCGACCATCTCACGGGAGACCGCTTCGTGCGCATCGACATCGGAATCGACGAATCCGACCGCAAGGTCATTGCCGACGGCCTGTCGCGCCTGCTCGCCGACAGCTACAGCCTGTATCTCAAGACGCACAACTTCCACTGGAACGTCACCGGTCCGATGTTCCAGACGCTGCACGCGATGTTCGAAACGCAATACGACGAACTCGCGATCGCCGTCGATCTCATCGCCGAGCGCATCCGCGCGCTCGGACATCCCGCGCCCGGCACCTACACCGATTTCCAGCGCCTGAGTGCGATTCCGGAAACGTCCGGCGTGCCGAAGGCCGAGGAGATGATCCGCGAACTCGTGCAGGGACAGGAGACCGTCGTGCGCACGGCGCGGTCCATCTTTCCCGCCGTGGAGTCCGCGCACGACGAAGCCACCGCCGATCTGCTCACGCAGCGCATCCAGATCCACGAGAAAACGGCGTGGATGCTGCGCAGCCTGCTCGAACCCTGACCGGCATCCGCTACCCGGTGCCGGCCGGCGCGCACCAGGCCGAGCTGGTCATCGACCGGAGCCGGTTCCTGTGCACGATCGCGCGCGCCGAAACCGCGGAGCAGGCGCAGCTGTTCGTGCGCGCAATGCAGACGGAGTTCGCGGACGCCACGCACAACTGCTGGGCGTTCGTGGCCAGCGTGCCCGGCAGCACGTCGCACATCGGGTGCAGTGACGACGGCGAACCGCACGGCACTGCCGGCCGTCCCATGCTCACGGTGCTGCTCCACTCGGGGATCGGCGAGATCGCGGCCGTGGTCACACGATGGTACGGCGGCGTGAAGCTCGGCACCGGCGGACTCGTGCGTGCCTACGGCGGCGCGGTGCAGCAGGCGCTCGCCACGCTTCCCACGATCCAGCGTGTGGACGCGATCGCGTTCCGCCTCGTGGTGGACTACACCGCCGTGACGCCGGTGCGGCAGCTCCTGGCCGCGTTCGACGCGGTGGTGCGGAACGAACAGTACGCGGAGCAGGTGACGTACGAACTCGAAATCGCCCGAGACCAGGAAGCGGCGCTCCGTGCACAGCTCGCCGATCTCACGCGCGGGCGCGCGGTCCTCGATGTGGCGGAAGACGCCGGCGCGTAGAGCCGGCGCGCATCGGCGCACCTACACCGTCAGCACCAGTCCTTCCCACGCCGCGATCACGCGCAGCGAGCCGCCGGACGCGCTCACCAGCCGGCGGCACTCCTGCACGATCGCGTCCACCGCGTCGTCGGTGCGGTCCGGGTGATGATGGAACAGCACCAGCATGCCGGCGTCGCACTCCATGGCGAAGCGCGTGGCCTCGAGTGCCGACGAGTGGCCCCAGCCGCGATGCGAGAGCAGTTCGCCATCGGTATACATCGCGTCGTGCAGCAGGATGGGCACGCCGTGCAGCGCGAGCGTGAGCCCGCGTCGCCAGGCGATCACCTCCGCGTCGGTGCTGGCGTAGTCGAGCTCGTTGTCCGGTGCGAACGCGATGGCCGGTCCCATGGCGTCGTCGAGGCGGAAGATGGCCGCTCCGCCCGGATGCCGCGCGGGAAAGCGGTGCATCAGCCCCGCGTCTCCGAGCTCCACCGGGGTGCCGTTGGTGAAGCCGCGCACCGACACGCGATCGGTGAGCGCCGGCAGCGCGGGAAAGAGCGGTGGGCTGAGCAGCGTATCGAGCAGCGCGCGTGTGGTGGTCGCGTCCGCATCGCCGCCGGTCACGAAGAGATCGCGGTCCACGTCGAACAGGGGCGCGAAGTGCGGCAGCCCCATCACGTGATCGCTGTGCCGATGCGTCAGGAACAGATGGGCCGGGGGGCGCGCGCCTTCCTGCCCGCTCGCCCGGAGCTGCTGGCCGAGCGCCCGGAGCCCCGTGCCCGCGTCGAGCACGATCAGGTCGTCGCCGCCCGTCCGCACCTCGACGCAGGTGGTATGGCCTCCGTAGCGGATCGTGCGCGGGCCGGGGCTCGGCACGGTGCCGCGCGCGCCCCAGCAGCGCAGCCGGAACCGGGCCTGACGCTCACCACCCTCCACGCCGTGGGAAGGACGAGACATGCGCGACGCGTCAGAGCGCCGGGCGTGCCCGCGCTTCGAGCGCGACTCGATCCACGATCGTCACCTGGCGGCGTGCCACCGTGATCCAGCCCTTGTCCTGAAACTCCGACATGGCGCGCGACACCGTTTCGCGGCTGGCGCCGATCATCTGCGCCATCACCTGGTGCGTCATCGGCTTGACGAGCGTGGCGGGCTGGCCCGGCGTGGCGTTTTCGATGAGCACGCGGGCCACGCGACCCGGCACGTCGAGCAGCACGAGCGATCCGATCGTGCCGTCGGCCTGGCGGAGACGCCGTGACAGCTCCATGAGGAGCGCCCATCCCACCTGCGGCTGCTGCTCCACCTGGCGGCGGAAATCGGTGCGGCGCAGCACGAGCAGGCTCGACGTGCTCGTGGCGATCACGTGCGCGGAGCGCGGACGGCCGTCGATGAGCGACAGCTCGCCGAAATGGTCGCCCACCCCCAGCACGCCGAGAATGACTTCCCGTCCGTCTTCGGCCACGAGCACCACCTTCACTTCACCGGACCGCACGACGTAGAGCGCGTCGCCCGGATCGCCCTCACTCACGATCACGGTGCCCTTGCCGTACTTGTGCTCGCGGGTGATCTCCGCGAAGGACCGCAGCGCGGTTCGCTCGAGCTCCCGGAACAGCGGTACGGTGCCGAGAAAATCGGCGATGCGATCGAGTGAAACGCTCATGGACGGGGGGGAAAAGCGGAGCGGGGTATGACCGGAGGACGTATTGTACGACACGGGCAGTCTCCTGACGAGGCCATGGGTGTCTCGCCGGCACGATGCACGGGCGCGGGGAGGCCGAGGCCGGTCCCGTGTCCGTCATCACCGCGCGGCGGCGGTGCATGGAACGGTACGCGCAACGCCACTACCTTACCCCGGTACGCGACGTGCGAGTCGTCACCAGCATCGTACCCGAATGGGCCGTGAAGTTGCCGTGACCGTAATCACACCACCCCGGATGCGTCCCGTCGCCGCTCCTCATCCCCTTCCCGTTTCGTGCATCTGACGGCCCTGCAGGACCGCCTGCGTGACGCACTCGCGCGCGCGCGCGAAGTCGAACGGCAGCTCGCCGACCCGGCCGTCACCGGCCAGGCCGGCCGCTTCGCCGAACTCGGGCGTGAGCATCGGCGGCTCGCGGCCGTGGTCGAACACGCCGGCCGGCTCGACCGCGTGGCGCACGAGCTCACCGGCTCGCGTGAGCTCGCGGCCGGAGACGATCCGGAGTTCGCCGCCGAGGCGCGGGCCGACGTGGAGCGGCTGGAAGCGGAGCAGGCGGCGCTGGAAAAGGCGCTGCTCCCGCTCCTCATTCCGCGCGATCCGCTCGACGACCGGCCGGCCATCGTGGAAATCCGGGCCGGCACGGGCGGCGACGAGGCGGGGCTGTTCGCCGCGGATCTCCACCGCCTGTACACGCGTTTCATCGAACGCCGCGGGTGGCGCATCGAACCGATGAGCTGGTCCGACGGCACGCTCGGCGGCATCAAGGAAGCGGTGTTCAAGGTGCTTGGCGACGGCGCGTTCGGGGTGCTGCGCTGGGAGTCGGGGGTGCATCGCGTGCAGCGGGTGCCGGCCACGGAGAACCAGGGGCGCATTCACACGTCGGCCGCCACCGTGGCCGTGCTGCCCGAAGCGGAAGAGGTGGACGTGCGCATCGACGACAAGGAGCTGCGGATCGACGTATTCCGCTCGTCTGGGCCCGGCGGGCAGAGCGTGAACACCACCGATTCGGCGGTGCGCATCACGCACATCCCCACCGGCATCGTGGTGAGTCAGCAGGATCAGAAGTCGCAGTTGCAGAACAAGCTCAAGGCCATGGAAGTGCTGCGCGCGCGGCTGCTCGATCTGCGTCTCTCGGAGCAGGAGGCGGAACGTTCGCGCCTGCGCCGCTCGCAGGTGAGCACCGGCGACCGGTCGGCGAAGATCCGTACGTACAACTTTCCGCAGGGACGCGTGACCGATCACCGCATCGGGCTCACGCTGTACGACATCGATCGCGTGATGGACGGCGATCTCGCGCCATTCATCGAAGGGCTCGCGCTCGCCGACGCGGAAGAACGGCTGCGCGCGTGAGTGGTGTGATGCCGCGGACGCCAGCCGATGCGCCGCGACTCGCCGATCTGCTCGAGGAGATCGGCGTGGTGCTGCGGGACGTGGACGTGTCCGTCGATGCGCTGCCGGTCGCGGAATCCGCGCGCCGGCTCGCGGCCGCGGTGCTCGACCGGTCGCCGGCCGCGGTGGCGCTCGACGCCGAGCGCGGCGCGCGCGTGACGATGCTCGACGCGGAACGGATCCGTGCGGCGGTCGAACGTGCGGGGCGCGGCATGCCGTTCGCCTATGCGGTGGGGACGGCGGCGTTTCGCCATCTGCTGCTGCGTGTGGACGAGCGGGTGCTGATTCCGCGCCCGGAGACGGAGATCGTGGTGGAGCATGCGCTCCGGTGCATGGCGGGGGCGCCGGGCGGTGTGGCCGTGGACATCGGGACCGGGAGCGGAGCCATCGCACTCGCGCTCGCGCAGGAGGGCGCGTTCGACCGGGTGGTGGCCACGGACGTGTCGGCCGATGCGCTGGCCGTTGCGCGCATGAACGCCGAGCGGATCGCGGCGGTGCTGAGGGCGCCGGTGGAGTTCCGGCTGGGCGCGGATCTCGCGCCGGTGTCGGATCTCGCCGTGTCGCTGCTCGTGTCCAACCCGCCGTACATCGCGTATCACGAGGCCGCGGCGCTGCCGGCGGCGGTACGGGACTGGGAACCGCCAACGGCGCTCTTCGCGGCGGATCAGGGCATGGCGCGGTACTCGGCGCTGCTCCAGAGTGCGCCGGCGGTGCTGGTGCCGGGGGCGTGGGTGGTGCTGGAGTGCGATGCCCGCCGGGCGGAGGAAACGGCGGCGATTGCGGAGCGGACGGGGGCGTATGAGCAGGTGACGGTGCATCCGGATCTTGCCGGGCGGCCGAGGGTGCTCACGGCGAGGTTCGGGGGGTGATGGGGGCGGGAGTTCGCCCAGGAGCAGGGATCGGCCGCTTGCGACCTCGTGCGGCCGATCCCGGCCCAAAGCGAGTCCCGGCCCCGAGTCTCCCTCCTGCCGCCCCTCACCACCCCACCCCGCATTCACTATCTTTCCTGATTAAGGCATAGCCGTCACCCTCTCCCCCATCCAACGACATGCTCGAGGACAAGGCACGCGACGTAGGCCGCCTCATCGGCCAGAGCGACGAGTACAAGGCCGTCAAGCGGAGCAGCGACGCGCTGGCCGCCGACGCCGACGCCTCCACCATGCTCCGGCGCATGGAGTCCATCCGGCAGGATGCCCAGCGCATGATCGAGCGTGGCGAGCAGCCCGGGGAGTCGATGGAACAGGAACTCGACCAGCTGCTCGAACGCGTCCAGGTCAACCCGGCCTACCAGCAGGCCGTCGTGGCTCAGGACAACTTCGATAAGCTCATGCTGCGCGTGAACCAGTGGATCGCCGAAGGGATCAAATCGGGAGCGACCTCTTCGATCATCACCCTCGGCTGACGGCCGTGCCGGCTCGCGGCCTGATGGTGGTCCTCGAAGGGGGGGAGGGCGTCGGCAAGACGACCCAGTGGCAGCGGCTGACACAGCTCCTGGAGGCCGCGGGCCACGAAGTGCTGGCGCTCCGGGAGCCGGGCGGCACCCCGCCGGGGGATGTCATCCGATCACTCTTGCTCGATCCCGGGGGCCAGCTCGCACCTGCCACGGAGGCGTTGCTCTTCGCCGCCTCGCGGGCCGAACTGGTTTCCCGTGCCGTTCGTCCCGCCCTGGCGCGCGGCGTCCTCGTGCTGTTGGACCGGTACTTGCTCTCCACTTATGTGTATCAGGGGATGGCTCGCGGGCTGTCCATGGACGACCTGCACACGGTGAACCGCTTCGCCACGGGTGGGCTGGTACCGGACTGCACGCTCCTTCTGCGGCTCCCGCTGGAGGAGGCGCTGGCCCGGACCATGGCCCGCGGCGCGCCGGACCGGCTCGAGCAGGAAGCGCGGGCGTTTCACGAGCGGGTCGCGGTCGGGTTCGACGAAGCGGTCGATCCGGACTGGCAGCAGCGATACCCCGAATGCGGCCCGATCGTCGCCGTGTCGGCCGCCGGCACGCCGGATGACGTGGCGGCACGGTGTCTGCAGGTTCTGGCGGCCCGGTGGCCTCATCGCTTCACGCCGGCAGCCGCGGCGTCCCATTAGCAGCTCTCTTTTCAACCCCGGTTCCTGACTCGCATGCGCGTTCGCGCGGTCGTTGCCTCCCTGCTGTTCGGATCCGCGCTCGGCGCGGGTGGCTGGTGGATTGGTCAGGACGTGGTCGACGCGCCTCCCCTGCAGCCGGTGGACGCGCCCGGCAACGGCGCGCGGCTGTTCGAGCAGGTCTACCGCCACATCGCGTCCCACTATGTGGACTCGCTGCCGGTCGATTCGCTGTACCGGAAAGCGGTGGCCGGCCTGGTCGAGGAGCTCAACGACCCCTACTCCGCGTTTCTCCCCGAGACGCGGCTGCGGCGGCTGACCGAGCAGATCTCCGGCGCATACGGCGGCGTGGGCGTGCAGGTGGACGTGCGGGACGGCTGGGCCACCGTGATCGAGCCGATTCGTGGCGCGCCGGCGGAACGGGCGGGCGTGCAGGCAGGCGATCGGATCGTGGCCGTGGAAGGGGAAAGCACCAAGGGGCTGACCAACGAAGAGGTCGCGCGGCTCCTGCGGGGCGCGCCGGGGTCCACCGTGTCGTTCACGGTCGAACGGTTCGGGGTGCATCGCCTCGAGATCCGCGTGGCGCGCGAATCGGTCACGCGGCGCGCGATTCCGCGCGTGGTGATGCTGCGTCCGCACGTGGGCTACGTGGACGTGAACGTCTTCGGCACCAACACCGCCGCGGAACTCCGCGTGGCGCTGGATTCGCTCAGCCGGCTGGGCGCGCGGGGCGTGCTGCTCGATCTGCGCGGCAATCCGGGCGGACTGCTCGAGCAGGGCGTGGCCGTGTCCGAGCTGTTCCTCGACTCGCCCGCGCGCATCGTGGAGCTGCGCGGGCGTCCGGGCTCTCCGCCGGAGGCGATCCTGGCGCGTGATCCGCAGTGGTGGCCGCAGCTCGCCCTGGCCGTGCTGGTGGACGGCAACAGCGCGAGCGCGTCGGAGATCGTGGCCGGCGCTCTGCAGGATCACGATCGTGCGATCATCGTGGGCCATACGTCGTTCGGCAAGGGCAGCGCGCAGACGGTCTTCCCGATGAATACCGGCGGCGCGCTCCGCATCACGACGGCGCGTTGGTACACTCCGCTCGGCCGCAGTATCTCCCAGGCGCCGGCGCCCAGTGTGCTGCGCGGGGATACGGCCCAACAGCGCGCGGCGGCCGATACGATCCGTCCGCGGTTCACCACGGGAATGGGCCGCACGGTGTTCGGCGGCGGCGGTATCGTACCCGATGTGATCGTGGGTGATTCGGCGCTGCCGGCGCCGGTGCAGGCGTTCGCCCGCGCGCTCGGGCCGAACACGGTGAAGTACCGGGACGCGGTGGCGCGTACCGCGCTGTCGTTCAAGCAGCGCAGCGCGTTCACCGATCCGCTGCAGCCGGTGACGCGTGAGATGGTGAACGCGGTGTGGGACGAACTCGAGCGCCGCGACGTGCAAGTGGAGCGTCCGGTGTTCGATGCGGCCGCGCCGTGGATCGCGCGCGCACTCGGCTACGAGGTCACGCGTGTGACGTTCGGGCCGGACTCGGAGTTCCTGCGCCGAGCCCAGGACGACGCCGTGATCGCGCGCGCGCTGCGCCTGCTCGACGGGGCCGCGTCACCGCGCGAGCCGTTCGCGCGCGCGGAAGATCCGGGAATCGTGGTGCCGGCGCGGGTGCCGACGCTGGAGTGAGGCGGGGCAGGTCAGGGAGAGTTCCAACCATTGCGATGATGTAAGTTTGTCCGACCTATGGATTCACTCGGTTCAGGAGGTAAATCCGTGGAACTCCAGCCGGACAGCTCATTATCCCTCTCCCCGCCACAGAACAAAATCATTCGGATAATCTTCGCGCTCAAGGTGCGCATAATTGACCGCGTCAGGAGCGGGGAAGGTAGGTAGCGCCGCCGGAGAAGGCCCAGATGAAGCGAAAGCGTTTCCCGAAGAACAGATCATCTCGATCCTCCTAGAGCTCGCGGCGAGTGACAATGCTCCGCAGGGTGTCCGCAAGCAGATACCACGCTCTACTGGTGGAACGTAAAATACGGAGGCTGAGGCGACCCGACGTGAAACGCCTCAAGGCCCTTCGTTAGTATACCTAACAAAACCGTGCGGATCTGTGTATCTTGTTGGGATGCGTGTCC
>CAZUKU010000023.1:0-64289 GCA_964621045.1 uncultured Gemmatimonas sp.
ATGTTCCCCTCCAAGGGAGAGTATGGCCCCACACACAGAAATCCGTACAGGCCCTCCTTGTGACCGATGTGTGGCCGGCATTTCGCGTGACTCGCGAGCTTGGTGCACCCGTGACCGCGCAGAGACACTTCGAGGCGCCGCGACTATGGCGTCAACCCCTTACCTCGTTGTATCTTACGGAGATACGCTGGATGAACTGCGGACCTGACACGGAGGGCTGGTGATCGCCGGGTGTCTCGCACTCAATGCGTCGTACGAGCCGCTCACGATGGTGCCGCTGCGCCGAGCGCTGCGGCTCGTGATCGATGGGAAGGCGGAGATCGTCGAGTCGGAACGGGGGCGCCCGGTCCGGTCCGAGCGTCTGGCCATGCCACGCCCGGCGGTGATCCGTCTCACCCGGTTCATCCACGTCCCGCGTCGCTTCCGCCGCCAGGTCACGAACACCTTCCTGTTCGCGCGCGACCACTACCAGTGCCAGTACTGCGGCCGACAGGGGACCGACCTCAAGCCGCGGGAATCGCTCACGCGCGACCACGTGATTCCCATGTCGCGCGGCGGTGCGAACGAGTGGACGAACGTGGTGACCGCGTGCAGCAGCTGCAACACGCGCAAGGCGAGCCGTCTGCCGTCGGAGATCGGCATGCACCCGCTCGTGGCGCCGGCCGAGCCGCACTTCGTGCACCTGAGCTGGGCCGTGCGCCGGCTCACACCCACGCAGGCGCGCTACATCAAGGTCTTCTACGGCGAGGAGACGCTGCGCCGCGTGAAGGCCATGGACGCGCTGCCGGCGGTCTGACGCCGCTCACGCGGCCGTTCACGGCTCGTCCGCGATCCGGAACCGCGGCGACCGGGCTTCGAGGCGCCGCACTTCACCCCCCATCACGCGCGAGGCGAGCGTGCGCAGGCCGCGTCCGAGCGCGGTGCCCGGATTCCTCCGCCCCTGCACGGCCGGCGTGAGCTCGCCGCGCAGCCAGCGTGTGAGCTCGTCGAGATCCTTGAGGTCCACGGCGCCGATCTCCGCCTGCACGTTGTAGTAGTGCTGCGTGCCGGGGCGGGCGGGCCGCCCCACCGGCGGCGCGTAGGGGAGCGTGAGCGCGGCCTTCGCGTCCACGAGCCGGCGATACGTGCCGAGCAGCGCGAGCACGTTGCCGTTGGCGTCGAGCCGCGCCACGTCGTAGGTCTGGTCGAACTGGTCGTAGTGCACGATCACGTTCCATTCCACGCGGGCGACCACGTCGTGGAACAACCGGCCCGTGCGCCACAGCTCGGCGCGCAGATGCACGTTCACGTCGAAGCCGTTGCGCAGCAGCTCCTCGAAACGCCCGCCGTCGATGGCGTTGTGCAGCCGTACGAACATTGGTGCGGTGGCGGTGGGCAACTGGATCTCGATGCGCGGCCCGGTGGGCTGCTGCGCGGCAACGGCCACGCCGAGCAGCGCCGATCCGGCGAGGACGGCGACGCACCGCACGAAGGCGCGACGATGGAGCACGGAGGGGATCAGAACCGGGACCCCAGGCGCACGAACACGCGCGGCGTCCGGGTGGGGCCGTTCAGCGGCTGTGCGGCGTAGAGGCCGAGCATGCCGAAGTCGACGCCGAACCCGATGTCGGAACGCCACCCGTCGAAGAGCGGGATCGCGCCGCTCGGCCAGGTGAGCACGCCGTCGCGCGGCCCCACGAGCCAGCCGCGGCCGCTGTTCAGGAACACGGTCCACGTACCGTCGGCGCGGAGCCCGTCGGCGTACCAGCGCCGGTCGTCGGTGCGCTGTTCGGCGCCGAAGAGCCCGATGCGGAAGTCGCCCTTGAGCTCGGCCTGGAGCAGCAGGATGCGGTCGCACGAGGCCGGGCGGCCCCGCGCGTCATAGTCGGTCTCGGGCGCGGTGTTGCACATGAGCACGTCGGGGCCGTTCGACAGGGCGCGGAACGCCTGGCCGGGGAGCGCGTCCACGCCGCTCACGGACAGCCGGCGCTGCGCCGGGAGCGCGTCGCCGTGCAGCAGCCCGCCGGTCACGAGGCGGAGATTCACCGACGTATGGGGCGCGATGCGGTTGTAGCGGCGGAGGTCGAAGAAGACGCGGCCGTACGTGATCTCGGGGACGGAGAGGGAAAGCTCCGACGGATCGGCGGGCGCGGTGATGGCGACGTGTCCGCGCTCGTAGTCGCCCTGGAGGAACCAGCCGTCGCGCGGCTGGTCGGGGTCGTTCCGCGTGTCGACCGAGGCGGTGAGGCCCACGAGCGTGGCCGTGCCCTCGAGCGCGCCCGGATTGGCGCGCCAGTCGCGGCCGCTCCGGAAGAGTGCGAGCGGATTCTTCGCGGTGCGCGATTCCCACTCCTCGCGGGCCATGGTGAGCGTGAGCGTGGACCGGTGCGCGCCGCCCGCGCGCACGAAGACGTGGCGTCCGAAGCGGTTCCAGTAGTCGCGGTAGTCGCGTGCGAAGAGGAACGCCGCGAGCCCGGTTTCGGCGTCGTTCAGCGACCAGGATTCCACGGCGCTGATCTCGTCGATGTGCCGCGCGCCCACGGCGACGTACCGGTCGTCGCGTCCTTCGCGGAACTCGGCGAGCAGCCGATGGCCGAGGTTCTCGCGCTCCCAGGCGATCCGGTCGCCGGTGCGGAAGATGCCGAGCGCCTCGAACGTGAGGCGGCTCTCGCCGCGATTGAGGCGGAGGCGCGGCCCGGCGAGGATGCCGAATCCTTCCACGCGATTGTAGGTGTGCGCGGAGGTGACGAGCACGTCGCGCACGTCGCCCCCTGCGCGGCGCTGCCAGCGGGTGTAGCGGGAGAAGAGCGTGGCGTCGTCGGTGGCCACGAGACGGCCGTCCTCCTCGCGGTAGGCGAGCTTGGCGCGCCAGATCTGCATGTCGCCGTCCACGCGTCCGCGCATGCGGCCGTTGAGCACGCCGCCCACCACGATCACCGATCCGTGCACGTGCGCGGTGGAATCGAGCCGCACGTCGCCGTTGATGATGAGCACGTCACCGCGCACGGTGCCGCGCACGATGAGCGGCCCGTCGAGCACGGCGAGTGTGGCGGCGACGGTGTCGGTGGTCTCCACCACGAACCGGCCGCGTACGGTGCGCGTGGCGGGCGCGTTCCACGTGTTCACGGCCCTGGCGATGATCTCGTCGGAGAGCGATCCCAGGCGCGGTTCACCGCGCACCTGGGCGTGGAGAGCGGCCGGCAGGGCGAGCCCGAGAAGCGCCGCGAGCAGCGCGGCGAGGAACCGGGACGGAAGGCGCCCCGGCCGGACGAGGCGACGATCAGGCATCCTGCGCTCCTGCCACACCGAGCCGGCGCATGCGGCGGTACAGGTTGGGTCGATCGGTGCGCAGGCGACGGGCGGCTTCGGCGACGTTGCCGTTCGCGGCGGCGAGGGCGCGGGTGATGAGCATCCGTTCGCAGGCGTCGAGGGCGTCGGTCAGGCCGAGCGAGTCGTCGGGCGTGATCTCGTCGACGAGGCGCGCGGTGGATACGGGCGTGGTCATGGTGTCGGGGAAGAGCCGCCGCACCTGGTCCGGGCCGACCGCCGAGCCGGGGTAGAGAATGGAGAGTCGTTCCACGATGTTCGCGAGTTCACGCACGTTGCCGGGCCACCGGTAGGCAGAGAACACGTCGAGCACCTCCTGTGACCAGGCGCAGCAGGTCTGGCCGGTGCGGGCGCGGTGCCGTTCGGCGAAATGGCGCACGAGGAGCGGAATGTCGCCCGGCCGTTCACGCAGCGGCGGCAGCTCGATCGGGATCACGTTGAGCCGGAAGAGGAGATCCTCACGGAACGCTCCCTCGCGCACGGCGCGCTCGAGGTCCTTGTTCGTGGCCGCGATGATGCGCACGTCCACGCGGATCGGCTTGCCGCCGCCCACGCGTTCGATCTCGCGCGCCTCGATGGCGCGCAGCAGCTTGGCCTGCGCGTCGAGGCCGAGGTCGCCGACTTCGTCGAGCAGCAGCGTGCCCGTGTGCGCGAGCTCGAAGCGGCCGATGCGGCGTTCGGTGGCGCCGGTGAACGCGCCGCGCTCGTGTCCGAACATCTCGCTCTCCAGCAGATCGCGCGGGATGGCGGCGCAGTTCACGCGCACGAACGGCAGGTCGCGGCGCGGGCTCGACGCGTGGAGCGCCGCGGCCACGAGCTCCTTGCCGGTGCCGGACTCGCCGGTCACGAGCACGCGCGCATCGGTGGGGCCCACGCGCGCGATGAGCTCCCGCACCGCGCGCATGGGCGGGCTGTCGCCCACCATTTCGGCGGTGAGACCGAGGTCTTCGCGCAGGGTGCGTGCGGTGCGCCGCGCCGTGCGCAGCTCGAGCGCCGATGCGAGCGCGAGCAGCACGCTCTCCGGCGTGAGCGGCTTTTCGAGGAAGGTGAACGCGCCGAGCCGGGTGGCGCGCACGGCATCGGCGAGCGCGGCGCGGCCGCTCATCATCACCACGGGGAGATCGGGGAAGCGCCGGCGGAGCTGTTCGAGGAGCGCGAGACCGTCGAGTTCGCCCGGCATCATGAGATCCACGAGCGCCACGTCGGGATCCTGGGCTTCGGCGGCGGCGAGTCCGGCGCGGCCGTCGGGCGCGTCGAACACGTCGTATCCCTCGCCGCCGAGCAGCGCGCCGACCATGCGGCGGATGTTCGCTTCGTCGTCGACGATCAGGACGCTGGGCATGGGCTCGGCAGGAACGACGTGGAGGACATCGACAAGGGATCGGGCGTGCGCGACATCTGCAGAAGCCTGAAGGACGACGCCATGCGCGGCATCAGCCGCGGATGGCGTCGGAACGGCGGACCATGGATTCGTCGGCGCCTCGCGCGCCGGCGCTGAAATCCGGCGCCGCGACACGTTCGGCGAGGAGGCGCGTGGTATACCGGTTGGCCTCGCTCATGCGTTCCATCTCCACGGCCACGGTGTCGACGGCGCGTTCGATCGCCGAGAGACGCTGCGCCACGTCGTCGGGGACGCGGGGAGCGTTGCCGCGGCGGTCGATGAAGCGCGCGATCGCGCGGCCGATGGGAAAGGCCATGATGATCCCGATGAGCCCGAGTACGGAGATGAGGAGGATCTCCGGCACCTGCGGCGGGATCATGTTGGCCGGATCGTACGGCACGGTGGTCGTGGTGCCATCGGGGTTCTGCTGCACGATCTCGATGCCGTTCGAGCCGATGCGCACGGTCATGTCGTTGGCCGTGCGCGGGCCGTTCCGCCCGGCTTCCTGCACGGCCGCTTCGGCCTGGACGCGCGCCTCGGCCGCGGCTTCACGTGCCGCCTCCATGGCTTCGCGCACGGATTGACGGATCTCGTCGCGGTTGGGTGCTGGCTGGACGACGTGCATCATGTGAACGCTCCTGAGGTGGATGCCCCGGTATCGGAAGAGAGTCCCCGGGTGGGAATGCGAAAGCGGATTTCCGTGCCGTCGCCGGGCGTGCTGCGGGCTTCCACCGCGCCGCCGTGCGCCGTGACGGTCTGACGCACGATGGCGAGGCCGAGGCCGGTGCCGCCCGGCTTGGTGGTCACGTACGGATCGAAGATGCGCGCGAGTTGCGCAGGGGCGATGCCGGCGCCGGTGTCGTGGACGGCGAGCGAGACGGCGTCGCTGCCGTCGAGCCGGTCGGGAGCCACGGACACGGTGATGCGTCCGCCGTCCCGGCACGCGTCCACGGCGTTGATGAGCACGTTGGTGACGGCGCGCACGAGCGCTTCATGGAAGCCGCGCACGAGCGGGACGTCGTCGGCGATGTCGAGGGTGAGCGTGAGCCGGTCGGGCACCGTGTGCTGCGCGGCGCGCACGGCCAGGTCGGCGAGATCGACATCGGCCGGCGGCCCGTCGGGGAGCCGGCCGAACTGCGCGAACGCGCGGGCCATGGATTCGAGGCGGGCCGATTCTTCGGCCAGCACTTCGACCGTGTCGTGCAGTTCGGGCGGCGCGCCTCGGCGGAGCCGGTCGACGGCGAAGCGGATCGGGGTGAGCGGATTCTTGAGTTCGTGCGCGAAGCGGCGGGCCGATTCGCGAAAGGCGTCGGCCCGTTCGGCGGCGAGCGCGCGGCGGCGCCCCTGCTCCAGTTCGGCTGCCATGGTGCGCATCCCCGCGCGGAGCACTTCGAACTCGGGGGCACCGCGTCGCTCGGTCACGGTGGGGAGGGTGGCGCCGGAGCGGATGAGTCCCGTCCACCCCACGAGCTCGTCGAGCGGGCGGCTGAGCTGGCGCGCGAGATGGCCGGCCACGCGCGACGCGCCGAGGGCGACGCCGAGCAGCAGGAGGAGCGCGCCGATCGCGATGAGGCGAACGGTGCGGGGGACGAAGAAGCCGAAGCGCTTGGCCATTTCCACCGAGCGGCGGAGGTCGGCTTCGTGTGCGTCGAGGGCATCGCGCTGGGCCTCGGTGAGAGGGGCATCGGCGAGGGTGGAGACGACGCGCTCGCCGCTGGCGCCGACGCGCTCCCAGGCGGACGTGGCGCCCACGAGCGGCAGGGCGCGGCTGGTGGTGGCGACCCAGGCGAGCGTCAGCACGATGGACGGGACGACCGCGAAGAGCAGCAGCATGGAGAACAGCCGGGAACGAAACGGGGGGCGTGCGCGGTGCGGCCCGCCCCTTCCGCTGCCGTCGCTGTCCGTACGACGCGGGCCGGAGACGGGTTTCGCGGGAGGGCTCCCGGGATCCGACCGCGGGGTCGGCTTCCGTATCTCGTTCATGGTTGGTAATTTACATGATTGTGCGTCCCCCTGACCGGAGCGGAATGTCAAGCCAGTGGACCCTGACCACCCTGTTCGAGTCGCGCGTCCGGGAGCACCCGGATCGCCTCGTCGTGGTGGCCGGTGACCGCTCGCATTCCTGTCGGCAGGTAGACGCACAGGCGTCGGCGCTCGCGGCGGCCTTCGCGGAGCTCGGCGTGGAAGCCGGCGACCGGGTGGCCGTGAACCTGCCCAACGGCGTGGAGTGGCTCGTCACGCTCATGGCGTGCGCGAAACTCGGCGCCGCGGTGGTGCCGATCAGCCCGCAGCTCAACATCCACGAACTGCGCTATCAGCTGCGGCACGCGGAAGCGAGTCTCGTCGTCACGATCGAGCGGTTCGACGGCGTGGACTTTCTGCAGCGGTTCGAGGACCTGCTCGCGGATCTCCCCGACCTCCAGTACGTGGTCACGGTGGGAGAGGAGGATCTCTGGTACGACGACCGCATCTTCCAGTTCGAGGATCTGCTCTCGAGCGGACAGGGGCGGCCGGTGCCGGAGGTGACGCGGTCGCACGACGACGACCTGGCGGTGATCTACACGTCGGGGTCGTCGGGCAAGCCCAAGGGCGTGCGGCTGAGCCACCGCGCGCTCCTGGAGAACGCGGTGCGCACGGGGGAAGTGCTCGAACTCTCGCCCGACGACCGCGTGCTCACGCCGGTGCCGTTCTTCACCGTGTTCGGATTCTCGGTGATGATCGGCGCGCTGGCCGCGGGCGCGGCGCTGGTGGTCATGCCGCGTTTCGAGCCGTCGGACACGTTGCAGCTCATCGAATCGGAGCGGGTGACGGTGCTGTACGGCGTGCCTACCATGTGGCACCTGCTCATGCGCGCGCCGGCGTTCGCGCCGCCGCGGCTGGCCACGCTCCGTACCGGCGTGATCGCGGGCACGGACGTGGCCGAAGAGCTGGTGCGGCGCGTGCGCGCCTGGTGCGACGTGCTGGTGGCCTACGGGCTCACGGAAACGGGGCCCACGGTCACCATCACGCGCTTCTCCGATTCGGAGGAGCAGCGCGCGGGCAGCGTGGGGCGTGCGCTGCCCGGCGTGGACGTGATGGCGGTGGACGTCGTGACCGGCGTGCTGCACGGCCCCGAGGCCGTGGGCGAGATCGCCGTGCGCGGGCCGTTCCTCATGCGCGGGTATCTGCGCATGCCGGCCGAAACCGCGAAGGTCCACACGCCGGAAGGGTTCTTCCTCACGGGTGATCTCGGGATCATCGACGAGGAAGGGTATGTCCGCATCGTCGGGCGCCGTCGGGACACCATCGCGCGCGGAGGATACCAGGTGTATCCCCGCGAGGTGGAAGACCGGCTCCGCGCGCATCCGGCGGTGGACGATGTCTGCGTCATCGGTATTCCCCATGATGTGCTGGGGGAGCGGGTGTGCGCGTGCATCGTGCCCATGGAGGGCGCCGTCATCACGGGGCGAGACATCATGCTGTTCGCCCGTGACGTGATGGCCGAATACAAGGTTCCCGATCTCGTGCGCTTCTACGATGCCTTCCCCATGACGGGGAGCGGCAAGGTGAGGCGGCGCGAGCTGGCGCGTTCGATCGCGCTCGAACTTTCCGCATCGTACACCTGAGTCCATGTCTCCTCGTCATCTTCGTCCGTCCCCGCCCCCTCGTCGTCCGGTCGCGCCGCTGCATCGCGGGCCGCAGGCCACGCCGGTGCCCTCGTCGTCCAGTCCCGTCGTGAGCGGCGGACTTCCTCCCCAGGCGCCGAACGCGGCGCTCCTCATCGACTTCGACAACGTCACGATGGGGATCCGTTCCGACCTGCAGGAGGAGCTCAAGAACCTGCTCTCGTCGGACATCATCAAGGGGAAGGTGGCGGTGCGCCGCGCCTACGCCGACTGGCGCCGCTATCCCCAGTACATCGTGCCGCTCACCGAGGCGTCGATCGATCTCATCTTCGCGCCGGCGTACGGCTCGGCGAAGAAGAACGCGACCGACATCAGGCTCGCGATCGACGCACTGGAGCTCGTGTTCACGCGGCCGGAGATCGGCACGTTCGTGCTGCTCTCGGGCGACTCCGATTTCTCGAGCATGGTGATCAAGCTCAAGGAGTACGGCAAGTACGTGATCGGCGTGGGGATCCGCGAGTCGTCGAGCGATCTCCTCGTGATGAACTGCGACGAGTACTACTCGTACAACGCGCTGGCCGGCCTCGTGCGCACGAGCGACGAGGAGGCGATCCGCTGGGATCCGTGGGAGCTGGTGACGGAAGCGGTGCAGCGCATGAAGCGCAACGGCGACGTCATGCGCTCCGACCGACTCAAGCAGGTGATGCAGGAGATCGACTCGCAGTTCGACGAGAAGAATCTCGGCATGTCGAAGTTCTCGCGGTTCGTGCAGGAGGCGCAGGCCAAGGGACTGGTGACGGTCACGAAGCTGGAGAACGGCCAGCTCGAGATCGGCGTGCCGGCAGGCGCGCCGGCCGCGATCGAAGCGGCGCCGAGTGATGCCGCGCCGGCGGCGCGGGCTGACGGTGAAGAGCGCGAGTCGCGGGAACGGGAGTCGCGGGAGGACCGTGATGAACGCCGCGGGCGGCGTGGTCGTCGCGGCCGTGGACGCGACCGGGATCGCGACGAGCGGCCGCGTGCGGCCGAGGGCGCGGAGGGCGAACCGGCCGCGGACGTGGCGGCGGCAGATGCGGGTGATGCCGGCGTCGAGGCGGAGGTGGTGAGCGAGGCGCCCGCTGCGGCAGATGCACCGGTTGGCGCGGTGGCACGGGTGTCGTCGGGCCGCGGCCGGCCGGAGCGCGCGCCGCGGCGGGATGGCGCGCGTGCGGAGACGCCGCGAGCTGAAGCGCCTCGCACGGAAGCACCTCGCGCGGAAGCACCTCGCGCGGAAGCGCCTCGCACGGAAGCACCGCGCGCCGAAGCGCCGCGTGCCGCCGAGACGGACGGCATCGGACGGAGCGGGGAGAAGCTCACGCGCGCGGAGGCGTTCGACCTGGTGCAGCGCGCGGTGACGGCGCTCGTCACGGGCACGGCCACGACATCGGCCGCGGCGGTGCGCACGAAGGCGTTCGAACTGCTGGGGCGCGATTCGGAAACGCTCGCGTCGCACATGTTCGAGCGGATCCTGCGCGATGCGCACGACGCCGACGTGATCGATCTGCGCCGCCGCGGCCACGACTATGAAGTGGGACGCGTGGCGGAAGCGGCCACGATCGCCGAGCAGCTCGCGGTGAAGGAAGCGGAGCTGGCGAAGGAGCAGAAGGCGGCCGCGCTGGCGAGCGGTACGGCGGGACCGCGCGGGCTGGGAACGCGCGGACGCGCGCCGATGCGCGGCGGCGCACGTGGCGGCCCGCCGCCGGAGCTGCTGATGGTGGGCGTGGTATCGCAGTCGTCGAGCGCGGCGAAGACGGCGGCGCCGGTGGTGGAGACAGCGGCCGTGGCGGAGCCGGCGACGCCGGCGCCGAGTGCAGCGCCCACGGAGCGGCGTGAACGCGGCGGGAAGCCGAAGAAGGGCAGTGAGCGCAAGGCGGCGGGGAAGACGGCCGGCAAGGCGTCCTCGTCGAAGGCGCCGTCCACACCCGAAGCGAAACCTGTGAAGGCCGAGCCGGTGGCGAAGAAGGCCGCGAAGCCGGCGGCCAAGGCGCCGGCGAAGCCGCCCGCGAAGGCTGCGGCGAAGCAGGCGGCGAAACAGCCGGCCAAGGCGGCAGTGAAAGCGCCCGCGCCGGCCGCGCCGAAGACTGCTTCGAAGTCCGCTCCGAAAAACGCCGCCCCCGTGGCGAAGCCGGCCAAGTCGGCGGCGAAGAAGGGCGCGCGCAAGACGGCCAGCCGGGGAACACCGGCAGCATGATCACGTGGGACCGCCGGTGATGCTACCGGCGGACGAAGGGTACGGCGCTCCGCTGGCGCCCGCGTTCTACGATCGTGATACGGAGATCGTGGCGCGGGCCCTGCTGGGCGCCGTACTGCGTTCGGAGAGCGCGGACGGCGTGACGAGCGGGATCATTACGGAGACGGAGGCGTATCTCGGTCCGCACGATCCGGCGTGTCACGCGGTGTATGGCCGCACGGCGCGCACGTGGCACCTGTTCGGCGCGCCGGGTACGGCGTACGTGTACTTCATCTACGGCATGCACTGGTGCGTGAATGCGGTGACGCGCGAGGAAGGGTTCGGGAGCGCGGTGCTGATCCGGGCGCTGGAGCCGGTCGAGGGAGTGGAGATCATGCGTGCGCGCCGGCCGAAGGCGCGGCGGGACGCGGATCTGTGCAACGGCCCGGGGAAGCTGTGCGCGGCTCTGGGGATCACGCGAGTGCACGACGGCGGGATGCTGGACGCGGGCGGGCTGCGTATTCACGCCGGGGAGCCGGTGCCGGATGAGCGGGTGGTGATCGGGCCGCGGGTGGGGATCAGCAAGGCGGTGGAATGGCCGCTGCGGTTTCGGGTGGCGGGGGGTGGAGGGGAGGGATCAGGAAGCGGCTGAGGTTCGTCGACAGATATCGTCCGCACGAGGTCGCAAGCGGCGGGTCGGTAGTCGCGCGTCCCGAGGGTACTTGCGACTCCTGCCTCCAAGGCCAGGAACTCCTTTTCCACTTCCGCGCCTGGTTCACCATTCCAGGCACCCTCGGGACGCGCGACTACCGACCCGCCGCTTGCGACCTCGTGCGGACGATCCTGCTCCCACACGAGTTCCGCTTCCGAGATCGGAAGGCGAAAGGAGAACCCGCCTACCTCCCCAGATACATCGCGTTGAACAGCAGCCGGAATGTCCCGTACGCCTGCGCCCGGTGCTGCGGCCGGAATCCGAACAGCACCGCCTGCCCGCTCCCTGCCTTCACGCGCACCATCGCCGCGCGCCCGGCGATCGATTCCGCGCCGTCGAGATAGCCGCTCATCAGGATGTCGTCGGCCGTGGCGGGATACCGCGCGATCACCTCGGCCGGCCCGTCGGCCGGCACCTCGAACGTCACGCTGTTGGTGAAGTACACCGCCGTGGTGTCGCTCGCCCCGGCGCCGAGCGCATGCCGCGTGCTCACGAGCGTGCGCAGGATCGAGCCGGGCGCATACGGGCTGGTGCGCGGCGCCGCGACCGCGGCCTGATCCCCGCCCGGATTTGCCTCGCCCGTGCGATTGCCGCCGGCGATGATGCGAAGCGGCGCCTCGAACTGCTCCACGGCGAACTCGCTCGCATGGTCGAGCAGCACGAGCGTGCCGCCGGCGCGCGTGAACGCGGCCAGCGCGGCGAGCCCCTGGTCGCCGAGCCCGCCGGAGTACTTCGCCGGCACGTCGCGCGCCGACATGCCGCTCCGCATCTGACGGAGCGGCATGTCCGGCACCACGATCACATCGAACCGACGGCCGAGATCGCCGGCGTGCACCATGGAATCGGTGAGGCTGGTGAACGGCACGCCGAACTGCTCGAACACCCAGCGCGTCCACCCTTCGTCCATGTTCGCGGTCCACGGCTTGTAGAGCGCGATGCGCGGAGCGCGGAGCAGTGTCGTGCCCTCGGGCACGCGCGCCACGGCGTGCGCCTGATGCGCGCACACGGGCTCCCCGGCGAGCGCGGACGCGGCGGGGAGACGATCGAGGATCACCGTGCCCGCGGGGAGCGTGGCGCCGCCCGCCGTGGTGACGGGCGCGCTGCTCGCGCGCGCGCGGATGCCGGCGCCGAGCGCGCGGGCGAGAATCGCATACGACCGCGTGTCGCGGAGATCGAGCGCCACGGCGCCGCGCGCGGCGGCCGGCGTGCAGGTGGCGGCGCGGTCGTGGAACTCCAGGACGGGCGTGGCCGGCACTGCGCGGAGCGGCGCGTCGTTCACGGCATCGGCCACCACGCCGAGCTGCATGGGGAGCGTCCAGCCGGCCACGTCGTACGGCGGGTCCACCGGCCCGCCCGGATACTGCTGCATGCGCGGGAAACGCTGCGCCTCGAGGAGATCCTTGGCATGCGCGCGGAACGGCTGCGCCATGGACACGATGTACGAACCGGCCGGGTACTCGCGTCCGTTCGCGGTGAATGCCGCCGACGCCCGGCTCACCTCCACGCCGCCCACGCGCAGCACTTCCACGAGCCGCTGCACGGCGCTCGGGTCGCGCTGCCCGGACGGGATCACGTACGCATACGGCGCTTCGGCGGTGCCGAGCGTGATCTGCCGGCGGGCGAGCTGCACGTGGTTGCGCACGAAGCTCGCGCGCTGCGTGGCGAGCAGCTCCACCAGCGCCTCGGCGGCGATGAGCTCGTAGTCCATGATGTCGCGCAGCCGCCAGGTGCCGCCCATCCACGGATTGGGGAAGTTGACCTTGCGCTCGTACGTGGGAAGGCCGCGCGGGTGACCGGTGAGCTCGTCGGCCGACTGTGTGATGGGCGTGGCGATGCGGGCGCTCGCGGCCTCGGAGAGGAGCCCCACCATGTTGTGCCGCGTGGGGGTGGAGCGCGCGCCGCCGTGCCACCAGAGGTCGTACGTGACGCCGTCACCCACGCCCGTCTTGCCCGCGCCCTCGAGCGCGAACTGCATCTGCATGCCCACGAGGTTGATGCTGCGCACGATGAGCGGATCGAGGTTGCCGTTGATCGGGTCCACGTGCGGGGGCACGGTGAGGCGCATGCCGCGGTTCCCCTGCTGGTGCACGTCATAGAAGACCTGCGGGAACCAGCGGCGGTACAGATAGTCGGTGACGAGGCGCGTTTCGGTCTGCGTGACCATGAACCAGTCGCGGTTGTTGTCGTGCCCCACGTACGGATGGTAGAGCCACGGCATGGGCCCGCCTTCGAACGGGGTGCCGAGCCCTTCGCGGTACCAGTCGGTGATCATCTGCTGGCCGTCGGGATTCATGGACGGCGCGAGCAGCACGACCACATGCTCGAGCTGGCGTTGCAGGGTGTCCAGGGTGGCGAGCCGGTAGGCGAGCTCCATGGCCATCTGCGACGCGCCGATCTCGGTGGAGTGCAGGTTGCAGGAGATGTAGAGCACGACGGGTTGCCGGGCGGTGAGCCGGGCTTCCTCGTCGGCGCTCAGGCCGCGCGGATCGGCGAGCCGCGCCTGCGTGGCGCGGATCTCGTCGAGGCGGGCGATGTTGTCGGGGGACGAGATGGCGGCCACGACGAACGGCCGTCCCTCGGTGGTGCGGCCGAGCGTGTCGAGGCGCATCTGCCGCGGCACGGCGCGGGTGAGGGCGCCGAAGTAGCCGGTGATCTGCGCCCAGTCGGCGAGCACGCGATCGGCGCCGATCTCGAGACCGGTGTGCGCGCTCGGCGTGGGAACGCCGGTGACGGGACGCACGAACTGGGCGTGCAGCGGCGCCGCGGCGCAGGCGAGCGAGAGCAGCGCCGCACCGGCGGCACGCGCGAAGAGGTCACCCATGATCCACCACCTGCCTGCGTGTTGAAGAAGTCGCCGGCGTCCGGAGCGCGAGGCGTCGGACGCCGGCGCGGTTTTCCTACTTGAGGATCCCGGCCGTGCGTCCCGCCACCTTGAAGGCTTCGACCACCTGTTCCAGATCGTCGCGGGTGTGATCCGCGCTCACCTGGCAGCGCACGCGCGCCTCGCCCTTGGGCACGACCGGGAATCCGAACCCGGTCACGAACACGCCTTGGTCGAGGAGCAGTTCGCTCATGCGGATGGCGAGCGCGGTTTCGCCCACGATGATGGGCACGATGGGCGTTTCGCCGGCGAGCGGCGAGAAGCCGGCTTCGCTGATCGCACCGCGGAACCAGTTCGCGTTTTCACGGAGACGCGTCACCCGGTCGGGTTCGTCCTGCAGCACGCGCACGGCGGCGAGCGACGACGCGGCCACGGTGGGCGGGAGGGCGTTGGAGAAGAGCTGGGGACGCGAGCGCTGCGTGAGCAGGTCCACGACCGATTCCGCGCCGGCCACGAAGCCGCCCGCGGCGCCGCCGAGCGCCTTGCCGAGCGTGGAGGTGATGACGTCCACCTCGCCCACCACGCCGAAGTGTTCGGCGGTGCCTCGTCCGGTGGCGCCGAGCACGCCGGTGGCGTGCGAGTCGTCCATGATCACGATCGCGTCGTAGCGGCGGGCCAGGTCGAGGATGTCGGGGAGCTTCGCGATGCTGCCTTCCATGGAGAAGACGCCGTCGGTCCAGATGAAGCGGCGGCGGGCGTCCTTCGCGGCCTCGAGCTTGTCGCGCAGGTCGTCCATGTCGCTGTGCCGGTAGACGGCGCTCCGGCACTTGGTGATGGACTTGGCGAGGCGGATCGAGTCGATGATGGAGGCGTGGTTGAGCTCGTCGGAGATGACCACGTCGTCGGCGCCGGCGAGCGTGGGGGTGAACGCCTCGTTGGCGTTCCAGGCCGACACGTACGACAGGGCGGCGGGCGTGCCCACGAGCCCCGCGAGCTCGGTTTCGAGCTCGCGGTGCAGGGCGAAGGTGCCGCAGATGAAGCGCACGCTGGCCGTGCCGGCGCCGTACTCGCGGAGCGCGACGATGCCGGCGTTCACCACCTTGTCGTGGTTGGCGAGGCCGAGGTAGTTGTTGGAGGAGAGGACGATGACCTCGCCGCGCCCTTCCATGCGCACGCGGGCGCCCTGCGGGGACTCGAGGTGGTTGAGGCGCTTGTAGACGCGGTCGGCCTTGAGCTGGGCGATGTCGGCGTCGCACACGGCGACGAACGCTTGGTTGAGCATGGGCGGCGGATCGGGGAACGCGGAGGCGGAGAGATGAGGGCGGTCAGGTGATGTCGAAGATCACCTTGCCGGCTTCGCCGGACTTGATGAGGTGCATGGCCTCGTCGACCGCTTCGAGCGGCAGGCGGTGCGTGATGACGGGCGTGGGATCGAAGATGCCGGCACGGAGGAAGCGGGTCATCTGGTGCCAGGTGTCGTACATGCGGCGGCCGACCACGCCGTAGATGGTGAGCCCCTTGAAGATGATCTCGGAGGCGAAGTCCACGTCGATGGGGCGGGTGGGGATGCCGAGCATGTTGACGCGGCCGGCCGGGCGGGCGAGCGCGAACGCCTGGTGCACGGCGGCGGGGACGCCGGACATCTCGAGCACGACGTCGGCGCCGTGGCCGTCGGTGGCCGCGTGCACGAGCGCGGCGGCTTCGTCGGGGTGCACGGCGTCGTGCGCGCCCATGGTGCGCGCAAGCTCGAGACGGCGCGGGTTCACGTCGGTGGCGATGATGTGCGCGGCGCCGGCGGCGCGGCAGATGCCCACCGCGAACGCGCCGATCGGACCGCAGCCTGTGACGAGCACCACGGATCCCGGGATGTCGGCGGTGAGCGCGGTGTGGAACGCGTTCCCCATGGGATCGTGGATGCCGCCGATGTCGTAGCTGACCGCGTCGTCCAGGTGCCAGACGTTGGTGGCCGGCATGGCGATGTACTCGGCGAAGCAGCCGTCGCGGTCCACGCCGATGATGCTCGTGGACGGGTCGACGTGCGCGTTGCCGGTGCGGGAGAAGAGGGAACGGTCGTCGACGATGTGCCCCTCGGCGGTGACGCGGTCGCCGACGGCGACGGATTCCACGAGGCGGCCGACTTCGACGACGTCGCCGGCGAACTCGTGGCCGACCACGAACGGCGGACGGCAGCGTCCCTGCGCCCACGCGTCCCATTCGTAGATGTGGACGTCGGTGCCGCAGACGCCGGCGCGCCGGACGCGGATGAGGACTTCGTCGTCGCGGATGCGGGGTTCCGGAACGTCGGTGAGGGTAAGGCCGGGTGCGGCGGACTGCTTGACGAGCGCTTTCACGGGGCGATGCGATGGGGGCGATGGGAGTGGCGCGCCGCGCGGCGACGCGCGCGCGCAGGTCAAAGGTCGCACCGCGTCCGGGTGGGTGGAAGGGCGCGCGGGATGCGCCGCGGACGCGATTCCGGTGCGCGACGCGGGCGATTCGGGCGCGCGCGGCGGGTGTTCGGCGCGTGCCGCGCGCTCATTTCCGCGCGCGTTCTTTATACGCGCTATTGCGCATCTGAAATGTCCACACGTATATTCGCGTCAATTCAACGACTTGCGCGCGCTGTCCACATCGGCGGCCGCGACCACTGAACCCCGGAACTGCGTGGCCCTCAACCGACGCGAGTTTCTCCAAGGCACCAGCGCCGCCGCGGCGGCGCTCGGTCTCACCGTCGGCGCACCTTCGCTGCTGTCGGCAGCGGATCTCGCGTCCCACGGCACCGCGCCGTCCCGCCCCGGCACGCCGGGAGACGCCGTCTCCCGCGACCTCGCCATGCTCGCGCTCGATGCCGCCCGTTCGGCCGGCGCATCCTACGCCGACGCCCGCATCAGCCGCAACAACGTGCGCACCGTGGCCACGCGCGAACAGCGCGTGCTCGGCCTCGTGGACAACGAGACGTTCGGGATCGGCGTGCGGGTGCTGGTGGACGGGGCGTGGGGGTTCGCGGCCACGCACGACCTCACGCGCGACGAGGTGACGCGTGTGGCGCGGCAGGCGGTGGCGCAGGCGCGCGCGAACCGGTCGGCGCTGCGGCGCCCGGTCACGCTCGCGCCGGTCACGCCCACGCCCGAGGGCACATGGCGTTCGCCGGCGCGCATCGATCCGTTCGACGTCGCCATCGAGGACCAGGTCGGTCTCCTCCTCCAGGCCAACGAGGCCGCGCTCAAGGTGCTCAAGCCGGGCGGCCAGGGCATGGGGTTCGTGAACTCGTCGATGTTCTTCCTGCGCGAGGAGAAGACGCTCGCCACCACCGACGGCACGTTCGTGGTGCAGACGATCTACCGCGCGCAGCCGAGCATGACGTGCCAGGCGGTGAACATGGCGGCGGGGGATTTCCAGTCGCGGCAGTCCACCGACATCCAGCCGATGGGGCGCGGCTACGAGCACGTGCTCGACGCGAACCTCGTGGTGAACGCCGAGCGGTGGGCCACGGAGGCCATGGAGAAGCTCGGCGCGAAGTCGGTGGAGGTGGGACGCTACGATCTCATCCTGCACCCCACGCACCTCTGGCTCACGATCCACGAATCCATCGCGCATCCCACGGAGCTCGACCGGGCGCTCGGGTTCGAAGCCAACTACGCCGGCACGAGTTTCGTGGCGCCGCCGGAGGCGGTGCTCGGCAAGCTCAAGTACGGGCCGGAGTTCATGAACGTGCAGGCCGACCGGTCGCAGGACGGGTCGCTCGCGGCGGTGGGCTGGGACGATGAGGGGGTCAAGCCCGACGAGTACCTCATCATCAGGAACGGCATCATGAACGACTACCAGACCACGCGCGAGCAGGCGCCGTACCTGGCCGACTGGTACGGGTCGCAGGGGCTGCCGGTGCGGTCGCACGGCAACTCGTACGCGCAGAGCTGGGCCGACGTGCAGTTCCAGCGCATGCCCAACGTGTCGCTGCTGCCGGGCGAGCAGGACCTCGGCTGGGACGACCTCATCGCGGCCACCGACCGCGGGATCGCGATCGTGGGCGAGGGGTCGTTCTCCATCGACCAGCAGCGCTACAACGCGCAGTTCGGCGGGCAGCTCTTCTACGAGATCCGCGGCGGGAAGATCGTGGGCATGCTCAAGGACGTGGCGTACCAGATGCGCACGCCGGAGTTCTGGGGCGGCATGGACATGATCGGCGGCCGGCGCAGCTACGAGCTCGGCGGCGCGTTCGGCGACGGCAAGGGTCAGCCGTCGCAGTCCAATGCCGTGAGCCACGGCTGCCCGCCCACGCGGCACCGCCAGGTGAACGTGATCAACACGGGACGGCAGGGATGAGCGGCCCGCGTTCGCTGTTCCAGCAGGGCGCCGCGCCGCACCTCACGCGCGACCAGGCGCGGGCGCTCACCACACGCGTGCTCGGCTTCTCCACGGCCGACGAGATGCGGGTGAACGTGAACTCCGGGTCGTCGGCCAACACCCGCTTCGCGGTGAACCAGATCTCCACGGCCGGCGACAACACCAACGTCACCATCACGGTGCGCGCGGTGTTCGGGAAGAAGGCCGGCAGCGCCACCACCAACCGGCTCGACGACGACTCGCTGCGCGCGGTGGTGCAGCGCGCCGAAGCGCTGGCGCGGCTCGCGCCGGATGATCCGGAGATGCTCCCCGAGCTCGGCCCGCAGCAGTATCTCGACGGCGGCGGTTTCGCGCAGACCACGGCACGGCTCGATCCGGCGGGACGCGCGAGCGCGGTGCAGGCCATCACCAATCCGGCCGCGGCCGCGGATCTCATCGCCACCGGGTATCTCGAAGCGAACACCGGTTCCACGGCCGTGGCCACGTCGCGCGGGCTCTTCGCGTGGCGCGAGCAGACGGGCGTGGCGCTCACCACCACGGTGCGCACGCCCGACGGCACCGGCTCCGGCTGGGCCGGCGCCACGCATCACGACTGGTCGCGCATCGATGCCGCGGCGCTGGGCGCGCGCGCGATCGAGAAGGCGCGCCGCTCCGTGAATCCCGTGGCCGTGGAACCCGGCCGGTATACCGTGGTGCTCGAACCCACGGCCGTGGGCAATCTCGTGCAGCTCATCAGCGGCGCCGCGCAGGCGCGCGCGGCCGACGAAGGGCGCTCGTTCTTCTCGAAACCGGGCGGCGGCACCAAGATCGGACAGAAGGTCGTGGACGAGCGCGTCACGCTGCTCTCCGACCCGCTCGATCCCGAAGCCTACGGCACCACGTTCGGCGGCGACGGCCTGCCCACGGCGAAGATGACGTGGATCGAGAACGGCGTGGTGAAGAACCTCGCGTACGACCGGTTCTGGGCGCAGCAGCAGGGCGTGGAGCCGTCGGCGTTCTCCGGCTCGCTGCGCATGCTCGGCGGGAACTCGAGCCTGGAGGAGATGATCGCGTCCACCGAGCGCGGACTCCTCATCACCCGCTTCTGGTACATCCGTCCCGTGGATCCGCGCACGATTCTCTACACCGGACTCACGCGCGACGGCACCTTCCTGATCGAGAACGGACGCGTGACCCGCGCGGTGAAGAACCTGCGCTGGAACGAGTCGCCGATCTTCATGCTGAACAACGTCGAAGCGATGGGCGCACCGGTGCGTGTGAGCGCCAGTGAAAGCGGCGGGCCGGGCCAGGCCGTCGTCATGCCCCCGCTCAAGGTTCGCGATTTCACCTTCACCAGTCTCAGCGACGCCGTCTGATCACGTGACGTCGTGTCCTGTCGCGACGTCCACATCCGACACCCGTTCGCCACCCCTGTACGTGCACACCGTTCGCGGTGCGCATGTCCAGCGTATCACCAAGCCGGGAGCTCGCTCCGTTGTACGGCCGGTGATACGTCGCTCGAGTCTCCACCGGGGGAGACCGGGCACACCACCCTCCTCGTGAGGAGCATTTCAGATGTCACCAGCCAAGAAGGGCGCGCGCAAGAAGGCCGCGAAGAAGGCCGGTCGCAAGACCGCCAAGAAGGCCACGCGCAAGACCGCGAAGAAGGCGGGTCGCAAGAAGACCGCCAAGAAGGCCGGCCGCAAGGTCGCCAAGAAGGCCGGTCGCAAGACCGCGAAGAAGGCCGGCCGCAAGGTCGCCAAGAAGGCGGGCCGCAAGAAGACCGCCAAGAAGGCTGGCCGCAAGGTCGCCAAGAAGGCCGGTCGGAAGAAGGCCGCGAAGAAGGCCGGACGCCGGAAGACCACGCGGAAGCGCGCGGCGGCTGAAGCCCCGGCTGCGGCCGCGATGTAAGTCCGACCCTGTCGCGGGTCCTTCGGGATTCGTCGAACGCAAAGACGCCGGCATGTCTGCCGGCGTCTTTCGCGTTTCCGCCTGTTGAGCGGCGCGTGTTCGTGTGTGGCGCGCGCGGCGCCGAGTGTCAGGCCGCCGTCGCGGCCGCGAGCAGCGGTTCGTCGCTGGGCGCGTCGTCCTCGTCGGGGACGGGGCCCCAGACGTAGGCGAGAAACCGGGTGGCCGTTTCCGGCGCACCGCCATCGGCGATCACGATTCCCATCGGCTCATTGTCGGCCGTTGGGGAGTTCTTACGATTGAGTCGCATAAGGGCAGACCTCCACCCGCATTCGGGACTTCGGGACGCGCCGGCGTTGGCGCGCTCATCGTCCTCTCATGGAGCAGGTATCATGCCCGGCGATGGCGAGCTTGTAAGGTGTTGTTGTCGTTGATTTTCCAAAAACAGGAAAACCAATAATCCGGTATCGAGTGTCATAAGGACACGGACAAGGAGAGACGCTGCCGTGTCATCATGACACGGCCGGAACGCCTCAGGCCACCGCTTCCTTGCGGGCGAGGAAGGTACGGCTGCCGTTGTCACGCGTGCGCTCGAGCGACACCTGCCACCCGCGGTAGCGGGTTTCGAGCTCCTCGATCGGGATCACGATCGCGCCCGCCGTCGTGGTCCCCGTCGTCGTATTCGCCGCATCGGCGGCCACGGTTTCCACGAGATGCACGCCGCCGTCGGCCGTGGCGCGCTGCAGCACGCTGATCACCCGATCGCGATCGGCCGGGGAGAGCGCAGCGAGCGCGGCCGCGCTGCACACCACCGCGTGCAGCTCCACGTCCGGGCTCCAGTCCGTGAGATCGGCGCAGTACCCCCGCACCCGGTCGAGGAGGCCGGCCTGCTGCGCGGCGGCGAACATGCGCTGCATCGCATCGGTCGCGGGATCGATCGCGGTGACGGCACAACCGTTGGCGGCGAGGAAGAGCGCCTGCCCTTCGCGCGCGGCGCCGGCCACGAGCACGTGGCGATCGGGGGAATGCTGCAGCTCGCGCACGAGCACGGCATTGGGGTCGATGCCCCAGTGCTCGGGGCGGCGATACTGCTCCAGCTCCTTGAGCCGCCGGCGACGCCACGTCTGGTAGGCCGGCAACCGGAGCCGCCGCGAGATGATGCGGTCGACTTCCTGCCAGATCAGGATTTCCGTGAGCGCGACCTGCGCCTGACCCGCGAGCGCGGCTACCGCTTCATCCCCGATCTTGAGGATGGCGCTCCGCGGGATCGAGTCCTTGTAGTCCTCGATCTCGCGTTCGACGTACAGCTCGTATTCGTGCTTGAGCGACCGCGGATTCTGGAAGGGCATGCCCCGGTGTGGAAAGGTGTGGACAAATACTAGGCATACATCGGGAATGCGCAAGGGTTTTCCGCGAGTTTCATGCGCCGACGTCTTCCAGCAGCGCCCCTTTCAGATATCCGGTTTCGGGGATCGTCACGATCTCCGGGTGATCGAGTCCCTGGCCCGTGACGGCGCGGATCGCGAACCGACGGCCGCTGTCGGCGGCAGCCGCCTGCAGCATGTCGAGGAACGTGCCGCGGTCCACGTGATGCGAACAGCTCGCGCTGAAGAGGAGGCCCCCCGGCGCGAGCAGCTTCATGGCCTGCAGGTTCACGTCCTTGTAGCCGCGGAGCGCCCCGTCCAGCGCGGCGCGCGACTTGGCGAACGCGGGCGGATCCACCACGATCGTGTCGAAGCGCCGGCCCTCGCGGAACCACGCCCGCATGGTGTCGAAGGCATCGCCCGTGTGCGTGGAGAGATTGTCGTACCCGTTGAGCGCGGCGTTCTCCGACGCGCGGGCGAGCGCGGGGGCGGAGATGTCGAGCGCGACGACCTCCTCGGCCTGCCGCGCGAGGTGCAGCGCGAAGGAGCCGTGATAGGCGAAGCAGTCGAGGGCGCGCCCGCGGGCCTTCGTGCCGATGAGCACACGGTTGTCGCGCTGGTCGAGGAAGGCGCCGGTCTTCTGTCCGTCCCACGGCGCGGCGAAGAAGCGCACGCCGTGCTCGTGCACCTCGATCGTGCGCGGAACGGCGCCCATGAGCTCCACGGTTTCGCGCGGGAGCCCTTCCCGGGCGCGCACGGCGGGATCGTTGCGCGCGAGGATCCCCTCGCAGCCCGTGTGCGCCACGAGCGCGTCGAGGATCGCGGGGCGCCATGCTTCGAGCCCGGCCGACAGGAGCTGCACCACGAGCCAGCGGTCGTACCGGTCCACCACGAGCGACGGGAGGCCGTCGCCTTCGCCGTGCACGAGCCGGAGCGCATTGGTGTGCGCGAAGAGCGGCGCGCGCCGCGCGATCGCGGCGCCGATGCGCGCGTGCCACCACGCGGCGTCGACCGGGTGATCGGGACGCGCTTCGATGAGGCGCAGCGAGATCTCCGACGCGGGGCTCCAGAGCGCGGTGCCGAGCGGCCGGCCGTTCGCGGCCTGCATGAGAACGGCGCCGGCCGGCGCCGTGGGTGCGTGCAGCACGTCGCTCCGGAAGATCCACGGATGTCCGCGCGCGAGGCGCTGTTCGGCGCGGCGGTTGACCGTGGCGTGGGAAAGGGACGGAGGCATCAGGCGATGTCGACGCCGGGAGGGGCGGTGGGTCCGGTGAGGGGATTCACGAGACCGTGTTCGCACCACGTGGCACGGGTGGCGAGCGTCTGCTCGTAGATCGCCCGATTGCGCGGCACGGCATCGCGCGAGCGTTCGTCGTGCCAGAGATGCCATGCGACGGCGGCGAACTTGAGGGCCCGCCGCCGCACGCCGGCATGCTGGAGACGGGCCACGAACTCGCTGTCCTCCAGGCCCCAGCCGGTCATGGCTTCATTGTAGCCGTTCACCCGGCGCATATCGTCGCGCCAGAACGCGACGTGACAGCCGCGCACCCGGCGCAGCGGATCCTGCGGCACGCGAATGATCAGTGGAGCGAGCGCGGGGAGATACCAGCCGTTGACGCGGTGTCGCACGCCCCGTTCGAAGGTATGCACGCGCGTTCGTCCCGACTGCAGCAACTCGCTGGTGAGCCGCCGGTCGAGCAGCGCGCGGCTCCCCTGCACGAAGGTGCCGCGCCGGGCCCGCGCGAGATGATGTCGCACGGCCGCCGGGTGCAGGAGCATGTCGCCGTCGATCTGCACGATGTAGTCGCTTCCGGCGGCCTCGACGGCACGGTTCCGGATCGCGCCGGCACGAAACCCTTCGTCGGGCTGCCAGATGTGACGGAGCGCGGTCGGAAAGCCGGCGGCGTGGCGCGTGATCACCTGCGCCGTCTCCGGCCCGGACCCGTCGTCGGCCACGATCACTTCGTCGGGAGGATGATCCTGCGCGCGGAGCGCCGTGAGCACGAGGGACAGCGCGGCAGGCCAGTTGTAGGTGGTGACGAGCACCGTACAGGTGGGAAGGCGGCCTGCCATGGCGCTCACCGGTTTCGGTTGGTCGAGGCCGTGGACTCTCCAGCGGCGCGCGCTTCGAGTCCCTCCGTCACGGCGGTCCGCAGCGCGTGCGCCGCACGTTCCGGTTCGGGTTCCGACAGCACGGCGCGAATCACGGACACGCCGTCGAAGCCGGCGGCCGTGAGGGCGCGCGCATTCTCCACGTTCACGCCGCCGATCGCTACCGCCGGCCGGCCGGCCAGACGGGCGAGCGCTGCTGCTCCTTCCACGCCGAGTGCCGCCCCGGCGTCGTGCTTGCTCGGCGTGGCGAACACGGGGCCCACGCCTACGTACTCGGCATCGTCGAGCTCGGTGAGCTCGCCGGGTGCGCCGAGCGAAACGCCCAGCAGAAAGCCGGCCGGCACGAGCGTGCGGGCGAGCGCGATGGGGAGATCCTGCATGCCGAGGTGCGCGCCGGCGGCACCGGCGGCCACGGCGATGTCCACCCGATCGTTCACGATCACGGGCACGTGGAGCGCGCCTACGAGCGCGCGCGTGATGCGCAGCAGCTCGCGCGACGTGGCCTGCTTGAGCCGCACCTGCACCATGGTGACGCCGCCGCGTTCGGCGGCGATGGCGCGTTCCACGAGCCCGTCGATGCCGTCGCGGAGATCATCGGTGATGGCCACGACGGCGAGCGCCGCGCGCACGGCGTCGGGTGTCCACGGCACCGGGGACGCGCGCATTACGGCTGCGCTCCGGAATCGCCCGGACGTCCGCGCTCGACGCTCTCGCGTTCGGCGTTCCGGCGGCGCGCTTCACGACGCACCATGGCGATCGCCTGCTGATGCTCGGCGAAGGTGTTGCGGAACTCGTGATGTCCGTCCGGATGCGCCACGAAATACAGGTACGGGACGTCCGCCGGATTGAGCGCGGCGTCGAGGCTCGCTTCGCCCGGCGATGCGATGGGTCCGGGCGGCAATCCTTCGTAGCGATACGTGTTGTACGGCGAATCGATCTCCAGGTGTACGAACAGCACACGCTCCACGTGCTCTGGGAGCGCGTACTGCACGGTGGGGTCGGCCTGGAGGAGCATGCCGCGCTTCACGCGGTTCCAGTACACGGCGGCGATGACGGGCCGCTCTTCGGCCACACGCGCCTCCTTCTCCACGAGCGACGCCAGCGTCACGGCCTCGTGCCGCGTGATGCCGAGCGCTTCCACGCGCGCGTCCCACTCGGGACGCCACACGGCGTCGAAGCGTTCGAGCATGGCGGCCACGGCGCGTCGCGCGCTCGTGCCGGCGGGGAACGTGTAGGTGGCGGGAAAGAGATAGCCTTCGAGCGTGGCCGCGGGGATGTCGCGCTCGGCGCGCCACGCGGAATCGCTCGCTGCACTGCGTACGGAATCTTCCGGCACCTCGAGCGCGCGGGCGAGGCGCGGCACGATCATGCGCAGGTCGAACCCTTCGGGGATGGTGACGGTGACGAGCAGGCCGTCGCCTTGCACGAGCGCATCGAGCACGTCGCGCCACGGCTGGCCGGGGCGGAGCGCGTACGTGCCGGCCTTGATCGCGCGGTCGCGGCCGCCGATGGCCGCGTACCAGCGGAAGAACCGCGCCGAGCGAATGACACCGGCCCGTTCGAGCGAATCCGCGGCGGCGCGGAACGACGCGCCCGTGGGCACGGTGATGCGAACCGGGTCCCCGTCCGCGCTGCCGCCGCATGCCGCGGTGACGGCGCACAGCGCGAGCGCGCCGGCGAGAGAGCGGTAGCCACGGCGCGGCATCATTCGGCGGTCTCCGGCGATGCGCCGGACGCGCCCGGCGCCGGTTCGACCGGCTCGCCGAGCGTGATGCCGCCGCGTTCGGCCTGCAGCACCTGCTCGAGCAGGATCGCGGCGGCGAGCGCGTCCACGTCACCCTTGCGGCCGCGCGTGCTTCCGCCCTGGTCGCGCACGGTGCGGAGCGCCGCGGCGGTGGTGAACCGTTCGTCCACGAGCCGCACGGGGCGAGTGGTGCGGGCCGCGAGCCGGGCGGCCACGTCGCGCACTTCGGCCGAGCGCGGCGTTTCGTTGCCGTCGCCGTCGATGGGAAGGCCGAAGACGATGGCGTCGACACGGAGCGCGTCGGCCCGGCGGAGGAGCTCCGCGATGGGCGGGCGCTTGCCGGCGCGGCGCGTGACGACGCCGGCAGGAGACGCGAGGAGACCGAGCTCGTCGCTCACGGCGAGGCCGATGCGGCGATCCCCCCAGTCGATGGCGAGCGTTCGGCAGGGCATGATGGAAGTGGACGATGTGCGGAGGCGGGGGCCTACGCCTCGTGCATCCGCTCGAAGAACTCCTGATTCGTTCCCGTCCGTTCCAGCCGCTTGAGCAGGAACAGCATGGCGTCGTCACTCGGCATCTCGCTCACGAACGACCGCAGCAGGTAGATGCGCTGCTGCTCGAACGGCGTGAGCAGCAGCTCTTCGCGGCGGGTCCCCGACTTGTTCACGTCGATCGCGGGAAAGATCCGCTTGTCGGCGATCTTGCGATCGAGCACGAGCTCCATGTTGCCGGTGCCCTTGAACTCCTCGAAGATCACGTCGTCCATGCGCGAGCCGGTCTCGATGAGCGCGGTGGCGAGAATGGTGAGCGATCCGCCTTCGGCGACGTTGCGCGCGGAGCCGAAGAAGCGCTTGGGCTTCTGCAGCGCCTGCGCCTCCACGCCGCCGGACATGATCTTGCCGCCCGAGGGCGCGATCGCGTTGTGCGCGCGGCCGAGGCGGGTGATGGAATCGAGCAGGATGACGACGTCGCGTCCGCTTTCGACGAGCCGCTTGGCCTTTTCGATGACCATGTCGGCCACCTGCACGTGCCGGTCGGGCTGTTCGTCGAAGGTGGAGCTGATGACTTCGGCCGACGGCACGCTGGCCTGCATGTCGGTCACTTCTTCCGGGCGCTCGTCGATGAGGAGAATGATGAGCGTGATTTCCGGATGGTTGACCGCGATCGCGTTGGCGACCTGCTGCAGCAGGATGGTCTTGCCGGCCTTGGGGGGAGCGACGATGAGCCCGCGCTGTCCCTTGCCGAGCGGGGCGATGATGTCGCAGAGTCGACAGGCCACGTCTCCGCCCTCGTGCTCGAGGCGGATGCGTTCGTCGGGATAGCGGGGGGACAGATTGTCGAAGGAGATCCGCTGCTTCGCCTTCTCGGGATCGAGACCGTTGATACGCTCCACCTTGAGCAACGCGAGATAGCGCTCGCCCTCCTTCGGCGGGCGGACTTCGCCCATGACCGTGTCGCCGGTGCGGAGATCGAACCGCTTCACCTGCGACGGAGAGACGTAGATGTCGTCGGGGCCGTAGAGGTAGTTGAAATCCTGCGCCCGCAGGAATCCGTACCCTTCGGGGAGCACTTCGAGCACTCCTTCCCCGTACAACGTGGTTTCCGCATCGAGCAGCGCCTGCTCGATGCGGAAGATGAGGTCCTGCTTGCGCAGGCCCGACGTATTGGTGACGTGCAGAGAAGCGGCGAGGGCCTGCAGCTCCTGCACCGACTTCCGTTTGAGTTCGGCGACGTGCACGCGGCGCGACGGGAGAGGGGTGGGCAGGCGAACGTACCCGCCGCACCCGCTCCGGTCAATGCCGGGACGACCCGAACGGACAGCCGACAACGCGCGAGACAGGATTCGAACCTGTGACCTTCGCCTCCGGAGGGCGACGCTCTATCCAACTGAGCTACTCGCGCAGATCCGCTGACGACCAGCGGCCCCACAGACCTGAAAGACTAACGGCGTCCACCCGGTCCGAGCAAGGCGCGGGCCTGCGCGGGCCCTGGCCGGTCGATACCCTGCCGGCCCACGACCGCGGCGCCGGCCTCGACCCAGCACACCATGGGCGCGGGGGGACGGCGGGCGAACGCCGCGTGGAAGGCGTGCAGCGCGTCCCGGAACGCCTCGGGGTGCCGCCACCCGGGGGCGCCGGACCCCAGGTACCGGCGCAGCAGATGGTTGACGGTGCGCCAGGACGGCATGTCGAGCTGCGTGGCGATGGCGGCGAGCGGCGCGCCGGCACGCGAAAGCTGATGGACCGTGTAGAGCACCCGGCACCAGCTCACGAGCTCACCGGCCGTGGGGCTTCCCTCCTGTCCGAGGCGGTGGTGCAGCGTGCGCCGGCTGATGCCGAGCCCGGCCGCGATCGTGGGCACGTCGAGCGGGTCGCGCAGGTGCCGGCCGATGAACTGCACGGTGATCCGCACGTTCCGCGGCAGCCCCGCGCTCATCTGCTCGGCGATGCGGCGGGCCAGGCCGGGCTGTTCGGCGTTCCGCAGTACCCGCTGCAGGACCGCCCGCGAGTCGTCGACGTCGCGCAGGATGAGATCGGCGAGGTTCGCACGCCCCGTCTCGAGAATGAGCTGGGAGCTGAGCGTGCGCGGGTCGACGTAGCCGATGACCGGGTGCTCCGGATACGCGGTCCGAAGCCGTTCGGCGGCGCGCAGGGCGTCCCGCTGCCGCGACGGGGTGAAGAGGATGACCGTGGCCGCGACCGTGGACGGCTCGGCGAGCACCTGCTCGACCGCGTCGACGGTGTCGGTGGCCCAGAGCGCGGCATGGCCGCGGAGGGCTTCGGCGAGCCGGGCGTGGGCCACCCGGTCGCCGAACAGCAGGGCCACCCGGCGGTCAGACATGGGCTGGCACGAAACCCATTGCCCGTGGTGCGCACCAATTGCCGATGGCGAGCACCCGGGCCGGCGCGGGAACCGCTACTTGTGAGTCAACCCTCACCGGAGTCCCGCATGTCACGTTCGTTCCGCCTCCTCGCCGTCGCCCTGATCAGCTCGTTCGCCTTGGCTGCCTGCACCGGTTCCCCCACCGGCGTGGACACCCCCGAACCCACGGCCAGCTTCGATACGATGCCGTGGGTGTGAGCTGACTCCGGACCGGCTCAGACAGTCACGGTACGCAACCGGGCCAGTCCGACGCGGGTTGATTCGGGGAGCGATTCCACATCGGGAATCGAGTGCTCCTCTTCAACCATGTCGGCAGCCCGCGCGGTGACCCGATCCAGCAGTTCATCGGCTCGCCATGCAAGTTCGTGAAACTCGTGGAAAAGCGCCAGAGTCCGGGCTTCCCGGGCAAAACGGACGGCCGGCGCTTCGGCGCCGGTCGCTGCCCATCCCTGGGCGAGCCCCAGCAGCCATTGCCCCTGTTCGAACGGGATGGCGGCGGCCCCGCCGTGGCGCCGTCCCTCCTCCTCGAGCCGGTGGAGCAGTGATTCCCGTCCGCCGGCGCCGGCCGCCTCGGCGGCCGAAGCCGCGATGCTGAGCCAGAGCCGGGTCGGCCTGGCCATGCGGAGCGCATTCTCGTATCCCGAGATCGCCGCCTCCAGAAACCGGCCCCGGAAGGCCACGGAGGCGAGATTGGAGAGGATGCCGGCCCGCTCATCGTCGGTCGTGGCCAGATCGTAGGCGCGCCAGCCGTGGATCAGCGCATCAGCCAGGGACTCGGTGGCCAGCGCGTGGTTCATCAGCCCCCAGCGGGCGGCGGCTTCGAGGGCCGATCCCGTGGGGGCTACCGCCAGCGCCTCCGAGAAGTACCGATGCTGGGCGGGTCGGTTCCCATGCATGGTGGCGATGTTGCCGAGTCCGGCGAGGGCGTATCCGCGGACCGAGCGAAACCCGCGCCGGCCGGCTTCCTCCACGACGCTCTCGTAGATCTCCTGTGCGGTGGCCAGGTCGCCGAGCTGGCGGGCGATACGCGCGAGATGGTTGCTGGCCGAGAGCGCGCCGGCCGCGTCGGAGCGGACCACGATCCGGGCGGCCGACGCCACCGTGGTGTACGCCATTTCGAAACAGCCCTCGCGTTCCATCTCCTCGGCCGCCACCCGGAACTGCTCGGCCGCGATCGCGAAGGGGTTGTACGTGCGCGGACCGTCGTGGTCCAGGTGGGTGGGACGGCGTGTGGGGTCGGGAAGCGCCGACTCCGGCAGGGTGGCGAGAAACGGCAGCCGGTCGTCGAGGGGGATCGCCGCGACCCGGTAGGCGAGATGGGTCACGGAGAACCAGCCTTGCGGTTGGGTCGGGTGTCCGAGCCAGCGCCGTCCATCGCCGACATCGGTCTCGTAGGCTTGCATGGGGAGCAGCGGTTCGCGCATCTGGTCCTCGTGAGTGAGTGGGGTAGGTCAGGGAGTCGGGGGAGTGTCGGGCGCGGCATCGCCGGCCAGATTGCCGCGGCTTCGCAGCAGATGCGCCATCCGGAGCGCCTCGATCACGCGTTCCACCTCCGCCGGCCGTTCGGCCAGGGGCAGGTTGCAGAGGGCGATCAGGAGACGCATCCAGGCGGCGTCATAGCCGGCGCGTGTGCGCGCGCCGGACAGGTCGCGCACCGAGGCGGCCGCCGAAAGCAGCTCTCGCTCGGCCAGCCACACTTCGTAGCGGGACAGCGATTCGTCGGCATCCACAGGGGAAGACGGTTCGTTCAGCACGGCAGGGGACAGAGGCGAACGGATCGATGCTGATCCACCATGAAGCATGTCACATCCGTCTGCCCACGTGGTGTTCACCATCGGCAATCGGTGCGCGTGACGGGCAAGCGATTTCATGCCACTGTGGAGGAATAGCACGCCGGAGGGCCGTGCGGAGCCTCACGTCGCATTTCTGTCGCACTTTGGGTCGCATGTCGGGCCCCGACTCTGGCCGCGTCGTGAATCGGGGGTATACTCCCGAACGGGTACGCCGGCGCCCGCGATGGCCGCCGCGGCCGGTCCGGGCAACCTTTTTCCCGGTCGGCGCAACCAATGTTCGGCATTTCCCGTAATATCCGTCTCCTTCCGTTGCCGATCGCTGACGGTCGGCCCCGCCCTGCGCCCATCCCTGCATGCTCCTTCGCGTCCGCTTCCGTCCCGTCACCCTGCTGCTGTTCCTGAGCACGACGCTCGCTGCGTGCAGCAAGTCCACCGCCGACGGCGCCGAAGACACCGGCGCCTCCGCCCAGCCCGCCTCCGATGAAGAGAGTGCGGCACCGCGCGCCGGCGTCGCCCTGCCCGTGGTCGCCCAGGAGGCGCGGGAAGGCGATCTCGTGCTGCGCGTGAACACGAAGGGCGGAGTCTATGGCGACGTCGTCGCGAAGCTCTCCTCCGAGGTGGGCGGCGCCGTTGCCGAAGTGCTGGTGCGGGCCGGCGAGCGCGTCGCGAAGGGACAGCCGATCCTGCGTCTCGAGCCCTACCCGTTCGATCTCGCGGTGCGCGAAGCCCAGGCCACGCTCGACGAACGCGAGCAGGTGTTCCGCGAGAGCTTCGAGCCGGAGTCGCTGGTGACGGGCATCGGTCCGTCGGCCGAGCAGCGCAAGGCGCTTCGCGTGCGGAGCGGGGCTGCGGGCGCGGAAGTCCGGCTCGAACGGGCCAAATGGGAGCGCGAGCGGTCGGTGATCGTCTCGCCCGTGAACGGATACGTGGATCGTCTCGACCTCGCGGTCGGTGAGCGGATCAACGCCGGAACGACCATCGCCACCGTCGTCGATCTCTCGTCGCTCCGCATCGAAGCGCAGGTGCTCGAGCACGACCTGCCGCTGATCCGCGTGGGCGGCGAAGCGGTGGTGACGAGCGCGGCGGTGCCCGGACGCAGCATGCGCGGACGTATCGACGCCGTGCTCCCGCTCGTGGACAGCATCACGCGCATCGGGCGGGTGTTCGTGCGCGTGCCGGGAGAAACGGCGCTCCGCCCCGGCATGTACGCCGACGTGCAGCTCGAGGCGCAGCGGCTTCCCAACCGCATCATGGTGCCGGCGCGCGCCGTCATCGAACGCGACGGCCGCCCGCTCGTGTTCGTGGTGCGCGACGGACGCGGCCAGTGGACGTACATCCAGCCCGGGCGCAGCAACGGCGTGGAAACCGAAGTGCTGCCGGATTCCACCACGGGACTCATTCCCATCACGTCCGGCGATCAGATCATCGTGGACGGCCATCTCACGCTCACGCACGACGCGGCCGTGTCCATCTCGGCGCTTCGCGAACGCGAGGACGCCGCGCCGCGCCGCACACCGGCGTCGGCACGCCGGAACGGCAACTAGTCGCGGCCGGAGACGGGCATGTCCCTGCCGCGAATCGCCATCCGCCGACCGGTCGCCACGGTCGCCGCCGTGCTCGGCGTCGTGCTGCTCGGCAGCGTGTCGCTGAGCCGCATGCCGGTGTCACTGCTTCCCGACGTGACGCTGCCGGTGCTCACCATCCGCACCAACTATCCGGGCGCGGCGGCGCCCGAAGTCTCCCGGTACGTCGCCGAACCCATCGAACAGGCGATCGCCGCCACGCCGGGGCTCGTGGAGCTGCGCTCGGTGAGCCGGAACGGCGAGGTCACCACCACGGCGCGCTTCGGGTGGGGCACCGACATGCGCACCACCGTGCTCAACGTGCGCGAGCGGCTCGACGCCACGCGCAGCGGACTCCCCGAGCGCGCCGAACGTCCCACGCTGCTCACGAGCGACCCCGGTGAACGGCCCATCGCCGTGCTGGGCATGCGCGCCACGAGCGAGGCCGAGCGGACCGCGCGCGACAGCCTGCAGGGGAACCTGTCGGGCGGGCTCGGCGTGGGCGACCTGCGCGGGCTCGCGCGCACGGCCGAAGAAGTGTTCGCACGCCGTCTCGAACAGATCGAAGGCGTGGCCTCGGTGGCCGTGGTGGGCGCGCCGGAAGACGAGATCCGGGTGGACGTGGATCCCGACCGCCTGCGCGCGCTCGGGCTCACACCCGAAGAGGTCGCGCAGGCGATCCGCGTGCAGAACGCCGCCGGCGCCGGCGGCACCGTGCGCCGCGGCCAGTTCCGCTTTTCGGTGCGCGCGCTCACCGAGTTCCGGGAAGCCGACGAAATCCTCGCCGTTCCCATCGGTCCCGCGGGGAGCGGCATCACGCTGCGCGACGTCGCGACCGTGAGTACCATGCTCGCCGATCCGGTCACCGTGACCCGGCTCGACGGACGCGACGCCATCGGACTCGTGGTCTACAAGGATGCCGGCTCGAACACCGTGTCGGTGACCAGCCGCATGATGGAAGCGGTCGAATCGCTCGAAGCCGAGTTTCCGGCGGTGGAGCTCACGGTCGTGGCCGCGCAGGCCGATTTCGTGGTGGACGCGCTCTCCAACCTGGGGCAGGAAATCGTGGCCGGCGGTCTCATGTCGCTGCTCATGATCCTCGTGTTCCTGCGCGACTGGCGCGTGTCGCTCGCCATCGGGCTCATCGTGCCGCTGTCGGTGATGGTGGCGCTCGTGACGCTCCAGATGCTCGGCGTCACCATCAACGTGCTCTCGCTCGGCGGACTCGCGCTCGGCACCGGCATTCTCGTGGACACCGCGATCGTGGTGGCCGAAAGCGTCGGGCGACGACGCGAGGAAGGCATGGGCTACATCGACGCGGCCATCGTAGGCACCGAGGAGGTGTCGGGGCCGCTGCTGGCGGGTACGCTCACCACGATGCTCGTGTTCGGACCGATCATCTTCGTGCAGGGACTCGCCTCGGCGCTGTTCCGCGATCTGTCGCTGAGCGTGGTGATGACCGTGGGCGCGTCGCTGCTCCTCTCGCTCTCGCTCATGCCGGTGCTGATGGTGGGACGCCGGAGCCGCGCGATGCAGCTCCAGGCCTCGCCGCCGCCGAAGCGCGAGCCGGGCCCGACGGCGCGCAAGCTCGATGCGTGGGGCACGCGCATGGCCGACCTCTACGAACACGGCATGGCGTGGTCGCTGCAGCATCCGGGGCCGGTGTTCGCGGGCGGTGCCGTACTGCTCGTGATCATGGTGGTGCTGTTCATTCGTCTGCCCAAGGAAGTGCTGCCGCGCGTGGACGAAGGCGTGCTCGTGGCCGAAGTGCAGTTGCCGGAAGGCACCGCGCTCGAGATCACCACGCAGTCGATCGAGCGGCTCGAACGCGCCGCGGCCGATCTGGGCGCGCGGGGCGTGTACGCCCGCGTGGGGCGCGCCACCGACGAGGAAATCCTGTCGGGTGCGAATCCCGGATCGTCGGCCACGGCACAGCTCATCGTGCCGGTGCCGGACGGCATGCGGGCCACGCGCTTTGCCGAGTCGATCCGCGCGGCCGTGCCGGAGCTCGTGGCACAGGGCGCGCTCGCGATCGACCTGGCGGGCCAGTCGGAGTTCGGATCTCTGATCGGCCGCGAAGGACGTATCGTGCGCGTGGAGATCGCGGCCGCGTCGCTCGTGGAGTCGCAGCGCTGGGCCGACTCGGTGCGCACCATGATGCGCGGCCTCCCCGCGCTCGCCGACGTACGCGACGCCTTCTCGACCACGCAGCCGGTGATCGAGGTGACACTCGAACGTGAACGGATCGCCGAACGTGGCATCACGCCCACGCAGGTGGCGAGCGCGCTGCAGGGCGGGCTCGGCGGCGTGGCGTCGTCGGAGCTCCGCGAGACCGACCGCCGCACGCCGATCCGCGTGCGCTACGAAGGGCTCCGCAACGAGGATCTCGAAACCGCGCTGGCCACGAACGTGGGCGGCGTGCCGGTGTCGCAGCTCGTGCGCGTCCAGGAGACGCGCGCGCCGCTCGAAGTGGTGCGCATCGGACAGCGTCCCGTGTCGATCGTGGAAGGGCTGGTGGAGGACGGCGGCACCGCGAAGGCATCGAACGACGTGGCCACGGCAATGGAGGCGCTCGGGCTGCCGGCCACGGTGAACTGGCAGGTGGCCGGCGCCGACACCGAACGGCGCCGCACGTCGGACGAGCTCTTCCTCGTGGGCATTCTCGCCGTGCTGCTCGTGTTCCTCGTGCTCGCGGGCGAGTTCGCGTCGTTCACGATCCCGCTCGTGGTGATCACCACCATTCCGCTCGCCGCGGCGGGCGGGATCATGTTCCTCTGGCTCACGAACCAGAGCATCAACGCCGTGTCGCTCATCGGCATCGTGATCATGATCGGCATGGCCGACAACGAGGCCGTGGTCAAGCTCGACGCGATCCAGCGGTTCCGGGCCCAGGGGCACGACGTGAACACGGCCGTGCTGCTCGGCGGACGGCAGCGGCTCCGCGCCATCACGATGACGTCGCTCACCACCATCACCGGCGTGCTGCCCCTCATGTTCGGCTTCGGCAGCGGCGGCGCGCTGTACCAGCCGCTCGCGGCCGCCGTGATCGGCGGCAGCCTGAGCGCGCTGCTGGTGACGTTCTTCCTGCTTCCCACCACGTACGCGATCGTGGAGCGCAACCTCGAGCGTCGCCGCGTGGCGCGTGGCGGCGCGCCGGGAATCGCTCCCGCGGAGCCCGCATTCGCGGGAGGAGACGCCGCATGATCGGGTTCGCGACCAGTCGTCCGGCCGTGATGTGGTCGGTATGCGTGGCCGTGCTCGTGGCGGGCGCGATCGCGTTCAACCGGCTGCCGCTGGCGTCGCGCACCACGGTGGAGATCCCGCGGCTCATGGTGGCGGCCAGCTGGAACGGCGCGGCCGCGGAAGTCATCGAGATGTACGTCACCTCGCCGGTGGAATCGCTGGTGCAGGGCGTGCGCGGCGTGCGGCGCACCACGAGCGAGTCGCGCGACAACGGCATGACCATCACCGTGGAGCTCGAGCCCAAGGCCGACATCCAGATGGCGCGGCTCGGCATCCTCGAACGGCTCGAGCTGCTGCGCGGCGAGTTCCCGCCGGGCGTGTCGCATCCGCAGGTGTCGAACTACACGCCCGAAGGACTCGACGAGCCCGTGCTGCTGCAGGTGCAGGTCTCGGGGCCGTACACGCCGGGCGCGCTCGGCAAGATGCTCGAGGAGCAGGTCTCGCCGCGGCTCGCCGCCGTGCCCGGCGTGGCGAGCGTGCGGACGCGCGGCGGGAGCGATATCGGCGTGGCCGTGGTGTACGACCCCGCGCTCCTCCGCCGGATCGACGTTTCGCCGGCCCTGCTCACCTCCGCGATCGGCAGCGCGCGCATGGTGCAGGCGCTGGGAGAGGAAACGCGCGACGGCGTCACGCGCACCGTCACGCTGCGCGATGCCCCCGACGAGCTCGAGGACATCGCCCGGCTCCCCATCAGCGCGTCCGGACGGCGCACCTTCCGGCTCGGCGAGCTGGCCACCATCCGCGCCGAAGAGGACGCGCAGGGGAACTTCTTCCGCATCAACGGCGTGCCGGCCGTGGCGATCAGCCTCTACCGGCACGCCGCCGCGGACGCGATCAAGACCGCCCAGGCCGCCCGCGATGCCGTGGCCGAGCTCCAGCGCACGGCGCCGCCCAGTGTGCGCTACCGGGTCTCGGGCGATGCGAGCATCGATCTCGCCAAGGAGCTCGACGACCTCAAGAAGCGCGGACTGATCGCGTTCGTGTCGGTGCTCGTCCTGCTTTCGGTAATGCTGCGGCGTGCACGCGCCGTGGCGCTCGTGATGGGCAGCACCGCCGTGGCGATCGCCGGCACCGCGCTCGGCCTGTATCTGCTGAACGTGCCGGCCAACCTGCTCACACTCGCCGGCCTCGGCATGGGTGTGGGCATTCTCGTGCAGAACGCGCTCGTGGTGAACAACCGCCTCGCCACCGCGCCCGATACCGTGGAAGGCCGCACCGAAGCCACGCGGCGCATCATGCCGGCCGTGATGGGCGCCACGCTCACCACGGCCGTGGTGCTGTTCCCGTTCCTCTATCTGCAGGGCGACACGCGGGCCGCGTTCGTGCCGTTCGCGGCCGCGTTCGCGCTGGCGCTCACGTGGAGCATGATCACCGCCCTGCTCGTGGTGCCCGCGCTCGGACGCGGCGGCGCGACGCAACCCGTGCGCTGGCCGCGCATGGACCGGATCTACCGCAAGCTCGTGCGCGGCACGCTGCGCTGGCGCTGGGCCACGCTCGGCGCGAGCGTGGCGCTCCTGACCGTGATGACGTGGGGCTTCGTGAAGAAGGTGCCCCGGTCGAGCTGGGGCGGCTGGGGCGAGCGCCGCACCACGCTCGGCCTGAATCTCACCTTCCCGCGCGGTTCCGATCCGGAAACGCTCGATCGGGCCATGCGCGAGTTCGAATCGCTCGTGGTGGGACGGCCCGAGGTGGAGGAAGTGAGGACGCAGGGGAGCATGGTGAGCGCGAGCATGCAGGTGATCTTCACGCTCGATGGCGGGATGACGGCGGTGCCGCTCGAACTGGAGGAACTCCTCACGCAGCGCGCCGTGCTCGTGGGCGGCGCGAACATCAGCGTGCGAGGCGAAGGACCGGGATTCTACGCGGGCGGCGGCGGCGGCACGAGCGTGGCGTTCCGCATACGCGTGCTCGGCTATTCCTACGCCGGCGTGACGGCGCTGGCTGAAGATCTCAAGAGCCGTCTCGAGAAGTTCCCGCGGGTGCGCGACGTGACCATCACGTCGGGACGCGGCTGGGGGAACGAACGTGGCTACGCGGTGACGCTCGAACCCGACCGCGACGCCCTGCAGCGCTTCGGCGTGACGTCGCAGGATTTCGCGACCGTGGTGGGGCGTGAAGTGCGCGGGCCCGTGGGACGGCAGTTGCTGGAGATCGGCGGCGACGAACTGCCGGTCACGGTCAAGTCCACGGGCGCGCGGGATCGCACGCTCGACGAGCTCCGCGATGTGATCGTGCCCACGCCGAGCGGCGCGCCGGTGCGCATCAGCGATCTTGCGTTCGTGGATGCACGCGAGGCGCTCAGCATCGTCACGCGCGAGGACCAGCAGTACATCCGCCAGGTGAACTACGATTTCCGCGGCCCGCAGCGGCTCGCGCAGCGCACGCACGACGCGTTCCTCGCGGCCGTGGCCGTGCCGCCGGGATACGAGGTGAAGGACGCCGGCAGCATGTGGGGCTATCGGGACGACAAGAGCGCGAAAGGGCTCTGGCTCGTGTTCGGCATCGGGCTCACGCTGGTGGTGCTCGCGGTCGCGCTGGTCTTCGATTCGGTGTGGGGCGCGGCGATGGTGTTCCTGTCGCTGCCGCTCGCGCTCGCCGGCGTGGTGGCGGCGTTCTGGTTCATGAAGGCGGCGTTCGGACGGGAAGCCGCGGTGGGCGTGATCCTCGTGGTGGGCCTGTCGGTGAACCAGGCGATCCTGCTGGTGGACGCGGCGCTCGCGCGGCGGAGGAAGCGGCTGGCGGCAGGCGGATCGAGCGCGCTGCACGCGGGCGATGTGCTGCGCGCGGCGAGCGACCGGTCGGGGATGATCGTGCTCATCACCCTCAGCGCGCTCGCCAGCCTGATTCCGCTCACCGTGGGAACGAAGGCCACCACGCTGTTCGGCGCGATCGCGCTGGCCACGGTGGGCGGGACGCTCGTGGGCACGGTCGGCGCGCTGTTCCTGATGCCGGCGATGCTGGTGGGACAGCGGCTCGTGAAGCGACGGAAGACGCCAAGGCGGTGGTGGTGGCGGCGCAAGCCGCCGGCGCTCGCGGAGGCGTAAGGGCGCTACGCGCCCCCGGCAACCCTGCCCGGCCTCCCCGTGACATATCAGACGCTGGTGCCGCCGGGCACCGCCCGTCGATTCACACCGTCGACTGCCGACGGAACCATCTCACGCACGTTTGCCATGCAACCTCTTCCTCGCTCCGCGGCCGTTGCCGCCCTGCTCGCCGCCGGCCTGATGTGGCCGGCGCAGTCGTCGTACGCGCAACAACTGCCCACGAAGACCTACGGCAAGCCCACGGCCGAGTTCACGGAGCCGTTCACCTCCGTGGTCGGTGTCCGCGAGCTTTCCGATGGTCGGGTGATCGTAGCCGATCCCCGCGACAAGGTCGTGCAGGTCGTCGATTTCCGGACCGGCCGAACCACGAAGCTCGGCCGCGAAGGATCCGGTCCGAACGAATACCAGATGCCGTCCCGGGTGTTCGCGCTGCCGGGAGACAGCACCATGATCGCGGACCCGCTGAACTCGCGCTTCCTGATGCTCGGTCCCGGCGGGACGCTGGCCGGGACGTGGAGCCCGGCCGCGGACGCGGCTGCCGGCGGCGGCGCGGCGGACGACCGTCCCCAGGCACGCCCCGTACCCGCCCGGGCCGGAGGCGCGCCCATGGTGGTGAACATCGGAGGGGGAATGGGGGGCCCGATGGCCATGATGAGCACGCGCACCGCCGATGCACAGGGGCGTCTGTACATGCAGGGCATGCCCATCACCATAGGCCCCAACGGCCCGCAGAGCGCCGACAGCATCCCCCTCACGCGCACGGCTCGGCAGGCCATGACGACCGACACGCTCGCCTGGATGCAGGTACCGAAGGGGAATGCCAGCGTGTCGTCGGGCGGGGGCAACACGAGTATCCGGATCGGAGGCAGCACGCCCTTCTCGCCGGAAGACGGGTGGGCCGTATTGCCGGACGGCCGGGTCGCGGTCGCCCGTTCAGCCGACTACCACGTGGAGGTCTATCCGGCCAGCGGACGCGGCGCGCCGGCGCGCGGGGCCCCGGTACGGTACACCCCTGTCCGCGTCACGGAAGCCGAGAAGCAGGCGTGGCGGGATGAGCGCCAGGCGAGACCCGGAATAGGGATTGCCGTGACGGCCGGCGGCGCCGGTGGCATGACGCGGGCGCCGGCGAACATCCAGCAGCAGGAGCCCACGGAGTGGCCGGCCGTGAAGGCCCCGTTCCAGCCGAACCGGGTGTACGCGTTGCCGCACGGCGACATCTGGGTGGGGCGGTATCAGGCGGCCAGCGATCGCAGCCCGCGGTTCGACGTGTTCGACGACACCGGCAAGCACATCGGACAGGTGGTGTTCCCGCCCCGGACGAGCATCGTGGGCTTCGGCAAGGGCGTCGTGTACACGGTGCGGTTCGACGAGGACGACCTCCAGTATCTCCAGCGGTATACGCTGCAGTAGACGGCGCCGGTCACGGTCCGGTCCTGATATCGGCCGGAGGGCGCGAGGCGCTTGCCTCCGCCTTCCGACCGACGTACTCTCCAGAAGAGGCCGTTCCGGGCCGCCTTTTCGTCCTGATCCCCGAGTTGCCGCATGCCGTTCCTGGACTATCCCGTCGATCCGTCGTTCCTGCTCGCGTTCGCCAACTTCGTGTTGCGTGTGATGTCCCTCGTGTTCGCGGCGATCGTCGCGATCGGACCGATCGGTCAGGTGGCGCTCGTGGTGATCGTCGTCGGACTGTTCTCCTGGAACATCTTCACCGGCCCCGAGGCCTTCCGGAACCAGCGGACCTGATGCGCGCGTGCGATCGGTGAACGCACCGGTCCGCCGCGATCAACCGTAACAGCGAGCACGAACCGCAGCAGACACACCCGCACGTACGTCGCCCCCGCCGCGCATCATGCCCGGCGGGGGCTGTTCCTTTGTACGGCAGACGCGGCCGCTCATCCGTGCACATCTGCTGGGTCATGTGACTCGTGGTGACCGCCAAGCGAACCCCGGAGATTGTGGGCGTTCCGATGTGAAACGCTCACTCCCGTGCCGGCACCCCATGCGCCGTTCGCGCAAACCGCGACCGCCGCCGATCCGCCGGCCTCTTCTCCGAGGCATTCGTGTTCGATTTCCCACGTGGTATTCGTGCAAGGCAATGGATCGCCGCGCTCGCCATCGCAGCCTTCGCCGCATGCGGCGGCAGCGACGGCGATCCCACCGTTCCGCAGGGCGACTTCACCTTTGCGATCGCGCCCACGGCGCTCACCCTGCAGCAGGGGCAGAGCGGACAGGTCACCGCCACGCTGACGCGTACCGGCGGCTTCGCCGGCGCGATCACCGGCACGGTGGAAGGCGTCCCCGCCGGTGTGACGCTCACGCCGCTCGCCATCGCCGCAGGCAGCACCAGCGCGCAGGTCACCGTGTCCGCCGCTGCCACTGCCGCGCCCGGCACCTATCCCATCACCGTTCGCGCCTCCGGCACGGGCGTTTCGCAGAAGACCACCACGGTCACCCTCACCGTCACGGCGGCACCCGCGCCCACGCTGGCCGTGGCCATGAACCCCACCGCGCTCACCCTCGCGCCCGGCGCGCAGGGCACGGCCCAGGCCACGATCACGCGCGGCGGCGGCTTTGCCGGAGAAGTCGCGCTCACGGTCACCGGCGCGCCCGCCGGCATGACGGTCACCGCGCCCGCCATCCCGGCCGCTGCTACCGCGTCCACCGTCACCATCGCGGTCGGCGCCGCGGTCGCACCCGGCGTTCACACCCTCAACGTGCGCGCCACGGGCACCGGCGTCGCCGAAGCCACGACCACGCTCGCCGTGACCGTGACGGCCGCGGCCGACTACGCCGTGGAACTCGCGCCTGCCGCGCTCACGATCGCTCCCGGCGCGCAAGGCACGAGCGCGATCAACATCACGCGCACCGGCGGCTTCGCGGGCGCGCTCGGTTTCGCGCTGCAGGGTAATCCGCCGGCCGGCATGATCATCACGCTTCCCACGAACGCGGTGGCCGGCGCCACGGCTGCGATCACCGTGGCCGTGGGCGCGCAGGTGGCGCCCGGCACCTATCCGCTCTCCATCAACGTCACGGGCACCGGCGTGCCCGCGCGTACCGTGACACTCACCGTCACCGTACCGAGCCTCGGCAACGTGACGCTGGCCGCGAACCCCGCGAACGTGACGGTGATCCGCGGACAGACCGTGCAGACCACGATCACCGTGACGCGCACGGCCCCGCTCGCGGCGCCCGTGACGCTCGCCGTTGCCGGACTCCCGAACGGCGTCACCGCGGCGGTGGACCCGAATCCGGTGGCCGGCACCACGGCCACGGTTACCTTCACTGCCGCCGCCAATGCGACCGTCGGTGCCGGCACGGCCACGATCACGGGCACGGGCGGCGGTGTCACCTCCGCGCCGCTCAGCGTGGGCATCACCGTGCAGGCGAACGGCAGCGGTGGCGGCGGCAACGTGACGTACACTTTCTGTTCGGCCAGCGGGCTGCCGCTCTTCGTGGCCTGGCAGGACGGCAACGGGCCGTGGGTGCGCGCGACCGCGGGGGTGAACAACACGTACACCTTCAATATCGCCAGCGGTCGCGGCGGCGTGGCCACCGTGCTTCCCGAAACCGGTGGCAGCTCCGGCCTGGACATCACGTACGGCACCGTGGCCGAGCTCGATGCCATGGGGCAGGAGGAATGCGAAGGGCAGAACGCGGGCGGACGCTCGTTCACCGGGACCGTGGCCGGCGCCACGCCGATGGATTTCGTCTCCATCATCGCCGGCAACGCCTTCGCGCAGACCGCGCCCGGTGGATCCTCCTATCTGCTGGAGGACGTGCGCAGTGGTCCGTTCGACCTGTTCGCCACGCGCTACAACTTCATGAGCGGCGCGCGGAAGTTCATCATCCGGCGCAACATCGATCCGCCAAACAACAGTGCACTGCCCGTGCTCGACTTCAACGGCCCCGAAGCGTTCGATCCCGTGAGCCGCTCGGTGACCGTGACCAACGCGATGGGACAGAACGTCGGGGCGCTCGGCATGTACGTCATGCAGGGAACGGGCGGCGGGATGCCGTACTTCGCCGAGTTCGAAGGCAGCGCGAATCCCGTGCGTACGTGGTTCGGTGTGCCCGACGACCGGCGCGCCGCGGGCGACTTCCATCTGCTGATGGTGAGCGCATACACGGAAGACGAGGACGCCGACAACCGTACCGTCGGGCGCGTTTTCCGCGCCGCCGTGGATCAGACCATGGCGCTGCCCGCGCCGCTCACGGCGCCGGCCGTCTCCTCACTCGGCGCCACCGGCGGCAACACCCGTCTGCGCGCCACGTACACGCCCCAGGCGGACTACGGCAGCCTGTGGAGCATGGGCTTCACGCAGCTCGGCAACAACGGTGTGAACGTGACCCTGCGGACCACCGCCGCCTATACCGCCGGCGGGCCGGTGACGCTCGACGTGCCGGATCTCACGGGCGTGACGGGCTGGAACGTGAACTGGGGACTCAAGCCGGGCTTCTCCACCCGCTGGATGTTCACCGCCAACGGATGGGATGCGAGCTTCGCGCCCGGCGGCTCCGGATTCGCCGAGGGCGCCATGATGCGCGCGGCGTCGAAGCACGGCACGGTCACGCCCTGACAGCAACGGCAACAGCAACAGAATCCGCAGATGACGCAGATGGACACGGCGGATGGCACAGATGAAAAAACGGCAGGGATCCGCAGATGACGCAGATGAACGCAGATGAAGAACGGCAAATGATTCGATTTTGATCAGAGTCGTTTTTTACTCCGATTCCAACTCATGGTCATTTCACATTCATAACGATTTTTATCTGCGTCCATCTGCGACATCTGCGGACTACCTGGTTGTTGCTGTTATCTGTGCCATCCGCCGTGCCCATCTGCGTCATCTGCGGATTCCGTTGCTGTTGCTGTTCCCGTCCGCGGATCAGTAATCCACCGGCCGCAGATACGATTCCCCGATCGCCGTGTTGCTGAGCAGCGCCACCGACGGTCCGCGTCGCTTCCAGTGCGTGCTCTCGAGACGGTTGCGCACGAGCCGCACGTCCGCGGGCCGGAAACCGCGCGCGATCAGCGCCTCGTTCGACCAGCCGTGCAGCAGCCAGTGCAGGATCTCGTCCGCCTTCGCGTAGCTGATGCCGAGATCGTCCTCGTCCGTCTGCCCGCGCACGAGATCGGCGGTGGGCGGCTTGTCGATGATCACATCCGGCACGCCCAGATGGCGCGCGAGCTGCTGTACCTGCGTCTTGAACAGATCGCCGATCGGATTCACCGGCGGCGCGTCGTCGCCGTGCCACGTGAAGTAGCCGAGCAGGCGTTCGGTCTTGTTCCCCGTGCCGAGCGGCAGGGCGCGATGCTTCGCCGACAGGTCGAAGAGCGTCACCATGCGCAGGCGCGACATCACGTTGCCGCGGCGGAGCGGATCCGCGTCGGGCTCTTCGGCGAGATAGCCGTCCACCGCGGGAGAGATGTCGAGCGTGCGGGCGTCCACGCCGAGCGCGTCGATCACGAGCTGTGCGTGCGCCAGCGACTCGGCGCTCGACGTGCGGTACGGCAGGCGTACCGCGAGCACGTTGGCGGCGCCGAGCGCGCGGACGGCGAGATACGTGGTCACCGCGGAGTCGATGCCGCCGGAGAGTCCCACCACGGCGCGCGTGAAGCCCCGCCGCGCGAACTCCTCACGCAGGAATCCCGTGAGCCACTCCTCCGTGAGCGCCGGGTCGAGGTCGAGCGGAGGCGGTCCGCCGTGCTGCCGCAGCATGACGCGGGTGACACCCACCGCGTCCGGCAGCTCCACGGCGCCCTGGCTTTCGCGGCCGGCCGGTTCGGCGTCCACCACGGCGAACTCGCCGGTGTGGAATCCGCGGGCGCCGAGCACCAGGTCCGCGGCCGCGGGTTCCGGGCCGTCGTACTGGAGCCCCACCGGCTCCCGGGCGCGCACGGCCCGCAACTGGTCGAGAATGTGCGGCAGCGTCACGCGCAGGTCGGCGAGGAGCGGCGAATCGGCGCGCGCGCGCACGAGATCGTCGAGGTCGACCGTGGCGATGAGCAGATGCTCCTCCCAGATGGGCGCCCGGGCGCGCACGTCGCCCACCGGCCCCACGATCAGCGAGCCGCCGTAGAACCGCTTGCCGCCCTCGGTGCCCACCAGATTCGAATAGCAGGTGAAGACGCCCTGCTCGCCCGACATGCCGCTCATGAGCGATTCCCAGCGCGCCACGTTCGCCGGGCCCTGGCCGCCGTCCTCCCGGGGGTAGGGGCCGCGCGCCGGCGCCGCGCTCACCACGAACACCACCTGGGCGCCGTCGAGGGCCGCGATGGTCCCCGACAGGGAGTGCCACGCGTCCTCGCACACCAGCATGGCCGCGCGTCCCCACGACGTTTCGAAGGCCCGCAGCGACGTGCCGCGCTCCACGAACCGCTCCTCGTCGAACATGCCGTACGTGGGCAGGTAGTTCTTGCGGTGCACGTGCCGCACCACCGGCGGCCCGTCCGCGAAGCCGATCGTGATGCAGGCGGCGCTGTTGAAGAGCGTGTCGCGCCACTGCTCGTAGAAGCCCACGATCACGTCCACCGCGACCGGCAGCCGGTCGAGCTCCGCGCAGGCGGCGCGGTACGCCTCGTCGAGGTCGTTGGCGAGCGCGCCGGCCGTATAGGCCAGCTCCCGGACGCCCCCCTCCACGAAGTATCCCGAGAGCGCCGTCTCGGGGAACTGGATGACCTGGGGACATGGCTCCATGGTCGTGGCCTGCGCGCAGAGGCGCCCGATGCGGGCGAGGTTTCCGGCCAGGTCCCGCTTGCGGGGCGCGAATTGGCAGACCGCGAGGGTCAGGGGGCGAATGGGTTCGGCAGGCATACCGGAAGCTGGCGGGGACCGCGGCGCTGATCAACCGACCGGCCGCGGGGTAAGTTGTGGCATGCACCACTCGTTCCATGGAATCCGGATGCTCGGGGCCCGGACCGCGGCTCGCCCGGGCCGCGGGTGCCGAGGCGTCGGGATGCTCGCCGCCGCCATGCTGCTGGCGCTGCAGTTGGCCCTGCCGCCGGCCCTCGCCGCGCAGCCGGCCGAGCCGTGGCGGATCATCGACCCGCCGCAGGCCACGCTCGTGCTCGCGCGCGACGGCTCGCTCCTGGGCGAGATCGGCACCGAAAAGCGGCTGTCGGTGCCGCTCGCGTCGCTCCCGCGGTACGTGGGGCAGGCCTTCATCGCCGTGGAGGACAAGCGCTTCTATCAGCACGACGGCGTGGACCTCGTGGGCGTGGCCGCGGCGATCAAGGACGCGGTCACGAGCGGCGACCTCCGGGGCGCGAGCACGATCACGCAGCTCCTCGTGGGCAACATGCACCCCGAGATCATCGACCGGCGCGACCGGTCGCCGGCGCGCAAGCTGCGCGAGCAGCAGGCCGCGCGCGACATGGAGAAGCGCTACGACAAGGCGCAGATCCTCGAGGCGTTCCTCAATCAGATTTCGTTCGGGCGCGGCTGGCACGGCATCGAGCTCGCGGCGCGCCGCTGGTTCGGCAAGCCCGCCGCCGAACTGTCGCTGGCCGAAGCCGCGTCGCTCGCCGCGATGCCGAAGAGCCCCGTGCAGTACGACCCGGTGCGGTATCCGGAGCGCCACCGCGAGCGCCGCAATCTCGTGCTCGCGCTCATGCGCGACCAGGGCTACATCACGGCCGCGCAGGCCGCCGCCGCCCAGCGCGAACCGCTGCGCACGGCCCCCGATTTCGGGCTCGTGCCGGCGCCGTGGGTGGTGGACGTGGTGCGGGTGCAGGCGGAGCGCGCCGGCATCCCCGTGCTGCAGGGCGGATTCCGCATCCACACCACGATCGATCCGGTGGCCCAGCGCGCCGCCGCCTCGGCGCTCGTGGAGGGCATCACCGACATGGAATCGCGTCCCGGCTGGCGGCACGGCGCCTGCCGCACCGCGCCGAACACGCGCCGCGCCTGCCTCGAAGGCGCGGTGGTCGCGCTCGATCCGTACACGGGCGACGTGCGCGCGCTGGTGGGAGGCCGCGACTATGCGGCGTCGTCGTTCAACCGCGCCGTCGACGGCAACCGGCAACCAGGAAGCTCCTTCAAGCCGTTCGTGTACGCCACGGCCATCGCGCAGGGAATCACGGCCAACGCGCACGTCGCGGACACGGCGCTCCGCATCCTGCTTCCCGAAGGGCGGACCTATTCGCCGGTCAACGCCGACGGCCTCTTCGTGGGCGCTCTCACGCTGCGCGACGCACTCGCGCGGTCGCGGAACCCGGTGGCCGTGGAGCTCGCGCTGCAGACGGGAATCGACAGCGTCACGGCAACCGTTCAGCGCGCCGGCCTGCGGTCACCCATCGCCCCGTATCCGTCGAGCGCGCTCGGCGCGAGCGTGGTGCAGCCGCTCGATTTCGTGGCCGCCTACGCCGTGTTCGCCAACGGCGGCATCGCCGTGGAACCGCGCTTCATCGATCGCATCGAGGACCGGAACGCCCGCGTGGTGCACGCCACGCGCGCCGTCTCGTCGCCGGCCGTGATGGATCCGCGTGTCGCGTTCATCGTGCGGGACATGATGCGCGACGCGGTGGAGCGCGGCACGGGCACCGCCGCTCGGCGCGCCGTGCCGGCCGCGATTCCGCTCGCCGGCAAGACGGGCACGAGCAACGACAACATGGACGTATGGTTCGTGGGCATGACGCCGGATCTCGTGGCCGGCGCGTGGCTCGGCTTCGATACGCCCCGCATGATCACGCCGGGCGCCGCGGGCGGCAGTCTCGCCGCTCCCATCGTGGGCCAGTTGCTCGGCGCCGTACCGCCGGTGCGGACCGCGTCCGCCTGGGAGCCGCCGCCCGGGCTCGTCTCACTCCTCCTCGACCGCGAGACCGGCCGCGACGCCGACGATCTCACGCCGCCGGCGCGTCGCTACACCGAGTGGTTCCTCGACGGCACCGAGCCCGGGGCCGCGCAGAGCTGGCCGTGGAGTCTCTTCCGGCTCGGGCCGATCGGGCATTGATCACAACAACAAAAATTATCCGCAGATGACGCAGATGAGCGCAGATAAAAAAAGTGGATACACGGACATTCGTGTCATCACTTTTTATCTGCGCTCATCTGCGTCATCTGCGGATAATTTTTGTTGTTGCTGTTCTTCCGATCGCCAGGACTACATGTCCACCGGGCGCCGCGGACGGAACTCCCCGTCGCACACTTCCACGCGTTTGATGTCCGCCAGCGGAATCGTGCGGAACTCGTTGCGGAACAGCGAGAAGACCACCACTTCGCCATTCTCGATGGCGTACGGCTCGTAGCTCCGCTCGTATTCCGTTTCCCCGCTCTCCGCATCGAACCGGATGCGGGCTCGCACCTTTCGCCGTTGCCGTCCCGCTTCGCGCAGTGTGGATTCCACTGTCGTCATCGTGGGGATGGGCGTCTCGTTCATGTCGTCCTCCAGCGAAGGAATTCCGTGGCGCGTTGTTCGGAACGCGTCGCCGCGTGCCGCCGGTCCCGCGAGGTGGGACCGGGCTGTCCTTGCATAGTGGCAGCCTGCGGGACGTGAGGCAACCCGTCATCAGAAATGTGACCGGATCGGTTCCGAACAACTACCGATATCCCGCTCCGTAGCGCTCCCAATGGAGGAGCCGCGGCGCGCGGCCGAGCTTTGCCGCATCGCGCGATCCGCTCCCTCCTCTCCGTTCGCGCCGCCCCTCGGACTCCCGCATCGTGTCGCTCGTCGTCGATACCTCTCCGTCTCATGTCCCGCGCGGCGGGACCGGCATCGTGCTTCTCAACATGGGCGGCCCCGAAACGCTCGACGATGTGGAACCTTTCCTGCTGCGGCTGTTCGCCGACCGGGAACTGCTGCGCCTGCCGTGGCAGGACATGCTCGGCCGCTTCATCGCGAAGCGCCGCGCGCCCAAGGTGCGCGCGCTGTACGACGCCATCGGCGGCGGGTCGCCGATCCTGCGCTGGACCCGCGAGCAGGGAGCGGCCATGATCGCGCGGCTCGATGCGCTGTCACCCGCCACCGCGCCGCATCGCTTCTACGTCGCGTTCCGATACGTGCCCCCGTTCGCCGACGACGCTCTGCGCGCCATGCATGCCGACGGCATCACCCGCGCCGTTGCCTTCTCGCAGTATCCGCAGTTCTCGTGCACGACTACCGGTTCGAGCCTCAACGAGCTGTGGCGCGCGCTCGATGGCCAGGGTCTGCGCGGCGCGTTCCGGTGGAGCCTGATCGATCGCTGGCCCACGCACGCCGGCTTCGTGCGGGCCATGGCGGAAACCGTGCGCGAAGGGCTGCGGCAGTATCCGGCGCGCGAACGTGACGACGTGCTGCTCCTCTTCAGCGCGCACTCCCTTCCGCTCAGCGTCATCGATCGCGGCGACACATATCCGCAGGAGGTCGGCGCGACCGTGGATCGCGTGATGGCCGCGCTCGACCTCGGCAATCCGTATCTGCTCGCCTGGCAGTCGGAGGTCGGTCCGGTGCGCTGGCTCGGCCCGTCCACGGAATCGGTGATCCGCCGTCTCGCCGCCGACGGACGCCGCAATGTGCTCGTGGTGCCCGTGGCCTTCACGAGCGATCACATCGAGACGCTGTCGGAAATCGACATCGAGTATGGACACCTGGCCCGGACGCTCGGCCTCACCGGATTCCGCCGCGCGCCCGCGCTCAATGCGCATCCGCTGTTTCTCGACGCCATGGCTGATCTCGTGCGCACGCACCTCGCCCGCGGGGAGCCGCACCACGCGCGCTATCGCGAACGCTGCCCCGGGTGCCGCAACCCCGTGTGTCGCACGCTGCCGGATCCCGCCACGGCATCGGCCGCCGTGCGCGCCGTGGCCTGATCGTCACGCCCGCCGGCCCGCGGCCTTGCGACCGGCGCACACAGGCCGGATCTTCTCCGCTCACACTGCGCCGGAGATTCGTGCGTGTCACGTACCCCTCTCTTCACCTTCCTGCGTCGCTCGCTGCGGCTCGCGCACCACGCGCATGTATCCGGCCGGCCGACTGACGCCGTCGTGGACGAATGGCGCGAAACCGCGCGGATCTCGCGCCGGTCGTTCGTGGCCGGCTCCTCGGCCGTGGCCCTCACGCTCGCCGTCACCGGATGTGCACCCGGCGGACGTCTCGGCGGCGGCCGGACCGCCACGTCGCGCCGTGACGATGAACCCGTCGTGATCGTGGGTGCCGGCATTGCCGGCCTCACCTGCGCGTGGCGGCTCCGCCAGGCCGGAATTCCCGTGCGCGTGATGGAAGCCCAGTCGCGCACCGGCGGACGCATGTATTCGCTGCGCGATCACTTCGCCGACGGCCAGGTGTGCGAGCTCGGCGGCGAGCTCATCGATACGGGGCACTCGCACATTCGGGCGCTCGCCGCCGAGCTCGGCATTCCGCTGAACGATCTCGCCACCGACGACCCGGCGCTCGACGAAACGGTCTGGCACGTGGAAGGCGCGAAACGGTCGGAGGAAGACGTCGTGGCCGCGTTTCTTCCCATCGCGGGCCGCATTCTCGATACGCTGCGCCCATTCGGCGACGAGTTCGATCCCGTCGCCTCCGATCCGCAGGGCGCGGAGTCGCTCGATCGCATGACGCTCGCCGAGTGGCTCGACCGGGAAGGCGTTTCCGGCTGGATGCGCAAGCTGCTCGACGTGGCCTACACCACCGAATACGGGCTCGAGACCGACCGCCAGTCGGCGCTCAACTTCCTGCTCATGATCGATCCCGCCGCGCCGCCGTTCCGCATCTTCGGCGACAGCGACGAGCGCTTCCACGTGCAGGGCGGCAACGATCGCATCGTGCGCACGCTCGCCGATCGGGTGGCCGATCGCATCGAGACCGACACCGTGCTCGAAGCCGTGACGCGCCGCGCCGACGGACGGCATACGCTCACCTTCCGGCGCGACAGCGGCGTGCGCACCGTGATCGCGCGGCACGTGGTGCTCGCGCTGCCGTTCACGCTCCTCCGCGACGTGGAGCTCGACGTGCCCATGCCCTCGGCCAAGCGGCGCGCCATCGCCGAGCTCGGCTACGGCACCAACGCCAAGCTCATGATCGGTTTTTCGTCACGCCCCTGGCGCGAACGGCACGGCTCGAATGGCAGCGTGGTCACCGATCTGCCGTTCCAGCTCGTGTGGGAGACCAGCCGGATGCAGAGCGGACGCGCCGGCATCCTCACCAACTTCAGCGGCGGGAATCACGGGCTGCGCGTGGGGCAGGGGACGCCCGCCGCCCAGGCCGACGCGCTCGTGCGCGATCTCGAGAAGATCTTCCCCGGTGTGGCAGCGGCGCGCGAAGGGATGAAGGAGGTGCGCTTCCACTGGCCCACGAACCGGTGGGTGCGCGGCAGCTACGCCAGCTACCTCGCCGGGCAGTGGACCACGATCCGCGGACTCGAGGGCGAGTCGCTCGATACGCTGCACTTCGCCGGCGAGCACTGCTCGCTCGACGCGCAGGGATACATGGAAGGCGGCTGCGAAACCGGGGAGCAGGCGGCCGAACGCGTGACCGCCGCGCTCGGCGTGGCTCCGATCGGTGCGGAGAGGTAGGACAGCAACAGAATCCACAGATGACGCAGATGAACGGCAGGGATCCGCAGATGACGCAGATGGACGCAGATGAGGAACAGCGAATGATTATGACTGGAATCAGAGTCGTTTCCCCCCGACTCCGCAATTCATGATCATTCCACCTTCATAACGCTTTTATCTGCGTTCATCTGCGTCATCTGCGGATCCCTGCCCGTTCATCTGCGTCATCCGCCGTTCTCATCTGCGTCATCTGTGGATTCTGTTGCTGTTGCTGTTGCTGTCCCGCCTACACCCCCGCGAACTCCGGCGCCTCGTCCGGCGCGTGCAGCCCGCCGCCCACGAGCGCGATCTCCAGCACCTCGCGCAGCGTCTCCACCGGGTGGAACGTGAGCGTGTCGCGCACCTCCTGCGGCACGTCGTCGAGATCGTCGTAGTTGCTCTTGGGCAGGATGATCGTGGTGACCCCCGCGCGGTGCGCGCCGAGCACTTTCTCCTTGAGCCCGCCGATCGGGAGCACGCGTCCGCGGAGCGTGATCTCCCCCGTCATCGCCACGTCGCGGCGCACCTTGCGGTTCGCCATCTCCGACACCAGCGCCGTCGCGATCGCGATCCCCGCGCTCGGGCCGTCCTTGGGAATCGCGCCTGCCGGCACGTGAATGTGCGCTTCGCTCGCGCTCGCGAGACGGTCCGCCGGAATGCCGAGCACGTCGGCGTTGTTCGTGGCGTAGGTGAGCGCCGCCCGCGCGCTCTCCTTCATCACGTCGCCGAGCTGGCCCGTGAGGATGAGCGCGATCGGTCCCACGCGCGGCACGTCCTCGTCGTCGGTCACGCGCGTGCGCGGCACGCCGCTCCGCCGGATCGACGCTTCCACGAACATGATGTCGCCGCCCATGGGCGTGTAGTACATCCCCGACGCGATCCCCACTTCGTCGTGTTCGGCCACGCGCTCCGGATGCACCTTCGGCCGGCCGAGCAGGTCGCGCACCTCGTCGGTGCTCACCCGGTTGTCGGCCAGCACCGCCTCGTCGCCCGTGGCCACGCGCCGCGCCACCTTGCGCGCCACCGCGCCGAGCTGGCGCTCGAGCTGCCGCACGCCCGATTCGCGCGTGTACTCGCTGATCACCTTCATCACCGCGTCGTCGTCGAACGCGAGATTGCGCCCCGCCAGCCCCGACTCCTCGAGCTGGCGCGGAATGAGATACTTCTTCGCGATCTCGAGCTTCTCGCGCTCGGTGTAGCCGCTGAAGTCCACCACCTCCATGCGGTCGAGCAGCGGACCGGGAATGTTCTGCACGAAGTTCGACGTGGCGATGAACAGCACCTCGCTCAGGTCGAACGGCACGCCGAGATAGTGATCGGTGAACGAGTCGTTCTGCGCCGGGTCGAGCACCTCGAGCAGCGCGCTCGACGGGTCGCCCTGGAACGACGAGCCGAGCTTGTCGATCTCGTCGAGCAGGAAGACGGGGTTCTTGGTGCCGGCCTGCTTCATCCCCTGCACGATGCGACCGGGCATGGCGCCCACGTACGTGCGGCGATGGCCGCGGATGTCGGCCTCGTCGCGCGCGCCGCCGAGCGCCACGCGCACGTATTCGCGGCCGAGCGCGCGCGCCACCGACTTGGCGATGGACGTCTTGCCCACGCCCGGCGGACCGGTGAAGAGCAGGATCGGCCCCTTCGCCATCGCGCGCGCCTTCGCCTCGCGCGTATCGGTGATGGTGCGGTCGTCGTGCGACTTGCCGCCGTCCTCGTCGTCGCGGAGCTTCGACACGGGGAACTCGCCCGTGGTCGCCACCTCCTCCGCGAGCTGCTGCGCACGGAGCTGGCGCACGGCGAGGAACTCGAGCACGCGATCCTTCACGTCCTTGAGCCCGTAGTGATCCTCGTCGAGCACGGTCTGCGCGCGCGGCAGGTCGAGCAGGTCGTCGGACCGCGTGTTCCACGGGAGCTCGGCGATCCATTCGAGGTACGTGCGGATCACCTGCGCTTCCATCGATTCGCGTCCGGTCCGTTCGAGACGGCCGAGCTCGCGCTCCACTTCCGTGCGCGCTTCCTTGGGCAGCTGCAGCGCGTTCAGCTTCTCGCGCAGCTCCTCGATCTCCTTGGACTGGTCGTCGTCGCCGAGCTCCTTCTGGATCGCCTTGAGCTGCTCGCGCAGGAACATCTCGCGCTGCCGCTCGCCGAGCTCCTCCTGCACCTGCGACTTGATGTCCTCCTGTGCCTCGAGCAGGCCGATCTGCCGCTGCACGTGCACGAGCACGCGGCGGAGCCGCTCCTCGACGGACAGCGTCTCCAGCAGCCCCTGCTTCTCCGGCACCGTGAGCTCGATGTAGCCGGCCACGAGATCGGAGAACCGGCCCGGCTCCGTCACGGAGTCGAGCACCTGGTGCAGCACCTCCTCCGGCAACCCGCGCTTCTCGCCGAGCTCGGCCGCCCGCTCCCGGGTTTCCTTGTGTAGCGCCTCGAACGCGGCGTCACGTGGCTCGATCGGCATCATTTCGTCGGCCGTCACCACCACCGCCGTCAGGTGCCCGTCGGCTTCGGAATACTGGAGCGCGGTGGCGCGCTGCTCGCCCTGGAGCAGAAGCTGCACGCCGCCCAGGCCGCGCTGGATCTGCCCGATCCGCGCGACCACGCCCATGCTGTAGAGGATGTCCGCCGAGGGCTCCTCGGTGTTGTCCCGCTGGGCGACCGCGAACACCACGCGGTCCCCCTTCAGCGCGGCCTCGATGGCCCGCAGCGTGCCCGGTCGCCCGGCGGCGATCGGGGCCGTAATACCCGGGAACATGACCGTCCCACGCAGGGGAAGGACGGGAAGTGTCTGACGCTCACCCATGAGTTGGCTTCCTGGCTCGGGGAAAAGGGAATGTGCAGTCAGGGAGCACGATCCGCACCGTGCCGGATGTGCCACCGTGGCAGACTCTGCAACTTTCTCCTGACCTCGTGACGTAGTAGGGACAGGCCGCCTGCCGGCTCGGCGGGCCGGCTGTCGTCCGGCGTATCCTCGGTGCTACACTACCACGAGCCCGTCGGGTCATTTTCCTCGCCCGCCATTTCCCCGGATCCCACGCGCGTGCACGATTCCGCCGCTTCGAGCGACGCTGAACTGCGAGAACACGTCCAACGTACCCTGGCCGCTACCTACGAGGTGGAGCGGGAGATCGGGCGTGGCGGCATGGGCGTGGTGTACCGGGCCATCGACAAGCGGCTCAAGCGGCCCGTGGCCATCAAGCTCCTGCCGCCCGAGCTCGCCTTCCGGCGCGACGTCCGCCAGCGCTTCCAGCGCGAGGCGGAAACCGCGGCCCAGCTCAGCCATCCGAACATCGTCCCGATCTATTCGGTCGACGAGATCGGCAACCTCGTCTTCTTCGTGATGGCCTGCGTGGACGGCGACAACCTCGCCACGCAGCTCCGCAACCGCGGCCCACTGCCGCCCGAGGACGTCAAGCGCTATCTCGCCGAAGTCGCCGATGCGCTCACCTATGCGCACGCGCGCGGCGTCATTCACCGCGACATCAAGCCGGACAACATCCTCGTCGACGCGCTCGACGGCCGGGCCATGGTCACCGACTTCGGCATCGCGCGCGCGGCCGAGGGCGGCGAAGGCGCGCGCCTCACCGCCACCGGTCTCGCCATCGGCACGCCCGCCTACATGTCCCCGGAGCAGGCCTCCGGCGACCGCGACGTGGACGGCCGGAGCGACCTCTACGCGCTCGGCATCGTGGCCTACCAGATGCTCACCGGCGAGCCGCCGTTCACCGGCAACACCACGCCGGTGCTGCTCGTCAAGCACCTCACCGAAACCCCGGTGCCGGTGGAGGAGCGCCGTCCCGATACGCCGCCCATGCTCGCGGCCATGGTGATGCGCCTCCTCGAGAAGGACCCCGCGCACCGCTTCCAGAGCGCGGGAGAGCTCGCGCAGGCGCTCCGGTCCGGCATCGTGCCGTCGGCCACGTTCACCTCCCGCAACCCGCGGCCCGCGTCGCCGGCCACCTCGGGCGGGCGGAGCGTCCCCGAGCCCGCCCCCCGCGCGCCTCGCCTCCCGGCGCCCGTGCCTGCCGACACCGGCCGGATCGATGCCGAGGGACAGTACCTCCCCACCGCCGAGGAGATCGCCCGCTGGGAAGTGCCGGCCGTGCAGGCGTTCCGGCGCCGGGTCGCGCCCTATCTGTTCGTGAACGGCGTGCTCATCGCCGTCTCCACCATCTCCGGGTCCAACTTCCTCCCGATCACCGCCATCTGGTCGATCATCCTGTCGTACCAGTACGCGAAGCTCTGGTCCGACGGCTACGACTGGCGTGACGTGCTCCGGCAGCCGCGCGACCGCATGTTCGGCGACGTGATCTCCGACGTGGGCGACTCCGTGCATTCCGCGTTCTCGCGCAAGAAGCGCGAGGAACTGCGCGCGCAGGGACGCACCGGCTCCGGTCTCGTGGGCGCGCTCTCGCCGCGTCCGCCCGCGTCGGTCGCCGTGCGCCCGGTCACCGCCGAATCCCTCGGCGCGCACGCGTCGGTGGTGAACGCGGCGCGCGGCGCGCGCGACGAGATCGCGCGTCTCCTCGCCACCATGCCCGCCGCCGAGCGGAAGCAGATCCCCGACGTGGCGCAGACCTCCATCGCGCTCGTGCAGAAGGTGGAGCAGCTCGCGCAGTCCATGGCCGCCACCGAGCAGGCGATCGCCGCCCGGCCCCGCGCCGCCCTCGACAGCGAGATCGCCGTGCTCGAAGCCGCCGCCAATCCGCTCGAAGCCGGCTCGGATTCGCGCGTGCGCCGCCTCGCGTCGCTCCGCCGCGAGCTGCGGGCCGTGGTCGATCTCGAACGCCGGCGCGACGAGCTGCGCGCGCGTCTCGATTCGTGCACGCTCGCGCTCGAGAACATCCGGCTCGATCTCGTGCGGCTCCGCACCGGCGGCAGCACCGTGCAGAACGTGACACTCATCGCCGAGCAGGCCATGGCGCTCGCGCGCGATGTCGACCGGGTGGTCGAAGCGGCGCAGGAAGTGCGCGATCTGACGTCCACGCGCCGCGTCGGCGCCTCTTCCTGACCATGCCGGTCACCCCTGTGCGCGACGAGCCCGCGATCACCGCCGGTCCCGACGACGGCGAACTGCTGCTCGCGCGCGTGCGCGTGGCCGTGGCCGATCGCTACGACGGGCTGCGCGAGATCGGACGCGGGGGAATGGCCGTGGTGTACGCGGCGCGGGACCGCCGGCTCAATCGCGACATCGCGCTCAAGGTCCTCCCGCCGGATCTCGGCTTCCGCCGCGACGTGCGGGAGCGCTTCGTGCGCGAAGCCCAGACGGCCGCGCGGCTCAATCATCCGAGCATCGTGCCCATCTATGCCGTCGACGAAGTCGACGGCCTCGTGTACTTCGCCATGGCGCTGGTGCAGGGGGAGAGCCTCGCGGCGCGTCTCGGCCGTGAAACCCGTCCGCCGCTCCCCTTCGTGCGGAACGTGCTCGCCCAGGTCGCCGACGCCCTCGCCTACGCGCATGCCTCCGGTGTGGTGCACCGCGACGTCAAGCCCGACAACATTCTCCTCGAGCACGCCACCGGACGCGCCATCGTCACCGACTTCGGCATCGCGCGCGCGGTGCAGAGCGGCGCGCGACTCACGCAGACCGGGATCGCCGTGGGCACGCCCGCGTTCATGAGCCCCGAGCAGGCCATGGGACAGCGCGACGTCGACGGCCGGAGCGACGTGTACGCTCTCGGCGTGGTGGGCTACGTGATGCTCACCGGCCGGCTGCCGTTCGAGGCCGATACCAGCGCCGGCATGCTCGTGCAGCACGTGCAGGGCACGCCGTTCCCGCTCGCCAACTTCCGCCCCGACCTGCCGTTCTCCATCAGCGACGCGATCATGCGCGCCATCGCGCGCGAGCCGGCGGCGCGCTGGCCCGATGCCGCCGCGTTCGCCGCCGCGCTCCGCGCCGGAGAGGGCGAGGAGCGTGCGCCGGCACGCCGGTCCGTCGCCGACGCGCGGGGCGAGCAGCAGCACGCCGCCGTGGCGCCCGCCGCCCCGCTGCCTCGTGTTGTCCGCCAGGCGCCCCCCGCCCCCGCCGACAAGGCCCTGGACGCGTCGCTCGACGCCTCGATGGCGCGCATGAGCGAATCGCTCGCCTACGCCAGCGAGCAGCTCCGGCGGAGCCGCGCCGTCGACCCGCAGAGGAACGAGGGGGATCCCGACGCGCTGACGCCCAATCGCCGTATCCGGCGCTTCCGCGTGCATGTGCTGCAGTCCACGCTGGTCATCGGGATGCTCTTCTTCATCAATATCACGATCGCCAGAGGATTCCCGTGGTTCGTATTTCCGGCCATCGGGATCTCGATCGGACTGCTCGGCCGGCTGATCAATCTCGGCAATCACGACATCGGTCTGCGCGACGTGCTGCGCGGCCGCATGGCGGAAGCGTCCACGGCGCCGCAGGTGCAGCAGTCGCGCGCGGACCGTGCCCGGGCCGTGCTCCGCGACTGGAAACGGCGGGCGCGCTGGGTCGGGATCTCCCTGCTCACCTCGGCCGGCGGCATCGTGGGGCTGGCCGCGTCCGGCGGCGACGAGGGGTTCCTCATCCCGTTCATGGGTGGCGGCGCCCTGCTCCTCTACAACGGCGCGCTCCTCGTGCGCGATACGCTCCGGCTGCGCGACGTGGGCCTCTCGTCCCGCGATGCCATCGGCGAACGCTGGCAGGACAAGATCGCCGCCATGGACGACCGGCCGCGTGCCGTGCGGGTCGCGCAGGATACCGCGCTCCTCGCCGATCCCGAAGTGCTTCGTTCCCCGCACGGGCGCGTGCTGCGCGAGGCCGTGGAGGACTGCACCACGATCCGCGAAACCTGGGCCAGGCTCGACCCCGCCGACCGGGAGCTCGTGCCCGATGTCGCTCCCACGGCCGAGGCGCTGCTCGAGCGCGTGTCCACCCTCGTGACCAACCTCGCCCGGCTCGACGGGGCCGTCGAAGCCCACGCCCTGCCGTCGCTCGAAGCGCGCATCGCCGCGGCCGAGGCCGAGCCCGACCGCACCCCGGATCAGGAGCGGCGGCTCACGCTGCTCCGGCGGCAGCAGGCGTCGCTCGCCGAACTCGTGGAGCGGCAGGATACGCTGCTCCGGCAGCTCGACAGCGCGTCGCTCGCGCTCCGGTCGCTCCGGCTCGACGTGATCAAGCTCCGGGCCCTGGGCGTGGGGTCCGCCATCGGCGACGTCACCACCGCCACGCAGGAAGCGCGCGCGATCTCCAAGGACATCGGGCGCGCGCTCGACGTGGCCGACGAGCTGCGCCGGCTGTAGTCACCGGTTACGGGCCGCCCTGTAACGCGGGCCGTGCGTCCAGCCGGTTCAGCGCCTACTGCGCCAGCAGCTCGGCCACGGCCATGGCCAGGCGGTCGGGCGCTTCCTCGGGAATGGCGTGCGACAGGCCGGCCAGCCGGTGTACCGTCACCGGCGCCGTCACCGCCTCCGGAAGCGCGAGCCGGAGCCGCTCCCCCCGCTGCGGCACGAACGGGTCCTCCGCGCCGAGCATGAGCCCCACCGGCACGCCGAGCAGGCCGGGAGTGAGGGGAAGGGCGCTCCCGGCCCCTGCGAGCGCCGTGAGCTGCCGGCACGCCACCTCGCGCCCCGCCTCGCTCCGGAACGCCTTGAGGCACACGTCCATCGCGTGCCCCGCCAGCAGCCGGTTGGCGTAGCCGCGCACGAGCGCCGCGTGGAGCGCCGAGGCGAACCAGTCGGGCGGCAACCGCCGCCAGAGCCACGTCGTGCTCGCCAGGCGCCGGAATGCGCGCGGGAGCGACCCCGTGGCCGCGCCGGCCGTCAGGTGACACGGATTGCAGAGCAGGAGGCGGGTGACCCGGTGCGGCGCGTCGGCCGCGACCGCGCAGGCGATGGCCGCGCCCAGGCCGTGCCCCACCACGCAGGCGGGCTCCACGCCGAGCTCGTCGAGCACCCCGGTCACGCGGGCGGCGTGCGCGCGCACCCCGAAGTCCGCGGTGGCCGGCCGGTCGCTCCGCCCGTGGCCGAGCAGGTCGATCACCAGCACCCGGTGCCCCTTGGGAAGGCGCGACGTGAGATCCCGCCAGATGTGCGAGGAGGTGAACGCCCCGTGCAGGAGCACGATCGGCTCCCCGGCCCCGCGCGTCCCGGTGGCGAAGCAGTAGAGCCGCGTATCGTCGAGATCGATGAACTCGCCGCGCATCTAGGGAGCGACGGGGGCGGACGGATCGGAGAGAGTGACCATGCGTGCCTGCAATCTCTCCGCGGCGCGAACGTCCGGACAAGGGAACCGATCAGCCGCCCATCAATACCTGCGGGCTTGCGCCCGTGAACGGCGAAGGGGCGGCCCTCACGGACCGCCCCTCGTCATCCGGATGGAAACCGCGTCAGCGAGCGCCCGGGGGACGGCGTCCGCCGCCCATGGCCGGCATGTTCTCGATGTTCTTGTCGAACTGCTCCTGCTGCTCCTTGGTGAGCAACTCGCGGATGGCCTTGCGCTCTTCGGTCTGCAGCGCCTGCGCCTGCCCCATCATCGCCTGCCGGTCACCACCGGCTCCGGCGCCCTGCATGAGCTCACGCCGCTTCTCCATCGTGGCGGCCATGATCGAATCCACCTGCTTCGTCTGGTCGGCGGTGAGGGTGATGTTCTGGAACAGCGCTTCCCGCATGCGCTGCGCCTGCTCCGGGCCGCCGCGCATGCCGCCGCCGCCGCCACCACCCTGCGCCTCCACCTGCGTGCTGGCGGCCACGAACATGAACGCAACCGCAACGAGCTTCCTGAGTGACATCATGGATGGTCTTTCCTCAACTGGTTGGTTGGGCATTCGGGCGAGTCCGGTCGCGGACAGGCCGGTGCGACATCCGGATTGGACGCCGCTCCCCGTGCCGCGTTAACGGTGGCGGCTGCCCGACCGCTGCGGCGTGATCCACGGCACGTTCTTTGTCTTCCATTATCCGGATAAGGGAACACAGAACCCACATCCGACCCGAAACACGAGCCCCGCTACTGGCGCAAGGGTGCAAAACCTGTATGATATCGGAACTTGGCCGCTCCGACGCCGAGCCTTATACCGCTCCCGCCCGTGACCCTGCCAGAGACCTCGCCTCCGTTTCCCTTCCCGGTATCGGCGCCCCCCGCCGCTCCGTCGAACCTCCCCCAGCCGTCCGCCTCGTTCGCGCTGGGGTGGCTGCTCACCCACGGATCGCCGGCCGTCCAGTACCGCGCCCTCACGGAGGTCGCCGGTCTTTCGCTGCCTCCGGCAACCCGGATCAGCCGGCTGGCGTACGCCGCCCGGCAGGGGTGGGAGCTGCTCTTCCATCAGCACCCGGACGGCACGTGGGGACACGGCATGCTCACCGTGCCCGGCACCACGCTCGGCAGCGCGCCCGTGGTGGGGTGCATCCCCGCCTTCCGCCGGCTTCTCGAGCTCGGGTGGGAGGCCGAGGCGCCGCCGCTCGCCACCGCTCGCCGCGCCCTGTTCCGGCTCCTCCCGGAAGACAACGACCCCGCGTTCCTCTACGAGCTCGCGGACGCCGCCGGCACCGATCCGGAGCTGATCCAGCGTGGACGCCAGATCCTCCGCGAGGCCGCGGCCGCGGCGCTGGCGCAGGCCGGCTACGAGGCGGATCCCAGGCTTCGGGGGGCCGCCCGGCGCATCCTGGAGCGCGTCGGCACCTTCCTCAAGTCGCCCTCGGCGGACAAGCCGTTCATCCGGGTCGGCAACCAGCACGTCCTCCCCCACGACGCCGCACCCCCCTCGTTCCACATGCTCGTCATGCTCGCGTACATGCCCCACTTCCGGAGCGAGCACCACGAACACATGGAGCGGCTGTACCACTATCTCTCGCTGCAGCTGCCCCGCATGGCCCCCATGCAGCAGATCGGCGAACAGCATCAGCTCATCGAGCAGCCCCACCTCGCCCTGGGCGACATCCTCCCCACGCGGCACGTGATGGACGCCGACATGCCCACGTCGCTGGCCTGGCTCGAGCTCATGGCGCGGCTCGGGTTCCTCCGGCGCAACGACAACTGGATGCGGCTCTTCGACCGGCTCCTCGACGACCGCGACCGCCACGGCGTCTGGCATCCGCCGCGCTCGGTCAGCATGCCGGCCACCGTGCCCGACTGGGTCTGGCCCACCATGCCGCTCACCGACCGGCAGGGCGAGGGGGACGACCATGCCGCGGACGTGACCTTCCGGCTCGGCCTCATCGCCAGGCTCTCCGGGCGCCCCATCGACATTCTGTGACGGCATTCCTGTCCCGTCCCGGGATCGGTTAGATTACCGGGATACACATGACGAAAGCGAAAACATCACAGACCCCCTCCTTCGCCGAGATCGGATTGGCGAAGGAGCTGCTCGACGCGTTGCACGACGCCGGCTACGAGCACCCCACACCGATCCAGGCCGACGCGATCCCCATCGCGCTCGAAGGTCGCGACCTCATCGGCCTCGCGCAGACCGGCACCGGCAAGACCGCCGGGTTCACGCTGCCCATCCTCCACCGTCTCATGCACGGGCCGCGGCGCACCCGCGCGCTCGTGCTCACGCCCACGCGTGAGCTGTGCCTGCAGGTGGAGGAGAGCGTGCGCAAGTACTCGCGGCACGCACCGCTCGACGTGATCCCCGTGTTCGGCGGCGTGAGCTACGAGCCGCAGGAGCGCGCGCTCCGCGCCGGCGTCGACATCGTGGTCGCCACGCCCGGTCGCCTGCTCGACCAGATCGAGCGGCGCAACGTGGACTTCTCGTACCTCGAGATCCTCGTGCTCGACGAAGCCGATCGCATGCTCGACATGGGCTTCGCGCCGCAGATCCAGCGCATCGTGGAGCAGATCCCGCGCTATCGCCAGACCATGCTCTTTTCGGCCACCATGCCGCCGGAAGTGGAGGCGCTGGGGCGCAAGTATCTCCGGCGTCCGGTGGTGGTGCAGGTGGGACGCCGCTCGCAGGCCGCGAGCACGGTCACGCATGCGGTGTATCCCGTGCGCAAGGAGCGGAAGACCGACCTGCTCGTGGACCTGCTCACGTCGTCGCATCACGATTCGGTGCTCGTGTTCACGCGCACCAAGCACGGCGCCGACAAGGTGGAGCGCGAACTGCAGCGCCGCGGCATCGCCGCCGCCGCGATGCACGCCGACAAGTCGCAGCCGCAGCGCATCCGCGCGCTCGATGACTTCCGCACCGGCGCCATCCGCGTGCTCGTGGCCACCGACATCGCGCAGCGCGGCCTCGACATCAACGGCATCTCGCACGTGATCAACTTCGACGTGCCGCAGGCGCCGGAAGACTACGTGCACCGGATCGGGCGCACGGGGCGCGCGGCCGCCACGGGCGACGCCTACACGTTCATGTCGCCCGACGAAATCGGCATGGTGCGCACGATCGAACGGGTGATCGGCCAGGAGATCCCGCGCATCTCGGTGCCCGGGTTCGATTTCGGCACCGTGAGCGCGACAGCGGCCGCGGCGGTCACGTCGCGCGTTCCGGTCGCGCCCTGATCCCCCGCGCCGTCACCGCACGCGTCCCAGTCGCGACACCGTGATCGTGTCGCGCACGCCGCCGCGTGCGAGCACCACGGAGAGGTTCGCGCCGCCCAGGCCGAGCCCCGACGGCAGGTAGGCCGTGGAATCGCGCGTGGCGGTGAGGGACACCCCGTGCGCGCGCGCCACCGACAGGCGGAGCAGGGAATCCGCCCCCGCGTGCACCGTGACCGCGCCGTCGGCCCGTCCGAAGCGGACGGCCGTCTGCGTGCCCGTGGCCGTGGCGTGCTCGCGGGCCAGGGCGAGCGCCTCGCGCACCGCCCGGTCGGCGGCACGGACGGCCAGGCGATCGCGCAGGGCGCCCGCGCTCCGCAGGGCGATCGTGAACAGTACGGCGAGCAGGCACAGCACGAGGAGCTGATCGAGCAGGGTGAAGCCGCGGCGAGGGACCACCTGTTCCTCCGGTTCGGGGGATCCGTTATATCACCTCGACGGGCCCGCCGAGCATCACCGAAACGCCGCGCCCCGGATCATTCCCCCGCAGCTCCGCCTTTCGCCGTTCTCCCGACCGGCTGCCCGTTCCTCTCACCGGAGTCCGCATGCCCCGCCGTTCATCCGTTCGCGCGCTGCTCCTGGCCGGCGTGGCGCTGGCGCTCGCCGCCGGCTGCCGGCAGTTGACGAATCCGACCGCCGACGTCGAGTTGCAGCAGTCGCTGTACGATCTCCAGGATCTGCTCATGCAGGTGCGCGACGAGACGGCGTATCTGCAGGCCCAGGTGGACTCGCTGCAGAGCGTGGTGGCGCATCAGGACAGCAGCCTGCGCCGGATCGCGAATCTGATCGGCGCGCCGATCCGCTGAGGGATCGCGGAGAGGGCAGCATGCAGAAGCGCCCCTCGGCTGAGCCGGGGGGCGCTTCTGCAACTCCTTATCCCTGTGCTTCGGTAGGGTCGCCTCTGGCGCTCTGCTCACGGCCTCGCGCGGGTTCCGAGAATGATGACACCCCCTGCTCCCCGGGAGCCGAACACTCGCTCGGCCTCGGCGCCCGCGGGGTATACCCGGATACTGTCGATCACGACATTGCGCAGTGACGCCAGGACGCTGTCCTGCCGGGCGCCGGGGAGCAGTTGGCCATTGAGGATCACCAGCGGGCCGCTCGCCGGGCGCACGGAGTCCGTGATCGGAGGGCCATCGAAATTGACGACGTTGACGATCCGAAACTCTCGCAGGCCAAAGAATCCCAGTCTATTCCGGCTGAAGGTGTACGCCTCGCCATAACCGACCCCTCCCTTCATGGTCGCTCCTTCCACGACGATCGAATCCGTGAAGAGCTTGACCGTGTCGATCCGGGTAAAGTACCGCCCATCCTCCCTGATGGCCGCGCATTCGTCGCGCGTCAGCACCCTGGGACGCGGTCGCTGTGTCCCATCGTCCACAAGTTCGCCCGTCGCCGACCAGAAGAAGCTGCTGTTGCAGTAGTTGATGGGGGTCGTATCGGCCAGTGCGTTAACGCGAAAGGCCTTGATGTTGTGCATGATGTGTACCGGCAGAGGTCTCTGCGCGGTGAGCTGATGGCAAGGGACCCCGATGCCGAGGACCCCCAGCACGAGACCGACACCGTACCAGGCATATCTGGAGATGAGATCGATCGCTATTTGAGGCATGTGCGCGCGTCGAGATGCGTCGGGTTCAGGCGTCTGAATTACGGATCGGTATAGAGCCCGACAGTGAGCTCGTTGGGATGCTGGGGATGCATCCGCAGCTTCACTGACTTCCCACAGAGAAGCGCCCCACAGCCAAGGCCGCGGGGCGCTTCTGCAACTCCTTGATTTTCAACCACTTGACTCTATGCAGTTCAGTCGGGGCGACTGGATTTGAACCAGCGACCTCCTGCTCCCGAAGCAGGCGCTCTACCGGGCTAAGCTACGCCCCGAAAACCGCACGGCCCGCCTCCTGCTGCGAACCGTCTCGAGCGCGCCTGGAAGGACTCGAACCTCCAACCTTCTGATCCGTAGTCAGATGCTCTATCCAATTGAGCTACAGGCGCCCGAATTTTTTCTCCGTCGACCGCGGCGGCCCGCGAACCCATGGAGCACTGCAAGGTAACGCGCGACCGCATGATCCGCTACTGCGGGGCGGCCGGCATGGGTCGTACAAGACTCGAACTTGTGACCTCCACGATGTCAACGTGGCGCTCTAACCAACTGAGCTAACGACCCGGTCACGGAACCGGCCGGCGAACCGCGTTCGCCGGCCGGTGGACTGCCGGGGGGCACCGTGCCCCCGTTCGCGTTCAGAGCGGGAAACGGGACTCGAACCCGCGACCCCAACCTTGGCAAGGTTGTGCTC
>CAZUKU010000024.1:0-14479 GCA_964621045.1 uncultured Gemmatimonas sp.
AACACGTCTGACTCTGGATCAGAAGAGTCCTGGTTCGAGCCCAGGAGGGGCAACTCGAAGGCCCGTCGCATGCTGGTCATGCGGCGGGCCTTTTCCTGCCCGTGATGTCCCGCCGAGGTCGCGTGCGACTGCGTCTGCCGTGTCTTCTTCTGGCCCTGACCGGCCTCGCCGCCTGCGGCGACACGTCGCCGGCGACCGGCGGTCTGGTCACCGTGGATTCGGCCGGCGTTCAGATCGCCACCATCACCCACGAGCCGGCCTCGCTCCCCGAGTGGCGGCTGACGTCCGACACGGAGCACGTGATCACCGGCGCCGAGTCCGGCGATTCGGCCGCGCTCTCTGAGATCGGGGCCGTGCACTGGCTGGCCGATGGCGGTCTGGTGATCGCGGACCGGGACGTGCCGCGGCTCCTCCTCTATGATGCGGACGGCACGTACCGGGGCGCGCTCGGCCGGCGCGGCGCGGGCCCCGGCGAACTGCGCAATCTCACGTCGGTGTCGGTGCTCCCAGGCGACACGCTGGCCACCTTCGACGGCACGCTGCGCCGCCTCTCGTTCTGGCATCCGGATGCGGGGTTCCTCCGGCAGATCACGCTGCTCGACGGCGGGGCGACCGACGAATGGCCGGCCGACGCACGCCCGTGGCGCGACTCCCTCGTGGTCGTGCTGCAACTCGCGATCACGCCACCGCCGCGGCTGACCGGCACCACGGTGCAGCGCTGGCCCATGCGCGCGCGGTTGACGCTTCGCGACAGCGCGGGACGCGTGCTCGATACCTCGCCGTCGTTCGACGGGATGTACACGGGCATTCACGAAACGGGCGACACGCGATTGCCGTTTTCCCATGAGCCGTTCGTGGCCGCGGCGGATGACCGGCTCTACTTCGGATCCGGCGACGATTTCCGCATCACGTACCTCACACCGGGGTTTGCGCAGGGCGGCGAGATCCGGTGGCCGAGTCATCGCGAGGCGCTCACCAGGGAGGAAGTCGAGCGCGTGTACGAGGAAACGCTCGCCCTCCTCACACGGCGCCTGCCTCCCGAGCGGGCCCGGGAGGCACTCGCCATGAGCTTTCACCCCGAGATCCTCCCCGCGCAGCGTCCCGCGATCGGTCGCGTGCTGGTGGACGCGGAGCAGCGTCTCTGGATCGAACGGTTCGAAGCCGTGCGTCTTGGCGCGCGCATGCGGAAGCCCGGTGATCAGTGGACCGTGCTGGCGTCCGACGGCACGCCCGTGGCCCGCGTCGTGCTCCCGGCGAACGTGCGACTGGAAGCCGTGCGCGGCGACCGCGTGGCCGTGGTCCGGCGCGACAGTCTCGATGTGCCGGCCGTGGCGATCCATCGGCTGCAGCGGTAGCGGACGGCAGTAGCAGATCATGGCACCTGCGCGTCCGGATTTCCGCTGCTCCGGCGACGCGCGCGCATACGCCGCAGGCCGATCACCAGCGGCGCCGCCAGCACAGCGAGCGGAATGAGCACGCCGAGCGAAGAGATGAAGGCCGCGACGAACCCCACGAAGTTGCGCCACGCGTCCTTGAACGCTTCGACGATCACGTTCTGTCCGGGCGTACCGCGCACGATCGGTTCGCGTTCGTGCACGCTGATCATGACGGTGCTCGTGACGACCCGCGTCCGGAGAAAGCGCACGCGTCCCTCGTACCGTTCGATCTCTTCGCGCACGCGGGCCAGTTCACGCTCCACCGCGAGCACCTCCTCGAGCTTGCCGGTGCGGTTCGCAAGCAGGGTCACGAGCCGGTCTTCGAGGCGCTTGGCGTTCGCCACACGGGCGGATACGTCCACGAACTCTTCGGTGACGTCCTGCGCGTTCGACGTGACCGATTCCACTCGGCCGAGCGGGCGCACGCCCGCGATCGCTTCGTCGAAGCGTGATGCCGGAATCCGGAGCTCGATGCTGGCGCGGCGCACGCGGTAGTGACCGCTTTCGATCACGGTATTGCCCACGATGCCGCCGAGCCGGGCCGCCATCTCGTGCACGGCCGCGATCGCCGGTTCGAGCGAGTCCACCTCGATCGACGCGCTGCCGGTGCGGATGAGCATCGTCGGGGTGGCGTCGGGGAGCGCATCGCCGCCGGACGGCTGGGTCTTCATCTCCTGGCGGTCGGCGCTGAACCCCGCCGGAGCGCTGAGCATGGGAGCCGCCGCGTACTCCCCGGGGGCGTTGCGTGTCATATCCGCCGGTGTCACGGGAACGACGACATTGTCGCCGCAGCCCATGAGGATCGTGCCGAGGGCGAGCAGGAACGTGAGCCGTAGTGACGGCGCGGCAGGGGCGGTCGGGGTGCGCATGGGCGTGAGTGATGAAGGGGGAGAACCTGCGGAACCCGCGGGTCGGGTCTTCGGAAAGGGAGACGCCGGGGACAGCCGGCGTTGCACACGGCACCGCGGAGGAACGTCTCGTCCCCACGTTGGTGCCGCGGAGCCCTGCCGCGCTACCTTGCAACGAATGGCCCGGTTGGCGAACGCACACGGGGTGCGCGAGACCGGACCCTCCGGATACCCCATGCTGGCCCACGCCGATCATCTGCCCACGATTGCGACCGATCGTCTGCACCTGCGCTGGCTGACGCCGGCGGACGTGCCGGCGCTGTTCACCATCTTCGGAGACCCGGTGGTGTGCCGGTACTGGAGCCGTCCCACGCTCCCGGATCTCGACGCGGCCGCGGCCCTGCAGCGCGAGATCGTGGACAAGTTCATCGCACGCTCCCTGTTCCAGTGGGGAATCGCCGAGCGCGCCACGAACACCGTGGTGGGCACGTGTACGCTGGCGGCGCTGTCCACGGAACACCGCCGGGGCGAACTGGGATACGCCCTGGCCCGCGATGCATGGGGACGCGGCTATCTGGCGGAAGCGCTGCCGGCGCTGCTCCGGTTCGCGTTCGAAACGCTCGCGCTGCACCGCGTGGAAGCGGACGTGGATCCGCGCAACACGCGTTCGATCCGCGTGCTGGAACGCGAAGGCTTTCGCCGCGAAGGACATCTGCGGGAGCGGTACCACGTGGCAGGCGAACTGCAGGATGCCGTGCTCTACGGGCTGCTCCGGCCGGACTGGTCCGACCGGCATCGAGCACACGCTCTCGACACCGCGTCCTGATCGTCATGCCACGCGAACCATCATGTCATCACACCCACGCACCATGCCGAACCGACGCACATTCCTGAAGACGGGCGCCGCTGCCGCCGGTATCCTTGCCACGGGTGGGCTCTCCGCCCTCGCGCACGCCGCCGAACGCACCCGGGCGCCGATGCGCATCCTCATCCTCGGCGGCACGGGATTCATCGGTCCGCATCTCGTGCATCATGCGGTGTCGCGCGGGCACACGGTGTCGATCTTCACGCGAGGGCGGCGCGACGCCGACCTGCCGGCCTCCGTGGAACGCCTCGTGGGCGACCGCGCCATCACCGACGACCTGCCGCAGGGCGATCTGCGCGCGCTCACCGGGCGCACGTGGGACTTCGTGTTCGACGATTCGGCCACCGATCCCCGCTGGGTACGCGCCTCCGCGCCGCTGCTCCGGGAGTCGGGCGGCTATCTCTTCGTCTCCTCAACGCACGTGTACAACCCGTATACGAGCGCGAACACCGCCGAGACGGTACCGGTGGTCACCGTGCCCGCGGATTCCACGGACTACGGCATTCGCAAGGCGCAGTCGGAAGCGGTGACGATGGAAACGTTCGGCGCGCGCGGCTATGTGGTGCGCCCGGGGTACATCGTGGGCCCGGGAGACACGACCGACCGGTTTCCGTACTGGCCGCAGCGTATCGCGCAGGGCGGGGAGATCCTCGCGCCGGGACGGAAGGACGATCCGTCGCAGCTCGTGGACGTGCGCGATCTCGTCGCGTTCATGGTGAAGATCGCCGAAGAGCGGAAGGCCGGCATTTACAACTGCACGGGGCCGGCGGAGTTCCTGCCGTGGGAGAGGTTCCTGGCCGAGGCCACGGCCGCGATCGATCCCGGCGCGCGTCTCACGTGGGTGGAGGATCACGCGTTCCTGCGCGCGCAGCGCATCACGTACGCCGTGCCGTGGATGATTCCCGAGGGCGACAACGCGTATCACATGCGGATCGACAACTGGAAGGCCATCGCGTCCGGGCTCACGTTCCGGCCCATCGCCGACACGGTGCGCGACACCCTCGCCTGGTGGCGCACGGTGCCGGAGGCGCGGCGCACGGGGGCACGCTGGCCGATTCCCGCGGACCGGGAAGCGGAAGTGCTGGCCGCCTGGAAGGGGCGCGGATCGGGCGCTTGACGTCGGGCGCTGCGCAGCCCGCCGCTACCGCGGGCCGCGCGTGGTCCCGCCCGCGCGCCGGATCACCCGCCCCGGCCGCTCGGCGTTGAACGCCCCGCCGTCCACGACCGGCACGCCGTTCACGAGCACGTACGGAATGCCCACCGGATACCGGTGCGGGTCCTCGAACGTGGCTTCGTCCCGCACCGTGGCCGCATCGAAGATCGCCACATCGGCGATGCACCCCGCACGCAGGCACCCGTGATTCCCGAGGCCGAGGCGCGCCGCGGGCAGGCCGGTCATCTTGTGCACCGCCTGTTCGAGCGTGAGGACATTCTGCTCGCGTGCGTACCGTCCGAGCACGCGCGGGAACGTGCCGTAGTTCCGCGGGTGCGGCACGCCGTCGCCGGGGCGTGTGAGACGGCCGTCGCTCGCGATCATGGTCATGGGATGCGCCATGATGCGCTTCACGTCGCCTTCGTCGAGCACGTGGTACACCATCGACGCCCCGCCGCGCAGCACGGCATCGAGAATCACGGGCGCGGCGTTCTCCATGGTGGGCGCGAGCCCCTGCCGTTCCACGAGATCGTGCAGCGTCCGGCCGTTGAGCGACGAGTCCCAGCCCACACGTGCGAACTGCACGCGCCGGAGATCACCACCGCCCCGGTCGGTGCGGAGCAGTTCGATCACGCCGCGCACGATGCTGTCGCGGAGCGCGGGATCCCGCAGCCGGCGCGTGAGCGCGCTGTCGCCGTCCGAAAGCGCCCACGGCGGCACGAGCACGTCGAGACCGGTGGAGGTGGCCGTGTACGGATATTGATCGGTCATCACGTCGGTTCCCGCGCGCCGCGCGGAATCCACCATGGCGAGCGTGACCGTGCTCTTGCCCCACATGGGCGTGCCCACGGCCTTGTGATGCGTGAGCACCACCGGAATGCGCGCGCGGCGCCCGATCTCGAGCGCTTCGGTGACCCCCGCGATGAGTCCGACGCCCTCTTCGCGCAGATGCGACGTGTAGATGCCGCCGGAGTCGGCGGCGGCGCTCGCGAGCGCCACCACTTCATCGGTTTCGGAGTAGAAGCCCGGGACGTAGCGGAGCCCGGTGCTCAGGCCGAACGCGCCTTCGTGCATGGCCTGCGCCACCATGCCGCGCATGCGCTCGAGCTCGTCGGGCGTGGGCGCACGGTTCGCCGTGCCCATCACGCGGCGGCGGATGGTGTTGTGTCCGGCGAGAAACGCGACGTTCATGCCGAGCGGGCTGGCGGCGGCGGAATCGAGATACGCCCCCACGGGAAACGGACCGCCGCCATCGGGACCGCCAAGGGCGAGAGTGACGCCCTGCCGCACCGCGCTCTCCGCGTCGGGGAGGCGGAGCAGCGGCTCGAGGTGCGCGTGCAGGTCGATGAATCCCGGTGCCACGATCAGGCCGCGCGCGTCGATGGTGCGCCGGGCCAGGGCGGGCGCGATCGGCGTGCGCAAGACGGCGGCGATGGTGTCGCCGGCGATGGCGATGTCGGCCGTGAAGCGGGCCGCGCCCGTGCCGTCGACGATCGTGCCGCCGCTGATGAGCAGGTCGTAGCGCGGCGTCTGCGCCCCGGCCGGCAGGGCCAGGGCCATTGCGCACACCGTGATCATCGGGAATACTCGCAGGAAGCGCATCGGCGGCCGGCGTATCCGGAGGGCAGAGGGAGGAGGAACGGCGGGACTCCCCACGATCCCACCCGGAGAGCCGGCGCGTCAAGGGTTCCCTCAGGAGGAAGCATCACATGGCCGTGAAACGTTCGGCGACAGCACGCACGAAATCAGCAGGACGCCCGCCGGCTACCGTCGAGGATTTCTTCGCCGAGCTCTCGCATCCCCTCGCGCCCGCGCTCGCCGCGGTGCGCGCCGGCATTCTGGCAGCGAGTCCGGGAATCGCCGAGGGGATCAAGTGGAACGCGCCCAGCTTTCACATGGGCGACGAACAGTATTTCGCCACGGCGAACATCCATGCGCGCGGCAAAACGGGGGAAACCGTGCTCGTCGTGCTTCATCGGGGCGCCAGGGCCAAGGCCGGCCGCGTGCAGATCGCCGACCCGGACGAGCTCATCGAGTGGATGTCGCCGGATCGGGGCGTGATACGATTCCGGACCATGGACGAGGCGACGGCGGGGATTCCCGCGCTGCAGGCAGTCGTGCGGCAGTGGATCACGCAACTGTGAACCGATTCGCGTCGCTGGCGCCGATATCCGGCGATGCGTCGCCCCGCAGTCGTCGTCCGCGCGTACAGCCGAAAGATCATCCCTGAGTCGAATATCGACCACATCGGCACATCGGGAAATTGCAGGCGGATCCGGCGGTACACGATCCGCGGCCATTCAACATGGAGGGCACCCCGATGCTCATGACGATTGCGATCATTCTGCTCGTGCTGTGGCTGCTCGGCATGGTGAGCGCCTACACGGCAGGCGGACTGCTGCATATCCTGCTCGTGCTGGCCATCATCGTCGCGCTCGTGCGCGTGATTCAGGGACGCGCGGTGTGACGACGCCGGGGATCCGCGTCCGAAGGCCGCTCGTGGCCATCGGCGCGGGTCTGCTCGTCGGCGCCTGCGGACATACGGAGCGATACGCGGAGAGCACACGATGGCTCGTGAATTCAAGGACGACTCCGGCACGCGGCGCGTGACCGGTGCGGTCACCATCCGCCGTGATCGCCGCACGACGTACGCGGCGTGGCGGGATCTCACCCGGCTTCCGCTGTTCATGCGGAACGTGCTGTCCGTGACCGAGGAAGGGGAGCGATCCCACTGGGTGGTGTCGGCGCCCGGCGGATCCGTGGAGTGGGACGCGACGATCACCGACGACGTGCCCGGCGAACGGCTCGCCTGGCGCACCACCGGCGACGCCGACGTGGAACATGCGGGCGAACTGCGGTTCGAACCGTCGCGGCAGGGCAAGGGAACGGAGGTCTACGTCAGCATGAGCTGGCAGCCGCCCGCGGGCGTGCTGGGCGCGGTGGTGGCCAGGGTCACGGGCGATGATCCGGCGAAGCAGCTTGCCGAAGATCTCTGGCGGTTCAAGCAGCTCATGGAAGTGGGCGCGGTGCCCACCACACAGGGGCAGTCGCGCGGCGCAGCGCAGCGCGAGGCGATGGAGCGGGAACAGGACGAGCCGCCTCCGTTCACCGCGCCCGTCGATCCCGCGCCCATCACCGGCGGTGTGGGATGAAAGCCGTCTGCTTTGCCGATGTCCACGACGTCACCGTCGAAGAAGTGCCGGATCCCCGGATCCTCCTCCCCACGGACGCGATCGTCCGCGTGTCGAGCACGGCCATCTGCGGCAGCGATCTGCACCTGTACAACGGATTCAACCCCGCGATGAAGCGGGGCGACATCCTCGGACACGAGTTCATGGGCGAGGTCGTGGAGATCGGCGCCGACGTGCGGCGTCTTTCCGTGGGCGACCGGGTGGTAGTGCCGTTCAACATCGCGTGCGGTGTGTGCGCGTTCTGCGAGCGCGCCCTCTATTCGGGATGCGAAGGAAGCAACCCGAACGCCATGGACGTGGCGGCCGTGACCGGCTATGCCGGCGCCGGGATGTTCGGTTACTCGCACCTGTACGGCGGATACGCCGGCGGACAGGCGGAGTACGTGCGCGTGCCGTTCGCCGACGTTGGGCCGCTCGTGGTGCCGCAGGGGATCGACGACGAGCACCTGCTGTTCCTGAGCGACATCCTCCCCACCGGATACATGGCGGCGGAGAACTGCGACATCCAGCCGGGTTCCACGGTGGCGATCTGGGGGGCCGGTCCGGTGGGACTCATGGCCGCGCTCGGCGCGCGTCTGCTCGGCGCCGAACAGGTGGTGAGCATCGACCGCGTGCCGGAGCGCCTCGCGATGGCGGAAGCGCGCTGCGGCGCGCGCACGCTCGATTTCGAGCAGGAAGACGATATCGTGGAGGCGCTCAAGGAAATGACCGGCGGGCGCGGTCCCGATGCGGTGATCGACGCGGTGGGGCTCGAAGCGCACGGAACCGGCGTGGGTGGTTTCTACGATCGCGCGAAGCAGGTGCTCCGGATGCAGACCGACCGTCCGGCTGCGCTGCGCGAAGCGATCCAGGCCTGCCGTCCCGGCGGCACGGTGTCCATTCCCGGCGTCTATGCCGGCATGATCGACAAGATGCCGATGGGCGTGGCCTTCGGCAAAGGGCTGACGTTCCGCATGGGACAGACGCACACGCACAAGTACATGCCGCTCCTGCTCGATCACATCGTGGCGGGTGATGTGGATCCGTCGTTCATCGTGACGCACCGGCTGGGGCTCGACGATGCGCCGGCGGCGTACCGGGATTTCAACGACAAGCAGGACGGGTGCGTGAAGGTGGTGATGAAACCGACGCACGCCGCGGGACCGATCCACTGATACCAGGGTCCGATCTCTTCGATCGCGACAGGAATACCGGAGTCCTTCCTCATCAACGGAGTCTCTCCATGAGCGACGCACACACCCATCACGCCATCGACTACATCGAGTTCACCGTGCAGGATGTCGCCCACGCGAAGCGGTTCTACACCAGGGCTTTCGACTGGGGCTTCACGGACTACGGGCCCGAATACGCGGGCATCACCATCGACGGCCGGGAAGTGGGCGGACTGCGGCAGACGGACGTGATGCACCAGGGTGGACCGCTGGTGATCCTCTACTCCAGCGCGCTCGAAGGCAGCCAGGCCGCGGTGGAGGCGGCCGGCGGCAAGATCGTGAAGGACATCTTCGCGTTTCCCGGCGGCCGGCGATTCCATTTCACGGATCCGAGCGGCAACGAGCTCGCGGTGTGGTCGGATAAGTAGGAGGGAGGGGGGAGGTACCGTCTGCAAGGAGTTACTCCGCCCTGAGCGCCGCCGCCGGATCGCTCCGGCTCGCCCGCAGCGCGGGGATCAGGCTCGCGACCAGCGCCACGGTCACCATGAGCAGGCCGATCCCGGCGTACACCACCGGATCACGCGCCGACTGCCGGAACAGCAGCGGCTGCAGCCAGGGACCGCTCCACGCGGCCACGAGGAGTCCGAGCCCCACGCCGATGAGCGTGTAGCGCACGCTCTCGCCCACCACGAGCCGCAGCAGGTTCGCTCGCTGCGCACCAAGCGCCACACGCACGCTCAGCTCGTGCGCGCGTTCGGTGACGTTGTACGCGATCACGCCGTACAGCCCGACCGCGGCCACCACGAGCGCCAGCGCACCGAACACGGTGAACATCGTGGCACCCTGCCGCCAGGAGCGCTGCGCGTCCTGCACGATCGATGACAGTGTGGACGTGGTCACGTACGATCCGCCCGGCATCACCCGCTGCAGCGCAAGGCGGATGCCTTCGGCCTTCGCCGCCGGATCGCCGCGCACACGCAAAACCATCCCGCGTCCCCACGTCCGCGTGAACTGCTCGATCGGCAGGTAGTAGTTGAACCGCTGCGCCGACGCGAGCTCACGCTGCACCATGTTCTCGGCGATGCCGATCACCGTGACGCACGGCGCCGTGGGCTCGCGCATGCGGAAACACTCGCCGAGCGCATCACGTCCCGGCCAGAGCGCTTCCGCCATGGCCTCGCTCACCACGGCCACGAGCGGCGCGCCGAGGTCGTCCTGGACTGTGAACCCGCGACCGCGCACGATGCGCGTGCCCATGGTGCGGAAGTAGTCGGGCGTGGTGGCTTGGTAGTCGAAGGGGCCGAGCAGCCCCACCGAATCGATGCCGGCCACGTACAGCGACGAGTTCGAGAAGCTGATGAACGGCGCGCTGCTCACCCACGCGGCCGACTCCACGTCGGGGAGCGCCTGCGCCGTGGCCAGGAGCAGGCGGCGGAGCGGCACCTGCGTGCTGTCGTCGAGCGGCAGATCCCGCGACACGCGCCACGCGAACAGCACCTGTTCGGCGTCGTATCCCATGCGCATGGTCTTCACCGACGAGAGACTGCGCACGAACAGCGTGGCGCCCACGAGCAGCGCCACCGAGAGCGACGCCTGCACCACGAGCAGTGCCGCGCGGATCCCTCGTCCGTCGCGCGAACCACCGCGGCTGCCGCCGCGCAGCGTGGCGCCGAGATCGCCGCGGCCCGCGAACAGCGCCGGAATGAGACCGATCGATATGCCGGCACCCACGGCGAACGCGAACGTCACGCCGAGTGCACGTCCGTCGGAGACGAGCCGGAGCGACGGCGCGGAAGGCGCGATGAGGAGATGACTGATGAGCGTGCCGCCCCACTCGGCGACCCCCACGGCCGCGACGCCGCCAAGCAGCGCGAGCACGAGACTTTCCGTCATCGATTGCATCAGCAGCCGCTTCCGGCTCACGCCGAGCGCAAGCCGTACTGCGATCTCCCGCCGCCGGCGCAGGGCGCGGGCGAGAAAGAGGTTCGCGATGTTCGCACACGCGATGAGCAGCACGACCACGGCCACGAGACTCACCCAGCGCGCCGTGCGGACTTCGAGACCCGGGTCCGGGCCGGCGCCCGGCCGCACGGCGGAGACGTACACGCGCGGCTGGGCCTCCTCCACGGGTGCGATGTTCGGCGTCGCCTCCCGCTGCGCGAGCCAGCTTCGCTGATACGCCTGCGTGGCATCCGCCTCGGCCTGCTCCTGCGTCACGCCGGGAGCGCGGCGTGCGAGCACGTTGATCCATCCCCAGTCGTAGGCGGTGAAATACGTCTCTGCGTCTCCCGAACCCTGGTTGCCGGCATAGGTGGTGATCGGCAGGAAGAGCATGGGCGGATTCGCATCGTTCACGCCGGCGAAGTCACGCGGCGCGACGCCGACTACCATGGCTCGCACGTTCCCCACGCGCAGCGGTCGGCCGATCACCTCCTCGTCGCCGCCGAACTCCGACAGCCAGAACGCGTGCGACAGCACTACCGCGTCGGCCCCGCGCGGTGTGACGTCCTCATCGGGGGCGAAGAACCGGCCCAGCGCCGGCCTGGCATCGAAGAAGGCGAAGTACGACGCACTGACGACGCCCACGCGCACTTCGCGTGACGATTCTCCTTCGCCCACCGCGAGATCGCGTTCGGAGAAGGCGGCGAGCTGGGAGAACGACGTGGCCCACCGCGTCATGTCGAGATAACGCGTGTATTCGGTGGACCGGTTCGTGTAGCGCTGCCCGTTGAAGGCGTACTCCCAGTAGAACCGATGCACCGTGCCCGGGTCGCGCAGGTGGGCGAGCGGACGGTACATCAGGCGGTCCACCACGCCGAACATGGCCACGTTCGCACCGATGCCAAGGCCGAGCGTGAGGATGACCGTGGCCGTGAACCCCGGCGACCGGCGCAGACCGCGGAGTGCGTAGCGCACGTCGCGGAAGAACACGTCGAGCCACGGAATCGACCAGCGCTCGCGGGCTGCTTCGCGCTGGCGGGTCACGTTGCCGAGCTGCCGAGCGGCTGCGTACCGGGCCTCGACCGGATCGACACCGGCGGCCTGGGCGTCGCGCTCCAGCTGTTCGCGGTGGAAGCGCATTTCCTCTGCCAGTTCCGCGTCGAGCCGGTCACGGCGGAGCCAGTCCCGGAGGCGGTTGAGCCATTCGCGCATGGTCACACCGCCCGGAGAATGCGGCGGACCGCGGTCATGAGTTCGGCGAAGCCCTCTTCCTGCTCGCCGAGCTGCTGGCGGCCGAGCGGCGTGATGTCGTAGTAGCGCGCCCGCTGGTTGTTGGGGGTGCGCTGCCATTCGGCGGTGATCCACCCCTTCTGGCGCATGCGCTGGAGGGCGGGGTAGAGGGAGCCTTCCTCGACCTGGATGACCTCGTGGGAGAGGCGGTGCAGGTGCTGGGCGATGCCGTAGCCGTGCATGGACTGCACGCTCAGCGTCTTGAGGATGAGGAGGTCGAGGAGACCGGGGAGGAGGTCGCGCTTGGATGGGGGCATGGTCAGGGGATAGATGGTCTATGGGGTAGACACTCTATCCCCTGAAAGGGTTTGGAGGGCAACGGGGCGCGATCTGGAGTCTTGCATGGTTCGGCCAAATGGTATACTATACAACGGTTATATGGTGCTGTTTGATTTGGTCAAACGGTACTGTATGACCTGGCCCAACGGTATCGGAGAGAAGAGATGGAGACCTACAGTGCCCGGACCGTGGACGGTGAACTGGACGACCTTCTGACGGCGCTTCCCGCCATCGCGCTGGAGGGGCCAAAGGGCGTCGGGAAAACCGCCACGGCGGCGCGGCGCGCGCGGAGCGTATACCGTCTCGACGAGCCCGCGCATCGCGAGCTCGCCATGGCCGATCCATCGGTCCTCCTGCAGGCCGATCCGCCCATCCTGCTCGACGAGTGGCAGCACGTCCCCTCCCTATGGGATGCCGTCCGGCGCGCCGTGGACCGCGATGCGACGGCGAACCGGTTTCTCCTGGCCGGTTCCGCCGCACCGGTGCCCGCGCCGCGTCATTCGGGGGCGGGGCGCATCGTCTCGCTCCGGATGCGTCCGCTCTCCCTCATGGAGCGCGCGCTCGAGAAACCCACCGTCAGCCTGCGTGCGCTGCTCGGCGGGACGCGTGAGCCCTTGCGTGGGAAGACCACCGTCGGGCTCGGCGACTACGCGCACGAGATCGTCACGTCCGGTTTCCCCGGGATGCGACATCTCTCGGGCCGTGCCCTCCGCGCGCAACTCGATGGCTATCTCCGCCATGTCGTGGACCGCGATTTCATGGAACAGGGCTTCACCGTGCGACGTCCGGATACGCTCCGACGCTGGATGACGGCCTACGCTGCCGCGACCGCCACGACCGCGTCGCTCGACAAGATCCGGAACGCCGCCGCGAGTGGAGAGGGGGAGGTCCCCACGAAGATCACCACCGGCAACTATCGCGACATCCTCGAGCGCCTGTGGATCGTGGACCCGGTCCCGGGGTGGCTTCCGAGCCGAAATCAGCTCGCGCGCCTGACCCAGGCCCCAAAGCATCATCTGGCCGATCCCGCGCTCGCAGCCCGCCTGCTCGGCGTGGACGAGGACGCGCTGCTCGAGGGACGCACCGGCCCCGCACCAGCGCCGCGCGACGGCACCCTGCTCGGACGCCTGTTCGAATCCCTCGTGACGCTGTCGGTACGCGTCCTCGCGCAGGCTGCCGAAGCGCGCGTCCGTCACCTGCGCACCATGGCAGGCAGGCAGGAGGTGGATCTCATCGTGGAGCGCGCGGACCAGCGGGTGGTCGCGATCGAGATCAAGCTGGGAGCGGCCGTGACCGACGACGATGTGAAGCACCTGCTCTGGTTGCGCGAGCAGTTGGGGGCGGATCTGCTCGACGCCGTGGTCGTCACGACCGGGTCGGATGCATACCGGCGACCCGATGGCGTGGGCGTCGTACCGGCCGTGCTGCTGGGGACATAGCATATGTCATTCCTGCGTACTCACTCACCCATGCACCGGCACCAATGACGGAACGCCCGATCGCCACGCCGTGGGACTGGAGACTGACGGCTGCTTCGGCGCTGCTCCATGTCCTCGCCTTCAACCTGACCTTCTTTCTCCAGGAGCTGTTCCTGGTGCTGCCCAAGGCGTTCACGCCCGGGCTGAGCCCCACGCTCTTTCACAACAACCATACCTGGGATGGCGACCACCCGCTGGCCCATCTGTTTCAGGGAACGGGAGCCGCGGCGGTGGTGCTGTCCGGCGTGGTCTGTGCGGTGCTGCTCCGGCGCGGCGCTGGGGGCACCACCACGCGTCGTCTGTTCCTGATCTGGATGGCCTTCAACGGATTCTTCCAGGCGTTGCCGCAGGTCGTGATCGGCGCCCTCAGCCCGCGCAGCGACGTGGGCATGGCGATGACCTGGCTGGGGTTCGGAACGGGCGTGAAGACCGGGGCTGCGATCGCCGCTCTGATCGTGATCCCACTCGTGGCCTGGAGGCTCATGCGTCCCGTGCTCGAACTGGCCCCCGATCCGGCACACATCGCCGGCGGCTGGGCGCGGACCCGCTTCGTCTTTCAGGTCGTGACCTTGCCGGCCCTGATCGCGCTCCCGCTCATCATTCCGTTCCGCGTGCCGCGCGAGATGGTCGAGGTGGTGGTGCTGCCGGTGCTGGTGACCGTGCCGGGCGTGGTGTGGATGCAGGCCGGCGCGTGGCGGATGCGGCGGGTGGCGACCGGATCACCGCGCGCATCCGTGTCGGTGGGATATCTGCTGGTTGCGATGCTGTTGCTGCTGGCCGTTTTTCATCTGGTGCTGCGGCCGGGCATACGTTTTTGATGGGGCAGGAGCAGGCAATTTTAGCAATA
>CAZUKU010000024.1:14579-64152 GCA_964621045.1 uncultured Gemmatimonas sp.
GCCGACGCCAATTCTAGCAATCAGCCGACGCCAATTCTAGCAATCAGCCGACGCCAATTCTAGCAATCAGCCGACGCCCCGACTGGCGATCAGCCGTCCCGAGGGGCTATTTTCGCCCTGTGCCTCCGAAGCCCCAGCCCCTTTCCCGGTTTCTCGCGCCCCGCCTGCGCGAGGCGCTGGCCGATACGCCGGCCGTCCTGATTCACGGGCCGCGCCAGAGCGGGAAGACCACGCTGGCCCGGACCGTCGGCGAACCGCGCGGATACCGATATCTCACGTTCGACGACGAGGCGATCCGCGATGCCGCCCGGCAGGATCCCGTCGGGTTCGTGGCCGGCCTGCCGACCCGGACCATTCTCGACGAGGTCCAGCGCGTTCCGGAGCTCTTCACCTCGCTCAAGGCGGCCATCGACCGCCGGCGGACCGCGGGGCGATTCATCCTGACGGGGTCCGCGAATGTGCTGCTCGTTCCGCGACTCGCCGACTCGCTCGCCGGCCGCATGGGGATCCTGCGGCTGCACCCGCTCGCCCAGTGCGAGCTCCAGGAGAAACGACCGCGCTTCATCGACACGCTGATGCGCCGAGGATTTCGCACGAGTGTCACGGACCGGCTGGGCGCATCGCTCGCGGATCGCATCGTGGCCGGCGGGTATCCGGCGGCGCTGGCACGGCGGACCGCCGCGCGGCGGCGCGCATGGTACCGTGATCTCGTGGAAACCCAGATCCAGCGGGACGTGCGTGACGTGGCCCGGATCCAGTCGCTCGAGGCGCTGCCGCGGCTGCTGGCGCTCACGGCCACCCACACGGCCCGGCTTCTCAACGTGTCCGATCTCGCGGCGCCGTTCCAGCTCACGCGGCAGACCATTCACGAGTACGTCACGGTGCTGGAGCGGATCTTCCTCCTCGACCGGTTGCCGCCATGGCACAACAACCGGATGAGCCGGCTGGTGAAGACGGCCAAGCTGCACATCGGGGACACGGGGCTGGCGTGCGCGCTGCTCGGCATCGATGGCCCGGGATTGCACAGGGATCGGGAGCGGCTCGGTCCGCTGCTCGAGACGTTCGTGCTGCAGGAGCTGCGCCGCCAGGCGAGCTGGCATCCGGAACCGGTGGATTTCTTCCATTACCGGGACCGGGACGACTTCGAGGTGGACATCGTGCTGGAGCGCGGCAGTGCGGCGGTTGCCGGCGTGGAGGTGAAGGCCGCCGCTTCGGTGACCGAAGGCGACTTCCGCGGCCTGCGCAAGCTGCGTGACGTGGCGGGTCGCCAGTTCATCGCGGGCGTGGTGCTCTACGACGGGGCCGCGACGGTGCGCTTCGACAAGGATCTCTTCGCGGTCCCCCTCCGGACGCTCTGGGAGGGTTGATATAGGGGAGGGGGGTATATTATCCTTCGGAAGGGGCTTTCAAGGCCCCTGCCACCTCAACCCGAGGTCCCCCATGACCGTTGCCGACTGGGCCGTCATCGCGGCCGGCGTGACGACCATTCTCTGGGTGAACTGGTACTTCTTCCTCGCCGAAGGGCGTTCGGCCGTTGCCGCGGCGCCGGCAGGGGGAGTTGCGGAAGTCGCCATCACGGTGCGCGGCGGGTATGAACCGGCCACCATCCGCGTGCCGGCGGGTGCGCCGGTGCGCCTCGTCTTCGATCGCCAGGAAACCAGCGGCTGCTCGGAGGAAATCGTGTTCCCCGACTTCGGTGTGCGCCGCTATCTGCCGGCGTTCGAAAGGACCACGCTCGAGATCACGCCGGAGAAACCCGGCACGTACGAGTTCACCTGCGGCATGAGCATGCTGCGCGGACGGGTGGTGGCGGAATGAGCGCGCCCACGGCAGGTATCACGCCGTCGCCGCAGGACACGCAGGGCAGCGATCGCATCGTCATTCCGGTCACGGGCATGACGTGCGCGGCCTGTCAGGCGCGCGTGCAGCGCGTGCTGGGCAAGACGCCCGGCGTCACGGACGCGAGCGTGAACCTCATGATGGGAAACGCGACCGTGGCCTACGACCCGACCGTGGTGACGCCGGACGCGCTCGTGGAAACGGTGCGGAAGACCGGCTACGGCGCGGAGCTGCCCGTGGCCGACCGGTCGGCGTTCGAGGAGCAGGACGCCCGCGATACCGCGCAGGTAGCCGAATACCGCGAACTGCGCACGAAGGCGCTGGTGAGCGGCATCGCCGGCGCGATCGCGATGCTGGTGAGCATGCCGCTCATGGGGTCGCCCGAGACCGTGCATCATGGCCCCGTGGCCGATCCGTTCATGCGCTGGGCGATGGAGCAGCTCACGCCGCCGCTGCAGAGTGCGATGCCGTGGCTGTACGCGATTCCGGCCGGCGTGCTCACGTGGGGATTGCTCGTGCTCACCGCGGTGATCATGGGCTGGGCGGGACGCCACTTCTACACACGCGCGTGGACCGCCTTCACGCATCACTCGGCGGACATGAACACGCTCGTGGCCATCGGCACGGGCGCGGCGTTCCTGTATTCCGTGGCAGCCACGGTCGTGCCCGGGGTGTTCCTCGCACACGGCGTGATGCCGGACGTGTACTACGAAGCGGTGATCATCATCATCGCGTTCATTCTCACGGGCAACGCGTTCGAGGCGCGCGCCAAGCGCAACACGTCCACGGCGCTCCGCGCGCTGGCGCAGCTCCAGCCCAAGACGGCGCGCGTGGCGCGTGACGGCGCGGAAACGGATATCCCGATAGCCGACGTGCGGCGCGGCGACATCGTGCTCGTGCGTCCGGGCGAGCGCGTGCCGGTGGACGGCGAGATCGTGTCCGGCGAGAGCGCGGTGGACGAAAGTATGCTCACCGGCGAATCGCTGCCGGTTGCGAAGACGGCCGGCGACCGCGTGATCGGCGGCACCATCAACCGCACCGGCGCGTTCCGTTACCGCGCCACCACGCTCGGCGATGCGAGCGTGCTCGCGCAGATCGTGAAACTCATGCGCGACGCGCAGGGGAGCCGGGCGCCGATTCAGCGGCTGGCCGACCGCATCAGCGCGGTGTTCGTGCCCGTGGTGGTGAGCGTGGCGATCGCCACGTTCACGGTGTGGTTCGTGACGCTGCACGTGAGCACCGGCGGCGCGGGTGAAGCGGTGGTGCGCGGATTCGCCGCGTCGGTGGCGGTGCTGATCATCGCCTGTCCGTGTGCGATGGGGCTCGCGGTGCCCACGGCGGTGATGGTGGCCACGGGGAAAGGCGCGGAGCTCGGCGTGCTCATCAAGGGCGGCGAGGCGCTGCAGCGCGCGGGTGACATCACCACCGTCGTGCTCGACAAGACGGGCACGGTGACGGAAGGACGCCCCACGGTCACCGACCTGGTGCTCGCGCCGGAGACGCCGCTGGACGAAGCCGAGCTGCTCCGTCTCGTGGCGTCGCTCGAAGGGTCGAGCGAACATCCGCTCGCGGATGCGATCGTGCGACACGCGAAGGAGCGCGGGCTCACGATGTCGTCCGCGGAATCGTTCGAGAGCGTGACCGGGCGCGGCGTGCAGGGCGTGGTGGACGGCCGCGCGCTCGCGGTGGGGAACGCCGACTATGCGCGTGACTGGGCGGTGGATCCCGAGCCGCTCCGGGCGCGGGCCGCGGCGCTCGCGGCCGACGCGAAGACGCCGATGTACGTGATGATGGACGGCGCGCTGGCCGGTGTGGTGGCGGTGGCGGATCCGATCCGCGCGACGTCGCGCGATGCGATCGCCCGGCTGCGTGCGATGGGGCTGGATGTGGTGATGCTCACGGGTGACAACCAGGACACCGCGGATGCCATCGCGCGGCAGGCGGGCATTACACGCGTGGTGGCGGGTGTGCTGCCGGAGGGGAAGGTGGCCGAGGTGGAGCGTTTGCAGCAGGCGGGGCAGGTGGTGGCCATGGTGGGCGATGGCGTGAACGATGCGCCGGCGCTCGCGATGGCCGATATCGGCATCGCGATCGGCACGGGTACCGACGTGGCGGTGGAAGCGGCGGATCTTGCGCTCATGCGCGGCGATCTGGCCGCAGTGGCGGATGCGATCCGGCTGTCACGCCGCACCATGCGCACCATGAAGCAGAATCTGTTCTGGGCATTCGCGTACAACACGGTGGGGATTCCGATCGCCGCGGGCGTGCTGTATCCGGCGGTGGGACTGCTGCTCAGCCCGATCATCGCCAGCGCGGCGATGGCGTTCAGTTCGGTGAGCGTGGTGATGAACAGTCTCCGGCTCCGCACGTTCAGGGCGACGGCGTGAGGTGAGAAGGTGGGAGGTCGCGGCCGCCGGTGGTGTGACCGGGAGGTCGGTCGTACGAGGTCGCAAGCGGCGGGTCGGTAGTCGCGAGTCTCGAGGGTGCCTGGCGACTCGGGCCCGGGGGCCGGGCACCGCTGTTCCAAGCACCCTCGCGGATGTCAGCCAGGAACGACAAAGCCGGCCGATGGGCCCGAGTCGCCAGGCACCCTCGGGACTCGCGACTACCGACCCGCCGCTTGCGACCTCGTGCGGCCGATCTCCGTCAAAATCGAGAGTTCGCTCCGCTGCTCCCGCCCCCCGCGGTACTCCGCCCCATGCGCACGAACTCCATCACCACACCATCGGGAAGCGTCGCCTGTTCCCTGGCCAGCTCGCGAAATCCGTACACCGTGTAGAGCGGCACACCCGGGAGCGTGGCCATGAGCTCCACGCGCGCGAACCCTTCCGCGCGAGCCGCGTCGAGGCCCACGTCGAGCAGCAACCGGCCCACCCCCTGCCGTGCGAATTCCGGGGCTGTGAACATGGCCCGGATACGCGCCGCGTCGCGCGCGGGATCGAGTGCGAGCCGGTCCTCGCTGTGCGCATCGGCCGACGTGTGGAAGAGCGCGGCGCGCCGGCTCCAGCCGCCGCATCCGGCGATCGCGTCGCCGCTCCGCACCACGAAATACGTGCGGTCGCGGACGAGCTGCTCATCCACGTGAAACACGTGACGGATCGCGGATTCGATCTGTTCCGCCGAGTAGTACCCGGCGGCAAGTACACGCGTGGATCGTTCGATCAGGGTGTTGAGCGCGGCGATGTCCCCGGGCTCGGCGACGTCCACCCGGAACGGCATCGCGGCGGCGCTCAGCTCCGCGCCGCGGCCGCCGCGAGGCACAGCCAGCCGGCGAGGAAGCACACGCCGCCGAACGGCGTGATGGCGCCGAGCGCGCGCACGCCGGTGAACGTCATCGCGTAGAGGGAGCCGGAGAAGAGCACGGTGCCGGCCACGAACAGCCAGCCGCTCGCGGTGACCAGCGATCCCGGCCAGCGCGTGGCCGCCCACGCCACGGCGAGCAGCGCGAGCGCATGGTACATCTGGTAGCGCGCCGCGGTCTCGAACACCTCGAGCAGACGCGGTTCGAGCCGTTCCCGGAGCGCGTGGGCGCCGAAGGCGCCGGCGGCAACGCTGATGGCGCCGGAGAGCGCGCCGAGCATGATGAAGATGCGGTCCATTCCGGAAAGTTAGGGCAACCCCGGGCGCACGCCAAGGAGCGCGCGGCCCCGATGTCAGAGCAGCTACGGCACCTCGAACCGCCGCGTCACGGTGCGCACGCCGTCGGAGAAGACGAGGTCGAGATCGCGACCGCTGGCGGCCAGGCGCACCGCGTCTCCCGGGCGGCGCACGAAACCGAGCACCTCGCCGGTGCGTGCATCGCGAACCATCGCGAGCGGCCATACCGTCTCGTTCCACGAGAGCTCGGCGAGTGCCGCGCCGCGGCGCCGTACACGCGCGTCGGGCGGCGTCACGAACGACCGGCCGTCGTCGGCGCGCACGCGCTCCGTATCGGCCAGGCCCGCGACCGCGCGTCCCTGCCGTACGGCGAGCACCTCGCCGCCTCTGCGCACCCGCAGCGCGGCCGCGGCCGTTCGCCACGATCGCACCGGCACCGTGAAGGCGAACGTGCGGATGTCGCTCCGGTGGTCGAGCGCATCGCCGTCGAAGCGGATGGTTTCGAGCACGCGGCCCTCGGCATCGAGCACGTCCACGGCGTAGCGTCCGCCGCCCACGGGCGGCAGCACAGGCGTGCTCACCACGCGGAACGCGGGTTCGAGCACCGCGCCGTCGTCGCCTACCCGTCCCCACACGAGCAGCATCGAATCACGCGGCACGGGCGCGGCGCGGAAGAGCGCGCTGCCGGCCGATGCCGCTGCGCGGAAGGTCAGGATGCCGGTCCACGTGTAGTCGCTGATCCACTGCGTGCTGCAGTAGCCCATGATGTCGTTGGTGGACATCGGATGCGCGACGCCGGTGCCCGTCCATCCCCATACGCCGATGCCGCTGCCGTGCGGATACCGCGGATCGATGAACGACGCGCCGCAGCCGGGGCTGTGGAAGCGCCCGAACGTGTGCCCCAGTTCGTGCGCGAGCACGCCGGGCCCGGTGAGAGGCTTGTCCCAACTCACGGCATAGGGCGCGCCAATCGCGGCGAGCCCGGCAATCCCGGTCGAGTAGGTGGTGCCCACGATGGCCACGTAGTGCGTGCCGCTCGCGTCCTCGGTGAGCCGGAGCACGTTGATCTCGTTCAGCACGGTGCTCCATCCGTTGTTCGCGTCGTTCGCCAGCAGCGCCGGCGCCGCGGTGGTAAACGGCGTGTGCACGGACAGCGCGATCTGTTCGAGCGGCAGGAGGCGCCGCGACATGTCGAACAGCGCCGGCGCGTTGCCGGCGGTGACGTTGCCGGTGAGGCCGTCGACGGGATGCTGCACGGGCACGAGCCGCAGGGTGAACGGCGGCACGGGGCGCACCTCGACGGCATGGCGTCCGGTCCGGGGCCAACGGTTGTTCTCGAGATCGGCATCGCCGACGCCCGGCGCTTCGCCGAAGTCCGCCACCACCGACATGCCTTCGCGCACATCGGCCGCGTCGAGCAGGACGTTCCACGACGCGACGAGCGCGCCTTCGTTCACGCCGAGCGGCGCGCTGGTGCCGGGCGACGGAATGAGAAGCGTGCGATACACCGTGTCGGCCTCGTACAGGCGCACACGCACGGTGAGCCGTTCGCTGTTGCCCTCGTTGGCGGACACGAACACGCGCAGCAGCGCGCCGCGCGATGCCACGAGCGGCACCGTGCCGTCGAACCGCTGCGCGGCCTGCGTGACATAGGCGCCGGCGATCGCGAAATCGAGCCGCGGGCCGATGCTTTCCGTGTACGTCACCTCGACGACCAGGGGCGTGAGCGACGGCGTCACGATGACGGTCCGTTCCACGGGCAGCGGCGTATGGAGACTGCTGCCCACCACACGTGACGCGGCGCTCACGACGTACGTTCCCGCAGGAACGCCGGTGCGTGTATCGGTGGCGGCGAGCGTCCACGGAAACCCGGGTGTGGACGCCACGGCGCGCACGGTCACGGCGGCCGGCACGGAATCGGGGAGGCCGAGGATCGCCACGGAGAGCGTGCCCGTGGCGAGCGTGTAGGTGATGACGTGCTCCGACGGCGCGCCGAAGGTGACGTTCACCACCTGTGTGGCGGGGGCGGGCGCATACACATGTCCGCCGGCGGTGATGTTCGCGCCGGCGATCGTGTAGGCGCCGGGCGCGAGATCGGCGAGCAGGGTATCGGCGGCGATCGTGCGCGTGAAGCCGAAGGGACCGGAAACCGTGACGGCGGCGTCGGCTCCGGCGGGCGTGCCGGCGATGGTGACGCGGAGCGCGGCGGTTTCGCGCCGGTACGTGAGCGTGTCGACGGTGGAAACCCCGGCGGCCACGCGGATCGTATCGCCGGCGGCGAGCGGCACGTAGCGTGCGCGGCTCACGGTGAACGTGGGCGCCTGCACCACGTACGCGCCGGCGAGGAGATTGGTGAAGACGATCGTGTCGCCCGTGAACGGCACGATACGCCGCGAGCCGTCGGCGCCGTCGAGTGTGACGATCCCCTGGTGATCGCCGGGCTCGATGCCGCGTACGACGAGGCGGAGCGTCGCGCCGCGCGCGTCGTAGGCGAGCACGGTGGGCGTGCCGATCGGGCCGGCGGTCACGATCAGGGTGTCGGCGTTTCGCGCGGGCGTGTAGAGCACGCCGCCCGCCTCGCGCGCTTCCGGGGTCACCACATACGTGCCGGGTGCGAGCAGAGACACGCGCGCGGGGAGGGAGAGCGTGTCCACGCGCCCGTCCGGATGCGTGAGCGCGGCGCGGAGCGGCACGGCATCGGGCGGCCCGCCGGCTGTGCGGAGGTCGAGCCCGCCGGTGACGGGCGCATAGGCAACGGCCACCGTGCGGGCCCCCGCGACTTCGAGCACGACCTCCGCGGAATCCGGCATGGCGGCATGGCGGATGGAGTCGAACTCGGCCGGTCGCGCGGTCACGCGATACGTGCCGGCCGGCAGATCGGTCAGCGTCGCGGAGCGGAGGAGCAGCGTGTCGAATCCCTGCGGTCCGCGAACGCGGGCACCGAGGCCGGCGGCCGTGAGTCGGGCGGCATCGAGGGCGGGATTGCCCGGGATGCCGGACAGTTCCACCGTGAGCCGAGCGGGCCCGGCGGGCGGAGGCTCGATGATGGAGGGCGTTCCGCTGTCACAGGCGAGGAGCGCAGAGAGCAGCAGAACGGCGAATGACGCGTGGCGCAGGGGACGTACCGGCAACGGGTGAGCGGGGCAGAAGGGCCGCGCGCGCCGGAATCCGTGGCGCACGCGGCGGACGCATCCGCTCGCTGCCGGCGCGTCGTCAGTTCCCCTCGGGGCGGCAGGAGCGCGTGAGCCTGGCGAAATCCCGCGGATTGTCGAGAAGCTTCCAGAAGTCCGAAATGTAGCGCTTCACCTGGTCGCGCCGCGCCGGCACGAGCTCCGGGATCACATCCCACAGCGAATCCAGCGCCGGCTGCCGGGCCCGGAACCGCTCGAAGGTGGGCGCCCACTCCTCGGGCGTGTAGCAGGGGCCCATGTAGTACCGGTCGGTGACCGATTTGATCGGCAGGCGATAGTCGGGACGCGCATAGCGCGCGTTCACGGCTCCCACCCAGTCCCAGTCGTACGCCACGGGGCGGATGACGCCCATCGTATCCTGCAGCAGATAGAGGTTGTGCAGCCCGCCCAGCGACCAGTCGGAGTTGCCGACCATGAGCTCGAAGAGCGCGATCGACTGCAGCGTGCCCGGATCCACGTCACGCCATCGGGCGCCGCGCATGTTCTCGCGCAGCGTGACGTTGTGCTCCTTCGCCACTTCCTCGTCGAGTTCGCTGAAGAACGCGTGCACGGTGACCGGTTTCGTGCGATTGGCCGAATCCCGGTAGGTGATCTGTGCGAGCCGGGTGCGCGGGTGCACGGGGTGCAGCAGCCCGTACGCCCGGTACACACCGTATTCGAGCAGGACGTACTGCTGATAGTCCGCGGAGCCGGGACGGCAGGGGGTGACGACCTTGACCCGCGGGTTGCCCTGGAGCTGCGTGCCGCGGGCGTCGGCGTTCTTCACGCGCACGAACAGCGGCGGGAAGTCGCAGTTCTCGCGCTGCCGCCGGAAGTGTCCGCGCGCGCGGAGCTCCACGGGCACGGTGACGGTGCTGTCGGCGACCGCATACGTGAAGGTCGCGCCGAACCAGCGGAGCTGCGTGGAGTCGCGCTCGCGCACGAGATCGCGGAGGTTCGTGGTGATCGTGACCGAGAGAACGGAATCGCTGCGGAAGAGCGGCTGCGCGCGGGCGGTGTGCGACGCCACGGGCAGGAGCAGCAGGGCGGGGAGCAGCGCACGCAGGGCGGCGCGCGGGGGCATAGGGTGGGCCGGCGGCCCGTAGCGCGGGGTCATCGGAGCTCCAGCTTGCGAACCGGCGAGTCGGGGAGCGCGCGCAGATCGTCGCTGACCACGCCGATGGTGACCGTCTCGGAAAACGTGATGCCGTATTCGGCGACGCGCAACTCGCCCTGGGGCACGGAGCCCATGAACTTCCAGCGGCGGAAGAAGCCGTTGAAGCGGGGCTCCACGGCGCGCCGGGTGGCGTCCACGTCGGGGGTGTGGATGCGGAGCAGATGCTCGAACGCGGGCGCCGCTTCCTGCTCGCCGGTGTCGAGTTCGTCGCCGACATTGCGCTTCCGGCGTCGCCAGGCGCGGTCGGCGAGGGCTTCGAGCTGTTCGGGGGCGAGCGACTTGAGCACTTCGTCGTCGAGTTTGGCCACGAACATGCCGGTGCGATTCGCCACGGCCAGCGCGCGCTGCATGCGTTTCTCGGCGGTCTTGCCCTCGAGCGCGGTGGGGCGTCCGAAGTCGGTATACCAGAGACCGATCATGAGCATGTTGAAGCCGATCGAGATCACCCACGAGACGCCGGGCGCGACGGCCGCCGCCATGCCGATGCCGGTGACCACGAAGATGCCGGCGGCATCCTTGCTGTCGTCGAGCGTGGTGCGGAAGCGGACCGCGGCCACGATGCCGGCGAGGGCGAAGGCGAGGGGGAGCGAGTATTTCACGAGCGCCACGATCCCCGCGACCACGACGGGCAGAATGAGATAGGTCTGCACGATGGACTGCTGGAATCCCTTCTTGCGGCGCGTGAGCGTGTACACCCAGGCCACCGGCAGCGCAGTGGCGAAGGCGGTGATCATGGCGACGCTGGTGGCGAGCGGCGTGGGACCGCCGGCGCCGGTGCCGGCATCCAATGCCGCCGGGGTCAGGAGGTCGGTGAGGGATTCGCCGCCGCCCAGCACCCCCCAGGCCGACGGCACGTACCGATAGACGACGGCGGCCAGCGCGCCGAAGAGCGCGTAGTAGATGACGACGCGGACGACGACGTTGCGCCAGAGCGGGTGTTCGGTGAAGCGATCCATGGGCGCGAAGATGGGGCCCCGCGCGTCGGATCACAACGGCGCGCGCGGGGTCCGAGGGGTAAGTTCGGTGGAACCCTTCAGCCCCTGCTCCGTGTTCCGATCCCTTGCCGTGGCGTGTCTGGTTGCGGCCGGCTGCGCGCAGGCGCAGCCGGCGGGTTCCGGCGCGCCTGCCCCCCGCGCCGAACGGCCGTCGCTCGTGGTCGTGCTCACCGTGGACCAGCTGGCGCCGATGTACCTGGAGCGCTGGCGCGGCCAGCTCACCGGCGGGTTCGCCCGGCTGCTGAACGAGGGCGCGGTGTTCACCCGGGCCTATCATGATCACGCCATCACCGAGACGGCGCCCGGTCATGCGGCCATCCTTTCGGGCCGCTTTCCGTACAGCACCGGGATCACGGCCAACCTGGCCGGCGTGAATACCGAACCCTCCCCGCTGCTCGGTGCCCCGGAGGTCGGTGCGAATCCGGCCCGCTTCCAGGGCACCACGCTGGTGGACTGGATGAAGGCCGCGGACCCCGCTCTCCGCGTGCTGTCGGTGTCGCGCAAGGACCGTGGCGCGATCCTGCCGGTGGGGCGCGGAAAGTATCCGGTGTTCTGGTATGCGCAGTCCGCGGGCCGGTTCACCACCAGCACGTGGTACGCCGACACGCTTCCCGCCTGGGTGCGCGCCTTCAACGCGGAGGAGCCGGCGATGCGCTACGCGGGGCGCGCCTGGGATCTGCTGCTCCCCGATTCCGCGTATGCGGAACCGGATACGGTGCCCGCAGAGAGCATCGGCGAGGGATTCGTGTTCCCCTACCGGATGCCGGGCGATACGCTGCGCGCGCGGAACCTGCTCATCTCGTTCCCGTTCATGGACGAGCTCACGCTGGATTTCGCGTGGCGCGGCGTCCGCGCGATGCAGCTCGGGCAGCGCGACCGTCCGGATCTGCTCGCGGTGTCCCTGTCCACCACCGACGCCGTGGGGCACCGGTGGGGGCCGGAATCCCGGGAGATGCACGACCATATCCTGCGGCTCGACCGCGCGCTCGGCGCGTTCCTGGATTCCCTCACCGCGCTCGTGGGGGCGGAGCGGTTGGCGGTCGTGCTCACGTCCGATCACGGCATCGGGCCGAGCCCGGACGTGCGGTCGGTGCATCAGGACAATACGCGCGCGCGGCGGGTGATGATCGAGGAGTTCGAGGCGGCGGTCATGACGGCGGCGCGAACCGCCGCCGATCGCAAGTTTCCGCTGGACGCCCTGGACTTCGACGGGTTCACGCTCACGGTGAACCGTTCGCTGCTCGATCGCCGGCGGGACCCGGATATCCGGGCCATCGCACAGGTGTTCGCGCGGGCCGCGCGCGGGGTGCGTGGCGTGCAGCGGGTGGATGTGCTCGAGGATCTCACGCGCGCGGATACGACGCGGGACGCCATTGCGCGCCGCTGGCTGCACATGTTCCGTCCGGGAGGAGACGTGGCCGCGGTGGTGACGCTCGAGCCGTTCCACATCTTCGGCCGGTCGAACATGGCCACGCACGGGAGCCCGCACGACTACGACGCGCACGTGCCGCTGATCTTCTGGGGCGGGGCGTTCCGCGCGATGCGCGACGAGACGGTGGTGCGGGTGGTGGATATCGCACCGACGCTCGCGGCCGTGCTCGGGGTGCGGGTGGGGGAGCGGGTGGATGGGCGTCCGCTGCGGCCGGTGGTGCCGGCGTCGCCTTGAACGGACGCGGCGACGGTAGGGATGGAAGCCGGCTCTCGAGAGCCGGAGCAGAGAGCCCGAGAGGAGCGTGATGAATGAGGGATGCAGCGGCGGCCGCGTGGCCGCCGCTGCATTCCCGAAGATTCAGTCGCCGGCCACCGGCTGCGGCACGCCGCCCCGGTCGGCCGGTCCGAGCACGAACACCCGGAGCCGGCTCACCATGGTGTGCAGCATCACGTGCAGGCACGGCACCACGAACAGCGTGAGCAGCGTGGACACGGTGAGTCCGCCCACCACCGCGATCGCGAGCGGCCGCATGAGCTCCGATCCCTCGCCCAGCCCGAGCGCGAGCGGCGCCGTGCCCACGAGCGACGTGATCGTGGTCATGAGAATGGGCCGCATGCGCGCCGCGCCCGCCTCGACCACGGCTTCGGTGATGGGAGCGCCGGTGGCCTCCCGGTGCGCGTTCACGAACTCCACGAGCAGAATGGAGTTGTTCACCACGATGCCGGCGAGCAATATCATGCCCAGCAATGCCGGTGCGCTGAACGGAATCCCCGTGATCTTGAGAATGCCCACCACACCCACGAGCGACGTGGGCACGGCGGCGAGAATCACGAACGGATCCACGAGGCTCTCGTACTGCACCGAGAGCACCACGAACACGAGGAAGATCGCGAGCCCGACCACGAGCAGCATCTGCGCGTTGCTCTCCTGGATGGCTTCCGCCTCGCCGCCGATGATCACGCCGTAGCCGTCGGGGACGGCAAGCTGGGCGAGCCGTCCCCGAATGGAGTCGGTGACCGCGCCTACGCTCGCCTCGTTCGTGAGCACGTCACCGGTGAGCTGGATCTGCCGGTTCTGGTTCACACGCCGGATGTTGGACGGGCCGAGGGCGGCCTCCACGAACGCCACGTCACGGAGCTGCACGGGCGTGCGTCCCATGCCCGAGGGGAAAAGCGGCAGATCCCCGAGATCGTTCACGCTCCGGAACCGGTCGCGCGGGAAGTACACGCGCACGTCGTACTCGAAGTTGCCTTCGGCGTAGCGCGTGGCGATGGTGCCGTCGAGCGCGGTGCGGATGGTCTGCCCCACGGTCGCCACGTCGAGACCGAGCGAGCGCGCGCGCTCGCGGTCGAGCTCGATGGAGAGGAGCGGATTCCGTTCGTCGGCCTGCATGTCGAAGTTCTGCAGGCCGGGCGTGCCCTGGAGTGTGCGCACCACCGAACGTCCGATCTCCTCGAGCGCTTCCAGTTCGTCGCCCACGATCGCGACCGACACGGCTTCGCCGCTGCTCGACGTGCGCAGCCCGCGGATGCGCGGCGGCCGCACGCCCACGCGCGCGCCCGCGAAGCCGCGCGCGTCGATGCGGCTCTGCATTTCCGCGACCCACTGGTCGGCGGTCATGTCGCGCTGCCCGGCCGGGGCGAGGCGGATATCGAGACTGCCGCGTCCCGAGTTCGCGCTGCTGGAGCCGCCGAAGAGGAAGCCGCCGGCCGTGGCGAAGACGCTCTGCACGTGCGGCATCTCATGGGCCATGGCCTCGAGTTCCCGCGTGAGGCGGTCGGTATGGTGCGGCGTGGCACCCGCAGGGAGCCGGATGAACGCGCTCACCGTGCCGTCGTCGACCGGCGGGAGGAACTCGGACGGGATGTCACGCGCCACGAACACCGACGTGATGACCGCGACGACGGCCGTGCCCACCACGGCCATGGGCCACCGCACCGCGCGCGTGGCCGCGCCCCGATAGCGCAACGTGAGCCGCTTGATGAACCGGTCGAAGGCGAGCAGCGGCCCGAAGCGTTCCAGCCCGCTCGTGAAGCGCACCTTGCCGAGCTGCGCCGCCAGCATGGGCACGAGCGTGAGCGCGAGCGGGAGCGACGCGAGGATCGCGAAGGAGATCGTGAGGATGAGCTCCTGGAAGATGAGCGCCGCGAGCCCCGTGATGAGGAGGAACGGCGCCACCGACGCGAGATTCGTGGTGGTGGAGGCCACCACGGCGCTCCCCACTTCGGCGGACCCGACGTGCGCGCTCTCCTCGGAATCGAGATTGTCCAGACTGCGGCGCCGGTAGATGTTTTCCAGCATCACGATCGCGTTGTCGAGCAGCAGCCCGGTGCCGAGCGCGAGGCCGCCGAGCGACATGATGTTGAGCGTGAGATTGCCGATGCCCATCATCACGAACGTGGCCAGGATGGCCAGCGGGATCGACACGCCGATGATGAATGTCTTGCGGAACGACCGCAGGAAGATCAGCACCACGATCATGGCGAGGATGGCGCCCAGCACCGCCGCGTCGCGCACGGAGCTGAGGGCATCGCGGATGAAGCCCGACTGATCGAAGGTGACGTTGTACTGGATGTCGGCCGGGATGTACGCGCTCGAGCGGAGATTCGCGAGCAGCGCCTGCACGCCGTCCACGACTTCGACGGTATTCGCTTCGGGCTGCTTCTGGATGCCGATGCGGACGGCGGGCACGCCGTTGAGGCGCGCCCAGAAGCGCTGCTCCTGGCTCGTGTCGCGGATGACGGCCACGTCGCGGAGCGGAATGCGCGTGCCTCCCGGACCGGTCAGGAGCACGTTGCGGATGTCTTCCACGCTCTCGAACTTGCCCGTGGTGCGGCTCACGAGCTCGAGGTCGGGGCCGGAGACGCGTCCGCCGGCGATGTTCTGGTTGTCGTTCCGGAGCGCGGTGAGCACGCCGTTCACGGTGAGCCCGATGCCGCGGAGCCGCTCCGGGTCGAGTTCCACCTGCACTTCGCGCACGAGGCCGCCGGAGACGTCGACCGAGGCGACGCCGTCCACCGACAGCAACTGCGGCCGGAGCCGCTGGTCCACCCACTGCCGCAGCGCCACCAGGTCCCGCTCCGACGAGGAGAAGGCCACCTGGTAGATCTGCATCTGCGACGGATCGGACTTGTTGATCACCGGCGGATCGGCTTCCACGGGCAGGCGCGCGCGCACGCGCTCCACGTTCTTGGCCGCGTCCTGCAGGGCGAAGTCGATGTTGGTGCCGTAGCGGAAGTCGAGCGCCACGTTGACGCGGCCTTCCGAGATGTCGGTCTCCATGCGCTGCAGGTTCTGCGTGGAGGCGAGCGACGACTCCAGCACCTTGGCGATGGTTTCCTCGAGCACGATCGGTTCCACGCCGGCGTTCGAGACCGACACGCGCACCTGCGGGTACACGATGCGCGGCAGCAGGTCCACCGGCAGCCGGCCCACGTACACCATGCCGAGCACCAGCAGGGTGCTCGTGAGCATGATCGTGCCGATGGGGCGCGTGATGGACCAGCTCGAGATTCCGCGTCGCTTGCTCATGGCGTGCTCCGGAGGGCGGCGACCCGGGCGCTGTCGTTCACCGCCGTGGTGGACGCGGGGGACGTGGTGGTGTCGGGCGAGGTGTTGCCGGTGGCGGGAGCTCCGCCGCGCGACGGGGCATCCGGGGCGAGCGGGTCGACGATGCGCACCTGGCCGCCTTCCCGCACGAGCGAGTTGCCGGCCACGATCACCGTGTCGCCGTGCACGAGCCCGGAGAACACTTCCACGCGTCCGTCGATGTCGGGACCGACCCGGACGGCCCGCCGTTCGGCCAGCCCTTCACGGATCAGGAAGACGCTCCGCGCGCCCGCGGCGCCGAGCACGGCGCGGGTGGGAAGCACGAGCGCGTCGGCCCGCGCGCCGAGCCGGAGCGTGGCGCGCACGGTGTACCCGGGGCGGAGCTGCGACGTGGCGCTTCCGGTCACGGCGACTTCCACCGGCACGAGGCGGGAGACGGAATCGGCGGACGGGAAGATCCGGCGGATCCGTCCCGGGAACGCCGCACCGCCGAGCGCGTCCACGGCCAGGGAGACGTCGGCGCCGGTTCGGAGCTGCGCGACTTCCAGCTCGGAAACCGGCAGCCGTACCACGAGGGTGGTCAGGTCGGAGACGGTGAACAGGCGGGAGTTCGGCGACACGATGTCGCCCGCCTGGACGGAGCGCATGGTCACCACCCCGTCGATCGGGGACTTGATCACCGCGAAGCCGAGGCGGGTGCGGAGCTGGGCCAGCGTGGCCTCGGCCGACGCCAGCGCGCTCTGGTCGCGCTCGTTCTCGGCCGCCGTCACGATCTGCTGCCGGAAGAGCTCCGCGGACCGTTCGGCGGTGGCCTTGGCGAAGGTGAAGGTGGCCTCGGCGGCGCGGACCTGCGCCTCGAGCTCGCGTGCGTCGATCGTGGCCAGCACCTGCCCCGCCGCGACCCGGCTCCCTTCCTCGACGGGAACGTCGAGCAGGGCGCCGCTGAGCTGCGCGTTCACGGCGACCGTGCGGATCGGCTCGAGCAGCCCGGTGACGAGGCTGGTGTTGGCCATGGACATCCGCTCCACCAGGGCGACCTCCACCGGGGTGACCACGGGGCGGCCTCCCGGCCCGCGGTTGCCCGGAGCGGCGGTGGCGGCCTGCGACGGCTCATTGCCGCAGGCAGCAAGGGTCAGCAGGGCCAGGGGGAGCAGGGAGCAGCGTATGGGAAGCACGGGGCGCATCGGGGGTCGTCGGGGCCGGAGTAAAGGAACGGGCACGGTGCCAAGTCTCGGCATCGTGCCCGTGACCGCCTATTCATACGCGCGAGGGGGGGGCGGCGTTCATTCGGCCCCCGCTGCCGCCCCCCGCCCGGCCCTCCCGGGGTCAGTCCGGCATCAGGGCGTAGATCGCCCGAAGCTGCGTGATCATCTCCTCGGTGTTTACGTGCAGGTCCTTGAGGAGGCCATCCTGCAGGCCGTACACCCAGCCATGGACCTGCGGCGTGCTGCCCTTGAGATAGCGGCGCTGCACCACGGCCATCTTGAGCACGTTCCGGCACTGCTCGAGCACGTTGAGCTCCACCAACCGGTTCGTGCGGGCGGTCTCGTCCGTGATCGCATCCAGTTCGCGCGCATGCAGGCGATACACGTCGCGGATGTTGCGCAGCCACGGATTGAGCAGCCCCAGATCCTGCGCCTGGAGCGCGGCCTTCACGCCGCCGCAGCCGTAGTGGCCGCACACCACGATGTGATTCACGCCGAGAGCGCCTACGGCGTACTCGATGACCGACTGGGAGTTGAGGTCGGTGTTCGGCACCAGATTGGCGATGTTGCGGTGCACGAACAGGTCGCCGGGCTCGAGGCCCGTGATTTCGTTGGCCGGCACGCGGCTGTCACTGCACCCGATCCACAGCCATCCCGGCTGCTGGTCGCGGGAGAGTGAGGAGAAGAAGTCGGGATCCTGCGCGGTGCGGTTCGCGACCCACTGGCGGTTGTTCTCGAAAATCTGCTCGTAACTGGCTGGCACTCGGCCCCCTTGGTTGAAGTCGATGGTATATTAAAACAATGCACACGATCCCTGCCTCCGCAGCGGTCCATGACGGCGCGGCGACGTTCGCCCGCCGCGTGTCCACGTCACGCATGATCGGGCGCGCGCTGCTGCTGCGGTGTCCCTGGTGTGGCGGGCGCGGACTGTTTTCGTCCTTCTTCACGCTGAAGGCCCGCTGTCCCACGTGCGGCCTGCGCATCGAGCGCGGCGAGAGCGACTACTTCGTGGGCGCGTATCTGTTCAACCTGATCGCGGTCGAGCTGATCCTGTTCGTGTGCGTGTGCGGCTTCGTGGCAGTGACGTGGCCCGACGTTCCGTGGACGCTGCTCACGTACGTGACCGCTGCCTTGATGCTGTCAGGATGTTTCCTGTGCTATCCGTTCGCGAAGACGACGTGGCTGGCCGTGGATCTTGCGATCCGGCCGCTCACCGAGGCCGAACTGCGCTGGCACCGCGACGACGGCGATATCGGCGACCGCGAGCTGCCGCACGTATGACGCCGTCGTCGGGGAACCGGCATGGATGGGCCCGCTATTTCTCCACGATGATCAGATACGGCGACGCGGCCCAGAACGCCGTGGGATCGGTGATGCGCACGCTCGGGCCGCGGAACGACCCGTCATTGTCCTTGCGCTCGGCCTCGAGCAGTCCGGCGTCGTGCCGGGAGACGATGCGATAGCTCTTGTCGGCGCGCGGGAGCGGAATGGTGAGCGTCTCGCGCTTGTCGGCCGGTGTGAAGAACGCGTCGTCGAGCGTGCGCGACGGCACGAGCGTGCGGCCGAGGCGCACCACGAGCAGCGCGCGTGACCCGCCTTCTTCGGTCACCAGGCGACGATCGAGGAGCTGCTGCTTCGTGCCCACCGTGTAGAACACCCGGTTGGCGCGCGTTTCCACCTGTCGCACCGTGTCGGTCAGGGCGGCCTTTTCGTAGACGAGCTGCACGTTGGCTTCGCGCAGTTCGCGCACCTCCGATTCGAAGGCCGTGATCTCCCGATCGCGGAGCGCGAGGCGCGCCTGCAGGTCGTCGAGCAGCCGCGTGGTGCTCGACGATTCGCCGCGCAGCGCCACCAGCGAGTCGCGCGTGCGCTGCAGGTCCGACTGGCGCGCGTTCAGACGCTGCCGCAACTGCCGGAGCCGCGCGAGGATGTCCTCGCGGGCGGCGGTGGCCTGGGCGCGTCCGCTTTCGTCGCCGGCTTGCGGCTGCACCCGGGAGGTGAGATCGCGCACCTGGCGCAGTTCGGCGTCGATCTGGTCGGCGAACCGCGCGGCCTCGGCCAGTTCGGCCACGGCCCGGTCCTTGTCCGCCTCGGTGCTGCCGACGACCGACGCGAGGGAGTCGCGGGACGCGGTCACGGCCGCCAACTCGGCTGCCAGGCGCTCCGCCTCCGCGGCGGCCTTCCGGTCCTGACAGGCGCCAAGGGCGAGCAGCCCCGTCCCGCAGAGCAGGAGCGCGGCGGCGCGAACGGATCGGGGCTGGCGGAATCGTGCGTTACGATGAACCATGGAGATGGGGGGTGTATGAAGTCGGGTCCGGTGATGCCGTCAGGCATACAGACCGGAGGTGATCCGGCCGGGCCGGAACCCCGCGAACGTACGCCCGCGCATTACAGGCCGGAAGTGTCGTGCGTCACCAATCGGAAGGTCGAAAGGACGGCGGAACCATCGTCGTCCGCGCACCGCAGGATCAGCGCCGGGCCGTTCCCCGGAGGGGGCCGCAATGTCCGCAGGATCCCGATGGAGCCGGATCGTTTCGTGCTGCGCCGCCACATTGTGGCTCGCGGCGTGCCAGCAGAGCGTGCCGGTGCACACCACGCCCGAGTCGCGCCGGGCGCCCACCGAATCGATCGTCCTGCACGTGCCGCTGGCGGAGACCGATGCCGTGCACATGCTGCACCGCACGATCTTCCAGGCGGGGCTCCTGGCGTCGTCGCAGCACCGCACCGAGCGGTGGGTGCAGGTGGATCTCGGCGGCGAATGGGCCGACACGCACGTCCTTCGCCAATGGATGGTGTTCGTGCGCTACGACGAGGCGCCGTGGGGCGGCACCGTCTTCTCCATGCGCGCCATGGAGCGGAACACGACGTTCCTCGTGGACGAAGGCATCCGGCAGCGCTCGGGCGGGTTCTCCCGTCTCGTGCCCGTGTCGAACCAGTCGCAGGGGCTGTCCCACCAGGCGTGGCAGCGTCTCGAGCAGATCGCGCGCGGGCTCGTGGAGGCCGGCGGGGAGCCGCTCGGCGGGTTCGGCCCGCAGACGGCGGTGGTGGAAGCGGCCGTCAAGCGGGAGTGAACGGCCGTTCCACGGGGAACAGCCGTTGTGCGAGTGGGGGACGGTCGCTGCGCGAGGACCGGCGCTACAGCCGGCCGCGCAGGCGATACACGAGGAGCCCCACCACTTCGTGCACGAGCCCGCGCGTGACGATGAGCCGCGCTTCCGGTGTGCCGAGGCGGGTGAACGCGACCTCGCGTGACGTGGCGGGGACGCAGGTGACGAGGAGCCCGGTGGCTTCGAGCGTGGCGCAGGCGCGGCGCGCATGCAGCGGACTGGTCACGGCGCGCACGCGGGTCCAGCGGTGCGTCCGCGCGAGCGCGGCGAAGGCGAGGCTTTCGTCGTACGTGGTGGACACGTTGCCCACGACGTGGACCTGTACGCCGCCGCCCAGGAGACCGGCGATGTGCCGCTGATCGGCGCCCGTGGTGATGGCGCGGCCGCGTACCTGCCGCATCTGCTCCGACACCACGAGGTCGGCAACGCCGAGCCGCCGGGCATCATCGAGTGCGCTCACGAGGCGCGTGAGCGCGATGTCGCCGATGTGTCCGGCATCGGTCATGGAGCCGGAAAACACCACGATGGCGTCGGGGCGGGGGCCGTCCGCATCGGCGCGCAGGAGCGCGAGCGCGGGGCGTTCCACGAGCGGCGTGTACGAAATCACGAGCAGGAGGAGCGTGGCGAAGGCGCCTGCACCCCAGAGCCACCGGGCGGCGCGCGTGGGAGCGATCAGCGCGCCGGCGATCAGCGCCACGAGCCTCGGCGGGTGCGGGGAGATGCTCAGCGCCTCGGCGAAGCCGAGCGTGAGCGCGATCTCCATGATGCCGAGGGCGAGCACGGCTCCGCCCACGCGAACGAGCAGGGCAGGCCGCGCGGGGAGCGGGTCGCGGGGCAGGGTATCGTCAGACACGAGGGGCTTCATGGGCGACCCGGAGCGCCTGCACGACGGGGACGTGCATGGTGCCGCTACTCGCCGCGATACACGACGCGGAAGCCGCCGGTTTCCGAGATCTCCACGGCCGCGAGCCCGGGGAGGGCCGGAACGAGCGCCCGCCAGATCCAGACGGCGAGGTGTTCGCTCGTGGGGTTGTCGAGGCCGGGCACGTCGTTGAGGACGCGATGATCGAGCTGGTCGCGCAGGGGGGCCCAGGCGGCGTGCAGGTCGGCGAAGTCGAGCACCCAGCCGGTGTGGGGATCGATGGGACCGCGCACCACGATGCGCACGCCGAACGTGTGGCCGTGCATGCGGCCGCAGGGGTGTCCGGGGGCGACGTGCGGGAGCCGTCGCGCGCTGGCGAGCGTGAAGTCGGCGGAGAGCTCCGCCGTGGGCGACGACGGTGCGCTCAGGGGCGGAGGTCGTCGGGGAGGGAGTCGCGCAGCGAATCGCGCACGGCGTCGAGATACGCGAGGAGCGTGTCGTGCCGCGCGGCCACGAGCTCCGCGTCCACGAGGCGGCGCACGCCCTTCCACTGGCGCACGAGCGAGGAGCGCGTCTGGTCGAGCGAGCTCTCGATCACCTGGCGGCGCGTGGTGCTGGCGTGCACGAAACGGCCTTCCCCCACGTACACGCCGATGTGCGTGATGCGCGACCCGGAGCCGAAGGTGAGCAGGTCGCCGGGCTTCATCTGCGTGCGGTCCTTGGGAATCGCGCGTCCCATGCGCGCCTGCTCCTGCGCGGTGCGGGGGAGCGAGATGTCGAACGCGGACAGGACGTGGCGGATGAGGGCGCTGCAGTCGAGTCCGCGCGACGGGTCGGTACCGCCGAGGATGTACCGGATCCCCAGGGCGCTCTGGGCGCGCGTCACCACCGAATCGCGGAGTGCGGAGACCGAGGCGGCCAGTCCGGCGAAGGCTCGGGGGCGCGCTGCATCGACGGCGGCGCGCGGTGCGGCCGAGGCGTTGGTTTCCGCGGCCATGACCCGGGTGTCCCCGGCCGAGGCGGCTCCCACCTGCGCAGCGGCCGACGATGCCGTCCCGAGGGCGGCGATCGCGAGCAGGCAACCGGCAAGGATGTGGCGCTGGCGTGCGGGAGCAGGCACGTCGAAGCGTCGGGTGGGAGGTGAGGGGTGGACTGGAGGGATACGGGAGGCTCCCACCACGGATGGGAGCTAACTTACCCCCATGTGCACGCGAGCGCGAGTCCGGGGACAGTTCCGTCGGTTGGGGGCCCTCGGCCGGGGGCTGGTCGTGGGGCTCCTGGCGGTGCTGCCGGCCGTGGCCTGGGGCCAGGGGCCGGCGCTCGACTCGCTGGGGCACGACCTGGGGTCTCCCACGGCCAAGGTCGAAGTGGTGGTGTTCCTGGACTTCGGGTGCGGGGAGTGCGCCCGCTTCGCCGAGGAGAGTTTCGGGGCCATCGACCGGGAGTTCGTCCGGACCGGCCTCGTGCGCTGGAAGGTCATTCCGTTCGTGCTGGGCGCGTTCCGGCATTCGGCGTTCGCGGCGGAGGCGGCGGAGTGCGCGGCCGAGCAGGGGGCGTTCCTGCCCATGCACGACGCGCTGCTTTCCCGGCGGCGGGAATGGATGACGGCCGGCACGCCGGGACCGGTGCTCGCGGTGATCGCGCGGGAGGTGGGGCTCGATTCGGTGCTGTTCAGCCGATGCGTGCGGAGCGAGCGGATGCGGCCGCGGGTGCGCGCACACAAGGCCGCGGCGCTGGCGCACCGGATCTACGGCACGCCGACCTTTCTCTTCCAGCGGGAGCGACGGGCGCTGGGCGCGTTGCCGGCGGCGACGTTCCGGGAGGTCGTGCTGGAGGAGCTGCGGGGGCGGTGAGGTGTGGTCCAGGGGCGTGATGCCCTTGAGATATCGAGAAGACGATTCTGGCGAGGGGGGGGATTCCCATCGTCTTTTGATCAGGGGTTTTTCTGTCTGTGCCGTCTTCATTTCCATTGCTTTCCTTGCGTCTTCGCTTGGGCGCGCCAGCGCCTCCCGCAGTTCCCCACCGCCGATCCCGTCCCCAATGCCCACCCGCCGCACGTTCCTCGCGACGACCTCCGCCACCATGCTTTCGCTCGCGGCCGCACCGGCGCTCGCGGCGATACGCGCGGATCATGATCTCATCCTGCGCGGCGGCACGGTGTTCGATGGCACGGGTACGGACGGCCGCGACGCCGACGTGGGGATCACGAACGGCCGCATCGCCGAAGTGGCCGCGCGCATCACGGGACGCGGCCGCGAGGAGATCGACGTGCGCGGACTCGCGGTCGCGCCGGGATTCGTGGATATCCACTCCCACGCCGACAGCGCACTGTTCGAGGATGCGCGCGCGGAATCGGTGATCCGGCAGGGGATCACCACGATCGTGGCGGGCGCCGACGGTTCGTCGCGCGCGACGGGATCGCCGGAGAGCTCGTTCGCGGCGCTCTTCGACAGCGTGGACCGTCTCCAGCCCGCGTGCAACGTGGCGTTCAACGTAGGACTCGGCAGCGTGCGCGGCGCCGTGGTGGGGCAGGACGACCGGCCGGCCACGCGCGAGGAGGTCGAGCGCATGACCGGCTTCGTGGAGCGGGCGCTCGCCGAGGGTGCGTGCGGCGCCTCGTCGGGGCTCGAGTACACGCCGGGCGCCTTCGCGTCGCGCGAGGAGCTGATCGCGCTCTGCCGGCCGCTCGCGGCGCGCGGACGCGTGTACTCCACGCACATGCGCAACGAAGACGACCGCCTGCTCGACGCGATCGACGAGTCCATCGCCGTGGCACGCGGCGCAGGGTGCGGCTTGCAGATCTCGCACCTCAAGACGCAGGGCCCGCGCAACTGGGGCGTGCTCGACACGGTGTTCGCGCGCATCGAAGCCGCGCGCGCGGCGGGCATGGACATCGCGTTCGACCGCTATCCGTATCTGGCGTACGCGACGGGGCTCACGAGCCTGTTCCCGGTGTGGAGCCGAGACGGCGGCACGGAAGCGTTCTTCCGCCGGCTGGACGATCCGGCCACGGCCGCGCGCATCCGCGCGGAGACGCTGGCCAAGATCGAACTGCTCGGCGGATGGGACAACGTGCAGGTGACGTCGGTGCGCGCCGTGGAGGACCGCGACGCGGAGGGCGCGCGGCTCGGCGCGTATTCGGCGCGGAGCAACACGGACCCGTACGACCGCACGGTTGCGCTGCTGCGCCGGAGCGGCGGCAACGTGGGGATGGTGGGGTTCGCGATGAGCGAGGAGAACCTCGAGCGCATTCTCTCGCACCCGCTCGGCATGGTGTGCACCGACGGCGGCGGCTTCGCCGCGGACGGCCCCACGCGCCGAGGCAGCCCGCACCCGCGCGGGATCGGAAGTTTTCCGCGTGTGCTCGGCCGCTATGTGCGCGAGCGCGGTACGCTCACGCTCGCGTCGGCGATCCACAAGATGAGCGCCCTGCCGGCGTTGCGGATGCGGCTGCCGGAGCGCGGGCGGTTGGCGGTGGGGCAGGCGGCGGACGTGACGGTGTTCGACGCGGCGCGCGTGGGAGATCGGGCGACCTTCGAGGCGCCGTTCCAGTATGCGGACGGGATCCGCGTGGTGGTGGTGAACGGCGGGGTGGCGCTCAGGGATGGGGAACGGGCGGGGGTGGGGACGGGAAGGGCGGTGAGGATGGGGTAGGGGGCGGCCTGCTCGGTGAAGTGAGGATCGGCCGTACGAGGTCGCAAGCGGCGGGTCGTTAGTCACGAGTCCCGAGGGTGCCTGGCGACTCGGGCCCCTTGGCCAACTTTGTCGCTTCTGGCGCCCCCGAGGACGCGTGGAGCACCGGCGCCGGTCTTGGGGCAGGAGGTGTCCGGCCTTGGAGGCAGGAGTATCAGGCACCCTCGAGACTCGTGACTACCGACCCGCCGCTTGCGACCTCGTACGGGCGGTTCCTACCCCCGGTACCCAGAGTCGCCAAGGGTGTAGTAAGAGGGTCCGACTCATACCCCGACATCCCGGTGTCGACTACCGCACCCCGACATCCTTGTGCGTCTGCACCGACAGCCGCCACCGGGGATTCCGCAGGCAGTACGCCACCGCCGCGGCCGTATTCTCCGCCCGCCTCGGCCCGTCCATCGGCTGCAGCAGGAAGTGCCGAAACCCGAGCCCGGCATACCGCGCCGGATCACCCGCCGGCTCCTCCTGCGGATACACGAGCTTGAGCTCGTCCCCGCGCATCTGCACGAGCGTCGCATTCGCCTTGGGACTCACGCACAGCCAGTCGATTCCATCGGGCGCGGCAATCGTCCCGTTGCTCTCCACCGCGATCTCGAACCCCGCGTCGTGCAGCGCGGCGATCGCGGCCTCGTCGAGCTGCAGCAGCGGCTCTCCGCCGGTACACACCACGAACGGCCGCACCTCCGGCGGCGCATCGGCCGGCCAGCGCGCCCTCACCGCGGCCGCGAGCTCGGACGCCGAGCGGAACTTGCCGCCGTCCGGCCCCACGCCCACGAAGTCCGTGTCGCAGAACCGGCACACCGCCTGCGCGCGATCGGCCTCACGCCCCGTCCACAGATTGCAGCCGGAGAACCGGCAGAAGACCGCCGGCCGTCCCGCATTCACGCCCTCGCCCTGCAGCGTGTAGAAGATCTCCTTCACCGTGTACGTCACGAGCCGCGCGGCTCCACGTAGGCGATCGGATCGGGCACGCCGGCCTGGGCGAACCCCTTGAGCCGGAGCAGGCAGGCGTCGCAGTGTCCGCAGGCCGCGCCGTCGACGGCGGGATCGTAGCAGCTCGTGGTGAGCGCGTAGTCCACGCCGAGCGAGCGGCCGAGCGCCACGATCTCCCCCTTGCCGAGGTGGAGGAGCGGGGCGTGGATGGTGAGGCGCTGCGTGCCTTCCACGCCGGCGCGCGTGGCGAGGTTGGCCATGGTCTCGAACGCGCGGAGGTACTCGGGGCGGCAGTCGGGATACCCCGAATAGTCGAGCGCATTCACGCCGAGGAAGATGTCGACGGCGCCGAGCGTTTCCGCCCAGGCGAGGGCGAACGACAGGAAGATCGTGTTGCGCGCCGGCACATAGGTGACCGGGATGTCGTGCGTGGCGGAGACGTCGCGGTCCCGGGGCACGGCGAGGTCGCCGGTGAGCGCGGAGCCGCCCCACTGCCGGAGGTCGATGTCCACGATGATGTGGTGCGTCACGTCCTGCGCGGCGGCCACGCGGCGCGCGGCCTCGATCTCGTGGGCGTGCCGCTGGCCATAGCGGAAGGTCATCGCGTGCGGCACGAAGCCCCGCGCGCGCGCCACGGCGAGCACGGTGGTGGAATCGAGGCCGCCGCTCAGCAACACGACGGCCGGCCGACCGGAGGCGTCCGGGGACGTGGGGGAAGACATCCCGGAAAGGTATCTCCCCCCGGGGTGGCCGTGGTATTCTTCAGGGTTGCACGTCCGTCCACCTTCGTCCCTGCTGCGATGTCCCGTTCCTTCCTTCGTTCCTCGCGCCTGCCCGCTCTGGCGGCCGCGGCGCTGAGCGTGTCGTCACTCGTCGCCTGCGCCCAGTCCGGCGTGGGCGGCGCGCCGTCGCCCGCGGGCGGCTATTCGCCGGCCATCACCGAGGCCGACCTCCGGAAGCGCCTCTTCATCTTCGCCGACGACTCCATGCAGGGGCGTGACGCCGGCAGCGTGGGGCACGAGAAGGCGCTTACGTACATCGTGAACGAGCTCACGCGCCTCGGCGTCAGGCCGGCGGGCGAGAACGGTTACTACCAGCGCGTGCCGCTGGTGCCGCGTGCCGCGGCCGGCGGCGCGACGCCCGACACGCTCTGGTCGCGCAACGTGATCGCCGTGATCGAAGGGAGCGATCCCGTGCTCAAGGCCGAATACGTGGCCCTCGGCGCGCACAGCGATCACGTGGGCTTCGCGCGCCGCGCGCTCGACCATGATTCGGTGCGCGCCTTCAACCGCGCGGCGTGGGAAGCCACGGGACGCGATGCCAACGTGCGCGGCCCGTCGCCGGAGCAGCGCGCCGCGATCCGCGTGAACGTGGATTCGCTCCGCGCCATCCGTCCCGCGCGGCTCGATTCCATCAACAACGGCGCCGACGACGACGGCTCCGGCTCCATGGCGATGCTCGAGATCGCCGAGGCGTTCGCCACCGCGCGCGTCAAGCCGAAGCGTTCGATCCTGCTGGTGTGGCACACGGCCGAGGAGCGGGGGCTCGTGGGCGCGCGCTGGTTCAACGATCACCCCACGGTGGACCGCGACCGGATCGTGGCGCAGATCAACCTCGACATGATCGGCCGCGGCTCGGCGAAGGACGTGGCCGGCGGCGGCGAGGACTATCTCACCGTGCTCGGCCCCAAGCGGCTGTCGTCGCAGTACGACCAGTGGGTGCGCGACGTGAACGCGAAGCAGGCGCGCCCGTTCCAGCTCGACTACCAGTTCGACGCCGACGGCCATCCGCAGCAGTTCTACTGCCGCAGCGATCACTACCACTACGCCCGCTACGGCATCCCGATCGCGTTCTTCTTCACGAACATCCACGAAGACTACCACCAGATCACCGACGAGCCGCAGTACATCGAGTATCCCAAGTACACGCGGATCACGCAGTACCTGCACGATCTGGCCCTGTTCACGGCCGACCAGCCGCAGAGGCCGGTGGTGGACAAACCCAAGCCCGACCCCACGGGTCGCTGCAGCCAGTAACGTTCCCCGTCAGTGCCCGGCACCGCTTCGTGCCGGGCACTGACCGTATACATCCGCGTATACACCTGCCGGAGCACACAATGGACTGGCTCGCCGACCCCAATGCGTGGATCGGACTGCTGACGCTGACGGCGCTCGAGATCGTCCTCGGCATCGACAACATCATCTTCATCTCCATTCTCGCCTCGCGGCTGGAGCCCGAGAAGCAGCCGAAGGCGCGGCGCCTCGGTCTCGCCGGGGCGTTCGTCTCGCGGCTCGGGCTGCTCTTCTCGATCGCGTGGATCGCGCGTCTCACCAATCCGCTCTTCGAGGTGCTCGGACGCGGCTGGTCGGGACGCGATCTCATCCTCGTGATCGGCGGCCTCTTCCTGATCGGGAAGGCCGTGCTCGAGATCCATCACAAGCTCGAACCGCCCAAGGTGACGTCGGAGGAGATCCGGAAGGCGGCCGCGTCGATGCGCGCGGTGATCGCGCAGATCATGGTCATCGACATCGTCTTCTCGCTCGACTCGGTGATCACGGCCGTGGGGATGGTGGACCAGGTGTCGATCATGGTCGCGGCGAACGTGGTCGCGCTCGCGGTGATGCTGATCGCGGTGACGCCGGTGAGCGACTTCGTGGATCGGCATCCCACGGTGAAGATGCTCGCGCTCGCGTTCCTCGTGCTGATCGGCACGAACCTCGTGGCCGAAGGATTCGGACAGCACATTCCGAAGGGATACACCTACGCGGCCATGGCTTTCTCCGTGCTGGTGGAGATGCTGAACCTGCGCATGCGCAAGGCGCTGGTGCCGGTGGAAGTCCGCAGCAGCACGCCGCCGGACCAGACGACGTAGCGGACGCAGCACCGATCAGCGGTGCCCTCTCACCCGGTGGCGGATGTGTCCACCGGGTGAGACAGCCGGCCCCGCGCGCGGCGGCGCGCTGGTGTCGCGCAAGCAGTGACCGGACAACGAGTTGCGAGGCAGGGAGCCGCTCCGGCGAGGAGTGGCCCGTTGTGTGCGCTTCCTGGAGAGCACCTGCAACCCGGAGGCACCATGCACACTCCCTTCGTCCGCATCACGGCTTTTTTCCGCACGGTATCGGTCACGCCCACCGCCTCGGCCGTTCATGCCGCACCGGTGGTCGTTCACACCATGCCCGCCACTCGCACCACATCGGCTCACCGCCCCGTCGTCGCCGCAGGCCTTCATCCTGCGTCCGTCATCCTGCGCCCGGCGGCGGGTGCGGTGGCCGCTCTGCTCCTGCTGCTCGCCCCGCTGACGCCGGCCACGGCGCAGCGCGCGGGTGCGATCACGCCGTACGCCGGCTACCTCGTGACCGGCCAGTGGCACGACGGGCCGCTGGGCACGTCGATCGGCACCGCGAACACGCCGATGGTGGGCGCGCAGCTCGCCGTGCCGCTCGTGCCCGGGCTCTCGCTCACCGGCAACGTGGGGTATGCGTCCGGCGACGTGCGGGTGGGGCTGCCGATCATCGGCGGCGTGAACGTGGGGACGAACAACCTCTGGGTGTACGATGCCGGCCTCGAGCTCGGCGGCCTCTCGCGCGGCGGAAGCGGAATCGCGCCGTTCGTGCAGGGCGGGGTGGGCGGCATGACGCACAACCTGCGGAGCAGCTTCGTTTCCCTGCAGAGCACGAACCTGGCGTACATCGCCGGGGTAGGAGTGGATGTCGGCGTGACCCGCCACCTCGCGCTGCGCGTACAGGCCCGGGACTACATGGGCCGGTTCGACACGGAGGAGGCCATCGGGCTCGGCTCGCGCGGCGATCTGTCGCACAACTGGGCCCTGAGCGCCGGTCTCAAGCTCGCCTTCTAGCCGGATCGTGTTAGACTGGACATGACGGCACGTCGCCGGGCCGGGTCCCCCGCGGATCCGGCTCGGCGTCGCGTCATCGGCACCTGTCGCGGCTCCCACGTTCGTATCCCCTTTCGAGATGCCCTTCGTGCGTTCCGTTCCGTCGTCGTCCCGGGCAAGCGACCGGGTTCCCGGGCTTTCCCGTCCGGCCATCGTGCGCGCCGCGCGGCTGCGCGGCGTTCCGTCGCCCTCGTGCGACGCGTTTCGACCGTTCGGCACATGGCTGCGGGGGGCGCTGCTGTTCGGGGCCGTGCTGCTGCCGTCGCAGCTCGTTCATGCCCAGGCCGGCACGCGGGACACGGTGCCCCCGCCGCCCCGCTTCGATTCGCTCACGATCGACAACACGCGGAGCGCGACCGGCGCGGCACGCACGGTCACCGCGCAGGGATCGGTGGCGCGCGCGTCGCAGGATGCGTTCGAGCGCAACCGCCGCGCCGGCCTCCGCTTCTACAACGGCGGCGCGAACGCGTCGTGCGAAGTGCAGATCGGCAATCTCTGCTACTGGAACAACAACGGCGACGTGCCGCCACCGGCCGAACGCACCGACCTGATCATCGAGCGCGATCGCCTGCTCGAAACGCTCGCGGAAGCGGCGCGTGCGGATCCGGGTGACGACTGGGTGTCCGGCATGCGCGTGCGATACGCGCTCGAACAGCAGAAGGTGTCGATGGCCGTGGCGGCCGCGCGCGAATGCGGCGGGACCGCGTGGTGGTGCGACGCGCTCCGCGGTCTCTCGCTGCACGTGGCGAACCAGCACGTGGACGCGACCGCGGCGTTCGACCGCGCGCTTGCCGCGATGCCGGATTCCATGCGCTGCGCGTGGACGGATCTCACGCCGTGGCTTCCCACCAGCATGCACGCGGCCTACGGGGCGAGCGGATGCGCCGGCCGTGTCGCCGACAATGCGCGCATCCTGCGACTCGCGCAGCCGCTCTGGCTGCTCCCCGCCAACGATCTCCGGAACGAGCTGTTCGCGCGGCACATCATCTCGATCGTGCACGGCCAGGGGCGCATTCCGTACGACATGACGTTCGACGGGTCGATTCCGGCCATCCAGGTGCGCTACGGCTGGCCCACCGCGTGGTCCATGCAGACGGCGGGCGCGCTCGATCCGCGCCTGCCGAGCATCATCGGGCATGAGCCCACGCCGAGCTACGACTTCATGCCCACGGCGAACGCGATGCTGAATCCGCTGTCGGCCACGGCGTCGGACTGGGCGCCGGACCGTCAGGATGCGCGCATGCGGTACGCCACGCGCTATGCGACCGGGTTCTCGCTGCTGCCGTACCAGCTCGCGCGGTTCCGCCGCGGCGACAGCACGGTGGTGGCCGGTGCGTGGCGGCTGATGCGCGAACAGCGCATGGGACCCGCGCCGTATCAGGTGGGGCTGTTCGTGGCCGACGAGACGGCGGACATCGTGACGCGCCGGATCGTGGACAGCGCGCCGGCGAACGGCGCGGTCGTGACCCCGATCGGCACGACACCGCGGCTCGTGTCGCTGGAAGTGCTGGCTCCGAACGCCGGCCGCACGGCGCGCGTGCGCTCGGCGGTGCAGCCGCTCGCGCCGTCGGCCGTGCTGAGCGACATGCTGCTGCTCGGCGGCGGAGACGCCGGGCCCACGCCGTCGCTCGAGAGCGTGTCGACGCGCGCGTGGGGGAGCAACGATATCGAAGCCGGCCGGTCGTTCGGCCTCTACTGGGAGACGTACGTGCCGGTGTCGCCGAGCGCGCCGCTCCAGGTGACGGTGCGCGCCACGCGCACGAGCTCGAGCTTCATGCAGCGCATCGGCAATGCCCTCCGTCTCTCACGCGCGATGACGCCGGTGGCGATCAGCTTCCGCGACGCGGGGCGTGCCGACGGCGAACCCGGACGGGCGATCCAGTTCACGTGGCCCGAAGTCCCGTCGGGCGAATACCTGCTCACCGTGAAGGTGACGGGCGGTGCCGTGACCGACAGCACTTCGCAGCGCTTCACCGTGCGGTAACGGGGCCATGGCGCGACCGCGATCCGGTCGCGCCGCGTGTCAGGGCGTGCCGAGCATGCCGGCGAGCTGCGCGAGACCGATGATGGTGAGCAGCGCGAGGAGCCCGAAGGTGAGCGCCCGGCTCGTGCCACCGATCCGCTGCAGCAGTTGCAGCGAGTCACCGGCCGACAGGGGCTGCATGCCCACCACGCGAATGGCGGTGCGGGCGCGGCGGAAGAGCAGCCAGTTCGCCACGCCGCCGGCGGCGATGCGCACGGAGACGTGCACGGCGGCGAGCATGAGCACCATCTGCTGGTTCGCGGGATCGCGCACGGCCTCCGGCGTGAGCATGGACGCGCCCGGCACCAGCCACTCGAGCACGAGACTCGGCACGAAGAAGAACACCGCAAACCAGAGATACATCTTGCGGTACAGGAACCAGTACGGCGTGGCGAGCGCGGCCGACCAGTTCCACGTGGGCACGAACGCGGGATCGTCGAGGAAGACGCGGAGCTTCCGGCGATAGCTGCTTTCCCACCGCGGCCCGATGAAGGCCGCGAGCCGTACCTCGAAGTCGCTCGCGCCCGGCGTGCTCGGCTGGGGGACGGACGGGGAATCGGACATGGCGCTCACGGGGTGCGGGCGGACGGTTGCTGCTGCGTGAGGCAGTGCAGCGTGCCGAGTCCCCAAACGAGATCCACGGCGTGGATGCCGATCACGCGGCGTGTGGGAAAGAGCTCGGCGAGCGTGTTCAGGGCCGCGCGGTCGGCAACGTCGTTGAACGTGGGCACGAGCACCACGCTGTTGCCGATGTAGAAATTCGCGTAGCTCGCCGGCAGCCGCTGGCCGTCCATCATCACGGCCCGCGGAAACGGCAGCGTCACCACACGCACCGGTTCGCCGCGCGCATCACGCGCGTGCGCGAGGCGCCGGAGATTGTCGAGGGAGCGCGCATGATTCTCGTCGGCGGGGTCTTCCTCGTGCGCGAGCACGACCACGCCCGGCGCCGCGAACCGCGCGATATCGTCCACATGACCGTGCGTATCATCGCCCACGCACCCTTCGCCGAGCCATATGGTGTGCGTGATGCCGAGCCATTCGGCGAACGCGCGCTCGTAGCCGGCCTGGTCGAGCCCCGGGTTCCGCACCTGCACGTCGGAGAGCAGCCACTCCTCGGTCACGAGCATGGTGCCGAGTCCGTCGGTTTCGATGCCGCCGCCTTCGAGCACGAAGGGCGTGCGGTCGTCGGGGCGTCGGGCCTCGACGAGCGGCAGGCCCGTGATCCGCTGCACGACTTCGGGGATACGCCGGTCGTCGGCGTAGTTGTCGTACTTGGCCCAGGCGTTGAATCCCCAGCGCATGAGCGACACGCGGCCGTCGGCACCGTGCACGCCGGTGGGGCCGCTGTCACGCAGCCACACGCGATCGCTGGGCGCGACGTGCAGCCGGTACGCATCGGCGTCCACGTGGTGCAGGTCGAGATGCCGGCGCGCTTCGTCGCGCACGGTGTCGTCGTGACAGACGATCTCCACGCGCTCCGACGGTGCGAGCGCGCGCACGATCTCCGTGTACACCCACGGAATGGGCGCGAACTTGCCGGGCCAGTCGGGTTCGTGGTGCGGCCAGGCGATCCAGGTGGCGTCGTGCGGCTCCCACTCGGCGGGCATGCGCCAGGGACCGGGCGTGTGAAGCCGCGCGGTCACGGACCAAGCCAGCGCTGGAGGATGGGCGAGTAGGCGTCGATGCGGCGGTCGCGCAGGAACGGCCAGTTGCGGCGCGTTTCCTCGATGAGACCGAGATCGCATTCGGCCACGAGCACCGCGGGATCGGTGCCGGCTTCGGCGAGGAAGCGGCCGAACGGATCCACGATGAACGACTGGCCGAAGAACTCGAGGCCGTCCGTGCCCGACTCGGCTTCGAAGCCCACGCGGTTGGGCGAGGCGACGAACACGCCGTTCGCGATCGCGTGCGCGCGCTGCATGGTGCGCCACGCGTCCACCTGCGCGGTGCCGAAGGTGGACTTCTCCGACGGATGCCAGCCGATCGCGGTGGGATAGAACAGGATCTCGGCGCCGAGCAGGGAAGTGATGCGCGCGCCCTCGGGATACCACTGATCCCAGCAGATGAGCACGCCGATGTCGGCGTAGCGGGTGCGCCAGACGCGGAAGCCGCCGATGCCGGGGTGATCCGCGGTGCGTTCGTCGGGGAGCACGTCGCCCGGGGCGAAGTAGTACTTCTCCTCGAAGAGCGGATCGTGCGGGATGTGCATCTTGCGATAGGTGCCGAGCACGGCGCCGTCGGCGTCGATCACGGTGGCCGAGTTGCGATAGAGGCCGGCCGCCTGGCGTTCGTAGATGGGCACCACGAGCACCACGGCGAGCTCCGCCGCGAGCGAGCGGAGGCGCTCCACGGTGGGGCCGGTGACCGGTTCGGCGAGGTCGAAGCGGTCGATGCGGAGCGACTTGCAGAAGTACGGCGCGTTGAAGAGCTCCTGGAGCGCGATGATCTGCGCGCCGCGCGCGGCGGCTTCCCGGATGCGCTCGATGGCGCGCTCGAGGTTGGCGTCGCGGTCGTCGCTGGCGGTCTCCTGGACGAGGCCGACGGATACGGTGCGTCTGGTCATGGCACGAAGGGCGCGAGGAACGCCGCGCGCGCGGCGCGCGGGCAATCCCGTAAGGTCGCCAGCGCGAAGGGCGGAGGGTAGGGCGGCGGGGTTATCCGCGTGGCGTGAATGTCCGCGGAGCGGCGGATGGCGTTATCCGCGCGGTGCGGCCGGCGGATCGAGCAGCGGGACGAGATACGCGGCGAGGATGCGGCGGAGGTCGTCGAGGAGCGGCTTCTTCTCGCTCGCCTGGGCGCGGTCGCGGCGGGCGAGCAGCGCCTGGCCGATGGAGGCGGACACGAGCGCGGCGCGGCGGCGGTCGCGCGCGGGCAGGCGGGGATTCCGGGCCGCGTAGAGCAGGTCGAGGCGGTCCACGATGGAGTCGAAGAGCTGGGCGCGGATGCGGGCCGGCGCGCCGCCGGTGGAGTCGACGGGCGCGTCGGCGGTCATGAAGACGCGCCGGAAGGCCGGATTCCGGTCGTGGAAGGCCGCGAGCGGGCGCACGATGCGGTCGATGAGACGCTCGAGCGGCATGCCGCGCGGGTCGGTGGCGAACGCCTTCTCGTGGATGTGCCGGAGCTCGTCGGCGTAGCGGAGCGCGAGCGCGGCCACGACGGCATCGCGGTTGGGGAAGAACTGGTACAGCGAGCCCTTGGCCGTGCGCGCGCGGAGCGCGATGGCTTCGGCGGTGGCGGCCTCGAGCCCCTGCTCGGCGATCACGGCGGCGGCGGCGTCGAGGAGGAGGTCGACGCGCCGCTGGCCGCGGGACTGGCGCGGCAGGCGGCGATAGGTCGCATCCGGGTCGTCGGGGACGGGATCCGGGGCGACCGGTTCAGCGGCGGGGGGCGGGGCGGATCGCCGGCGGGGGCGTGCGGGCATGCGCGGGGGTGGAGGGGACGGGCTCCGCGAATATGGGCCGGCCGACCCATTGAACACAACGTGACGGTGTCGTCATATTTCGAATATGACGGTATCGTCATGTTCACCGCGTCCGTGGCCGGTGCGCCGCGGACGCGTCGTCCCCCATGCTCCGGAGGTCGTCGTGCGCCGTTCCTTCGTGATCCTGGCCGGCAGTCTGCTGCTGCTCGGCGCCTGTGCCACGACGCCGTCCGCGCGTCCCGAAACGGGCGCGAGCGCTTCGGCCACGGCCGGATCGGTGGCGCTGAGCGAGGCCGTGTTCGTGGCATCGCTCAAGACGAAGCGATTCTATCCCGTCGGGTGCGCGGCGGCGCGGCTCATCGCGGCCCAGGATGCGGTGGGATTCCCGTCGGCGTCGGCGGCGGAGAAGGCGGGGTTCCGGCGGGACGGGGATTTCTGCTAGGCGCGAGACGCTGAAGCGGGCTTACGGCGCGGTCGACGCCGCGAGAGACGCAACGGGTTTACGGTGAGGCCGGCGCCGCGCGAGACGCGGGCCGTTCTCCGATCGCCACGATGACCACGTCCATCACGTTCGTGCCGGTGGGACCGGTGCGGAGGAGCGCGCCTGCCGCATCGAGCGCGCGATGGCTGTCGTAGCGGTCGCGGTCATGTGACGGATCCCGACCGGCGCGCCGCGCATCCATGGGTGTGCCGGCATCCACGATCGCGCCGGCCGCATCGGTGGGGCCGTCGCGGCCGTCGGTGCCGGCGGCGAGCAGCGTGATGCGCCGCGCGTCGGCGTTGGTGGACGCGAGCTGCTCGAGCCGGAGCGCGGCCTCGAGCGCGAGCGCCTGCATGCGCCCGCCGGGCGGAAAGGACACGTCCGCGCCCCAGGCAACGTCACCGGGGCCGAGCTGCTCGTCGTCCAGGACGCGATGGACCTCCAGGTACACGGTGGGCTCACCGCCCCACACGAGCACGGCGCCGTGCGCGGCGGACGCCGCATGCCGAACGGCCAGGTCGGCGATCGTGGCGCCGAGCCATTCCGCTTCGCCTTCGAGCGGCACGTCGGCCACGACGACCTCGGAGATGCCGGCGTCGTACGCGGCGCGCGCGGCGGCCTCGCGCGCATCGGCATTGCCGGCCACGATCTCGTACGTCACGCGCGCGAAGGCGGGATGCGTGGCCGGCGGCGGCGTGATCGGGACGCTGGTCTGCCCCGACAGGCCGAGGGCGCGCGAGAGCGTGATATCGAACTCCGATCGCAGGCCGTGCGCGTCGCAGATGGCGAGCAGCGTGGCCTGATCGAGCGGATCGGCGGTGCAGGGGGCGGATCCGATCACCGCGGGATCGTCACCAACCACATCGGAGACGGCCATGACGTGCACGGCGCGTGCGCCACGCGCGTGCAGCGCGGTGGCGAGGCGGCCGGCGCCCCAGCGGAGCAGGCGGCGGCGGATGGCGTTCATCTCGTGAATGGCCATGCCCTGCGTCATCATCGTGGACATGGCGCCGGCAATGACCTGCTGCGCTTCGGCGGGATGGCCCACGAAGGCGGTGAGTTCCGCGCAGGGCGCGGCGCAGAGCGCGGTGGTGCCGCCGGAGAGGAGCACGAGGACATCGTCGCCGGCGCCGACCTGTGACACGGCCGCGGCGATGGCATCGGCGGCGGCGAGCGATCCGATATCGGGGATGGGATGATCGCCGACGCGGAGCGGGAGCGGCGCGGTGATGTCGGAGTCGGGGCGGTGCGCGGCGACCACGATGCCACCGGCGCACGGGACATCGCGCTCGGCGAGCGCGTGCAGGGCGCCGCGCGCCATTTCGGGGGCGGCCTTGCCGAGGGCTAAGACGTGGACCGGCGCTGCGGGCGACGCGGGTGCGGGCGACGAGGCGCGCGCGTCGAGCCAGGCCTGCACGCGTTCATGCGTGCGGGGAAACGGCGACACGCCCTCGATCGCGGCGCGGTACAGGCGCGCGAGGAGGGCGTGTGACACGGGCAGGGAGGAACTCAGCGCGCGATCTTCTTGATGGCGGCGTCGAGCTCGTCGTATGCGTCCTGCGCCATGGCGCGGAAGTTCGTGGCGTACGCGATCTTGCCGTCGGGGCCGATCACGTAGAGGTAGCGCCGGTGGAAGCCGGCGTCGTTGGCCGCCTTGTACAGCGCGCCCACGGCCTTGTCGGTGTCGGCGCCCATGGCGAACTGGAAGTTGTCGTCCTTGGCCCAGGCGGTGAGGTCGGCGGCATTGTCGGTGCTGATGCCGATCAGGCGTACCTGCTTGCCGCCGAGGAACATGGAGTCGTACTTGTCGCGATAGGTGTGCATCTGCGCGGTGCAGCCGCTGGTGCGCGCCTTGGGGAAGAACGCGAGCACGACGGTTTCGCCGCGGTGCTGCGACAGGGTGAACGGCGTGGTGGCGCCGTCCTTCGTGACGGTGGTGAGGGTGAAGTCGGGGGCCGTTTCGCCCACGGCGAGGAGGTCGGGGGCGGGCGTCTGGGCGGACGCGGCGGCCGGGGCCGCGCACAGGAGGGCGGCGGCGAGGAGGGCGAGACGAGGGCGCATGGGGGCTCCGGAAAAGGCGATGGGCGGGGCAACTCCGAAAGATACCGCCGGGGAGGGGAGGGTGTTCAACGGGGGCGCTCGGCGCTGGTGTTGGAGGGAGATCGGCCGTACGAGGTCGCAAGCGGCGGGTCTTTAGCCACGAGTCTCGAGGGTGCTTGCGACCTCGTACGGCCGATCTTTCCCCTCCTCGAGCGGCCACCCCGAGCACTGTCCCCGCCACGGGACGCCCGTCCCCCACGCGACAGGACACCCCGGCGTGATTCCGGCCACGAATCCGCCCGAAACGGGCCCTTTGCGCGTGGCACGGCTCCTGCACCCTGTATCGCCATCGGTCTCCGGTCGGATGCCGGTGGTCCCTGTTCCTCAGGAGGTGCGTCATGCGAGTGCAATCGTTCGGTACGATCATGCGGCGCGGCAGCAATGAGCCCATGCCCGGTGCAGCGCGTCGCGCGGGATCGCACGCGGTGCCGGCGCCGGCGAAGCAGCGTATCCAGCAGCATCTGCTCGTGCTCGCCGTGCTGACCACCGCGATTCTGCTCAGCGCGTGCGGTGGCCGGGACACCAGGTTCGACGATGCGCTGCGTGCTGACCTCGCGATGGCGTCCACGGCGCCGTCGATGCGGTCGGCCTACGTGAGCCCGATGGAAATGGGCTACCCGCCGCCGGCATATCCGGGGTACGCGCCGCAGGGGTACGGTTACCCCGCGCCGTATCTGCAGGCGGGGTATCCGGCTTATCCGGCGCCGTATCCGCCGTCGCCGTACGGCTACCCGCAGCCGGCGGTGCAGCAGGTTCCCATGCCGGCGCCGCAGCAGGCCCCGCAGCAGGTGGTGTATCGCGCGCCGGCCCCGGCGCCCGCTCCGGGTGGCGGCGGCAGCGCAGGGACAGGTCCGGCCACGGAGTCGAACACGAAGCGGGGCGCGATCATCGGCGCGGCGACCGGCGCGGCCGTTGGCGTGGCCACGAGCCGTGACAAGGTGAAGGGCGGCGCGGTGGGCGCCGTGACGGGCGCGGTGCTGGGCGGCGTGGTGGGATCGCAGATCTACACGCAGCCCAGGAGCCAGCGGAGGAACTAGGCCGACACCCCCTGCGGGCACTCGTTCGGGCGCCCCGCAGGGGGGAAGCCGTACGGTCGGAACCCCCGCCTCGCGGTGAAGGGAAAACGCCTCGCGCCGGGCTCATCCCGTCCCACTGCCTTGTCACCCGTGGTCCCCATGGCATAGACTCGCAGCGTGGAGCCTGCCGAATCTGCCGTCACCCGCCTGCTCACCGATTACGCCGAAGGCAACCCCTTGGCCGCGGAGCAGCTCATGCCGCTCATCTATGCCGAGCTGCACACCATTGCGGCGGCGCTGATGCGGCGGGAGCGGTCCGACCACACGTGGCAGCCCACGCTGCTCGTGCACGAGGCGTTCCTGCAGATGGTGGGCAACCATGCGTCGTGGCGGAGCCGGCAGCACTTCTTCGCCGTGGCCGCGCACGCGATGCGGCGCCTGCTCGTGGATCATGCCCGCGCGGTGAAGGCGCAGAAACGCGGCGGCGGCGCCGAGCGGGTGGAGCTGCACGAGGAGCTGCGCGCGGCGGACTCGCCCGTGGACACCACGGTGGATATCGAAGCGCTCGATGTGGCGCTCGCCCGGCTGGCCCGACTCGACGAACGGCAGGCGCGCGTGGTGGAGCTCCGTTTCTTCGCGGGGCTCGACGTGCCGGAGACCGCCGAGGTGCTCGGCGTGTCGCCGGCCACGGTGAAACGGGATTGGCATTTTGCGCGGCGCTGGCTGCAGCGCGAGATCGTGCGGACCGGGAGCTGACGTGGACCGCGCCCGTTTCCGTCTCGTGCAGGAGCTCTACTTCGCCGTGCTCGACCTGCCCGAGGCGGCGCGGGCCGACATGCTGGCGGCGCGCTGCGGCGACGATGCGGCGCTCCGGGAGGAGGTGGAATCACTCCTGGAGATCGATGCGCTGCCGGCCGGCCCGCTCGATACGGCCGGCGCCTTCAAGCAGTTCCACGCGTTGAACGACGGGACCGGCGCATGGCTCGGCCGCCGCCTCGGGCCGTGGGAGCTGGACGGTGTGCTGGGGCGCGGCGGCATGGGCACCGTGTTTTCCGCGAAGCGCGTGGACGCACCGTTCGAGCAGCGCGTGGCGGTGAAGGTGCTCACGCACCGCGTGTTCGACCGCGAAGGACACGAACGGTTCGACCGGGAACGTCGCCTGCTGGCGCGTCTCGATCATCCGCTGATCGCGCGGCTGATCGACGGCGGCGTGTCGGACGACGGCGTGCCGTATCTCGTGATGGAGTACGTGGACGGGGTGCCGATCGACGTGTGGTGCGTGCGGCAACGGCTGTCCGGACGCGAGCGGCTGCGTCTGTTCCAGCAGGTGTGCGCCGCGGTGCAGCATGCGCACGGCCGGCTCATCCTGCACCGCGACATCAAGCCGTCGAACGTGCTCGTGAACACGGACGGACACCCCCGTCTGCTCGACTTCGGCGTGGCCCGCGCGCTGCCGGGCGCGCACGACGACGACACGGTGACGCGGCCGGGCATGGCGCCGTTCACGCCCGAATACGCCGCGCCGGAACAGTTCGCGGGCGCCGAGCTGTCGGCGGCCACCGATGTGTACCAGCTCGGCGTCATGCTCTACCGGCTGCTCACCGGCGTGCTGCCGTTCCGGTATGCGGGGAGCCAGTTCGCGCCGCTCATGCAGGAAGTGATGGAGCGCGTGCCGCGGGCGCCGAGCGAGGCGGTGGCCACGCTGCCCGACGGCACGCTGGCGGAAACGACGCTCGGTCTGCCGCCCACGCCGACCGCGCGTCGTACGCTCCGCGATACGCTGCGCGGCGATCTCGACGAGATCGTGATGATGGCCATCCGCAAGGAACCGGAGCAGCGGTATCGCACGGTGACGGAGCTGTCGGACGACATCGACGCGTACCTGGAAGGACGTCCCGTGCGCGCGCACGGCCGCAGCCGCGGCTACCGTCTGCGCAAGTTCGCGGGGCGTCATCGCACGGCGGTGGCGTTGGCATCGCTCGTGGTGCTGTCGGTGATTGCGGGTGGCGCGGCCACGACGCGCGCCACCTGGCGTGCGCAGGCGGAAGCCGCGCGCGCCGTGCACGAAGCCGGCAAGGCGGGCGCCATCAATCAGTTCCTGCAGCAGATGCTCGCCTCGGCCGATCCGTTCCGCATGGGCGGCGACGTGACCGTGCGCGACGCGCTCGACCGCGCGGCCGCTTCGATCGACACGTCGTTTCGCGCGCAGCCGGAGATCCGCGCCGGAATCTGGTCCACGATCGGCCAGACGTACGCCAATCTCGGCGCGGTGCCGGAGAGCCGCCGCTATCTCGATTCCGCGATCGCCGGCTACGACCGCCTCGGCCTGCGCTATTCGCGCGACGCGTTCGCGGCGCATGCGGCACGTCTCGACGGCCTGTTCGGAGACAGCCGGTTCCACGAGCTGCGCGAGGGGGTGGCGGCCGTTCGTCCGGGATTCACCCGCGCGTTCGGCCCGCAGGATTCCACCGTGCTGCTGCTGGCGTCGCTCGACGCGCTGGCCGCGTTCGGCACCGGCGCGATCGACGCGGCGGTGGACAGCCTGGACGCCGTGCTGCCGCGCATGCGGATCACGTTCGGCGCCGCATCGCCCACGGTGGCGCGCACGGAGCTGGCGCTCGCCAACCTGCTCGCGCTGCAGGCCCGCCGGACCGACGAAGCACTCGCGCTGGTGCGGCATGGACTGGAGGCCGTGGAGCCGCTGGGCGCGATGAACGCGACGTATCTCGTGGTGCAGGGCTTTGCCGTGGAAGCGCTGGCGCGACTCGGCCGGCCGGACGAGGCGGAAGCGATCGCGCGCGCGATGGTGACGCGTCATGAAACGATCTGGGGCGCCGGGTCTGCGTTCACGCTCGGGCCCCGGCGGCTGCTGGCGCTCTCGCTGCTGGAGAACCGGCGCGCGGACACCGCGCTCGTGATCATGCGCCAGGTCGTGGCCGACGCCACGGCATTGCTCGCGGCCGACAGCCCGGGGCGTGTGCAGCTCGAGCAGGATCTGGGCACGCTGCTCATCTCGTTCGGCGAGCCGGCGGAAGCGGAACGGCTGCTGCGTTCGGCGTATGCGTTCCATGCCGGCACGGATGGCGAATCCTCACCGAAGGCGATGCTCGCGTACCAGAATCTGGCCGGCGCGGTGCGCGCGCAGGGGCGCTCGGAGGAAGCCCTCGAAATGATGCAGGGCGTGATCGAGCGCCACGCCTCCGCGGGCCGTCATGGCAACGATCTGTTCTTCGGGGTGCTGCATCTGGCCGACCTGCTGCGATCGGTGCGCGGGCCCGGCGAGGCGCTCGCGCTGCTCGACCGTCATCTGTCCGATGCACGCGCGCATCTGCCGCGCGGCAGCCGGGCGCTCAACATGCTGCTGGCGCAGCGCGGTCAGGTGCTGCAGTCGCTGGGGCGCATGCCCGAAGCGGAGGCGGCGCTGGTGGAGGTGCGCGAGAATTATCTGGCCGAGCGGAACGGCGATGCAGCGCATCCGGACGTGCGGTTTGCGACGGCGACGCTGGTGGCGTTCTACGAGTCCACGGGGGACAGGGAGCGGGCGGCGGCGCTGCGGGGAGAGGGGCGGTGAGGGGACGCGTGCATGCGGCCGAGGTCTCGGTATCCGGCGAGGGCGTCGTGACCGCCCTGACCAACGGCACCGCCACGATCACCGTCACGGCGACGGGCTCCGGTGACGGGTTCGGGACGACCACGCTGCAGGCGCAAGTGTCCGTGACCGTCATCGATGCCCTGCCTCCGGTCTATCTCGGGATTTCGGCCGGCGCGCACGGCACGTGTGCCTGGGCCGCTTCCGGTGCGATGTACTGCTGGGGCGACAATGCGTCGGGACAGCTCGGCGACGGGACGCGAATCCATCGCCGCACGCCGTCCCGTGTCGTGCTCGCCTCCGGACAGGCGATCGTCGACGTCAGTCTCTGGCAGAACTACGGCTGCGCCGCCGCGGCAGATGGCGCGGCCTGGTGCTGGGGAAACAACGGGGCCGGACAGATCGGTGACGGCACGACCAGTCAGCGTGATGCCCCGGCACGTGTCGTCATGCCGGCGGGCGTCGCGTTCCACAATGTCACCACCGACGTCCTGCACGGGTGCGGGGTCGCCATATCGGGCGCGCTCTACTGCTGGGGAGCCAACGGCTCCGGCCGACTCGGCGACGGGACCACGCTCAGCCGTTCCGTTCCCACGCCGGTGGCCGCTCCCGCCGGCCTTGTGTTCACGCACATCGGAGCCGGTTCGGCTCGCACCTGCGCGCGGACCGACGAGGGCGAGCTCTATTGCTGGGGCGCGAATACCGCTGGCATGCTCGGCGACGGCACCACCGAGAATCGTTCCGCGCCGACCCGGGTGCAGACTCCGCCGGGACTTTCCTTTCTGAACGTCGATGTCGGTGCCGAGCATTCCTGCGCCGTCACGACCACCGGCGCGGTCTACTGCTGGGGGCGCAACTCCTTCGGCGAACTCGGTGACGGCACGACCACGAACCGCCTCACCCCCGTTCCCGTGACCGCACCATCGGGCGTGACGTTCGTGCGCGTTGCCGCGGGCTTGAGTGTGACCTGCGCCATCACATCGACCGGCGCGGTGTACTGCTGGGGCGCGAACGGCTTCGGCAATCTCGGCGACGGAACGACCACGAATCGCGCCACGCCGACGCTCGTGGCGACTCCCGAAGGCGTATCCTTCGTGGACGTGAGCGTGGGGCAGGCGCACAGCTGTGCCGTGGCCAGTACCGGGGCCGCCTGGTGCTGGGGCAACAACACCAACCGCCAGCTCGGCGACGGTACTTTCACGAACAGGCACACGCCGACGCTCGTGGCGCTGCCGGGTGCGAATATCCCGTTGAACTGAGGGGTCGCGGGGGCGAATATCGGCTTCCGCGGTCCCTCGCCCCTTCCCGGTTCGCGAGCACGGTGACATCGTGTCACCGTGCAGACTCCAAGCCTGACTCCAGCGGAAGCCGCACCGCGTCTTCGCGTGCTTGCCGAACGGTGGGCGGATGCCGCGGGCACGGAACGCGCCGTGTTCCACACCTGGTTTCTCCAGTTGTGCGACGCGCTGGGCGTACCCGCGCCAGCCACGCCTACGGATACCTATCGTTTCGAGCTGCCGGTGTCCGTGGTCGACCGGGAAGGAACGCTCACCACCAACTTCATCGACGCCTGGCACGCCGGCCATTTCGCGATGGAAGCGAAGAAGTTCGAGCCGGGGCGCGGCACCGATGCGCTGCTGCGCAAGGCGTTCGGCCAGGTGCGCAACTATGTGGCGCATGTTTCCGGTACACCGCCGCCATTTTTGATGGTGGTCGACATCCCGCACACGCTTATCCTGTGGGACCGGTGGAGCGGGAGCTACGGCGATTTCGGCGCGGGTCGCCGGATCGCCCTCGGATCCCTGCACGAGCGCGTGGACGATATCGCGCTGCTGCAGGATGTATTTGCCCGCCCCGCGGTTCGCGATCCACGGGGGAGGGCGCAGGAAGTGACGAGAGACATCGCCGCCCGGCTGGCGCGGCTCGCGGCCTCGCTCGAAGGGCGGGGGCTCGATCAGGAGCGTGTTGCCCGCTTCCTGATGCGCTGCGTGTTCTCCTGTTTCGCGGAAGACGTGGGGCTGCTGCCGGCGCACCTGTTCCGCCGCACGCTCGAGGCGGCGCGCGGCTCGGGTGATGCGTCGCGGCTCCAGATGGCGCTCGAACTGCTCTGGAAGACGATGGACGAGGGCGGGCTGTTCGGCGCGGAGATGCTGCACCGGTTCAACGGGCATTTCTTCAAGACGCGTGAGGCGCTGCCGCTCGCCGATGCCGACGTCACGTTGCTCGTCGAGGCCGCATCGTACGACTGGTCGCGTGTGGAACCGAGCATCTTCGGCACGCTGCTGGTGCGCGCGCTCGATCCGGAAGAGCGGCACCGGCTGGGCGCCGAATACACGCCGCGGGAGTACATCGAGCGGCTGGTGGAGCCCACGGTGGTGGAGCCGATCCGGGAACGCTGGACCGCGGTGCAGGCCGCCGTGGTGCAACTGGAGGAAAGCGGGAAGAAGAAGGGCATTGCCGAGGCGAAGCAGGCGCTGCTCGATTTCCATGCGTGGATGCGCGGGCTGCGGTTTCTGGACCCCGCGTGCGGCAGCGGGAACTTCCTGTACGTGACGATGGCCGCGGTGAAGCGGATCGAGCAGGAAGTGCTGAACGAGTTGCAGCGGCTGAGTGGCGGGCAGGGCGGGCTGGTGCTCGACGAGGTGCATCCGCGCCAGTTCTTCGGGATCGAGGTCAAGCCGTGGGCGCGCGAGATCGCCGAGTTGACGCTGTGGATCGGGTACCACCAGTTCTGGCGCGAGACGCACGGTGGCCGTACGCCGCCCGATCCGATTCTGGAGGAGACGGGGACGATCGAGTGCCGGGATGCGGTGCTGGCCTGGGACGACATCGTGCACCGGCCGGAGAGGGATCGTCCGGATCCCACGCCGCGGCTCGTGTCTCCGGTGACGGGGGAGCTGGTCCCGGATCCGGCGGCGAGGCTGCCGTATTACGAGTATGTGAATGCGCGGCCGGCGGTGTGGCCGGCTGCGGATTTCATCGTGGGGAATCCGCCGTACATCGGAGGCAAGAGAATCAGAGGTGCTTTGGGAGACGGCTACGCTGATGCGCTGCACGCCACATACGGCCTGCCCAAGGCGACGGATTTCGTGATGTACTGGTGGAAGCGTGGCGCCGATTCCGTCGCTTCCGGAGAGACGATCCGTGCCGGCTTCATCACCACGAACTCACTTCGGCAGAAGCACAATCAGCCCGTCGTGCGCCACGCCTTGGCCGCGGGTGCGAACCTCGCGTGGGTCGTTGCCGATCACGCCTGGCTTCTGGAGGCTGACGATGCCGCTGTACGTGTGTCCTTTACCGTCCTCGCCAGAAACGTGGAACGGGCATTTACAGGCGTGCAACTCCCCGATGGACGCATAACCGGGCGTTTTTGCCCGAGTCTGAATGCGGATCTCTCGGCCGGCACGAATGTCGGTGAAGCGGCACGAATCCCGCTCACAGCGAACGCCGCTCTCTGTTATTTCGGATTCCTCCTCAATGGTCCCGGGTTCCTGCTCGAATCGGATGAGTTTCATGCGATCACCACCGCTGATCCTCGTGCGTTGGATGTGCTGAAGCCGATTGTCGGAGGACGTGATATCGTGGGAAGACCCGCGGAGCGTTACGTCATCGATTTCGGGCATCTCGACCTCGCTGAGGCACACGAATATCCGGTACTTCTCAATATCGTCACCGATCGGGTAAAACCAGCGCGCGATGCAAACAGTGATCGTGGTATCCGCGAGAACTGGTGGCGGTTTCATCGCATTCGCCACGAGCTCCGGAAGGCTATTGCGGGGTTGCCGAGGTTCATCGTGACGGTCGAAACAACGAAGCATCGAGTTTTTACATTCCTCGATGCTGGTACGGCACCAGACCATTCGCTCATCTGTATTGCAACACCCGATGCTTCCCACTTCGGGGTGCTCTCGTCCACGATTCACGTTGTGTGGGCTCTCGCTGCTGGTGCACGCTTGGGGGTCGGTAACGACCCCCGTTACAACCGCACAGTGACGTTCGACCCATTTCCGTTTCCCAAACTTTCCGGCGAACTTCGGACTCGCATTGGCGATCTCGCCGAGCGCCTCGACGCCCACCGCAAGGCCGCCCTCGCCCGTGATTCTCGCGTCACGATGACCGGCATGTACAACGTCGTCGAGAAACTCCGTGCCGGCACGCCGCTCACGCCGAAGGAGCGCACGATCCACGAGACTGCTGCCTGTGGCATTCTGCGCGACTTGCACGACGAACTCGATGCCCTCGTCGCCGGTGCCTACGGCTGGCCGTGGCCCATGGAGCGCGAGGAGATCCTCGAACGGGTCGTGGCCCTGCACGATGAGCGCGTCGAGGAAGAAGCGCGTGGCTTTATCCGCTGGTTGCGTCCGGAGTATCAAATCCCGCGGCTCGGGCAGCAGGAGGCGAGCACGGAGCCTGCGATCGACGACGCGCCATTGGCGAAACCTGTCCGGGGCGGCAAGCGGCCATCCGCTGCCGAAGAGACTGCGCCGGTCCCCGGTACGGCCTGGCCCACCTCGGCGGTCGAGCAGATCGGCGCGATCGGAACGCTGCTGGCCCAGCGTCCGCACTCCACGGAGGAGGTCGCAGCTGCGTTCGTCGGCGCGCGCAAAGATCTCGTCTCCAGACATCTCGACACCTTGGCGCTGATGGGCGAGATCACGCTCGGGGAGGATGGTCGATATCAGGCGTCGCGCAAGACGGCCTGATGAGTTTCGTCATTGTTGCACATACGTTCCGGTTCGTGACCTCTGCTGGCTAGGGCGATGACTGTCGGCTGTGGCTCATCGAAAACCATACCAAGTAATCTTAGAGCTTATCCGTAAATAAGTATTATATTGTTTCCTCACCCTTGACCGTGGAGGAGGAACCGGATGGCAAGCCCCCGATTGCAGTCGTGGGTGGTGTCCGACGCGTTCTGGGCGCGGGTCGAGCCGTTGATTCCGTCTCGGCCGCCGCGCTCGTCGCGACGCCAGTACGCGCGCAAGCCGGGAGGCGGCCGAAAACCGAAGGCCGCCCGCCTGGTTTTCGAGGCGATCGTGTACGTGTTGCGGACCGGGTGCCAGTGGAAGGCGCTGCCCGCCGAACGGTTTGGCAGTGCGAGCGCGATCCACAAGCGGTTTCTCGAATGGGAGCAGGCGGGGGTGTTCCGCGCCTTGTGGCAAGCGGGCCTCGCCGAGTACGACGACATGGAGGGGAGTGCCTGGCGCTGGCCAAGTATCGATGGCGCGCTGGTGAAAGCTCCGCTGGCGCAGGAGGCGGTGGGGCCCAACCCGACGGACCGGGGGAAAAAAGGCAGCAAGCGGATGCTCCTGGTGGACGGGCGTGGCATCCCGCTGTCGCTCATCGTGACCGGCGCGAATCGCCATGATGTCAGTCAACTGGCAGCCACGCTCGACGCCGTGGTCGTCGCGCGACCGCCTGTGGCGCCGCGCGCCCCACAGCACTTGTGTGCTGACGCCGGGTTCGTCGGCGATCCCGCGCTGCAGGAGATGTACATGCAGGACGATCCGCCGCATGTGCGACCGCGCGGAGAGGAACGCACCGAGCGAGCCCAAGGCAAGCGCGCCCGACGCTGAGTCGTGGAAGTCGCGCACTCGTGGTTCCATCGCTTTCGCAAACGGCTGGTCCGCTATGAAAAGACGCATCGCGCCTACCTCGCGCTCACGATGTTAGCGGCGGCCATCATCACCTTTCGCAACGTGTCCGCGCGAGTGAACATTATTTACGGATAAGCTCTTAATATACGCCGAACGGTGGTTGCCTTCGCGTAGCGACCGGCACCCGTATCGTTCCAGGTGTCGAATCAGATCGATCCGATATGCGGTGCGATTGCGCGATGAATCGTTCGCGGATAATATCGACACCAACTACCCCAGCATCGGCCAGCTCGCGATTCGTCGCACCCACAAAGTCACTATTCTCCACAAGTTTGCCCGCGAGCGCGTCGCCCGTCAGCCTTCGCGCTGTCTAGCAGCGCGCCGTTCGCCCGCTCGTGGCGGCTGCGCATTCGCTGTGCGTCAGCTGTCAGTCGTCTTGGCTTGGCGCGGAGGCAGATGGTAGCGTTTCATTGGCCAGATGCTTCGGCAATCGCTGGCTATGCTTCGAACGCAACAGCGTCAGTGCTGAGCTGTCACTAGCCTCGTAGTCGAGCGCTTGGCGGAAGAAATCCAACCGAGCGCGCGCCTCTTCGATCAGCTGACCCCAAGTCTTCACCCACACTCGAACGCGCAACTCTCCGTCATCACTTACGAGTCCGAGTGGGCGATCACGTTGCCGAACTTCACGTTGTGTGTCGGCGTCAAGATCGTTCGAAACAACCCAGAATTCCCATGATGTTTGGGTATTCCGAAACCGTTCGTCATTCGCAATAGCATTGGCATACGACTTCAGCTGAGTAATGATGTCGAGGGTCACCTTCTGCTTCGGCCGCTTCAGCTCGATAACAAGATGCTCGCGTTGCTCTGCGCTGGGGTGCGGGATTCTCCGAGAGAGCATTAGGTCAACGATTCCACGGCGTCCGTCCGCTCGCCGTACTTGATCGTTCTTTCTCTTGCGTTTTGTAATGGCCGCTGTGTGCTTGGCGAGTACCTCATCCAGGCTCCTGTCGCTGACAGTGAGACTGAACTGCTCTCCGAACAGCCATGTGTAGTGTTCCAAAATATGATGCAGCTGTTGGCGTTCTTTCAGGACTTTTTTAGACTCAGCCTCAAAGACCAGTAGTTCAAGCGCACGCAAAAAATCAAGACGATCCGTGATTAGCTTGCTCGCACTGATGATCGAGTTCAGTGATACTTCTTCGAGGAGTGTGGCGAGTTCCTCTTGCTGATTTTTCGGTAAATTAAGGACTTTATTGACAATACGCTGTACTGCCGCCGGAGATTCCTCAAGCGCTTGACGTAAGAGTCGGAACGCGAACGAGCGGCTGCGCGTATCTTGACTCTGAAGATCCGGCAAGTGTGACGATACGCTGACAGCGACGATGTCAAATACTTGGCGAGTCGCATTTTCTAATGTCGATGCAGCCTCACCGTCGAACGGGTAGCTCCCATCCCGCTTCCAGTCGGCAACGAGTTCTGATGCCGCGTCTGCAAGGCGCCCTCTGAAGTAGTGCCGTAGGGCACGTCTAGCTTCAGAGATAATCGTCGCGACCTCAGGAGGGCGCAGTTCGTCGAGCTCCAGCAGCTGCGTATCGTGTAGTTCGCGTATCCAAGATGAGCTGACATAAGCCGTGAATGAGAAGCCGGGAGCGTACACCTCTGCGGGCTCGCGACAGAGAGCGAAGCCGTTCTCGTCGCACAAAAAAAGCGCGCGGTCGACATCCGCATTCCATTCGACGATCTTTAGGTTCGCAGTGACCTGACGTCCGTCCTCAAGCATTATTGACGGAAGTTTGACACTGGCTTCTCGCTTCATCAACTCGGCTGGACGTAAGAATTCTCCATCATACTTCACGCTTACATCGGGATACTGTGCTATATATGGAGCGAATTGT
>CAZUKU010000025.1:0-38152 GCA_964621045.1 uncultured Gemmatimonas sp.
CTATGGAGTTCAGCGAGACGATATAGACGCTCATCACGCGGCTAGATTGATGATTCGACGATCAGGTCGCTAAAGTAGCACCGCTGCCCTGTTCCCGATGGCTTCTTCCTGGCTAAGAAAACTACCGATATCCCTTTCGTGAGAGAAGCAATGTCTGGTCCAGTCGTCACCGCGCGAGCCGTTCGCCCGCGCGGAGGATCCGGGAATCGTGGTGCCGACGCTGGAGTGAGGCGGGGCGGGTGGATCGGAGCGGGAGCCCTCATGCTCCTGCTCGTCGCATGTCGAGACATCGTCGTCAGGGACGATTACGGTCGCGTCCATGCCCACGTCATCGGACAGGTGGTCTCCGAACAGAGCGCACCAATGCGTGACGCGCTGCTCACCTTCTCGGTTCCGATCACCGGCAACTGTCAGGATACCGCACGGCTCGCTCCGGTCACCACGTATCCGAAAAACGTGATCCGGACCGATGTCGATGGCCGCTACAGCGCCGATCTCCAGCTCCACGCCCATTCCCCGCGAACGTACTGCGTGATCGTGGCCGTGGGAGAGGTGACGGTACGGCGTGCGGGTGTTCCTTTCCGCGATGTGCGGGATGCGTCCGTGGATACGGTGGCAATCGATGTGACCGTACCGTAGCCGGCGCGACATGATGAAGCGGCCGGCGCGGACGAGGTGAAGCGGCTCTACGGCTGCTCCACCACCCGGACGCCCTGCGGCACCGTGAACGTGAACGCGGCCGCGTCCACGGTGGCGTTCTTCTCCCACGACACGATGCGGATCGTGCGCGCGATTCCCTGGTCGTCGGTGATCGCGACTTCACGCACGCTCGCGTCGGCATCGTCCACCCAGATCGTGGCACGCGGGAACGGGACTTCGCTTCCCGGCCGCGCCACCAGCGCCACGCCGCGCGCCGGCCGGCCGCTGACGTCGCGCGCCCCGGCGTCGGTCAGTGTATACCCCTCCCGCGGTGCTTCGAGCACCGTGGCCGCGAGATCCACGCCGCCCGTGCCGCCCGCTCCAGCCGGCATCTTCATCACCTGGCCCGGCGCCGTGCTCGGGATGTACACCCAGAGCCACGTGCCGTCGGACACGATGCGGTCGCCGGCCGGGTCGGCGAATGTGACCGCCATGCGTCCCGGCTTCCGCTGCACGAGCGTGCCGCGCGAGTGCAGCGTGCGGCCGAGCAGCGGGTTCCTGATCTCCTGCACGAACTCGGCGCGCGCCGTGCGCACCGTGGCGTATTCGGCGCGCGCGCGCGCGAGCGTGGCAGCCGGATCCACGGCCTGCGCATGCAGGGAAACGTGCGGTGCGAGCACGAGTGCCGCGCAGAGACTCGCGGACCGTGCGAACGAGCGGAAAACGGAAGTCGGCATCATGAGACGTTGACCGGTGCGGTGCCCGGCGTGGGCGCGATCGCCCGTCCGATCGCATTCGCGATGGGACGGAGCTGCTGCACGAGCTGGGCGAACTGTTCGGGATAGAGGGACTGCGCGCCGTCGGACAGCGCCTTGTCCGGCTGCGGATGCACTTCGATGAGCACGCCGTCGGCGCCGGCGGCCACGGCCGCGCGCGCCATCGGCGTCACCTTGTCGCGGAGTCCCGTGCCGTGGCTCGGGTCGGCCACGATCGGGAGATGCGACAGCTTCTGCACCACCGGAATGGCGGTGAGGTCGAAGAGGTTGCGCGTGGCCGAATCGAACGTGCGCACGCCGCGTTCGCACAGAATGACGTTCGGATTCCCCTCGGCGAGTATGTACTCCGCGCTCAGCAGCAGATCGTTGATCGTGGCTGCGAGTCCGCGCTTGAGCAGCACGGGCTTGCCGAGCCGCCCCACGTGACGGAGCAGGGAATAGTTCTGCATGTTGCGCGCGCCGATCTGGATGCAGTCGGCGTATTCGGCCACGAGATCCGCGCCCGATTCGTCCATCGCCTCGGTCATGATCGCGAGCCCTGTTTCGCGCCGCGCGAGCGCGAGCAGTTCGAGCCCCTGCTTGCCGAGCCCCTGGAATGCGTACGGCGACGAACGCGGCTTGAACGCGCCGCCGCGGAGCGCGGTGGCCCCGCCGGCGCGCACGGCGCGCGCGGCCGTCACGATCTGCTCTTCGCTTTCCACGGAACACGGGCCGGCCACGATCGCGATCTCGCTGCCGCCGAACCGCACGCCGGGCGCGATCTCCACGATCGTGCTCTCCGGCTTCCATTCGCGCGACACCTGGCGATAGGGCTTCTGCACGATGAGCACGCTGGCCACGCCGGGGAGCGCCTCAATGTACGACCAGTCCGCCTTGCTGTCGTCGCCGAGCAGGCCGATGGCCATGCGTACGGCGCCTGGCATGGGCAGCGGCTTGAACCCCTGCCGCGTGATTTCGTTACAGACCCGGTCGATATCGGCCGCGGACGCGGCCGGCTGCATCACCACCAGCATGCGGAACTCCCTCAGAGATCGATGAACCACCCGTCGGTGGCGAGCGCCACCGGACCGTCGAACCGCGCCGCCACCTCGGCCGTGATGTCCACGGTTTCGACGGGCGGGTAGAAATGCGTGAGCGCGAGCACGCCCGGGCGTGCGATCGCCGCCAGTGCGCCCGCCTGCGCGGGCGTGAGATGCAGCGGCAGTGCCAGCGCGTCGGGGAGCGAGCATTCGGCGAGCAGCACGTCGCACCCGGCCGCCCAGCGGCCCAGCGACTCGTCGAACCCTGCGTCGCCGGTATACACCACCCGGCGCTCTCCCTCCTCGATGGAATATGCCACGCTTTCCGCCGTGTGCGGCACCGGCCGGGCCGTGAGCCGGATCCGATCACCCAGATCGGCGCCGCCGCCGTCCCGGGGCAGTTCGGTGACCGTGAGTGGGTACCCCGGAGCGTACAGCCAGGTGCCGAACACGAGCGCCAGCCGGTCCACCAGGTCGCGGGTGCCGGGCGGGCCGAGGATCACGAGCGGCGCCGATCGCGGCGGCATCTGCCCGTAGCGGAAGGCATAGCAGAGCATCGCCAGGTCGGCGATGTGGTCGCCGTGAAAGTGCGTGAGCGCCACGTGCGTGATCTGCTGCCACGGCAGGCCGAGCGCCGCGAGCCGGTGCACGACGCCGCTCCCGCAGTCCAGCAGCAGCACCACGTCGCCCGACTGCACGAGATGGCCGGCGCACACGCGGTGTGCGTGCGGGGCCACCGTGCCGGTGCCCACGGTCGTCAGGCGCATATCAGGCGCATGTCAGCGGCCGCGGAACAGGATGCGGCGCACGATCGGCGCGCCGCCGTTCGCGCGGAAGCGCGCGAGGTACACCCCGGGCGGCACCGTACGGCCGTCGCGTGCCGTGCCGTTCCAGATGAACCGGTTGTCGCAACTGCTCCCCGTACCGGGCGCGGCACGGCCGTAGCGCCCCGGCGGAAAGAGCACCTGGCCGTCGGCCGCGGGCACGACGGTATTCACCGGATTGCCGCGCAGATCGAGAATCTCGAGCGAGATGCGCGCGCCCGGTTCGCCCACGTCGAACCAGAAGCAGGTGGAGAACGACGTCGCCGACGGAAACGGGTTCGGAAAGTTCTGGTACACGAGCGTCGACGTGGGCAGCGACTGATCGAGGATCACGAATGTCCCGAGGCTCTCGACCGTCACGCGCTCCGGCGCGCCCACGAGCGACGCCGTGACCCGCCAGCGGTACGACGTGCTCGCCTGCAGCGGAGACGGCAGACGGTACACCGTGTCGGCGATGTTCGCCGCGCCGAACACGGGCTCGTCGTTCGTGGTGAGCCTGATCTCGAGCTCGTAACGCCACGGGCCGGGGGGCGTATCCACGCGCGGTGAGCGCCACCGGAAGAGCGGCTGCCGCGTATCGACGGTTTCCGTCTGCGGTGAGATCAGTTCCACCCACGGCGGCACGACGCGCGGCCCCGTGATGTCGGAGATCGCGGCCACCGCGCCGCTTTCCACGAGCGCGCGCCAGTACACCGTGGCGCTGCTCGGGAGCGCACGCCTGATCTGCAGCACGTGCGCGGTGTCGTTCGTGAGGAACGTGGTGTCCACGAGGAACGGTGGCAGCACGCCGAAATCCTCGCTCACGCGCATCGTGACGCGGAGCGGCCGCGCCGATCCGAACCCGAAGGAACGGATCGTGAAGCGCGGCGAGACGGTGGAGAGCACGATGTCCTCCGTGGTCTCCACCACCACGCGCGGCTGCGCCGCCAGGCCGCGGGGTGCGGCACTCGTCGCCGCGAGCAGGATGATCGCGGCGACGGTCGTGATGCTGCGCCCGCCCGGCCGCCGGCGCGTCACGCGGGTGACGACACCGGCTCCGCCGCATCCGCGTCGTCGGCGGCGTCATCCGGCAGCGCGTCAGACGGCTGCTCCCCGGGATCGTTCACCGCGGGGCTCCGCATGCGCACGCTCACGATCGACGACACGCCCGGCTCCTGCATGGTCACGCCGTACACGGCGTCGGCCGCTTCGGTGGTGGTGCGCGGGTTGTGCGTGATCACGATGAACTGGGTGCGCTGCTTGAACTGGTTGAGCATGCGCACGAAACGGCCGATGTTCTGGTCGTCGAGCGGCGCGTCCACTTCGTCGAGCAGGCAGAACGGGCTCGGCTTGGTGAGGAAGATGCCGAACAGCAGCGACAGCGCCACGAGCGCGCGTTCGCCGCTCGACAGCAGGTGGATGCGCTGGGTGCGCTTGCCGCGCGGCGACGCGTGGATCTCGATGTCGCAGTCGAGCGGCGCGTCGGGGTTTTCGAGACGCAGATCGCACTCGCCGCCGCCGAAGAGCGTGAGGAAGATCTGCCGGAAGTTCTCCCGCACCTGCCCGAACGTGACGAGGAACAGCTCGCGCGCGGTGCTGTCGATCTCGCGGATGGCCTGGTGCAGCGACTGCTTCGCGGACACGATGTCGTTGCGCTGGCCGGTGAGGAACTCGAGACGCCGCTGTTCCTCCTCGTGCTCCTCGATCGCGAGCGGGTTCACCGCGCCGAGCGCGTCGAGGGAATCGCGGAGCTCCGTGGCTTCGGCGCGGAGCGCGTCCGTGTCCACGTCCAGCGATTCCGCCTCGGCCAGCAGTTCGTCGAGCGGGCGGCGCCATTCGGTTTCCAGCCGCTGCCGGATCGCTTCCCGGCGTCCGGACAGCTCCGTATGACGCAGCTCCGCGTGATGCAGCGTCTCACCCATGCGCGTGTGCGCGCGGTGCGCTTCGTCGAGCTGGCGTTCGGCGACGTCGAGCGCTTCGGACGTCGTGCGCACGGCCTGTTCGGCGCTGCCGAGGCGGGCTTCGGCGTCGCCGAGCGCCTTGCGCTGCGTGTCGAGTTCGACGTGCCACGCCGAGAGCTGCTGCGCGAGTTCCTGATCGGCGTCGGCGAGCCCGCTCAGTTCTTCGGCGAGCGCGGTGAGACGCGCGGCCGCGGTCGCGTCCTCCTCGTGCAGCCGGCGTTCGCGATCCTGCGCCACCGACAACCGCGCCTGCGCCTGTGCCTGCGTGACCTGCCAGACGGAGCGCGCCTCGCGTGCCGCCTCGAGGCCGGATTCGGTTTCGGCGAGCACGCCGCGGGCTTCGGCAATGGCGCCGTCGGCTTCTCCCGCACGAGTTTCGAGCGCGTCGAGCTGTTCGCCGAGCGCGGCGGCCCGTTCGTCGAGTTCCGTGATGCGCGCGGTCAGGCGCTCCGCGAGCGCGGTGGACTGCTGCATCTCGCGCGTGATGCGTTCCACGCGGCGTTCCACTTCGCGCACGGTTTCTTCCGCGCGGCGGACGTCCTGCTGCGCGCGGGCGCCGGCATCGCTCGCCTGGTGCTGCGCACGTTCGGCGTCCACGAGTGCGAGGCGTGCCGCTTCCGAAGCCGTCTGCGCACCTTCGCGCTCATCGGCCGCGCGTTCCAGCCGCTCGCGCAGCCGCGTGAGTTCGGCGCGCCGCTGCAGCGGACCGGGGCCAGCCGTCGTGCCCGGGAGGAACATCGCGCCGCGCGCGTCCACGAACGCTTCGCCGTTATCGAGCGACTGCACCCGGCCGAGCAGCGCCTGCACCCAGGCGTCGGCGGGGCCGGTGGTCCGCACGGCGGCGGCGAGATCGTCCGTACGCGATGCATCGTGCGCGGTGTGCAGCACATCGAGCGGCAGGAGCAGTAGCGGACCCGGATTGGTCGCGGCGTGCCAACGACGAACGGCGTCCGCCGCGGCCGCATCCCGCACCACCACCGCGTGCAACGTGGCGCCGAGATACCGTTCCACGAGGCGCGCCGCCTCGCCGTCGGCACTGAGGAAATCGGTGAGCGGGCCGAGCACGGCGCCGGCATCGAACGTGTCCCGCGCGGCGAGCAGCTTCTGCGCGCTTGGCGCGAGTCCCACGCGTTCCCGCTCGAGCCGTTCCAGCGCCGCGACCTGTCCCTCGAGCGACGTGTGCGCTTCCACCACGCGCGCGAGCATGGCGCGCGCTTCGGCGTCGGTGGTGCGCGCGGCCGTGGCCGTGACCCGTGCCTGTTCGAGCGCCTGCTGCGCCTCCTGCGCATTCGCATGCAGCAGTTCGAGCTGTTCCCGCGCGCGCACGAGCTCCCGCTCGATGGCCGCGGACTGCTCGGCGAGCTGCGTGCGCTCGCGCTCGAGCGCTTCCAGGCGCTGCCGGGTTTCTCCGAGATCGCGTGCGGCGCCTTCGCGGTCGAGCTCGAGCCGCCGCGCCTGGTCGCGATGTTCGCGCGCGGCCCGTTCGAGCGCTTCGAGCGACTGCCGCGCGCGCGTCACCACCGCGCGTGCCTCGTCTTCGGCCGACACCCGCTCGGCGAGCGATTCGCCGGCGTCCTTCAGCTCCTGCTCGAGCGTGATCCGGTCGGCGGCGGCCTTCTCGCGATCGTCGCGCAGCCGCTGGCCGAACGCCTCGCTTTCCAGCCGCTCCTGTTCGGCGCGCACCCGCCGCGCTTCGGTGCTGCGCTGGCGCTCTTCGGCCACTGCCAGTTCACGCTCGAGACGGAGCGTGCGTTCCCGCTGCTCGCCGGTGAGACGCGCCACTTCACCGCGCTGCGCTTCGGCCGCGGTGCGCGCGGTGTGCGCCTGCTCGCGCTCGGTTTCGGCGCTCCCGATCGCGGCTTCGGCATCGGGCACTTCGGTGCGCAGCGCTTCGAGACGCGCATCGAGCGCGTCGAGCTCTTCGCGCCACGCCGCCATCTCGCGCGTGGCGAGCGCGATCTCCACGGTGAAGCGGCGCGCCGTGAGTTCCGCGTGCCGTTCGGCGCGGCGGCGCTGCCGCGACAGCGACCGCACCTGACTCTGCACTTCGCCGATGAGATCGTCGAGCCGCGAGAGGTCGACCGTGGTCTCCTCGAGCCGGCGTTCGGCGCTGCGCCGACGATCCCGATAGAGCCCCACGCCCGCGGCTTCCTCGAACAGCTCGCGCCGGTCGTCGGGACGATCGGAGAGCAGGGCGTCGATCATGCGGCTTTCGATCACCACGCCGGAATCGGCGCCGAGCCCCGTGCCGCGCACGAGATCCTGGATGTCGCGCAGACGGCAGGGCGCGCGGTTGAGCAGATACTCGCTCTCGCCGGTGCGCATGAGACGGCGCGTGATCACCACTTCCCGGAACGGGACCGGCAGGTCGCCGTCGGAGTTGTCGAAGTGCAGCGACACTTCGGCCATGTTCACGGCCTTGCGCGCGGACGAGCCGTGGAAGATCACGTCCTCCATCTTCGCGCCGCGCATCACGCGCGCGCGCTGTTCGCCGAGCACCCAGCGCACCGAGTCGGACACGTTGGATTTGCCGCACCCGTTCGGACCCACGATCGCCGTCACCCCACGATCGAACACGAACTCCGTGTGATCGGCGAAGGCCTTGAATCCGTGTACTTCGAGCTTCGTCAACCTCACTGGAAAGTTCTCCCCGTTCTGTAAACCAGCGTCGGCGGAATGCCCGCTCCGTGCAGCGAATCGGCGAGCAGCGCCGCCTGCGCCGGAGACTGGAATGCGCCGGTATAGAGTGTCACGCCCCCGTCGGTCTGACGGAGCGCATATGCGCGAATGCCGCGGCCGGCCCAGCGTTCGATGGCGGTCGCCGATGCATCGACCGTGAGCCCCTCCTCGAGGCGGAACGCATACGGCACGCGGATGATGCTTCCGGTAGTGGAGCCGATCTCCCCGGCATTCCGGAGCCTGGTGAGCAGGGCGTCGGCCTGGGCGCTGTCGGTGCCCGCGCCCACGGTCACGCGGTACCAGCGGGAACCGTCAGCGCCGGAGCGGACCGGCGAGACGGCCACGGCCGAGAGCGTGGCGACCCGGGCCGGCGGGTGGGCCTGTTCGATCGTATTGGCCGCCTGGAAGTACACGGCGAAGAGAGCCGCGCGGTCCGAGTCGGCGGGGTTGGCCACCACGAGCGGGCCGGAGCGCGCGCGGGCCGCCGCTTCAGGCGCCGAAGCATTCGAGGCAGGCACGGCGGGCGTGGTATCCGGGACGGCGGACTCGGCCGCGATCGTGCCGGCCGCCGTTCCTCCCGCGTCCGGCTGGCCGGACGGGATGGAATCCGCGGCCGCGATGGGAGCGGGCGGGAAGAAGCGAGCCTCGAGCGTGGGCCAGACGGCGAGGCCTACGACCACCACCGCTGCCGCGGCCGCCAGGGACGCCAGCAGCCGGCTTTGGCGCTCACCCCGGTCCACTGTGGCCACGACACGCGCCCGCTCGGCCTTGCGCTGTTCTTCGGCCGGCGGCGGCGGAGGCGGCAACCAGAGCGTCCGCACGTCCGGAATCGCGGGCGGATTGGACTCGCCGATCGGGAGCAGGGCGCCCACGTACTGGCAGAGCGCATCGAAGCCGGGCACATCGCGCACCGCGACCACGAGCAGCAGCGCGCCCACCTGCTGGAATCCGGCCGCCAGGCGGCGCCACCGGTCGTTGCGGTACACCCCTTCGTGTGCCACCGCTTCGGTACCGCTCGGCATGAGGAACACGTTCCCCCCCGAGTCGATCGGCCGCGCGATCCGGTTGAGCGACACACCGTACAGGAAACTGTCCGCGATGCCGTGCGGATCATCGTCGCCGCCGGTGACGGCTTCGCGAAGCGGCGCCACGTCGCCGATGAGATCGGCAATCGCCACACGGCGCGTGGCCCCGTGCACGTTGGCGATCGCCAGGGCCACAGCGGCGGCGGTGGCCGGATCCGGACCGCTCACAACGGCCGCGTGCACCCCTTCGAACAGGGGCGCGAGGCGACGTGCTTCCGATTCCACCCACGCGCGATCCGGAGTGCCGGTCACGGTGCGCCCTCGAAGATCCAGTAGGTGTGGCCGCTCATCTTGCCCACGCGCTCGGCTTCCTCGCGCGTGAGATACGGTCCGAGCACGACACGGTAGAGGGTGCGGGCACCGCGGACCGAGGTGGCGATGCGCGGTGTCCGGCCATCCACGGTGATGCCGGCCGCGGCTTCCTGGGCGAGCGCCTCGGTGAGCACGGCGGCGAACTGCACGGTGAAGCCCACGGGGCGTTCGCGCTGCGGCGTGGCGGCAGCCTCGGGGTCGGCGGAATCCACGCGGGCCGCGGTATCGGCGCTGTCGGTCGCGGCGCGCCGGCGTCCTCCATCGAGTGTGCCCGCGAGCTCTCCCGACTCGGCCGACCCGGAGGCCCGGAAGCGCACGGGTTCGTCGAGGCCGGCGGCCCGCGGGCGGAAGCCGTTCCAGCGCAGCGCATACCAGGTGTCGTTCGCGCCGCCGGGGATCTCGCGCACCACGCCGAGGTCGAGCGACGACGCGAGCGTGACCGTATCGCCGTGCACGAGCGCGATGGCGCCGTCGGGGAGGACCAGCGGCAGGTCGCCGCGCCACGCGGTGCGCACCGCGCCCACGAGCCCGGAGGTGCCGATGTCCATCACCCACGCCGTCTCCGCGTCGCCCTGCACGAGCAGCACGCGGCCGAGCGCGTCCATGCGGAGCGCCCGCGGCGCGCCGGGCAGCTTCACCCGTTCCACCACGCGTCCCTCGAACCGGTCCACCACCCGGACCTCGGGTTCGCCTTCCACGAGCACGAAGATGCGGTCTCCGCTCGGCGAGGTGACGAGGGCCCGGATCGGTTCGCCCACGTTCACGTCCACGTCGCGCACGAAGTCGCGGGTGCGGAGCGCCATGACGCGCGTTCCCGCCGAGATGAAGAGCCGGTCGCCGATGGTCAGCCCATGCACGCTTCCGCTGTCGCGGGCCACGTCGATGCGCATCGAGTCCACCACGACCGTATCGGGGGGACGCACGCGCCGGAGGAGCAGCCCGTCTCCCTCGAAGGCGGCGATCACGAGCGAGCCGTCGTGCAGGGGCACGAGGGCGGCGGGCGCGATGCCGCTGCCCATGGCCCAGCGGTCGCCCACGGGGGTGTAGCGCGCCACCTCGCCGTTGACGTTCACGGCGTAGAGCACGGCGCCGTCGGCGGAGGCGTGCCGGGATCCGCCGGCCGAGCCGGGCACGGCCACGGCGCCGAGGCGGAGATCGAGGCGCACCGGACGGCCGGACGTGTCCACGGCGGTGAGGTAGCCGTCGTCGGGATGGTGACCGAGCACACGTTCGAGCGGCGGGACGCGATAGGTCGAGCGCCACACCGTGGAGTCGAGGGCCGGATACCGGAGAGCGGACACCAGCCCACCGCCGCGCGAAACGCGCAGCACGATGGGATCGGGACCGGCAGGGATGGAAGCGAGGGCGCCGGTGCCGGCGGGGCGTTCCGACCGATCGGCACAGCCGGATGCCACGAGGACGAGCAACCACGCGAGAAGCGTGCGCATCCCTGAAAAATACTGACGAAGGAGGGGGCCGGGGTAGGTCTTGCGCCCGGCCGTCCCCCTCGTCAGCAGTTCGTCAGCACCTCGGCACCGTGCTCAGTAGTTCGCGCCGAAGAACCAGGTGCCGAACCCGCGGGAGTTCGGCCGGTTGATCGGAATCGCGTAATCCCAGCGCAGGATGAGGATGCCGAACACGTTCATGCGGAAGCCGTAGCCGTAGCTCTGGAGCACCGAGCGCTGGAGCTGTGGATCGGCATTCGGCCGGGCCGACCATGTCACGGACTGCCCCTTGTTCCAGGCGAGGCCGGCGTCGTAGAACACGAGCCCTTCCACGGGCGGCAGCCCGAACCACGTGCCCGCCATGCCGCGGCGCAGCACCGGGAAGCGCATCTCCGCGTTGGCGAAGGCGATGCGGGTGCCCACGGCTTCGTCGTCGGTGCACGAGATACCGCCGGCGATCGCACCGCAGCCGAAGCCCACGTCGCTGCGGTTGAAGCCGCGTACGAAATCGGGACGGCCGAGCCACTTCTCGAAGACGCCTTCGTCACGTCCGATGGTGAGGCTGCTCGTGAAGCGCGTCGCGAGCGTGAGGTAGTTGAAGATGATCGGCTTGTAGGCGCGGGCATCCACGAGGTAATCCACCCACTGCCACGTTCCGAACTGCGGCGTGACCTGCACGCGCGCGCGCCGTCCCGACAGCGGGCCCACCATGCCCATCAGCGAGTTGTCGGTGACGAAGGCGAGCGTGGGCGAGTAGATGTTCACCGACTGCAGGTTGCGCGTCTGGCCGCGTTCGAACTGCGTGGCGAAACCGGCGATGTCGACGACGCGGTAGAAGGGGAACGTCTGATAGTCGATGTTCGCGAACGAGGCGCCCACTTCCATCCGCGTGAACCGGTTGAACGGATAGAGCGAGATGGCGCCCACCTGCCGTTGCACGAGCCGCACGATATGGTGCGTTTCCACGAACTGCGTCTGGCTCAGCGGCTCCAGCTCGGATCCGCCCGAGAAATAGAACGGCTGCTGGGCGATGGAGAGGCTGTAGGGCATCCGCCGGCCGAGACTCGAGTAGGCCGTGAAGATCTGCGCGTCACTGAGCTGGCCGTTGAGGCCGCCGGCGATGGCGAGCTGATGGTCGCCCATGAGATCGGCGAGGATGATCGTGGTACCGCCGAACACGCCCTGGGAGAAGCCGCCGGCCTGGGCACCGATCTGCGGCTGGGCGATGTACTCCGGCGCGAAGCGCGCCCGATACGGGTACGTCCTCATCGCCGTGGTGTCGGGCAGGTTGAAATCGGCGCTGTCGAGCATCGCCTGCACGGTGACCGGCCCGCTCGCGCGCGACAGCACGGCCGCCGGCACGTCGGACGAGCGGCGGGTCACGGCATCGGGAGCGCGATAGAACGACTGACGCGCGGCGGCGCTGTCATTGGCCGTGCCGAGGGGGAGCGGTGCTCCGCCGGTGGCCACGCGGGGTGGTGTGCGGCGCGCGGTATCGGCCGCGCCGGCCGGTGTGCCGTCGGCGATCACGGCGGGCGGACGATACGGTGCCCTGCGGAGCGCGCGCGGATTCGGGAGCCGCCAGATGGTGTGGTCGCCGCGCTCATAGTACACGAAGGCGAGGACGTCCGCGTCGCGCGCCCAGGTGATCACGGGACTCTGCTCGCTCACCGCGGTGATCGCGCCGACCACGTTCGTGAGCTGATAGTGCTCCTGCGTGTCCAGATCGTACTGGAAGAGATTCGTGACGCCCGTGCGGTCGGACACGTAGATGAGCGATCGCCCGTCGGGCGCCCACTGCGGATTGATGTTCATGCCGTCCTGCCCCGGGATCACGCGCACGGTGCCGGTTTCGACATCCATGAGCGAGATGTGCGGCCGCCCGAACCGCAGCACCTCGAAATCGGTGTCGGGACCGCGGTCGCTCGAGAACGCGATGGTGCGCCCGTCGGGAGACCACTGCGGGTGCGCGTCGCCGTGCATGTCCCGGTTGAGCCGGCGCATGTCGCTGCCGTCGGCGTTGACCACCCAGAGATCGGTCATGCCGCCGGAGAGACCGGAGAAGACGATGCGCTGGTTGTCCGGTGAGAACGAGGGGTTGAGGACCTGGTCCACCGGCGGTTCGATGCGCCGGATCACGCGCCGCCGCGCGATGTCCATGAGGTACAGCATGTCCCGGCCGCCGCGCTGGCCGGTGAAGGCGAGCAGGCGTCCGTCGTGCGAGAAGGACGGCTGCGAATAGATGAACCGGAGCTGTTCGAAGTCCGGATTGGTGGTGGACTTGATCAGCCGGGCCATGCGCTCGCCCGTTTCCGCGTTCGCCAGATACAGATCGGGGAACACCTCGCCCCGCAGCAGCGAACCGAACGAGATGAAGGTGATCAGCTTGCCGTCGGGCGAGAGCGCGGGCGCGACGAACATGTTCATGAATCCGCCGGACCGGCGCTGCGAGAGGAGCGGTTCGGCGAACTCGCGCGGCCGGTCGTACTGCGCGATGAGCGGCAGATAGCGCTGCTTCATCGCCTCCGTCCACTGCGTGCTCAGCTCGTCGAGCCCCATGCCGGTTTCGCGGCGGAACGCGCGGTCGATCCCCACGCTGGGGATGGCGTTCATGATCTCGGCGATGACGTCGTCACCCCACCGCTGGCCCACGTACTGCCAGAGCGAAAGGCCGAAGCGGTAGGGGAAGTACCGGTCGGGACGCTCGGTCATCTGCTGGATGGTGGGGAGCGCGTCGTTGAGCACCGCGTCGCGGATCCATGCATCCGTCCAGGGGTGGTGCTGGCCGATGGAGAAGTACTCGGCCATTCCTTCCATCATCCAGAGCGGCGGCTGGACCTGCGCCAGGGCGCCGAAGTTCGCGCCCGCGCGGCCGCGCGAGAAGATGTCGAACTGGAAGACGTGCACCATTTCATGCTGGAACACGTGTTCGAAGTCGCGCATGTTGCCGGTGAAGAACTGGGCCATGCGCTGCCGGAGGAACTCGGTGACCCCGCCGGTGCCTTCGCTCTGGTCGCCGAACACGTTGCTCTGCGAGAAGTCGGCCGTGCTGCCGTAGAGCAGGATCGGCTTCTTTTCCGCGAACTGGTGGTGCATGAGCCGGGAGAGCCGGGCGTACGACCGTTCGGACATGCGCGCGGCTTCCTGCGCGACGTCGGCGATCTCCGGGTAGTAGTGCACCAGGAAGTGATCGGTCTCGATCACCTGCCAGCGGAACTTGTCGTACTGCACATGGTTCTGGCCGAAGTACATCTGCGCAGACAGCGTGCCCGCCCCCGCGCTCAGGGCCAGCGCGGCGCCGGCCAGCGCGCCGCGCAGTCCAGCCTGCGTCATCGTCCACCGCATTACCGGGCTCCCTCGGTTACGGGCTCCAGCGCCAGGGGCACGGCGTCGCTCCACAGCCGCTCGAGCTGATAGAACTGACGCAGTGCGGGGTGAAACACGTGCACGACACAATCCACGAAATCGAGGAGCGCCCAGCGTCCCTGCGACAGCCCTTCGCTCTGGTGGACCGGCATTCCTTCCTGCTTCATCTCGTCCATCACGTGCTGCGCGACGGCGCGGACATGGGTGTCCGACGTGCCGCTCGCGATCACGAAGAAGTCCGCGACATCCGTTACCCCGCGCAGGTCGAGAATGACCACATCGGACGCCTTGAGCTCGGTGGCGAGGGCGGCGGCGCGGCGGGCCATGGTTTCGGACGAGGGGGAGGAGGAGCGGGCCATGGAAGACGGGAAAAGGGGAGGGCTCTGCGCGTGCTGTACCCGGCAGGGGCGGGAAAAGTGCCCGGGGAGACCATGCGGGACACCGCGCGTCCCTGCACGTTACGCGCGCGCGAGGGTGCCGCACAATACGACGGAAGAGCGAGAGGGGCGGGCCGCGGCCCGCCCCTCTCGCTCTTCCGTCATATCGTCACCCGCCGGCCGACCGGCCGGCGACGCCTTACTGCTTGATCACCCAGACCTTGATCTCGGGCTTCACATCGGCGTGCAGGCGGATCGCCACGCGATAGACGCCGAGCGCCTTGATGGGCTCCGGCAGCTCGATCTGACGGCGTTCGAGCTTGAACCCCTGTGCCTCGAGCTGGTGGGCGATGTCGGCGGCGGTCACCGAACCGAACAGCTTCCCTTCCTCGCCCACGCGGGCGGCGAAGGTCACGGAGACGTCGGCGAACTTCGCCGCGACGGCTTCGGCCGCGGCCACGCGTTCGGCTTCGGCGGCCACGAGACGCGCGCGCTCCTGTTCGATCCGCTTGAGGTTCCCCGGCGTGGCCTGGTAGGCGAGGCCGCGCGGCAGCAGGAAGTTGCGGGCATAGCCCGCCGAGACGGTCACGACGTCGCCCGGGTGGCCGAGCTTGTCGATGGCATTGCGAAGGATGACGTCCATGAGAAACTCCGGGCCGACTCGCGTCGGCCGATCAGGGGCGCGGATCCGGTCGCAGCGGCTGTGCCGTGCGGCGGAAATCACGCCAGGTGTCACCCAGTCCGAGACCCAAGGCCAGAACGGCGACGGTCGCAAGGACCGGGACAGGACCGAGCAGCGGAAGACAGACCAGCATCACCAGCAGGGGCAGGACGGCCCAGCGCTCGGGGAGCCACCAGAGCAGCACCCCCAACCCGCGCAGCGCGTGCAGCGCCCCGAATACCACCAGCAGATTCACGCCCACATCGTACCAGCCCTCGAGCGACGGCAGCAGCACGAGCGTGGCGCCCGCCACCAGCCCCCAGACGAGCTGGTCGCTGAAGCGGAACTGCGACAACGGCGCCAGCGGAGGTCCGAGGCGGGTCCGCGTGAGCCGATGCCACAGGGCCCAGGCGAGCGCCAGGGCCGCGAGCGTTTCCAGCACCAGCAGCGCGGGCAGGATCCGCACCGGCGGTTCAGCCGACGCCAGCCACGCCGCCGTGCGCTCGGCCGAGCGTACGACCGACGGGACGCGGGCTCCGAGCGCCATCCACGAGGGATCGCGAACCCGGTCCTGCCACACCATCAGTGCCTGCCCCCGCCGCAGATCGAGTGTTTCCTCGAACCGCGACGCGAGGCCGGTACCACCCGCCGGCGTTCGCCATGCCACGAGGGCCATGATGACCACGCCGGCGATCGCGATCGCCGGCAGGACGCGTCCGAAGAACGGCCGCCCTCCCGCCGGCAGACAGCTCCAGCCGAAACAGGCCCCGACCATCAGCGCCCAGCCGTGCTCGAAAGCCCGGAGGCCGCCGGCGACGGGCCGGCCGGACCACCACACCCAGAGCATCACTCCCAGCAGGGTGGCCAGCACCGCGGTGACCCGGCCGCCGCGCGCCCAGCTCGCGACGGCACAGGCGCCGACGCCGACCATGACGAGCAGGAGGAACGGCTCCACCGGGAACAGCCAGCGCACCACCACCGCGATCAGGGCCAGCGAGGCCGGCCAGACCGCGACGCGTGAAACGGCAAGGGCCGCGGCAAGTGCGAGGACCAGCCACCGCCACCCGCGCTCTCGTGGCGCCGTGACGACCGGCGAGTCCCCCCCCGCCGCGGTCACCTCAACCCTGCTGCCCCTTCACGTACGGCAGGAGCGCCAGGAACCGGGCCTTCTTGACGGCCTTGGAGAGCTGGCGCTGATGACGCGCGTCGACACCGCTCAGCCGGCTCGGCAGGATCTTGCCGTAGTCGGTGATGAAGCGGGCGAGCAGGCGATCATCCTTGTAATCCACGAACCGGATGCCGGCCTCGGTGATCGGGCAGGGCTTCTTGGGGCGGCGCATTATTCGTCGTCCTCGTCGTCGTCGTCATCGGCAGCCGCGCGGGCCGCCAGTTCCTCGTCGCTCAGCTTGGGCGCGCCGAGCACGCGCTCCACGAGCGACACCATGTAGCGCACCACGCTCTCGTCGAGCTTGAGGGCGCGCTCGAACTCGGGGAGCGTGCCGGGGGCGGTGTTCACCTTGGCGATGGCGTAGTAGCCGGCCTCGTGGCGCCCGATCTTGTAGGCGAGCTGGCGGCGGCCCCAGTGCTCGATCTCGGCCGGTTCGGCGAGCTGGAGCAGGGTGTGGTGGCGGTCGAGCTTTTCGGCGATGGCCGAGTCCTCGAGCGCGGAGTCGAAAATATAGACGATCTCGTATGGCCGCGTGGGGGCCATGCGGGTCTTGAGTGTAGCCACTCGGCAGATCTCCCTGTGGTCGTGACCTTGCGGTCGGGTGGCCCCCCGGGCTGCCGTTGTCCGGGAGGAGGGCGCAGCAGGTGTGCTGCGTGATAGCCTCGAAAGCTAGCAAAGGACGGGTGGGGAGGGCAAGGGAGAGGGCTGGCGATGCTCAGTTCGGCGCCCGCACCCCCGTCCCGCCGTAATTCCGGTTTCCCCCCACCGTCGGCCCGTTCACCCCCACGCCGTAGTCGTTGTTCGTGGCCGAAAGGTACTGCCGGATGCTCCCCGGAAACGGTGTCGTGCGCGCGTTCCTGCCGAGCGGGTCGGTGTACCACGTGGTCGGCCCGTTCGCGTTCCGCACCGTGTTGTTGTTGATGTCGATCTGCCGGCGCACGCCGTTGAACGGCGAGCGCGTATCGTCGTACGACAGCAGCGCGAAGCCGCTTCCCGCCACGGTCTGCTGCACCACGTCGCACTCGTGGCCGCGCGCGCGGCGATCGCCGTGCACGTGCTCGGTGCACACCGCGACCGGACGCCCGACATTGTCCGCCGCGCGGCTGTCGAAGAACCGGCTCGGCCGGAACACCTGGAAGTACGGATCGAACGCGGCGATCGACTTGTTCCCCTCCGCGGTGCGGATCTGGTTGTGCGTCTGCCAGCTCTCGTGCAGCGCGCCGAAGTCCGACTTCGACCCCGCGCCCACGAGCACGCGCGATTCGAGGCAGTCCCAGTCGGGGATCTTCCGCCGGCCGTCACCCGCCGGCGAGTTCACCGGCGTGGCCGGCCCGACCTGCACCGTGCCGCCGCAGGTGCGCTCGAACTCGCCCGGCCGGCCGATCGTCGCGAGCATCGTGATGTGCATCTCCGTACGATCCGTGCAGCGCACATGATAGTTGAGCTCGTGCATGTTGTTCGTGAACGCATCCTTCGAATGCGTGCCCTGATGCAGCTTCGTGAGCACGTGGCAGCGCACCTCGAGCAGCGAGCCCGCGCCGCTCGATCCCATGAGCAGGTCGTTCTCCCATTCGATCTTGTGGCCCACGTGGTCCTCGTGCCGGCGCAGTCCGAGGTTCGACGCATCGAGCTGCTCGTTCGCATAGCCGAACGGCAGGTCGCCCACGTCGCGGTAGAGCGCCGAACCGCGCGGATCCCGCCCGTGCTCATGTCCGAAGCTGCACCCGCTCACGGGATCCACCGGCGGATGCCACGTGGGATAGCGCTTGCCGTCGGGACCGAGGGTGCTGAAGCGGTCGTGAATGGCCTTGTCGCATTCGCCGGGCCCGGGCGTCCAGAGGCCGAACGAGACGGCCGGCGTGGCGGCGTCGAGCGCCGGTCCGGTGGGGGCGCCCGGTGTGGTGTCGTCGTTCGCGCAGGCGGCGAGTGCGCCGGCAAGACACAGCGCGGGGATCAGGCGATAGGAGATGCGCATGGGTCGACCCTCAGAACCAGGTGATGGCCACGGTGGAGCGCCAGACGCCGAGCCTGGCGTCGTCGGCCACGGTGTTGCCGGTGCGATTGCTGGTGAGCGCGCCGCCGGTGCTCGCGGTGTACGTGAGCACGGGCGAGAGCACCACGCCGCGGAAGGGCATGTCCCAGCCGAATCCGGCGGACAGCGCCGGCGACGCCGCGGCGAAGCGCGTATTGCCGTCGTCCACGGTGAAGCGCGACGTGCCCGCGCCGGCGGTCACGAACAGGGCGCGCGTGGCGAGCGGATAGTGCCGCGCGATCACCTGGGTGCCGCGCGCGGTGCGGTCGATTCCCTCGCCGATGACATCGAGCCAGACCCAGGTTTCCACGCCGAGGTGGAACCGTTCGTGCGGCCGCCCCCCGATGGCGAGATGTCCGAGGAACGCGGGGGAGGATTCGCTGCGACAGGCGCTGCACCGGAGGCCGGCCGACCCGCGTCCGCCGCCGACGGCGGCCCAGAGCCCGACCCGGTGCGCGATGGACCGGGCATCGCGGGCGAGTGCGCCCGGTGTCGCGAGACGAGGGGCCGGCAGCGTCGTGTCCGCGGCGGCAACGTGGCGCTGGGCGTCGGCAGGCGCGGTCGCCGTCAGGAGACCGGCGATGGCGGCGAGCAGGAAGGTGTGCGGGAGCGACATGGCGGGTCTCCGGACCGGACGAGGTTCACGGGGAACGTCGCCAGTCCGGGACCGGGGAGCCGATTCGCTCCGTCCGCGGTGCTACACGATGTACGGGATCGCGCCGGGGGCGTGACGGCAGGCGGCCATACGCACGCCGGGTTCCTTACGCCGTGGTCACCACCCGGTCGCGCTTCGCCGCGAGGAGCAGCGTCCACGCGGTGTACAGCACCACCACCACCACGAGCCAGCGCACGGCGGTGAGCGGCAGCGACTTCACGATCAGCCCCGCCACCATGGCCGCGGGCACGCCGCCGATGGCGATGCCGAGCGCGGTCTTCACGTCGAAGCTGCCGGTGCGCGTGAACCGCGCGCTCGCCACGGGCATGAGGAACGCGCACGATCCCATCATGATCGGGAACGCGGCGATGGGATTCATGCCGAGCAGGCTCACGAGAATCATGCACGGCGCGTAGAGCCCGATGCCGAGGCACATGAGCACGCCGAGAATGAAGTTGCCCACCACGGCGATCACGAGCAGCATGCCGGATACGCCGAGCGCTTCTCCGCCCGGAGGGAAGATCGCGAGCCCGGTGGAATCGGAGATCGCGCGCGCGGCGAACAGCATCGCGGCCGCGAGCAGGCAGCCGCCCATGCCGAGCTGGATCGCGCGCCGCGACATGCCCGACACGATGCCGGCGCCGAACCATGAGCCGGCCACGGCGGCCACGATCATGAGCACGAGCGTGGTGGTCTCCACCGGCACGACGGTGGTGAAGATGAACGCCTGCGTGATCGTGGGGAGCGTGTGTCCCACGTTGAGCGTGCCGGGGATCTTCTCGTCGGGCACCATCTTCCAGAACCGGAAGATCGTGGTGGACGTGGCGAAGGAGCCGATGCCGAGCGTGTCGAGGAAGTCGGTCACCACACCGGTGGCGATACCGGCCGGCGTGGGCGCGACCCGGGCGCCGGATTCACGCCGGGCCCGGAGCACCGCCCGCGTGAAGACGACGAGATAGAAGATGGTGAAGAGCGCCAGCAGGACGAGCAGCGCGAGTTTCGCAGTGGACGAGCTGGCGGCGGATTCCATTCAGGGGACGCTGTCGGAGGTGGGCGGGAGCGCGTATCGGCGCAGGTACAGATTGATCGAGCCGATCTTGAGGCTCGTCTTGAGCTGCACCATGATGCGGTGCGGATCGTCCGAAATCCATACCTCCGCCTTGCCGTCCTCGGAGAAGATCCCGCGGGACTGGAACGTGGGCTGGAGCACGACCGTGGGAAACTCTCCGGCGGGGACGCGAATCGTGTCGCGCCGGATCACCCGGATGCGCACCGGATTGGCCTTCGGATTGAAGTACCGGGGCACGTCGTACGTCTTCCCCACCTCGAGCGGGATGGTGCGCACGAAGTACAGGAACGAGCCGTCGTCGAGCGGGTTGCTCACGCTCGGCTCCTCGTCCTTGTCGTTCTCGCGGAAGACGGCCCGCTCGGGGAACATCTCGTAGTTGCGCGTGCGCTTGTATCCGCCCTCGGCGATGCGCTGGTGGAAGCGGCGCGAGTCGAGCGTGAAGACGTCGAACCAGCTCTCCATCCGGTCATCCACGCGGAAGAACGGAATGCCGCCCTTGATCGTGAACACGGTGTGCCACGACGGCCGGCCGCGCACGTCCACGATGTCCTGCACTTCCATGACGCCCGTGCCCACCGACTTCCACGAGAACTTCACGTCGTACTCGAGCCGCTCACCCACCGTGAACGGCACCGGCGCCATGCCGGGGATGAGCGCGGGGTAGGGGGAGGTGCCCTGAATCACCTCGGGGAGCGGCTGCGCGGCCGTGCTCCCCTGTGCATCGAGTTCGCCCGGCACGTCGAACAGGGCTCCCGCGGCCAGGAAGACCGCGGCCCGCAAGGCATGACGCATGCCACGCGCGAAGGAGGGAGCGGGACGAGGAGAAGGAAACGGAGCGGACATGAGCAGTCGGACGAGGCGCGAAATGAAAACCGTGGAGACGGCGAAACGGACGACCGGAGCAACCTGCGAGGCGGGCCGGCACAACGGGTCCTACGTACCCCCCGGGGTCACGAATGGTGCCGGCCCTGCGGGCATTCAGACGTTGAACCGGAAGAGCAGGACATCGCCGTCGCGCACCAGATATTCCTTGCCCTCGCTCCGGACGACTCCCTTCTCGCGGGCGCCCTTCCAGCCGCCGTGGGCCGTGAACTCGTCATACCCCACGGTCTCGGCGCGGATGAATCCGCGCTCGAAATCGGTGTGGATCACGCCCGCGGCCACGGGCGCGGAGTCGCCGGCGTGGATCGTCCAGGCGCGCACTTCCTGCTCGCCGGCGGTGAAGTACGTCTGGAGCCCGAGCAACTGGTAGCCCGCCAGAATCAGACGATCGAGGCCGGCGCTGGTGATACCGAGCGACGCGAGGAACTCGCCGCGCTCCTCCGGCGGCAGCTCGGCGAGCTCGGATTCGATCTTGGCGGAGAAGGGCACGATCTCGGCGTGTTCGCCGGCCGCCGCGACGGCGTCGCGCAGGGCTTTCAGCAGACGGCCTTCGTCGCCGGCGAGTTCGGCGTCGGTGACGTTGGCCGCGTACAACACGGGCTTGGCCGTGAGGAGCTGGAGCCCTTCGAGGCGCGCGAGATCGTCGGCCGCGAGCCCGGCGCGCCAGAGCGGCGTGCCGGCCGACAGCGCCGCGTTCGCCCGCTCGAGCGCCGGCAGTTCGGCCACGGCCTCCTTGTCGTTCGCGCGCGCGGCGCGCTTGACCTTGTCGAGCCGCTTTTCTACCTGCGACAGATCGGCGAGCGCGAGCTCGAGCTCGATGATCTCCTTGTCGCGCACCGGATCGGGATCGCCCATCACGTGGGTGACGTCGGGATCCTCGAAGCAGCGGATCACGTGCACGATCGCGTCGGTCTCGCGGATGTTCTGCAGGAACTTGTTGCCGAGCCCTTCACCCTGCGCGGCGCCCTTCACGAGGCCCGCGATGTCGACGAACTGCACGACGGCGGGAACGGTGCGCTTGGGCTGCACGATGGCGGCGATGCCGTCGAGGCGACGGTCGGGGACTTCGACCATGCCGACGTTGGGATCGACGGTGCAGAAGGGGTAGTTCGCGGCTTCGGCCTTGGCGGCGGTCAGGGCATTGAACAGAGTCGACTTTCCGACATTCGGAAGGCCGACGATACCGAGTTTCAGCATGGATATGGGATGAGTGACGGGACGATCATGAAATCTAACCGTTCCGTCGGGCCGGAAACGCCATCGGCGTCATCCACGAACCCGTGAATGACGCCGATGGAGGAAGAGCCGGACTGCGAGCCCGGTGTGACGCCGGACTCGTACCCGAGGATCATCCCGCCAGGAACCAGGGCGCGAGCACCAGGCTCACGATGCTCATGAGCTTCATGAGGATGTTCATGGCCGGGCCGCTCGTATCCTTGAACGGATCGCCCACGGTGTCGCCCACCACGGCCGCCTTGTGCGGCTCGCCGCCCTTGCCGCCGGCGAGGCCGCCTTCGATCGCCTTCTTGGCGTTGTCCCACGCGCCGCCGGCGTTGGCCATGAAGAGCGCCAGCATCACGGCGGTCACCGTGGCGCCGGCGAGCACGCCGCCGAGCGCATGAATGCCGAGGAACTTGCCCACGATCACCGGCACGATCACGGCACCGACGCCGGGCACGATCATCTCGCGGAGCGCGGCCTTGGTGGAGATCGCCACGCAGCGCGCGGAATCGGGCTTGACACCCGGCTTGCCCTCGAGGAGGCCGGGGATCTCGCGGAACTGCCGGCGCACTTCCTCCACCATGCCCTGGGCCGCGCGGCCCACGGCGGTCATGGTCTGCGCGCCCATGAAGAACGGCATCACGCCGCCGATGAGGAGTCCGATCACCACCATGGGATCGACGAGATTGAGCGTCTCGAGGCCCACGGCGGCGGCATAGGCGGCGAACAGCGCGAGCGCGGTGAGCGCGGCCGAACCGATCGCGAAGCCCTTGCCGATGGCGGCCGTGGTGTTGCCGAGCGCATCGAGGCCGTCGGTGATCTTGCGGACGTCCTTGCCCAGCCCGCCCATCTCGGCGATGCCGCCGGCGTTGTCGGAGATCGGGCCGTACGCGTCCACCGACATCGTCACGCCGACCGTGGCCAGCATGCCCACCGCGGCGATGGCGATGCCGTACAGGCCGGCCACCGAGTACGCCGTGTAGATCGAGGCGCAGATGATCGCCACGGGGGCGATGCAGCTTTCCATGCCCACGGCGAGGCCGGTGATGATGTTCGTGGCCGGACCCGTGCTGGAGGATTCGACGATGCGCCGGACCGGTCCCATGGCGGTGTAGTACTCGGTCACGAGCCCGATCCCGATGCCGGCGAGGCTACCCACGAGCACCGCCCAGAACGGCCCGAGCGCGGGCAGCGTCGTGCCGTCGCTGGCCATGAGGCCGAGCGGGAATTGGAGCGTGATGAAGTACGCCGCGCCGAGGAAGAGCGCCGCGGCGATGAACGTCACGAGGCGGAGCGCGTTGGCCGGATCGCCCTTGGCGAGCACGCGCATCATGAAGATGCCGATGAGCGACGCGACCATGCCGGCCACCGTGTAGGCGAGCGGCAGCAGCATCGCGGCGTAACGGCTGCTGTCGGGAATGAGCGTGGACGTGGCGGCGAGCGCGATCGTGGCGATCATGCCGCCCGTGTAGCTCTCGAAGATGTCGGCGCCGAGGCCGGCCACGTCACCCACGTTGTCGCCCACGTTGTCGGCGATCGTGGCGGGATTGCGCGGATCGTCTTCGGGAATGCCCGCTTCCACCTTGCCCACGAGATCGGCGCCCACGTCGGCGGCCTTGGTGTAGATGCCGCCGCCCACACGCGCGAAGAGCGCGATCGTGGACACGCCCATCACGTAGCCGGAGAGCAGCTCGGCGATCCGCATGGTGTCGGGGGCGATACCTCCCCACGTCTGCAGCACGAAGACGGCGGCGACGCCGAGCAGGCCGATGCCGGCCACGGCGAGTCCCATGATCGCGCCGCCGTCGAACGCCACGCGGAGCGCGGCCGTCTGTCCCGAGGCCCGTGCCGCTTCGGCCGTGCGCACGTTGGCCGCGGTGGCGCCCTGCATGCCGATCCAGCCCGAGGCCAGCGAGCAGAGGCCGCCGAACACGTAGGCGATCCCCGTGCCGGTGCTGATCATCCAGGAGAGCAGTCCCGCCACTACCAGCAGGAACGGAATGAGCACCGCGTACTCGGCGCGCAGGAACGCGATGGCGCCGATGCGGATCTCGCCTGCGAGATCCTGCATGATCTGCGAGCCGGCCGGCATGCGACGCACTCCCGCGAACACGAGGAAGGTCACCAGGAGGCCGAGAGCGCCCGTGCCGAGGGAGATCAGCGGAAGGTTGTCGAACATGGGGGGATGGAAAGGGTGGTGACACGAATGCGCCCGGGGCCGAAGCGGCAGCGCTCCGGTCACCGAGGCAGGGACTGTCGATGTGGGGTCACGGCGGGCAGGGCTGAACCGGCGTGAGCCATAGCCCTGAGAAAATAGCGCCCCGACCGCCGTCCGGCGAGCGTGGGCGGCGACAAATCGCGCCGGCCGGCGCGGGCTACCAGGCGGCTGTCAGCCCCAGCAGCATCTGCCCGTCGTTGTAGGTGCGCGCGCCCCGCGACACGGCTTCGCTGTCGTAGTTGTCGAGGAAGCTGAGCGTGATTGCGGTGCGGCGGGTGAGGCCGACCGCCAGCTCGGTGGTGCTCTGCACCAGGTACCGGTCGATCGCCGTGGCGCTGGGTCGCCAGAACGTCACGTGCGAGATGCGCGTGCGCTCGTCGAAGGCGTGGCGCACGCGGAACCGGGTGGACCAGCGGGTGAGGCGGGTGGTCGCGGCGCCGGCTTCATCGGGGCGGACGCGTTCGTCGAGCAGGGCCACGCTCACGCTCAGGTCGGAGCGCTCGCTCCGGAGCGCGGTGTATTTCACCCCCGCGCCGCTGTTCAGGCGGAGGGCGATCCGCTTCTCGAGGTTCGTTTCCACGGTGCCCAGCAGGAACGGGGACCAGCGCGCCTGCGGCTTCCAGTCGGCGGTGAGGGTGCCGAGCCAGAGCCGCTTGATCACGACCCGGTCTCCGTCGTCGAGCGAGGCTTCGCCGTAGAGCGTCTGCAGCATGCCGTTGAACTCGAGCACGGAATCCGCCCGCGACAGCGTGCCGCGCGCGCCGAAGGAGCGCTGCTCGGTATCGCCGAAGAGGATGCTGCCGTTCCCCTGGGCACTGCCGGACCAGCGGGAGGGGGTGTTCTGCGCGGCGGCGCCGGCGACCCAGAACGTGAGCAGCGCGCCGGCCGCGAGGAGACGGCGTCTCAGCGCGCCGTCTCCGGTCCGCGGTGCACGCCCACGGCGTCGCCCTGCCGGCCGGCGAGGAAATCCGGGATCGGCTGGCCTTCGCGCAGGAGCTTCGTAACGAACCGCTGCCCTTCGGCCACGCGCTCGATCTCGATGGCCACGGTATCGATGGCCTGTTCGAGCTGCGTGAACCGGGCTTCGGTCTGGGGAGAAACCGGCGCGACCCTGGGGCGTGACGCGCGCCGCCAGAGCAGCCGCGTGAGGGCGAAGCTCACCGGGAGCAGCAGGAAGAACGCCACCGTGCCGGTGATGGGGCCCCGGTTGGGCGGCGGAGGCGGCGGTTCGTTGGCGGAGGTGGTGGCCAGCTTGGCCGCCAGCGACGCCCGCAGTTCTCCATTGGCGGCGATGTCCTTTTCGAGCGATACCAGCCGCTCGTCGAGGAACCGGATGCGCTCCTCGAGGCCGGCGCGGACGGCCGGCGAGCCCGCGCCGTCGAGTTCCCGGACGAGCCCTTCCCGCCGCCCCTGGGCGGATCGCAGTTGGCTGGACAGTTCCTCGCCGCGCTGGCGAAGCGCCCGCTCCTGCTGGCGCGTCATGGGCACCACGACCCCGACGCCGGGGACGTTGACGGCCACCGGCGTCCCCGGGGCGGGGATGTCCACCACGGCGGGGGGCGGAGGGGGCTGCGGCGCCTCCGCCGCCGGTGGTTCCGGCGGTGGCGGCTGGGGAGCTTCGGGCTGGCGGGGAGCGTCCATGCCGAACAATACGTCGTCTCCGCCGCGAAGTTGCAAGGGGACGGCGGGAAAAGTCTCGAGCGCCGGCTACCGGCCGAGCGTGCTGGCCGTCTTCGCGGTTCCCTCGCGGAGCCACGTGTCCGCCACGGTCACGAGACGGCCGAACGTCCCTTCCACGAGCTCCCGTTCGTCGCGCGGCATGGTGCGCAGCACGAAATCGGCCAGGTTGCCGATGATCCGCCGCTCGTCCACCGGGCGGATGCCGATGCGGAGCCGCGGATAGCCCGGCGAGCCGAGCTGGGCCTGAATGGACTTGAGGCCGTTGTGTCCGCCCGTGGATCCGCCGGCGCGGAACCGGTACTCGCCCACCGGGATCGCGATGTCGTCCACGACCACGAGCAGGTCTTCGGCGGGATCGAAGGTGGTACGGCCCAGATACGATCGGAGCGCCGCGCCGGAGAGGTTCATGTACGTCTGCGGCTTGACGAGGCGCACCCGGAGTGGGCCCACGAATCCGTCGGCCACGTGCGACTCGCGGTCCTTGCGCCAGTTCTCCACGGCCCACGTGCGCGCGAGGTGGTCGAGAAACCACCAGGCGGCGTTGTGGCGCGTGGCATCGTATTCGCGCCCCGGGTTGCCGAGGCCCATGATGATCTTCACGGCGGCGAGATGGGCGTGGACGGATGCGCCAAGGGCGCGCGGGTGATCGGCGAACCGCCCGCGCGCCCCGGCATGGTGACGCGATTACTTCGTGTCGTCGGGCTTGACCTTGCGGATGACTTCGGGCTCGGCCGCGGCGTCGCTCGTTTCCGTGCTCGCGGTGCGCGGCGGCTGCACCACGCACACCGTGGCGCCGGGATCGTCCATGGCGGTGACGCCGTCGGGGAGCGTGAGGTCGGAGATGTGGAGCGACTTGCCCACGTGCACGTCGCTCACGTCGACGTTGATGTGGTCGGGGATGTTGGCCGGGAGCGCCTGGATCGTGATCTCGTGCATGATCTGATCGAGGACGCCGCCTTCGGCGCGCACGCCGTGCGGGGTGCCCACGTAGACGATGGGGCACTTGAGCGTGATGGCCTCGCCGGCCACGATCTCCTGGAAGTCGACGTGCATGATGAGCTTCTTGAACGGATGCCGCTGGATCTCGCGGATGAGCGAGCGGGCGGGCGTGCCGTCGATGTCGAGCTCGATGACGGTGCTGCCGGCGGCGACGCGGCTGATGAGCCGTTCGAACTCGCGCGCGTTGACGGTGAGGGACTGCGGTTCGCGGGCGTGTCCGTAGATCACCCCGGGGATTTCACCGTTCTGGCGGAGCTTGCGCGCGACACCCTTGCCGGTGTCGGTGCGCACGGTCGCGGAAAGCGTAGCGGTTGCCATGGCAGACTCTGGGAAAAACGCGTGGGACTGTGAAGCGAATGGTGAAGCGGGCGCGCCGTCAGTCGAAGAGCGAACTCACCGACTGGTCGGAGTGCGTGAAGCGGATCGCCTTGGCCACCAGCTCGCCGACGGAGAGCACGGTGAGCGTGGGGAACCGCCGCTCCGGCGGAACGGCGATGGTGTCGGTCAACACCACCTCCGTGATGGGCGCCGCCGAGAGCCGCTCCACGGCAGGGCCGGAGAGCAGGGCGTGCGTGGCGCACACGTAGATGTCGTTGGCTCCGAGCTGTTTGAGGGCCCGGGCGGCCTCGGACACGGTCCCCGCGGTGTCGATCATGTCGTCGGGGATGATGCAATCCCGTCCGGCCACTTCGCCCACCACGTTGACCACTTCGGCGACGTTCGCCTTCGGGCGCCGCTTGTCGATGATGGCCAGGGAGGCGTCGAGTCGCTTGGCGAACCCGCGCGCCATCTTGGCCGAGCCGACATCCGGCGCCACGACGACGAGATCCTTCAACTGCTTCTTGCGAAAGTGCGAGACGAACACCGGTGCCGCATAGAGGTGATCGACCGGAATGTCGAAGAAGCCCTGCAACTGATGCTGATGAAAGTCGACGCCGAGGAGACGATCGGCGCCGGCGGTTTCGATCAGGTTCGCGATCAGCTTGGCGCCGATCGCGACGCGCGGCTGGTCCTTGCGGTCCTGCCGTGCGTAGCCGTAATACGGCAGCACGCAGGTGATGCGTGCCGCCGACGCCCGTCGTGCCGCATCGATGAGGAGCAGCAGTTCGAGCACGTTCTCGGCCGGCGGATTCGTGGGCTGGACGATGAACACGTCGGCACCGCGGATGTTCTCGTCGATGCGCACGAACACTTCACCGTCTGCGAAGCGCGTGACTGCCACGCGACACAGTTCCGTTCCCAGACTGCGGGCGACCTCTTCGGCGAGGGCCGGATTGGCCGTACCGGCGAGAATCTTGAAGCCCGTTCTGGAGACAGCCAGCCGATCCATCGACCGCAGCCTTGAAAGTTAGCGAATTCAGGAACGCGGGGACAAGGGCCGGCGGCCCCCGTCTCCGCGGGTGAGGACCGGGACGTGATCCCGGCCAGCCCTGCAACATAACACCCTGCCGGCTGGAATTGCCCCGCCAGGATTCGAACCTGGATAGCCACATCCAAAGTGTGGAGTCCTGCCGTTGGACGACGGGGCAGCAGATCCCGGTTGAGACCTCCGCAAAACTAGAGGATCGGCTCCGGTGCGACAATCGCCGCGGCCGTGGTCGTGGGCAGCAGGGCTGTCCCGCTCCCGGGCACCGGCGGCTCCAGGTCCGTCACTGTGCCGGCGGGATGTATCACCGCACAGGTCGCTCCGCTGCCCGACATGAGACCGATCGCCGCCACCCCCGTGGCCCGGAGGCGCGCCGCCTCCGCGCGCACGAGCGGCAGCCAGCGCCCCACGCCGGTGTGCAGGAGCGGCGCCACGGTCTCGAAATCGTTCGCCGAGGCGAACATCACGTCGAGCCACGACGAAAACGCAGTCGCCACATAGGACTTCGCGCCGGGAGCGGCGGCCGGGTGCGCAGTGCCCGGCTCCCCGGTGTCCTGCGCCCCGCGCTGCCGGGCCGCTCGCTGTTCCCGTATGGTTGCCAGCGCGCCAAAGGCCGCCCCGGTGTTCACCCCCTCGGCGAACGTCACGAGCGTGACCGCCATGGGGGGAAGCGGCGGCAGGCCGAGCAGCCGGTCGCCGCGTCCCCAACCCCAGGCCAGCAGATGGTCGCTCACGAGGAACGGCACGTCGGCGCCGAGCTCGCCGGCGAGCGCGAGCAGCCGGTCGGCGCCGAGCGGCGTGGGCGCGATCGCATTCAGGCCGCGCAGCACCGCGGCCGCGTCGGTGCTGCCGCCTCCGAGCCCGCCGCCCACGGGGATGTGCTTGTCGATCGTGATGGCGAATCCGTCTGGCCACCCCGTGGCGTCGGCGAAGCGTTCTGCCGCGCGCCAGGCGAGGTTGGCCTCGGGGGCGCCGAGCCCGCCCGGCGGCATTGCCGGCCCGCTCACGGCGAGCTCGCGTTCGTGCCCGTCGGTGCGGATCGTGACATGGTCGCCGAGCGCGAGCCGGAGGAACAGCGTTTCGAGGCCGTGATAGCCGCTCGTCTCGCGGGCGAGCACGTGCAGCAGGAGATTGAGCTTGGCCGGCGCGTGCACGCGCACGCCGCGCGGGGCGGAGCTCACGGTCACGGTTCGCGGTCGGAGGCGAAGCCCGCGCGGGCGTCCTGCACCTCGCGGGACCGGTCGGCGGCGCCGCGGATGTCGCGCAGGTTGAGGCCGAGCCGGGCGAGATAGTAGAGGCCGATGGCGGTGATCGGGATGTACGACAGCACGTGATAGCCGATGGCCCAGCTCAGCGACACGTCGTCGCTCACGCCGTACACGCGCAGTCCGGCCACGGCGGCCAGTTCGAGCACGCCCACGAATCCCGGTGATGACGGCAGCGCCACCGCGAGCCCCATCACGCCCTGCAGGAAGAGCGCGGCGCTGAACGGCGCGTCGAGGCCCACGGCCTGGAATCCGATCCAGAGCGCGAGCGCGTGCACGAGCCAGTGGAGCACGGCCCACCAGAGCACGGCGAGGAACCGGCGGGTGTCGCGCAGCACGGCGAGCCCGCCGAGCGCCTGGTCGGCGAAGGCCACGAGGCGGTCGGTGAACCGCGGCACCAGACGGCCGGTCACCACGCGCACGATGTGCAGGACGCGCGCCGGCATGAGGGCGGCGAGGAAGCTCACCGTGATCAGCGCCGCCACCGCGGTCAGGCCGCCCGCGGCGAACTGCGGCACGGTCATGCCCGCGATGCGCGCGCCGGCGGGGAAGGCCGGAAAGAGCATGGCGCCGAACATGAGCCCGAGCAGCACGATGCCGTCGAAGATGCGATCGACGGCGAGCGAGGCGAGCGACGTGGTGAACGGCACGCGCGGCACTTCGCGCGTGAGCGCGTAGGCGCGCGCGACTTCGCCGGCGCGCGCGGGCAGGACGTTGTTGACCATCATGCCGATGGCCGTGCCGTGCCAGAGCGGGGCGAACGGGATGCGTCCGGCCACGGGTTCGAGAATCGTCTGCCAGCGCCGTGCGCGCAGGGGGAAGATGCAGGTGGCCACGATCGCGCAGAGGCCGAACAGCCACGGGTTGGACGCGCGCAGCACGTCGCCCACGTTGCTGAGATCCACGGCCCGCAGGGCCAGCCACAGCAGCACGCCGCTGAGCCCGAAGCCCAGCGCGGTTTTCCAGTCGAGTTTCACGTGAGGTCGGTCAGGTGGACGCGGCGAGATCGAGCAGGTCGCTGAGTTCGTCGAGCAGGGCGGCGGCGGTGGGGTCGAGGGCGGTGCCGCCGGCCCGCTGCCAGGCCTGGCGGAGTTCGTCGCGCACCACGCGCGCGCGGGCCAGCGCGCCGGCGCCGTCGTAGAGCAGGGATTCGATCGGGACGACCGGGGCGTCCGACGGAGTCGCTTCCGACGGGGCGGCCACCGCTCGGGCCGCGGGAGGTGTCACCGGCGGGGCCGCCGGCACCGGCGGCGTGACGGCCCTTGGCGGCAGGGCAGGCGTGGGGGTGGGGGTGGGGGTGGCACGCGCCACCTCGGTGCCGGGCCACACGGCTGCGTGTTCCCGCACCTTCGCGGCCAGCTCCGGTTCGCTCAGTTCGCGGTCCATGAGCAGACGGGCAAAGGCCTGGATGGCCATCCGTTCGGCCGGTCGTTCGAGCGCGCTCCGGGCCATCCGCATGGCGAGGCCGGCGATGGAGGTGGCGCCGTAGCTGTCGGCCACGTCGGACAGGCCGAGCAGGGTGCGCCGGAGCCCGTCGGTGAGGGCGAGCTGCTGCGCGCCGCGTTCTCCGGCCGCGAGGTTGGCCGACTCCCGGGCCACACCGTCGGCCGCGGCCGCGACATCGCTCCGGAAGCGGGCCGCGAGCGTGACCGGCGGGTCGGGGTTCCGCTCCACGATGCCGGGAATGCCGTCGTCCGGGAACAGGCGGGCGATCGGGATGACGGGGCTGGCCGGCGAGGCCGGCGGTGTGAGGGAGGCGAGATACCCGGCGGCGACGGCGGCGAGCGCCACGGAGTGCGTGCGCGCCTGGCGCTGCTCGGCGTCGGTCCACTGTTCGGCGCGGGCCACGAGCCCTCGCAGCTCCACCAGCGCGCCGCGCACGGCGAAGTGGAGCCGCTGGTCCCAGCGGAGCTCGCCGTCGCGCAGGCCGCCGGCGATGCGTTCCAGCGTGGACGCGAGCTCCGGCAGTCCGCCCAGCCGGGTCATGGTGGCGGCGCCCCGGAGGGCGCGCGCCTGGGCCAGGAAGGAGGCGCCATCGGGCGCCGCCGGTTCGTCACCGGCGAAGAGCTGGTCGAGCCGGTCGAGGTATTCGCCGGCTTCCTGGCGGAAGAACGCGAGCAGGGCGGGAGGGGTATTCATGGGGGCGTGGCCCGGGCGAGGTCCATGGCGTCGCGGATCTCGCGCACCGCACCGGCGAGGCCCACGAAGACGGCACGACTGACGATCGAATGTCCGATGTTCAGCTCCTCGATCCCGGGGATGGCGGCCACGGGGCCGACGTTGCGCACGGTGAGCCCGTGGCCGGCGTGCACGGCAAGCCCGAGCGAACGGCCGAGCGCCGCGCCGTCCCGGAGGGCGGCGAGCGGGGCCGGATCGTCCGGGTGATGCGCGTACGTCCCGGTGTGGAGCTCGACGGCGTCCGCGCCGATGTCACGGGCCGCCCGGATGACCACGGGGTCGGGGTCGATGAACAGACTGCTCCGCACCCCGGCCCGTTTCAGCCGGACGAGCGCATCGGCCAGCTCCGTGACGTTCCGCACCACATCGAGTCCTCCCTCGGTGGTTATTTCCTGTCGGCGTTCCGGCACGAGCGTCACTTCGCGCGGCCGGATCTCCTCGGCGAGGGCGAGCATCTCGTCGAGGGCGGCGCATTCGAGGTTGAGGACCGTGGCGATCGAGGCCGCGAGGCGCCGGATGTCGGCGTCCTGGATGTGCCGGCGATCCTCGCGCAGATGGGCGGTGATGCCGTCGGCGCCGGCGTGTTCGCAGAGGAGCGCGGCGTCCACGGGATCGGGTTCCTGGCCGCGCCGCGCCTGCCGCAGCGTGGCCACGTGATCGATGTTGACGAACAGTCGGAGCGGCGGCCCCTCGTGATTGCCGGGGGCAGCCGTTACGTTCGCGTTCGGGGGCCGTTCCGGACCTCGGATGTCATTCATGCTGGAAATGCAGCGAAGGAGGAGGCGGTGCGCAAGCGTGCAACGATAGTCGGATTGGCGGTGATGCTGGGGATGGTCACCGGATGTTCCCGCGGGGCGGGCAGCGGGCCGGCGAGTGCACCGGCCCCCATGACCGGGTCCACGGCGGGCGCGTCGTCGGCGCGGGAATCGGTGGAGACGTTCATGCGGGCCGTCAAGACCCAGGATCTGCAGACCATGTCGGCCGTGTGGGGGACGAGCCGCGGGCCGGCGCGCGAGCAGATGGACCGCGAGCAGCTCGAGAAGCGCCTCATCGTGATCCAGTGCAAGCTCGACCACGACGACTGGAGCTTCGCCGAAGACCGGCCGCGCCTGCTGACCGGCGGTCGGCAGGACTTCCGGGTGCGGCTGCGGAACAAGCAGACGGAGGCCGTCACGTCGTTCACGGCGATTCAGGGACCGGACAGTCGGTGGTTCGTGGAAATCGTGGACATGGAGCCGCTGCGGGACTTCTGCGCCTGACCCGGCCGGCATTGCCGGAAGGCGCCGCCGGGAACCGATGAGAGGCGGGACGGATAGGTGACGGACCAGGGGGCTGCTGGCTCCCGCCCGACGCGTCGCTAGTATTCAGACAACTCGATGAGCACGCCACCGGTGGCGGACGGATGGAGGAACGCGATGCGTTTGCCTTCGGCGCCAAGCCGCGGCGTCTCGTCGATGAGTCGAAGACCCGCGGCGCGACACCGATCGAGCGTTCCATCGAGGTCGTCCACGGCAAAACAGACATGATGAATGCCCGGACCGCGCCGGGCGACGAACTTCGCGATGGGCGAGTCGTCGGCGCGGGCTTCGAGCAGTTCCACGAGCGATTCCCCCGCGGCGAGGCCGGCAATGGCCGCGCCGTCGGCATCGTCGAGCGGCACCTCGGGCAGTTCCAGGACATCGCGGTAGAACGGCAACAGTTCGTCGAGGGCACGCACGGCGATCCCGATGTGGGCGATGCGTGTACCACGGCGGGGAGATTCGGTCATGACGAAGGGGTCGTGAAAGGGTCTCCACAATTCTAATCCCGACGACGGGTGCGAGCAGCCGCGACAGGCGGCGGGCGGTGCCCGATGGAGTACATGATGGCCAATGCGATTGCAGTGACCGACCAGGATTTCGCCACCGAGATCGAGTCGCACGAGGGGCTGGCGATGGTCGACTTCTGGGCGACGTGGTGCGCCCCGTGCCGCATGATCGCCCCGATCGTGGAGCAGCTGGCGGCCGACTACGCGGGCAAGGTGAAGGTGGCCAAGCTCGACGTGGATTCGAACCAGATGACGGCGATGCGGTTCAACGTGCGGTCGATCCCCACGATCCTGTTCTTCAAGAACGGCGCGCTGGTGGATCAGGTGGTGGGCGCGGTGCCCCGTCAGGCGATCGAGGCCAAGTTCACGCAGCACGCCGGCTGACCCGGTGTGACGGACGAGACGGGCTCCGGCACCGCCGCTTCCGCGGCGACGGCGGCAGCCCGGCTGCTCCCCGAGGCGGTCGAACCGGGCGTGCTCTATGTGGTGAGCACGCCCATCGGCCATCTCGGGGATCTTTCGTTGCGGGCCCTGGCGGTGCTGCAGCGGGTGGACCGCATTCTCTGCGAGGACACGCGGCACGCCCACACGCTGCTCGCGCGGTACGGCATCCGCACGCCGACCGTCGCGCTCCACGAGCACAACGAAGCGCGTACGGTGCCGTTGGTCCTCGCGCAGTTGCGGGACGGGGCGTCGCTGGCATTGATCAGTGATGCCGGCACCCCACTGGTTTCCGATCCGGGAGAACGTCTCGTGCGCGCCGTAGCCGAGGCGGAGGGGCGGATCGTGCCCGTGCCGGGCGCGTCGGCGGCGCTGGCCGCGCTGGTGGCGTCCGGGCTGCCGGCGCACCCGGCCACCATCCTCGGATTTCTTCCGCGCAAGGGGAAGGAGCGCGCCGCGATGGTGCGCTGGGCCGCGTCGTGTCCGCACACCGTGGTGCTGTACGAAGCGCCCGGGCGCGTGGCCGATACGCTCGCCGATCTCGCGGCCGCGGCCGGCGGCGACCGGCCGGCGGTGGTGGCGCGCGAGCTCACGAAGCGGTTCGAGGAGTTCCGGCGCGGAACGCTGGATGCCCTCGCCGCGTACTATATCGACACGCCGCCGCGGGGAGAAATCGTGATCCTGCTCTCCGCCGCCCCCGAGGACACGCCCACGGAAGACGCGCTGCAGGCGATCGCGCGTTCGCTGGCGGCGGAGGGGCTCGCCCCGCGCGCGGTCATGGCCGCGCTCATGGCCGATCACGGCGCGCCACGCAATCTCGCCTACCGGTTGGCTCATGATACGTGATCGTGGATTCGGAAAACGACGGACCGGCGCGCTGCGCGTGACCGGTGTGTCGCGCATGGCCGGGCTGCTGGCGTGTGCCGCGGTGTTCGCGTGGCCGGCGCCCGTGTCGGCGGAGCACGGACTGCGTGTCGTTCCGCCGGCGGAGCTTCCGGCCGCGCGGCTCACGATCGCGCGGTTGCAGTACGAGGGCGGCGGCGACTGGTACGCGAATCCGTCGAGCCTGCCGAACCTGCTCGCGGCGATCGCCGAACGCACGCAGCTCCCCGTGGAACGCACGGAAGCCCGCGTCCGCCTCACCGACGAGGCGCTGTTCTCGTATCCGTTCGTGCACGCCACCGGACACGGCGAAATGCGCCTGAACGACGCGGAGATCTCGGCGCTGCGCGATTATCTCACGCGCGGCGGGTTTCTGCACGTCGACGACAACTACGGGCTCGACGAGAGCTTCCGCCGCGAGATCGCGCGGGTGTTCCCCGACCGGCCGCTCGTGGAAGTGCCCGTGACGCATCCGATCTACAATCTCGTCTATCCGTTCCCCGACGGCCTGCCCAAGATCCACGAGCACGACGGAGAACCGGCACGCGGACTCGGCATCTACATCGGCAGCCGGCTGGCGCTCTTCTACAGCGCGTCGAGCGACCTCGGCAACGGCTGGGAAGACATCGGCACCCATCCGGACGATCCGCCGGCGCTGCACGAGCGCGCGCTCCGCATGGGCGTAAATCTCTTCATGTACGCGGTGACGAGCCGGGTGACGCCATGACGCCGGCGCAGCGGGAATCACTGGCCGGCCGGGTGCGCCGCGAAGCCCGGGTGCTCCGCACGCGCGCCCGACTCACCCAGGGAAGTGTGGCGGCCGCGATCGCGCTCGTGGCGCTCGCGCTCGGCGCGTGGCTGCTGGGCGACGGACGCTGGCTCGCGTGGCCGCGCGGCGTGCCGTTCATGGTGTGGGTGGTGACGGCGGGCGCGGCTTTCCTGGCCTACCGGTTGATCGCGCGGCGCGTCCCCGCGCCCGACGGCGACGCGGTGGTGGCGCACGGCATCGAGCACGAGCGCGGACTCCGCGCGGGCGCGCTCCGCGGCGCGCTCGAAATCGCGGACGGCGGCGCGCTGGGCGCACGCGCGGCGGCCGACGTGGCCGCGCTGCTCGGCGGCGACGATGTGCTCATGCCCCGCCAGCGACGCCGGCTGTCGCGCACCGCGCTGGCGGGCGCGGCGCTCGTCGCCGCGGGCGGCGCGGCGCTCGGGCTCACGGCGTTCCGCGCGAGCGACGGGTTCGCGGCCGTGGCACATCCGATCGATGCGTGGCGCGGTCTGCTGTTGCCGGCGCTCGCGTTCGACGGACTGCCCGAGGAAATACCGCGCGGCATGCCGCTCACGCTGCGCGTGCGCGCCGAAGGACGCGCGCAGGTCACGGTGGCGGTGCGCGCGGAAGGCGAGGCATGGCGTGAAGAGGTGCTGCCGGTGGACGCCGTCACGTCGCTCGCGACGCTCGATGTCGGCCCGGTACGCGCGCCGCTCACCGTGCGCGTGAACGACGGCCGTGCGCCGGTGCTCGAACGCGACGTGGCCGTGGGCGACCGCGGCTGGATCGGCGACGTGCGCATCGATGCCGTGTATCCGGCGTATCTCGCGCGTCCCACCGAACGCCTGGAGCCGGGCAGCGTGCTGCGTGTGCCGCGCGGCACGGAGCTCCGGGTGCAGGCGACGGCGTATTCCGGCGCGCACGATGTGTGGCTGCACCGTGCGGGCGATACCGTGCGGTTCACGGATGCGGGCGGCGCATCGCTCGCGACACGATTCGTGGCGCAGGCCGACGCGCAGTGGGAGTGGCGGGCAGCGGCGACACCGCGCCCCGACGGCGAACGGTTGCCGGTGGAGCTGCCGGCGCCGCTCGTGGTGGGCGTGATCCCCGATGCCGCGCCGGAGGTGTCGATCCTGGCGCCCGTGAATGACACCACGATCAGCACGAGCGGCATGGTGACGCTCGCGATCGGCGCGCGCGACGATCACGGGCTCGCGTCGGTGACGCTCACCGTGCAGCGGGAGCGCGCGAACGGCGAGCGCGACACGCCCGCGCGTGTGACGCTCAGCTCCGACGCGGCGCCGGTATGGGATGGGTTGCACGACGTACTGCTCGACGACCGCGCGCTCGAGGCAGGCGATCGTCTGGTGATCACGGCGCAGGCCACCGACGCGTCGCCGTGGCGGCAGACGGCGGAAAGCCGGCGTCTCGTGTTGCGCGTGCCCACGGCCGAAGAGCAGCGCGTGCTCGCGCGGTCGCTCGCGGACTCGCTCATGTCGCGCGCGGCCGCACTGAGCGCGGCCGAACGGGAGTTGCAGCGCAATACGAGCGATGCGGCGCGGTCGCGCGAGCTGCAGACGGGCGGACGGGAGTCGTCGTCGGGGAACCAGTCGCAGCAGGATGGCGCACGCGGGCGCGCGATGTCGTACGAGTCCGCCGAAAAGATGCGGTCGATCGCGCAGCAGCAGCGCGAGCTCGGCGCGCGCGTGGACGAGCTGCGCGACGGCGCGCGCGAGCTGGAGCAGCGGCTGTCGGACGCGGGCGCGATGGATGCGGAGCTGGCGAAGCGGTTCCAGGAACTGCAGCGCATGCTGCGCGAGGCGATGACACCGGAGATGCAGGAGAAGCTCGCGCAGCTCGAGAAGGCGTCGGAGCGGCTGAGCGGGAGCGAGGTGCGCCAGTCACTGGAGCAGCTCGCGGAACAGCAGCGGCAGATGCGCGAGCAGTTGGAGAAGTCGGCGGAGATGCTGAAGCGGGCGGCGCTCGAGGGCGCGATGGAGACGCTGCGCGACGAGGCGAAGGAGCTGGCGGATGCGGAGCGGCGGCTGGCGGACGAGCTCGGATCGAACGCGTCGCAGCGGCAGTCGTCGGGCCGCGAGCGTGCGGAATCGCGAGCCGGGGAGGGGCAGGACGCGAAGCAGTTGGCGGATCGCACGAAGCGTCTGGAGCAGGATGTGGAGGCGCTGACGGAACGGCTGCGCCGCGAGGGTGCGCAGACAGGCGCCGAGCAGACGCAGGCGGCGAAGTCGGATGTGGAAGCTGCGCGCGATGCGATGCAGCAGTTGGCGGAGCGACTGGGACAGCAGCAAGGCCAACCACAGCAGGGACAGCCGCAGCAGGGGCAGCCGCAGCAGGGGCAGCCGCAGCAGGGGCAGCCGCAGCAGGGGCAGCCGCAGC
>CAZUKU010000025.1:38252-62443 GCA_964621045.1 uncultured Gemmatimonas sp.
AGGGGCAGCCGCAACAGGGGCAGCCGCAGCAGGGGCAGCCGCAACAGGGCCAACCACAGCAGGGCCAACCACAGCAAGGGCAGCCACGACAGGGTCAACCACAACAGGGCCAGCCACGGCAAGGCCAGCCCCAGCAAGGGCAGCCGCAGCAGGGACAGCCGCAACAAGGCCAGCCCCAGACCGGCCAGCCACAGCAGGGCCAGCCGTCGCCGCAGGGGCAGTCCGGCGGGCAGGGGAGCGGTTCGCCGCAGGGCGCCCAGTCGCCCGCGCAGCAGGCCGAGCGCGCCGCCGACGCGATGGAGCGGGCCGCGCAGCAGCTCGCGTCCGCGCGCGAAGCGCAGGTGGATGCGTGGAAGCAGGATCTGTCGCAGCAGCTCGATCAGGCGATCAACGAAACCGCGCAGCTCGCGCGGCAGCAGTCGCAGCTCGCCGACCGCGCGCAGCGCGACGGTTTTCCGCAGGGAATGCAGGGCGAACAGAACGCGCTGCAGCAGGGCGTGCAGCAGGCGGCGGAGCGCATCGAGCAGGCGGGGCGCGGATCGGCGCTCATGTCGCAGCGGTCGCAGCGGTCGATGGCCGAAGCGCAGCAGCGCGTGCAGCAGGCCGCGCAGGCGATGGGATCGGCGGGACAGCCCGGCGGCAGTGAACAGGCGCAGAGCGCGATGCGTGACGCGGCGCAGTCGCTGAATCAGGCGCTCTCCTCGCTGGTGCGCGATCGCGAACGCGTGAACAACGCCTCGTCGGCATCCGGCTTCGGAGAGATGCTCGAGCAGATGCGCGAGCTCGCGCAGCAGCAGGGCTCGCTGAACGGACAGATGCAGGGGCTGTCGCTCCTCCCGGGCGGCGCGCAAGGCCAGCAGGCGCAGCAGCAGGCGCGCACGCTCGCCCGGCAGCAGCGCGGTGTCGCGGAAGGATTGCAGGACGTGGCCGACATCGATCCCTCCGGCCGTCTCGAAGCGCTTGCGCGTGAAGCGCAGCAGGTGGCCCAGGCGCTCGATCGCGGCGGTCCGGATCCGGCCGTGGCCGCGCGCCAGCAGCAGCTCTATCGCCGCATGCTCGATGCCGGCCGGTTCCTCGAACAGGAAGAGCGGGACGATCAGGGGCCGCGGGAATCGCGCGCCGGCGACGGACGCGGCGCCACGCGTGCGACCGGCGCAATGTCCGGCAAGGACGGCGTCCGTTTCGCGCCGCCCACCTGGAACGACCTGCGCGGCCTGTCGGCCGACGAACGGCGTCTCGTGTACGAGTACTTCCGCCGGCTCAATGCCACGCCGCCGTGATCCGTTCGTGCCGCACGTCGATCGTCATGGGCGCGATCGTCCTGCTCGCGCCGGCACTCGCGAGCAGCGCCTCCGCGAGCAGCGCCTCCGCGGGTAGCCCGCGCGGCGCGCTGCACGCGGCCACGATGTCGCGCGTGCAGGATCCGGTGGGCGAGGCGCTCGCCCACGAAGACGGAAAACGCTGGGTCGCAGCCGCTGCATCGTACCGGCAGGTGCTCGCGCGCGCGCTCGAGGGGACGGACGCGTCGGATCAGATCGCGCTCGCGCTGCTCGGTCTCGAACGCGCGTGGCATGAGGCAGGGCTGCGGGATTCCATCGTGCCGGTGGTGAACGAGGTGCTCAGGCGCCGCCCCACCGATCCGGTCGCGCGCAGCATCCAGTTCCGCGCGCTGTCCACCGCGTCGCGGGAGACGGAACTGCAGGCGGCGTTCATGGAGTGGCGCCGCGCGGCATCCGGCGACGCCGCGCCGTGGCGGGAATACATCCGTACGCTCATGGCGATGGGACGTTCCGCGCTCGCGGATACCGTGCTCGCCGAAGCGGAACGCGCGCTTGGACGCCGGAGCGAGCTCGTGGGGGAAGCGGCGCAGATCGCCGCCACGCTCGAGCGGTGGCACGATGCCGCCGTGTCCTGGCGGCGCACGGTGGACGCGATGCCGTGGATGGAGATGGCGGCGGCGTTTTCCCTGCAGCGGACGCCCGTGGCATCACGTGACTCGGTGCGCACAGTGCTCGCGGCTCCGCCCGTGACGCTGCTGCCGCGCCGGCTGCTCGCCGCGCTCGAAACGGGGTGGGGCGAGCCCCGCCGCGGCTGGGCAGCGCTGACCGCGGTGCGCGGCGACGATTCCACGCTCGTGGCATGGCGGGAGTTCGGCGACGGTGCGGAAGCGATGGGAGCCTGGTCGGTGGCGCGCGATGTGTGGCGCGCATTGTTCGAACGCACGAACGATCCGAAGGCCGGCGCCCGCGCCGCGCGGGCGGCGCTCTCGGCCGGTGAACCGGCGGTGGCGCTCGAGCTGGCCGCGCGCGCGGGCCGGGAGCAACCGGCCGCCGAACGGGCGCGCCATCTGCTCGCGATCGAGGTGGCCGCGCTCGGCGAACTCGGTCGTCCCGCGGACGCGGCGCGCCGCGTGGCCGACGCCGAGACGCATCTCGACGATGCACTGCGCGCGGAACTCGCGCGGGCGCTCGTGGGCGCCTGGCTCCGTGCCGGCGACGTGGAGCGCGCGCGTGACGCGGCCACGCGCGCCGACGTGCTCGACGACGATCAGGTGATCGGCTGGCTCGCGCTCTACGACGGCGATCTGGCCGAAGCCCGCCGACGGCTCGTGCGCGCGATCACGCGCGATGCCGCGCTCACCGATGCCCTGGCCATTCTCGCACGTACGCGGGCACCGCGGCATCCCGGGCTCGGCGCGGCGTTCCTCGCACTCGCGCGCCGCGACACGGCCGAGGCCACCGCCCGGTTCGCCGCGCTCGCCGACAGCCTGCCCGATGCCGCGCCGGCGCTGCTCGCGACCGCGGCGCGTCTGGGGGCGGCATCGGGCAACGGCACGCTCGCGGTGCGATATTGGGAGCAGGTCGCGGCGCAGCACGGATCGGCGCCGGAACTGCCCGAAGCGCTGCTCGAGCTGGCGCGGGCAGCGGTGCGGGCGGGCGATACGGCGTCCGCCGCCGCGCGATACGAATCTCTCCTCATCGATCATTCGGGAAGTGCCATGGTGCCACAAGCACGTCGGGAACTGGAACGGTTGCGCAGTCGCGTGCCGGAGAGGCGATGAGGCGGGCCGGAGGCATGTTGCGACGGGTGATGACGCGCGAGCTCGGGATCGGCCTGGCCGTGCTGTCGCTCCTGCTCGCGGTGTTCACGACCGTGCTTCCCGCGCAGTCGCTGCTCGTGCCCATGGACGACGCGCAGCGCAATCATCTCAAGGCCTACGGCCTCGCCTTCCAGGCGATCAAGACCACGCAGCGCGCCGAGTGGCTGCTCAACTACCGCGGCGGCGCGTTCCTGCTGCCGGATGCCCCCGATCTCCGCCGCCGCGCCGCGCTCGACGGCATCAGCGTGGAACCGGTCTCCGACGGCGACGTGGTGCGCATCCGCGCCGAGATCGCCGGCGGCAACATGGATGCCGTGGTGCTCGAGCGGGCGCCGCGCATCGCCATCTATCGTCCGCCCGACCAGCCGCCCTGGGACGATGCCGTCACGCTCGCGCTCACGTACGCCGGCATCGACTTCGAGTCGGTGTGGGACGATCACGTGCTGCAGGGCGAGCTGTCGAAGTACGACTGGGTACACCTGCATCACGAGGACTTCACGGGGCAGTTCAACAAGCTGTATCTCGCGTACCGCGACGCGCCGTGGTTCGTCGCGCAGCGGCAGCGTGACGAGGCCATGGCGTCGCGCTTCCGGCATCCGCACGTGCCCGCGCTCAAGAAGGCGGTGGCCGACGGGATCCGCACGTTCGTGTCCCGGGGCGGCTTCCTGTTCGCGATGTGCGGCGCCACCGAATCGCTCGATCTCGCGGTGGCCGCGTTCGCGGTGGACATCACCGGCCCGTTCTCCGACGGCACACCCGTGGATCCCAATGCGGACGCGCGCCTCGACTGGCCGCGCAGCTTCGCGTTCCGCAATGCGCGCATCGAGGCATCGCCGTACGTGAATGCGCTCAGCGACATCGACGGCCACCAGGTGAACGTGCCCACCCGTCGGCAGCCGCTCGGCGCGTTCACGCTGTTCGACTTCTCCGCCAAGCTCGATCCCGTGGCCGCGATGCTCGTGCAGAACCACCGCACCGTGATCCCCGATTACTACGGCGTGACCACGAGCTTCAACAAGGCCGTGCTCAAGCCCGGCGTCACCGTGCTCGCATCGGAAGAGAGCGCGCCGTGGGTGAAGTACATTCACGGCGACCTCGGCCAGGGTTCGTGGACGTTTCTCGGCGGACACGATCCGGAAGACCCGCAGCACGCCATCGGCAGCGCGCCCACCGACCTGTCGCTCCATCCCAACTCACCCGCCTACCGGCTGATCCTCAACAACGTGCTGTTCCCCGCGGCCAAGAAGAAACCCCGCAAGACGTGATCGGCGAGGACCGCATTGCACGGCCTGCCGCCGCGGCGATCCGCACCGCGATCCGCCTCGCGGGCGGCAACGAGGTGTGCTTCGTGGGAACGGTGGACGGCGACGGCGTGATCACGGCCGTGCGCCCGGTGGCGCGCGGCGACGTGCGCAGCGTGCTCGCGCTTCCCGGCGTGGCCCAGCGTGGCGACATGCTCGTGCACAATCATCCCGGCGGCCTGCTGGAGCCCAGCGACGCGGATCTCGAGATCGCCGCGCGCGTGCACGGAAACGGCGTGGGCTTCGCCATCGTGGACAACGACGCCACGCGGCTGTACGTGGTCACCGAAGTGCCGCTCCGCGAAACCGAGAGCACGATCGCGCTCGACGCGCTGAACGTCACCCTCGGCCCCGACGGCCCGATCGCGGATGCCATGCGCCGCAATCACGCCTTCGGCTACGAGGACCGGCCCAGCCAGCGCGCGATGGCATCGGCCGTGGCCGATACCTTCAACGAGAAGGGCGTCGCGCTGCTCGAAGCGGGCACGGGCGTGGGCAAATCGCTCGGTTATCTCGTGCCCGCGCTCCGCTGGGCGGCGGCGAACGACGAACGCACCATCGTGAGCACGGCCACGATCACGCTGCAGGAACAGCTCGTGCAGAAGGATCTGCCGTTCCTCGCCGGCGCGCTCACCGATCAGCGCGTGGACTTCGCGCTCCTCAAGGGGTGGCGGAACTACGTCTGCCTGCAGCGGCTCGAGCAGGCGCGCATCAGCGGCCCGTCGCTGTTCGACGACGCGGGCGCGCGCGAACTCGACACGATCGCGGGATGGACGAAGCACACCACCGACGGCACGGTGGCGGATCTCGCCACGCCGCCGCGTCCCGACGTGTGGGACGAGGTGGCCGCGGAGCCCGATCTCTGCGGCCGCCTCAAGTGTCCGCACTACGACCACTGCTTCCTCTTCAAGGCGCGGCAGCGCGCCTCGCTCGCCGACGTGGTGGTGGTGAATCACCATCTGCTGCTCGCCGACGTGGCGGTGCGCCGCGCAGCCGGCAACTGGGACGACGCGGCCGTGCTGCCGTCGTATCGCCGCGTGATCATCGACGAAGGGCATCATCTCGAGGAGGCCGCGGCGAGCCACCTCGGTGTTTCGGTGACGCGCCGCGGCATGGCGCGGCTTTTCGGCCGTCTGGAACGTCGCGGCAACAAGGGGCTGCTGCCCGTGCTCGCCACGAAACTCGCCGCGTCGAGCGATCTCCTGAGCACGGCGAGCCTCGATCTCGTGCGTGAACGGCTGGCGCCGAGCACGCACCGGGCGCGGGAGCTCGGACAGCGGATGTTCGACCTGTTGCAGGTCCTGCTCGAAACACAGCCGTCGGGCGGCGCGCTCCGGCTCGACGACGCGTTCGCGCGACACCCGATCTGGCACGACGGGCTCGATGCCGCGTTCACCGACCTGCTGCGCGAGATCTCGCTGCTCAACGACGGCCTCCGTCTCGTGCGCGAACGCATCGAGAGCGATGCGAAGAAGGCCGAGGAGCTGTCCACCACGATCGGCGAGCTGCGTGGCGTGGGACGGCGGCTCGAGAACGCCGGTGATGCGCTGGTGCAGACGCTCCGGCCCGGCGCGGGCGGCGAGCCCATGGTGCGGTGGCTCGAGCTGTCGGGCAAACCGGGGCCGGATCGCAGTGTATCGGCGCACGCGGTGCCGCTCGATCTCGCGCCCATCCTGCGCGCCGATCTGTTCGATCGCGTGGAGACGGCGATCGTGACGAGCGCGACGCTCGCCACCAACGGCGGGTTCGACTTTCTCCGGCAGCGGCTCGGGCTCACGAACGCCGCCGCACCGGCGCGCGACGACGCGGAGCCGGCGCCGCGCGCGCGCCGCGCGGAGCACGTCGTGCGGACGGACATCTTCCCGTCGCCGTTCGACTATCCGCGCCAGGCGCTGCTCGTGGTGCCCACCGACCTGCCCGCGCCCAACGAACGCGCCGACGCGCACACCGATGCCGTGCACCGGCAGCTCCGTGATCTCGCGCAGGCGAGCGACGGCGGCGTGTTCGGGCTGTTCACGAGCCACCGCGACCTGCGCGCGGCGGCGGCGTGGTGGCGCGCGCAGGGACTCGACGGCTCCTGGCCGTTCCTCGTGCACGGCGAAGACGAGGCGCGCGACGTGCTGCTCCGGCGGTTCCGCGATACGGGACGCGCGGTGCTCTTCGGCACGGCATCGTTCTGGGAAGGCGTGGACGTGCCGGGCCAAGCGCTCCGCGCGCTGCTCATCGCCAAGCTGCCGTTCCGCGTGCCGAGCGAGCCCGTGGTGGCGGCGCAGTGCGAGGCGATCGAGGCGCGCGGCGGCAATGCGTTCATGGAGTACATGCTGCCGCACGCATCGCTCCGGCTCAAGCAGGGGTTCGGCCGGCTCGTGCGCACGGCCGCCGACCGCGGCGTGGTGGTGCTGAGCGATCCGCGCGTGCTCACCAAACGCTACGGCCGCGGCCTGCTCGACGCGCTGCCGCCCGCGCGCCGCGTCACGGGCGCGTGGGTCGACGTCTATGCCGACATCCGCGCGTTCTTCGCGTAGCCTTCACACTCCCTCCATGCTCACTCCATCGAAAATCATCTGCATCGGCCGGAACTACCGCGCGCACGCGGCCGAGCTCGGCAACGAGGTGCCGGTGCGCCCGCTGCTCTTCTTCAAGCCGCCGTCGGCGCTCGTGTCCTCCGGCGAGCCGATCCGTCTCCCCGCGGCCTCGGCGCGCGTGGAGTTCGAGGGGGAGATCGGCGTCGTGATCGGCGCGCGTCTCCGCGACGCGAGCGAGGACGAGTGCCGCGCCGCCATCAGCGGGATCGTGGCGCTCAACGACGTCACGGCGCGCGACCTGCAGAAATCCGATGGCCAGTGGGCGCGCGCCAAGGGGTTCGATTCCTTCTGCCCCGTGGGCGCCGTGGGGCCCGTCCCCGACGACCTGGACACGCTCACCGTGATCACGCGCGTGAACGGGGAGGAGCGGCAGCGCGGACGCGCGTCGGCGATGGTATTCGCGATCCCGGCGCTGCTCGGGTACATTTCAGGGATCATGACGCTCGAACCGGGGGATCTGGTGGCCACCGGGACGCCGGAGGGGGTGGGTCCGCTCACCGCCGGCGACGACGTCGAGATCGAGATCGAAGGGATCAGCCGGGTGCGAAATCCGGTGATCGCCCGGGATCGTCAGCCATGATCGCCGACAATCGTGCCGGAATGACGTTCCGCAGGGGAAACGATCGGACCGCGCGAGGGTACTGAACAGGTATGGCCGTTACTCCACCCCCGCAGGATCGAGCGCAGCATCGCAGTCCGGCTGCCCCGTCCGCGGAGGCTGCGGGCCCGCCAGCGCGCGGGCCACTGCGCCTCGGTGCGTTCAGGCCGTCCACGCAGCGCAATCCGCGCGCGATGGCCGTGGCGGTGGCCGTGCATCTCGTGCTCGCGGCCGTGCTCCTGCACACGATCACGTTCGATACCAGCTTCCGCGACTATCTCGGCCTCGGCCGCGAGCGTCCCGTGGAGGAGCGGATCACGTTCGTGCAGACGGCGCCCGAAACGCCGCCGCCCGTTCCAGCGCGTGAGCCGGCCGTCCGTGCACCCGTGTCCGCGCCGAGCCGCGGCCCGGTGCTGGGCGACGCGGGTGCCGTGCCCACGGCCCCCGTCGAGCGGCTGGCGCCACCCGTCGTCGACAGTGGCGCGGCCGTGAACCGGCTGCCTCCCGCGGAGGCGGCGGTCGTGGGGCTGGTCCCCCGCGCCGACGAGCGCCTGTGGACGGTGGGCGATCTGCGTTCGCTCCGTGACGAAGTCCGTGCCGAGGCCGATGGCGCGAACGGCCGTCTCCCCGGTGCGCGCGAGATCGACAGCGTGATCACCTGGGCGCTCGGGTCGGCACGCGATTCCCTCGATTCCCTGGCCGTGGTGCACTCCCTCGGGCCGCGCACGGCGTCCTGGACGAAGACGGACAGCAAGGGCGGCACATGGGGCGTGGACGCGTCGGGGATCCGCCTCGGCAAGGTCACGATCCCCAGCGCGCTGCTCGGCCTGCTGCCGATGGGAGCGCAGCAGGCGCTCACCAGCAATCCGATCGAAGCCGAGCGGAACCGGCGGCTGTCGTACGCCCAGTCGGATATCGCGCGATTCCGCACCGCCGGGCCCGGCAACGATCAGTTCAAGATGCTCGTGGAAGAGCTACGCGAACGGCGCGACCGGGAGCGTGCCGAACGCCGGCGCTACATCGCCAAGCCGGCGGTGGTGGCGCCCGATCAGAGCGGCAGCAACAACACCGGCCGACCGTAGCGACGGTCGGCTGCGGAGCCGTTGCCGCGCATCGCGCGGACCGCGCTACGCCGCCGACCCCTCCTGGCCCAGCCAGCGCACCGCGGCATCGAGCCGCGCCAGCGAGCGGTCGCGTCCCACGTACAGCAGCACGTCGAAGATGCCCGGGCTCACCGTGAGTCCGGTGAGCGCCACGCGCAGCGGCTGAAAGATCTTGCCGCCCGACACGCCGAGCTCTTCGGCGAGCGTGCGGAGCGCGACTTCCATGGCCGTGGGCTCCCAGGCAGGGAGTGCCCCGAGTCGTTCGCGCGTGGCGGCGAGGATCTCCGCCGACGCGGTGGCGTCGCGCCACTGCTTGGAGACGGCCTCGGGGTCGTACGTGATGTCGTCCTGGAAGTAGGGCACGGCCTGGCGCGCGATGTCGTCGACCGTGCGCGCGCGCACGCGCAGCAGATCCACGAGTCCGCGGAACCATTCGTCGCGCGCGTCGAGATCGGCGCGCGTGGCCACGCCGAGCCGTTCGAACGCGGGATACACGTGCGGCAGCACTTCGCCGAGCGAGAGCATGGACAGGTGCTGTCCGTTCATCCACTCGAGCTTCTGCGGATCGAAGATCGCGGCCTTCTTCTGCAGGCCGTCGAGCGAGAACTTCGCGAGCAGCGTGTCGAGCGTCATCACTTCGGTGTCGTCGCCGGGCGACCAGCCGAGCAGCGCGAGGAAGTTCACCATCGTGCTCGGCAGGAGGCCGAGGTGCTGATAGTCGCCCACGGCGGTGGCGCCGTGCCGCTTGGAGAGCTTCTTGCCGTCGGTGCCGTGGATCATGGGCACGTGCGCGAACTCCGGCACCGGAACGCCGAGCGCGCGGTAGAGCAGGATCTGCTTGGGCGTGTTGGAGATGTGGTCGTCACCGCGCATGACCATGGTGATGCTCATGGCGATGTCGTCCGACACGACGGCGAGATTGTACACCGGCGTGCGGTCGGAGCGGAGGATGACGAAATCCTCGATGTCCTTGTTGGGGAACGCGATGCGTCCGTGCACGGCGTCGTCCCATTCGGTGGTGCCGTCGGGCACACGAAAGCGCACGGCGTACGGTTCGCCCGCGGCGAGCTTCGTGGCCACGACATCGTCGGGAAGCTCGGCGAGACGGCGATCGAAGCGGAACGGCACCTTGCGTTCCTCGGCCTCGGCGCGCATGCGCTCGAGCTCCGCGTGCGGCGTGAAGTCGCGATAGGCGGCGCCGGAGGCGACGAGCCGGTCGACGTCGGCCTGATGGCGTTCGAGATTGGCGCCCTGGAAGACCACGTCCTCGTCGTAGTCGAGGCCGAGCCAGGCGAGTCCTTCGAAGATGGCGCGCGTGCTGTCGTCGGTGCTGCGCTGGCGGTCCGTGTCCTCGATGCGGAGCAGGAACGCGCCGCCGAGCTTGCGGGCGTAGAGCCAGTTGAAGAGGGCAGTGCGGGCGCCGCCCACGTGCAGGAAGCCGGTGGGGGAGGGGGCGAAGCGGACGCGCGGCGCCGGGGCGTTCGCGGGAGCGGTCGTATCGGTCATGGAACCCGGGGGCTGGGCCCGGAGGAAGGCGGAGTCTGGAACGCGCGCACGTGCCGAAAACACAGCGCGGGCCCGCCGGGTAAGGGGCGGACCCGCGACGGAGAGAGCGGGATTCGAACCCGCGATAGGGTGTTACCCCTATGCCGGTTTAGCAAACCGGTGCCTTCAGCCTCTCGGCCATCTCTCCAAAATCGTTGTTGTGCAAGGTGTTGCGCCGATCGACGGGAGCGGGACGCGCCAGTGGTCCGGCGTATCGCACTCCATGTTCCCGGGCAGCGTTTAAACGTAGCAGACGGAGGGGCGTGGTGCCAGTCGGGGGAGGTGTAGTGGGTCAGTTTGAGTGTAACAGAAACGAGAGGTCCATCTTCTCGAGGATTTCCTCGACCGTCCAGACGTGGTCGGTGACCCCGGCGGCCATGGCGGGCGTGGTCTTGATCCCCTTGGCCGCCTTGGTCAGGGTCTGGTGGGGACGACAGAAGTTGTTGGGCATGAAGTGCAGGCTGACCGCGTGCACGTGGTTCTCGGCCTTCTCGAGAAACCGTTCGTCAACCGAGTGAACCGGCGCATCGACATGCGCATGGTCAGATTCTGGCGTTCGACGTAGGACGTGGAGATCTGCTCGCGGTCCGGGGCACCCATGACCGGGGTCTTGATCGCTCCCGTGCATTCCATCGGGCTGTACTTCCGGCCCTGTCCGCTTTCGAGACTCGCCCCGTAGGTCTTGATGAGCTGCGCGTAGTCGGTCCCGTTCCATCCGAACGCTTCTTCAACGGCGGCCAGGCACCACGAGAGGCCGTCCGTGGTAAGCTGAACCCGTCGAGCCAGCCGGGCCGCGACATCGACCATGAACGCCTTGGTGTTCTCGCCGTTGCGGAAGCCGACCAGCCACGATACGGCCAGCTTGGACGTGGCGCAAATAGCCGTGTACGTCCAGAGGTCGCCCTGACCGGGCTTAGTGGCGTTCTTCCTGACCGGCTTAGTGGCGTTCTTCGCCTTGGCCCCGACGAAGGACCAGATTTCGTCCGCCCCCACGCGCTCGCACGGCAGGTTCCGCAGGACGTAGTCCTGATAGGTCGCGGAGAACTCGACCACGTCGCCAGCAGGCGCAGGATCATGTTCTTGCCGGCGCCGGTCATGCGGGCGATGGAGTTGCCTTCGACGAGTCCGCGCAGAATCGCGGCCCGGGCCGGGAGGGAGAGCGTAATAATATGCTAGACCGTTCTGGCATGTTTTACGCAGGAATTATTGCCAATGCCCGGCTAAGTTCGTATACTCCTTGAACCTAGCCGGGCAACTGGCGACGGACGGAGGGTGGGGGAATCGAACCCCTGACCGTTGCAGCGGTCACCAGGAATGAGAAGTCCCTTTAGAACACCACGTTCAGGCACCCTCCGGGAATCGACGAGCGCGCGAGCGCCCGTCGACGGGATGTCGGGCTACGGTCCTCGGATCATGGTCCCTCCTTGGAATAGTGAGAAGCGGCTACCGGTTCATCCTTCCCCAAGGCTCCGGTAGCCGCTTTCGCGTTTCACTCGCGCTGGCCCTGCTCCGTCTTGAGCTTCCGCCACGTCTTGAGTGTCTGGACCACGAAGTCGAACTCTGACTGCGTCAGGTCGGCCGGCAACCAAACCTTCACGGATTTGCCGGGGATCGGAACGGTAATTTCATCCATTCCGGGACCCAGTACTTCGCTTGGCCCCTTAGCCCCCTCGTTGTCGGCTCCGTTGCTGTTGTTCGCTTTGGGCCTCTTGGCCCGCCGTGACGGGCTCGAGACGCTCGTTCCTTTGAAGTGGGGTGACACCGGCACGCCGGCCGCTCCAGCCGCAGCCAAATAAAAACGCACGGCCTTCACCAGCGAGGAGCCTGAGAGTTTGCCCACTTCCCGGAATCGCTCATCCAGCTGCCCTTGTGTGGCCGTCACTCCGAGCTCCCCGACAATCGGCTCGTAAGCGTTGCGGATGATCTCCGCGAAGTGGGCCTTCCACGCAGGGGAGGGCGGCTTTTCGTACGTCTCGACAAGCAGCTTCAGCTTGCCCGTCACCGCGCTGTCGTCGCCTTCGGCGAGGCCCAAGAAGCGAAGGGCGACCCGAACCTGTGACTGATCGCCGCCGGACATCTTGTGCATCAGTGAGCGATCGATGCGCGTCGGGAGCGGCTTGCCATGCAGCGAGCCGATAAAGCTTTCGAACCGCGCGTAGGCCAGGTACGGAGGGGTGCTCTCCGCGGACCCGGCGGTGGACGTCGGACTGGTCATAGCCTTCCCAAGGCAGAGGTGTGCGTGCCCTGGCAGGATACAGCGTCTGCCAAGTCCGCGCAAGTCCGACTGGCGGCAGAGGTGGCAGATGATGTTTATTCGTCTAATCTTCGGGTTTCTTATCCCATCGCTTCGCTGCCGCTTTCTTGGCCAGCGCTTTGCGCTCCTCGGGGGTAAGGGACGCCATCCGATTCCTCCCGCCCTTCTTCCCTCCAAGCCGCCCAAGGGCGACCGCTGCCGGGTTTTTTGGGGCAGGAGCGGGAGACGGCGCAGAGTCGGGGGCGGCAGGGGGAGGGCTCGGCGTCTCCTCCGGCTCGGTGTCGCCGGTCAGTGCCTGGACGGCGCGGTATGCCGCCTGGTTGACGTCATCGCTCGGAGTGGGCTTGCCAGTGCGCTTTGGCATATCCGAAGAATAACTCCATCGGGGGTGTCCGGCCAGCGCCCTGTGTCACATCTCAAACTGACCCACTACCGAGGTGTTCAGTCCCCCTCGCCCGGCGCAACGACCTGCAGTCCCGGGAAATACGTGCGATAGCGCGCGGCGTCACGCGTCAGCACCCGGTAGCCGCACACCGCAGCATGCGCTCCGATGAAGAAGTCCGGGAGTGGCGACCGGCGCGAACCCCCGCGGCGGCGATATGCGAGATATGCCTTTCCCGCCACGAAGCCGGCGTCCCACGGCAGCGGTTCGCGCCGATACCGGTCGAACGGCAACGCCTCGTCCAGTGCCTCGATCGTGGGAAACCCCACGGACAGCTCGGCGTACACGATCTGGTTCAGCACGAGGATGGTCCGGCTGCCGGCTTCGGCAAGCGCCGCGGCCGACCAGGTGAACCAGACCGGATCCTCCGTGAACACGTCCATCAGGACGTTCGTATCCACGAGCACGGGCGTTCCGGTTTCGATATGTGGAACTGCCGCGGCCCGGATCATTCCGGTTCCTCGAACTCCTCGAAGGGGCCGCGTGTGAGGGCCAGCAACTCGTCGGTGCTCATTCCTCCACGGAGCCGGCCGCGCATGTGCTCCACGAGCCGTTCTCCGCGGCTCGCGCTCGACACGGCCTTCCGCAGCCGCACCTCGTCTCCGTCGATCTCGAACTCCACTTCCGTGTCCGGCAGAAGCCCCAGCCGCTCCCGGATGTGCTGGGGGATGGTGATCTGTCCCTTGGATGTGATTTTCATGGGGGTCTCGATTCTGAGTAATACCAGTAATAGTAATACCCTGTTTTCGAGGTCACAAGCACTGGCCTCATTTCAAGGAGGACGGCAATAGTCGTGGCCACTCTACGCAGGTCGAGTAAAAACACAATGAGGCCTGACATATGCTCCGGAGATCGGTGTATCGGCCCATATTCCCCGCCAACAATACCGAACGAACTCCGGCTTTCTCAAGCTCCAACGACTGCTGCTGCCCATGTCCTCTGGAACTCCGCCGTGGTTTCCCTTCGCCTCGAAATACGATAGAACGATGCTGCCGCCCGGAAGCATCGATCCACTCGGGCTCGCTGCCAATGCCGACCGAGTGGCCGATTTGATGTTCCCCGGGATCACGAACCGAATGAGGCGCGCACGTCTGATTACTCTTACCGTACTCTCGGCGGAGGTGTCCAGACGCGTATGCGACCAAGACGATCGGCTGGAGTTGCATGATGCACGAATGGCATTCGAACGGCTCGCCGTCACGGCGATTCTACGTTCTGCGAAGAATGGTGATACGGACGGCCTGCCGGGAAAACGTCTAGCCCAGACTGCCATTGATCGGGGAGTGCCCCTCACATCGGACAATTATCTTTCGGCGCCCACGATCAATGCTCCTTCCGGTGTTTATGCGACACTGGCAAGGCATGCAGAACTGATCGAAAAGCGGGAGTTCGTTCCATGCCGAGACGGAGAGGTGTTGATCGAATCGTGGGCAGAAGATGCCGGATTGTTCGGGATCCTGTCGAGTACCGGTAGTGAAACCGGGAGGAATTGGATCAGGAAAATCGTGGATTGTACGTCCAGGGTAGCCAGCTCGAAGCACTGGCCAGCTCGGGGGGACAAACTGTGGGGAGAAATCGGAAGTCGATTGCTGCTCGGCCAGATCGGAACACGGGAACGCAAGAACCTCAGAAAGGTGCTGCGATCTGATCCGACGCGATGTCGGATGATGGCTCTGCTGCAGGGCACCTGCATGACAACACCGCCAACGGACCTGGCAGGCACGCAACGTCAATATCTCTGGAAATGCATCCGGCCCGGTCTGAGTGCTACAGATGCCGAGGACGTGTCCATCTGGCGCGCCATCGTTCTCGCCGAAGGTGTGGAATTGCCCGCGGCCGTACTCGAAGCGATGTTCTACGAGATTCTGGAGACATTGCGTGAAACCGGAGTCGATTCAACGGATGCACTCTGTTCGATATCCGGGTTCGCCGAGCGATGGCAGGTGTTGCAGAAACAACTGCGGTCCACCGTAAAATCACTCGAGCGCGCACTTTCCGCGTGTTTCCAGCCAGCTCTCGGAAAAGAGCTCCGGGAGCTTCGAGATGATGTGACCGCCGCACTCGAACAGAAAGGGGAGGGGGTGACAGCACTGTTGACCCGTCATGAACGGACGCAGGCCGCAAAAAAGAAAGGTCCTTGGATCATGCGGAGCGACGGGCGCCTGCTTGTCGTCGGAATTAACCGTGGTTCCGAAGGGCGAACGGAAGTCGTGAACGGCTATACCCACCCTCTGCGGGTCGCTGCCATGACAACTCTGATGCGTGATGTCGGTCTCTGGAAGCAGATGCCGCCGGAAGAACCCCAATGATGCCACGCGAGTTTTCGCCCCTATGGGGGGCTCCGGACCCCGATGCGGGGGATCCGATGAGTTGTCTTGCTACGACATACGAGTTCAACGCCGATTTTTTCGAGCGCACGCTACTCACAAGGTTTCTCGGGCTTCGATATGATGATGTCGATGGCGAACAGACGAAGCTGCTGCTCCAGCGCGAGGAGAAGCTCTCGACGATTCCTGTCGCGGTGCTCGTGGACGCTCGAAAGGTCAGCGCTGAACAGACAACTATCCGCTGGGATCAGGTGCCGATCCGTCCTCCGCGCGGCAGTGTTCAGCACTCGAAGGTCAGCATTCTGGCATGGGAGCGGTGGGTGCGTGTGATCGTCGGATCGGCGAACCTCACGCGACCAGGCTATGAGACGAACCGTGAGCTGTCATGCGTGCTGGATTTCTACGATGCTCCCGAGTCCGTTCCACGCGAGGTGCTGTTCGAGGTTCTGGATTTTGTCCAGCGTGTAATGGAGTGTGCAGCATGCGCACCAGCAGTGATCAACCGGATCGCGGGGCAGATCGAACGCGTTCGCAGCCTGGCCAATGGCTGGTTGAAAGCACGACAGTCGTTCGCCGAGAAAGACCTCCCGCGCCTGCATTTCGTACCGGGCTTCCCCGGGCGATCAGATCATCGCCGGGCAAAGCGCGTACTGTCCACCGTCCTCAGCCTCTGGGGTAATCGTCCGGTCCAGGGAGTAAGCATCCTGACTCCCTTCGTGGATACAGGAGAAAAAGCGCAGGTAACACTTGTTCGGAAGTTTGACGCGTTGCGTTTCTCGAAACGTGCCATGGTGGAGCTGTTGCTGCCGGCGGTCTGCGAGGAAAGCGATGACACCGAGATCCATATGGTCCGTTTCGAAGCACCCGGAAATTTCGCTCGTGTGTGCACGAGCGTTTTTTCGGAGTGTCTGTGGAAGGGAATCCTTCCTACAGAATGGTCCGACGCCAGACAAGGTGTCACACGTACGCTGCACTCCAAGGCGTTGATCCTGCGCGGGAAATCCCTGCATCTCGCACTCATCGGGTCGAGTAATTTCACATCGCGCGGCATGGGCACGGGTTCTCAAAGCATCGAAGCAAACATCTGTCTGATATACCAGAGTAGTGCTGTCGAGAAGTTGGAAGAAAACTGGCTGCTCGGGGATGGGGTTGAATTGGCATGTCTGGAAGATGCGAAGATCGAATGGAACGACGCCCTGATCACTCCCGAAGATGATCCCGAAACTCTGCCACTTCCCTTGCCGAGCTTCTTCGAAGCGTCGTATCTGCAGGTCCCGCAGAGAGAAGACGGGACATCAGGACAAGCGATACTTACTTTCACATTCAAACTCCAATCCGGCCCCATCCCCGAAGCATGGAGTATCTCGATTCCAGGGAAAAATCCGTTGCCCGTTCTTCAGGGCGACGACACTTGGCCAAAACTGGAAGAGGAAGTCACGCTCTCGACCGAAGTACCGCCACTCCGGATACGTGTGCTTACCGTGACCTGGAAAGAACGAGACGGCTTGCAAGGCCATGGGTTGCTCCCCGTCACCATCCGGGATGCTTCGGACATTCCCTTGGACGACATCGACATCTCCTGTACGGTCGATGAGATTCTTGCACACCTGATTGCTCGTCGAGACGTGGCTCGGGCCTTCGAATGGCGCGAGGCCAGGGGACAGACTTCAATATCGAAGCAGCCTGCATTCGATCCACTGCATCTCGTGAGCACGGACGGATATCTCTTGTATCGCACACGGAGACTGGGCCGGGCACTTGCGGGGGCGGCTGCACGTATTGCAGAGACACCGGCTACGGAAGCCGCGATGCGCTTTCGACTCCTCATCCACCCGTTCGGACTGGCCGCGTTAGGCCGTGCGCTGGTACAGCAAATGAGGGGTGATCAACAGATGGGAGACAGCATGGGAGCCGCACAGGGGTGCGTATTCGGACTAGCCGAACTGATTCTCATGGCGGGATATGCCGGAGAGGCGGCCCAGAAGCGAGCTGTTGCCGGTGCTGTCGTGCTTGCTCCATTTCGCGAGGTGGTGAAGGTGCTGGAGAGTCTGGCAGACGCATCATGCGTCCCATGCTTCCCTGGTGATGATGTCATCCAATATCTCGTCAGCTGCCGCAAGGAGGCCGGGAAACGGCTGAAAACTCCTTCCGCCACATAGGGGAACCGCATCGCGTGAGTATCGAATGGTCGTATCTGAAGGGACTGGATCTCGCAGGGTCATTCGGGCATGCGAATGTCGCAGGCGTAACGAGTTCCGATGCCAGACGCCAGGCGAGGACTGCCGAAGAAATACTCCACCGACTCGGCACACAGCCAGGAGTCGTGCTGGCTGACGAAGTGGGGATGGGGAAAACATTCGTAGCCCTCGCGGTGGCCGCATCGGTCATCGATGCTACTTGGCATCAGAAACGACCGGTCATTATCACCGTCCCCAGAGGGCTCGTCTCTAAATGGCACAGAGATTGGCGATACTTTCAGCACTCCTGCATCCCTCCGGAGTCGCAGTTGCGAAATGTCCGGACTGCAGAAGCTCGCCGGCCTCTGGAACTGTTCCGGCTGTTCGATCATCCGGCTGATAAACGCCCTCGCCTGATCGTTACATCCGTGACCGCATACACGGCAAGCCTCCGTGATCCGTGGATCAAGCTCGCTATGCTGCGATTGGCACGCAGCAGAACTCGCCTGTCCGCTGAGCGGATCAAGTGTATCGCGAAATGGGCACCCCGCTTGATACGTCAGCAAAAAGAGAAAGCGCTCACACCGGACCTGATTGGCCGACTAATGTCCATGCCCCTCAAGAAATGGCACGATCTGCTTCAGAGGCATGGCGCTCGAACGATGCAAGGGCAGACCCTCATCCCGACGACTCTTGAGCAGCACGCCGATGAGTTGGAGTGGAAGCCACTCACCAGCTTCCTGCATGATGCGCTGCTCGGACTCGGAAACCCGAAGCCGGAATCGATCCAGCGTATGTGCAGGGCCTTCAATGACGCCTGCCAGGAAGTTTTTGGTTCCTGGCGGAATCAGATCGCGTGGAAATCGCCATTGCTCATTCTCGATGAAGCCCACCATGCGAAGAATGACGGGACCAGACTCGCCAACCTCTTCCGTAGCTCGGAGGCAGCCGAACAGCTGACAACTCCGCTTGCCGGACGGTTCGATCGGATGTTGCTGCTGACCGCGACTCCTTTTCAACTCAACCATACGGAGCTGCTCCGGGTTCTGCGTTGCTTCGACGCCATCAAATGGACAGGGAGATCGGCACCGTCGCATTCCCGTGATATGCTGCGCGATGGGCTTGACAAGCTGCATGAGCACCTCGACAATAACCGACTGGCCGCTCGCGAACTCGAACGCGTCTGGGGACGTCTCACCCCCGAAATAGTGAGCCGCAGAACCGGTGTTTCGCTCGATCAATCGCAGACTGAAGAGGCAGTGCAGGATTGGCTGGAGAAGGTCCATGCCTCGAATCCGATGGAAATCGACCCTGTAGAGCGCTCTGTAGTCGAAGCACTCGGGCGCTGCGAAAGGACGAAGAAATCCGCCGAAGGGAAGATCGGACACTGGGATGGGTTGCGTACATGGCTCATTCGGCATAACCGGCCGTCACTGCTCTCCGACACCATCAAGCCTCGCCGTCGGAACTTGCCCGGTGCCGCGATCCGGGATTCTGAAATGCGAGGCGGCCTCACTTTCACTCGTGGGGATGCATTGGCCTTCCTGCTCGCGGCACGGGCTCAGGGAGAGGCGGCGGGTCACGGAGGCCAACTGCTCAAGTTCGCTGACGGACTCTGCTCTTCGTTCGAAGCGTTCCATCACACAAGGAAGGCGTCGGAAGGCATCCTCGACCACGACACTCCCGATTTTACGCCAGAGGATGCCTCGCGGGATCATGTCGCATCCGTCGTACCCATGACTTGGTATGCGAGCAAGATCAAGCGGCATATCCCCGAGAGTGGTGATGGTGCAGGCCGTCATCCGAAAATCCAGCCCGTTGTACGTCGTGTCATCGACCTTTGGCAGAAGGGAGAGAAAGTGCTCGTTTTCTGCTTCTACGTGCAGACGGCCCGTGCACTCGCGACGCATATCGAGCGGGAACTGGATCGTCGGATCAGATTGATGGCAAAACAGCGCACCGGTATTGATGATGAGAAGCAAGCGTATGCTACGATCGAACGAGTCGCCGAACGGATCCGAACCGAGAACAGTCCGTTTCAACGCGCTGCACGAGAGATTGTCGAAGGTGTTGTAGATGACCCGCAATGGAAAGAAATACATCATCGAAAAACCGAGCTGATAGGGCTGCTGATGTCGTACGTTCGCTCGGTCCCGTTTCTTGTCCGCATACTACCTGCGGGTGATCCCCGGTTCTACGCGGTCTTCCGGGATCGTCATGTGAAGACGGTGGATCGGGACGCGGCGTGTGAAGTCCTGCGCAACGCACTCGTGTCACCTCTCGATGGGGCAACGAAATCCTTTATTGATCGCGCAAAAACATTCATGCATTTCGTGAACGAACAGGCATTGCGTTCCGCTCATGAAGACACGAACAGCTTCGAACAAGACGAGGCGGGCAATTCACTCAAGACATATCTTCACGCGATTGCCAGCTACTCAATGAGCCCACGCAGCGAGGACTCCGGATATCGCACTAGATATCGCGCAGAAAAACCCGTTCGCCTGGTGTATGGGAAAACGAAAGAGGAAACTCGCGAGCGGGTGATGCTGGCATTCAACAGCCCCCTTTTCCCTGAGATCCTCGTGAGCAGCAAAGTGCTCGGAGAAGGAGTAGATCTGCATCGTTTCTGTCGTCACGTCATCCATCATGATCTCGACTGGAACCCGAGCGTTGTCGAACAGCGGACAGGTCGGCTGGATCGAATCCGCTGTCTCGCCGAAATCGACGGCGAGCCGATCGTCATATATGAACCGTTCATTGCCGGAAGCGCCGATGAGCGGAAGTATCGAGTTGTGCGCGATCGACAGCGATGGTTTCAGATCGTGATGGGACAAGGTTACTCGTTCGACGAAGGGATGGCAGAAGACCTCGCCTGGCGGCTGCCGCTGCCTGAGGCGATCGGCAGAGAACTAATTTTCGACCTCGCGGTGGGGTGATCTCGTCCCTCTTCGCCCTGGCGGTGCCCCTCAGATCAGCGGATTCCGCACCGCCAGCTCCGGAAACCGGCTGAAATCCCGATCGGCGGTGCAGAGCACACGCACGCCATGATGGCGGCAGATCGCGGCGATCCGCGCGTCGTGGACCTGCCCGCCCACGACACCTCCTTTCAGGACGAGATGGCGCAGGGCAGGCCAGTACCCGGTCGCGTCCCCTTCGCCGAGCAGGTGCAGCCCGGGCGCTTCGAGCCAGGCCTCCACCTGCTCGACGGCCCGCTCGCGAGGCGTGGGCGGCCGATAGATCCGCGGATGCGTGACGATGGCGAGGAACTCGTGCAGGCAGGGCCACGGAATGGCCCATGGATCCGGCCCCTCCGCCACCGAGGTCAGCCAGTCATCCGCCGCCGCGTGCCACGGCGAATCCTCCCGGTGCGCGTACACCAGCAGGTTGGTGTCGACCGCGATCATTCCCCGCGGCCGCCGTAGATCCGGCCCCGCACGACCTGCCAGTCCCCGGGCGGCAACTCGGGAGACAGCCCCTCTCCCCCGAACGTCGCCTTCCGCAGGCGGAACCCGTCACGCTCGGCCCGACGCTCCCGCAGCACGAGACGAAGCCCCTCCTCGATGAGCGACCGGAGGGAACGCTGCTGCTGCCGGGACAGATCCCGCACTTCCTGGAACAGGCTGTCGGAAATCTCTACGGTCGTCTTCATATATCTCAATATATTATTAAATATGGGAATATGGTAGTGCTCCTGACTCCTGCCGCCCCACATGCCTCTGCTCATCCTCGCCGCGCTCACGCTGGCCGCCGCCGTCGCCACGCTCCTGCTGGTGATCCGCACCCGCGCCGCCGCCGCGGCGCTCACCAGCCGGCTCGACACCTTCGAACAGCGGCTCACGGGCCTCGTTCCCGCGCTCCGTGAGGAGAGCCGCCTGGCCCGCGAGGAGCTCCGCAGCATGCTGACCGCGCAGCAGTCGGCGCTGGAGTCGCGGCTGTCCGGCTTCGGGCAGCAGCAGACCGAACAGCTCGCGGCGCTGCGCAGGGAATCGGCCGACGGACGCACCGGCTTCGAGGCCGCGCTCTCCCGGCACACCACGGCGCTCCGGACAGCGCTCGACACCAACCTCGAACAGTTGCGCCAGGGCAACGAGGCCAAGCTGGAGCAGATGCGCCTCACGGTGGACGAGAAACTCCAGGGGACGCTCGAAACCCGGCTCGGCGAATCGTTCCGGCTCGTGAGCGAACGGCTCGAGCAGGTGCACAAGGGGCTCGGCGAGATGCAGACGCTCGCCACGGGCGTGGGGGATCTCAAGCGCGTGCTCACCAACGTGAAGAGCCGAGGCGGCTGGGGCGAGGTGCAGCTCGCGATGCTGCTCGAGGATCTGCTCACGCCGGATCAGTACGCGACCAATGTGCGGATCCGTCCGGATTCGGCGGAGCAGGTGGAGTTCGCGGTGCGTCTGCCGGGGAAGGGAGACGGCGCGCCGGTGTTCCTCCCGATCGACGCCAAGTTTCCGCACGAGGATTACGAGCGGCTGCTGCTGGCGCAGCAGCGCGGCGATCCCGACGAGGTGGACCGCGCGGCCACGGCGCTGGAGCGCGCGGTGCACGTGCAGGCGAAGCTGATCAGCGAGAAGTACGTGCACCCGCCGCACTCCACCGACTTCGCGCTGCTCTATCTCCCCACGGAAGGGCTCTTTGCCGAAGTGGTGCGCCGCCCCGGTCTGTGCAGCGAGGTGCAGGCGCGCCACCGGGTGATGCTCACTGGTCCCACGACGCTGGCCGCGCTGCTGACCAGTCTCCAGATGGGATTCCGCACGCTCGCGATCGAGCAGCGTTCGAGCGAAGTGTGGCAGGTGCTGGGTGCGGCGAAAGCCGAGTTCCGGAAGTACGGCGACGTGTGGAACAAGCTGGGCCGGCAGCTCGATACGGCGCGCAAGACGGTGGAGGAGGCGGGGCGCCGGACGCGGGCCGTGGAGCGGCGGCTCAGCGAAGTGGAGACGACCGGTCTCCAGACCGGGGTGGTGCCGTCGCTCACGGGCGCGGCCGAGGAGGCCGCCGAGGCGGAGTGGGAAGTGGCCGACGAGGAATAAGACTCGAAGCCCGGTGAAAAAGCGGCCGCCAACCTCCAATGGGTGACGGCCGCTTCGTTCCGTACTACTTGGCCCGCTTCTTGGCAGCCGTCTTGGAGCCCGCGGGCTGCTTGCCGCGGTTGCTCTTGAGATACCACGGCACCTTCGTCATGGCGGCGTGCGCCGCGCGCAGATACTTCTGCACATCCCGGAGCTCGGACTGATACTGCTCGAAGGAGCTCGGCTTGTCGGCGGCCTTCTTCAAACGTGTCACACGCTCTTCGAGCAGGACTTTCACAAAGGGATCCTTCTCATTGGCAAGCCGGGATTCGAGCGCGGTGAGCTCCTTGTTGTCACCTTGTAACGACCCGAGTTGCTTGTCCAGCATATTCAAGTGGTTTTCAATGGCACGCTTGACGAGAACGGACACGTATGACTCCGGAATGGGAATGACGAAACGGGTACTGCATACCGGCAATTCTATTGCCGTCCACGGCGATTGCGCAATGGCGTCTGTCCGGTATTACCATCACGCTATTGGCATCGGTCGATTTCCGTCGTTCGAATTCCCCGTGACGGGGGTGGTCAACCCGCCGTCAGCGCACGGAGCAATACGCCGAGTTCACAGGCAATGAACGTGCCGTGTGCAATGACGGTGAGTCCGAGTCCGCGACCACGCCGGCCGCGAACGGCAATGGTGCCGAGCACCACGCCGAGCAGGGTGGCGATGGCGGCCTGCTGCATGGCCGGCCCGGGCGACGCGGTCCAGGCGGTGAGCCGGGTGAGGCCGAACGCCACGGCGGAGCCGAGCACGGCGATCCACACGGGCGTGCCCCGGCGGCGGAGGAACTCGATCAGGGCGAAGCGGAAGAAGAGCTCCACGAGCAGGGGCACCAGGAGGCAGGCAAGCACGAGCCAGAGCGCGACGGCCACATACTGCTCGGCCAGCATGAAGCGGGTGAGCAGGGTGCCCGTTTCCGGCACGGTGGTGGCCCAGGACCAGGGCCAGAGCCCGTAGCGTCCGAGCAGGAGCGCGGTGCCGGCCGCGCCGAACAGGGTGACCCAGCCGGCCACGAGGCTCGGCTCCAGGAGGCGCTGGGCCATGCGCGGCATCCAGTGGAGCGAGAAGGGCACGGTGAGCACCACGAGCGCCAGCAGCCATGGGAAGAAGCGCGCGGTGACGATCGCCAGCCCTTCGACGGGGGTGGAGGCGGCGAGCGTTTCCGGGAGCCACGGGGCCAGGAGGCGCGGGCCAGCGTCGGCGAGGTGCGCCACCACGAGCACCATGCCGGCCACGGCGACGCTCCAGAGCTCGCGGGCGTCCGGGGCGATCAGGGAGCGGCTCGTACCGGGGATGTACGGCGGAACGACGGGCGCTGGGCCGGCGTCGGGGAGCGCTGCGGGGGCGGCGGTGGCGACCGGGGGAAGGGCAGCGGCGTCAGCGGCGTCAGGCGGAGGCGCGGCGGTGGGGCCGCCCGGAGGGCTGGCAGAGGCGTCGGGGGGCACGCCGGACACGTCGAAGGGCGGGGAGGGGGGCGTGACGCTCATGACGCGATGGTTGGAGGGAGGGCGGGTCCCTGCGACAAGAGGTGCGACGGAAACGGCCCCGACATCTCGCCAGAACGTAGCGTCCGATGCGGCGAACGGGAACCCTCGACGGGCTGGGCCGGGAGGGCAGCGGGGCCTGTCCGGATTTCTGTGTGTGGGGCCATACTCTCCCTTGGAGGGGAACATGCCCAAATCG